>JBEKEZ010000036.1:0-66636 GCA_050013575.1 Terriglobia bacterium | reverse complement strand
CCCGCCCCCGCAGCCGGTGCAGGATCCCGCCATCACCCTCCTTCCCCAGCCGCGCCACCAGCCTTCGCACCCAGCGCTCGCTCAGCTTCAATTGCGCCCCCGCCTGCTTCTGCGTCAGGTGCCCCTTCTCTGCCTCGTGCAATACCTGCAACCGGTCCCGATCTCGTTGGCTCATCCACAGCTCCTGTTGTCTTTGCATCCCGACAGTTTGCCGGTTCCCAACAGGAACTTCTTACTTTGCTGGAATAGGATCTTTTCACGTTGCTGCGACACCTCCAAACGCCGTTCTTCCCAAATGGCGCCGCAAGGTGTACACTTGCGCTCAACCGGGATTACTGAGTGATAGTTCCGGGTGAGAAATCTCGTTTTCTGTAAGACGCTAAGGAGGGACCTCACATTGGAGACTCGATCATCTGATGCTGCGCGGGTTTTCTTGGCAAGGAAATCTCGCGTCGAATCGCGTTTTGCCAGACATTCGTCTCGAATTAGACTCACCTTGCTCGTGGCTCTGCTGGCCTGGATGATTCCGACGAGCTCGGCCTTCGCGCAGACGATCCATATCGAAGGAACATACGACGTCTACGACTGGAGCTATTCCCGCGTGGTCCCGTGGACGACCATGACCATCTCCGACCAAACCGATAACGGGTTTTCCGTCAAGGGCAATGGCTGGACGGGACACGGCACGCTCCAGTGGATGAGCGGTTCGTATGAATGGACCTATAGCGACGGCAAGACACGGCGCACCACTTTCGCCGTCCGGCCGGATGGAATTATCGACGGAGTCGTCAAGGACGAGCACGATCCTCGGAAGCAATTCAACTGGGAGTTTTATGCAAAGCGACAGGTTAAATCCCAGGCCAGTTCCACTAAGGAGTGCGACCGCGTCCGCAACGAGGCTCTGCCTGCCTGCGCTAAAAAGGGAACGCCGGGGGAACAATTCACATGCACCAATGACACCTATGTTCGCTGGCTAGGTTGCCTGGACTCGATTCCGCTCTCACACTGACTTGCAGTCCCTATTTCGGCTGCCGAGCGTGGGCGGTTTGTGACCTGCTGAGTTTGCCCGGCCGCAGGATGAGCGTCCTGATTTCGTAAGGATTCACACGCGGTATCCGCTGGTTGTCAGAACCCAACTCTTGCTCAAGCAAGTCAGCTTCGCGGAGACTCTCCTGTTGACCAAGAAAGGTGACGGGTGTTTCCGCCTACGCTCCCTTAATCTCGTATAAGCGCAAAACGATCGAGCCGTCCGGCTCCGACTTCTTCAGCGTGCTGATAACAAGGCTCTTGCCCTGCGAGGCAAACTGCAATCGGGACGGCGCCGAGTTTCCGCCTTACCCGAGGGCCATTGAACTATGAAACGGACTCAGGGAGTTCATTCACAGCGAATCCCGCTGCTTCTCAAAATGCCTTTGATGTACCCGATGGCGAATACTTTCCCGGCCATAGCGTAACCGGGGTGATCGTTCGATTCACCCTCGAGGGTCGGAGCATGGTCCGGCCGCATGGGTCCGTTAAAGCCGGAGTCCGCGTAGACGCGCAACATGCGGACCATGTCGGTTGGGCCGTTATCGTGGAAGGTCTCGCGGAAGTGTTCGCGCGTGCCTTCAACGTCGCGGAAGTGTACGAAGAAAATCTTATTCTCCGAGCACCACTGGCGCGCCAGGGCCGCGATGTCTTCGCCCATCAACTTGAAATTTGCCTGGCAGAAGGTAATGCCATTCACCGGGCTGGGCACGATGTTGAGCACGCGGCGGAAATTCGCGGCGCTGGTCAGGATCCGCCCAATCCCGCGCAACGGAGAAATGGGAGGATCGTCCGGGTGAAGCGCCATCTTCACCCCGGCGCGTTCCGCTTCAGGGATCACAGCCTTCTGGAAGTACTCGATGTTGCTCCAGATCCGATCCTCGCTGACCTCGCCCCACTGCGTCAGGCCTTGTCGCTGCGCGGCTTGGCTGTCGAATTCACTGACGAGTGCGCCGCCGCGCTCAGTCAGGTCCGTGCGCGTTCTGTACCATCCGAGACCCGCCATGAAGTTGTAGCAGACCATCGGAATCCCCACCGCGCTCAGCGCGCGGATGGCCGCGATGTAGTTTTCAATCTCTTCGTCACGGCCGGGCAAGCCCAGCTTGATTTTCTCAGCGGGGACGGGATGGCTTTCCACACCCGAGATCGTCATGCCGGCCGCCTGAAAGTCAGTTTTGATTTTATTCAGGGTTTCGACATATCGCTCACGCGGGACCCGGCCAAGCGCGCCTGTCACGCTCACAATCGCGTGAGTGACGCCAATCTGACGAGCGAGCCTTATCTTGCTGCCTTCGCCGGGCTGGAACAATTCGGCCAGTTGAATGTTGCCCGAGTGAGTTCCGACAGAATCTCGGGCCAGCGATGCTGCCTGAGCACGAGGAGGCATGGCGACGGCTCCGCCTACAATGCCCGCCACTGTTTCCTTGATGCAATCCCTACGGTTGACCTTGGTCATCCCAATCCTCCCGCTAGCGACATGATTTCACTGAGTTTCGGTAACCGCCGATCACTTGAAAGTCAGGCCATCGTTCCCTAGCGGACACCCACTTGAGGAACGCAGCGCGCCTTGGTCACTCTTGTTGCAGCCAAGCGCCTGGGTCATGGCCTCATGTCGTTCCATTCTGTTACACCTGTAACATTCAGGGACGTTTTCCAGTGTAACGCCTTACTCACTCGTCTTCCTAAGTGACTGAACCTTTGGACGTTACTGACATATTGAAGGTTGGCATCTCGCATGCCATATCTACTGGCGTGAGAACTAGAGAACATCAAAAGGAGACTAATACAATGAAACACCGTTCAGCGATTCTTCTGGCCGCAATTCTGCTTTTGGCGGCGATGCCTGCCTTCGCCATCACTCAGGCAACCAACACCAACACCATATCGCCCACCCTCAAGGTGAGCGTCACCGTTCAGTCCGCCATCCAGTTAACCCTCTCCACCGGAAGCGGTTGCACCGTTAACAGCGGCGGCGGCGCCGATTTCAACATGAGCTTCGGCAACGTCGATGCTCTCGGCATCAACGTTCCAGCCTGCGGCAACCAGTTTGCACCGACCACACCCGGCGTCACCAACGCCTTCTACTATACGGACTACAAGCTGACCCCGATCTTCACTAGCCAACCGGTCTCGACCAACACGTTGAATGCCTATGTTTCCACCAATTTCGGCAAGGCGAATTTGACGGTGGTCCAGTCCAACAGCGCCCCGGCTACCAGCGCCGCCCTGACCGCCATGTCCACCAACGTCGCGGCCCAGACTTCCGTTGGCACGAACCTGGCGAGCGCAACTGCTGTTACACGCTACATCGGCGTGTCCATCGCTCCCACCAACGCCGCTGGACTGACGGGTGCGGATTCCGCCATCATTACCTACACGCTGACGGTGCAGTAGTCGGTTGTTCTCCGGACGGGGTGTGCGCCCGAGGCGAGGAGCACACACAGCGATTACCGACCGTCGTCCAGCAAGCCCACCATGGCAACTCCTCGCCGTCCGACTGCTGTGAAACGGCCTGGGCCTCACACCCAGGCCGTTTCTGTTTTTCTTGCCACCCGCCTTGAGCGCGTCCTCCAACGAACTCACACCTTCAGGTTGTGGAGATACTCGTAACTCATCCTGGCGCTCTCGAGCGAGTCCCGGTCGCATTCGTCCTGCTCCACATAGAAATGCTGCAAGCCGGCTTTGGGAGCGGCCTCAAAGATCCTCTTCCAGTCGATGATCCCTTGGCCGACTTCGGTGAAGGCGCCGGGGCGAAAGTCCTCGCCCGTTGTAGGAGGATACCCCGGTTTCAAGTCCTTGATGTGAAGCTGCGGAAAGCGGCCCGGAAACCGCTGGAAGTAATCTACCGGGTCCTTCCCGGCCCGCACGCACCAGAAACAGTCCAGTTCGAAGTTCACGAACTTGGGATCGGTGCGCCGAATCAGCTCGTCGTATTCGACCGCGCCGCCCACCTGGGCGTAGTCGAAGTTGTGCCCGTGATAAAAGAAACGGCAGCCGGCCTTGTGCACGGCTTCCCCGACCTGATTGAACCATTCGGCGTCGCGCTTAATCGCATCGAGCGAGCCTCGATCCTTCTCATCCAGGCTGGACAGCCCGATGTAAGTGAGGCCACATTCCTGGGCGTCGGCAATCCGCTTCGGGAGGTCGGACTTCAACTCCGCCTCGTCGAAGTGCAAGCTCTCGCCCTTCAGGCCGTGGCCATGTAGAATGCGCCGGAGTTCCGCGGGTTTCTTCCCATAAAAGTCGAAGCCGCCCAGCTCGACTATCCGGTATCCGATGTCGGCCACGCGCTGAAGCGTCCCGTCCAGATCCTTTTCGATATGGTCGCGGACGGTGTAGAGCTGTAACCCGATTGGCATGTCATAGGGATTGGCAGCGAGCCGGCGCGCAGCCACAAACGACAATGCGCCCAAACTCGATCCTGCTCGTGCGAGGAATTGCCTTCGATTTATCGCCAGCATGGTTTTTTGTCTCCCCACTGAATCGCAGATTGCGCAAACCCGAAGGCCTACGCCAGCCCGCGAGTCGACAAGTTCGACCTCAGGAGTCGTCAACCAAAAAGCTTGGGTTCGATCACCGTGGTCAATATAACTCCGCTGGCAAATGAAAGACAGCCGATTTCGCACCCCGGCCAAGGGCCAAGTCATGGCTTCTTCGGGGGCTGCCAAGGTTGACGAAACTGCCGAGTGGATGTATGTTTTCTGTCGGCCTGACGGTCGAGAGCAGCACACACTGAGGGCGAAACGCGAATCATCGCGCCAGATCCTAAGCCTCAACGTCGCATCAGGTAGAGAGGGCTTCGCCTGGAATTGAGGAACGGGACAAAGGCCGCCCGAGCCGAGAACAGAAATGAGTACCAGTCCAGCATTGCCCCCGGCATCCGCGCACACACAACCCATTTGCGGTAAGATCATTGAAACCGAGATGAAAGTGATTGTCGATCCCACCCGCCCGCTGCCGCTCGCATGGGCGCTCTACGCGATCGAGACCGCGGAAAACGTGTGCCTCTGCGCTTACTACGGCGCGAATCGCAGCGTGTTTGACTACTTGCCCCAAAAGGGCGCGGAAATAAACGAGAAGACGCTGGGCATCACTTTTGCCGTTCGAGAGTTTGTGCCCAAGGAGAAATACGGACCGAGCGTTTGGGAAGAGTTCAAGAAGGCCCGCGCCATTGGAGCGGCGGAGAAGTAATTTTCGATTGACGATTGGAGAGAAGCGAAAATCAAAATTCGAAATTCGAAGATCGAAACTCGGAGGGTCAGACCGCAGATGGATTCCCGCTTGCGCGGGAATGACTGCGGCGTCAAAGCATGAGGCTCGACTTTCGATTTTCGAATTTCGATTTTCGGCGTCAAGAAAAGGGGGAAATTCCAATGAAATACTTCCGGAGCATCATCATCGCGTTCACGTTGTGCCTCGGCTTGTCTGCCGCAGCGTGGGCACAAATGGGCATGGGGATGCGGCCGCCGCACATTCCCGGCGAACTCAAGCCCGTGGTTGGTGCGGGGGCGCAGTACGAGATGTCAACCAAGCAAGGCAAGATGGAAATGGCTATCGCCGTCGTGGGCAAAGAGTCCGTCGATGGCGCCGATGGTTACTGGATGGAGACGCGCATGCTGGGCGGAAAGGGAGGTGGGATGATCATGAAGCAACTCATGGTCCTGAGTGGCGGACAGCCGGGGATCAAGCGGATGATTGTCCAGACGCCGCCGCGCCCACCGATGGAAATGCCAATCGGCATGATGGGCATGATGGGCGGTATGGCGAAGAATGCGCCGAAGCCGGAGGGTGGAGCAGCGCCGCAAGGCAGGGGAGAACTGTTGGGCACCGAGAGCGTCACGGTTCCGGCCGGCACTTTCGAATGTCAGCACTTCCGCAGTGAAACCGAATACGGCACTTCGGACGTCTGGTTCACTACCACAGTCTCGCCCTACGGCCTCGTCAAGATGACCTCCCGTGACACGACGATGGTGCTCGAAAAAGTCCTGGAGCACGAGACTTCACAAATCACGGGCGAACCGCAGAAGATGGATTTCCCCGGCATGCCGCCGCACTAGTCCTACGGGATTCGGGTTTCGGGTTTCGGGGTTCGCAGACAGGATCGGGTCTCTTCATCCGCCAATCCCAAACCCCGAATCCCGAGCCCCCTTTATCCCTTCTGATAGTTCATCACTTTACGGTCGAGAACTTGTAGATGGTCGTCTCGTGATAGGTCTGTCCGGGTTTTAGGACCGCCGACAGAAACTTCGGCTGATTGGGCGAATCCGGGAAGTGCTGAGTCTCCAGGCAGAAGGCTGAGCGGCGCCCGTAAGCCTTGCCGCCCTTGCCGTGAACGCTGCCATCCAGAAAATTCCCGGTGTAGAACTGGATGCCCGGCTGAGTGGTCCGCACTTCCAACACGCGGCCGGACTGCGGTTCGGTGACGCGCGCCGCGAGCGATAGACCGCGCCCGGTTCGATTCAGCACGAAGTTGTGATCGTAGCCTCGGCCGAATTTGATCTGCTCGTCATTCGCGTCGATGCGCGCCCCGATGGCCGTTGCCTTGCGGAAGTCGAACGGCGTGCCCTCGACGTTTCGTAATTCGCTCGTGGGAATCAACGTCGAATCGACGGGAGTAAAGCGGTCGGCATTGATCATGATCTCGTGCTTCAGGATGTCGCCATTCCCTTCCCCGGCCAAATTGAAATAAGCGTGGTTGGTGAGATTCAGCACCGTGTCCTTGTCGGTGGTGGCCGTGTAATCGATCTTCAACTCGTTCGAGTCCGTCAGCGTGTAGACCACTATCGAGGTGAGTTTGCCCGGATAGCCTTCTTCCCCGTCTGGACTGACGTAAGTCAGTTCCAGCGCCGGGGGATTTTTGGATGATTCCCGCGCCGTCCAAGCCACTTTGTCGAACCCTTTCACGCCCCCGTGCAAAGTATTCGGGCCGTCGTTCTGCGCCAACTTGTACTCCACGCCATTCAGCGTGAACCGGGCTTTGCCGATTCGATTGGCGTAGCGGCCCACCAGCGCGCCGAAAAATGGATTATTGCCCAGATAACCATCAAGATTGTCGAACCCGAGAACGACATCTGACATTTTTCCCTGGCGATCGGGGACGAGAATCGAAACCACTCTGCCCCCGTAGTTCGTAAGGGTGACTTTCATACCGCCGCGATTCGTAAGCGTGTAAAGATCCATAACCTGTCCCTCCGGCATTTTTCCAAACGGGCTCTTCGTGATACCCGGTGCGTTCGCGCTGGGCCCAGCTTTTGGCCTTGGCGCACCGAGTGCGCCGATAACGCAGAGGACGAGGCCCAACGAAAATATGAAATACATCGGACGTCTCATCATCTTCCTCCTCATGTCCTTCCGCAGCCCTACACAGAGGCTTAAACGCCTGGCTCTTAACAACACCCTCGCTCACCTTGGAACAAGCTCCCTGCCGGCTGGTGGATTCGCGCCCGCAAGTCGGCAGCTATATCGCCGCCCCTTGGCGTTGTCAAGAAAAAAGTGCCCGTTTATTCTGGCCTCTCGCGCGATCCTAACAAACGCCCCGCGCGGTCATTCCCGCGCCTGGCTTGCCTTTTCCGCAGCGACGAGCATCTTCTGCGCGGCTGGTCAGGACGAACTGCGGACCTGAAGCCCGCAGTTCCGATACCGTGCTCCCATTCCATCAAAGCCGCATGAGATCACGAAGTCTGGAGGCGACGGCAGTCTGTGTGTCACTGCCCAGGACGCCCAAATAGCGGGCGAGGCTAGAGCGATGGATAGTTGCCAGCTTGTGGAGGCGGAGTGCCGATGGGGTTTTGAGGTTGGTCGCGCGAAACTCTGCAACTGCTGGGTCGAGGAGAAGATCGGAAGGCAGAAGCCGCGACGGAATGACGGATGAGATGTCGGCGGTCAGAACTTCCGGGATGGCGCCCACGGGCTCGGTGAGCAGCAGCACCGGTCGGAGCTTCATTCCCGGGACGTCGCCGAACGGGAATTTCGCGAGATAGATTTCACCGGGATGCATCGACGGGCTCACCATCTTCGAGGGTGTAGATGTCCTGTCTGGGGTCGGCCAGATCTTCCGACCATTCGGAAGAGACGCCCTCGGTCCAGGCCGCGCCCGCTTCATCTTCCTCCGCCGCGAGAACGGTCACTCGAACCGAGCCGACAGGAAAGCCCTCCGGTACCTGCGCGTGAAGCCGATGATGATCGTCAATATCGCCGAGAATTTCGATGCTTTTCATTTGCTTCGCCTCGCTAAAGTATAAGGCACGTAGTTACACTGAAATAACTGGTTTCAGGAGCGGGCAGCGCGGTCCGATCTGATCGGACCGCGGTTCCTCCCGCCGCGTCAGAGAGCCGCAGACCCGAACCACGCGGGTTCGCGGTACGCTTGCTTGCAATACCGGATCGGAGCGGCGTGCATGTTCCTGCGGCGTTCGGCGCCAGACGGAATTCGGTCGCCCATGTGCGGAGTGCCGCGCCAAGCAATTAAGGCGGCATCAGTATGACTCACCGCGCTTGGAAAACCCGCACCAATCGCGGGTTTCCCACATTTCCACCGCCTCGACGACGGGTCTCACTCAATCGAAGAAAAGAAAAAACACAAAACCCCTTGACTGCCGCCGCCCCCTTCATAGATGCGCCAGCCGCTAGCTCACCCGGCAAGGCGGTTGCTGTTTTTATCCGGCACGCGAGTGATTTCCATGCGAATCACTCCGCTCTCGTCCGTAAAATAGCAAATGCCGTGGCCCGTGCCGCAGCCCTCAATCGGCTCGGCCAGGATGGTGTAGGCGCTTGGGAAATGCTTCGCATCCCTCGTCGATACCTGATAAATGAAAACGTAACCAGACTTCGTGCCCGAGGCCAGAGGTTGGTCGATTAAGTTGGCTCCGTAAGCGCTTGCACCGCCATGGTCTGGCGGGCCCAGCACGGCGAGATTCACCGGATATCCTCTGCCATACGCAGCTCGATAGGCTTCCGCAGCGGCATTGGCTGTGCGAAGACATCCGACGGCGGAGAGCTGCCGTGCCCCGTTCTTACTCCCGTCGACGTGAGGTCCGAGACTAAACGGAGCGGTGATGGCGAAAAGCGGCAAGTAAAGAACCACCACCAGCCAGCCTAGGATCCTTCCAGCCCAGAGCCTGCCGACTCCCTTCAAGCTACCGTCGCTTGCGTTGATTCGTTCGCGTGCCTTCCGGCTCGACACGATGCCGACGGCCCCGAGAAGGATCGAAGCGAACAACACCACGGTTGCGAACCAGACGCGACCGCCGTTATTATCGCCGAAGTGAAGAAGAGGGAGGAGATCCATCCCGAGTAGGCCGAGAATGATAAGTGGGAACAGAAGCGACACGATGCCCAAGTAAAGGCTGGCGATGGCGAAGCCGCTGATTTTTACATTGGCCGGCAGTTGGCTACCGCGCGCCCTCGATTGCCCGCCACATGAGGGACAAACGGTCGCTGCCTCGGGGACCTGGCGCGAGCAATGAGGACAGACTTCCATGGCTTGCTCGATTCTGAACATAGATTAAGCGCCGACAGCGACAAAAGCAAACTTGTATATTAGGAACGGGAGCGTGAGCCCGCCCTTGAGCGCAGGCAACCGGGTCCTCCGGCTGTCGGAAGGAATTAAGAGCGCGCGGAGCACGATTCAGCGAACCTATGTGACCGATCCGAGAACGTGCCTGAGGGTGTGGGCGAAACTGCCGCCTTTGCAGTGTGCGGATTTTTTCGTTCGAGCGCATCTTCTGTGCGGCCGGTTGGGACGAACCGTGGACCGGAAATCCGCAGCTCCAGGCTACCCTGCCGAAAATGAAAAGGGCCGCCGAGTTTCTCAGGGGCGAAACTCGCTACCTGCTCCATGTCCACAGCATCGGCATAGCCCATTAAGGTTTGAACGTTGGTGCGTTTTGGCTTCCGTTCGGTCCTGACCACAGAAACCGCTTGTGCACCAGGAGCAGCCAGGCTACTTGCTGTGAGACGTCACGGCCTCTTCCAGAGCCTCTCGGATGAATCGCTGATACGGGATACCGCGCTCCCTGGCGCGGCTCTTCACCGCATTCAGCAATGGCTCTGGCATCCGCATGTTCACCCGCGCCCCCTTCTTCTCAAATTCGAACCGGACGGGCTTGGCGCGAGAGAGGTCATATTCCGACAGATCGGCTGTGTCTACGAAGGCCTCCGCCTCCCGGTCACTCTTAAAGGTTGGGATTTTCTTTTTCATAGTGCTGAACTTCCTTCCGGTGCATGTAGCGGGCGCTGATGGGCCGGATGTAGCGCTCGCCCTTCTTGGCCCGGATCGTAAAGACCAAAAAAATGTGCCGCCCCTCGGCAGTCTTGCCTATGGCTTTGAATCGAGTTTCCACGCCGGAGTGCGCTAGATCCGGCAGAATCATGATCGGCCGCAGGAACAGAGATTCCAACTGTTCCGCTGAGACACCGTGCTGGAGACACTTGCGCCGGTTCCCACCATCCCAGTCAAAGCCCGCGATCGATTCTTCCACCTAGGCATGATGACATTCGTGTGTACATATGTCAATCATTTGTGCTACGATGGCGCTAATGCGGTTGGTTGAGGCGCAATACGAAAGCGGCTTGCTGAGGCCGACCAGGCCATTGGCGTTGCGCCCTGGAGAACGCGTCCGTCTGATCGTTGTTCGGCAACCGGATCCGAAGCGCTGGGATATGGCTCGTCTTGCGAAAACTTGTACAGCGGATGAGTCGGCACTCACGGAGCAGGGTCTTGGGAACTGGTCGGCCAAACTCGATGAAGAGGACCGCCGGTGAAGCGGGGAGAAATCTGGTGGGCCGACCTCGAAGCCTATCGCCCGCGTGAGCAAACACGACGCCGACCCGTTGTAGTCTGGCAGAGCGATTCTCTCACACAGGTGCTGCAATCAGTCCTTGTGATACCCATTACAGCTAACTTGGAACTGGCAAATCTCGCCGGAACCGCTCTAATTGCCGCGTCAGAGGGCGGCTTGTCTCAGAATTCAGTAGCGCTTGCGTTTCAACTACGGGCCATTCCAAAATCGGCCCTTCAGAAGAAGATCCGGGATTTGACTGATGAGGAGACATCCGAACTCGCCACCGACGAGGCACTGGGCCGGGTGGAACCGGAGACCAGGGACGGGAGAATGTAAGCTTCTGCGTCGATCTGCGCGGCGGATTCCTCGCCGCTCTTTTCCTTGAAGAGCACGTTGTACTTGGCGTTCGATTTTAATGGCGGGTCCCGCGAAGCGGGATCAGGTCAACGCTCGCGTCTTCGACGTAGTCGCGCAAGAAGTTGAGGTTGTCGCCGAAGTAAAGCTTATTCTTGCCGTCCATTGCCGCACTGCATAACACAGCGCAGCCCCTGGGCCGCAACCAAACTTGGCCAAAGTGGCGAGTGGTCCCGCGAGGCGGGAGCAAGTGGCAGGCGGGGAAGATCGAAACTCGAAAATCGAAATTCGAAACTCGGCAGGCGGGTGTTAGTCGGTGCCGAAAATTACCTCTTGACAAATGGGGGCGAGTGGTTATACTAGGAGTAGGAATGGGAAAGAAGGATTTAGGATTCAGGATTTAGGATTCAGGAGTTAGGATTTAGGAGCTAGGATTTCGGATTTGGGATTTAGGATTCAGGATTTAGGAGTTAAGAGATAGGGGCGGAGTATGTTGTTCGGGGTCACATGTCTCCTGCTCGTAGAACAGTAGGGGGTTCGTGATTAGGAACTGGAGGAAGGAGGCTGTGGCCAGCGTCGAGTTGAAAGCAGAGAATTCCGAATCTTGGATTCCGAAGAATGGGGAACGAAGCCGGAATGTCTTTTGGAATTAGTAAGATAGGCTTAGCGGTTCCGTCACTATTCCCGATTTGGGCGGGGCGGCGAGAGCTGCGCTGAAAAAAAAGATGTTAAAAATGAGGTTCAAAGCCAATTTTTATTGAAAACAAACAAGATCGCTTCGGTTCAAAGCCGTTTTTTGGGTTCAAAGCCATTCGCGGTGGGAAGCTCAGCGCCGCTATGTTATTGGAAACAGATATGCTCGCTTCAGTCCAAGAGTCGTGCCTGTGGTTCAAAGCCATTGGCGGGGAGAGGGACGTGAGATTCGGGACTGGGGGCTGGCAGGCTGATGAGAAAAGACTCCGACGATGTCATCCCGAGCCCCGCGAAGAAAACCGGATTCAGTAGCACAGGGACGGCGCGAGCCTTGAATTTTTTCCTTGACATTCAGCGCCGGTTATACTGTAAGTATGAATGACTTTCCGGCCATGAAGAACTGACCCCGCAGGGCGGGCCGGTTGAGGGGGAGCGTGGCCGCCCGGAGGTTTATGTGCGCTTGCGCCAACCCTTGACTCGAACGACCGCCCTTTTCGAAGGTCGAAACTCGAACTGCCAAGCACGAAAATCGAAACCGGACAACCTAGCGCGGCATTGGACCGCAACCAAACCTGGCCAAAGTGGCAAGTGGCGAGCGAAACACGATTCTTCGCGCGCCGAGTAGAAGTTCGGGATGAGTAGCACAGGGAGCCGGCGAACCGAAACTGGGCGACTGATGGGTCGGGAACGAAGCTGGAATGTCGTTTAGAATCAGTGGATACGCTCCACGGCTACCCCCCCATTCCCGATTTGGAGAAGCTGGAAAACCGAAACTGGACGCGGAAACTGGAGGCCCGGCTTGCCGCGGGCGAATTTCGAGTTTCGAATTTCCAATTTACGCGATTGCAAAAAGATCGGGCCTCGTTTATGCTTTTGAGAGGCAGGCATCAATGAGTCACTCTGAAAGTGAGTTGGCCGTTTCGGCGGCGGCGGCGCCGCCGGGCCGCGCCAGTGGCGATACGACCCTGTGGTGGCAGGGCGGTGCCCTTCTGCTCCTTCTCGTTTTCCTCTACTTCGACATCCTCAGAAAGCTGGCAGTGGATTGGTATAACGACCCCAATTTCTCCCACGGGTTCTTCGTCCCAGCGTTTTCAGCTTTCGTGCTTTGGATGGATCGCAAGCGCCTGGCCTGCATTCCCATCAAACCTTCATGGTCAGGGCTGGTGGTGGTAGTCGGAGCGCTGGCGATCCTGATCGCCGGCGTCTTGGGCGCCGAGCTTTTCCTGTCGCGCACGTCGCTGATCTTCTTGATGGCCGGACTGGTCATCCTTTTCCTGGGCTGGCAGCATTTTCGCGCCATGCTTTTCCCGTGGGCCTGCCTGTTTCTGGGCGTGCCGATTCCGACCATTGTCTTCAACCAAATCACTTTTCCGTTGCAGCTTCTGGCCTCGCAGTTTGCGAGCTCCGTTCTCTCCATGCTGGGCGTCCCGGTGTTCCGCGAAGGCAACATCCTAACCCTGCCGGCCATGCAGTTGGACGTCGCTGAGGCTTGCAGCGGGATTCGATCGCTGATGTCGCTCGGGACGCTGGCCGTGATTTACGGATATTTCCTCGAGCCTCGAATCGGCCGGCGCGTGGTTCTGGCCCTGGCTTCCATTCCCATCGCGATGCTGGCCAATGGATTCCGCATCGTGGCCACCGGGCTGACAGTGCACTACTGGGACCCGGAGAAGGGCGAAGGCATCTTTCACGAATTCACCGGATTGGTGATCTTTATCGTGGCGTTGGTTCTCTTGTTCGGCTTTCACGGCTTGATGACTTGGGTGGGGCGATTGTGGGCTCCGAAAAAAGCATGAAAACAGATTTGGCTTCGTGGATTCGTTTCGTGGTGGTGGTGGCCTTGCTCCTCGGCGCCGGAACGTTTCTCCGCTCACGCGGTCAGGCCGAGATCCTGCCTTCACGGAAAGCCGTCGATTTATTCCCCAAACAAATCGGCGACTGGGAGGACGTGAAGGACCAGCCCCTCGCGCCCGACGTCCGGGAGATCCTCGGCGACGGAGATTTTCTCTCCAGAACCTACGCGCGCCAATCTGACGAGCCCGTTGTGGATTTCTTCCTGGCTTACTTCCCCACCCAGCGCACCGGAAACACCATGCACTCTCCGCAGCATTGCCTGCCCGGCGCCGGATGGACACCCATCCAGCACACTTACATTCAGTTGGCCGGACCGGACGGGCCCAAAACCGTAAATCTCTACGTCATCTCTAAAGGGCTGGACCGCCAGGTGGCGCTTTATTGGTATCAGGCCCACGGCCGCATCATCGCCAGCGAGTATTGGGCGAGAATCTATCTGGTGTCCGACGCCATCTCGATGAATCGCAGCGACGGCTCACTGTTGCGGGTGATCACGCCCGTGAACGGCGATGAGCCCCTCGAAAGCGCCACCGACCGCGCGCGCAGCTTCTCTGAACAACTCCTTCGCGTGCTCGACCCGTACGTGCCCCGGTAAAGTCCATTGGCGATTGGCGATTGGAGGACGAAGGATTCAGGGTCGGGGACCCGGGGTTCAGTGCGAGAGCTCTCGGGCTTGCGAGATCCCAAATCCGGAATCATAAATCCTGTTTTCAATCGGCAATCGCAAATCAGCAATGAGTGAAACCATGCGAACCGTCTATATTATTTCGACCGGCGGCACCATCGAGAAGGTCTACTCCGAGCAAACGGGCACGGTCCAAAACCTGCGCAAGAAAGTCGATCGATATTTCCGTTTGCTGCGGCTGCCGGACACGCGCGTTCACATCGTGCCGCTCATGAACAAAGACAGCCTGGAAATGACCGGCGCCGATCGCGAGCGGGTGCTCAGCGTGGTGCGCAAGATGCTCGCGCGCCGTGCGCCCATTGTCATCACTCACGGCACCGACACCATGGTCGAAACCGGATTGCTGCTCCAGAAAAGATTGCCGCGCCTCCACGCGCCGATCGTCCTGACCGGAGCGATGACCCCGCTGGGATTTGAAGGCAGCGACGGCTTGCAGAACCTGACCGAGAGTTTGCTCGCCACGCGGCTCCTCGCGCCGGGCGTCTATGTGGTCATCCACGGACAGGTCTTTCCCATCGACCGCGTTCGCAAAGATCGCAAGCACGCGCAATTCGTTTGGATCGACTCATTGCCCAAACCGATGCGGCGAAAACAGAAGACAAACACGACCGCCGGGCCATCTGACTAATCGGGCGCCCTGACAGTTGCTGGGGAGGCCGTGTTCCTGCTGCGCGCCTGGTCCTATCTGAACGTCACGCCGATGCGGAACGAGATGTAGTGATTGCCGTTGGTCATGTGGTAATTGGAGACATGGTCCCTGACTTCCAAGCGCAGCGCGGCGTGCTCCGCCAGCCACAGGTTGACGCCACCTCCGAAATTGCCGGCAGGCTCGCCACGGCCTTGGCTGGTGGGGAAATATCCCGTGACGCCGATCAGCATAAACGGATCGACGCCACCGCGCCTCGCGCTGCGACGAAAGTGTTAGGACACGTCGCCGGAAGCGATCCAAGCCTGATCATAGCCCCTTCCCCAATGCGCATAACCAGCCTCGGCTCCCATGCCTAATCCTTTGCACACGAATAGCTCTCCGCCGCCGCCCACGTGCTCGATGAAGGGATTAATGTAACCGCCGGTTGCTGTACCAAGGCCAAAGAAGAAATAACCTTGACCTCGATATTAATGGTTCGCGTTCTGCGCCGATGCCAAGGCCGGCACCGCGAGCAACAACGCTACTGTCGTGATGAGTTTTCTCATGTCTTACCCCCGAGCTGGTGCCGCTTGCAGGGCAATGCAGCGGAGAAGATATCCCCCGCGAAGAACACGCTAGATGAACAATTGCGAGTGGAACAAGGACTCCCAAGAAGTCGATCCCCAGGACTTGCGCCAGCCGTTGCGACGCCGCACCCGGAACCAGCGGCTCCAGGACGGCTACGGCAGCGGCACCCAGAAGCACCCACCGGGCAAGCCGTAGAGTCTTCTGATCGGTCAGCACAATACCCGCGTAGAGGGACGGCCAGAGCAATGTCACGTACGCGATCCGCTGGGCGTTAGGTTCAATGATCAAAAGCGAACAAAAGAACATGGAATGTGCCGCGACGTCGCTGGCACATCGGAAGACCCAAAGTAGCGCCAGCACGCCCAAAACTATCGCCAACACCAGCCAGAATTCCCGGACTTCCCAGGCGGGCAAAGAAACGAAGTTCACGGGCCGATAGTTTTGATCGGGAAGCCCGGAGTAGTCCATGCGGGTGAGGTACCTGAGCATGACGCCGCGCAGGGATTGGCTGGGATACCAGCGGTCACCCAGAAGGGCGTTGATCCGCTGTTCCTGTAGGAACCATTGCTTGAGCAGGTGAAAGAGGTTGGTCCAACCGAGCCAGAAACCCGGCAGAACCGTAAAGGCCCCGGTTGCGGCGAAGGCTTGCACTCCCACGCGCCAGCGCCCTCGCGCCGCAAGAAAGGGAAGGATGAATGCCGGCCATACTTTGATCGCCGTCGCGAGGCCGAGCAACAGGCTGCTCGCGATGGGATGCTCGTCGCACAGCAAGAGGGCAAGGCACACCATTTCGACTAGAAAGAGCTGTACGTTTCCTACCTGGAGTTCGTACAGCAGGTACGGCAGCAGCAGCAGGGCGGAAATCCCAAGCGCTGGGCCAAGGCGCGACGGGGGATATCGGCGATACCACATCACGGCCAAAGGACCCAAGAACAGGACCTTTAGCGCGGCCCACATTCCCGCGGCAACACTGAGCGGAAGAGAGGCGAACGGCCGGAAAAGACAAAGAAACAAGGGCGGGTAACGATAGAGCATCGGCCATCCGAATTCATGGTTCGGACCATACATGGGTCCTGATTGGAGGAAGTAGCTAACGGCTGCGGTGTGATAAACGTGGAGATCCACCGCCTTAAGAGGCCGCAACGCACAGACTGCGCCTGCGGCGACAGCAAGCAGAAGCGACACGGCGATTACTCGACGCATCCGAGAAGCCTCCGGTCGGCCCGAGGCAGCAAGCAAGGGCACACCTTTGTCGCCGAGATCAGCGACCCTACCCTGAGAAAAAACGCGCATCTGAATGACACAGGTCGTGCTACCAGCTCCCGATCTCATTCTGGGCGCTGCCCGTCTTCGTGCTCCATCGCGTTCCGCGCACACTTCGCCCCGGTCGTCGCAGCCGCCATTCCGGCTACCAACGAAAATTCATGGCACCCGAGGACTATGCTGAAGTCCGTCGGACGACGGACGGCCCAAGAGGTGTCGCAGAAGTATGAGAACCAGACCTAACACGCCGAACAGGGTTACACCTGTCCAGAAATAAAATAAGAACGTCGGTGAGCCGGCGTAAAGGAAAGCATCCAGATAAACGCGCGGCGAAACGCCGGGCAGCGTCTCAGTGGAACCCAGAAAATAACGTAGGTCGCGTGTCTGGGTCTTGCCGCCGCTCTGGATGGCGCTCTGGAAAATATACCAGTACGGCCGATAGGTGAGGTAGAGCGTGGCGGAGGAGAACAACAAACCCACCGCACTAGTGAAGACGACCATCGTCGCCACGGGCTTGGCTCGCTCGGCCGCAGGCTGCGCGCCTCGGCGAATGCCAGCGATCAGCACTGACGCTGCCACTAGCACGAGCCCGGAGAAGATGACGATCATGAGCCCCGAAATCTCCACCACGGCGGCGTTTCGGCTGGAAATATACAGCCCAAACGCCGATTCCCCGGGGAACCCCGGATGCTCGCCCTGGACAGCCTCGAATTTTGCCGCGAGGTAACCGAAGAGCGCGGTCTCCGCCTGATTACCTCCTTTCTCGGAAGATGTCTGGAGTTGCTTGTAGGCCATGGCTTGGAGGCTCGTGCCCACTCGGTGTTCGAAGCCGGTGCGTCCCTGGGAATCGATCACCTGGCCGAATCGCGCCACGATCCAGTATTTCTCGCGCGCGCCTTTCTGATCGCCTTTTGCTTCGAGGTCTGCCCCGGAATGAAGAAGGAATTTGGCAAAGCGCTCGGAATTCTCGAAGGCCCAGACAGGCAGGTCGAGCTCCTCTCGGGACTCGACCTCATACGGATCGTAGAAGCCATAACGAGGCACGACCTTGCGGTTGAGTTCCGCCACGCGATCCAGGTAATCTTCAAACTTCGGAGACCGGAAGGCTGCCGCCATGGCACCCTGCCATGCTTGCTCTTGTTCTCGAGTCGACCGTGACCATGCACCCCCGCAAAAATGTGCGGACTCAATTGATTCCGCCTTAATGAGGTGAAAAAGGGCATTTTGAGGATCCCATGGCTCGAGCCTCCGCATCCATTGGCTAGTTTCGGGAAGCTCCGGGTGGCGCATGTCGACCACGGCGTGTACCCAAAGGAGGTTCGGGTCGAGGCGCACGGCTTCCTCCGCCAAGCGTGCCACTTCGCGGGGATTTTGGAGGCGCACTGCGCAGAAGGCCATCCCTTCGGGATCGTGCTGCGCCTCCGCCCGCGTGGCGAGAGCCTGAACGCCAGGCTGAAAATCCCTGGAGGCTGCCCGAAATAGGACGCGCCAAGGCCTCAGCGCAACCTGGAATGCCTGCCGGAACGGCGGAGCAGCGAAAAATAGCAGCGACGCGAGAGCACATCCAGCGCCGCCGACCAGTGCCGCCTTGCGCAAGGAAACACTTTTGGCGAAGAGCTCATCGCCGGGCGCCATGCCTTGTTGGTAGCCCGCGATGAGGAGGGAGGCCAAGGCCTGTTTCGCCATGACGCTTGCTCCCCCGAGCGCCCACATCACCGCCGCCCAGGAGCCCTCCACGTAGCTCAGTTCCCCGCGCATCGCCTCGCCCCACACGCGGGCATTCGGCGGCGCGATCCGAATCGCGGATTCCAGGAGCACTGTCGCGGCTTGACGGACAGGCGTCTCCAGCATGACACCCTCACCCCCTGCTTAAGGCGGGCTGCTGAACCACCCAGCGCGGGTGCGACTCGGCCAATTGGGTCCGGGCCAGTTGCAATCCATTCGGCGTCAACCGGTACGTGTGCCGTGGCGGCACGCCCTCTTCCGTCGCCACCCAGCGTGCCTCCAGCAATCCGTACGTTTCAAGGCGCATGAGAATGGGGTAGAGCGTCCCGGACTTTAGCCCGGTTTCACGGCTCAGCTCGTAGCCGTAGCGCCAGTCGGTTGGGCGCTCCACGAACCGTCGCAGTACTAGGAGAGTCTCACGAGATAAGCGGGGAGTCTTCACGCCAAAAGTCTACATATATAGATCGAGCTTGTCAAGCCCTTTTTGAGCCCTCCCCACATCTCGGAGTTGGTCTGATGTGAAGGCGGAATTCCATCAGCAATCCAGGATTCCCCCGTGGGGGATTGACACTAGCCTGGGCGGCTTGAGGCTCAGCGCCGCCATCCGACCGTGCTTCGAGCCTTGCGAGTGCTCGCGGAGGCTGCCGAGAAGGTGACTGCTGACTCCCCGCTTGGGCTAGATCGCCTGCCACAGACCAATCTCCAGACGCGGACCAGAACCCATCCAAACGCTCCTCAATTGGGATGCCGAGCGCAAGTGATCACCTTCCGGGGCGGCTGGGCTTTCAACAGCGAGTTTGACATTGACGCTCGACTGTCCTTTAATGCTCGATTGAAGATGGTTGATC
This sequence comes from Terriglobia bacterium, assembly GCA_050013575.1. Lineage (GTDB taxonomy): Bacteria > Acidobacteriota > Terriglobia > UBA7540 > UBA7540 > DASYXZ01. Next base: position 47,190 of record JBEKEZ010000036.1, on the reverse strand, counting down.
GCCGACGGTTCAAGAGCCACTTTTTGCGGCTCCCTTCAATCGGCAATCGAAAACGCCCAAAAGGGAAAGGGTGCCGACTGCCGACGGTTTCGAGCGGCAGACGCTGCCGGTCCCTTCAATCGGCAATTGACAATCGAAAATCAATGCGAAATCGACACACCGCAAGTCTCTGGACTCTACTTGTACTGGCCAGCTCTTTCTGGCCCGTTGCTGTCGCCGCCCAGCAAAGCGGCAGAGGTTTTGAGCCCTCAATCCGCAATCGGCAATCGAGGATCAACAATGCCCTACTATCCGCCGGCGCCGAGGCCATCACCATTGACGCGCACGCGCCCGTTCATCCCTTCCCGCATTATTGGGAACAAATGTTTGGCTCCGGCCGCGCCATCCTTTCGCTTCGCGAGAGTTATCGCCGCGACCTGCGCGAGTTGAAGAAAGCGACGGGCTTCAACTACATCCGCTTCCACGCCATCTTCCATGACGAAGTCGGGCTTTATAACGAGGACGAGCACGGCAATCCGGTCTACAACTACACTTACGTCGATCAAATCTACGATGGCCTTCTCGAGAACGGCGTGCGGCCATTTGTTGAGCTCAGTTTCATGCCGGAAACGCTGGCATCAAATCCATCGCGCCAGGGATTCTGGTACAAACCTTTCAACTCGCCGCCCAAGGACTGGGACCGCTGGGGCGACATGATCGAGCATTTTGCGCGCCACCTCGTCGAGCGCTACGGCATCGATGAAGTGTCGCAGTGGTACTTTGAAGTTTGGAATGAGCCTAACATCGACTTCTGGGCGGGCGATCCTAAAGAGGCCACTTACTATCGCCTTTATGACGTTTCAGCGCGGGCGTTGAAACGAGTCAGTCCCCGGCTCCGCGTAGGAGGTCCGTCAACCGCCCAAGCTGCCTGGGTGGACCGCTTCATCAAACATTGTGTGGATGAGAATGTGCCGGTAGACTTCGTTTCCACTCATGTGTACGCGAATGACACGGCGCGCGACGTTTTCGGCACCAACGAGCAGATCCCGCGCGACCAGATGTTGGCCCGCGCCGTCGAGAAGGTCTACAACCAAGTAAAGGCATCCGCCCGACCCAGCCTGCCGCTGATTTTCAGCGAGTACAATGCCAGCTACATGAGCGAAGTCGAGGTCACCGACTCGCCCTTCATGGGGCCGTGGCTCGCCAACACTATCCGCCAGTGCGATGGCCTGGTGGACATCATGGCCTATTGGGCTTTCTCCGACGTCTTCGAGGAACAAGGCGTAGTGAAGCGGCCATTCTATGGCGGATACGGGTTGATGGCGGCGGGCAACATTCCCAAGCCCGCATATAACGCATTTCTGTTGCTGCACCGGCTGGGGACCGAGCGATTGCAGGTGGACTCCGATTCGGTCATTGCCACGCGCCGCAAGGACGGTTCGCTCGCCATCGTGGCGTGGAATTATGCGCCGCCGGGAAACGGCAGCACACCCAAGGAAATCAACCTATCGCTTCGAGGGCTCGCCGGCGCGCGCCAAGCCCGCATCCGGATCGTGGACCGATCTCACGGGAATTCATTTGCTGCCTGGGTGGCCATGGGCCAGCCGGACTTCCCCAGCCGGCAGCAACAACGGCAGCTCCGGAATGCAGCGAAATTGAAACCCCCGGAAGTTCAGCAACTGACCACCGGTGAAACGTCGTCCCTGTCACTCACTCTCGAGCCGCAAAGCCTGGCGTTGATCGAGATCGTCAGCCCTGGCCCTTACGTCGAGGGAGGAAACGAGAATGAACCTTGAGGCAAGGACCGAGCCGCTGGACCGAGCCGCGCTGCCTTCGGTCGATCGTCGCACTTCCGTGGCTGGCAATCGGCTGGTCCTGACTCGCCGCTAACCACTAGCCACCGCTTTTGTCCGACTCGGACTTTTCCCCTGGTTCATCGACTTCATCGGACTTCGCCCAGAGCGCCTCGAATTCGTGGTTATAGGTCTCGATCAATTTTGGTTCGCGCAGCAGCACCACGTTCTCGTGGTTTCGCTCTTCGGAAGCGAACGTCCAATTGTAACTGCCGGTGATGACCACCCGGCCGTCGAGCACGGCGAATTTGTGATGCATCTTGGAGTCGTCGCCATCGCGTCCTTGGGTGACGCGGACGCGGAAACCGCAGCTCGAGAGCAGTCTTTGGGTCGCGGCGCTTTCGCCAAACTTGCTGCGGTCGGTGAGCATGCGGATACGGACGTTGCGCTGGTGGGCGTCCAGAAGAGCTCTTGCCGATCTCCGGCTGTTGAATCGGTGGAGGGCCGCGTCGATTGAGACACGAGTCGCAGCCAACAAGCTCTCGATGACTTCTGCGATGGAGTGAGTCCGAGCGAACATGGCCTCGGCAAGCGGGCTTGCACCCCGCGCGGCACTTGCGTCCAGGAGGTGGGCGCCGTTGGCCATCGGTCCACAATCATACAACAGGGGCCAAGTTCGGAGCAAGTGTGTTGCATTGCCGATTTTCGATTGCCGAATGAAAAGCTATCAGCAATCAGCCGTCAGCGATCAGCTCAAGCTTAATGATCGGTGGTGGACACTCAAGGCTGAATGCTGATGGCTGACCGCTGAAAGCTATTTTCCCCAATTGGCAATCTGCAATCGAAAATCGGCAATCCTACGCCAGTTCCCCGCGCAGCACGGTGACGGCCTGGCCGCCCAGAATCACGCGTTCGCCATTCAGCCGGATGCGAACCGTCCCTCCGCGCGCTGAAGCCTGATAGGCCACGAACTCCTTCTTGCCCAGGCGCCCACTCCAGAATGGGCCCAGGCAGCAATGCGCCGATCCCGTCACCGGGTCTTCGTCGATGCCAGACCCGGGCGCGAAAAATCGCGAGACAAAATCAAACTGGGGCGAGTCAGAACGGCTGGTAACGCTCACACCGCGAACCGGAATCTTTTTCAGAGCCGTAAAGTCAGGCGCCAGCTCGCGCACCGTCCGCTCGGACTCGACCTCCACCAGATAATCAAATTTGTTTTTGCCGAGATACTTGATCTTCAATCCCAGCGCCTCCGCCAAGCCGGGTGGCACGGACGCGGGTAGTTCCCGGACAGCCGGAAAATCAAGCTCGATCCAGTCGCCTTTATGTTCCGCCGTGAGCACACCGCTCTTGGTGTGGAAACGAGCCCTTTGCTCCGGCTTCAGATGCCCGGCTTCCCACAGAACGTGGGCGCTGGCCAGAGTCGCGTGGCCGCAGAGCGCGACCTCCGTGCTCGGAGTGAACCAGCGAAGATTGAACTCGTCCTGCCGGACGGGATCCAGAAAAGCAGTTTCAGAGAGATTCATCTCCCGCGCCACGTCTTGCATCCAGGCGTCGTCGCGCGGTCCGGGAAGGACGCAGACGCCCGCGGGATTGCCGCGAAAAGGTTGATCCGTGAACGCATCCACCTGAACGATTTTCAGTCCCATGGTTGTTGTCTCCAATCGAGCCGAGTTTACCCTCAACCCGGACTTGCACAACAGCCAAGTAGGAGGGAATTGCCGCAGCCAATAGTACCGGGGAGCCCACTTTCGCTTGGGGGCAGACAGGCAAATTATGACCCAGGCCGCACAAAGTAACGCTGCTTGTCCATATGGGCCGGGACGGCGATGTCGAAAAATCCCACCATCATCTCTTCATACGTCTGATCGCCCCAAGTCACAGCGCTCGTGGGGTCAGGATTGTGCGGATTGTTTTTCGAGTTGTCGAACCATCCCACAGCCTGGATTTCCGTTCCAGCCTTGAGAAATCGCGGCTCGGCCAGGCGATAACTCAATTGCCAGTAAAAGTCCCAACGGACATCGAGGAGCTTTTCGATAACGCTGCCGTCCGGGCGAATCAGGTTGTACTCAAACCGCTTGCCGCGCAGGTGCATGTGCGGGAAAAAACTGAGCAAGGTGGCGTCATTGGGCAGAGTACCGTGTACTTCCGCGCGATAATCGGGATCGTTAGGCGGAATCACAAAATGATCGTTGGTCAACTGAAGCGTCAACACTCGCTGCTTCGGCGCCTGCCTCGCAAAGACCATGCCCACGCGGGTTCGGTCGCGCGCCGGATGCCCGTTGGTGGTGTAGTGCATCTGGAAAACAAGATCCGACCCTCGGGGAACGAGCTTCGCCATTCCGTCCGGCCAATGGTCAGGCGAGCTGCCCGGCGCGTAGACCAGCAGCATGTCACTGTCCGTCCCGTGCGCTTCATGCCGGCTTTGTTCATCGTGGAGGGTCGATGCCGTGAATGGAGTTCCCACCGGCGCGTTCCTCAGCCACTTCGAATCCGGCGGGCGAATATAAACCACAGCGTGATGCACGTGCTCGCGGCTGGAAGGTCGCACTTCGCACATCTCGACCCACCTGTCCTCCGTGAAGCCTGTGGGCACAATCTCGTAGGTGTATTCCACATCGCCTTTAGCGGGAAGCGCCACCGGCTTGGGCATTTCAATCACGCGATCCGGTTGGGGGATGTTCCAGCCCTCGACCCATTGGGGCGCCGCCGGGGCATCATGCGGATCGCCCGCGGGCGCTTTGGCCTCGACCCACGCTGAGAGCGTCTCCATCTGCTGCGAGCTGAGCGTCGGGTCATTTGAGAAATGTCCGTAACGTGGGTCGGCGAACCACGGCGGCATGTCTCGCTGCCGTACGGCATCGCGAATCTCGCTGGCCCAGCGGCGCGCCTGAGCGTACGTCACGAGCGGAAACGGTGCGATTTCGCCCGGCCGGTGGCAGCTCTGGCATCGTTGCTGGAGAATAGGAAGAACATCACGATAGAAGGTGGGAACGGTTTTCCCTGCGCTCGCCGCTACTGCTCCGTGCGGTAGCATCACGAGAACTGCGGCCAGCGCGGGCCTCATTACTCTCCATTTGATGATGTGCAGGGTCTTTGCCATTAAGCCGTCGCCGCGATTGCGCTCACAATCCCACAACACTGCGAGCGACATTCCGCTCAGTGGCCCAGCCAGTAGGTGAGGTTGATCTTGAGTTCAAGCCGGCTCTTCTGAAAACGACGGCATTACTTTAATGCCTCATTGATCTCGATATCGCGCCTCAGTACGTCGGTCAATAGCTCCGACAGTTCAACGCCCTTTTGTTCAGCTTTTGCGGAAAAGTACTCCCACACGCTGCGCTCAATCGAGGCGGGCAAGAAAACCCTTGCGCCCGACGGGATGTGATGAAGGCCCCGGACCCCCTTGCTGAAATCGATCTCAGCGGGCATTGTGTCATCTTCGCGGGATTTATCACTCATATGCCTTCCTCGTACTGGCGAATCTCACGGCGAGTAGCTTCGCGCGCCGAAATAAGCCGGATTTTCGTGATGGCGAAATCGGACTGTGACCAGACGTAAACGACGGAAAGCATTGCACCGGTGCTCGCCAAGCCGACTGAGAACCAGCGCTCCTCGACTTCGTCATGCTCTAGATCGGCGACGCTGAGGAGTCGCGGGTCTTTGAACACTGTGGACGCGAGCTCGAATGGCACGCCGTGATTACGCAAGTTCGCGGCTGCTTTGTTCTCGTCCCATTCGAACTGGTACTGGCCACCATCCAATGCTGATGCCTCGGTTCCATGTTATAACAGGTTGAAAACCCAGTCGAGCTTCACCGGAGGAAGAACCTCTTACCGGTCTGTGTAGTATCCATCCCGCGCCTGCACGATCAAGTCTTTCTCTTTAGCGACGAGATGGATCTTGTGGTAGCCCGGCCCGACGCTGGCGCGGTCGGGCGTGTAGCCTAGGTTGTACTGATTGCGCAGTTCCTCTTGAATGCTGGCGTAGATCTGATCGACGGACATTTTCTTGGAGACTTCGAAAAGGCGCCCGCCCGTTTCCTTGGAAATCTTTTCCAGGATCTTTTTCCCATCCGGACGCGACTCCTGCGGGTATCGACCCATGCCCCCGCGCCGGCCCATGCCACCCATACCGCGCCCGCCCATGCCACCTCTGTTGCCGTTGGCTTCCTCGTCCGCGAACAAAATGGAGTAGACCAGCGTGTTGGCGCGCTGCGCCGCCTCGACGGCGCTCGCCAGTGTCTCCTTGCTGCCGCGGTCGACGCCGTCGGAGAGCACAATGAGGGCTTTGCGCCCCTGCTGCGGCCTCATCAGCTCGTTGGAGGCCAAATAGACCGCGTCGTAGAGCAGTGTTCCGCCGCCGCCCCGCATGCCTCCGCCGCGCCCTTCCCTGCCCTGCCCTTCGCGTCCGCCCGGGCCAGACTGGCCGGGCCACTGGTGCGGCGCATCGGCGGAGGGATCGCCGCGACCCTCCCGGTCAAATTCTTGCGGGCGCTGCGGCGTCTCGAGCAGCGCCAGCGCCGCTTGCAGCTTCTGACGCGACGAGGTGAGGTCTTGCAGGAGTTCCACTTCGCGATCGAAGTGAATCACAAATGCCTGATCCTTGTTAACGCGCAACATTTGGTCGAGAAAAGTGTAACTGGCGTCGCGCTCCTGCCCGAGCACCCGCCGCTGGCTCATGCTGGTGTCCACCAGGAGGCCCAAGGTGAGGGGCAAATCAGTTTCGTGAGCGAAATAACTGATCGTTTGTGGGCGGCCGTCTTCATCCATCAGGAAATCATCCTTGGTCAGGTTGCGGATGATTTCTCCGTGCTTGTTCCGCACCGTCGCGAGGACATTCACCACGTTGACGTTTGCCGTGATCGTCGGCGGTTGCGACGGCTGCGGCGGCGGTTGCTGGCTTCGAAGCAAAGGACCCGCAGGCAACAGGCAAACGACTGCCAGGAACAAAAGCAGCCTCGCCCGCAGTTTTTCCGCGCGCCTTTGCTCGCAGCCTGGCACCACATCGCGAGCGGCGCGGGCTTTCTGGATCTGGTATTGCATCGTCAAGTCCCCTATTCTGTCCCAGCCGCTGTGCTAACCTCTTGCTTCACGAATACCAGGTGCACGGAGCCCGAGCCCTCCGGCGACTTGATACTCCGATCCACCATCAGAGATTTGCCGTCCCGGGAGAGCTTCCACTGATCTTTCAACTGAATCTTTCCGCCCTTCTGGCTTGGGTCTTCGTTGCCAACCATCGATAGCTTGATCTCCTCGCCGCTTTTGGCCAACTCGGCTTTCAGGGTCGCATCGCTGTCGGCGGGGTCTCCGAGTTGCGCCGTGGACTCGCTGCCATCGAGCTTGAAGACGGCGGTTTGAGGATAAAACTTGTAGGCGGCGATGGCGCCTTGCGATCGGCCATCACCGCGTTGGCCTCCGCGTCCGCCACCGGGCATACCTCCACCCCCCGGGCCGCCTGTCTGTCCCCCCATGCCGCCTGGCAAATCCATGCCAATGCGGCCGCCCGGCATTCCCATGCCTCCGCCCATGCCGCCCCGTCGGCCACCGGGATAGCCTCCGCCGGAGCCGCCACCTGGATTATTGCCGCTCTGGCTGGGAGCCGCCTGCAAATCACCTTGCAGCGACGTCTCCACTTTCAATTGTTGCTGATCTTGCTTCACCACCATGCTGTAGCTCTGCAATCCGGCGGGAGGATTTTTCGTCTGGCCGAAATCCAGAACCCAGGTGCCGGAGAAATTGGCTGGATTCGATGCCTCCTTCGCATTCGCGACCGTCGCCGAACAAGCCAGTACTAAGACCGCGATCAGTGTCTTTTTCATTCGTTTCTCCTCCACCCGATTGAATACCGCCGCTCGCCTCACCTCGGCGCACGGAACCGCTTCTTTGAATGTCTCAACGCTTAAGGGTAAGATGGAAAAAGTTGAAGGCGAGTTGGCCTGCGGGGTCTTATTATTACATCCGCTATCTCATCAGGCCGCTGCACCTACAGGGAAATCGGGTGCCACGCGAATACTGCGCAGGTGGAATTGGATGACTGCACGCACACGCAGCATAAAGAGTCGTCGCCGTGAAATGGATTATGACGGGCCGCTGAATCTCTGCCGCTTGATAAACTCTCCCTGGCCGGCGCGGCCGACGAACTTGCCGTTGTCCACCACCAGCCGCCCGCGCGAGAAGACCTGGCGCGGCACGCCCTTCACTCGAATGCCCTCGAACATGGAGTAGTCGACCCGCATGTGGTGCGTCTTGGCGCTGATGGTTTCTTCCTGATTGGGGTCGAAGATCACCAAGTCTGCGTCCGAGCCCACGGCGATGGTGCCCTTGCGAGGATAAAGTCCGAAAAGTTTTGCCGGGGCCGTTGAAACCAATTCCACAAACCGGTTTACCGAAAACCGCTTCCCGTGTACGCCGCCTGTGAAGACCAGGCTCAACCGGTTCTCGATGCCTGGCCCACCGTTGGGGATCTTCGTAAAGTCGTCCTTGCCTAGCTCTTTTTGCTCCTTGTAGCAGAAAGGACAATGGTCAGTCGATACGACTTGAAGCTGATCGGCGGCCAGCCCGGCCCAAAGCTTTTCCTGATGCCACTTCTCGCGCAGCGGCGGAGTGAAGACGTACTTGGCGCCTTCGAATCCCGGGACATCGAAATTCTCGATGGAAAGAAACAGGTACTGCGGGCAAGTCTCGCCGTACACCGGCAAGCCTCGATCGCGCGCTTCGCGAACTTTCTCGAGCGCGTCATTGCACGACATGTGGACGATGTAAACTGGCGCCCCCGCCATTTCGGCCAGCGCGATGGTGCGGGCCGTGGCCTCGGCCTCCGCCGTGGTGGGACGCGTGAGAGCGTGATACTTGGGCGCCGTCTTCCCTTCCGCCAGAGCGCGGCGAACGATCACGTCAATCACGCTGCCGTTCTCGGCGTGCATGCAAATGAGCGAGCCGGTTTGCGCGGCCTGGAGCATCGCCTTGAAGATCAGGCCGTCCTCGAGCATGAAGACGCCCGGATAGGCCATGAACAGTTTGAAGCTCGTGATGCCCTCGTTCACCAGCGATTTCATCTCATCCAGGCGCGCGTCGGGCAGATCGGTGATGATGCAATGAAACCCGTAGTCAATCGTGGCCTTGCCCTCGGCCTTCTTCCACCAGGTGTCGAGCGCGGTGCGCAGCGTCTGGCCCTTGTACTGGATGGCAAAGTCGATGAGTGTGGTGGTGCCGCCAAAAGCCGCGGCCTTGGTGCCTGACTCGAAATCGTCGGCGCTGGTCGTGCCGCCGAAAGGCATGTCGAGGTGCGTGTGGACGTCAATACCTCCGGGGAAGACATAGTTGCCCTTCGCGTCAAAACTTTGTTTGGCCGACTCGGCGGGCAACGCCTGGCCGATGGCGACAACCTTGCCGTTCGAGATTCCTATGTCCGCAGGAAAAGTGTCTACCGCAGTCGCGACGATGCCGTTCTTAATGATTGTGTCGAAATTCATTGTCCCTTGTCCTTAGTCCCTTGTCCTTGGTCCAATGTCCCCTGTCCTTTTCGGCAATTGTACACCCGTGTCGCCACAATGAGCCACGGACAAAGGACAAGGGACAAATGACAACTGACTGCTGACATTCCGCGGCTATTGACATAGAATCTTCGGAATGCCCCTTCTTAACATCGCACCCAAATTGTCTCCGGACAAGTACGAAGAGAACTTTGCCGACATTAATCCGCCCATGACGGCGCAGCAAGCGCGCATTGAGGCCGCGCGATGCTTGTATTGCTTCGACGCTCCCTGCACCAAGGCGTGTCCCACACACATCGACGTTCCGGCATTCATCAAGAGAATCGGCACGGGAAATCTGAAAGGCTCGGCGCGCGTGATTCTGACCGCCAACATCCTGGGACAGAGTTGCGGCCGCGTGTGCCCCACCGAGGTGCTGTGCGAGGGCGCGTGCGTGATGAGCGGCACGGGCGAAAAGCCGATCCAGATCGGGCGGCTTCAGCGCTATGCGGTTGACCACGTCCTGAACAACAATATCCGTCTCTTCCACGCTGGAAAGCCGAACGGGCGCCGCATGGCGTGCGTGGGGTCGGGTCCCGCGTCGCTCGCCGGCGCGGCAGAACTCACCAAGCTGGGGTATGAGGTGGAAATCTACGATCGCAACCCGCTGCCCGGCGGTCTGAACACCTATGGCATCGCGGCCTACAAGACCCGCGCCTCCGACAGCCTGCGCGAAGTAAGGATGGTGGAGGAATTGGGAGTGAAGTTCCATCAGGGCGTGGACGTGGGCAGGAATATTTCCCTTCAGGAGCTTGAAGCGAAATTTGACGCGATTCTGTTGGCCGTCGGCCTGGGCGAGACTTGGGATTTGAATTTGCCGGGTGAAGGCCTTCACGGGGTTTACGGCGCCATCGATTTTGTCGAGCGAACCAAGGTGAACGCTTTCGAGAGGATTGATATCGGCAGGCGCGTCGCCGTGATTGGAGCCGGAAACACCGCCATCGATTGCGTCACCGCCGCGCGGCGCCTCAATGCACAGTCGGTTTACATGATCTACCGTCGCGACCAAGATGCCATGCCGGCCTTCAAGTACGAATACGAATTGGCCCAGAAGGACGGAGTGATCTTTCTCTGGCAAACACAACCGACGCGAATTGTGGGCGAGGGCGGCGCGGTCTGCGGCCTGGAGTGTGTGCGAACGCAACTCGCGGGCAGCGGCCGACGCGGCCGGGTCGAACCGGTTCCAGGCTCTGAATTTGTCCTCGATGTCGACATGGTGGTGAAAGCCCTGGGGCAGCAGCCAGTGACGGAACTGGTGCAATCAATCCGCGGCGTGGAAATGAAGGCGGGATGCGTGGTGGTCAACCCCGCGACGCACCAAACAGGCAATCCCAAGTACTTCGCAGCGGGCGATTGCGTGAACGGCGGCCGGGAAGTAGTGGACGCGGTCGCGGAAGGAATGTTGGCAGCAAAGGGTATTCACCAGTGGCTTGACGAGCAATCAGCTTTCAGCCGTCAGTTGTCAGCAAAACCATAGCCGGATTCACGTCCAGGCTGATTGCTGAAAGCTGATGGCTGACAGCTCTCGACTGGAGGCTCACGATGGCTGACCTCGGCACAAATTTCGCGGGCATCAAGAGCCCGAACCCTTTCTGGCTCGCTTCCGGTCCGCCCGCGAACACGGCGGGGCAAGTGATGCGCGCGTTCGATATCGGATGGGGCGGCGCCGTGTGGAAGACGCTGGGTGAGCCCATCATCAACACCGCCTCGCGCTATGGCGGCATCGACCTGGCCTCGCAAAAACTGATGGGCCTGAACAATATTGAGCTCATCACCGATCGGCCACTCGAGGACAACCTGCGCGAGATTGCGTTGGTGAAAAAAACTTGTCCCGGCCACGCGGTAATCGTCTCGCTGATGGTGGAATCGCGGCGCGAGGCCTGGCATGAAATGGTGAAGCGGACCGAGGACACCGGGTGCGACGGATTGGAGCTGAACTTCGGATGTCCGCACGGCATGAGCGAGCGCGGCATGGGCGCGGCCGTCGGGCAGGTGCCCGAGTACACCACCATGATCACCGAATGGGTGAAGGAAGTGGCGCGCACGCCGGTGATCGTCAAGCTGACGCCAAATGTTTCCGACATCACGAAGATTGCTCTGGCAGCGGAGCAAGGCGGCGCCGACGGTATCTCGCTCATCAATACGATCAACAGCCTGATGGGCGTGGATCTGGATTCGTTCGCTCCCCGCCCCACGGTGCGCGGCAAATCGTCTCACGGCGGGTTTTGCGGCCCGGCGGTGAAACCGATTGCTCTGCACATGGTTTCCGCCTGCGCCAAGCGGGTGAAGATCCCGATCAGCGGAATTGGTGGCATCGCCACCTGGAGCGACGCGGCCGAGTTTGTGGCGCTGGGCGCGACCTCGCTTCAGATATGCACCGCCGTCATGCACTACGGCTTTCGCATCGTCGAGGACATGAAAGACGGCTTGAGCGATTATCTCGACTCGAAAGGTTTTTCCAGCCTGAATGATTTGCGCGGACGAGCTTTGCGCAACGTTGCCGATTGGGGCGACCTCGATTTGAATTACAAGATCGTCGCCCACATCGATTCCAACCTCTGTATCGGCTGCCATCTTTGCTACGTCGCCTGTGAGGATGGGGCGCACCAGTGCATCGAGGAGTATCCCGACGGAGACGGCGCGGTGCAATTGGGCCTGCTTGGAAAGACGAACGGCGACAAAACGCGCGTGCCTCGCATCATCGAGGATGGGTGCGTGGGTTGCAACCTGTGCGCGCTTGTCTGCCCGGTCGATGGGTGCATCACCATGAAAGAAGTCGAGACCGGGAAGCCTGTGATGTCCTGGAACGACCGCATGCGCCAGATGCGGCACGAAGCTGGCGTGGCATACACCCCGTCACTGTGGGGAAGCGAGTGAAATCCTGGCTGCCTGCTTGGGTGTGAGTGCCGGCCGCGCCAGCGCCAGATGCACGGCGAACGACACTCCAAACCCCACGAACCAAGCGTAATCATAAAGCACGCGAAGCTGGGGAATCACCAGTCCCACCAGCGCCACGAGAATTCCAGCCACGAGCGCAGCAATCGCGCGCCAATTGAATCCGCCGCTGAACTCGTATACCCCGCCGCGCCGATACAAATCCTCAACGACGAGCTTTTTCTTCCGCACCACGAAATAATCGGCAATCAGCACGCCTGCGATGGGCCCAAGAAAGCCTGAGTAGCCCACCAACCAGCCGAAGATGTAGTTGCCGTAGCTGGCGAGGAGTTTCCACGGCTGCATGAGCAGTCCGACGAAGCAGGTGATCATGCCGCCCATCTTGAAACTGATGCGGCGCGGATAAAGGTTCGAGAAATCGTTGGCGGGTGAGACGACATTAGCTGCGACGTTGACATTCAGCGTCGCCATCAGCAGCGCGATCATGGCGATCACCACCGCAATTGGGTTCCCCAGCTTGCTCAAGACCACAACCGGATCCCAGATAGCTTGCCCGAACATGATGACGGTCGCCGAGGTGACCGCGACACCGACGAACGAATAAAACGTCATGGTGGTCGGAAGGCCCAGCGCCTGGCCGAGCACTTGCGCGCGCTGGCTGTGCGCGTAGCGAGTGAAATCGGGAATATTCAGTGCCACAGTCGCCCAGAAGCCGACGACACCGGTGAGCGACGGGACAAGAAATCGAAAGAACTCGTCGAAAGTCTGAAACTTCGAGGGCGCGGAGAGCATCGGCCCGAACCCGCCGGCGTGAGATCGAGCCCAGAGAAGTAATGCCAAACCAATGATCAGCAGAAAAGGCGCGCTGATGCCCTGCAAAAAGCGAATCGTCCGAATTCCTCGGAGAATCACAACAACGTTCAGCGCCCAGAAGAAGGCGAAACAGATCGGCACGCCCAGCGGCCAATCCTTCCACGCCGGCACGAGCACCAACACCATGGCGTTGATGGCTTCGCCTCCAATCCACGCCTGAATGCCAAACCAACCGCACGCCACCAGCGCCCTCAGCATGGCGGCCACGTTTGAGCCCAGCACACCAAACGCCGAGCGCGCAAAAACAGGAAACGGAATGCCGTAGGCTGCGCCGGCGTGAGCGTTCAGCAACATCGGGATGAGCACCAAGACGTTGCCGAGAAAAACGGTGAAGATCGCCTGCTTCCAATTCATGCCGCCGGCGATCATGCCGCTGGCCAGCATGTAGGTGGGAATGTTGACGCTCATCGCCACCCAGAGCGCGGCGTAGTTGTACGTGCCCCAGCGCCGGCTCTCCGGAGGCACGGCGGCCAGGTCCAGGTTCCACAACCAACTCTCTTGATTTTGGATTTTAGATTTTGGATTTTGGATTAGCTCTTTGTCCGTTGTCATTTGTCCGTTGCCCGTTGTGGCATGCGGATGACGCGCTGCTCTCGCCAACCTTAGCTCCTAACTCCTGATTTTGGTGAAGAACCCGACGCCGAGCTGTTTTCAGCAACTGACAACGGACAACGGACGTTTTCCTTGTCTAATCCAAAATCAAAAATCCAAAATCTAAAATCAGTAGATTTTGCTTTCCCGCTTCCGCCCCGTGTAATCCACGTAAACGACTTTCAATTCGGAATAGAAATCGATGGCCGTCGAACCGGTCTCGCGCTCGCCGATGCCAGTGGCTTTGGTGCCGCCGAAGGGCACGTGGGCCTCGCCGCCCACCGTGGGCGAATTCACGTGCACCATGCCGCATTCCAGGCGGTCGACGGCTTGAAAAACCCGGTTCGCATCCGTGGTGAAAATGGATGCGGTCAGGCCAAACGGAACATTGTTAGCGGCAGCGATGGCTTCTTCAAAATCTTTGACGCGGATGACGGAAAGCACTGGCCCGAAAATTTCTTCTTTAGCGATTCGGGCATTTTGCGGGACGTGATCGAAGATCGTGGGAGCAATATAGTAGCCCTCGTCCGACAAGCCCGTGACCCGCTCGCCGCCACAAACCAACTTCGCTTCACCCTTGCCGATTTCCAGATACTCGAGAACTTTTGTGAACTGCGCTTCATCCACCGACGGCCCGACCTGCACTCCCGGCTCAGCGCCATTCCCAACTTTCAGCTTGCTGGTTCGTTCCACCAGCATGTTCACAAACCGATCGGCCACCGTCTCTTCGACAATCACGCGGCTGGTGGCCGTGCAGCGCTGGCCTGTAGAGCCGAAGGCGCCGGGTACAGTATTGTCGGCGGCAAGTTCGAGGTCCGCGTCGGCGAGAACTACGACAGGGTTCTTTCCGCCCATTTCGCATTGCACTTTCTTCATTCGTTGCGAAGCTTTGGCGTACAGGGCGCCGCCGACCTCGCACGACCCGGTAAACGAAACAGCGCGCACCGCCGGATGCTCCACTAACTCCTCGCCCACCTCGTTGCCTCGCCCATGGACCATGTTCAACACGCCCGGCGGCAGGCCCGCTGCGGAGAAAATTTCCACGAGTCGGCGCGATATGAAGGGAGTAAGTCCGGCGGGCTTCCAAACCACCGTGTTGCCGCAAACCAAAGCGGGCGAAATCTTCCACACCGGAATCGCCACGGGAAAGTTCCAGGGAGTGATTAAGCCCACTACGCCCAGCGGCTGCCGAAGCGTGTAGGCGAAATTTCGGGGCAACTCCGAGGGCAGCGTCTCGCCGGTCAGCCGCCGCGCCTCTCCTGCCGTGAATTCCGCGATGTTAACGGAGCGCTGAATTTCGCCCAACGACTCGGCCACTGTCTTGCCCTCTTCGCGCGTCAAAAGGCGCGCCACTTCATCTTTCTGCTCTTCGAGCAATCGAGCCGCACGCATCACGATTTTTCCGCGAGCCGGCGCCGGCGTGTCACGCCATGCCTCGCGGGCGCGCTCGGCCGCTTCAATCGCCTCACGCATTTCATCGCGCGTGCTGAGGGGCAGGTATCCGATAAGGTCTCGAAGGTTCGCCGGATTGCGCCGTTCGAGGGTTCGGCCCGAGCGCGACTCCACCCATTGTCCGCTGACGTAGTTCGGGCAAACGGTTTGCTGGCTGACTTGCGTTGTCGTCGCCATGATGATCTCCGATAGTTCAGTATGTCAGTTGGTCAGTATTTCAGTTCCTCAGTGCGGCGGCGCCCAGGGCGAGCGATCTGAACGCCTGGAACTGGGACATAGGAGAACAGAATATCGAAAAGCTCGAACTGACCGACTGACGTACTGACAAACTGACATACTGGAACTCACCAACTCAACTCACTTCGGCAAACGATTTATCCATCGCCTCGACGGCTTCATCCACATCGCTCTCGCGGATGTTGAGTGGCGGCGAAATGCGAATCACGTTTCCAAAAAGCCCGCCTTTGCCGATCAAGAGCCCATGATTTCGACAGCGCTCCATGAATTGCACGGTCGCTTCCGGCGCCGGCTCTTTCGTCTTTCTGTCCTTCACCAATTCCATCCCTTGCATCAAGCCCATGCCGCGAACGTCGCCGATGAGCGGGTATTTCTCTTGCAGCGCCTCCAGCTTTTTGCGCAGGTACGCGCCGACGCGGTCGCAGTTATCCAGGAGTTTTTCTTCTTCGATCACTTCGATCGTCGCCCGCGCCGCGACCGAGGTCACAGGATTGCCGCCAAAAGTCGAAATCGTCATGCCCTTGAATCCATCCGCCACTTCCGGCGTGGCGATGCAGAGGCCCACCGGCGTGCCATTGGCCATGCCTTTGGCGCAGGTAATCATGTCCGGATCCACTTCCCAGTGCTCAATGCCGAACCACTTCTTGCCGGTGCGCCCGAAGCCGGTCTGCACTTCATCGGCGATAAACAGGCCGCCGTATTTCTTGACGATGGTGAAAACGATTTTGAAATATTCCTTGGGTGGCACGATGAAGCCGCCCACGCCCTGGATCGTCTCGGCCAAGAACGCCGCAATGCTGCCCGAAGTCGTGGTGCGAATCGTCTCTTCCACATCCTGCGCGCAGGCCACTCCGCAACTTGGGTAATTCAGGTGCAGCGGGCAGCGATAGCAGTAGGGATTAACGGCATGCGAGATTCCAACGCTGACGATGCCGGCGCGGCGATAGGGCGCATGCGCGGTCAGCGATTTGGCCAGCAGCGAGTGGCCGCTGTACCCGTGGCGCAGCGCCACAACATCGAAATGCCCGGTGGACATACGCGCCAGCATCACCGCGGTTTCGTCGGCCTCGGTGCCGCTATTGCAGAAGAAACTCTTCTGCAAGCGCCCGGGAGTGATCTGCGCCAGCTTCTCCGCCAGAGCCACGATCTGCTCGTTCGGATAAACGGTGGAAGTGTGTTGCAGGCGGTCAACCTGGTCTTTGATCTTGGCCGTGACCTTGGGATTGCAGTGTCCGACGCTGATGGTGAGAATGCCTCCGAAGAAATCCAGGTAGCGTTTGCCTTCGATATCCCAAATGTATTGCCCCTTGCCGTGGTCGGCGACCAATGGCTCGGCGTAGTAATTCGTCACGCAAGGAAAGATGTAATCCTTGTGTTTGCGCAGCACTTCGTTGCGCTTCAGCGCAGCTCCGGCAGCATCGATTTCTTCACTCATAGCTAACACTCCAGGAACCCATGTTGAAAATCATCCAGGGCCTTCCGCCCTCCATTCGACCTAAATCCTGAATCCTAAATCCTAGATCCTGCCCTTAGACGCTCGCCAGCTCGGTTAGCTCCGCGTAGGACTCCGGCCGGCGATCGCGGAAAAACTGCCACGTCGAACGAACTTGCCGGATCATGTCCAGATCGAGATCGGCGATCAACAGTTCGTCTTTATCGCGGCTTGCCTGAGCGATAATTTTCCCGCGAGGATTACAAAAATAGCTTTTGCCGTAAAACTCCCCGATGTCCCAGGGTTTTTCGTGTCCCACACGATTGATGGCCGCGACGAAATAGCCGTTGGCGACGGCGTGGGCGGGCTGTTCCAGTTCCCACAGATATTCGGAAAGGCCAGCCACGGTGGCGGAGGGGTTGAAGACAATCTCCGCGCCTTTCAGTCCCAACACACGCGCGCCCTCCGGGAAGTGCCGGTCGTAGCAAATGTAAACGCCAACCTTGGCGTAGCGCGTCTCAAACACCGGATAGCCGAGATTGCCCGGAGTGAAGTAAAACTTCTCCCAGAAGCCGGGATGGCAATGAGGAATGTGGTGCTTGCGGTATTTGCCCAGGTATCGCCCGTCCGCATCGATCACCGCCGCCGCGTTGAAATACAGGCCCGTCATTTCCTCTTCGTAAATCGGGACCACCATCGCCATGCGGTGCTTTTTCGCGAGCTTCATCATGCGCTGGATGGTCGGCCCCTGTGGGATGCGTTCCGTCATCTCGTACCATCGGGCGTTCTGCTCGGCGCAGAAATACGGCCCATAGAACAGTTCCTGAAGACACAGAATCTGGACGCGTTTCTTCGCCGCCTGTTCGATCAGCCTGACGTGCTTCTCCAGCATCGCTTTCTTGATTTCCGCCAAGGAGTGGCGTTCCGGCGAGAGATCATTCGCCGCCTGAATCAAACCGCATCGCACTATGTTGGGCACTGGGAACTCCTCTTTAAGACTTTATCGCGTCCCTCTTCAGATTGTCTTCGCAAACGCGCTGGCATCATAGCTCGAACGCGGGCAACTGGCTAGTGCGTACCCAACTTGCCGCTTCGAAGCCGTGAAAAAATCAAAAGCCTCTCACAAAGACGCCGAGGCGCCAAAGACCCGCCAAGAAGAAGTTGTTTGTTTGCTTCGCGTACTTTGCGGCTCTGCGCCTGCGCGTGAGGCATTTTTGCTTCCCCCGGGAATCTTTTGACAGCTTCTTCATGGCATGGGCCCTTCAAAGCTCTATTACTACTCAGTACCGTCCGCGAGAATATGCCAGCGGTGTGGCTGTCGTGGAGCCCTGTCAATCGCGTGCCTGACTCTACCCAAAATCGCCTAAAACAGGCCCTGAATTGCCCAAAAGTTGGCTTCGTTCTTGGGTTCGTTCCAAAACGACTTTCTTTGTTTTCAATAAGATGGTGGCTTCGAACCTCGTTTTTCAGCATTTTTGCAGAACTCTCTCCTCGCCTGCCTCTCTTTTTGCTAATTTCATGGTAAACACTCGTGGCGCAGCGAGGTTTCGGCTCAGAGTCCATTAAATTCCCTGCCTGTACAAATAGCATAGCTTCTAATGCCTGTCAAGTGATAATGCTACATCGCCAGAGCTCGGCGCCTATTCAGCGCAGGCTTCAACTGGCCGGCAGACATTCAAAGTTGCAGTTGTCCTTGATTCGAAATCGACATGAGCAGGAATCGGAGCCGCACATGATGGGCTCCGTCCCGCCGTACTGAGAAGGGGTGATTAGGCCGGGCATCCCGCACCACGGACACGCCAGCACTGCGCAAAAATCCGATTCGATCATCGACCTCAGGGCGGACAGTGGGTCGATCATGATAATGTCCCCTGGGCACATTGAGGTCAGATGCTCTTCGCCCACCACATTCAGGCTTGCAGGCACTAGTTTCAGTTTCATTTTGGAACTCATGGCGTGCAGCCTGCGAGGTCGGGATGTGCGAATTGCATTTGGGTCCTTCGGAAACCGTCGGGACTGCCGTCTGTCCAGCGCCTGGTCGGATTATGTTGAGGCTAAGTCTCTTATTGTCGGGGGGATAGCGCCCCACGGTGGTATGATACTAATCCCGCCGAGCGGGAGAACCGCCCTCCGTTCAAACACGGACGCTAGGGCCCTAGCCGCTGCGCACTTGGGATACCTCAACCTGCGATTGGCATCGTTCCCATTTTGGAACTAGCCGCATCATCTTGTCCTGAACTATCGAACCCAGGGCGCCGCCTCAATAAATCGGTCGGCTGCTCGAGCCCCAAGCTTCTATCGGCTCAACTCGTGTGCACCTTGAGTCCTGCTGCATGACGATTGGCCGGAGCGATAATGTGCTGGCAGAGCTTCGGTTACATCGAAGTGATAAGCGGTTCAGTACAACCAGCTCGTCTGACGACCTCGCGCAGCGGGCTTGGTCTCTCTCGATTTTTGGCGAGGCTATTGAACTCTCGATTGGAAGAACTCGGCGCCCACGCCAATTTCGGCATTCCCAAAATGGAACTAGCGATCCCCTGAGGTGATTTGAATGGAGCTCGGAGCCAGCTGATGAAAGGAGCCCACGATGTGATATGTCACGAGGCCACGCACCTCATTCCGCCTGGAAATCAATAGCTTAGGCTCTGAGATCCGCTCAGAATGACAGGTCCGTCTTTCTCTCCATTACTCGTCCTGCAAACCTGGCACGCCGCGTGCTCGGATAAAGAACCGAACGCAAATCCCAGCGAGTTGAAGGGAACGAAGGCGGCGGCTAAAGGCGCCGCGCCGCAGGTGAAGTCTGCGCGGGAACGGCACGACAGCGGATAGGCACTTTGCGGTCCTGCTCCCACAGAGCACAGAGGTTGCCAATGGCCAATCAGAAACCCGAATTCGAACGCGGTGCGAAGGTTGAGGTGATCCGCCTAAGACCGCACAGTTTCCCTCCGTCGGGAGATCCGCACTTCATCTCGGCGTCCACGGAAAAGGGCCAGGCTCCTCCTCGCTCCTCTTCCGAACCGAGTGATGCAAGCCGAAACCGGAAGGTGATCGAGATGCTCCCGCTGCTGCACCGAGTTGCGAGGAAGATGCGCGCTCATCTCCCCTCTCACGTTGAGGTGGACGACCTGGTGGGGGCCGGCGCTTTAGGCCTGATCGATGCGGTCCAAAAATTCGATGCCAGCAAGAATGTCAAACTGGAGAGTTATGCCCAACACCGAATTCGCGGCGCCATCATCGACAGCTTGCGAGCCATGGATGGCGCGTCGCGTGACATGCGCAAAAAGAACAAGAAAGCCGAAGCGGCATTCCGGGAGCTGGAGGGCCGCTTGGGCCGTCCCGCCACCGACGACGAGTTCGCGCGCGCTCAGGGCGTCAGCCTGAAAGCCTGGTACAAAACCATCCAGGAACTGCAAGCGCTCGGTGTTGAGTGGTTGCGGCTCACAGACTCCGGCAGCCGACAACATTTCACCGAGGAAACCCTGCCCTGCGACGGCCAGGACGATCAATTCGATCTGTGTTACCTTCGCGAGAAAAGAGAAATTTTCAACCGCGCCTTGGCGGGCCTTTCCAGCCGCGAGCGGCTCATCCTGTTGCTCTACTACGTTCGCGAGCAGACGATGAAACACATCGGCGCGCAACTGAACATCGACGAGTCCCGCGTCTCGCAACTGCATTCCGCCGCACTTCTCCGCTTGCGAACCACGGTCATGACACTGCTGCGCGCCCCGCGTCACAGCGCCTTGATGGCCGGTGACCAACAGCAGTTCCGCGCCGCCTGACGAAAGCAGAAATTAGAAATTGGAAACTGGAAATTGGAGCCCGCTCTCAATTTTCCAGGCTCTAATTTCCAGTTTCCATTTTCCAGTTTCCAATTTCTAGTTTCCAATTTCCTCTTTGACAATTGCCCTCCGACAATCGAAAATCAGTAATGCGATGAACCGGCACGAAGGCAAGACGTTTGAGAATCAGCACGTCGTGCTGGACGACGGAGTCTTCATCAATTGCGTCTTCAAGAATTGCAGCCTGGAATACGCGGGTGGCGATGTCTATGTGCAGAACTGCCAGGGCGAGGGATGCCAGTTGGTGTGGCGGGACGCCGCGCAGCGGACTGTCTTCTTACTTCAGGGCCTGGGCCTGATGGCCCCGCCAGTTCCCCCCGGCGCGCCGCCCGCGCCGAGCCGAGTGCAGTAATTGCCGATTTTCGATTGACCATTGCCGATTGTCAAAGAAGGAATTGGAAAATAGAAACTGGAAAATAGAAGAGCCATCGAGATTCCGATTCGAGTTCCCGCTCCCAGTTTCCAGTTTCTATTTTCCAATTTCCGTCGCTGTCAATTGGAAATCGGCAGTGCCTCACCAGATAATCTTCAGCGCCAACTGAAATGTTCTCGGATCGAGCGCTGCCGTGGGCTGGCCAGCCAGGCAGGCGGACGCGCTCGTCGGATCGCAGAGCGGGTTCACGTCACCCACGTTAAAGCGGTTGAAAAGGTTGAACGCGTCGGCGATGGCCTCCACGCTCCATCGCTCGTGAATGGGAAATCTCCTCGAGATGCGCAAATCAAACTGGGCGAAGCCCGGCCGGGTGAAGGCGTTTCTTCCCAGATTCCCCGTGCATCCGAGCGGCGGGGAAATGGAGTTCGGCCCCAGCGAGAGGGCCTGGTCGCAGACAGTCGGAAGGGTGAAGTAAACGCCGGGTATATAGGGTGATTGCACCCCTGCCGAGCCGACCGATGGCCGGACCGTGTTGGAGCTGAATTGGAGGGCGTAGTCGGTGCCCGTCAGCACCGTAAACGGCCGGCCGGAGGCGAGCTCAACCACCGGCGCCACGGTGAAGTCCGCCAGAAACTTGTGACCGAAGCCGGAATCGGTACGACTAAACGGGCTGGTGAAGACGGCACTGGTGATCCAGCGATGCCGCTGGTCGAACGTGGAATTGCTGCGATCGCGGCCCGGGTAGCGGCTGTCCTGCGGGGTCAGCAGGGTTTGAAGGTCCGTCGAATCGTCGATGGCGTGTGACCACGTCCAGCCGGAGACGAGTTCAAAGTGTTGCGCGAATCGCTTCGAAACCGTCACGGTCAGTCCGTGATACACGGAATCGCCCGATGACTCTTGCTGGTCGATGTCGCTCCAGGGCACTTGAACGCCCGAGACGCCCACGGGATAGCCCGCCGTGCTGGCCAGCGCGACCTCGGTGGCATAGCCACCGGGCACGGCTCCGGCAAACGAGGGATTGGGTCCGGAGGGCCGGAAGAAATTGAAAAACGCTGCAGTGCCGATAAATTGTCCGTTCAACGCCGCAAGGGGGGCGGGGCAACCAAACAAGGCGCCTAGCGCGCCGGGCGCGACCGCGGCCACACCGCAGGAGCCCGCCGCGGGTGCCACATTGCCACTTGGGGCCTGCACGCTCAGCGGCGTGGAAGGCGTGAGGCCCGCCGCCAGCGCGTTGCGGAAATTATTGGTTAGAAGCACAGCGTTGGCCACGTTGGTGTTGCGCGGCCGGTTCAGGTGCAGGCCGTGCGTATAAGAATAGGAGGCGCTGATTTTGTAATCTCTCGCGAAGCTGTGCTCGATCGTGAAATTGCCCTGCTCCGCGTAGGCGTATACAAAATTCTTGGCCGTGGGCAGAGTGAAGGGCAAGAGGGGGAGCGGGAAGCCCAGTGGATTAGCCACTGACGGCATGAAATTCTGGTTGGTAAACAACGAATTAGGGAATAGTGGATCGAACCGCTGCTGGCTGGGGAGGTATCCCATAGATGGAATCGCGTTCAGCACTCCCTGAAAAATCGACGCCGCATTTAAAGCACCGGTCGGGTTGGTGAGGACAGAAGCGCGCGTGGGAACGCCTCCACCGGCGAGCAACTGGGAGGACTCCGCACCTTCCGCCGTGTTCGAGTCAAACGCCAACGCCAGCAAGGGATGGTCAAAGAATAATCCATAGCCGGCGCGGATGACCGTCGTGCCGTTACCCTTAGGATCCCAAGCCAGTGCCAGACGCGGCGCGAAATTGTTCGTATCACGTGGAATGCCCTGCAGTGCCCCGTACGCCTTCTCGGCGGCGACGTTCAGTGCCGTAGCCGGCGTAAAGACCGGTGTCAGCTCCACGTCGTATCGTAGTCCGTAGTTCAAGGTCACGTGAGGATTGATCTTCCAGCTATCCTGCGCAAAGCCCGCTAAGGCCGTGTTGTGAAATGGCCGATTGGAATTGCCAATCCCCTGGATGAACACATTGGGCACACCCAGGCCGTAGGACTGGACGGCGGTCATGCCGGGTACGACCACGCCGTTAAATAAGCCGGGCAGGCCCAAATCGCTGGGCGCGAGCGCACCGAAGTCGAAAACGCCTCCAAAGTTCAACTCAAAGATCTGTGATGTTTTCGTATAGAGTTGAATGAGATTAGTGTCCCCTCCGAACTTGAAGATGTGGCGGCCCTTCGTCCAGGAGAAATCGTCGGTGAACTGCCACCGTCTCTCGACGCGATCGACGGTGGAGAATGGCTCGCGGCCGAAGAAGGCGAAGCCGGTAATATTCACGCCGGGACCGGAACCGCCGGGCAGTTGCGAGAACCCGTAATGCAGGCCGCGCCGCGCAAATTGGAAACGCGCCTCGTTTACCATCGACCCGCCTAAAGACGTAGTGTGCTGCACCACCCCGGCGACGTCGCGATATTGCTGAAGCGAAGTGCGCGAGCCGGCGTTCTGGCCGAAGTTTTCGTTTTGTGCGTTCACCTGAATGCCCGTCTGTAGCGACGGTGAAGCGTTCACCCGGACAAAGGTGCTATTCCGATCGTTCCAGTAGTGGTCGAGGCGCACCGAATAGAGGCTCGTGCCTTCAAAGATCGGATAGTTGCCAATCAGTGATTTCAGTGGAACATACGCGCCGGGCAACGGCACCAGGTTTTGCGTGCTGCAAGGAGCGAGTGGCGGCTGGCAATCGATGGGCAGTGGAAACCGCGCGCCGGGAGCAGTGGGAACTCCCTCCGCCGTTGCGATGGCGCCGTAATCGACACCGTTCAACGCCACGTTTGAGGCTGATCCCGCCAAAAGCGCCACCTGCGCGGCAAACTGTGGGCCGCCGGGCGCCCCAAGCACGCTGGGGTTGCTCACAAAGGCGGCTTGGTCAGGCGTCAGCAGCAGAGGTCCTGGGAAGAACGGAGTTTGTGTCGGCACCAAGCCGAAGTTGTCGGCGCCGATATTGGTGAAGCCCGTCTCGTGCCGTCGAGTAATTTCGTAGGAGAGAAAATAAAAGGTCTTGTCCTTCTGGATCGGTCCGCCCAGCGTTGCGCCGGCCTGAACCCTTGTGTAGCCTTGCTTGATGGGTTCGGCCGTGCCCGTCGTGGGATCCACCTGCACCGAAAACGGATTGCGCGCTTGAAGGTATTTGCTGCGCAAAAATCCGAAGATATCACCGTGCACCTGGTTCGAGCCTGATTTCGTCACGATGTTCACTACGCCGCCCGTGGCACGCCCGAATTCCGGCATGTAGTTGCTGATGATGAGCTGGAACTCCTGCACGTCCTCCTGTGACACCGTGGAACGGATGCCGTTCGTGGAATTATCTACGGCGTCGGCACCGTCCACCGAGACTTGATTCCCGCGAGCTCGTTGCCCGCCGAAATTCAAGCCGCTGGTGGGGGCAGCGCCGATCGAGGGCGCGCTGTCCCGCGCCGCTTGCGAGTTGAGCAGCGTAAAGTTGACGTAGTTCCTTCCGTTGATCGGCAGCTCATTGATCTGAAGGGTCGATACGGTTTGCGAGACGGCGGTGGCTCGCGTCTCCACAAGCTGCGCCGCCGCCGTGACGTTCACCACTTCCCCCGACCGCTTCTCAATTTCGAGCGTCGGATTGAACTGGGCAGACTGACCGATGGAGAGCACTAGACCCGAGTTTCGATAGCGCGCGAAGCCTGGGGCTTCGACCGTCATTTCGTAGCCGCCGGGCATGAGTCCGATAAAAGAATATGCGCCGGCCTCGTCGGCATGGTTGCTGCGCACCACTCCGGTGTCAAGCTTCTTCATCGTCAACCTTGCCCCCGCCACAGTGCGGCCCGACGGGTCCAGCACCTGGCCGGACAAATTCGCCGTGTTCACCTGCGCGCACCCCGGCTCGGCACAGAAAAGCATCGATCCCGCCACGAGGACTAGGCAGCACGTGAGTATTCGACAGCGCATCATTGGTCTCCTTTTTGTAAGTGCGACATCCCGGCGGTCATCACAGGCCCCATCGGCCGCCTGCGCGTCGGCTGACCCGTGCGAAGCGCGAGACAAAACGGTCCCCAAGCACTAAGGTCCTTCGGACCTTCCAAATCTACCCCTTCCCTTCAATCGGTTGATCGATGGAGTTCCGCCCCGTCAATAGCCCCCGCTAAGCGCGGAATGAACGCGTCATTCTGCGTCCGCCTGCGGCCGAAGTCAAGTAGTGTTTGACAAAAGCAACGGCTAGCGGCTGGTGATTGGCGGCCGACGAAATGTCAAAAGAGGGATCGTTGCTCATCCGCCTACCGCCAGCCCGTCGGCTCTGGCCAATTTTCCCGTAGCGACGCAATCACCCGGCGACCCGCGCCGCCGAGACATCCATCGCGTTACCTGATGTCACGGTGAGCGGTGACGGGCATCACTTCCTCAGAGCCTGCATAGTGACTGAATTACAATTTCTGACATATTGGGCCAGTGGGACTCAAAGAAGGTGATGTATAAGCGCCCGGGCATGGCCGCTCGCCACTTCCCGCTAGCCACTTTTCCAGCAGCGCCTGACCGCGTGACACCTGACATTCAGAGTGACGGCCATCACGAGCGAAGCGTGCTAGTGGTCACATACAGAAATCGAGGATGTGCATATCGTTACGACAGCGTTGTTGGACTCGCGTCGGGGAGGAGAACTGAGCGCGCGCTTGATCCCTTTTTCGTTCGCGTCAACGCTCAGAAGCTATAGGTAACGCAGACTTTCGCATCCCAGAAAGTCTGCCACTCTAAGTT
Organism: Terriglobia bacterium; assembly: GCA_050013575.1. Lineage (GTDB taxonomy): Bacteria > Acidobacteriota > Terriglobia > UBA7540 > UBA7540 > DASYXZ01. The sequence goes on along the minus strand of JBEKEZ010000036.1, from coordinate 21,437 downwards.
TGGAGTTAGGAGCAATCGACCACCATGGTCACTGACCCACCCGTCCAAGTGACATCCTGGCCGGTTCCGGCGCACATACTCTTTTTAGCTATTCATCTGCTCGGCGTCGCGTTTTTCACCTACATCGTTGTGAAGCGGCTGGCGCCGCTCATTCACGGCGAACGTGATTTTCGTTTTGATCGGCCACTCGATCGTTTGGGCAGGGTTCTGCAATTTTGGCTAGGACAGTGGAAGCACCCGCGCTACAGATTCGCGGGAACGATTCACATTCTCATTTTTGCCGGTTTCATAAGCCTGGTGATACGCTCGTTTTGTCTGCTGATTTTTGGCCTCTCCAGTGATTTGGAATTCTCAGGACCATTCGGTCACGCCTACGACATCCTCACCGACTACGCCGCGACCATCGTATTCCTGTGCATGGCCATCGCAGCGATCCGCCGAATTGTCTTCAAGCCCGCACGGTACGCTGTGCCGGCAAGGTACGGCAAAGGCCACCCGGTGGACGCCATCTTCTTGCTGGCGCTGATCGCCATCCTGATGGCGGCCGACAGCCTCTTTGCTGCCGCCCAGGCCGCCGGCCACGCACAGCAGGGCCAGCAGCCCGTCGCTTCTTTGGCTGTCTTGTCGCTGCCCTGGGTGTTGAAGATGGCTCTCAATTCAACACCCTTGCCAATGCTGTGGAATCTCCGCCTCGGCGCCTGTCTCTTGCATGAGTTCACCTTTTACTTTTTGCTGTGCTATCGGCCTTTTGGGATTCAGTTCCACGTGATTACTTCCCTGTTCAACGTTTACTTCGCGAAGCTGGACCGGGGAACTGTGAAGCCGGTGAGGTGGGGCATCACCGATGAGCATCTGGGCGAGCTGAAATCCTTCGGGGTAAGGAAATTCGAAGACTTCACCTGGAAGCACATGCTCGATTTCTATTCCTGCGCCGATTGCGGCCGGTGCTCGGACAACTGCCCGGCCAATACGGTGGGAAGGCCGCTGTCGCCCAGGTTCATCACCATCAAGGCGAGAGATTACAGCTTCCAACATTATCCGGTGTTTGGCAACTCGACCGGAAGCGTGCCTTCGGCGCCCCTCGTCGGTGGCATTTACTCCGAGGACGAAATCTGGTCCTGCACCACCTGCGGCGCTTGCGAGGAGGAATGTCCGCTGTTCGTGGAGTATATCGATAAGATCGTCGATCTGCGGCGGGGCATGATTGACGATGGGAATGTACCCCAGTCACTTCAGAAGCCGCTAAGGGCCCTCGAAAGCCGAGGCAACCCCTACGGCAAGATGGACAAGAAACGAGCCGACTGGGCCAAGGCCAAGGAGTTCCACGAGACCTGCGACGTCAAGATCCTGGAAGGAAAGAACGCCAACACAAGCGCGGAAACTCTGTATTTTGTCGACAGCATCACCTCCTACGATGACCGGATGCAGGCGATTGGGCGGGCCACGGCGCGGATTCTCAACCACGTGGGAGAGGAGTTCGCAATCCTGGGCGCGGCAGAAAAGGATAGCGGCCATGAAGTGCGGCGCTTCGGCGAAGAGACGCTTTTCATGGCCTTGCGGGACCACAACACGGAGGCCATCAAAGGATCCGGAGCGAAGCGCATCGTCACCAATGACCCGCACGCCTTCAATGCGCTGAAGCACGATTACAAAGATGTGCCGCCGGTCGAGCACATCAGTCAACTGATCGCGCGGGAGGTAAAGTCCGGCAAGATCAAACTCAATCGGGTCGAAAACGAGGCAAACGTTTACACTTACCATGATCCCTGCTATCTGGGGCGCCACAACCAGATTTACGACGACCCGCGCACGGTGCTCGATGCGATTCCTGGATTGAACAGGGTTGAAATGAGCCGCTGCCGGGACCGGTCCTTCTGCTGTGGCGGCGGAGGGCTGATGCTCTTCTACGAACCCAAAGAAGATCAACGAATGGGCGTCAGGCGAGTCCAGATGGCGGCGGAAGCCGGGGCCAATGTGATCGTGACGGCGTGCCCGTTCTGCATGGTGAACATCGAGGATGCAATCAAGGTGGCAGGCCTGGAAGGAAAGATGACCGCGATCGACTTGGCAGAACTGGTGGATAAACAGATGGCGTAACGTTGGTTTTCGGGTTTAGGGTTTCGGGAGTCGCAGAAAATATATCGGTCGCTTACTCACGAACCCCGAATCCCAAACCCCGAACCCCGGGGAAACGACGAGGAGGTTCAGCGTGAACATTCTAGTTTGTGCCAGGCGAGTGCCCGACACTTCAGAAAACGAGATTGAACTCAACGCTGCGGGTAACGACATCGAGCGTGACGATCTCGTGTACTCGGTGAATGAACCGGACAACTACGCGGTCGAAGAGGCTCTTCAGATCGTTGATCGCGTCGGAGGCAACGTCACAATCGTTACCGTCGGTGGCGAGGACGACGAGGAAATCCTGCGCCGCGAGATGGCCATGGGCGCGAAGCACGCTGCGCTGATCTCCGACGAGACGTTCAGCGGATCGGACGGCAAGGGTATCGCCACAATTCTGAAGGCATTCGTCGAGAAAGGTCATTACGACCTGATCTTGACCGGCGTCCAGGCTGAGGACGGCGCAGCCCAGGTCGGCGGGATGCTGGCGGCGCTGCTCGACTACCCGTTCGCCTCCCTGGTGAATTCCATTGAAGTCCTTGACGGCAAGAAGTTGAAGGTCAGCCGCGAAATCGAAGGCGGGAACAAAGAGATCAATGAGATCGATCTCCCGTGTGTGCTCTCGATTCAGACTGGCATCAATGAGCCGCGCTATGTCGGCATGAAAGGCATAAGGCAAGTGGCGTCGGTGGAGATCCCGACCTTTGGCGCCTCGGAACTAGGCATTGACCCCGGCGCCGTTGGGGAAGCGGCAGCCAAAGTGAAACGGGCGGACTATTTCGTGCCCACGCCGAACAAGGCGGCCGAGGTGCTCGAAGGCAGCCGCGCCGAGAAGATCGATAGACTAATTGAGTTAGTGAGAGCCAAAGGAGGATTGAACTAATGGCTCGCATATTCGCCTACATCGCACACAAAGACGCCGTTGCTGATGATACAGCGGCGGAGCTGGCGGCCGCGGCAAATAAGATCGATCCCGCCGCCTCCCCGACGGCCATCGTCACAGGCTGCGGTCCTGAACTTGATGCCGTTTGCCATGCCCTCCGAGCTTCATACGGCGAGGTGTGGAAAATCGCCAACGAAGCCCTGACCTACCCCAATGCCGAACTCGTCCGGAAAGCCTTGGTAAACATCCTGCCAAAGGACAGTATTGTGCTGGTTGTCCACAACCATTTCGGTGTCGATCTATCGCCGGGTCTTTCCATCAAGTTGAATTCGGCCTTTGTCTCAGACGTGTTGGCCGTCGAAGGAGTTGAAGGCACGAGTCTGAAAGTGGTCCGCCAGGAATTCGGAGGCGCGGTAAGCGCTCACGTTCGCTGCGATATTTCATCAGGCGCGGTTATCAACGTCCGTCCGGGGGCGTTCAAGCCCCTGGACAGCGCCCCGACGAACGGGACCGTCGTCGACAAATCATCCGAGGTCGGCGTGCGCGCGGCGGGAAGGCGCTACGTCGAGACGGTCGTCGCCGAGTCGGGTGACGTCGATATCACCAAGCACCAGGTTCTGGTTTCGATCGGCCGTGGCATCCAGGAAAAAGACAATGTCGCCATCGCCGAGGAATTGGCCGAGGCCCTAGGCGCCGCGGTGAGCTGCTCGCGGCCCGTGGTCGACGCCAAGTGGCTGCCCAAATCCCGCCAAGTGGGCTCGTCAGGCCAGACCGTGAAGCCCAAGGTTTACCTCGCCTGCGGCATCAGCGGTTCGTTCCAGCACTTGGCCGGGATCAAGGGCAATCCCTTCATCGTCGCCATCAACAAAAACCCCAGGGCCCCTATTTTTCAAATAGCTGACGTTGCAATCGTCGATGATATCTTGGAGTTCCTGCCGGAATTGACAGTTCGGATACGGGATCATTCTCTGTACCCAACACCTAGAACTTAGCACCTAGCAGCCGGCTTAAGAGGCATCGCCCATGATTACAAAAAAGACGCTGAAAGCCAGTTTGAAAGCGCTCAAAGACTTCGCCAAGAAGCACCTGCCGGACGAAACGCTTCAGGAACTGGATGCTCGCGACGAATGTCCGCTGGAAATCGTTCGACAGATGTGCAGCCCGGACAAGCTGGGCATTCAGCTCCTGTTCATCCCTGAGGAGTTCGGCGGTTTCGGCGGCGGCGCCTTCGATGTGTATTGCGTCTGTGAAGAAATGGCGAGGATCGATCTGGGTGTCGCCACAGCGGTGCTGGCCACATTTCTCGGCAGCGATCCGATCAGGGTGGGCGCCACGCCGGAGCAAAAGAAACACTGGCTGACTCGCATCGCGGAAGAGGGATTGGTGTTCGCCTACGGCGCCACTGAACCCAACGCCGGGAGTGATCTGGGCGCGCTTGAAAGCACGGCGGACCGGGTGATGCAAGATGGCAAGATCGTCGGCTACAAAATCAATGGCAGCAAGCAATGGATTTCTAATGGCGGGATCGCGGATGCATACTCGATCTTGGCGAACACCCCCAGCGGTCCCAGTTGGTTCGTGGTTGAGAAAGGCGCGCCCGGTTTCAAGCACGATGAGCCGGAAAACAAGCACGGCATCCGCCTCAGTAACACGGCAGCCCTCTCGTTCACTGACGTCTATGTTGATGCCGACCGGCTGCTGGGTGGTGTCGAAGGACAGGGATTGACGCAGGCACAACTCGTGTTCGGCTATACGCGCCTGATGGTGGCCGCTTTCGGCCTCGGCGCCGGCTGGGCGGCGCTCGATCGAGCCATTCCTTATTCCACCAAACGCATCCAAGCGGGGGCGCCGCTCTCGGAAAAGCAGGGATATACACACAAGTTGATCGTGCCCAATGTGGCCCGTCTGGAAGCCGGCCGTGCCTGCATCGAAGAGACCGCCGAGCGCATTGACGCCGGCGAAGGAAGCTTGAACACCGAAGGCGCTGTCGCTAAGTACATGTCGACAGTGGCCGGGAATCAGGCAGCGGAGGATAGCATCCAAGCTCTGGGCGGATACGGTTACACCCACGAATACATGGTGGAAAAGATCAGCCGCGATGTCCGCATCACCACAATTTACGAAGGAACCTCCGAGATCATGGAGATGACCATCAGCCGCGACCGCTGGCAGCTTCACTTGAAAACGCGTGGGCAGTATTATCACGAACAGGCCCGCAGGTTCGAAGAGCTGCACGCCAGCCACCGGAACGTCGGCGCCAACATCGCGGCGCTGGCAATGCACGCCTTGGCCGAAGTCATGGAGAAAGCACGCGTCGCGCGCTTGACGCGCTATCAGCACATTCTCCTGCGGCTGGGCGAACTGATCGCCTACGCAGAGTGCGCAGGCAGCTTGTCTCGCCGCGCGGCGCTGATGGCGGAAGGCCGTCTGAGCGAGAAAGCCAACCAGCGCTTCGACGCGACGGCGCTCGCTGCGCTCTCCCGCATCTTCGCGCGCGAAGCGGCGCTCAAAGTGGGAGAAGAAGGCCTGCGCTGGGTGGCCGGAGCCGGAGGCGTAAGCGATTCAGAAATGGCCAGGTTTGAAACGGCTTTGGGGCTGCCCGCCATTCACCGCGCGCAATTAGGCTTGATTTTGGACATGGATTTTGTCGCCGACGTGCTTTATGGCCGCGTGACAAAGGGCGCAGCACAGTCTGCCGCGTAGGGCTGAGAGATCCCTCGGCAGGAGCAGGCCTTGTGCCTGCCCCTGGGCGACCACCAGGGGCGCCGCTACAAGATGAATAGGAGCTTGATCATGGAAGACACAGCCCATCGTGCAATCGCGATTGTGGGAACCGGAGCCGTTCTGCCCGACGCTCCGAACGTTGCGGCCTTCTGGGAAAACGTCAAGGCGGGCCGCTACAGCATCAGCGAGGTCACGGCCGACCGGTGGGATCCGGCGCTTTACTACGATGCCGATCCGAGCGCGCCAGACAAGTCTTACTCCAAGATTGGCGGCTGGGTGCGCGACTTCGTCTGGGATCCGATGAAGTGGCATTTGGCAATTCCGCCCCGCGTGGTCAATGCCATGGATGATCAACAAAGATGGGCCATCGCTTGCACCCGCGAAGCCTTGGAAGACTACGGCTATCCCAAGCGGCCGCTCGATCTCAATCGCACGGCCGTGATCCTGGGGAATGCCATGGCCGGGGAAAAACACTATCTCACCGCTTTGCGCGCCTACTTTCCTGAGTACGCTCGCGAACTGTCGGAGAGCGCCAGCTTTGCGGCGCTACCGGAAGCGATGCGGCGCGACATCATTCGCGAATTGCACCAACGAATCGGCAAGCTGCTGCCCGAAATTACCGAAGACAGCATGCCAGGCGAACTGGCCAACTGCATCGCCGGCCGCATTGCAAACCTCTATAACTTCCGCGGGCCCAATTTCACTACTGACGCGGCCTGCGCCTCAGCGATGGCGGCCATCAGTGCGGCCATAGAGGGACTGGTCGAGAACGATTACGACGTCGCCGTCACGGGCGGCATAGACCACAACATGGGCCCTTCATCGTTCATCAAGTTCTGCAAGATTGGCGCGCTCTCGGCCACCGGCACTCGCCCCTACGCCGAGGGAGCCGACGGTTTCGTGATGGGCGAAGGCGCCGCGGTCTTTTTGCTCAAGCGCCTTGCCGACGCCGAACGCGATGGAGACAAGATCTATGCCGTCCTGCGAGGCATCGGCGGCTCGAGCGACGGCAAGGGAAAGGGCATCACCGCTCCCAACCCCATCGGGCAAAAACTGTGCCTCGAGCGAGCCTGGAAGAATGCCGGCCTATCACCCGCGACCGCGACGTTGATCGAAGGCCACGGCACGTCGACCAAAGTGGGCGATAGGGTCGAAGTGGAAAGCATGAACGAAGTCCTCAGCGGTTTTCGACTGCCCAGCGGTTCCGTGGCGCTGGGCTCGGTCAAATCGAACATTGGGCATCTGAAAGGAGGCGCCGGCGCCGCCGGGTTGCTGAAAACCGCTCTGGCCCTTCGCGACAAGGTGCTGCCCCCCAGCATAAACTGCGAGCATCCCAACCCAGATATCGACTTTTCGCGTTCGCCGCTTCATGTGAACACTGAGCTTCGGCCGTGGACGAACGTCGTGGATGGTGTGCGGCGTGCCGGGGCGAGCGCTTTTGGTTTTGGCGGCACAAACTTCCACATCGTACTTGAGGAATACATCCCTCACAGGCTGAGCGGCAATGGCAAGCGATCAATTGCGGTCCGAGAGATGCCCCCCGCCGCGATGGACGGAGCAACCGCGAATGCAAAGGATGTTTACCGCGCTTCTGATGTTGGATTGCCATTGAAAGCCCCGTTACGCGGCGCACTGGTGATCGGCGCCCCCTCCGAGGCCGCACTAGCTGAGCGTCTGCGCTCCGTGCAGCAAGATGCCGCGGCGGGTCGAGCCCCTGCGCCAGCCGCGCCGGCGGAATCAGACCTGCGCGCGATGGAGCGCCTGGCCATTGACTATGCCGATGCCGCCGACTTGGCGAACAAATCCTCCAAGGCGCTCAAGGCGCTGACCGCCAACGATCCGGCGGCGTGGAGAGCCCTACGCGCGCGAGGCATATTCCGCGGCCACGGTCCTGCGCCCAAGGTGGCGTTCCTTTATACCGGTCAAGGCTCGCAGTACGTCAACATGCTACAGGCGTTGCGCGCGGTCCAGCCTGTCGTGGCCGAAACCTTTGTCGAAGCGGATCGCGTGATGGCGCCGCTGCTCGGCAAACCGCTGAGTGAATTTATCTTCGTGGACCACGCCGACACCAACGCGGTCGCAAAGGCCGAGGACGATCTGCGCCAGACGGCCATTACCCAACCCGCTGTACTGGCGACCGATCTGGCCCTGACCCGGCTTCTGGCCGCTTACGGCATCCAGCCCGACATGACCATGGGCCACAGTTTGGGCGAATACGGAGCACTGGTTGCGTCCGGCGCTCTTCCCTTCGAAGACGCGCTCGAAGCCGTCAGCGCGCGCGGCCGCGAAATGACTCGCGTCTCACTCCAGGACAACGGCCGGATGGCGGCCGTCATTGCTCCACTCGCAGAGATCGAGCGGCTCATAACGACCGTGGAGGGTTACGTCGTCATCGCCAATATCAACAGCAATCGGCAGGCGGTGATCGGCGGCGCGAGCCGGGCGGTGGAGCAAGCCATGGAGGTTTTCAAAAAAGCAGGTTACAACGTCACGGCGTTGCCGGTCAGTCATGCATTCCACTCGTCCATTGTCGCGCCTGCTAGCCAGCCGCTGCGACGGGTGCTGGAGCGTCTCCGTCTCCAATCGCCGCGCATACCCGTCGTCGCCAACGTGAGCGGCGAGTTCTATCCCATGGGCCCGAACGCCGTGCCACAAATGCTGGACATTCTCGCGCGCCAGATCGCTTCTCCCGTGCAATTTGTCAAAGGCCTGCACACGCTGCTTGGCGCCGGCGCGCGCGTCTTCGTTGAAGTCGGTCCGAAAAGGGCGTTGCAGGGATTTGTCGAGGATGTGCTCGGCGAGCGAGACGATGTAGTTTCGCTTTCTACCAATCATCCAAGAACCGGTGATATTGCAGCCTTCAACCAAGCGCTGTGTGGCCTGTATGCGGCAGGATTGGGCCGCGGGCGCGCCGAAGCATCGCCGGAGGTCACGGGGTTCGGGTTTCGGGATTTGGGGTTCGCAGAGCAAAGAACCGCCGCAGCCAGATTTTCCCAAACCCCGAACCCCGAAACCCGAATCCCGCCTCTCGCGACCGCCGATCGTTACGCTGAACTGGGTCATTTGATGGCTGATTTTCTTGAGCGCGGTTGGGAAATTTATCACGGCCACCACGTGCCCTCGGCCGGCCTGCCGGTGGCGATCACGGGAGCGGCTTTGGGACTGCCTGGCACCGAGCATATCTTCGATGATTCGAATGTTGAGCGCATCCTGCGGGGCGATCAGTTTATCGGTGCAGTCCCCACGCGCTTCCGGCGCGCCATGCTCGAGAAGAACATCACCCGCCTGGTAAAGAGGGACAACGGCGGGCCCACGTTTGAGACCATCAATAATCTGGCCGACGTCATCAAGCTGGCGGGGCGCGGCGGCGCTCTCGATCTGGAGAAGGAATTCGGCGTTCCCGCCGAGCGTTTGGCCGCCCTCGACCGCGTCACTTGCCTGGCAATGGCGGTGGGCATCGACGCGCTGCGTGACGCGGGCCTCCCGCTGGTCATGCGCTACAAGACCACGAGCAAAGGCACTCAGTTGCCGGACCGGTGGGGACTGCCCGAAGCTCTTCGCGACGATACAGGAGTGATCTTCGGCTCCGCCTTCCCCGGCTACAACTTCTTGGTTGAAGAGTTGACGCGCTATTACATACACCACGGCCGCCGCGAACAATTGGAGGTGTTGGAAAGTTTGCGCGCCCGGGTAGCCGAGGCGAATGGCCCTACCATCGTTGGACAGGACCTCGACCGCCGCATCAGCGAACTGCGCGCCGCCATCAACAAAGAGCCGTTTATCTTCGACCGGCGCTTCCTGTTCAGAGCATTGTCGATGGGCCACTCGCAATTCGCCGAATTCATTGGCGCCCGCGGCCCCAATACCGCCATCAACGCTGCTTGCGCGACCACTTCACAAGCCGTGACGCTGGCGGAGGATTGGATCCGCGCCGGTCGCTGCCGCCGGGTGATCGTGATCTCGGCCGACGACGTCACCTCCGATAATTTGATCGACTGGTTCGGCGCGGGCTTTCTGGCCAGCGGAGCGGCGGCCACGGACGAAGTGGTCGAAGACGCTGCCCTTCCCTTCGACCGCCGCCGGCACGGCATGATTATCGGGATGGGCGCCGCAGCCCTGGTGGTAGAGAGCGCGGAGTCAGCTTGCGAGCGCGGCATCCGACCCATCTGCGAGGTGTTGAGCACGGTGACGGCCAACAGCGCCTTCCATGGCACTCGTCTCGATGTCCAGCACATCTGCCAAGTGATGGAGGACGTGGTCGCGCAAGCCGAAACGCGCTTCGGTATTGAACGACATCAGATTGCACCGCGGATGGTTTTTGTTTCACACGAGACCTACACGCCGGCACGCGGGGGCAGCGCCGCCGCCGAGATTCACGCGTTGCGCCGTGTCTTTGGCGACGCTGCGGACCAGATCGTGATCGCCAACACCAAGGGGTTCACCGGCCACGCGATGGCCACCGGGATCGAAGAGGTCGTCGCGGTGAAAGCGCTGGAAACAGGATGCGTGCCGCCCGTGCCCAACTTCAAGGAAGTCGATCCTGAGTTGGGCTCTCTAAACCTTTCGCGGGGCGGTGCCTATCCCATCGAGTACGCTCTGCGCTTGGCCGCCGGGTTTGGTTCACAAATCAGCATGACGCTGCTGCGATGGGTGAAGTCGAAGGACGGAGTCCGTCCCAGTCCGAATGCTTTGGGCTACGCTTATCGTATTGCCGATCCGGATGCCTGGACTGCTTGGCTAAGTCAGATTTCCGGCCAGGCGGTCAGCGAGCTGGAAGTAGTCCGCCACACGCTGCGCGTTCGGGATCACCGGCTGTCCGCACGAACGACTGAAGCCTCCCAGGAGTCTCGCCCTGTGCCGGCGCCCGCGCTAGCAGTAAGAGCTGCGCCGCCCGCCCCACATTTCGAAACAAAGCCGGCGGCAGCCGCTACGGTTCAGGCACCGCCACCCATGGCGATAGGGGATGGAAGGCCGAAAGCACTCCAGCCTCCAGTGGCTTCGCCCGCGCCTTCCGCGCCGCCTAAACCCGCCGGCGCACCAAGTGATCCGGTGAAGGAACGCGTGCTGGCTCTGGTAGCCGAAAAAACGGGCTACCCCATCGACATGCTCGATCTCGACCTGGACCTCGAAGCCGATTTGGGCGTCGATACGGTCAAGCAGGCTGAGGTGTTCGCCACCATCCGCGAAGCTTACGGCATCGCGCGTGACGACAAACTCAAATTACGTGATTACCCCACGCTGGCACATGTGATCCGGTTCGTGCACGAAAGACAACCGGACCTCGGTACCGAAGCCCCTTGCGCCCCACTCCCGACTGGGGCGGCGACACTGGCGAAGACAGACACCCAAGAAGAAGCCAAACCCACCGCGCCGGAACCCGCAGCGATTTCTGCAAATGACGGCGCTGCGGATCCTGTGAAGGAACGCGTCCTGGCTTTGGTTGTGGAAAAGACCGGCTATCCGAAAGACATGCTGGATTTGGATCTGGATCTTGAAGCCGACCTCGGCGTGGACACCGTCAAACAGGCGGAAATGTTCGCGGCCATTCGTGAAATCTACAACATTCCGCGCGACGACAGTCGCAAGCTGCGCGATTATCCCACCTTGGCGCACGTCATCCGGTTTGTATATGAGAGGCGCCCCGACTTGATCCGCGCCCCAAGGTCAGAGCCTGCGTCTGAGGGGCACCTAGCTTCCGCATCGCCAAAGGATTCGCAGGCGTCCACACCCGTGCCAACCTCGGTCGCAGCCCAAGCCACTGCGGATGATCCGATCAAAGAAAAGGTACTCGAGATCGTCGCTGAGAAGACGGGCTATCCGAAAGATATGCTCGACTTGGATCTCGACCTCGAAGCGGACCTCGGAATCGATACCGTCAAGCAGGCCGAGATGTTCGCGGCGGTGCGAGCGGCCTATGACATTCCGCTCGATGAGAATTTGAAGCTGCGCGACTTCCCTACCCTGGCCGCTGTCATCCAATTCGCGCGCGACAAGTCACGCATAGCGGGCGCGCCAGCGACGACTCGGGATCCGGGATTGGGGGTTCGGGGTTCGCGCGGGGACGGTGGAGAAGGGCCATTTGCCGGGCCAGTGAGCGGCGCATTAGCGAACGCCGAATCCCGGATCCCAAAACCCGAACCCCGCGAGACGCTGCACCCGGCGCTGGCCAGCCTGGACGCCGCAAACCGTATTCCGCGCCGCGTGCCGGTACCTAATTTGCGCCCGCCACTGAACATCTGCAAGCCAACAGGTGTGACGCTCGGCACCGGTCGACGCGTGGTCATCATGCCGGACAAGGGCAGCGTGGGGGAGGCTTTGTCGCAACGCCTGCAAGCGCTGGGTGTAGAAGTCCTCATGATTGAGGGCGCGCCGGATGCAGACGGGCTGGCAGGTTGCCTGAACTACTGGCTGGCCGCCGGTCCAATCCACGGAGTCTACTGGCTGCCGGCGCTGGACGACGAAGGAAGCCTGTCTGCCATGGACCTGGCAAAATGGCACGAAGCCCTGCGGGTCCGGGTTAAGTCGCTCTACACGGTGATGCGCACGCTGTATGAGCAGGTCGCAGCGCCGGGAACATTCCTCGTTTCCGCCACGCACCTCGGCGGGCAGCACGGCTACCACGATCGAGGAGCGATCGCTCCGCTGGGCGGCGCGGTCGCAGGCTTTACGAAAACCTATAAGCGTGAGCGCGTGGACGCCCTTGTCAAGGTGGTTGATTTCGAGGCTGAATGCGACGCGCCGGAACTTGCAGGAATCCTGATCGACGAAACCCTCTGCGATCCGGGCGCGATCGAGATCGGCTACAAAGGAGGGCTGCGTTGGACCATCGGTCTCGAAGAGCAGCCCGCGGCCGACGGCCAACCGGGACTGAAGCTGGACAAGGAAACGGTGTTTCTCGTCACTGGCGCGGCGGGAAGCATCGTCTCGGCCATCACCGCCGATCTGGCAGCAGCCTCCGGCGGCACATTCTACCTGCTCGATTTGGTGCCGAAGCCCGATCCCAATAATCCCGACCTGAAGCGTTTCATCAGCGACAAAGACGGGCTCAAGCACGATCTCACCGCCCGCATCAAGGCGCGCGGCGAGCGAGCGACGCCGGCGCTGGTTGAAAAAGAGCTGGCAGCGCTGGAGCGCGCCCAGGCAGCACAGAGCGCCATCGATGCCGTGCACGCGGCGGGCGGCACCGCGCACTACTTCAGCGTCAATCTTACGGACGCGGAAGGTGTAGCCAGAATCATCAACCAAGTGCGCGAGCGAAGCGGGCGCATCGACGTCCTCCTGCACGCCGCTGGAATAGAGCGCAGCCACTTCTTGCCGGATAAAGACCAGCGTGAGTTCGACTTGGTTTTTGACGTCAAGAGCGACGGCTGGTTCAACCTTTTGCATGCCATCGGCGACATGCCCCTTGGCGCGACGGTAGCGTTCAGCTCGATAGCCGGCCGCTTCGGCAACGGAGGACAAACAGACTATAGCTCGGCGAATGATCTGCTGTGCAAGATCACATCGAGTTTTCGCACCACGCGGCCGGCGACGCGTGGCATCGCCATCGACTGGACTGCATGGGGCGGGATCGGTATGGCCACGCGCGGTTCGATCCCGAAAATGATGGAACTGGCCGGGATCGATATGCTTCCGCCCGAGGCGGGCATTCCTCTGATCCGCCGCGAATTGACAGCGGGCGGTACGCGCGGTGAGATTGTCATCGGCCAGCGTCTCGGTACTCTGCTGAATGAATGGGACCCGACCGGCGGATTGGACACCACAGCGGCGGGGGCGTCCGTTGAAAAGCCGTCACCATCGCCGGGACCGATGTTTGGAACGATGGGCGGCATGAGCCTCCAAAGCGGCCTCACGATTGAGACCACGCTGGACCCGGCGATTCAACCCTTCTTGCACGATCATCAAATCGACGGCACGCCCGTCCTGCCTGGCGTCATGGGCATCGAGGCATTCGCCGAAGCCGCCCAATCCATGCTCCCAGGCTGGCATGTCGAGGCGGTCGAGGACGTCACGTTCCTGGCACCTTTTAAGTTCTATCGGGGCGAGCCGCGCGCGTTGACGATCGAGGCTGTTTTCCGTCCTGACGGCGACGCTGTCGTGGCGCATTGCCGCCTGATCGGGCGTAGATCACTTCCGAATCAAACCGAGCCGCAAAGCACTACACACTTTACGGGCCGCGTGCGGCTGACCGAACAGCGTGGCACGGGCGTCCCGCCCTTGCAAGCTCATGGCCAAGATGGCCATGCCACGATCGAAGCAAGCGACATCTATCGCCTCTACTTCCACGGCCCCGCTTACCAGGTTGTGGAGCGCGCGTGGCGCGATGGCGACCGGATTATCGGACAGTTGCCCAAAGACCTGCCTGACCATCACCACCCGTCGGAGCGTCCGACGCTGATGGCCCCGCGGCTCATCGAGCTCTGCTTCCAAACCGCGGGGCTGTGGGAAATGGGCGCACTCGGCCGGATGGGACTGCCGCAGCACCTTGATGAAGTCTCTCTGTATCGCGAGCAGAATCTGGCCGAAGGCCGGCTCTATGCAGTAGTCACTCCTGACACCGGCCGAGGGAGCTTTGATGCCGACGTTGTCGATACCACCGGAAACCGATACGTGCGTCTCAGGGGTTACCGGACCGTGGCGCTGCCCAACGCCTTCGACGCGAAGCAACTGAAAGCGCTGCAGACCGTGATGTCACCCCAATCCGTCGTAGCATAGAGAGACGTCAACTTGATTGCTGATGAACGTCTACTGGCTGGAACAAAACGAAGCGGATGTGCCGCGGGAGAATGACTGGCTTAGCGCCAGCGAAATGGCCCGGCTCAACGGCATGCGCGTTCCGAAGCGCCGCAACGACTGGCGGCTCGGACGGTGGACAGCGAAGCATGCCGTGGCTGCTTTCTTGAACCTGCCCGCCGAACCTTGCTCCCTCACGGGGATCGAATTGCGCCCGGCGGCGTCTGGCGCGCCGGAGGTCTTTATCGCGAACGAGCCGTCGCGCGTTGCGATTTCGCTCAGCCACCGCGCTGGTCTGGCGGTTTGCGCCGTCGCCCCGCCCCACGGGGCGATCGGTTGCGACCTCGAAACCATCGAGCCGCACAGCGCCGCTTTTGTCGACGATTACTTCACGACCGACGAGCAAGAGTTGGTTGCGCGGATGACTGCGGGGGACCAGCCTCAGCTTTTGGCTTTGCTTTGGAGTGGGAAGGAGAGCGCGCTCAAAGCCTTGCGCGCCGGGCTTCGCCTTGATACAAGGTCTCTCAGCGTTCTCCCCGTCCTCGCGTTGCGGCGCCAAAACGATGACGGAAAATGGTGTATCGTAGATTCAAACCTCGGCGTTCCGTCCTTAGACGACTTCAATGGCTGGCGGCCGCTACACGTTCGTTACACCCACGGCCAAGTGTTCCACGGCTGGTGGCAACACACCGGTAACCTTGTGCGGACCATAGTCGCCACTCCGCCAACTGCCCCGCCGATCCTTCTCACCCGGAGCAGACTCAAAGAAACAGGTGGTAAGCGGTCGACAATCAGCAGTGGGCGGAGCTGTGCCGCGGAAGCAGAGGCATTGTAAGCGGGCATCGAGGCTGCGTCGATGAAGGCCCCTCTCGGCGATGTGGTTGGCTTAAGAACGGCGGTTGCCGGCGCTACCGCACTCAAGCCCGCCTGAGGGCCGCGCATCCGGAAGCCCTGATTCAGGTCTTTGTGACGGGTCAGGGTTATTGTCGCAGATGGGTCAGGGTTTTTGTCGCAAAAATGCGACGGTTCAGGGTTTTTGTCGCAACTAGGAGGCAGAAACACCAAGAATGCAAGGGGCAACGCGCTCGCCCGGGTGGTGGGTCATTAAGGGTTTATTTCTGCCTTGTCTCCTCAGCTCCTCGGCACCGTCGCTGTCATGGGCGTGATTACCGCAGAGCCCCGCTGTGTGCTGCCCTGAAGTGTCTGCGCCAGAAAATTGGCGAGATCATCCTGGTGAATCAGACTGCCGTAGACATGGACACTGAACGTGTTCCCCGCGCGTTCCGACGCCGGGCCGCCCAGGCCCGGAGGCTGCAATCCCCCACCCGCGCTCGATCCGCGCGCCCCGCCCCCGGATACCCGGCTCGCGCCGGCGCCTGCGCTAGCCCTCGATCCGCCTCCGCCACCCCCGAGGCTGGCCACCGCCTGGCCCGCAGCCACGCCCCATTCCGCCGCTGCGGCGAAATGCTGTGCCGCCCCCCAGTCGTCGTCAATAGCCAGATCAGCAAAAGCCATCGCCAATTCTTTCGGGATGTTGAATGCAGCCTCGGCGATGACGTACTCTTTTTCCAGACCCAGCTTGCTCGCAATGGCCGCGACGTGTCCCTGGACCGAGGCTTGCGCCGCCGCCCTCTCCATCTCCTCGGCCTCGGCCACTAATAGCAGTGTCTGGATGCTGTCCTTGTAGGCGGCATCGCGGTCTTTGATAGCCTTCTTCTGCTCCTCGAGCTGCTGCTTCAGGTCCTCCGTGGCTTCGCTATGCGCTTTTTTCTCATCTCTCGTTTGCTCTTCTGCCAAGCGCTTGGCGTCGGCATTCCTTTTCTCCCAGGCGCGGATGAGTTGGTCCTCCTCGATTTTGACCTGTGAGAGATGGTCGGTGGTGGCTTTCGTCTGGAGCTTTTTTTCTGCGTCATAGGCCTCAGCCATCAGTTGCTGAACGTGCTTCGAATACTCGGCCGCATCCTTAGCTGTACCTGCCGCGTACGCCGCAGCGGCCTTTTTGGCGGATTCCTCCAGCTTGCCCAGCACTGTGACTTGCTCATTCAGCCGAATGTTGAGGGCGTCCTCCTTGTCCTTCAAATCATTGAGTGCCCTGCTCAGAGAAATAGAGTCGCTCAGCCTGGTGCCGTCCAAGGCGTTCGTCAGAGAGGTAACCTCGTTCAGCTCTTTCTGGGTTTCGGCTCTCTTGGCGTCGACGTCGGCCAACTGCCTATTGGTCTCGGCAATCCTCTCTTGCGCGTCGGCGATGCTGGCGGGATGGGTAAGGATGCGCTCCTGGTCTTTGATGATCTCATCCCAGTATTTCTTTTCTTCCACGGTCTCGCCTTGCAGCTCTTTCATCGCATCATAGGCGGCTTTGCTCCACTTGGCGACTTGTTCGACTGCAAAGACTCCGAGCATGGCGCCGCCCAGCCCGCCGATCGCGGGAACCATTTCCGCGATCGCGCTGGTGACGGCGCGCGGCAAGCGCATCCCGAACTCCTCCGAGAGCAGCCGCGTGGATTCCCGAGCTGATAAGATATTTTCGTCGAGAACTTTGGGGGCTCTGGCCGTCTGCTGAAAATCAGTTTCGACAGAGGATGCTGCCTTGGAGGCCTGCGCGGTGAAAGCCTCCAGCGAGGCATCGACGCTGGACAGGTCGGCGCCTACGCGGATTTTGACTTCATTGTCCATGTTGAAGCGCACCCCGATTCTGCGGTCTACGGTTCTCGCTAAGCGACAACTGCTTTATAGCCGCCGCGAAAGTCAGAAATGTCCACCTCGTATTCATGCCGCAGCCTGAACACGATCCGGTCCTCCGCGAGCGCTGGCAAATCTATCGGAAGATCATCCTGTGTCAGAGTTGGGTTTTGCTGGCCCAGGAGGAAGCTGACCTCAAGGATTGGCACGTTCCCCGAAATGTCGAAGAGGTACCAGTCATTTGTATCGGTGAGCAGCGGGTTCGCAAAAATCCGTTCACCGTCCTCTCCAAAGCGGTGGTACCACGCGGCGGAAATTGTATTGTTGATTGCCAGGGCCGTCGCTTCCAGAGCAATCGGAACCACCAGGAGAAACGGCCCCGAAAGGCCAAGGCATTCGGCGGACTTCGGTTCCACCTGTGAGAATATAGCGTTTCTGGCCGCAGTGAGGGTCGCGTCGGCAAGGGCCGCCGCCCCAAGGTTGCCGTGGGTCGCGTGGAACATCGCCAGGCCGTCAACGCCATAGGCGGCATTGGTAATGACCTTATTCCACACACGCCTCGCGAGGGTGCGCCAGGCCGCGCGGCCGATCTGCTCCACGGTGCGCCCGATAGCCTTAACGTCATCGTTTATCAACGCGCGCCGCGTGACGGACAGGAGCCCCGCTTTCTGGACTACGGAGAACGAGAGACTCTCGCTGCCGCTCACGACGACTTCCGGGATAGGGAGATCCTCGGTCACGTCCGGAAGGTCGCTTACATAAGAGACCCGGACCCTCGTCTGAGGCCGGAAATCGTTGGCCGCTGTGACGTCGGTCACAATCTCGCGCCATCGGTACTCCGTCTGGTAATCCCGGAGCAAAAGCTTGTTCATCGTGTTGGCGAGGGCCTCGGGGAACGTCGGGCCGCTGAAAATCTGCGTCGAGCGCATCACCCCTACTCTGTCGAAACCGGCGTCGCCGGTGTAGAGCGTGTAGGCTTGACGCAGGTCCGCGAAGGCCGCAATCTCGACCGGATACGGCGCACCCTGCACCACGCGCTTCAGGCCTTTCTTTCCGCGTTCGAGGCTCAGGCCGTTATAAACTCCGAAGAGCTTGTCGAGGGCGATCTGGTATCGCTCGGCTTTCCCCGCAGAGATCGTTGGCTCGTTCATGGACTTCCTCCCATTCAGGTTTTCGCTTCTACATCGCGCCGCTTAGGCCAGGCTGCCCCCCTCATCAAACCTCAGCTCCTGCGCGCCCGCTGTGGTACACCAGGTTGCCGCCCTCATCGAATCTCAGGTCCTGCGCGTCCACCGTGACGTAGCAGGAGAGCATCCGGCCCCCAATCTCCTTCTTCATCGGCCCAGCGAGGATCGCTGCCGGCGTAAGGTCCTTCTCGCTTGCGACGTCCAGCGTAAGGGGCACGTAGGCTGCCACCTTGCCCGTGCCGCCCCGGACCACCCGGTCTGCGACCCTTTTCTTACCCGTGATAATCCTGACCTTCTTCCCGTTCGCCATGTTCGCTGCTCCTTTTTTTTCCGACTTAACCTCGGCGCCCCCGCCGGCGCTCACGGCCAAGGTCAAAAGCTGATCCCGTCCATCAATGGGGGCCGAGAGGGCCTCGGGGCATCCCCGCTCTTGTTCGCCGGCGCCGCCGGGACCCCCGCAGCGGCGCTGTCCCTTAAAAACGACTCCCTCAGCTCGGCGAGCCGGTCGGGCGCGGGCTGCATCGGCAGCTCCTTGCCTACTACGGTCGTCCGCTCTTTTATCGAATCCATATTCACTGCCTCCCTTTTTTTCGATTGGCGATCCCAACTTTCGAGCAGATAGCACGGCCGCAAGGAGGTGAGCCGGGCAGCGGGGAAAGGAGGAGCGCCGCAGAGTGAAAGCAGTTAAGACTCTCGGCATTCGAAAACCCGCCGCGCCTATCCGGTCGAAGCTTGAGATCGTTGCTCACTGCAAATTTTCGGCCAAACTTTGTGATTTCACCATACGATCACCTTGCCGGACACGACGTCACTCGCCACTAAATACAGGTTAGTGGGATCAAAGAACGGCGTGTGCTGACCCCAGACTGTACCTCCGATGGGCAAAATTATCACGCCAATCGGCATGCGGCCAAGGCCGTGCTGCAGGGTGAAGTTGCCCGGCCCCTGGTTGCTCAACACAAGAGTGATGAAGGTTGGAGCGGACATAAGATCCCAACCTTCGAGCAGATAGCACGGCCGCAAGGAGGTGAGCCGGGCAGCGGGGAAAGGAGAAACGGCGCAGAGTGGAGAGGCCTGAGATTCTCCGCGCTCGAAAACCCGCCGCGCCTATCTGCTCGAAGCTTGAGATCGTTGCTCATTGCAAAATTTCGGCCACACGCGGAGCGGCGCCGCGTTCCGGACGCACCGTCTTTTCTTCCAAATATTTCAGCAAATCTGACAGGCGGTACCGGGTGCGGCTCCCCACTCGGATAAAAGGCGGCCCGCGCCGAACGTTGGGGCGTGCCCACCACCGGAGCGTCGCCGGGCTCATTCTGAGAACCCCGGCCGCTTCGGCGCCGTTCAGAAGGACATACTCCCGAGCCGTCTCGACTGTGGTCGGAACACGAGGCGAATTTGTTTCGCGCTCCACCTTCACTGTCGGCAGCTCCCTACTCATTTCTCTGGCCCTCAAGATGAAATCGCCCCAGCACCCTGCCCAGGAGACTCCAGCCCGGCGCTAATTCGATCTGTGTGAGGGCCAGCTCGCGGGCTTTGTTCCGTGCGGAGACGACGCGCGGGTGCGCGGCGATCTCCGGATCAAACGGGTCCAGCCCTGCTAGTTCATTCTGCGCCGAGTACTCGGAACCCCCGATGACGCGCTTGCGGTAGGGCGGGACGCCAACTAGAGAGGTCAGCACTATTGACGCATGAAACTTCCACTCAGCGGTCGGCTGGACGTAGAAGACGAACCTCAGCCTCCCCATATAAATTTCACGGCGGACCTGCTGACCGGGGATGCTCGCAGCCCGCGACTCATGCTCCACAAAAACGACGTGTCCATCAGAAGGCCCCGGCTCGGGAGCGCCTTTGCATGATTCGTCTAGGATGAAGATGGCCCTTGGGGAATCGACAACCACCTCAGCGGCCTTCCGGTCTACAACGAGGCAGATAGTCGAATCCGGGTTCGGAAGGAACTCGCTGGGCAACGGAACATCGGGGCCAGCTTTCTCCCTTCCTCGCAGGATCTCTCGAAAGCGTCGGACGGGAACGACGGTACCGGTTTCCCAGAAGGGCTCGGCCGCCCTTGCCTGTTCGGCCATGATCCCAGCCGCTGCGGACAACATCGCCAGCGGCTTTATGCCGGCGCGCTTGAAACACCGCACGTTGTCCGGGTAGGGCAGGAGGTTCCCGATCTTCACCCATGCCTCAGACGAGGGTACGTTGTCGCCCGTCTCCCATGCCGACACCACGGTCTGACCGAGCCCTAGAGCGTCCGCAAATGCCTTCTGCGTAGAGTAGCCGTGGTCCTCACGGAGCTTTTTGATGAGTTGGCTAGCTTCGAGCTTCTTCTTCATTTCTACTCTTTCCATCGCCTCCTCACAACGGCTCCAGAGAACTCAAGACCAGGCCAAAAAAAAATCTTGACAGCGTAACCATTGCTCTGGTACGCTTCGAGTCCATTGTAATGGAGGGATAAGGATGGTCAACCCTAATCTTTCAACAGAAACGTTCCCTAAAACTGACCCCGAAATTGTGAGGCTCGGGGCTGAGGTACGGCGCTTAATGTCTGACGCGATCACGCGGTCCCGACAAACGACGCCCGAGATCGCCGAGGAAATGAGCAAGCGCCTCGGCATCCGCGTGACGGCAAGCATGATTTACGAGCTTA
Source organism: Terriglobia bacterium (assembly GCA_050013575.1). Taxonomy (GTDB): domain Bacteria; phylum Acidobacteriota; class Terriglobia; order UBA7540; family UBA7540; genus DASYXZ01. Next base: position 463 of record JBEKEZ010000036.1, on the reverse strand, counting down.
CCAGAAACGGTAATCCGGTGCCAGAGCTTCGCCTGCTGGCAACATGGGTTCCGGCATTTTGCGAGGTCACAGGGGACGACCGGCTGCGACGCTGGCTGGCCGGGCCGCGATTGCGCGAGCTAATTGAAACGGGTGAGCGGGTTCACAGCCTGCCACAGATTGTCGGTGCAATTCAGGCCTCGGTTGCAAAGCTGATGCTGCAAGAACGAGGCAAGAAGCCGGAGAGAAAGAGACCTCGGAAGGCGTAACAGCATGGGCAGCGCAGAACATCTCGAAACTTGGCTCAATCCCGCTCAGGTCGCGGCATTCGAGAGAGTCACGCGCAGGGAAGTCTACCGCCGGATGCGGCCGGGTGATCCTAATTTTTTGATTTCGAGCGACCGGCGAGAGACAGGCGGCAAGCCCGGCGCGTTGGTGAATCCCCGCTCGATGAGCCCCGACGCGCAGGACCGATGGCGGCAGG
>JBEKEZ010000035.1:0-68147 GCA_050013575.1 Terriglobia bacterium | reverse complement strand
TGCGCTGGACACGACGCGGCGCTCACCGCCTCCTCAAGCTCCGCCTCTGGATCGCTCGCTGCGGAACAACTTGGTTCGAAGTCTTGTATTCTCGCGGAGCTCAACTGACAAATGCTTGACACAACCCATCACCGTTGCACAATGGTACAGATTTTACATCCGTTGTATGATTGTGCGCGCGAGCGATGGGATGATTGGGCGATGAGGGGTGCTTCAATCACCCAATCATTCAATCACCCAATCACACAATCGTTTCCGGAGGATGACTCGATGGGCGTCAGCAAAGAGCTTTCAGTGATGGTTGAGAACAAACGCGGTGCGTTGGCGGAGTTGTGCTCGGAATTGGCCAAGGTGGCCATCAATATTCAGGCGCTCATGGCGCCGGAGCAGCCCGGTGTGGCGCCGGTTCGTCTGGTGGTTAACAACCTCGAAGTGGCGAAGAAAGTCTTGGATAGTCTCAATTTGAAATACGCTGAGCAGGACGTGCTCGTCGCCCACGTTTCTGATCGGCCCGGAGCGTTGGGCAAACTGACGCGAAAGCTCACCGACCATGGCATCGATGTGAACTATGCCTACTGCACCATCCTGAGAGGCGCGGGCGAAGCCGTGATTATTCTGGCCGTTTCGGACGTCGCCGCGGCAGCCAAGCTAACGAAGTAACATTGCAGCACGGCCGCAACAGAAGAAAAAGTTCTCAACACAGCGCAGCGTGGCCGCAACCGAAAAGAAAGATCTCAACACAGAGATCACAGAGTTTTTACAGAGGTCACAGAGCTTGTATTGAGTTTCTTCCTCTGTGATCTCAATTGTTTTGCTCTGTGGCCTCTGTGTTGAGTCTTTTCTTCGCGAGCCTGGGGGAAGTCTGGGATTGGTGCTGCGCAAAGTCTATTTTTGCTTTTGATTCACCGGGCTGAGTCCGGTCGTGGGCCAGGCGTAATCTCTGAATTCGCCCGTATGGTCAAACCCGCCGAGGGGCATCGGCTGAGCAGTCTCGGCAGCCACTCCTCCACGGCGAACCTCTGCCAGCACCTCTGCTTCGTGCAGCCGCGAAGCATCGTACTCGACCACCAGATCCTGGCCATCGACGGATAAGCCGCGGATGCCATAGACGGTTGAGAGCCGGCTGAGGTTTTGAAGATCGTTCGTGGTGGGCATCCCGAGCAAGTGTAGTCGCGTTTTGAGAAATGTCATAGGTGAGGTCCTTAGTCCCTAGTCCTTTGTCATTTGTCCTTTGTCTCTTGCCCTTCGCTGTCGGTGGCGCGACGACGAGAGAGGCGAAGGACAAAGGACCAATAACCAAGGACAAACGACGGTCTTACTAGCCACCAACCACTGAAGTTTACAGTGGAATTTTCCTCAGGCGCAACGCGTTGCTGACTACGGAAACAGAACTGAATGTCATGGCTGCGGCTGCGATCATGGGGCTGAGCAGCAGACCGGTGAACGGGTAAAGCGCGCCGGCCGCCAGCGGGACGCCAATCGAATTGTAGACAAACGCAAAGAAGAGGTTCTGGCGAATGTTTCGCATGGTGGCGTGGCTGAGCTGACGGGCGCGCGCGATGCCTCTCAGGTCACCTTTGACCAGCGTGACGCCGGCGCTTTCCATCGCCACGTCAGTTCCCGTTCCCATAGCGATGCCCACGTCGGCTTGCGCGAGCGCCGGTGCGTCATTAATGCCGTCGCCGGCCATCGCCACCACGCGGCCCTCGGACTGGAGGCGCTTCACCACCTCTCCCTTCATGGGCGGCGAAACCTCGGCTTCAATCTCATCAATTCGAAGCTGACGAGCCACACGCTCGGCGGTGGACCGGCTGTCGCCGGTAAGCATCACGATTCTCATGTTCTCACGGTGAAGCATTTCGATGGCTTCGGGAGTGGACAGTTTGATGGGATCCGCGACACCCAACACCCCGGCTGCTTGACCGTCAACGCCAATCAGAATGGCAGTTTGACCTTGGGCACGCAGCTCCTCGGCAAGCGCGCTCAGGGGGCCGGAGTCAACCTTGGCACGCTCGAAGAGCTTTGCGTTGCCGATCATCACTGAGCGACCCTCCACGGCGCCGAGGACGCCTTCGCCCGGGAGGTATTGAAAGTCTTTTGCCGCCGCGAGCGTGATTCCTTGTTGCTGTGCGCCCGTCACAACGGCCGCACCGAGCGGGTGTTCGCTGGCCCGCTCGAGGCTGGCGGCGAGCCGAATCAGGTCATTGTCATTCCATGGAGGCAAAGGCCGGGCGCCAATGAGCCGGGGTTTGCCTTCGGTTAGCGTTCCCGTCTTGTCGACAATCAGTGTGTCGACCTTTTCGAGAACCTCGAGGGCTTCCGCATTCTTGATCAGGATTCCGGCCGTCGCGCCGCGGCCCAAGCCAACCATCACCGACATCGGCGTGGCCAGGCCCAGGGCGCAAGGGCAAGCGATAATGAGCACCGCCACGGCGTTGACCACGGCATACGCAAGTCGCGGCTGAGGGCCCGCAAGCGCCCAAATGATAAAGGTCAGGACAGCCACCAGCACGACCGTGGGAACGAAATAAGAAGACACGGCGTCCGCGAGTTTCTGGATGGGGGCGCGGCTGCGTTGGGCTTCGCTGACCAGGCGCACAATCTGCGCCAGCAGCGTGTCGCTGCCCACGCGCTCGGCGCGAAACACAAAACTCCCTTTTCCGTTCACCGTGCCGGCGGTGACGCGATCGTGTGGTTTTTTTTCGACGGGCATCGGTTCGCCCGTCATCATCGACTCATCGACGGAGCTATTGCCGTCTATCACCAAACCATCGACCGGAATTCTTTCGCCCGGCCGCACTCGAATCCAATCGCCCGGCTTGACGCGATCGAGCGGAACATTATCTTCCGTCCCGTCGTTCCGCAGCAGGCGCGCCGTCTTGGGCGCGAGGCCGAGCAAGGCGCGAATGGCGCTGCTGGTCTGGCTGCGAGCGCGGAGCTCCAGCACTTGCCCCAAAAGCACCAGTGTGATGATGGCCGCGGCGGCTTCGAAATAGACGGCCACGCCGCCCTCCGGGCTGCGGAAAGACGCGGGAAAGACTCCGGGAACGAGAGTCGCCACTACGCTGTAAACATAGGCCGTCCCCGTGCCCACCGAAATCAGGGTGAACATGTTCAGGCTTCGGTTCACGATGGAGGTCCATCCGCGGAGGAAGAACGGCCAGCCTCCCCACAAAACGACCGGAGTCGCGAAAGCCAATTGAACGAATGCGAGAGCCCGCGCCGAGAATGTTTGCTGCACGGGTTGGCCCGGGAGCAGGTCAGACATCCCAAGGAAAACCAACGGAGCGGTGAGGACGAAACTGACCCAGAACCGTCGCGTCATGCTCACCAGCTCCGGGTTGGCCGCTTCGACGGCAGTTGTGGTGCGCGCCTCGAGCGCCATTCCGCAAATCGGACATGCCCCAGGGTCCTCTCGAACAACTTCGGAGTGCATCGGGCAAACGTACTCGGTCCTGATGGTCGTGCCAGCGCCCGCTATCGGCTCCAGAGCCATGCCGCACTTCGGGCAGGGCCCAGGCGCCGGCTCGCGAACCTCGGGATCCATCGGGCAGGTGTACAGCGCCGTGGCATGGGCATTCTGCCCATGGATCCCCACGGGCGAGACGCCCGTGCCACCGATCATGGTCACCATTCCATGTGCGCCGTGCGCCGGCGGGCTGGCAACTTGCGGGCCGCGCGCCAGGTACTTTTCCGGCTCAGCTTGGAATTTTTCCAGGCAGCGCGGATTGCAGAAGAAATAAGTGCGGTCGTTGTACTCGAAACGTCCCGCGGCGCGAGCCGGGTCCACAGTCATTCCGCAGACCGGGTCTTTCGCAAGAGCTGGATTTTCGTGTTGCTCCACGCTTTTTTGATGTCTGAATCGAGTGGATTGATGCTGAAGCATACACTAAGATAGGGGCCGGAAGCGACAAAGAACGAAACTCGAAATTCGAAAATCGGAGGCGGTAGCATGCGATTCCTGGACTCTGACGAAGCCTAAAGTCTACTTGGAGACGACTATTCCGATGTTTATGGGTGCGAGTATCTGCTAACATGGAACTGTCGGCACATCGCCAATGCGCAACTGCATCGGGCTATACGGCGTGTCGTTGAGAAATACGGGTACGACGTGCCCGGCTTGTGTACCCCAGAGGAGCTGATGGGAGAAGCGCGATGATGTGGAAAGACGAAATCGTGGAAGAAGTGCGAGCGGCGCGGGAGGCTTACTTCGCTCAGTTCGATCACGATCTAAAACGCATGTTCGAGGACTTGAAGAAAAAAGAAGCCCTGCATCCCGAACGCCACGCAAAGATCGAGCCGGTGAAACCGCGCGAGCGGCCACGTAGGCCCACTTCGACCAGCCGACGCTCGCATATCAAGCGCGGAACGGGGGCGCAGAGCCCTCGACGGCCAAGCGGACGTAAGGCCGCAGGATAATAGGGCGAATTCTCATTCCCTTGTTGAGGACAAAATGGCCAAAAAGTCGACTGAAGAAAACGCTGAGAGCATCGAGCTCCAATTGAGGCCGGTGGTGGCAGCCATGCTCGCAGGCGTCATTTACCAATCCCGCTTGCTCAACCGGCAGGCGAAATTAAACATTCCGGAACAGGAAGTCATCACGGATGTCGTCAACATGTGGTACACCGTGATGGAGGCGCTTGGCCAATCAGAGAAGTAGTCTACGTCGAGCGAAGCCCGGGGATATCAAGCCCCCGCGCGCCATCAGCAGTCAGCCGTCCGCCTTCAGCAAAACGGAAATCGGTTTGTTGGACTGATAGCTGAGTGCTGATGGCTGAAAGCTTTTGCGGGGCGGGCGCCACGCCCGTGCTCCCAGCGGCTATTCCTTGGGGCTTCTTCCGCCGCGCGCCAAGCTATCCACGAAACTCAGCATGAGCGGGTCCCCCCAGTCTCTCGCTCCAATAATCTTTTCAGCGACACGGCCTTCGCGATCGAGGATGTAGGTTTCGGGGAATTGGAAGGTGCCGTAGGTGGAAGCCACGGCCTGGTCGGGGTCGCGGGCGATCGGAAATGAAAGGTGATTGTCAGAGATGAACTTTTTCAGGGCCGCCGGGTCGCGGTCAACGCTAACGCCGATGACTTCGACGCCTAGCTTGCGCAAGTCGGAAGAGAGTTTCTCCAGGCTCGGCGTTTCTTCGACGCAGGGCGGGCACCACGTCGCCCAGAAGTTCACCAGAACGATGTGCCCGCGATGGTCGTACAGATGAAGCGGGTCGGATGCAGGGGATCCGTTGATGAGTGCGGGCAGGGAAAAGTCGGGCGCATATTCGCCCACTTCCACGGGGTAGGGCGTCCCGCGGTGAAATGCAAGAACGAGCCCCGCACCCATGAGGGCCACGACCGCGCCGATTTTTAGGCCATCCGTTTTGCTCACGCGCTTACTCTCCATTATAATACGATTTCTACAGTGGCATCGGCATCTTGCCGATGGGCCACCACGGGCGGGACGCCCGTGCCACGTTTTTTCCCATGAGCGAATCAGCCCAAGGCCGGGTTTCGGTGCTTATTCCGGCCCGCAATGAAGAAGCCAACATTGAGCGCGCGGTGCGGTCGGTCGAGGCGCAAGACGGAGTGCGGGAGATTATTGTCGCGGACGATCAGTCGGCGGATCGAACTCCACTGATTCTCGAAGCGCTCAAGGCCGAAATCCCGAAACTGCGGACGATCATGATCGAGTCGCTGCCCGAAGGATGGATGGGGAAAGCCAACGCGCTGGCTCACGCGGCGCGAGCCGCATCGGGCGAGTGGCTGCTTCTCACCGACGCTGACACCGAGCACCGCCCTGACAGCCTCAGGGCTTTGCTCGAGCGCGCGGAAAACGAGAGCATCGACTTGCTCTCACTCTCGCCGGGGCAACGGGTGTCAAAATGGTGGGAGAAAGCGGTGATCCCGCTGGCGTATGTCAATCTGGCGCGACGATATCGCTTTGAAAAAGTATCAGACCCGAAGTCCACGGAAGCCGCCGCCAACGGCCAATACATTCTGATTCGTCGTGAGGTCTACGAGCGCGCCGGGGGTCACGAAGCGGTGCGCGGGGAAATACTGGACGACGTCGCGCTGGCTCGCCGGGTGAAAGCGGGCGGCGGACGAATTCTCTTTCTGCCCGGAGCCGCGTGGGCCGAGACTCGCATGTACGGCACGTTTCGCGAGATGCGGGAAGGGTGGACGAAAAACCTCTATGCGCTCTATGGAGGGAAACTCACCGGCGTTCTTGGGGCCTTATTGGACATGCTGCTGGTCGATTGGTTGCCCGGCATCGCCCTGGCGTTTTTCCTAGCATGGCTTCTGCTGAGTCTGGAAACGGGAGAACAGGTTTCTGAGAGGGCGGTGATTGGGGCGGCGATCTGCTTCCTGGTGGTGGCCTTCGAGCAGTGGAGCTATTGGCAAGCAGTGAAGCGGTTGGGCTATGCGCGGGGGACAGCCAAATATCTGTTCTTGGGCACGCCCATCTTCGCCTGGCTCCTGTTGGCTGCGGCGCGCGCTCACTTTCAAGACCGCGTGCGGTGGAAGGGCAGGGATTATTCGCGCCAGGCCCTGACGAAGGGGGCGGAATGATCTACGTCACGCGCCGGGCCGAATTCTCAGCGTCGCACTTCTATCACAATCCGGCGATGAGCCCGGAGGAAAACCGCCGCCTCTTCGGCAAGTGCAACAATCCTCACGGTCACGGGCACAACTACACACTCGAGGTTACGGTCGCCGGCGATGTCGATCCGGCCACCGGCATGGTGATGGACCTGAAGGACCTGAAAGCGCTGGTGGAAGCCGAGGTCCTCCAGTTGATGGACCACCGATTCTTGAACAAGGAAGTTCCGGTGTTCGCCACCACCATTCCCACCACGGAAAACATCGCCATCGAAATCTGGAAGCTCCTCGCCCCGAGACTGAAGTCCGGGAGTCTGCATCGAATCAGGGTGTACGAAACGCCCGACCTTTTTGTCGATTATTTCGGAGACTGATGGTCTATCTGACGCGCCGCTACCGGTTCTCAGCTTCGCATCGGTTGCACAACGACAACCTGACTCCGGAAGACAACACGCGCCTTTACGGCAAGTGCGACAATGCGTTCGGCCACGGGCATAACTATGTGCTGGAGGTCACGGTGGCGGGCGAAGTGGACCCGCAAACGGGAATGGTTATCGACGTCGGCATCATGGACTCCACCGTTCAGCGCCAGGTGCTGGACCGGTTTGACCTGATCTACCTGAATCTCGACGATCCGCACTTCCGCACGGTTGTGCCCACCACCGAAAACGTGTGCACCGAAATCTTTGCAGCGCTGAAGGACGGACTGAGCGATGCGAGCGGCGGGCCCGCGGCGCGGCTCGATCGGGTTCGGTTGGAAGAAACCCCGTCGAATTTTTTCGAGTATTTTGGCGATGGTTCGAGCAGGATTTAGGAGCCAGGATTTAGGATTTAGGATCCAGGATTTAGGATTCAGGGAGACGGTCCGAGGCGGAAAAAGGAGTGAGGTACAAGCAATGAAAGAGCAGCCAACAATCAGCGCGGCGGAGTTCGAGTCATCACAGGGGATCGATCCTATCGCGGCAGCGGTCACTACCATTCTGCGCGAGTTGGGCGAGGACCCGGAGCGCGACGGACTACTGAAATCGCCGGCGCGGATTGCGCGGTCGCTCCGCTACCTGACGCGGGGCTATCATCAGGATGCCGACAAGATCCTGAACGGCGCGCTTTTTGATGTGGCTTATGACGAGATGGTGATTGTGAAGGACATCGAGGTCTTCAGCCTGTGCGAACACCATTTGCTTCCGTTTTTTGGCCGTTGTCATGTGGCCTATCTGCCGGGCGACCGAGTGATCGGACTCAGCAAAATCCCTCGGCTGGTCGATGCCTTTGCGCGGCGCCTCCAGGTGCAAGAGCGCCTCACCACGCAGATCGCTGAGACGATTATGGAGAAGATCAAGCCGCAGGGCGTGGGGGTGGTGATCGAAGCCAAGCACCTCTGCATGATTATGCGCGGAGTCGAGAAACAGAATTCGGTGGCCGTCACTTCCGCCATGCTCGGGGTGTTCCGCGACTGCGACCAGACGCGCGCCGAGTTCTTGAGATTGGTGCGCGCGCCGTTTTCTTCTTGAGAATGGAAAGCGGAAACTGGAAGCTGGAAATTAGAAATTGGAAATTGGAAACTGGAGATTGGAGAATCTTGGTACGGCCCTGGGTCCAGCCCGAGTCAGTCTCCGGTTCCGGAGCTCCAGTTTGCAATTTCTAATTTCCAGTTTCTATTTTCCAGTTTCCAATCTCGTTCCTCCATGGCGAATCTACAGGGCAAGGTGGTTGTCGTAGTCGGCGGCAGTCGCGGGATTGGCTTGGCCATCGCGCGCGCTTGCGGGGACAATGGCGCGCAAGTGGTGATTGTGGGTCGGCATCGCGAGGCGTTGAGGAAGGCCGCGCGCCAAATTACCGGCGAACCGCTGGCGCTAGTGGCGGACGTGACGCGCCCCGGAAATGTCAGTCAGGTTTTCGCGCGCGTGCGGGAACGCTATGGCCGCGTCGATGTCCTGGTGAACAGCACCGGCGTTTTCACCTATAAGCCTTTTGTCCGCACCACGCTCACCGATTGGCGAAAGAACATTGAAACCAATCTGACTGCGCTCTTTCTTACCACAAAGGCTGCCTTGCCACTGCTCGAGCGCAGCCGCAGCCCGCATATTGTGAATATTCTCTCGGTTTCCAGCCGTCACGCTTTTGCGAATTGCTCGGCCTATACGGCGGCGAAATTTGGCGCGCTCGGGCTGACTCGAGTTCTGGCGCAGGAACTCAGGCCGCGCCGCATCCGCGTCACTGCCGTTTTGCCGGGCGCGACTAACACCCGTGTCATCGATGAGTTTGATTTTGCGGTCCAGCGCGACGAGCTCGTTCAGCCCGAAGATGTGGCCCAAGCCGTCTTGGGTGCCCTGCTCACCCCTCCGCGCGCCACGGTAGAAGAGATCGTAGTCACACCCACGAAGGGCAGCCTGTAGGGAAGAGTAGGCAGAAGGCAGTAAGCAGAAGGCGAAAAGCAGTGGTTAGTGGCAAGCGCGAGCTATCAGCACTCACCCGTCAGCTTTCAGCAGGAACTTCGCTCCGTCAAAAGGTTCGCTGACAACTGACAGCTGATTACTGACCGCTTCACCGGCCACTTGCCCCTAGTTTCCTAGGCCTTCAGGCCTTCGGTCTTGAGTTCCCATTTTTCGCCGGCGCTCATCATCTCGTCCCAGGTGACTTCGCTGTTCTTATAGGCGGCAGTGCGGCCGAGGATGGTGGTCAGATTGCTCCGCACGCTTGGAGCGACAGTAGGATTGGAAAAATCTCCTTTGACGACATTCTCGTAGAACGTGGCGATATTTCGGACGGCGCCATCCCGGTAAAGCGTGGGACATTTTCCTCCCTCATAGGGCGATTTGCCTTTGATATTCACCTCACCCTGATAGTGGGTTTCAACATCACCGTCGGTTCCGTAAACGCGGCACAGAATGTCGTCGTAGCCGCTCCCAAACTGCTTGGAGCAAAAACTCACCAGCACATTGTCGGGAAACCTGTAGATGACAGAGAAATGATCCCAGCAGGTCCCCTCGGTGCGCGAATTCAGACCGCCTGTGCCGACGGCGCTGAGGGGATGATGGTCGAGAATCCACGTCGCGACATCGATCGAATGTATGTTTTGCTCCGTGATCACGTCGCCGGAAAAAACTCGGTCCACGCCCCAGGCGCGCAAGCGGCGCTCGGGATCTTGAGGGTTGGCGCGAAGATACTCAATCGGTTTGACCCAGGGTGATCCGGCAAAGTAGGCCGCTTCGCCGCAGATCAACCGGCCGATATCCCCGCTTTGGGCGCGTTTCACCGCTTCTTGATAAAGAGGTTCGGTGCGGGTCTGAAAGTCCACCAGGAAACATCGCCTGGCGGCAGCCGCTTTTTCACTGCTTGCCGCGATGCTCTGGCAGCCGGGCACATCAACCGCGATCGGCTTGGCGAGATAGACGTGAACGCCGGCGTCGACGCCCGCGGCTGCCTGCTCGGGATGGAAATAAGGCGGACTCTCGATCACTACCGCGTCCACCTTGCTGTCCAGAACTTTTTTGTAGCCCGAAAGACCGGTGAAACGACGCGCCGGTTCCACGCGAAATTTCTCACCAAATGCATCCACTCTGTCCCGGAAATAGTCCGCCGCAGCAACGACCTGGTAGCCTCCGTGTTGGAGGAACAGGTCAGCGATCCACGTGCCGCGGCCGCCGCAGCCGATGAGGCCGATGGCGATTTTCGAATTCGCCTCAGTTCCGGAAACCGTTTCGGGCCGCATAAGATTGATTGAGACCGCAGCGGCGCCGGTTCCGGCCAGGAATTCTCGACGACTAAGATTCGGGATACTGTTTGACTTGCTGTTTTGCATACTAACCTCCGTCGGGAACATTCGATTTTTGATTTTGGATTTTAGATTTTGGATTGAGCAAACGTCGTCAGCCCGCCGTGGGCTGCCCGGCGAACACCGCTCGGCCGTACATCCAAAATCCCAATGCCCCGAATGTTCCCGTGTAAATTTTGGGCAATAAAGGCGGATTAGACTATAATCCAAAATCCGAAATCTAAAATCCAAAATTGGTAGGTTTCCTATGGCCGAATTAAGTCGTCGTGAGTTTCTCACTTCAGCCGTGGCCTGTAGCATGGCCTCCCGTCTCGCATTCGCAAAGGGCACGAAACTTCGCATTGGCGTGACTGACTGGAATTTGAACCTGGGCGCCAACCCAGAGGCAGTGCCGCTGGCCGCCAAGCTCGGTTTCGACGGCCTGCAAATGTCGTTCGGGCGAACGGTTGTGGATGGCAAGATGCCTGTTGACAATCCTGACGTCGTGGCGCGCTACCTAAGCCTGTCGAAGCAGCACAAGATTCCGATCGACGGGACCTGCGTCGATCGGCTTCACGATAATGGCCTGAAAAGCGACAAGCAGGCGCAGAAATGGGTGCTCGACTCTATTCGTCTGACGGAAGCGTTGAATACGAACGTTCTTCTGCTGCCCTTCTTCGGCCGGCAGGCATTGGAAAGCAAAGGCGACATAGATCACGTCGGCGACGCGCTGCGTGACCTGGCGCCGGAAGCAGAGAAGGCAGGCGTCATTCTTGGGCTGGAGAACACCATCTCCGCCGAGGACAACGTCCGAATCATGGAGCGGTCGCGGTCTCGAAGCGTGCAGGTGTATTACGACGTGGGGAATTCCACAAAGGCGGGGTTTGACCCGGTGAAGGAGATCCGTTGGCTGGGGAAGGATAGGATTTGCCAGTTTCACCTGAAGGACAATCCGCACTATCTCGGGGAAGGGAACATTCAGTTTGCTCCCATCATCCGGGCGATTCGCGATATCGGATTCTCCGGGTACGCCAATCTCGAGACCGACGCGCCCTCAAAGAACCTGGAAGCGGATATGCGGAAGAATCTCGCATATATCCGGAATGTCATGGGGCAGACGGCGTGAATTCTCGTCTATTGAGGCGCAGGAAACGAACCATGAAGGCGAAGCCTCGGTCACAACCGGGTGACCTGCGACCGGAGTACCACTTCGATTACTCGACCGCAGTGCGGGGCAAATACTATCGCCGCATCTTGACGGAGGGCGCCAACGTTCTCGAGACTCTGGAATGTGCCTCCCGCGGAGCCCAGGGTCATCGGTTGAGCCCTGAGGAGCTCGGGCTGCTCGCAAAGAAGCTGGCGAGTGCCAAGAGTCCGGAGGAAGCGGCGCGGTTGCGGGAGTCAATCACGCTGGGATTTTACGGAATCTAGCATGCGGATTGGAAGTGGGTAGCGTCGGATTGCCTAGGAAGTCACTGAGCCCGCGGCAGTGCTTGGGATGCGCGAGCCACACCGGTGAGCGCACCGCGGCGCTTGGGAGCGTTCAGCAGGGCAATCTGAAATTCCTTCAACGCCAGTCTGGGCTGATTCTGCTCCAGTAACAGATCTCCAAGCTGCTCCCGAGCCGGAATCACGGGGCCAGGTGTTACGGGAAGTTTCTCAATGGCATCTTCTTCGTCGGCAGCCATTCGCAGCAGGTTCCGGGCTTCATCCGTCTTACCTTCGGCTTGAGCCGACCATGCCGAGGCCTCGAGGGCCTGAATTTCCACCTGCTTCGCCCAGTATTCGCCGTATTCTGCGCCCGACGCACGGAGTTGCTGTTCGAGCTGCCGCAGCTTCTCAATCCGGGTGCGAGCCTCGGCAGGGTGCCCGCTACGGGCCAGCCCAAGAGCCTCGGCCCACACGGCTACGGCGATGACATGCGGCGGCGCACCGGCTGGTGGGGCGATCGTTGCCGCGTCGTTCCACTGGCGCCGTTCCAATATATAGCGAACTGGCATTGCAGCCGCTGCATAGGCAATTTTGAATTCCCGCTCGTCCAGAGTGGGCATCGCCTTGAGCTGCTGAATAACTTCGTCTGCTTCTCTCTCGCGGCCCTCCTGAAGGTAGGCGTAAACGAGGTAGTCCATCGCATGCAGCTCTTCTCCGATGTCGCCCTGGTCGTGTGCCGCGAATCTAGCGGCCTGGTTCGACGCAATGGATTCCTGCCACATGCCGAGTCGCGTGAAGATATGCGAGGGCATATGCAACGCATGGGGAGCGGAAGGCGCAATTTTCGAGTACGCGCGCGCCGCATTGAGACCTAGCGGGGCCATTTCCTGGTTGTCGCACGCATGGATCAGATAATGGGCGATTCCGGGGTGGTGGGGGTATGCGCGGAAGAGCGGGTTGAGAATCTTGGCGGCGCGTTTCTGCTTCATGTGGGTTTTGTCGAGAGGAGACGCGCTCGCGAGAAGTGACAGAGCATAAAAGACCTGGGACTCTGCGTCGTCCGGGTACGCCCCCGCGAGTTCGCCCATCGCGCTTTCGTACTTTGATACACGGACGCGATACGGGACGGAGCCGGGATCCTGGTCGTAGAATAGGGCCAGCGCGCGGACGAATCTCTGTTCTCGGTCTGAACCTCCACCGATGTGTTGCGCGCGTTGAATTTCGTCGCGGCCTCGCGTAAGACCGTCGTTTTGGATGGGCGGATCCCAGAGCTCGTGAAAATACGTCATCGCGATTCCCCAATGAGCGATCGCGCAGTTCGGGTCCTTCGCCGTCACGTTACTGAATGATTTTTCCGCCGCGGAATAGGCGAACGAGTGAAGCAATGCCACGGCTCGCAAGAACTCCGCCTGGACCGCAGGCTTGCAGGACGTTGGGAACAAGACGGTACCGAGTTTTCCGGGTATGGGGTGGTCGTGGACATGCTCGCCGGCGGGAATCGCGACCGGAACCAACAGGAGAAGAAGAAGAGTTCGGCATCGGCGTGACCTTGCATGATTTGGGAGCATGGACAGATGTTTCATACTTTTCTGATCTTCTCAGCACCACCGATCATACCTACACGGAGGCTGAGCATGCAATTGTCTGGAGTTGTTTGCAGCCCCCCTTCGCATTGCTTCGGGATTTCAGCTCTTGTGTCACTGCTCCCCTGACCTACTGAAACACTGACGAATTGACTCACTGTTCTTGGAACGGACGACTGACAACCCCAACGGACGCCTACCAAGAATAAAGGACTTACAGGATCTTCCAAATTTCATATCGGTGGGGCAAAATGCCACACTTTTTGCAAAAAGGGAGTTTTCTGCAAATTTGTTTTCGCCGCAACCCCTGTATTTGCCTCAGATAAAAAAATAGTTTCAGAAGTTTCAGTAGTTACCATAGTTCCATTTGGCCTTGCTACCATGGAGTTCATGAAAGTGGGATCAGGTCGTCCGCAGTCGTGTCGTTTGTATTAATAGTGTGTTGGTTCAGTCCCTCAGTCAACCTCTCACGGACAGGCTGAAGTGCTGACTCACTGACGCGGCCAAAACGGACAGCCGTCCACTGACGGGAGGAATCTATGTCTACCAAGCTCCGACGCAAGGCTACGCAGAAAGTAGTTGCCGCCAACCGGCGCAACGCCAAGAAATCCACAGGACCGAAAACGGAAGAGGGCAAGCGCAACGTCGCAATGAACCGATTCAAGCACGGCTTCTATGCCACGCCGGACAAGAAAACTCGCGAGCAGATGTTTTCCACTGGCGAAGACCCCGACTTACTGACGCGCTTCGAGCGAAACCTACTGCGGGCTTGGCAGCCCAACGACGACATGCAGGCGATGATTGTGGCGGACCTGGCGAGGCTCTATGCGGACAAGGCCAACATGCGGAGAGTGTTGAGGGCAACCCGCCAGGGCGAGCTCCGGGATCAAGAAGCGGCTATCGAGCGGGCTGATCTGGCGCTGTCGCACGAGGATGCCATCAGTCAGATCGACCTGAGGGAGCTCGGCTATCGCGGCATGAAGCCGTGTCAGACGGCCTTGGACGAAAGCCAGCGGCTCCTGACCAGCCTGTTCGAGCGGAACGCGAGGCGGGCGTGGGCCGGGGATCTCAGCGAGACTTTCGCCCTGCTCTACGGCGAGCGTCCCCACGGTGTGGGCAGAATGATCATCGATTTGTTTGGATTGCTCGCCGAGCACCCGGAGAAGGCTGACGTTCCGCTGGACGACTCGGGAACCGGCCTGACGGGTACGCTCCGCCTGCAACTGGCGACGTGCAGCGAGCGAGAAAGGATGGCGGTTATGTTTGAGGAGCGCCACTACCAGATGCAAAAGGCGGAAGAGGCGGCGGGCGACTTTGGGTCGGAGTGGCTCCCCGGAAGCGAGAACTGGGGCAAAGCGCAGATGCAGGAGGCAAGGCTGGACCGGATGATCGACGGCAAAGTGAGGCTCCTGATTCGCCTCAAGCGGCTGCGCCATGCCCAGCCCGAGGATTTTGGCGACGGCCTCACCTTGATGGATGAAGAACAGCCGCCGGCCGAGGAATGCGAGGGGCGAGAACAGCCAGACGACGGGGAGCAGGGATTCGAGCCCGGGGAAACCGAAGCCCCCAACGCCTAATCCCGAACGGCGTCCGGAGCAGGATTCCAAGAAAAGATGTTAAAAATGAGGTTCGAAGCCACCATGTTGTTGAAAATAAAAGAAAATAGCTCTGGTTCGAAGCCATTCTTCGGCAGGAATTCAGTGGCGCCATGTTATTGAAAACAAATAACACCGTCCCTGCTTCAAAGCCAATCTTTAGGTTCGAAGCCATTCCGACAGGATGATGAAGAAGCCGGATGGGGCCGGGTAGCGGCGTCCCGCCCTGCGGGACCGCCACAACCTCAATGTTTGCGGCCAAAGATGGGGTCCCCGCGCCGCCTCTACGGGCTTTTTCATCAGCCCGCCAAAGGAGCAATTCAGCTTTGTCTCTTCGTCGTTTTCTTTCCGCCGCTCGGCTTCTGCTCGGCGGAGGTGCTGGTGACGTAGTCGTGGATTCGTTTCAAGTCCTCGGGAGTGGCCTCGGTGAACCTGACTCCCATGCCGATGTTTCCGGCGTGATAAGACACCTCGGCCGTCAGGACCATGATGTCGCCAGTCTCGCCCAGATTGAAACGCAGGGTCAAGCGGGAGCCGATGGGCGGGGGATGCTTGGTTTCGATGAACATGCCGCCGGCGCTGATCTCCTTCGAGAAGGCCAGGGACATGGCTTCCTGAGATTCGATCTGAGTGGCCAGAGGCGCGCGCGGGTGCTTGCGTGTGGCAGCGCTTTTATGGTGGATGAATCCCAGAAGGCGGCGTTGGTCGTCGGGGTTGATCTCGGTGAATTCAAGCGCCGCTCCCCGGCCCGGCACCACATAACGCACCTTGGCCTTGGCGTCAATCACCGGCAAGTGTTTGGCGGGACGGAACCGTACCGCGATCTCCGTCCCCATTTCAATTGGGAGTTGCTTGGTAGTGGCGATAAATAATCCGCCTCCGCCCAGGGAGAAGGCGTGCTCGCGGAACGCCGTGCCCCCGAGGTCCAATTGGACAGGGAAATCGGCCTCAAGCCTTGGATATCTGCGATCGTCTCTTGCTTTCAAGCAGGATATCCCCCTTTCCGGGCGACGCTTCGAAGTGCGGACGATTGTAGCACAGCGGGCAAGGCCGCAGCCAAACTTGTCGAAAGTGGCGAGTGGCATGTGGCAAGTGAGAAGGGACTCGGGTTTCGGGGTTCGGTTTTCGCAGAAGCACTGCTGAGTTGGCTCTTCCGCCGAACCCCAAACCCCGAATCCCGAACCCCGTTCTCATTACTTGCCACATGCCACTGATTTTATTCTTTGCATAATTAAACTAACGTGGTATTCTTCTGGCGTCATATATTGGGAAAAAGTTGAGAGAAACGAGGAGCTTGGCGGATGCCGCTGACAGGGGAATCCAAATCAAAAGTCATTGAGCGCTTCAAGATCCACCCGAAAGATGCAGGCTCTCCGGAGGTGCAGATTGCCCTCTTGAGCGAGCGAATTGCCTACCTGAACGATCACTTCCGCCTCCACCGCAAGGACCATTCGTCCCGGCGGGGGTTATTGATGATGGTAGGGCGCCGGAAACGCCTGCTGGAGTATCTGAAGCGACGGGATTCCGACCGCTATCAACGGGTCATCGAAAAGCTGGGCATCCGCAAGTAGCCTGGTGGCGACAAAACCGATCGCTAATCTGAACAAGGAATACCGAGAACGTCGAAAAGGCCCTCGCAGCTTTGTGCGGGGGGTTTTCTTTTAGAGGGCTGGCGCAGGCCATAGGCGGCCATCCCTTCCACCTCGGTTCCCAACTCCCCAATCACAACAAGAACCAGTGGTTAGTGGCGAGTAATGAAAACGGGATTCGGGATTCGGGGTTTGGGGTTCGCCGGAATAGCCAGCTTAGTGGTGCTTCTGCGAAACCCGAACCCCGAAACCCGAGTCCCCCTCGCACTTGCGGATGGTTCGGCAGGCTCGCAACGAGATTAGGCCCCGGCTGCGCCAGAGAGCGCACCCGCAGGGCGATCGCGCGCAACAAGGAAGATGGAGGAGAATAATGGAACAGGTCAGTATCCCACTCGGAAACACCACACTCACGATGGAGGTGGGCAAGCTAGCCAAACAGGCCCACGGCTCTGCGTATGTGCGATACGGTGACACGGTTGTCCTCGCCACGGCGTGCACCACGGAGCCTCGCGAAGGAATCGACTTCTTTCCTTTAACCGTGGACTATCGCGAATACAACTACGCCGCGGGGAAGATACCCGGCGGTTTTTTCAAGCGCGAAGGGCGCCCGACCGAAAAGGAGATCCTCACCAGCCGCTTGATCGACCGGCCGACGCGGCCCATGTTCGCGGAAGGCTTTCGCGACGAAACGCAAGTGATGGCGATGGTGCTCTCCGCCGATTCTGACAACAATCCTGACATCATTGGTGTTGTCGCGGGCACCGCCGCGCTCTACCTTTCGGAAATTCCGTTCCTTCGACCTGTCGCTGCGGTCCGCGTCGGGCTGGTGGACGGGAGATTGGTGACCAATCCCACTTATGCGGAGATGAAGGTCAGCCTTTTGAATCTGGTGGTGGCGGGAAGTGACGATGCCATCGTGATGGTGGAGGCCGCGGCCCGCGAGATTTCCGAAGCGAGCATGAGTGACGCCATTCAGTACGCCCACGGTGAGATCCGAAAAATCGTGGCGGCGGAAAAAGAGCTGTTTGCGAAGCTGGGGATCAAAAAGCGCGAAGTGCCGCCGCCGGCGCGCGACGAGGCGCTGTATCGGGAAGTGGAGGAGAAGGTCGGGTCGGCGCTTCACGAGGCCATGGACACTTCCAAGCGCGGCAAGATCGAGAGCCAGCGCCTCATCGACGAAATCGAAAAGAATCTGCTGGCCGGTTACCCGGAAGAAGACGAAAAGAAACGGCTCACGGTAGCGCAGTACTTCATCGAAGTCGAAGAAAAACTCTTTCGTCAGGATGCGCTCCTGCATCGCCGCCGGCAAGACCATCGCCCGTTCGATCAGGTCAGGCCCATCACCTGCGAGGTCGGTTTGCTGCCCCGCACGCACGGCTCGGCGCTGTTTACCCGCGGTGAGACGCAAGCCCTGGTGACGGCGACGCTGGGCACGGGCGTGGATCAGCAGCGCCTGGATGTGCTGGAAGGCGAGGCGTTCAAGCGATTCATGTTGCACTACAATTTTCCGCCCTTCAGCGTTCGCGAAGTGAAACCAGTGCGCGGGCCGGGCCGGCGTGAAATCGGGCACGGCGCGCTCGCCGAAAAAGCGTTGCAGAATGTGCTGCCGGAAGAAGACGCTTTTCCTTACACCATCCGCGTGGTCTCCGACATACTCGAGTCCAACGGCTCCTCTTCCATGGCCACGGTCTGCGGCGGATGCCTGGCGCTGATGGACGCTGGCGTGCCCCTCAAGGCGCCGGTCGCGGGCATCGCGATGGGGCTGGTGATGGAAGGCGACCAATACGCCATCCTGACGGACATTGCCGGCGTGGAAGACCACCACGGCGATATGGATTTCAAGGTGGCGGGCACGAAAGACGGGATAACTGCCCTCCAGATGGATATTAAGACTTCGGGTGTGACCCCGAAAATTATGGCGGAGGCGCTCGAACAGGCAAAGGCAGGACGCCTGCACGTCCTCGGCAAGATGCTCGAGCTGCTTCCCAACTCGCGGGAGAAAATTTCCGCTTTCGCTCCCCATATTACGACGCTTCACATCAACCGCGCCAAGATCGGTGAATTGATCGGGCCGGGCGGAAAAGTGATTCGAGGCATCGTGGAGCAGACGGGCGCCAAAATCGACGTGGAGGACGACGGCCGCGTGAACGTTGCCGCCGTGGATGAGGCCGCCGCCCACAAAGCCATTAAGATGATTCGGGACTTGATGGCGGAGGCCGAAATCGGCAAGACTTACCTCGGGAAGGTCGTTCGCCTGGCGGACTTCGGCGCGTTCGTGGAAATCTTCCCGGGCACGGACGGCCTGCTGCACATCAGCGAGGTCGCTGAGAACCGCATCCGCGATGTTCGCGACGAGCTGAAAGAGGGCGACCAGGTGCTGGTGAAGGTGATTTCCATCGACGGCAACAAGATTCGCCTGAGCCGCAAGGCCGTGTTGCGCGACCAGCGGCAGAAAGCGGGAAGTGAACAACGGTAAGGATTGAAGAAGTGGCATGTGGCAAGCGACGGTAACGGGGTTCGGGATTCGGGGTTTGGGGTTCGGGGAAAAGCAAACTTGGTGGTGTTTCTGCGAAACCCGAAACCCGAGTCCCTTCGTACTTGCCACATGCCACTTGTAAGTTGAGGTGCCGACGATTTAATTGGAGGGCAGAGCCGTGGCAGTCTACTTTGTGGAAAAATCAGCCGGGAATGTGCTGGTGCTCGATATCCGCGGCCAGATAACGCTGGGCGAGGAAACGGGCGCCTTGCGCGAGAAGGTGAAGCAGCTCGTCACGGCCGGACACACGCGCATCATTCTGGATCTTGCGGAAGTCAATTACATTGACAGCGCGGGCCTGGCGACATTGGTTTGGGTCTATACCTCGGCTCGAAAGCAGGGCGGGGACGTCAAACTCCTTCACCTGACAAAACGCGTCCACGATCTGCTTCAGATCACCCGCCTCAGCACTGTCTTCGAAGTTCATGATACTCTGGAGTCCGCGCAACGCTCGTTCGATTCACCTCCTGCGGCCTGACGCCATACTCTGGTGAAGAGTCAAACCGGCGGTTTTCGCCCAGCTCAGCCCGCTCGCGAAAACGCGCACTTACCTTTTGACAAATCACTTTTCTGTTGATACAGTTCTCCCAGCCCGCGAGGATTCTCTATTGTCTAACTAACGACTGCATGCGTTCGACGATCCAGGGAGGCGTGTCGAGGTATCCTCCCGTGGAGGTTGCCTATGAACGGAACGATTAAGCGAGTGATTCGGGACCGCGGCTTCGGGTTCATTCGATCGGCTGACGGGCAGGAAATTTTCTTCCACCGCAGCGGGCTTCAAGGCCTGAGCTTCGACGCCATCAAGGAAGGTGACAGCGTCGAGTTTGAATTGGAGCGAGGGGAAAAAGGTCCACGCGCTGTTAACGTGCGCCCGCCTGGTTCATAGATCTGTCGCAAGACTCATCCCCACGCAATTCGCCGTTTCTGCGCGGCAAGTGCCCCGAGCATCGGGGCGCTTGAGCCCCAGGTGCGGCCTGAGGGTGGGGCATCCAGCATCAGATACTCTGAGGGACAATCAGTCAATCTTTTTGGGGCTTGTTTTGCCCATGCCGCCAGCCTGCATCCGCAATCGCTGGTTCAGCCGCTCGACGGTCGCGAACTCGCGCGCCGCATCCTCCTTTTGTCCGTCGCGCTGAAGCGCGAGACCCAATTGGTAATGCGCCTCGGGACTGTCCGGCTTGAGCTCCGCGGCCTCGCGCAGCAGGGCGATGGCGGGTTGCCACTGTGCTTGGCGGGCCAGCAGCCGGCCCATCGCCAAGGCCGCTTCGAAATCCTGAGGGGCAAGTGCGCGGGCGCGTCGCAGGGCCGCCATGGCTCCTTCATTGTCGCCACGCTCAGCGAGCGAGTTGCCCAGACCCACGTAGCCGCGAGCGTCGCGCGGATTCCGCTCGGTCATCTCGCGATACTCGGCGAGCGCGGCGTCGCGGTCGCCCAACTCTTCGAGCACGGTGGCGAGAGAGAATCGCGTTTCGATGTCTTGCGGCCTGAGTGCGGTCGCTGCCTGGAATGCCTCGCGCGCGCCAACGAGATCCCGCAAAGCATAGCGAGCGCGTCCCAAGTGGAATTGCGCGCCAAAGTTTTTCGGATCGAGCGCCACGGCGTCACGCAGGTCTTTCACGCCCGCGGCCAGCTCGCCGAGATGCACGAGCGCCGTTCCTCGAGTGATCAACGCGCCGGTGTCCTTGGGGTTCTTCCGGAGAGCTTCCGACGCTTGCTCCACCGCGCGTTCGTAGCGGACTTTAGGGCTCGCGATCCGGTTAGCGTGCGAGGGTTCCTTTTGGCCGAAGGCAAGGCTCGCCCCGCTCATCAGCGCGAGCGCCGCGATACTCAGCGCCACAAGCCATTTTCCTTTGGCCTCAGACATGCTCCGATTCTATCATTGGCGAAAAATTTCACGAGTGTCGCGCGCAGAAGTTCCTTCTCGAAGGGCAGCGCGGCAACAATCAGAAGGGCGCAGAGCAATTTCAGACGTCAGAGGCGTGCTAACCACGCCGTCATTTTACCGTGCAAAATGACGGCGTGGTGGCAATTTCTAACCACCGCGCAGAAGGCCACATGTGGGTTCCCCCAAGAAACGGGGCCTGAGCGATCCAGGTTCGCGCCGATTGCCTCTTGCCTCTTTAGAAAATGACTTTCAGAGCGCACTGAATCCGCCGTGGCGGATAAACGCTGAAGAATTGACCGAACGCTGATCCATCTCCGATATTGTTGTCCGGGACGAGGCGGTTGACGCTATTCCAGGCATTAAGAAAATCGACTTGGAGTTGGGCTTTTATGCGCTCGGTGATGGCGGTGTTTTTGAGAATGGAGAGGTCCGTCTGGTACAGACCGGGTCCCGTGAAAAAGTTACGCGAGAGGTTGCCCACCGCAAGCGTGCTGCCCGCCAGGCTCTTGATTTGTAATGCCGGCGCCTGGAAGGCTGCGGGGTTGAGATAATGGTCGATGGTAGCCCCGCTGAACGGACTCCCGATGATATCGGCGCGAGTTGTACCTGAAGAGGTGTTGGTGTTGGCGACGACGTCAAAGTGCTGCCCCGACTGCGCGGTCTGAACGAAACTCAGTTGCCAGCCACCTAAGGATCTTCCTTTCCCAAAGGGCAGGTCCCACACGCCGCTCAGAACGAGGATGTGGCGGTGGTCGAGCGAGGAGTTACCCTTGTCCAGGTTCCAGTTAAAGGGATCAATCGGTCCGCCGTTCTGGCCCCGCTGTTCGCCGATGGAGCTGAACACGCCGGTCGAATCGTCGAGTCCGTGCGACCACGTATACGAAACCAAATAGAAAAGACCATGCGAGAGGGTGCGCCGCAGGCTGGTCTGGAGTGAATCGTAGCTGGCGTAGGCGCGATTGTCGTAGACGAGGTCCTGGCCGAGGTTTGCGCCGCTGGGCGTAAGCGCTGACCCGAGGCCATTGCCGTTGGATCCCAAATCTTCATTGGCCAGCAGGTGTCGGCTGCGGGAGCCAACGTAACCCACAGTCCAGACGTACTGCGGCGCGAGTTGGTATTGAATGCCGAGACTAGCCTCCTGGATGTTGGCAATAATCTGATTCGGCGGCACTGTGTAAAGGGCGGAATTCGGCGTGATCACCGGCGGATTGGAAACCGGCGCCAGCGGCGGGCCGATGGTCAGGTTATAGTTGCTGATAATTCCGGCGCCCGTTGTATTGTCGAAAGCGACCGAGCTGACTACCGGCGGGTTGAGGCCGAGAGGCGGGAAGTCTACGCCATCCTGGGCATAGAAAATTCCATAACTGCCACGCAGCACCATTTTCCTTTCCGGTCCGAATGTATAGGCGAAGCCGAGGCGCGGGCCCCAGTTCGACATGTCAGTGTTGACAAGGCTATCACTTTTGTTCTTGGGGACGACGATCCGACTGGTAGCCGGCAGGAAGTTGGCCAAGCGTCCACTGGTTTCGTGGAAGCTGGGAGAGATTTCATATCGCAGGCCGGCATTGATGACGAGGCCGCTCGAGACTTTCCAGTCGTCCTGGGCGAACATTCCCCATTCGATCCTGCGCAGTTGAAGAGGGTTATCGCCGCCGAGGAGGGTACCCGAGAAAGCTTGTGCGGCTGGCATCGAAAGGAGCATGTCAGCCTGAATATTGCCGATATCCCCAGCCCCAGGATTTGCGTACAGTAGCTGGCCTTTTAGACCCCCGCCGTTCGGCGCCGTGAGGCTACCGTCAATACTGTCGAGCCGAGTCGGCCGAGCCTCCAATCCAGCTTTCATCGTGTGCTTGCCGCGGATGATCGTGACCGCGTCATTGAAGTAGAAATTCTTCGAGTGACTCTCGAGGAGGCCGCCGTCCCCGAGGGACTGCACATACCCTGAACCGGTTCCACCGATCAGCAGGCCGCCCGTTGTGGCTGGAGTTCCCTGGTTGCAGTTCGGGACGCCGATCTGGGTGCAGAAGTTTGCCGGCACGCCGCAGGCGCCCTCCACGCCGCAGTTGAGAATTCCGATGTCCACGCTCAGATACCCAAACTTGGCTTCGTTGAGAAAAGTGGGAGAAAACACGTGGGTGTCACTGACAGCCACCGCGCGCGTGTTGCCGATCTCCTGGCCTGCGCCGAATCCGGCCGTGGGCAACCCGGGGAAGTAGTTGGCGCGAAAGCGCTGCTGGTTGTCGTAAGAAAACCGGCCTGAAAGATGATTCTTCGCGCTCAGTTCGTGATCAACCTTGACGTCGGCTGAATCAATCTTCTCTTGATTGTTTCTTTGGCCGACGTAATTGTAAGGAGAGCCGCCACTGCCGCCGGGGTTCGCAACGCCCGTCACGTTCGGCAAAGGATAATCATTCAGCAAGGCGTATGCCGGCGCGCTGAACGACGGATTGCTCTTCAAATTGGGAATTACATTTTGCCCCCCATTCTCGGAGGCAAAAGTCTTACAAGAGGGGTCGCTCGTGTTGTAGGCGCCGGGAATGCCGGTGACCGGCGGGCAGGTTGACGGATCAATGATGGAGGTTGTGAAGTCGGAGAAGTCCCCCTGGCGTGACTTGGCGGTCGGTACGACCGTTGAGAAAGGATCGGGGATGTGGTTGCGCTGGCCGAGGAAATCCACCATAAAGAAAGTGTGGTTCCGACCGTTGTAGCCAGGTACGATCACGGGGCCGCTGACTATCCCGCCGAATTCGTTGATCCGCGCCACCGATTTTGTCTCGTTATTGGCATTCAAAATCCAATCTGCGGCGTTCAAGGCGCTGTTCTGTCCGAAGTAGTAAGCCTCGCCGTGGAGGCCATTGGTACCTGATTTGTAAAGCGCGTTCACGACCGCGCCACCCCTGCCGTACTCCGCCTTGGACCCGCTGGTATCAATCTTGAACTCTTGAACGGCTTCGGGATTGGGGTAGACGCCGATGGTCCCGTATTGGTTCTCGTTATTGTCCACGCCGTCGAGCAGAAAATCGTTTTGGGTGGGACGGACTCCATTGACGGAGATCGCTGCGCCCCCGGAGCGGCCGAAGCGTGCAGCTTCGCTGCTGCCCTGGTTATTGCTTGCGCCGGGTCCGGCGCCGATGCGGCTGTCACCCTGATTGAACGCGGTGGCGTCCGTCAAGACGCTGACGTAGCTGCGGCTCACGCCCGGTTGAATCGTCGCCAACTCAGTGAAATTCTGGCCATTCAAAGGAAGCTCGAGGATTTCTCGAGCTGTGATCACCGCCCCGACATCGCTCGTGGAGGTTTGCAGGGCCGACGGCCTGCCAGTGACGGTCACATTCTCGCTGGCGTCGCCGACTTGCAAGGTCATGTCCACCGTTTTCAGGTCGCCGACATCGAGGGTGAACTCTTCGCTCGTCGCGGTCTTGAAACCGTCCTTGGAGGCCTCAACCTCGTACTTGCCCGGTTGCAAGACGCTCGGCACAATGTAGGTGCCATCCGGCCGGGTGGCTGTCTCAAAGGCTTGACCGGTCCCCATATTGATCGCCCGGATTTTCACTTCTGTCGCCAGTGCGCCGCTCGCGTCCTTCACGGTCCCTACCACGCCCGCTTTGTCGTTCTGGGCCAGCCCGGGCACCGTCAACAAAGTCCCCAGGAGGCTTCCCAAGAAAAGGTGAAACATCTTGCTGCCCGCAAATGACTTCATCGTTTCCAGCCTCCGCTCCGCTCCCTTATATTTTCGTCTCGCTGCTGGTGATTGTGATGGAATTCGGGTCGTCTGAGGACCCAGATTAGCCCGTGACCCTTCGCGAAGTCCTTCCGGCCACGACGGGACTCTTTTCGGCAGTCCGTCCCCTCAAAGGCCCGTCCACTGACGGGCCGACAGACTGGCAACCCATCGATGCCGGAGAACTTACAAGATAGTTGAAAGTGGCGACGCTGTCAAAGGAAATCCCCTACAGGTCGCACTCCGGCGGCCTCGCCGCTGCGGGTCATGATCTTGAGGGCGCGCCGTCCTGGCTTCGACTCTGGGCCGATGCTGACATCGGCAAACGCCTAAGTGCCGGCGGAGTTTACGCGAACGCATGTGACTGCGAGTCCTGAACCGGGAAAATCGATACGAGCACCGTCGAACCTTTTTCCAATCATGGCGTCCCGTTATTGTTCTGCTGTCGGCGCAGGGCCTCACGTACGCGGGCGGCGGCGGGATCGCCGGCTGCGTCAAGCGCGCGAGCCTGGGCCTCGTAGGCCTCTCGATAAGTAGGGTCAGCGGCGGCAGCAGCTCCGAACTCGTTCGCGGCCTCACGGAATCTATCTAGTTTCATCCAGCAGGTGCCAAGAAAAAAGTGGCCAATTAGGTCGAGGGGGTCGGCGCGCACAGCCTGGACGAAGTAAGCGGCCGACCTTCCATAATCCCGTTGCACAAAATAGAGCACGCCCAACGCATGATACGCCGGACCTGATCTGGGCAGGATGTGCGCAGCCTCACCGTAATACCCCGCTGCGAGCTGAGTCTGGTGTCTGAACTGCGCAACTCGGCCTAGACCCAGGTACGCGTCGTAGGTGACCGGCGACAACGGAATCAAGCTCTCCGCGTTCAGTCGCAGGGCTAGCTCGTATTCGCGAGCGGCGCCGTCCAGATCGCCGGCCACTGCCTCGAGTGCAGAGGCATGGTAAACGTGCATCAACGCCGATTGAGGAGAACGCTCAAGTGCAATCGCCAACAAGGTGTTGTCGTCACGCCAGCAAGGAACAGCGCGAACAGTCTGAACACACCAAAGACAAAAAACCAGGGCAGCCGGCACGATGACGAATCTCGCGTGCGACAGCTTCACGAACCCTGGCAGCCACTCCAGCAAGAGACAGGAGAAAGCAAGGCAAAGGCCCACGGAAGGCAGATATGATTGGCGATCGGCGATCAAGGGCGTGCTGAGATGGCGCACATCAAGAGCGGGCAAGAGCGTGGTCATCCACCATAGCACCAGGAAGCCGAGCCGCCATTCACGCTTGCGCACGGCGATGGCAGTAAATACAACAAACAGCGACAGCCACGGCCAAAGCGAGCTCACACTCTGAGGCAAATCGAAGGTCCGAGCAAAGCTCAGGTTGACCGGCCAGAAGAACAGTTTGGCGTGTCCACCCAAAAGGCCCAAAGCGGCCAAGACAGTGTGGTTCAGACTCACGGGATGCGTGAGAGGGGTAAAACTTCCAACTGCCGAGCGACGAATCACGGCGTAAGCTCCAACTGCGAGCACGTAAGGTGCAAAGCGGGCGGCGCGGCTCGTCCATGAACACTGGGGAGGGCGGAAGAACCAGTAGACGAGGAGAAGAAGCGGCAGGCTGAGACCTGCCTCCTTGAAAAAGAGGGCAGGGAAATAGGCCAGCGCAGCAAGGCTGTGCCGCGCAATTTGCCCTGCGGCCGCTTTCTCGGCGCGAACGAAGAGAAGGAAACCCAGCAAGAAGCATACAGTGCAACCGACTTCGGCCCAGCACGCGACCCACGCGACAACCTCCACATGTAAAGGATGAACCGCCCACAGGAGCGCACCGACTAACGCCGCCAAGGTACTCGCCAGGAGCTCGCGCCCAATGCGGAACACCAGCCAGGCCGTCAGGCAATAAAGAAGCAATTGCACAAGATGATAAAGGGCGGCATCAGCTCCGGCGACACGAAACAGCAGCCAATAGGACAGGATTTGGAGCGGCCTGTAAAAGTCCTCCCGACGTTCGGGGCCATGAAACACCTGGTCTGGTATACGGCCCGTCATTTCAAAGTAGAAGTCCACCCGACGTTCGGGACCGCGAAACGCCCAAACCGTGGTAGTGAATATGCGCGCCCAGTGGTGAGCATCCACCACATAGGGATTCTGTAGGATTTGCAGTTCGTCGTCGCTGACGAATCGGTTGGACAGCGAGCCTGAAAAAACAAGGAAGGTGACCAAAACCAGCGCAGCACTGGCTAGAAAACAGTGGGGCTCAAGCCATTGGTTCCAGCGTTCGAGGATACCCGGCAGGGAAGCGGAACGGCTGGGTCGGGAATGGCTCGTCAAGCGAGCGCGAGTTCCGTGCTCGGTGAATTCAGATTGAATTCTAAACTCCTCTTCGTCCCGGGCCAAGCAGAGCCACACTCACACGCTACACCAGTCATCAACCGCGACTTCTCCAGAAGGTGCCTGAGTGGTGCCCCAGTTACGTTTCTATCGTGGGGAAGTATAGCGCGCTCGGCAGCCGGTGGCTAGCGTACTACGCGGCTGGGAATACACCAGGTGTGAGCATCGAGACGCGGAGAGGCAGTCCTATTGTGAATGCATGTTGTCGAAATCACCGAACTAACGACAATTAGTGTCAGGCGGGCGCGACAAATTCGGGCATCTATTGCCACATTTCATAAATGCCGGAAACATCAAAAACTAACATAGGTCCCACCTCATTGAAATGGCATGACTTATGAGAACAAGCCAAAGGTGGAGATTTGCGCCGATTGGCAGGCAACCTGCTATGTATATCGCAGACTTGGAAGCTTTGGGGAACCAAGCACGAGAAGAACGATAAGGAGAAAACATGCGAAAAGAATCAAGCGGTTTTTCACTCATTGAGTTGCTCATCGTCGTGGCGATCATTCTGATCATCGCGGCGATTGCAATACCCGACCTGCTCAAGTCCAGGCAGGCTGCGAACCAGGCGTCGGCGGTGGGGTCCCTGAGGACCATGAACACGTCAGAGGTAACCTACTCCTCAACCTACACATTGGGGTTCAGTTACAGCCTGGCAGCGCTGGACGGTCCCTCGGGCGGCGTATCATCGGCAGCCAACGCCGGCCTGATTGACAGTATTTTGGGGGGCGGCATCAAGAGCACATACGGGTTTTCGTACTCTGCGAATCCTGCTAGTCCCTCGACGGCGGTCGCTTGTGCCAATCCTCCGACTCAGAATAGCGTGGCCGCCAGCGTCAACGTCACCAGTTATACGATCACCGCGAGCCCGATTCTCTGCGTAGCCGGAAACGGGAACTACTACTTTACGGATCAGTCTGGTGTGATCCGCATGAACAACGGTCAGGTGGCCACCAGCACCGACAACCCCTTGGCTGGATAGCTGGAAGTTGCAAGGGGAGACCGGCAATGCCCTCAATTCTCATGGGGGAGGCGTAGTACTCCCCCATCTAATTTCGTTTGCTGTGTTTGTCCGTTCGCGCTCAAGTGTCCGCTCCGCAAGAAGTTGGCGATCTTGGGACTAAATTGACTCTTGGAGGAAACATCATGAAGAAGACTAGCGGCGGTTTTTCGTTAATTGAGTTGCTCATTGTCGTTGCAATCATATTGATCATTGCAGCGATCGCGATACCCGACCTGCTGAAGTCAAGGCAGGCAGCGAACCAAGCGTCGGCAGTGGGGTCACTGAGAACCATGAACACATCGGAGGTGACCTACTCGTCGACTTACACATTGGGGTTCAGTTACAGCCTGTTAGCGCTGGACGGTCCCTCGGGCGGTTTAGCAACCGCAGACGCCGCCGGCCTGATTGACAGCATTTTGGGGGGCGGCATAAAGAGCACGTACGGGTTCTCGTACTCGGCGAATCCTGCTAGTCCCTCGACGGCGGTCGCTTGTGCTAATCCTCCGACTCAGAATAGCGTGGCCGCCAGCGTCAACGTCACCGCTTATTCGATCACCGCGAGCCCGATTCTCTGCGTAGCCGGAAACGGGAACTACTACTTTACGGATCAGTCTGGTGTGATCCGCATGAACAACGGTCAGGTGGCCACCAGCACCGACAACCCCTTGGCCGGATAGCCTTGGGTGAGCTTGCAATGTGCAGTATGGCCCGTTAAGATGGGGGAGCGCCCGGGCTCCCCCAGGGTTTCTGCCGCAGCATAGGCTCAGACGGGAAACGTGGCTGGTTCGGGGAAGGCACACAGGCCGAGAACAATCGGTACCCGAGCGGGTCTTGACGGCTAAGTATTTCAGTGGAATGTGGAATCCGGTCGCGGGATGGCAGCAGGCATGCTTGGATTGTTAGGGGCGTCCTACAAGAGTCGCAACATCGCCATTCGTGCCATGGCGGGAGGCCATCATTCGACGGGCGGGTGACCATGAAAACAGAGAAAGCATTCTCGCTCATTGAATTGCTGATCGTGGTGGCCATCATTCTCATCATCGTCGCCATAGCTATCCCCGACCTTCTGAAATCGCGGCAATCGGCCAACGCGGCGTCGGCGGTTGCTTCCCTTCGCACGGTTAATTCCGCGGAAGTGACGTACGCATCCACTTACAATACGGGCTACACTTTCGCCCTCTCGGTGCTCGACGGCCAAGGAATATCCAGTCTCGGCAACGCCTGCCTAATTGACAGCATCCTGGGCAGCGGCCAAAAGAGTGGATATCTATTCTACTATGTTGCTTGTCCCGCGCCGCCTGGCCCCAACGACGGCAGCATGTCGAATGGCCCCTGTACGACGGTCTCTGACTACCAGCTATCCGGCAATCCGGTCCCAGGGTCGACAGGGAATTACTATTACACAGATGCCTCGGGCGTGATTCGGCTCAATAACAGCACTTATGCCGGCCCCAACGACTCTCCGCTGGCCGGGTAGTGGCGTTTCGCGAGTCGGCGATTGATTGGGCAGCCGGAAGTGGTATCCTATTGGGGCTGCCTCCACTCAGTTCAGATCTGAATTCTGATCTATGCTTGCTGTCGAAACCACGGGCCTCACAAAAGATTATTCAGTGGGCTTTTGGCGAAAAAGGCCAAGGCGCGTCCTGCACGACTTGAGCCTGCGGGTGGAGCGCGGCGAGGTTTTCGGTTTGCTCGGCCCGAACGGCGCCGGCAAGACTACGACACTAAAGATTCTGCTTCGCCTGGTATTTCCTACCTCAGGAACGGCCCGCATCTTGGGCAAGGAACTCGACGACGTCACGACCCACGAACGAATGGGGTTCTTGCCTGAGAATCCGAGTTTCTATGACTACCTGACCGCCGAAGAATTCCTGCATTACGCGGGCGACCTGTTCGGGCTCGCTGCCTCGGAAACGCGGCGCCGCGCAGGGCGACTGCTCGAGCAGGTCGGTCTCCGAGACTCGCGAAACGTCCCGCTGCGCAAGTTCTCAAAGGGAATGCTCCAGAGGGTTGGACTCGCCCAGGCGCTGATCAACGAGCCCGAATTGGTGTTCTTGGATGAGCCCATGTCCGGCCTCGACCCGCTCGGCCGTCGCGAGGTGCGCGATCTGATTCTGGGCCTGAGAGAGAAGGGGATCACAGTCTTTTTTTCCACTCATATTTTGAGCGATGCCGAAATGCTCTGCGATCGAGTGGCGATTCTCAATCGGGGGCGAATGCTAGGCTGCGGTGAGCTTCGCGAGATGCTGGAACTCGGCGTTGCTTCGACCGAAATTGTCATTGAAACTCGCAATTCTGCTTTGCTGGACCGGGTGGGATCTTACGGTACCATGGTTCGAACTGGCGAGCGAGTGCGCGTGCAAGTGCCAAAGGAATCCGATGTGTCGGCCGTGCTGGGAATAGTGCTGGGGAGTGGCGCGAGAATTGTGTCTGTGATTCCTGTCAAAATGTCTCTGGAAGACTATTTCCTCGCGCAGGTAGCTGAAAGCGCAGCAAAGCCGGAAGGAACAGAAAGCCTGGCGGCCGCAGGAGGCCAAAAGTAAGTATGAAGAGAGTGGCCACCATTGCCCGTCATACCTTCAAGGAGGCCGTACGGGACAAAGTCCTGTACAACCTCATCGTGTTTGCGTTGTTGATGATCGGCTCCGCCATCCTTTTCAGCAGTATCTCCGTGGGCATCCAACGGATTATTGTGGTGGATCTTGGTCTAAGTTCCATCTCGGTTTTTGGGCTGATCATGGCGATTTTCATAGGCATCGGACTGGTGGCGAAAGAAATAGATCGGCGCACCATCTATAATGTCCTCTCCAAGCCCGTTCGCCGATTTGAATTCATCATCGGAAAGTACCTCGGGCTGCTGCTGACCTTGGTGATCAACACCGCGATCATGACGGCGGGATTTTATGCGGCTCTTTTCTATCAAACGCGTCGATTGGGTCTTGAGGACCTGGCCCCGCTCGCCACGATTTACTTCATCTTGCTGCAATTGGCGATGGTAGTGAGCCTCGCGATATTTTTTTCCACTATTTCCACGCCTATTCTCTCGGCCGTGTTCACATTTTCCATCTACGTGATTGGGCACTTCTTGAGCGAGATGCGGTGGCTCGGCCAAACCACCGGCAGCGGGGTGGTGAAAGGAGCCGTGGCGGCCCTGTACTATCTGCTGCCCAACTTCAGCAATTTTGATTTCATCACACAAACCGCGCACGGAGAAAGAATCTCCGGTCTCCTGCTCACCTCAAATTCCCTCTACGCCTTGCTCTACGTCACGATTTTGATTTCGGCGTCGATACTGGTCTTCGAGGAGCGCGAACTCAGATGACCTCGCGCGGCGCATCAGTCTCAAAATGGCTTTCGCCTCGCCGGCTGTGCTGGCCGATTCTGGTGGCGGGGTTCGCCTCGATGTTTGTGGTCCAAACCCAAATCGACCTCGAACGAGGCACTTACGCCCAAATCGCCGATGTGCTTTACATCCCGAACGCCACAATCCTTCGTCGATTAGCTTTGGGCAACGAGGGTTTGCTGGCCGACATCTACTGGACGCGCGTCGTGCAATACTTTGGCCGCAAGCACCTCGAACATACCGAGGGAATGTACAAGTACAAATTGCTCGCGCCCCTGCTCCGGATCACCACCGACCTTGATCCTCACCTTCTGATCGCCTACCGATTTGGCGCGATCTTCCTGATGGCCAAACCTCCTGAAGGCGCCGGCCAGCCCGAGGCGGCGCTCCAGTTCCTTCGGCGGGGCATTGTGGCAAATCCGGATTACTGGCGGCTCTGGCAAGACTTGGGCTTTGTCTACTATTGGGAGCTAAAAGACTATAAGATGGCTGCGAAGATATTTGCCGTGGGCAGTGAAAGGCCCGGCGCGGAATACTGGATGAAGGCGCTGGCGGGAACGGTGGCGGCCAAAGCCGGCGACATACAAACTTCACGGTTCCTTTGGTCTGAAATTTATCGTCACGCAGAGACGGACGATGTCCGGCGGACCGCCGAAGATCACTTGGCTGCGCTTGCGGCCGCGGAAGAGATTGAGAAGCTGAACCAATTGTTGGGAGTTTACCAGCAGAAAACAGGCCGCGAGGCTCATTGGTTCTACGAATTGTACGCCGCCGGCCTGTTGCGAGGAGTGCCCCGGGATCCCTCCGGCGAGCCCTTTGTGATTGGGCCAGACGGCCGAACTGCGTTGGGTCCGAACAGCCGAGTGAACCTGCGCCTTCTCCAGTAGTCGAATGCCTGAAAAAGCACCAATTAGGGACTCATGGACAAAGCCCACTTTATTTTCTCAGAAACCGTAGCGGCCCTAGCCTTAGTCTTTCTGTCGCTTTTGTCTGTCAAGGCGGTCGGTGGCTTGCGATGGCGAGGGCCCGAAAAGAGTCCGCCGGCCCTGGTTTGGATTCGTAGTGTGTTGTATGTGGCCATCGCGGCCCTGGCGATTTGGGGCGCCCGCGGTTTTGGGTCCGACCTGGCCGCCGGGCTTCGCGCCCTGGCCAGTGAGAGCGACATTCAGCACACCAGGTTTGTCCAGGCTTACGTGAACGCCTCGCGCGCGGTTGAGCTACGCCCAAACGTGGCAATCTATTGGAGGGAGCTGTCCGTGGCCAAGTTCTTCCTCAACCAGTACCAGTCGGCATTGGAGGACGAGCCGGCCTACCGAGCTCTCAAGGGTAGCGAGTTCGATCAAGAGGCCAGCATGCGCTACTCCTACTGCCATTACGCCTTGGGACAATATGCGCAGGTATTTCCCTTGACGGAGCAGGTCATCCGGGAAAACCCGATGTATCCGCTTCCTTACATCGTCGAGGCGATGGCTTACACAGCGGAGAAAAAGTACGCACACGCCATGCAACGATATCTCGACGCGCTGAAATACTCTCCCGATCAAGAAGCCTGTGTGGTGGGTCTGGCGCACGTCCATTACCTCATGGGAGATCCAGGGGGCGCTCTCGAAGTCCTCAACGCTACGGCGAAAATCAGCTTTCCGCCGGAGGCTCGGAAGCGCTTTGACGACTTGAAGGCATTCTATGCTCAATAGCCGCCGACTGACGTTGCGCGTGCGTCTGGAGGACGCGATTGCGTTCTTGTTCTTCGTCTTCTTCATTGTTGTCCTCGCCCTTTTCCAGGGGATGCGCCACTCCATCCTCAGTCCCGCCGATGTCCTGATTATCATTCCCGCGGTTTGCCTGTTGTTGACCAAAGAGATTGTGCATTACTTTGTTGCCGGCAAGGAACTGCACCTGGAATCGGCCGAAGACGTACGGGCGTTCATCAACCCTTATTGGCAGATCGTTCGTGACTTCGCGCCGTTTCTCGTGCTTTTGTTCATGTACTACACAATGTGGGGAAATGCGACCGGGTTGTTGAGTTCGCGGGACCGCGACCTTCAACTGATCGCGTGGGATCAGCGTCTGTTTGGTTTTCAAGCCAGTGTCGCCTTGCAGCGAATCATCAGCCCTCCCCTCACTGCCTGGATGGAGTTCGCTTATTTCTTTCACCTCCCCAACATTCCCATCGTCGCGTGCTTCATTTACATTTGGCGCCCGCGCCAACGGTTTCGCGAGATGATGACCGGACTTGTGGTCATCACCGCCATCGGCGTGGCCAGCTACATGCTTGTCCCGGGCGTCGGGCCGATGTACAGTTTGCGAGACCAATACACGGTCCCGCTGACTCAGCAGGTGGTTGGACTCCTCAATCAGGAAAGCGCCTTCATCGACTTCGCTCGTGTGAAACGCGACGTCTTCCCCAGCATGCACGTGGGTATTTCTTTCGTGGTCTGGCTCTATGCATGGCGAAACTCCCGCGTCCTGTTTTGGATCTTGGCGCCTTTCATCCTGAGTCTATGGTTCTCGACAGTGTACCTCCGCTACCACTATTTGGTGGACGTTGTGGCCGGACTCATCCTGGCGCCGCTCTGCTATTGGCTGGCCAATTGGATGTTCAAGCGATACGCGGAGATCGAGATTCCCGTTTGGCTGCCGGCGAGCTGGGCGGACCGAATGCGCCTGCCTCGCCCCGATTTGTCGGGGCCCCGCGCGCAGGCAACGCCGGACGCCCAACCGGCTTCTGAACAGGTCGACGGCGTCCAGGATGAACCATGAGTATCTCGCACTGCCGCCGGAACCTCATCAGGAGAGGGCTCGCGGCATTCCTTGTTGCGTGGGTCGCTTCCCGTGCCGTCCCCGCGCGGTCCGCTTTTTCTCCTCCAGCCGCTGACGTTTCAACATCCGTGGACGAATTCGTGAGCCGCTTGGAATCGGCCTATCGAGAAACGCGAACGCTGCGCGCCGAGTTCACTCAGAAATACACTTCATCCGGACGGACAAGAACGGAGTCCGGAGTCGTGTATTTTGCTCGTGGCGGCAAAATGCGCTGGGACTATCGCGAGCCGGCAGAGAAAGTGTTTCTCTGTGACGGGAAACAATTGTTGCTCTACGTTCCTTCCGAGAAGCAGTTGACGCGCTCGCGCGTGAAATCAAGCGAAGACGCCCGCGTGCCATTTCGTCTTCTGCTGTCCCGCCTGAACCTGCATAAGGTTTTCGGGCGAATCGAGTTCGGCGACCAGGCGCTCAAGCCGGAGCCTGGCGATCGAGTTCTAGTTGGGCTGCCGAAACACAAGGAAGAAGATGAGTTTCGCGAAGTCCTGATGGAACTGACTCCTGCCTTTGACCTCCGCCGTTTGGTGATTCGCTCTCCAGATCAGAGCACGATGGAGTTTACTTTTGACCACATCGAGCGAAACGTTCCGCTCAAACCCGCGATCTTCACCTTCACTCCGCCTCCGGGCACTGAAGTAATCGACCAAGGCGAAAACGGAGAGTGAATAGGCGCGAGGATTGCTCTGATTTCGAATCGTTAGTTCGACAACACGTAGGAATAGAGCGCGGCGGCTACACCGTCCTGGTCGTTGGACTCGGTCACGCACCAGTGGTCTTCGCCGAGTCCGGGCGTGCAGTTGCCCATCAGAACCGGGTGGCCGCAAAACTCGAGCATTTCACGGTCGTTGTAATTGTCGCCGATCGCCATGATCTCCCTCGGCTCGACGCCGCAACGCCCCGCCCAAAGCCGCAGCGCTCCGCCTTTGGAGCAGCTCCGGTTCATCACGTCGAGCAAGGACATGTTGCGCGAGAAGTACTTGGTCCAAGTCAGGTGAACACTCGGCCCAACGCTCGAATCTCGCAAGATATGCTCAAGGGGCGCCAGGCGCGCCGGAGGGCCGCCAAACATAATCTGGACCGGGTCGGATGTAATGGCGGCCTCGAGCTCGGAAACGAGGGCGAGGAACTCGGGCGCCTTTTCCAAGTACCAACTGAGCGGGCCTTCCCGGGACGCGCCCTCTTGCATCGTCACTTGCCCGCGCGTGGAAACATCGAAAATCACCACGGCGTGAGGTCGATACTCGCGGGCCACTTTCAGCACTTCAACCGCAACCTGGCTGGGCAAAAAGTCGCGATGAACGACCTCGCCGGATGGCGAACTGATCAGCGCGCCATTTGAACAGATCAACGTCACAGGGCAGGGAAGTTGGCCCACGATTGGTCGCGCGGAATGCAAACGTCGGCCGGTGACTACCACAACCTGGATGCCTCGCTCGGTCGCCGACGCCAGCGCCTGCCGGTTCCCCGGTGAAATCTCTGCCTGGCTGTTCAAGAGCGTACCGTCCAGGTCAATGGCTACGAGTCGGATGGGCATTCCCGAACAATTCTAACATACGGGCCATCTCGACATGATGCCGGCGATGCTCCGGCGCATTGACCCACATCTCCTCGCTCGGTTAGACTGCTTCGTGCATGATGCTGTTTTCTCACCTGGACTGCTCGCGCTGCGGCAATCGCTTCGAAGCTGGCAAGGTCTATAACCTGTGCTCCTGTGGCGCGCCGCTCCTGGCCCGCTATCGCTTGTCGCGGGAGGCAGGCAAGACGCTGCGCGAGTGGGTGCCCTTTCGCGCGCCCAGTCTCTGGCGCTACCGGGAAGTTCTTCCGGTGTCCAGAGACGATTCCATCGTCTCTCTGGGCGAGGGCTTAACGCCGCTCCTGCACGCCCAGAATCTGGGCCGGAAGCTGGGCATGGCCAACCTTTACTTGAAGGACGAATCACTCAATCCAACCGGGTCTTTCAAGGCGCGGGGAATGGCGCTCGCCGTGAGCATGGCTCGCGAGCTGGGACTTTCGAAGCTCGCTGTGCCATCGGCGGGCAACGCGGCCGGAGCGCTTGCCGCCTATGCGGCGAAAGCTGGCATGCGGGCGACGGTCTTCATGCCGGAGGCTACGCCGCTAGCTAATCGACTGGAGTGCTCGCTGGCGGGAGCGGAAGTCGTGCTTGTTCCCGGCAGCATCAAAGATTGCGGTCGAGCTTTGCGCGAGCGCCAGGCACGCGACGGTTGCTTCGACGTATCGACTCTCCGTGAGCCGTATCGCCTGGAAGGCAAGAAAACGATGGCGTATGAAATCTTTGAGCAACTTGGGGGTCGGCTGCCCGACGCCATGATCTATCCAACCGGCGGCGGCACGGGATTGATCGGGATGTGGAAGGCGTTTGATGAAATGACCGAGTTGGGTTGGGTGGGTGAGGAACGGCCTCGTATGTTTGCCGTACAGTCGACAGGGTGCGCGCCGATGGTGCGCGCTTTCGCGGACCATGCCGAGCAAGCCGAAGAATGGCGCGACCCCGTAACGATTGCCTCCGGACTGCGCGTGCCGTCGGCCGTGGGAGATTTCCTCATTCTGCGCGCAATCTACCAGAGCCGCGGCACCGCGCTCGCGGTTGAAGACGCCGCGATGCTCGACGCGGTTCGCGAGCTCGCGGAAACCGAGGGGCTGATTACTTCGCCCGAGGGCGGCGCAACCCTTGCGGCATTGAAATGTTTACGTGGTGACCGGGTTTTGGATGGGTCGGAAACAGTCGTGTTGTTCCTCACCGCAACCGGTTACAAGTACCTCGAGGCGCTGAAACAGGCGGTGGAGAATAGAGAGCTGAATGTCGACAACACGGCAAAGCGGCCCGGGCTTTCCGGAGCAGGATCGTCTGATAACTCGCTGCCGGCAATGAGAACGTTCCACCACGAATCGCGGTCATGATATATTGGGAAGCAGGCAGTTCGAGGATTAAGGGTTGCGGAGGTCAAGTTGATTTCGGCCTCCCGCATCCCGGAGGGCGGGGGCGCGTAGCTCAGTTGGGAGAGCGCGGCGTTCGCAACGCTGAGGTCGAGGGTTCGAATCCCTTCGCGTCCACCATCACTTTTCGGCTTTGATCCAGCACGGCTTTGCGCTCGACAAACGAAGCCTGCCGCGAGTACTCATGGAATGTCCGAAGTGCCGTCACCAGAACCCAGACGCCGGCGAATACTGCCTGCGTTGCCATGCTCCGCTTCGCTACACTTGCCCCGCTTGCAAGCACGTTCAGTTGACCGGAGGGCAATGCGAGAAATGCGGCGTCGACTTCGCCAAGTACGCGGCGATGTTGCATTTCCAAATGAAGACGGAGTCGGAGCAGGAGCGCGCCCGTCTGAAACAACACAGCGCCATCTACAAGCAACTTCTGCTGGCGCCCCTCACCGGCGGGCTTTCGCTTTTGAAGTATTTTCGATCGCGGCTGCGGGGAGAATGAGGGAAGAAGTTCAAAGACACAAGCTAGAAGCTAGGAGCTAGAAGGGAAGTGGACTTATTCGAGCTTCTAGCTTCTTGCTTCTAGATTCTGTTTTTTTCACCGGAGGCTCTTGCTGGCCACGACTTTCTTGGCGCTAGCCATCAACTCTCTGGCC
Source organism: Terriglobia bacterium (assembly GCA_050013575.1). Classification (GTDB taxonomy): domain Bacteria; phylum Acidobacteriota; class Terriglobia; order UBA7540; family UBA7540; genus DASYXZ01. The sequence goes on along the minus strand of JBEKEZ010000035.1, from coordinate 30,317 downwards.
TCACCCAGGTGTTCCAAGGCCTTCTGGAGGAGGTAATCGCTCTCTTTCGCGATTTTGTCGCCTTCATTCGAACCGTAGATGACGCCGATGAGCTGCACGCGGATGTGGTTGTTGATAAAGTCCAAATTGTCCTGGATGTCCCGGCTCGAAACCTTCACATGCTCCGTCTCGAGGTAGCGCTCGAATTCCTGAAGCACTTCCGGCGACACCGTGAAATCTTGGGGCACGGTCTTATGCACGCCCAAGTAATATTTCCCGAAATTGTAAAAGGCGCCATGGGCCAAGAGCATTTCCTCGACCTTCGTCAGCTTGGGTTCCGGGATGTCCACGTCGGGCGTAATGCCACCCCCGCCGTACACTTCGCGCCCGCCATCCGTTAACCGGACTTCGGTATGGCGGGGCGCGGCCTCGTCGTAGTGATAATAGTAGTCGTAGAGTGAAGCATCTTCGTAGTCCCGCTGAATCAAGCGGCCGCTAGGAGTGTAATAATGCGCCGTAGTGAGCGCCAATCCGGTGTGGTCGCCGAGCTGATAAACACTCTGGACCAGCCCTTTGCCGAAGCTCGGCTCACCGATCACCAGCGCCCGATCGTGGTCCTGTAGGGCGCCGGCCACGATTTCCGCGGCACTGGCGCTGGATCGATTGATCAGCACAATGATGGGGTATTCATGATCGTCGTCCCCGTGCCTCGCGTAATAAGTTTGTTTTTCCGACCGCCGGCCGAAGTGGTAAACGATGAGCTGACCCTTTTCCAGGAAATGGTCTGAGACCTCGACCGCCTCTTTCAACAGACCGCCCGGGTTGTCCCGCAGGTCGAAAATCAGGGCCTTGATATTTTTCTCGTCCAACTGCTTCAAGGTCTCGGTCAACTCGTCGTTGGTGGTCTCATTGAATCCGATCAGATGGATGTACGCGATGCCGGGCCGAATATAAAAGGCGTTATCCACGCTTTTGCGCGATATCTCATCGCGCGTGATGGTAAATTCCAAGGGCTTCTCCGAACCTTCGCGGGTCACCGCGACGCGGACCACAGTGCCTCTGGGCCCTTTGAGTTCGGAGGCGATATCGTCAGTGGTGAGTCCTTCGGTAGATTTCCCGTCCACTCCGACGATGACGTCCCCGGGATGAAGCCCGGCGCGGAAGGCGGGTGAACCGGGCATCGGCCACATGACGATGGTCACCATCTTGCCCATCTTGCCGGGCTGGCCCCTGATTTGCATTCCCACACCGAAGTATTTGCCCGCCTGGTCTTCGCGGAGTCGCGCATAAGCGTGGGGATCGAAGAAAGTGGAGTGCGGGTCGAGCGTGCGGAGCATTCCTGGGATTGCTCCCAAGCCGGTGGTAGCCAAACCGTAAGGGGTCTTCTCGAGGCCGTAGATGCTCGCATCAGGGTCGAGCGGCTCCGCGTAGTTCTGCTCAACCAAGCCGTAGAGTTTGGTGAAGGCGTCAAGACTGGCCTTAACGTCGGAGTCGTCACCGCCGCTCGCCGTGGCTTCGACGCTCTGACCGTACATGCCGCCCAGAAGCGCGCAGAGCAGCACCGTCGAAAGTACAAACCAAAGAAGCCGTCGCGTTTGTTTCATGCTGTTTGCGCTCCTCATCTCACTAACCCGGTTCTACCAGGGCCGCCGCCGGCAACATCCAAGCTCAAGGGCGATCGAGCACCCTCGCTTGGTTTCGGCTGGCCATGTATTTCTTGGCTTTGGCCAAAAGCTGCGCCGCTTGATTCATGCTTTTCGCCGCATTCTGCACCAGGGGATCGTTCTCCATATAGATCTTGTCGCCTTCATTCTTGCCGTAGATCGCTTGCACCAACTGCACGCGAATTTGGTTCTTGATAAAGTTCAAGCTGTCCTGAAAGTCTTTCTCTGAAACCTGCACCTTTTCCTCTGCAAGGAAGTGCTTGTACTCTTCAATGACCGCGTCGTCGGCTATGAAATCTTTCGGAATCGTCTTATGGATGGCCAGAAAACGCTTGCCAAAATCGAACAAGTGCTGCGCCACGATGGCCTCGGTGGGCGTGAGCTTGGGACTCTCGAACTTCACGTCTGGCTCGATTCCGCCTCCGCCGTACACCTTCCGCCCGCCATCGGTGAATTTGACCTCGGTGTGGGGTGACAGAGTCGTATCGCGGTCGTAGAGGTAGTCGTAAAGCGACACGGTGGAGTAGTCACGCTGAATGAGGCGGCCGCTGGGAGTGTAGTAACGGGCCGTAGTGAGCAACAGGAAGGCCTTTTCGCTCAACGGATACTCGCTTTGAACCAGGCCCTTGCCGAAACTCGTTTCGCCCATCAACAGGGCACGGTCATGGTCCTGAAGGGCTCCAGCCACGATCTCGGCGGCGCTGGCCGACATACGATCAATGAGGACGACCATGGGATACTCGTTGCCGTTGTCCCCGTGAGTGGCGAGCCAGCGCTTCTCCGCGGCATTGCGGCCGTAATGGTAAACGATAAGTTGGTCTTTCGCCAGAAAGTGATCGGCGACGTCCACGGCTTCCTGAAGCAAGCCTCCCCGATTGCCGCGAAGGTCCAACACCATGCCGCGCAGGTTCCCCTCATCGAGGTTTTTCAGCGCTTGAGTCAGCTCGTCGTTGGTCTTCTCATTGAACGTGGCAATGTGGACGTAAGCGATTCCGGGCTCCAACAAAAAGGCGTCATCGACGCCGCGCCCAGAAATTTCGTCTCGAACAATGTCAAATTCCAATGGTTGATCCCAGCCCTCGCGGCCCGCCGCGATGTGAACCGCGGTACCCTTGGGCCCTTTCAGCATTCCGGCCACCTGTTCATTGTTCAGGTTCTCGGTCGGTTTGCCATTGACAGCGAGGATCACATCTCCGGGGCGCAGCCCGGCGCGGAATGCTGGAGACCCGGGCATGGGCTCCACCACCGTCGTCACCATCTTGCCCAATTTGCCGGGCATCGGGCCGATCGTCATCCCCACGCCGTAGTATTTGCCTTCCTGGTCCTCTTGAAACTGTTCGAAGGTGCGGGGATCAAGAAAACTGGAATGAGGGTCGAGGCTTCTGAGCATCCCTGGGATCGCTCCCAGGTTGTAGGAAGAGGACCCGAATATCACCTCATCTGGATCGATGGCATCGGCATAATTCTGCTCGACCAGAGAGAGGACATTCGCAAAAGAATGGATGCTGGCTTGGACTTCGGGATCATCCACATCTCCGGCGGCGGTTTCGGCTTGCTGGCCATAAAGCCCGTTCACCAGGGCGCACGCGAGTATAGTCGAGCCGAAAAACCAAATAAGCTGCCGCATTTTTGCCATGCCTCATGACCCTTTCGCCGTGCTGCTAAAGTATAACACGAGACGATGGGAACCCGGAAAGTGCCCGCCGCCTCACCTCTTTGATGTCCGGCGAGCGCGGAACGTTTCCTTGGGCTGCGATTATCCTCGAGCGCGCCCGTACCCGTCACACAAGATTCATCGAAATTTCATTTGCCTGTGACCTGAACGCGCCACCATGCACCGGCATTTCGCGTTCCGGGTTGCTTAATTTGGATCAATATCCTTATGTCTTTCGGAGAGAACAGCGGATCTGAATGGGCTTTATTGGGTTGGCCGACAGCGCACCCTCATTTAGCTCCGCGCCATCCTCAACTTTTTGTTGCGTTGGCTCTGTCAACGGAGTAAAATTCAAAGCGCTTTCGGAGGTCGGAAGTCTAAGGGGAATGTCTTAGCCGGGGCAAGTATTGGGCAGATCAGGGCGCTGACAATCCCTCAAGTGGTGCGGAAAGCACTCAAAGCTCAGGCATAGGAAACTCATCAGCGCACGGGTGTTGCTCAGGTAATGTGGGCCCAGGCTCTGGCAATTCTTACTCAAGCGTTTCGATCGTTGCCCCAAGTTCGCGCCACCTCTACATCTCAGGTGAGTCGACGGCAAGGCACCGGGAACTCCGATTTCGCTCAATTCATCACTCCGCATCCCCTTTTTATTCTTCGAGGAAAGGAATATAATGGACCGTTTTCTGCGATTTCGCATCGCAAGGCGCAAAAGCTCAGGCTTCGAAATTTCAAAGAATCGCCCAAACATCTCCATCAAGCAATCTCTCGGCAGGTTCGCACCTGCGCGGCTCGCTGATTTTTTTGCGGCCATAGCTCTCTTGCTTTTCGTATTTTCAGCGAGCGTGCAGCCAAGCTACGCCCAAGGCTCATCGCTCCAAATTAACACTTCCTCATTTCCAGAAGGGAATCCCCATATACCTTTTCATGCCACCTTGTCCGCTCAGGGCGGCAGTGGAAGCTATACATGGCGCCTGAATTCCGGGTCATTGCCGCCGGGCCTGTCCCTCAATTCGTCCACTGGCGTGATTGAGGGCACTCCGTCGACAGCCGTCTCCCGCAACCTCAACATCCAGGTCAGCGACTCAAGCGGGAATACAGCCGTTGCGGCGTTAGCCATCAGCATTGTGGTTCCAAACGCGGGCCCAAAGCTTCCGATGACTTTTGTTTCGACGACCTTCCCCAACACCAGCGCCTACACGGTGACCTCCGTGCCCGCCGGCGCGGATTTGCAGGCCGCGATCAATAGTGCTTCATGCAACCCGACGGGGACCGTCCTGAGATTGGCTTCGGGCGCCACATTTGAAAAGCACAGTTACACACTCCCGGCGAAGACGTGCGCCCCGAACCAGTGGATCATCATCCGAACGGACACAGCGGACTCCAACTTGCCCGGAAGCGAACAGCGCATCGACTTTTCGTATTCGCCGGTTCTGGCCAAAATCTTTACCAATAGCGTGTCTCCGGCGATTGCCACCAACAGCAAAGCCGCTCACTATTGGCTGATGGGACTTGAAATTGGCGTGGACCCGGCTGTGACCGTCAATTATGGAGTTATAACCATAGGCAACAAGGAGACTCAAAGCTCCGCCCTGCCTCACCACATCGTTCTCGACCGCTGCTATGTGCACGGGAATGCTTCGGGGCAAATCACAAGAGGCCTCCAAGCCAACGGTACGAACGTGGCCGTCATCAATTCATATTTTGAGAACTTTCACAACACCCAAACCGACGCCCAAGCGATCGCCGCCTGGAATACCCCTGGCCCGCTCAAGATCGTCAACAATTTCCTCGAGGGTTCGGGCGAAAACGTGATGTTCGGAGGAGCCAATCCTACTATTAAGAACGTCATTCAATCGGACATCGAGATTCGGCTAAACCACTTCTTCAAGCCGCTCACCTGGAAGCAAGATGATCCGTCTTACGGCGGAATCCCGTGGGCCATTAAGAATCTGTTGGAATTCAAGAACGCGCAGCGCGTCCTGGTGGAGGGCAACGTCCTCGAACAAAATTGGGCCGAAGCCCAGGACGGTTTCGGAATACTATTCACCCCTCGTGGCCAATCCGGAAACTGTCCCTGGTGTACAGTGGCGAACATCACCTTTCGGTATAACCTTTTCCAGCACTCAGGCTGCGGATTCAACATCGCGGGTGAGGATAACACGAGTACAAGCCAGCCGTCGCAGTTCATCGGCATTCACGACAATCTCATGGTCGACATCAACGGCGCTGACTGGGGCGGCGCGGACGGCAAGTTGTATCTGATCGTGGACGGCAACGATGGGTCGAATCTTTTGCCGCCCCACGATATGACAATCGACCACAACACGGGGTTTCAGACGGGAAATGTGCTCACCGTGGGCTCACAACTCACGAACCCCATGCTCAATTTCGTCTTTACGAACAATATTCAGCCCCACAACCAGTATGGGATCGGTGGGACCGGCACAGGTATTGGAAACGCCACTCTCACGGTTTACTTTGTGTCGCCGCTCGTGACCGCCAACATTTTTGAGGCACTGCCGAGCGGAGTTCTCCCGTCTCAGTATCCTCCTGGTAACTTTTTCCCGCCAGACTGGACGACCGTCCAGTTCATGGACTACACCAATGGCGACTACCGTCTTCAGCCCACCAGCCCATATCACGACGCGGGAACGGACGGTAAAGATGTTGGCGGCGACATCGGAGCTGTTAACTCTGCAACCCTCGGCGTTTCTCCGTGAGCGACGAGCACCGTGAGGGTAAAGGTAAAGAACAAAGCGCGTACCTCGCTTTGCCTCTGCCCTTCAACCGGTAGTGTCTCAGTTTGAAAAATAGGTGGAAGTCCGATTGCGTTATCTGTGGCTCGTCTGGGTCAGTGGACCAAATGGTTTAGGAAAGACATCACACCGAGTATTGCCGCCCACAGGATTGCAGCGACTAGCGCGGCTAGGACGATGTGCACGACGCGTGAGCTCGCCACCTTCTCCCCGATCTTGTCCCAAGGGATAACCCAGGCGAACACGGCAAGGACGAAGAAGAGAAGCGGGCCTTCGATGCCACCTAGTATCACGTCGACTAAAGTTTCCATTGGGCGTTCACCGCATAGTGGTACAGTTAAGGGGTTGGTTTCTTAATTGGTTTGCGCCCAGTGTCCTGTAATTTCTTGTCCATTGCTTCGCGCCGCAACCTATCTTTTTCAGGTGCGACGATAAAGTAGTCGAATAGATCGCCTACTACCTTCAATGTCCATTCCGCCTCCTCCCTCTCCACGTTCACTATTTGGCCGTGGTCATCCTTCATCGTGTGGGCAGAGAAATCCCCAATCTCCCGCAGATAGTGAAGGTTCTCGCGTAACCGAGAAGGATGGGAAGTATCGGCGATATACTTGTCGATTCGGGTTGCTACGTTATAGTCCGTAAGGTTCGCAAACTTCTCAAGTAAGTCGGCCAGAATTCTCCTGGAGAGGACAGACGACATACGCGGAGAATCGTCCAGTATCAAGCACGCCTCCTCGAAGTCCGTGGCAAACGGGTCGAGCACTAAATCATCAACTGGTTGGGGCGGCTTACGCTTCGGAACTGCGAACCACTCGCCAACGTCGTAGTTAGTGCCAAAGCGGCTGATATAGCGTAGAACCTTAACAAGTATCTGGTGGCAGGTCTCGTTCGGACAGCGAGCCCAATCCAGAATCACATAAACGGCGCAGGCTGAGTCTGGCAATTGCGCGGTCAGTTTGCGTTGGACCTGCGCGAGAGAATTACCAAGCTCATTTGTAGCAGTGTAGAGGGCTTGCCAGTCAGGAGCAACCTGGTGCAAGCAAAACGGGCAGAGCATAAATTTTAGTTCCTTGTGCTGCCCGCAACGGGCAGCGCACCACGCATTTAGAGTTTCAAGCGCCGGATTATTTTGGCGTCCCTTCTCAGCCTCAGCCTGTTGTTGTAGGAGTTCCATTTGACCCCTCCGCTAAGATGTGAAACACCCCTAGCGGCGAGGTTTACGGCTCTTTTCAAGCTGGCAGGCGAGGAAGAGTCGAAGACCGAACAATCCTATCTAAGCGCACTCAAATTCTAAGCCTTGGAGTGAGCGAAATGCAATCCGGATTTCACTACCCGTTGATCTTCTCTAGCATTTCTTCGATTATCCACACGTGGTCGGTGATTCCAGCTTCCCTTGCCGGCTTTCCTCATCTACCCTCTGACATCAATCCTCTGGGCGCTTCGGCTGGCGCCCTTTCCCGCCGGTATTCTGGATTTGATCCGCTTTCCGTGGGCCGGTGACAACACTCGCTTGAAAACCGTCTTCGGCTACACCCCTCGCCACACCTCGCAGCAGGCCCTGGATTCATTCATTCGGGCTCGCCTGAGACCCAATCAACCAACCTCATGATCGGGTTGACGCGACCGATACGCGAGGCCAACGGGCGGGCCGCTGAAGTCTCGCAAGCATCGCCCGAATTCCGGCCTATCGTTTGGTTGATTGTAGCGTCTTATCTTCAGGTCGTCGGGGCATCGCGCTGAATCATATGGACTGGGCCGATCCAAGGTACAATCCATCTCGTCCGAGGAGGAATTTTCATGAAGAAATCAGTGGCGGTCAGTCTTCCCATAGCACTTGCAGTGCTGCTGGCGCATTCCGCGGCGGCCGTGGCGCAGACCAAGCACGTGCCGACGATCGATGAGTGTATCAGTCTCAAGGGTGTGAGCGATCCTAAGATCTCGCCCGACGGAAAATACGTCGCCTATGGCGTGCGGGAGGCGGAGTGGAAGGACAACGCCTACATCACGCACCTGTGGCTGGCGGAGGTTGAGACTGGCCGGACGTTTCAATTGACGCGCGGCAAGAAATCCAGCGCCGGCGCCGAGTGGTCGCCGGACGGAAGATGGCTCGCCTTTGTCACCGAGCGCGAGCCCGACGCAACCACCGCGCTGGAGGCTCCTGCAAAAGACGAAAAGAAAGACGAGAAGGCCGAGCCGAAGCCGCCCGAATCGAAACCTGCAGTGAAACAAATCTGGCTGATCTCCCCACGGGGCGGGGAAGCGTGGCCATTGACCGAACATGAGACGGATCCCGGCAGCTTCCGCTGGTCCAAAGACGGCAAGCAGATCGCGTTCCTCGCTGCGCCGGTGGAAGCCAAGGCGAGCAAAAGCCGCAAAGAGAAATACGGAGACTTTGATGTGTTCGAGAAGGACTTCACGCAGAACCAACTCTGGGTGGTGGACGTGACTGCGGCTGAAGCGATCACCGGCCCCGTCAAGGCGAAGCAGATCACCCGCGATCTTGCCCTCAACCTGAACGATTTCAGTTGGTCCCCTGACTCTACGCGCATCGCCTTCAGCGCCGCCCCTAACCCACTTCTCGCGTTTCGAGGGGACTCGGACATCTATCTTGTGGACCTCGATCATGACAACGCTGTGCACAAAATCGTGGCATTGCCCGGACCGGACGGGGAGCCTGTTTTTTCACCGGACGGGAAGCAGCTTGCTTTCTCGACGGCGCTCGCCAGGCAGTATCATTACTATCTGAACAGCCATATTGCTGTCGTCGATCTGGTTCAAGTGGTGGCGCAGCCGGCTACGCAGGCTTCGGACGTCCGCGATCTGACCGCCAGTTTCGACGAGGACCCTCACCTCATCGACTGGGGACCCGATGGTATTTACTTCGACGCCTTGCAGAAGACGGCATCGCACGTCTTCCGGCTGAATCCCGCGAGCGGCACGGTGACGCGAATTACAAAGCCGGACAACTATGCCGCCGGTGCCGTCTCCTTTTCGCGCGACTTCAAGACGATGGCGCTGACGGCTTCGGACGCCGAACACATGAGCGAAGTCTTCGTCTCGCCGGTCGCGCCGTTCGCGCCGCGCAAGCTGACGGACATGAACTCGCAGCTTCGAAACCTGAAGCTCGGCACGGAAGAGATGATTTCCTGGAAAAGCAAAGATGGAACGACGATTGAGGGCGCGCTGTTCAAGCCGGCGGACTTTGATCCCGCGAAGAAATATCCGCTGCTGGTGGTGATTCACGGCGGTCCGACAGGCATTTCGCGAGCCCTCATGCAACCGGCGGACCGCACCTATCCCATTCAGATCTTTCTTTCGAAAGGCGCCCTGGTGCTCGAACCAAACTACCGCGGCAGCGCCGGCTACGGCGAGGCGTTTCGCGCCCTCAACGTGCGCAACCTCGGCGTGGGCGACATGGAGGATGTGATGAGTGGCGTGGATTCGCTCATCGCCCGCGGCATAGTGGACGAAGCGCGCCTGGGATCGATGGGGTGGTCGCAGGGTGGTTACATCTCGGCGTTCCTCACCACGCACACGGACCGGTTCAAGGCCATCTCCGTGGGCGCCGGCATCAGCGACTGGATGACCTACTACGTGAACACCGACATTACTCCTTTCACGCGGCAGTACCTCCATGCCACTCCGTGGGACGACCCGGCCGTCTATGCAAAGACCTCACCCATCACCACGATTAAGAACGCCAAAACGCCGACCTTGATCCAGCAGGGAAGTCAGGACAAACGCGTTCCGGTGCCCGATAGTTTTGAGTTGTATCGCGGTCTCCAGGACCTGCACGTGCCCTCACGGTTGCTCTTGTATACCGGCTTCGGCCACGGCATCGACAAGCCGAAATCGAATCGCGCCGTGATGCAATCGAACCTCGACTGGTTCAGCCACTACATCTGGGGCGAGCCGGTTCCGAAGGACTCGCCACTTCAGGGCTCGAGCGAAGCGGAAGCCGAGAAGTAACGAATCGCGCCGATTCGTGTGCTGATTGTGGGGTTTTCCCGAGCTGGGAAATGCGTTCTCAATCCAACGGGCAGTCTCACATATTCCATCTGAATCGCGCCAGACGCAATCGCCGCTAGTGCCGTTCCAACTTATTAGACCTATGTTCAACACGTACGCTCTGTTTCGCGCCATAATCGGGACGGCCCCGAGAAGCTAGGTCGAAATAGTTGGAACGGCACTAGTCGGTCATGGTCGGCACGAGCAAGACTTTGCCGCCGCTCATGTTGGTTGCGTACTGTTTGAGCGCTTGGGCAGCCTTGCTGAGCGGGAGGCGGGCCTGCACATCACTCTTCAATTCGGTGGCCAGCAATTTCTGCACCCGGCGCGCCAAGCGAAGCTGGCCGAGAACGCTGTGTTGACGCAGCCACTCGGAGAGCCAGAAGCCTTCCACTTTCTTTCCTTCGAAGATGAGCGACGCGGGCTCAACGCGGCACGGCTCGAGCGACAACGCGCCGTACACCAGCACGCGGCTGCGCGGAGGCATGGCTTTCAGCAGGCGCGCAGTCATTTCTCCCGCCACCGCGTCAAAGCCGAGCGTGGCGCCCAGTGGCCGGCAGGTTTCCATCAGGCGGCGGTCGAAGTCGGAATCGCCGGAGTTGAGTATATGCTCCGCGTCTGCGCCCAGAGTCCGCAGAATTTCCATCTGTTCCGCTCTGCGAACCACGCTAATCACTGGCAGGCCGAAGCGGCGGCCCAGCCGTACCACCATTCGCCCCAGGGCGCTGGCGGCGGCGGTTTGGACCACGGCGCGGTGGCCTCCGCGGCGAGCGATATCCATCAGTGCCCATGCGCTGAGCGGATTCACCAGCATCATGGCCGCCTGCTCCAAGTCGACGTGGCGGCGTAACGGGATGCACAGTTGAGCGGACGTCAACGCGAACTCGGCCCACGTGCCGTCGCGGATGTCGGGGCTGGCTGTGGCACACGCAACGCGCCGGCCTACGAGCCACCGCGCCAGGAAGCCCCGGCCTGCCGCCACCACCGTGCCGCTCCCTTCGAAGCCCGGCACCACCGGAAGCCGTTTCTTGAACCCGTAAAAACCGCGAATGAACATCAGGTCTGAAGGATTGATGGGGGAGGCCGCCATTCGCACCAGGACTTGGCCCGAGCCCGGAGTGGGAACGGGTTTTTCCACCAGCGCCAGGCTCTCCGGCCGGCCGTCGTAGGCGCGGAGCTCAACCGCGCGCATGCTCTCGGGAATTGTTGTGTTCATGCTTTTATCCGTAGATTACGCAGATTTCACACCACGCGCCGTGGCCGCAACCGGAAGAAAAGATTTTAGCACGGAGGGATCAAACCTCACTCTGATCCCAGTTGCAGACCGTCCAGCCAGTTTCTGTTTTCTTGCCTCCAGTTCCTGAATCCCCCCCCCGACTTTCTATTCTCCAATTCCCAGCATTGATTTCGCAATCACTCCGTGCTAGGGTGTGGCGAATCGCTTGGGCGACCGCGTTCTCTGGCTCCAAGCAAAGTGGCCGGCGCGAAGAGGTGACATTATGAAGAGGAGAGAATTCCTCAAACGAACCGCAACAGGCTTGGGCGCGGCGTGGTTGGGGTCCAAAGCGTTCACATTTTCGGCTCCGGCGTTTCCCATTCCGCCGGGCGCGCGATTCAGCGCGACCGACATCGTCGAGCTGGGGAACACTGGAATCAAAACTACGCGCCTGGCGATGGGCACAGGCACCGTAGGTTCGGGGCACCATTCGCACCAGACCGCGATGGGCGTTCAGGGTCTCGCCGACCTTTTGTGGAACGGCTACGACCACGGCCTGCGCTTCTTTGACCTGGCAGATACCTACGGCAGCCATCCGCACGCCGCCGAAGCGCTCAAGCGCGTCCCGAGGGAAAAGGTCACTCTCCTGACCAAATCCTGGGCGCGCGACGCCGCTGGCATGCGCGCTGACCTGGAACGCTTCCGCAAAGAGCTGAACACCGACTACCTTGACATAGTGCTGATGCACTGCCAACAAGACCCCGACTGGACCGAAAAGCATCGGCCCGCAATGGATGTGCTCTCCGAAGCGCGCGAGAAGAAGATCATCCGCGCCCACGGATGTTCCTGCCACACGATTGGCGCGCTCCGCGCCGCGGCCAAATCGCCGTGGGTGCAAGTTGACTTGGCGAGAATCAATCCCATTGGTGCCGCCATGGACGCCGATCCGGCCACCGTACTCTCTGTGCTCAAAGACATGCACGCCGCCGGCAAAGCCGTCGTCGGCATGAAAATCCTCGGGCAAGGCGACATGCGCACGCGCCAGGACGAAGCCCTGAAGTATGCATTGTCACTCGGCGTGCTCAGCGCGTTCACCATCGGCGCCGAGAACCGGAACGAACAGGAAGATCTCATCCGAAGGATTGCCGCAGTCAACGCCTGAGAACAGTGGCGAGTGGCATGGGGCAAGCAAAAACCATCAGCTTGGCAGCAGGGAAGCGGGCGAGCGGAGAACTCCCAATTCCGTGATAGCTCGCTCCGCAGGATCTCAGCTTCACGCATATCGCAGGATTTCGGCTCCATGCTTTACGTCTGATAAGTTATATTATGTTAACTTGCGCCACAGACAGGATTGACGCGCCTCCCAGAGGCTCCTACTGGCTCGCTGCCGCTGGCTTCGTGCCTTCGTTGGCTTTCGAGCCCTGTTTCGCGCCATCCCAGGCTCCTTTCTCATTCCCGTGGGCCCACTGACCGGAGAGTTGTCCCTTTTTGAATGTGCCCGTCAGGTCGTAGCTCTCTCCTTGGCCGGATTCGATATGAATGGAAAGGCTTTTCTTCCTAAAGGTGGCGTTCGCAATTTCCGTCGAGCCGATGGGTGAAGAAACTGAGCCGGTGACTGTCTCTCCAATCTGCTCGAGGGTCAGCGTGAAAGGCAGGTCGCCGCGAGAGGTACCGTGCGCGACGCATTCCCAGGTGCCGGTCAGCGGGCCGGGCTTGGGATTCTTTTGCCTGGCCAATGCGCTCCCTGGCAAGCCGACGATGAGCAACGCGAGCGCAAGGGATGCGAAGCGTCGTGGTACGGGGGCGAAACGATGAATCATTTGTGGTCTCCTTTTTGTGGCGGCGCTCCATGGCCGCCGGTGAGTATGTGAATGTCTCAGTATGTCAGTAAGCCTGTAGGCGGGCAACAGAAAATGTCGCAGTGAGGATTGTCCTTCGTCCTTGGTCCTTGATCTCCTGAAGAAGCGTGGCCCGTTACCCGGCGTGAGTGAGCAGCGGTCGGCAATGGGCACAACAGTCAAAAAAAGTGGCGCTCCCTCTTGCGGCTCATTCTTGTCAGGCTACGGTACACCACCTACTGACCACCAGTGTCTTAAAACCAAAAACGCCACATCGTATCCACCATTGCATGGGTCAGGGCCGAGGCGGGCAGACGATGCCGTGTGCGCCACGCGTTGCCGTAAAAGAGTCCTGCCAGGGTGGCCATGATGCCGTAACGCCAGTTGGGCACCGGCGGATGATGCAAATGCGCGGCGCCGAAAATGACCGAGGCAATCACCAGTCCATAGACCGCGCGAGACGACGGGATAGTCTTGGCCAGGAAATTCTGGAGGATGCCACGGAACATCAGTTCCTCCGGAATCGCAATGGTGAGATAAATGCCGAAGCACTGAAATGCGATTTCCCACCCCGAGGCCGAGGGCCAATGAGGGTGAATGAACCCTATGTAGATCCCCAGGGGAATGCCGAGCAGCGAGAAGGCTACAAGGTTGGCCAGCCCGTCGCCAAGGTCACCCTTGCGGGGGATCAGCCTGAAGCCGGAGTCTTCCAGGCCGCGGATCACGAGGAAATCGTAGGCGCAGACGCAAACGCAAAAGAGGGGGCGAAAGAAATAGACCTCTTGCGGCCAAATCCAGATGCCATCGAGCCATTGGGCACCCACCGGAACAGCCAACGCCGCCATGGCAGCGAAATCGCGCCATCCCGCCCCATGGGAGTGATCCGCCCGGTGCAATCGATCCGGCAGCAACAGCAGCGTCGGCGCCGCGATATAGAGCGCAAGCTTCCCTGCCGCCCATAACCTGAATGTGCCGGTCCCGATCGCCAGGATCAAGTACGGAACCAGCAGAAGAAACGGAAGAGCAAGCGCCACCGTCGCTGACTCCATAGCGCGTCGCCGGAGCTCCCGCACAACGTGCGAATCGGTGAGCGCCACCACGGCCGCGAGGGTCAGCGACAGGCATTCCAAAAACGCCGCCAGCCGCCAGGGATTGAAATAGGTCTGCGCCAAGATTATGGCTTCGGCCGGAATCACCAACAGGGTGAGGAGCGCGATGACGAGGAAGACTCTGCCGTAGGTGGCAGCGGGCATGTGGGACGTGGGGAGCGCCATTCCGGGAACGACTTTTTTTTCAGCATCTGGATGTTTCATCACGTTTCGCACCTACCTCATCACGCCGACTACCTGCCCACACGCACGAGGTCTGGAGACCCAAGATCGAGGTTGTGGATGGGAATGACCCGAAACTCTCCGACCTTCTTCAGTTCCCTGCTGAAGCTCGCCGAGTTCCCTACCAGCACGATGACCGCGCGATCCAAATCCAAGTAACGTTGCGTGGAATTCAGCACCTGCTCGTCGTCGAGAGCGGCAATGCGCTCAGGAAAGCGGTCCCAATAGTCGAGCGGCAAATTGTAGACGAGCAAGTTGAGCAGTTGTGTGGCAAGGCCGGAGGAAGATTCCACTTCGAGCGCCAAGTGACCGACGAGATAACTTTGCGCGGTGTGCAGCTCATAGTCGCTGATGGCATGGTCGCGGAGGTGCTTCATTTCCTCGAGCATGACGCGAACGCCTTTGACGGTTTCAAGCGTGCGAGTGGAGGTTTTGCTCTCCCAACTCCCCAACGATTGGTAGCAATCGAGCTCGCTGGAAGCACTGTAGGTGAGCCCGTGTTCGATCCTCAGCGCCCGGTACAGCCGATTGGTGGCCGGCCCACCCAGAGTCTGATTGGCGACGGTGAGCGCCAAATAGTCCGGGCTGCCGCGAGCGAGGCCGCGATTGCCCACGCGCATCTCCGTCTGCACGGCGTCGGGCTTATCGATCACGACCAGGCGCCCTGTGGCATGGGCATCCTGCCCATCATTCTGCACGGGCGGGACGCCCGGGCCACGAGCGGTGGAAGTATCCGCCTGCCACGCCGAGAAATATTTGGCCGCCAGCTCAAACGCACGATCCGCGGTGATGTCTCCCACTACTGCCAGGATCGAATTCGACGGTTGATAGTGACGAGAATAAAACGCCCGAATATCCCCCGCCGTGATGCGGCGCACGGCGTCAGGAGTCCCGTCCTCCGGATGCCCATAAGGCGTGCCGGCAAACATGAGGCAGTCAAAGACCGTGTCCGCGACGTAGGACGGGTCGTCGAGCGCAATCTCCAGCGCCGAGAGCGCTTGCTTGCGCTGCCGCTCGATTTCCTCGGGCGCGAAGGCGGGCCGCATCACCACGTCGGCGACGAAATCAAACGCAAATTCGGTGTGGTCGGCAAGCACGCTGAGCGCCACAAAGGAATCGTCCCACTCTGCGCCGGTCTCAAGCGTGCCGCCGACGTGGTCAACGGCCCGAGCAATTTCCTGCGCGCTCCGATGGGTCGTCCCCTGATTAAGGACCGAGGCCACAAGCTGCGCGGCGCCCGGTAAAGTTGGCGGGTCAGCCTCGGCGCCCGATTCCACAACCAACCGCAGGGTGAGAACGGGAAGCGAATGGCGCTCGATCACCGCCACCTTGAGGCCGTTGGGCAAAACACGAATGGCCGGCTGAGGCAAGTGCACAGCTTTCGGAGGCGGCACCTCCGGCGGCTGATCCGCACCCGAAACGACCGGTGCCGCCACTAAAACGGCGAGCACGCACAGCGTTCTCATTTTGAATTTTGAATTTTGAATTTTGCCCCGCATTCCCTGCCCCTGCTCTCCACTCCCTACTCCCCACTCCCTGCTTTGCCCGTCTCAGGAGAAACTTCCACCACCGTCATGTTTTCCGGCACAAAGTATCTTCGCGCCACGCGCTGGATGTCTTCCGCCGTCACGGCCAGAAAACGTGCCAGCTCAGTGTTCACCAGCTCTGGATCCTTGAGGATCTCGGCGTCGTAGCCCAGCTCATCGGCGCGGCTCTTCGTGGTTTCGCGGCTCAGGATGAATTCGCGCAAAATCTGGTTCTTGGCCGTCTCGAGTTCGTAGGCGGAAACCGGTTCGTTTCTGAGCCGCGCGATTTCATCGTCCACTTCCCTTTCGCCTTCCTCCGGCGTGTGCGTGGCGTTCATGACGCCGAGCACGAAGAACAAGTTGGGATCCTCAGTGAAGTTGCCGGCGCTTTGCGCGTCCAGGGCAACCTGCTTTTCGTAGACCAAGCGGCGGCGAATTCGCGAGCTGTCGCCCTCCGAAAGAATTTCGGAGGCCAGCCGCAGCGGGTAAGCGTCCGGCGTCCCGTCGGCGGGCATGTGATAGCCCTCGACGAAGGCGGGCAGCGCCACGTCGCGGACGATCTTGAGAACACGCTTGGAGGTCTGGACGGGTTCCTGGGGAATCACGCGCGGCGGCGGCGGGCTGGCCGGCAACGGCCCGAAATATTTTTCCGCCAGGGCTTCCGCCTCGACCGGTTCGAAGTCGCCCACCATCACGAGCGTGGCGTTGGACGGGACATAATTCGTGTCGTAGAATTGCCGGATGTCATCGATGCTGGCGCGGTCGAGATCTTCCATGCTGCCGATGGTCTGGTGCTGGTACGGATGCACCTTGAACGCGTTCTGATAGAGGACTTCAACCACCGTCCCGTACGGCTGGTTATCCAGGCGCTGACGGCGCTCTTCTTTCACCACTTCCCTTTCGGTTTTGAAGACGCGCTCGGTGATCTGGAGGTTTCTCATCCGGTCCGCTTCCAGCCACAAGACCGCCGGCAGGTTGTTGCTCGGAATAGTTTCCCAAAAGATCGTCGCGTCCTCGGTGGTGTAGGCATTATCGGTGCCTCCCGAGCGGACCACATAATCGGAAAACTGGTCCGGCCCGATGTTCTTGGTGCCGTCGAACATCAAGTGCTCGAAGAGGTGCGCGAAGCCCGTCTTGCCGGCGAGCTCGTTCTTTGACCCGACGTGATACCAGACTTGGACGTTGATCACCGGCGCATCGTGATTCTCAATCATCAAGATGCGTAGCCCGTTGGGCAGAGCTTTTTCTCGAATCGTCGAATGCGGCAGGGTGACGGGACCGGCGGCCGCCGCGCCCAGGGCGAGAGCAATCCCGAGGGCCGCCACCGTCGAAGCGATATTTGAAAGGTATTTCAAGTTGTGCTTGTCTCAGGGCGGTCAGCACGTCAGCATTTCAGTGTGTCAGTTACTGAAAACCTGAAATCCTGACGTACTGACAGACAGTCAGCCGGCCTCAGATATCTTAGACTCCAAACCTCCCTTGGGGGTTGATGAAACTTGGAGAAAGAGGCACGTGATGTCGTCATGCTGGCGGGTGGAGCGGACGAAGCCATCGACGGAGTTCATCAAGTGTTTCAGTTGATCCGCGGCGCCTCCCTGGGGCGCAGCCTTTAGCAATTCCACGAGGCGCGTGTCTCCGTATTCTTCGCCCGACTCGTTTTGCGCCTCGACGACGCCGTCCGTGAACACGAGCAGCAGATCTCCGGGCGCGAGCGAGACTGCGCCCGCTTCATAGGGCGCGTCAAGCTTAATGCCAAAGGGCAAACCGCCCGCCTCCAGTTGCTCCAGCTCGCCCGAGCCTCGCCGCAGGAGGGGCGGATTGTGTCCGGCATTGATGTAGCTGAGAGCCCGTGTTTCAACGTCGATATCCGCCAGAAACGCGGTTATGAAGCGCTGCCCACCCACGCCATGTCTGCACGCATACCCATTCAGTCCTGCGACCAACTCCGGCAAAGAAGTTGCCTCCAGCGCCAGCGTGCGTAGGCTGGCCTGAAACGTAGCCATCACCAGGGCGGCTGGAACGCCCTTGCCGGCCACGTCGGCCACCGCAACCACCAGGTGTGCCGGGGCCGAAGCGGCGGATTTCAGCGAGCGCAAGAACGCATCGTAGTAATCGCCAGCCACCGTGTTGGCGGGTCGTGTGGCGAAAGCAATGTCAAATCCGGGAACCACCGGCGGGCCGGCGGGCACCAGGCGGCGCTGGATGTCTCGCGCGATTTCCAGATCGCGCTTCATGGTCACTCGGTCTGCCAGCTCCAGGGCGAGCAGCAGCAAATAGGATGCCGCAGCGAGAATGAAGAAATGTTGCCCGCTCCAATCGATGCGGGTGCGCTCGCCGAATTCGAGGCGCACGTCGAGAAGCGCGAGGACGCTCATGACCAGAGCAAAGAGCAGGAAGACGCGCCGCGCCGGGGAGAGCTTCAGAAGCATCGCCCAGAAAAAAGCGCGCGCCACGGCGAGCGCTCGCTTGCCATGCTGCTTATGTTCGACCGATTTCCAGTCGACCTCGCTTGAGTAGAGCGAGTAGCTGACGCGCGCTTCCGCCACAAACTGCCTCCACAGCTCCTGGAGCTCGATGCCCTCGGTGACGCGCTGCCAAAAAGCGTGGACGCGGGGAACGCTTCGGTCGATCCAGGCTCCCACCTTGGTGAAGAGCCGGCTGACGGGATCCTGGGCCGGAGAGGACATGACGACGGGATTATACTTCAGACTGGAGGGAAGTCGGGGTCTTCGCGTTCCGCCTATTCGGAGAACTTTTGTGCGATGGGATAGCGCCGGCCGATCCCGAAGGCCTTTCCGGTGACTCGAAGCACAGGCGCGGCTTGTTGTCTCTTGTACTCGGCATTATTCACGGAACGAATGGTGTGGCGGACCAGATCTTCGTTGAGCTTGTATTTTTCCACGATCTCCGCAGCGTTCAGATTTTCTTCAATGAAGGCTTTCAGGATGACATCCAGCACTTCGTAAGGCGGCAGCGTGTCCTGATCGGTTTGGTTGGGACGCAACTCGGCGGACGGCGGTTTATCCAGGCAAGCGGCTGGAATGCGTTCCCCGGCGCGATTCACGTGCCGAGCCAACTCATAAACCATCGTTTTGGGGACATCCGCGATCACCGCGAGCCCGCCCGCCATGTCGCCATAAAGCGTGCAGTAGCCGACGGCCAGTTCGGATTTATTGCCGGTGCTCAACACCAGCGCGCCCAGCTTATTGGAAAGCGCCATCAAGATGTTCCCGCGGATGCGGGCCTGAATATTTTCCTCGGTCACGTCGCGCGGGTATCCCTCAAAGGCCGGATCGAGGGTCGAGAGGTAATCTTCAAAGATCGAAGTCACGGGTATGACGCGGAAATCGGTTTTCAGATTGCGGGCCAGCGCCTCCGCGTCGCGGATGCTGCCGGGCGAGGAATAGGGTCCGGGCATGCTCACGCCGGTTACCTTCTCCGGCCCGAGTGCGTCGGCAGCGATGGTGGCGACGAGCGAGGAATCAATTCCACCGCTCAGGCCCACAATCACTTTCTCAAAACCGCACTTCGAAACATAGTCCCGCGTGCCGAGGCAGAGCGCTTGGTACACGGCTTCGGCCTCGGAAGAGGGCCCGTCGTGGATGTCGCCCTTTCCCGTCTCGGTGTCGAAAATCACCAGGTCTTCTTCGAATGACTTGGCGCGCGCGCCCAGCTCGCCGCGGGCGTTGAACGCCATGCTCGAGCCATCAAACACCAGTTGATCGTTTCCACCCACTTGATTGACGTACACCACCGGCAGGCGGTGGCGAGTGGCGAGGGTCTTCAACATTTCCTGGCGAAACTGGATTTTTTCGGCATTGAATGGCGAGGCGGCGATGTTGAGCAGGACTTGAGCGCCGGCCGCCACGGATTCTTCCGCCGGATCGCGCGTGTAGAGCTGCTTTTCCCAAAAATATTTGTCGTTCCACACATCTTCGCAAATGGTGAAGCCGACATTGAGCGATCCGAGCCTGTAGAGCGCGGGTCCCGTGCCCGGCTCGAAATAGCGCGACTCATCAAACACGTCGTAAAAGGCCAGAAGAATCTTCGAGTAGTCCAGCGCCACTCGTTTGCCGTGGAGCAGCGCCGCCGCGTCAGAAACGGCCTTTCCCTGCTTCACCTGCGATCGGCGCACGTAACCGACCACGGTGGGAATATCGGGCAGCAGTCCCGCCAGGCGTTCCAGTTCCGCCTCGGTGCGCCGGACGAATTCGGGCTTCTCAACCAAGTCGCGCGGAGGATACCCGCAGAGCGCCAGCTCGTGAAAGGCGACAAGGTCGGCGCCGCGCTCGGCCGCCCGGCGCGCGAACTTCACGATGCCATCGACGTTGCCGGCGAAATCGCCAACCGTAGTGTTGATTTGAGCGAGGGCGATTTTCATCTTGGGAGCTGTCAGCGGTCAGGTCTCAGCCGTCAGCGAACCCGCATTGGCTCGCTGATGACTGACGGCTGAAAGCTGAATGCTGTTTCTATTCTTTCACGGTGGGGAATCCCGCTGTCGTCCATCCCTTCCATCCCCCGTCCATGGAGAGCACGTTGGTGTAGCCCATTTTCTGGATGTTTTCCGCGGCGAGCACCGAACGATAACCGCCGCCGCAATAGATGATGATGGGCGACTTCGTGTCTGGAATGGTCTTTTCGATGTCTCTTTCGATCACTCCCTTGCCGAGATGAATTGCGCCTGGGAGATGTCCGCGGGCCCACTCGCTCTCCTCGCGGCAATCGACAAGATGAAATTTCTCTCCCGCATCCAATTTGTGTTTCACTTCCTGGACGTTGGTTTCTTTGATGCGCTTTCTTGCCTCATCAACCAGTTTCAGAAATCCGGGCGAATGTACCATTCAGGGTCTCCTCGTCGGTCCAAGGGTACCACAGGCATTGGGTGATTGTGTGATCGGGCGATTGAGTGATTGGCGGCGGAAGCAGAAACTAGAAACTGGCCGACAAGAATTTCAAATGGAGAATGGGAAATGGCAAATTGGAACTGGCAACAAGCAGACGCATTGCGCTCTGTCGCCCAGCAGCCGGAGTCATTTGCCATTTCACATTTGCCATTTGCCATTTGAAATTGTCTTCGGCGAGCTCCAGTTTCCGCTTTTCAATCACCCGATCGCCCGATCACTCAATCACTCGATGGTTTTCATCACTCAATGTTCTGTTTCTTCTCTGGTTAGCATGGTGAGAATGACGGACACGATGCTGACGATGAGTGCCCCCAATACCGCCGGCCAAAATCCGTCGACGTAGAATCCAAGGTGAAACCATCTCACCGCAATGGCGGAGGCCAGCCAGAGCGTTAGGCCATTAATTACGAAGATGAACAAGCCCAGGGTGAGAATAATGAGGGGACACGATAAGACCTTCAGCAGTGGACGAACGACCGCATTCACAAGTCCCAAAATGACGGCCACCGCCGCATAAATTTTCCAGCCATTGCCTTCCACTCGAATGCCCGGCACCAGCCAAGCCGCCACGAACAGCGAAAAGCTGGTAATCACCCAACGGATCAACAGTCTCACGTCTCGCCTCCAGCAGCATCCGCTTTATTTTGGATTTTGGATTAAGACAACGCTGTGCGACCGCCATAAACGCTCTGTCTCGGGCTCTTGGGGCCAAGGATGCTGCTGGTAAGAATTCCGGCCCTAAAGTGAAAACTACGTAAGGTCACCCTACGGAAGCGAGCGTGAGTGCCGCAATCCAAAATCCAAAATGGGCTGCCTCACCCTATGTCCGTAATGACTCCATTGAAAACAGAAACCCCGGTGCTCGCGCCAGGCGAACTGACCGGGGTTAACTTCCGTGACGGTGCGGCGCTAAACGCTGAAGGAACTTCCGCAGCCGCAAGTGGTCTTCACATTGGGATTTTCAAACTTAAATCCAGCGCCTTCGAGTGTCTCCAAGTAATCGATCTTGGTGCCGCTCAGGTACATCAGTGAAGCTTGGTCAACGAAGACCTTCAGGCCATCAAACTCGTAAATCTTATCGATACCGTTGCTCTGGCTTTCGAAGTTCATCTGGTACGAAAAACCCGAGCACCCGCCGCCAACCACCGAGACGCGGAGTCCCATGGGTTGAGGGTCTTGCTGTGCCAGGATTTCCTTTACCTTGGACACCGCTTTGGGTGTCAATTCAAGCGCCATGAATCACCTCTCTGTTTGCATAAAGCAAAGCCTCTGACCAACCGCAAGCTTAAATTATCACATCCGATAGCCAAAATCAAGGACCGCAGACCACGACAGGACTGCAACCGGCAGTCGGGCCACTTTCGCGCGCGATCGCGCTGAGAGTAATCTCCAGCCAGAGGAAGCCGGAATCTTACCTGCGAGCGACTGAGGTATAATGCGCGCGTGGAGGCGTTATGCGTTTAAGTCCGCCTTGGTCGGGCAGGCGGGGAGCGGTCCCTTTCTTCCTAATCGCACTCGGGCTCTTTTCCCCTGCCCTGCTCAGCGGCCAAGGCGCGGCGCGCGATGCGCTGCCCACTTTTCCTGCGGACACGCGGCAGATTCTCTACTCCAACCTGGCGCAACTTCGCGCCCTGCCCGATTATTCGCGCCTTCGCCCATGGATTATCACGCAGCAGTTGAGCAGCTTTGAGGGCATTCTCCGTGCTTTCCGGGCTGACCCGGAGAAAGAGATCGACGAAGTCGTCCTGGGATGGCGTGGCGAAGCGGGGAGTTCCGTCTCCTTTGGTTTAGCCGAAGGCCAATTTCACCCTGACGCGACGCACGACTATTTCGTCCAACACCAAATCTCCTACCAGCAATACCAAGGCTACGAGTTGTATGGCTTCGGCTCCAGCACCGAGCCGGACGCCTTGTTCTTCGCTTTCTTCGATTCTTCCACCGCGATCTTTGGACGGTTGAGTGACCTGAAAGCTTTGCTCGATGTTCGCGCCGGAGTGAAACCCGCGCTGCAATCGAACGCGAGTTTTGTGAGCGCCGAGGGTGAACTTGAGGGCAGCGCGGCGCTGTGGGGCATTGTCCAGGGCGACTTGGCGTCAAGCGAAGCGCTCCCCGTGCTGACCGGCGGCGCCAAAACTCCCGGCGATCCCAAAGAACTGCTCGCGCCAATCCGCATGGTTATCTATCGCTTGGATTGGGACGGACAGTTCACCATGCACATGTCGCTGCTGTGCCGCGACGCGGAGAGTGCCGCGAAGCTCAGCCAGGCCCTTGCCCTTTTTCGCGCCGCCCGGCCCACTCCGACCGCAAAATCGACTTCGGCTTCCTCAGCAGGAGTCATGGCCTTATTACAAGGGATGGATTCTCAGACCAACGGTTCCCGCATTGACCTGAGTGGCTCCGTGTCCAGCGCGCTTGCCGAGCAAGTGCTTCGCAACGGAGTGTCGCTGATTGCTCCGTAGCCAGAAGAGTCAAGGGTCGATGGTTGATAGTCGAGAGTCAAAAAGCGCCATCGGCTGTTGCGTCCTTGCCATGAACTATCAGCGATGGACTATCGCCTTTCTTGCTATAGACATTTTCCCATATTTGACATATGGTGTGGCAATCATCAGCCAGGCGGTCTGGCAAGCGAAGCATTCAAGCGCGAAGGAACGGAAGGAAGACGAGACAGTGGATTGACCGCCGGCCGATGAGGAGGCCGTGATCCATGAGAATAGCCGACAAGATTGAGTTCAACACGCTCGAACGCCGCGAGGCGCAGCTATCGATTCTGGCCATTGTCGTGATCGCAGTGATGTCCATCGGCATGGCCGCCGCGATGTATCCGCTGGTGTTCGCCCATCCCATCACTTCCGAAACTGAGACAGCTCGAAGGGCGTTCTATGGCTTCTGCGTCCTGTCAATTCTGATGGTGACGTATTTGACGAACCGCCACATCGTGATCCGGAGGCTTCGCAGAACGATTGTAGAGGGACAGCAGCGCATCGATATGATCCGGCGCCAGGCCAGCACTGATTTGCTCCGCACGCTGCCTGGAACGAGCCGGTTCCAAGACCGCCTGACCATGGAATTCCGCCGATGCGTGCGCACCGGGGATCGTTTGTCCCTGCTGCTGATTCTGGCCACCGTCAGGAAGGAGTTTTCAGGTGAAGGCGAGATCGACAATGCCTATGGCGACGTCGCCAAAGCGCTTCTGGTGAGATTGCGCAAGGACGACGCGATCTATGGATTCAAGCCCGGCGCCTTTGGCGTTGTCCTGGTGGCACCCAACGCTGCCGCCGTGACTCAGATTACTAACCGGCTGATTCAAAGCCTGGAGGAAGCGCGAGCCGCCAGTGGCCGCTTCTCTTTCGAAACCCGCGTGATCAGCTATCCCGAGCAGGCGACTACCGCCTGGGAGATGGAGCAGGCCATGCACTCCTTCCTGCGAGTTGATCAACCTGCACAGCCCGCAGCGACGGCCGCCGCGTCTTGAAAGGCAGTGGCGAGTGACAAGGTGTAGGCAGTCAGCGATCAGCAAGCCTTTCTGTGGCGTGTGCTTCCTGCGACCTGACGGCTGACGGCTCTTGTTCGCCACCTGCCACTTGCCCCTCGTCACTGCTCTCGAGAACCGCCGACAGACACCACTTCAGCTCGTCGGACAGCTCGACGATCTGCATGCCATTCCCGACAATCACCTTGCACGCCAGAATCGGCCGCGGCACGGAACCTTCTTGTCCTTCCATCGTGTAGACGACGCGGCACAGTTGACATTCCTGATTCCAGCAGAAGCGTCCGTAAGGAATGGTTTCAGGACTGACGAATTGAAACGCGCGCAGACAAATGTTCTTTTCCGGAACTTGAAATTTCTTGCCCAGGATGGTGATCTCGATCAACTTCTCATAATCGCGATAAAGCGGATCACTCATCTTGAGATTTTAGATTTTGGATTTTAGATTTTGGATTAAGGACAACGTGAATTCCGTCTCTCGGAGGTCCAAGAACGCTGTCCCACACTCCAAAATCTAAAATCCAAAATCAAACCTCCCCTTACCGCCGGGATCAGGTCTCAGCGACGAACGTCGCCAGCTTCCGCAAGCGGTCGTGGCGACGGCTCAACAGAGTTTCGACCGGCAGCGCTCCCAGCTCTCGCAGGCTGTCGGCAATGAAAGGTCTCAGAAGCGCGGCGGCTTTTTCCGGGTCCGAGTCCGCGCCGCCCGGTGGCTCCGGCACAATCCGGTCGATCAACCGAAGACCGTGAAGATCTTCTGCGGTTAATTTGAGCACGCGGGCGGCCTCCTGCTTGTGATCCCAATCGCGCCACAAGATCGACGAGCAGCTCTCCGGCGCAATGACCGAGTAAATCGCGTTCTCCAGCATCAGCACCTGATCGCCCACGGCGATGGCCAGCGCGCCACCGCTGCCGCCTTCCCCGTGGACCACCACCACGATGGGCACCGGGAGCTTGGTGATTTCTTTCAGATTGTACGCAATCGCCTCCGCTTGACCTCGCTCTTCCGCGCCGATTCCCGGATACGCGCCCGGCGTATCGATCAGAGTGATGATCGGCACCCGGAACTTGGCCGCAAGCTGCATCACCCGCAGTGCCTTGCGATAGCCCTCGGGTTTGGTCATGCCGAAATTTCGATACAGTTTTTGTTTGGTGTCGCGGCCCTTTTGATGTCCCACCACCATCACCGGACCGCCTTCGAAAAGAGCCAGACCACAAACCAACGCCGGGTCATCCGCGAAGCGGCGGTCGCCGTGCAGCTCAAAGTAGCCCGTGAACAGCATCCGGACATAGTCCAGCGTGTGCGGCCGCTGCGGATGGCGCGCCAGCAACACGCGGCTCCACGCATCCTTCGCTGAGTCTGAGCCGTCGCGGAGCACGCCCTCCAATTGCTGTCGAAGCCGGTCGAGCTCATCGCGGGCCGCGACCGTTTCCGCCACTCGCTCCAGCTCCGCGATCTGGCGCTCGAGCTCTTTTGCGATCTGGCGTTTCGCGCTTGTTGGGTCCATAAGAATCTAATGCAGAATTATGAATTCTGAATTATGAATGATGAAATGAGGGGCGAAGGTGAGGCCAAAATTCACACTTGGTGTTGTGTCCTCAAGAGCCTAGCTCCTTCTTCCCCGGCGTTCATCATTCATCATTCATAATTCAGACTCCATCATTGCCCTCTCTGCACAACCACACTGTCCTCCCCGCATAGCTGCCGCAGCCGCCCCAGCAATTCGCCGTCCGCCTTCACAGCGCGAGGATGGCGCGCTCGTAGTCGTGCCACGAAGTCCCGCGGTCGCGTCAGCTCGAAGACGACGGGACTATCTCCCGGATGTCCCACCAACAGGTTCTCGAGCTCATCCGCCAGCGTCGCTGGTGCTTTGGCGAGGTTAGCACGAATCAGGAGCTCGGAGCCGTTTACTGCCCCTTCGAGCGGGCGGGCTTCGCTGACTACCACTTTCGTTCTGGCGTTTTCTTCATGGCGCACGCGGCCTTTCACCAGCAGCGCCGAGTCAGGTTTCAGGACGCTTTGCAATTGTTGCAGGGCCTGGGGAAAAACCAGCAGCTCCACCGAGCCCCGCATGTCTTCCAGCATTCCGCTCGCCCACAGGTCGCCCTTCTTGCTGGGCCGGATTCGTAAGTGGGTCAAGATGCCGGCCAGCGTGACCGAGGACTCGTGCTCCATCTCCTCGATGGAGGCGCTGTCGTGCCGAGTGATGGCGGCGAGGCGCGGCAGATACTTTTCCATGGGATGGCCGGTGACATAGAATCCCAGCACTTCTTTCTCATTCATCAAGCGCTGCGCCTCCGGCCAGTCGTCGACTTCGGGCATTTCCAAAGGCCGCGGCGGGTGGATCTCGCTCCCGGAACCGAAAAGGGCGCTCTGCCCGCTCGCCGCTTCGCGCTGGCGCCGCGCGCCGAGCTCCATGGCACGGTCGAGCACTGCCATCGCCTGGGCGCGACGCGCACCGAGCGAGTCAAACGCTCCGGCTTTGACCAGGCTCTCAATCACGCGCTTGTTCAGCAGGCGGAGGTCCACATTCTCGCAGAATTGAAACAGGCTATCAAATCGTCCCAATTTGGAGCGCGCTTCGATGACCGACTGGATGGCGGCGTCACCCACGTTCTTGATGGCCGTCAAGCCGAACCGGATGTTTTTCCCCGCGGGCGTGAAAGTGCGGTCGCTGGAATTGACGTCGGGCGGCAAAATGCCAATATGAAGATCGCGGCATTCGTTCAAATAAAAAGTGAGCTTGTCCTGATCGCCGATCTGCGCCGTCAGCAGCGCGGCCATGAACTCCACCGGATAATGAGTTTTCAGATAAGCGGTCTGATAGGCAATCAGCGCGTAGGCCGCAGAATGGGATTTGTTGAAACCATAACCCGCGAATTGCTGCACCAGGTCAAAGAGCTTTTCGGCTTTCCTGGCGGGCACCTGGTTCTTCTTCGCCCCGGCCAGGAACTTATCGCGCATCGCCACCATCTCCTCGGCTTTCTTCTTGCCCATGGCGCGGCGCAAAACGTCCGCTTCACCGAGGGTGAATCCCGCCACGCTGGCCGCGATTTGCATCACCTGTTCCTGGTAGACGATGACGCCGTAAGTCTCCTCCAGAATGTCCTTCAGTTGCGGCAACTCGTAAGTGACTTGCTTCCGTCCCATCTTGCGATCGATGAAATAGTCGATCATGCCGCCCTGGATCGGCCCCGGCCGGTACAAGGCATTCAGCGCCGTCAGGTCGGCGAGGCGATCGGGTTTGGTGCGCCGGAGAATGTCCGTCATGCCGCGGCTCTCAAACTGGAATATGCCCGCGGTGAGACCTTTGCCCAGAAGTTCGTAGGTAGGGGCGTCATCCAAAGGCAGCGCGGCTATGTCAATCTTCTCGCCGCGCGTCGATTCGATCAGCCGCACGCAGTCATCAATGATGGTCAGCGTGGTGAGGCCGAGAAAATCCATCTTGAGCAAGCCGATCTTTTCCAGATCGTCCATCGCATACTGCGTGGTGATTTCATCCTTGCTGCCCTTGTACAACGGCACGATTTCCTGGAGGGGCACGGGCGAGATGACCACACCCGCGGCGTGGGTGGAGGCGTGACGGGCGAGGCCTTCCAGCCGCCCCGCCACCGCCAACAGCTCCGCGACGCGCGGGTCGCGCTCCTTCAACTGGCGAAACTCGGGATTCTGCTTGAGAGCTTCGTCCAACGTAATGTTGAGCGTGTTGGGGACCAGCTTGGCGATGCGGTCCACCTCGGCGTAGGGCATGTCCATGGCGCGGCCCGCGTCACGCAACACCGCCTTGGCCCCCATGGTTCCAAAGGTGATGATCTGGCTGACGTTCTCTCGGCCATACTTCTGGGTCACGTAGTCGATCACTTCGCCGCGGCGCCTCATGCAGAAATCGATGTCGATATCGGGAAAGCTGATGCGCTCCGGATTCAAGAAGCGCTCGAAGAGCAAGCCGTATTGAAGAGGATCGATGTCGGTGATCCGCAGCGCGTAAGACACCAGGCTGCCTGCCGCCGACCCGCGGCCGGGACCCACCGGGATGCACCGATCGTGGGAGAAGCGGATGAAATCCCAAACGATCAAAAAGTACCCGGCAAACCGCATCTGCTTGATGAGCTCGATTTCACGCTGCAATCGCTCCTCGTAGGCTTCGAGGGGATTCCGCAATCGGCCTTCCGCCTGCAATCGCTCCAGTTGCGCGCGGCGCGCGGCAAAACCCTCGCGCGCCACTTTCTCAAAGAAACTCTCCAGCGTTTCTCCCGCCGGCACCTCAAAGTGCGGAAAGACGTGATGCTCTTTCTCCAGGTGCAGGTTCACACGCTCGGCAATTTCCACCGTTCGGTCCAACGCCTCCGGGACTTCGCCAAACAGGGCCAGCATCTCATCGTAAGACTTGAAGTAGAACTGGTCGGTCGGGAATTTCATCCGGTTCGTCTCACTCAAGGTCTTCCCGGTCTGAATGCACATCAAGACTTCTTGAGCCCGCGCGTCGGCCTGGGAGATGTAGTGGCAATCGTTGGTGACGACCAGCGGGATGCCGGTCTCGCGCGAGAGGCGAGCCAACTCGCGGTTGATCTTCTGCTCTTCTGGAATTCCCTGGTCCTGCATTTCAAGAAAGAAATTGCCTTTGCCAAAGATGTCGCGCAGATCGTAAGCAGACTGGCGAGCGCTGTCGTAGCGGTCCTCGGAGAGGGCGGAAGCAACCTCGCCGCGCAAACAGGCGGAGAGCCCCAGAAGTCCTTCGGCGTGCCGCGCCAGCAGAGCCTTGTCAATCCGTGGCTTGTAATAGAATCCTTCCGTGTAGGCGGCCGACGCCAGCTTCACCAGGTTTCGATAGCCGCGTTCGTTCTCGCAGAGCAGGACAAGATGATTGGGGCGGTCCGCGTCCGTATTGCGGTCGAATCGATTGGTGGGCGCGACATACGCTTCGCAGCCGATGATCGGCTTCAGGCCGCGGTTCAGCGCCGCGTCATAGACCCGCACGGCAGCAAAAAGATTTCCGTGGTCCGTCACCGCGACCGCCGGCATCTTGAGTTCCGCGGCGCGGTCCATCAGCCGCGAGATTTCGCAAGCTCCGTCCAGCAGGCTGTAGTCCGTATGAACGTGAAGGTGGACAAAGTTCTTGGATGGCATCGAAGGCTATTCTACCACGCCCCCTTGGCATTCCCGCGGAGGCGGGAATCCATTCCGCTCTCATTCCCGCGCCAGGTTCTCACTCCCGCGAAGCCCGCCCTTATCCCTCTTGTTAAGTCATACTAAATCGGATACTGCGCAGTGTAGAAATTCGGACCGCCCCAGGAAGCCTCAAATCGAAGCCAATTCAGATCCAAAACAGCCTCAAAATGGGTTCGTATTTGGGTTCGTTCCAAATCGACTTCCTGTGTTTTCAACAATATGGTGGCTTCGAACCGCGTTTTTGCGCATCTTGTCGGAACGAACCCACCTCCGGTTCCCTGCCGGCCCGCCCGCTCCCTGCTAAGCCCCCAGTAACGATAACCAATCCTGGTGAATACCTCTTCAAATAACAAACTGCCATGGTTTCGACTCTCACCTGCCTCGCGGGGCTCTGAAGCGTCGATCTGTGACCGGCGATCGGCGGCCACATTGCTGTTGAGCCCCAAGCTTTGCAGACAATCCCTTTTTCGAAGACACGACATCGCAGTTTTCGTTCCCTGTCCAGGTATCAACCTTGTCGAGGGGACGCAGTCGTGGTCAACTTACAATCCGGCGGCAACCGAAAAGGCACATCGCAGATTGAGCGCATCATCTCCGCATCCAAGCCAAGGTGTTTAACCCCTTGCCGAGTGCGATCGCCAGAGGTGTCTTAGGATGAGGCGGTAGCAGATTACCAAGGAGATGGCGCCGCACACAAGCAAAGGAACGTCGTAGAAAAAGAAATAGTAATCCTCAGGGAACTCCGAAGGATATCGGCTCAGCGAGTATCCCAGGACAGTCAAGC
>JBEKEZ010000034.1:0-68568 GCA_050013575.1 Terriglobia bacterium | reverse complement strand
GGAAAAGTCTGAACGGCTGACTTTTCCACCGCGCTTGGAAATCCGGCAAAAGTCGCCGGATTTCCACATTCCCACAGCGCCGACGGCGACCCTCACCTCTCAACTGCCCAAAAGATTACACATCCGCAATTGGCAATCTCTGATTTGCACAAGCGTCCGCTGCCGCGGGGCCACGATGGAGGTCAGGCCGCGAGAATCTGTGACCGAGACCATCTGATATATAGATAAATATTATGTTATCTAGAAAGGCTTGATGATCTTCTTAAGTTTGTGGAATCGGCTCCGCTTCTTGGGAGGTTTGTCCGGCGACGTGCTATTGTCCGTCTTGGCTGAACTGTCTTGGCTCTGGACTTTCTTGGCACCGTCCTGAGATGCCGAGGCGGTGTTCGGCGTCGAATCTTGCGCCGCTGGCTTTGCTTCCTCCGCCGCCGGCTTCGTCTCCACGGGTTTCCCGGAATTCAGCGCTTCCGGGCCCACCGGTTCGGCCACAATGGTATTGCCTCCCGGCGTTGGCGCTGGAACTGTCGTCTTGGCAACGACGGCTTCGCCAGGTTTCGGGCCTAGGTGGACCGGTCCGTGCCGCGTGGCACTCATGTTCGGCGTGGCGGAAAACGCCCCGGCCAATTTTGAAAGTGCGGTCTGGTCCACGCGGTGGGTCTCGTCGGCTTGCGCGCGCGCGAGCGTGGCGCGCGTCGCCTGCGGCACAGGTTCATGAAGCGCCGTAAGCCGGTTCTTAGCCTCATCCACGTGGGGGCTGAGCGGATAGTCCGTGAGGACCTGGGAGTAGTAGGTGGCAGCCAGCTTGGGGGCTTTCAGCCGCTCGTAGGTTTGGCCGAGATACCACAGCGCGCTGTCGGCTTGACTGAAATCCGGATACCGGTCCGCGATCTCCTGGAAACGCGAGAGCGCCGCGCGGTTAGCCTGTTTCAAATAATAGAACTGCGCGATCTGAAAATCGCTCTGGCCCAGGACCTCTTGCACCTCGCGCAATCGCCCTTTCACCCGTGGCATGAGCCGGCTATCCGGGTATTTCAGCAGGAACTCTTTGAATTCGGCTTCCGCCAATCTTGCTTCCGTCCGGTCTCGATCGGGCTTGCCCATCAGGCGGAAGTGGCACATGCCGGCGCGATACTGGGACTCGGGAGCTTCCGGCGCGGTGGGGAAGAAGGTGATGAAGTCTTTGTACTCGGCCTCTGCCTGAGTCAGCCCGGAGATTCCGCCCTCGTTGTAATAGGAATCCGCGATGGCCAGCTTCGCTTTGGCCAGGAACTCGCTGTCCGGATAAGCGTTGAGCAGCGTTTGAAGCGTCAGCCGGCCCACTTCAAACCGGCCGCGGGCGATCGCAGTCATAGCTCTTTCGTACAGAAGCCTGTCAGGCTGGCCGCTGGCCGCCACCGGGGCTGGAAGATTGGTTTCCGCGTGCCGGTGCAGCAGGCAGCCCGGAAACCAGAAAACGGCAAGCACTGCAAGACTCGAAGTTGCCAGGAATCGTTTTGGATTTGCGATCTGTGATTTGTGATTTGCGATTTTCAATCACCCTTTCGGATTGGTAATTTGTAATTTGTGATTGGCGATTTCCAGCCACCCTTTCGGATTGGAGATTCGTCATTTACGATTTGCGAGATTTTCAATCATCCATCACAAATCGCAAATCTTCTCGCACCCGTCACAAATCGCACATCACAATCCTCTAGATTCTCACTTCTGTTGCTCTCGTCGCAGCCAATCGAATCCACTCAGTCAGCCGCGCCTTGGGATTCTCGTTATCAAAGATGGCAGAACCGGCCACCAGGATGTCTGCGCCGGCCCGAATTAAATTTTCCACGCGCTCGAAGGTGACGCCGCCCTCCACCTGGATGGCAAAGTTCAGGCGGCGTTCATCTCGCAAACGAGCCGCGGCTCGAACTTTTTCCTCGGAGCCGGGAATGAATCCTCTATCCTCGAGGCCCGGATCAGCGGTGAGCACCGTCAAGAAGTCGAGTTGCCCGAGCGACTCGGTGACCGCTTCCACCGGAGTCGAGGGATTCAAGGCCGCTCCGGCCTTTGCCCCGCTCGCCCGGATCATCTCCAGAACCCGATGGAGGTTCGTGGTCGCTTCGGGATGGACCGCAATCCTGTCGGCGCCCGCCTTCACAAATTCGGCCACAAACCGCTCCGGCCTTTCAATCAGCAGATGAACGTCCAGCTCCAGATCGGTGGCGCGCCGGAGACTCTCGAGCACCGGTTGGCCAGCCGTGATGCCAGGAGCAAAATGCCCGTCACAAACGTCCACATGAACCACGGACGCGCCCGCCGACTTGATGATTTCCAGCGCCTCTCCCAGCCGTGCGAAGTCTGCCGCGAATAGTGACGGCGCGATGATTGCCATAAGAACGGTGAGCGCCGAGCGAACCCACCGGAATTTCCTTGTCGCTGACCGATGGTCTAGCAGGCTGATGAAACATGTCATTCTGAGGAGTCCCGCAGAGCGGGACGACGAAGAATCTCGGAAGTGTTCGATTCTTAAAATACTGAGATTCTTCGCTTCGCTCAGAATGACAGTGCAACCGACTTTTTCATCAACCTGCTAGACTATCACATCTCATCTGGATTGGCCGCCTGGAAATTGGAGACTCGAAGCCCGGAACTCGAAGCTCGATCCCTACTCCTCGGTCGCAGCCGCTTGCGCATCAGCCCTCGCTGCTCGCCCTTGCCGCTGTTTTCCTCCCAAATCCCTAATCCCGCCCCCCCCATTCCCCATTCCTGGGCGCCTGCCCTTATCCCTCTTATTAAATCATACTAAATCGGATATTGCGCTTTGTAGACATTCAGACCGCCCCAAAAAGCCTGAGATCAAACCCATTCGAAGCCAATGTAGAGCTTCAACAATGGCTCCGCATTGGGGATCGTCCCAAATGGAACTCCTGTATTTTCAATCGAATGATGGCGTCGGACCGCATCTTCGCTTTTTCTTCACGACGAATGGCTTCGAACCGAATTTTTGGCTTCGAACCAAATCGACTTTCCTTTATTTTCAACAACATGGTGGCTTCGAACCGCATTTTTGCACATTTTTTTGACCCGGCGCGCCCACAGTGTTCTTTTGGCCGCTCCGCGCACTGCTATACGCCAAGTTACGATAATCGATTCTGGTGAATACCCCTTCCAACAACAAATCCGCCATAGCCCCGACTCCCCGCTCCTGCCCTCCATTCCCCGGGCGGCACGCGGTGGCCCCGCTCTCCGGGAAAAAGTCTTTCATGATTCTTGATTGCAGCATATTTCGAATTTCGATTCTCCCTATTGAAAAGCGATGTTAAGAGCGTCGCTCAGGGCAGGTTCTGAGAGGCGGCACTACAGTCGCCAACACCCTCTTCTGGCCCCGGCTCCCGGAGCCTGACCTCTGTCCTTTGACTTCTTTCTTCCTCCGCAGGCTGGAGGGCGGAGAAGAACGCCACTGCGAGCAGGACTCAAAGCTGAAATTAGTATAGCCCCCCGCTACTGTTTGTCAAGTATATTCTTGCTGATCGTATCGGCGGTTGGTGTAACTATCCGCGCGGAGCTTGATATCGCGCCCTCATTCCCAGGGGAAGCCATATTCGAAGACGCCCTTCGCAGGCCTCGCGGAAAATCCCGTTTTGACATTCCGTCCAGCGTCGGCTAACGTATTCAATCGATGGGATTGTACATGCGGGTTGCACTCCTCTGCGTGTTGGGCGCTGGAGTCCTTCTTGCCGGCTGCGGTAGATTTTCGAGCCTGAATTCGAAAAGCGCAATCAAAGACGCGATTGATGCGCATCTGAAGCAACAGCCGGGGCTGGCGCTCGCGAACATGACAACCGAAGTCGAAGACGTCAAGTTTGACGGAGACAAGGCCACGGCGCAGGTAGTCTTTCGAAGCAAGGAAGCTCCAGAGCTCAAGGTCGAGGTGCGCTACAGCCTTCGCCGCGAAGGCAGCGGCTGGCAAGTGGAGTCGAGCACGCCGATGGGCGGGCAGGGAGCGAATCCGCACGGCGCCCCAGTAGCTCCCGGCTCAGGACAGCCCACGAGCGTGCCCGCAAATCCGCCGGGCCAACTCTCGCCGCAGTCCAGCCACTAAAAGACGGAAATTCGAAACTGGAAATTCGAAACTGGGAAGCAGTTAGTTTCCATTTTCCAGTTTCCATTTTCCATTTTCCGCGAGCTCTCGCCAGCTCGGGACGCCGCCTAGGCTGCGTGCGGTTTTGGCCGCGCGGACGATGGCCTCCGCCGTAACTAGGGCTGCGGCTGCGCCTAGCGCGTTCAAGTCAGCGCGTTTCGTTCCCAGCGAAAGTGCGAACACCAGGTCGCCATCGTATTGGGTGTGGACCGGCCTGATGGCGCGTGCCAATCCGTTGTGAGCCATCTGGGCGATTTTGGTGGCTTGCACTTTGTCGAGCGCGACGTTAGTCATGACGACTATCAACGTGGTATTGGTTGCGCCAAGACCCTTCCGAACTTTTCCCTTTAACATCGCGCCAACTGTGCCTACGAATCGTGATGACGTTGGTGAGTGTCGTGCCCCGGCGAGAATCGCGCCGCTGCCAGGATCCACAACGTCACCGAAGGCATTGACCACTGCCAGTGCCTGAACCGCCGCGCCCCCGGGCAGCAGAAGACTCGAAAATCCCACGCCTCCTTTAGTTGCGCGAGTCGGCCCGAATAGCTTTCCGACGGTTGCGCCGGTGCCCGCCCCCACCGAGCCTTCCTCAACCGTCCTGGATGCGTTGGCGCACGCCGCTTCCGCCATGCTTGCCTCAGGCCGGGCATCGGCCGATCCGATATTCAAATCGAAAATCACCGCCGCCGGGACAATGGGGACGCGAACCCGCCCGGCGTCGAATCCAATGCCGCGAGCTTCGAGGTACCTCATCACGCCGCCTGCCGCGTCGAGACCGAACGCGCTCCCGCCCGCCAGCAAAATGGCGTGGACTCGTTCCACCAAATGCCCGGGCCGACAGGTTTCAATCTCCCGCGTTCCTGGCGCTGAGCCGCGGATGTCCACCCCGCAGATCGCGCCGGCCTCACACAGAATCACGGTGCAACCGGTCAGGCCGCGGAGGTCGCTGGCGTGGCCGACTCGGAAGCCGGGCAAGGTTTTCATTCAGGATTGTGCTCTGTTCGTTGCTCCAGTCGGTCAGTCCGTCAGTATTTCAGTTCTTCAGTAACTGACACACTGAAATACTGAGGGACTAAAGAACTGAATCCAAAATCCAGAATCCAAAATCTAAAATCCACAATCGCTAACCATTCTTTAGGGTTGTTTTGATCTGGTCCTGAAGCTTCTTCAACTCCTTCTCTTTCTGCTTGTCGGGATTTTCTTTCAGCAGAGCCAGGGCTGCGTTCGTTACATCGTTGGCCTCGCCGCACACGATCTTGAGCTTCTCGACGTCATGGCCATGCTTGCGGTCGAAGATGGCGGCGCCATCCAAGAGTTGTTTTGTCAAGAAGACTGCAAACTTGTACTCATCGAGTTTGACGGGGCCGGAATTCAGCGCGTTTCGAGCGGACGCGCGATCGCCTCCCAGCGCCGCTCCCAAAGCGTCGTCAATATCCTTCCGCTGAGCATCAGCGGCCGCAGCCTCCAGGTCGTCGGGGCCGACGAGAATCCCTGCCGTCACCTTGCTGAGTTGAGGAACGGCTGTGGGCCCTTCGGTGGTGGGATAAGGAGCGTCGAGCATGAGTTCGTTGGGGAGCGTCCCGCCCTGCGTAAGCTGGTGCGCGACCTCCGCCAAATGCATCGCCTTCCGGCCGCCTTCCTGCTGCGTGTCACGCCGCCTCGAGGTGTACTCAGATTTCACTTGCGGACGCTTTGTATTGTCGGCGCCTTTTGAGTAGGCCTCCGCCACTTCCTTAAAGGCTTCCACTTGGCCGCTGAAGATCACGGCGCGGAGCACGCGCGCCCGAATGGTGTACTCGTTGGGCGGCGAGGCTTTCGCCAAGCCGTCGGTATGATCAATGGCTTGCGCGAAGTCGCCTTTGGCGAAAAAGCCGGTCGCTTCCGAGTATAGTCCCGCCGGACCCGTAACATTCGGGACGGACGAAGGCGACGAACAGCTCGCAAGCAGGATCGAAACGAAAATGACCAGGGAGGACGAGCCAATCCTCGAGGAATAGAGGGGCCGAAGGCAATCCATTTGGGCCTCCTTGAAGACAGGATTGTTGCGGGCACATCACCGCTTTGGCGCAACTATATGTCAAGCCTTTGGCGAATTCAAGTGATTCCAGAATTTCTTGGACTTTCCACCTTGAGCCGTTGTATCATGGGTCGTACCAACTATCCTGCAAGAAACAAGGCACCGCGATTGATAGCGAACTCGCTGGACCCAGGGGGGAGAATCGTATGAGCATAAGGCGACAACCCATAGCGCTCGGTGTGATCGGAGTGCTTCTCTTGATGTTGGGTGGGATCATCATCCACGCCCAGGTTTCCACCGTTCAAAACGCAGAAGGCCGTCCACCGGCGGCGAAGATTGAGCCACGGATTCTTTCGGCAACCGCGAATGGGCAGAGCACGTCTTTCCTGATCCTGCTGAATGACCAGGCCGACTTGCGCGCGGCATTCTCCCTCCAGGACCAGGACGCTCGCGGCTGGTATGTTTACCGCACCTTGACTGAACACGCCGCCCGGACTCAAGCGGGGATTCGTCAGTTCTTGGACGCGGCCGGCGTCAAGTACCAGTCTTTCTGGGTCGCCAACGCCATTCTGTGCGAAGGCGGACGAGATCTGGTGAATGCATTGGCAGCGCGCGCGGATGTCCGCGCCATCGAGGCCAATCATCCCTCGCAATGGATCGAGAAGCCCCTTAACGCGGCACCCGCGAATGAGTCGCCGGAGGGCATTGAGTGGAACGTGCAAAACGTGCGAGCCCCGCAGGTGTGGGCGCTGGGATACACCGGCCAGGGCATAGTCATCGGAAACGCCGACACCGGAATGCAATGGGACCATCCGGCCCTGCAACCGCACTATCGCGGGTGGGACGGCACCAAGGCCAATCACAACTACAACTGGCACGACGCGATCCACGATTCAACGGGCAATCCTTGTGGAAATGATTCCCAATTCCCCTGCGATGACTACGGGCACGGGACGCATACCACCGGCACCACCTCCGGCGACGACGGGAATGGAAACCAAATCGGCGTCGCGCCGGGCGCCAAGTGGATCGGCTGCCGCAATATGGACCAGGGCACGGGAACCCCGGCGCGCTATACGGAATGCTTCCAGTTCTTCATCGCTCCCACTGACCTCAGCGGTAACAACCCGGACCCAACACTCCGCCCACATGTGATCAACAACAGTTGGACCTGTCCGCCCAGCGAAGGCTGCGGGCCGCAGACCCTTCAAACGATTGTCGAAAATACAGAGGCGGCCGGCATCTTCGTTGAGGCATCCGCAGGCAATGCCGGCCCCAGTTGCAGCACGGTCACGGATCCCCCGGCCATCTATGCAGCCACCTTTTCGACCGGCGCCTACGATTCCGGCAACAATTTGGCCGATTTCAGCAGCCGCGGCCCCGTGACCAGCGACGGCTCCGGGCGGATGAAACCCGACATCAGCGCGCCTGGCGTCAGCGTTCGGTCGAGTTACCCGACAAACAACTACGCCATCCTCAGCGGGACTTCCATGGCTGGGCCGCACGTCGTGGGCACGGTGGCGCTGCTTTGGTCTGCCAACCCCGCTCTCGTCCGCCAAATCGATCAAACAAAATCGACCCTGACCGGAAGCGCCAACCCGAACGTGCACCTTTCGCTCCAGACCTGTGGTGGAATTCCGTCAACGCAGATTCCGAACAATTCGTTTGGTTGGGGCGCCGTCGATGCTTACGCCGCAGCTCAAGGCTCAGATTTCAGCCTCACAGTTACCCCCTCATCGCAGAGCGTGTCTCAGGGCGGCTCGACGACGTACACGGCGACCGTAGCGCCTTTGGGCGGCTTTACCGGAAGCGTTACCCTCAGTGTTAGCGGCTTGCCATCGGGTGCGACCGGTAGCTTCTCTCCCAACCCCATCACCGGCGGTGCTGGTTCCTCAACCCTGACCGTGACGGTGGGCGGCTCCACCACACCCGGCACCTACACGCTGACCGTCACTGGGGCGAGCGGCAGCCTCAGCCACAGCGCTTCCGTCAGTTTGGTTGTCACTGCGGGACCAGGTGGCGTGCTCTCTCCGGCCAGCCTCAATTTCGGCAATCAAGTGATTCACACCACCAGCGCAGCGAGGAAAGTGACATTGACCAATAATGGCGGAGCTTCCTTGGTGATCTCAAGCGTCACGATCACCGGAACGAACGCCGGGGACTTCGCTCAAACCAACAACTGCCCTGGAACGCTGAATGTGGGCAAAAGTTGCGTCTTCAGCTTGACCTTCGCGCCGAGCATTGTGGGCGGCGAAAGCGCCACCCTCAATGTGATCGACAATGCGTCGAACAGCCCGCAGACGGCGGCGCTGTCCGGCACCGGCATCGTGGCGGCTACACTGGCACCGGCCTCGGGGAATTTCGGCAACGTGGCAGAGGGCACGCCCAGCGCCCCGAGGAACTTCACCTTGACCAACAACCAGAGCGTGGCGCTCAACATTTCGAGCATCACGACGAGCAACCCGGACTATGCGCAAACCAACACTTGCGGCGGCAGCGTGGCGGCGCACGGACACTGCACGATCAGCGTGACGTTTACGCCCAGCATCCTAGGGACGGAGACGGGGACGCTGATGGTGAACGACAGCGCCTCGAACAGCCCGCAGACGGCGTCGATGACGGGGACTGGCGTGGTGCCGGCAACACTGATGCCGACCTCGGCAAACTTCGGCAACGTGCCGCAGGGCACGCCCAGCAGCGCGAAGAACTTCACCTTGACCAACAACGCGGTGGTGGCGCTCAGCATTTCGAGCATCACGGCGAGCAACCCGGATTACACGCAAACCAATACTTGCGGCAGCAGCGTGGCGGCAAAGGGGCATTGCACCATCAGCGTGACGTTTACGCCCAGCAACATTGGGACGGAGACGGGGACGCTGACGGTGACCGACGGTGCGTTGAACAGCCCGCAGACGGCATCGTTGACCGGGGCGGGGATTGCCCAGGCGACGGTGACGCCGACCACGATCACGTTTGCGGCGCAAAAGGTGGGCACAACCAGCGGGGCGCATAACGTGACGCTGAAGAACAACCTGAGCACGGCGCTGACCTTCAGCGTGACGTTCTCGGGCGCCGACCCGGGTGACTTTGCTTCCCCATCCAACAGTTGTGGTGGGAGTGTGCCAGCCAAGTCGACCTGCACCATCGGGGTGACGTTTACGCCGACGGCGACGGGGACGCGAACCGCAACCCTGAACGTGAACGACAGCGCGAACAACAGCCCGCAGACGGTCTCACTGACTGGAACGGGAAAATAAGTATTTCAGTGCGTCAGTATTTCAGAGAGTCAGTCGGTCAGTCGCTCCTGTGCTCTTCAACTGACGCGCTGACACACTGAAATACTGACGTACTGCTAAAGCGCGTCTTCGGTGTATCCTAGACAAGTGAGGACGCCGATGACGCCCAGAAGTCACGGGCCGGTCAAGGTGTGCGCGTTCGTGTTCACGGCCTCGACGCTGGCCCCGATTCTATCGGGGCTGGCTTGTGTCTCCCTCATCGCGCAAACCGCGCCCCCTACTGCCGAAGAGCTGCTGAAACAGGGAATCGAATTCTCTCGCGCCGAGAAGTGGAACGAGGCGGTGGATGCTTACCGCAAAGCACTGGCGCTAAACCCTGAGTACGCGGAGGCACATTACAGCCTGGCGAGCGCTTACGGCGCCCTCCAAAACCTGTCCGAAGCCATCCGGGAATATCAGGAAGTGCTGAGGTTGAAGCCTGATTTCCCGGGCGTCCACAAGAATCTCGGCGTGCTTTACGAGGCGCGGGGCGATCTTCCGAGAGCCATTGAGGAATATCGCGCCGCAGCCCGGCTCGACGCCGACGACGCCAGTGTTCGTGTTGGCCTCGGAAACGTACTCACCGCCGCTCGCCAGTTCCCGGAGGCCAGCCGCGAGTTTCGCCGCGCGCTGGAGCTGAATCCGCGTGATGCCCAAGTCCACGCCGCATTTGCAAATTCATTGGAGTTGGCCGGGGACACTGCTGGCGCGCTGAAGGAGTATCGCGCCGCGCTTGCCATCGATCCGTCCAGTCCCGACATCCACGCAGGGCTCGCCGGCGCGCTGATGCAGTCCGGAGACATGACTGCGGCTGTCGGGGAGTACCGCCAGGCTACGCGAATGCGCCCCAGCGATGCCGAACTCCACCTCAGCCTCGCCAACGCTCTGCTGACCTCCGATGACCTGATTCACGCCATCCAGGAATATCGCCGCACGATTGAGCTGCGGCCTGACCAGCCGGATTACAGATTCAACCTGGCGTTGGCGCTGCGCCAGGCCGGCGATTACGAGGACGCGATCACCGAGTTTCGCCGCATCATTCGACAGCGGCCCGATTATCCCAACGCGTACAAGGAACTCGCGGCCACCTATCTCTCCACCGGGAATCATCCGGCGGCGATCGCCGCTTACCGCGAAGCGCTGCTGGAGGAGCCGCGCGACCCGGCGCTCCACGAAGCTTTGGGATTGGTGCTCAGAAAAACGGGCGACTTGATGAAAGCCGTTTCCGAGCTCAGGATTGCCGTCGAGATCGCGCCCGACTCGCCCGACTATCACGCGAACCTGGGCGAGGCGCTCCAGGCAGCGGGCGATGTGCCGGGATTCATCGCGGAGTATCGCGAAGAAGTTCGCCTGCGTCCGGACGATTCTGACGCGCATCTGCACCTCGCTAATGCGTATCGAGCTGGCGGCGATTTGGAACATTCGGTGGCCGAATACGGCGAGGCACTTCGGCTGCGTCCCCGCAGTCCGGACCTGCACTATCTTTTGGCGGCGGCGCTCATCGCTGACAAGAAATTGGAAGAGGCACAAGCGGAGCTACAGCGCGCCATCGAATTGCGAGCGGACTACCCCGAGGCGCTGGTGGCGCTGGGCGATTTGCTGAGCGCGCAACAGAACTTCACTCTTGCCGTTCCAACCTATCGCGATGCAGTGCGCTTGCGCCCCGATGACCCCGGTCTGCGCGCTCGTCTGGCATCCGCCCTGCGCGCCAGCGGCGATCTCGACGGAGCCCTCCAGGAACAGCGCGAGGCCGCGCGCCTGGCGCCCAATCGTTCGGATTACCAACGCGAACTCGGTGAAAGGCTCTACCAGCGAGGCGATTACAAAGCTGCGGTCGAGGCATACCGGGCCGGCTTGGCGCGCCGCCCGAATGACGCCCGGATGCAGGCTGATCTCGGAATGTCACTGACCAAGACCGAGGATTGGCAGGGTGCGGCGACGGCGTTCCGCGAGGCGCTGAAAGAGCGGCCGGCTTGGCCGGAGGTCTGCGTGAACCTGGCCAATGCGCTCATGCACTTGGAAGACCTCCCTGGCGCCGAGGCTGAGGCGCGGGCGGCGCTGCGCATAACTCCGAATTTTGCCGAAGCGCATCACAACCTCGGCGCAATCCTCCAACGAGAGGGAAAGCCGAATGACGCCATCAACGAATTCCGAGAGGCGCTGCTCGGCCGGCCCGACTACAGCGAAGCGCGCCTCGCCCTCGCCGACGCGTATCGACAACAGGGTGACCTCAAACAAGCAGTCACCAATTACCGCGAGTACGTCCGGCTGCGGCCCGGCGATCCTGAAGCTCATCTGGATTTGGGGAATGCGTTGAAGCTCTCAGGCGATTCGGCGGGAGCGGCACCGGAATTTCAGCAGGCCATCCGACTCCGGCATGACTACGCCCTAGCTCACTACCAGCTTGCCGAAATTTTCGAGTCCCAAGGGCAAAAAGAAAACGCGCGCCAGGAATATCAGCTTTATCTTCAGTTCGCGCCCACGGCGGCAAATGCCGATCAAGTGCGTGCTCACATCAAGAAGCTCGGAGTTAGGAATTAGGGAAATCAGAAGTCAGAAAGCAGAAATCAGAACTCTGAAATCACAAATCACAAACCACAAATTCTCGCCATCCTTACCCTCCGAGAATAATCTTCGCTATCGTCCCAAGCTGCATGAACGATGTCCCCTCGTAAATCTTCCCGATCTTCGAATCCCGCCAATATTTTTCCATGGGATAGTCCTTGGTGAATCCGTATCCGCCGTAGACTTCGAGCGCTTCGGTGGCCACGCGCTCCGCCACTTCCGAGGTGAAGTACTTCGCCATGGCCGCTTCCTTCACGAATGGCATGTGCGCGTCTTTCAGGCGCGCAGCGTTGTAAGTCATCAGGCGCGCGGCCTCAACTTCGGTGGCCAGGCGGGCGAGCTGAAACTGAATGGCCTGAAATTCCGCGATCGGTTTCCCGAATTGTTTTCGCTCCGAAGCGTACCGGATGGCATGATCGAGCGCGCCGCTCGCCACGCCCACCATCTGTGCGCCAATGCCGATTCGTCCTTCGTTCAGTGTTTCAATCGCCACTTTGTAGCCCTTGCCGACTTCGCCCAGCACGTTGACCTTGGGCACGCGGCAATCTTCCAAGATCAACTCGCACGTGGAAGAAGCGCGGATGCCGAGCTTGTCTTCTTTCCTGCCGACGGTGAATCCCGGAGCTGCCTTTTCGATCAGAAACGCAGTGATGCCTTTGTAGCCCAGCTCGCGGTTAACGGTGGCGAAGACGATGAACAGGCCCGCTTCCTTGGCATTGGTGATCCACAGCTTGCGGCCGTTCAAAACAAAATGGTCGCCGTCTTCTTTGGCGCGCGCCTCCAGAGCGAAAGCGTCGCTGCCCGCGTTGGGTTCGGACAGAGCGTAAGCGCCAACGGTGTCCTGCGCCAAGCGAGGCAAATAGGTCTTCTTCTGCGCCTCGCTGCCCCAGCGCATAACGGCGTTTGAGACCAGAGTATTCTGAACGTCGATGATGACCGCGGCCGAGGCGTCGACGCGTGAGAATTCCTCGATCGCCAGCACCGACATGAAGAAGGTGCCGCCGCTTCCGCCATAAGCCTCCGGAATCTCAATGCCCATGAATCCTTGCGCGAAGAATTTGTCAATCAAGTCACGCCTGAAGACGCCTTCGCGGTCCATCTCCTGGACGTGCGGCCCGACTTCCTTTTCTGCGAACTCGCGCGCCGCCGACTGAAACATGCGCTCTTCTTCGCTCAGCGCCGTAAGCGGCTGAACTGAACCTGCAATTCCTGTTGCGGTCTCTGGCATAACGTGTCCTCCTTTTTTCGGATACCGGGCCGCAGGCGCCTTGGAGTACGGTAGCGCCAGCTACCGTCTTGGATTTGCGCAGTCAGAGCGAGGGCGGCAGCTTGATGCCGCAGTCCAAGGCGCTTCACGCATCACTTCATTTCTTTCTACGGATTTCGATCTCCACTTCTTCGCCCTCGGTCAGCGGAAGCTGCTGCTGCACATTCAACACTCCCTCCCGGTATGTCGCGCGAGTACGCAGTGGCTCACCGCCTGGCGGCTGCGTGCTTTCCTTCTTCGACTTTTTCTCGGCCCCGTCGAGGGCGAGATTCGCAAGGCGATCCGCTTCACGGTTTTCCGCTCGCGGCACGTGCTGGATGGAAAACGCCTCGAGTGGCGCGATGGCGTTTCGCGCTCGCTCGTGAAGAGGCCTCAGATCGGCGCTTTTCACTTTGTAATAGCCCTGGACCTGGCGCACCAGCAGCTCCGAGTCCGAAAATACTTTCAAACGGGGCACGTGATGTTCCAGAGCGAACTCCAGAGCGGCGAGCAGCGCGTGATACTCGGCGACATTGTTGGTAGCTTGTCCCAGATTCTTCGAAAGAGCTTTGAGAGTCCGCCCGTCCTCCGTCTGGAGAACGACTCCATAAGCGGCCGGGCCCGGGTTGCCGCGTGATGCGCCGTCAATGTGAGCGACGATTTGAGAGGGCAAGGGGTGAGTCGACATACTGGAAAACAGGAGCCGGAAGTCAGAAGTCGGAATGGGAACGGCGGATCAACCCACATCTCCGCCCGGAACTCGGCTGTCACTATTCTGACCGCTGACTTCTGACTCCTCAGAGTTAATTCGGCGCGGTGGTGTCCCGCCTCGCGGGACCAGCATCCGCCGCAGTTTCCTCGGTCCCGCCCTGCGGGACCGGCTCAACGCAATACAGGATGCGGCTGCAGCTTTCACAGGTCAGGAGAGTCTCGTTCTTCCGAATCTCGTTGTAGACCTGCGGCCGCAGGCGCACGTTGCACGCGGTGCAGAAACCGTCGCGGACTTCGGCCACGGCGATCCCCCGCCGCGCTTTGCGTACGCGCTCGTAAGTGGTGAAGACGGCCGGTGTCACTGCGGCGCTCAACGTGTGGCGGTGGGCCACCAATCCGTCGCGTTCCTTGACGTCCACATCGCGCAGCGACTGAAGC
This sequence comes from Terriglobia bacterium, assembly GCA_050013575.1. GTDB lineage: Bacteria > Acidobacteriota > Terriglobia > UBA7540 > UBA7540 > DASYXZ01. The sequence continues at coordinate 54,199 of JBEKEZ010000034.1, read as the reverse complement.
CGCTTCGTTTCGGCCGCCACGCGCGCCTTCTCGCTCTCCAGGCTGGCCGCGGCCTGCGTCACCGATTTCTGGAGCTCTTCGGCCTCCAGCATCTTCTCGAGGATCTTGTCTTCGATCTTTCGGATATTGGCTTCCTCGCCTTCAATTTCCTTCAGCATGGCCTTGTACTGCTCGTTGGTTTTCACTTCATAAAGCTGGTCCTTGTGCTTGGAGATTTTGGCCTGGATGGGTTGAATGTCGCCCTCCAATTCACGCCTTTCTTTCTGGTTGGCGGCGAGACGCTGTTTGTGGCTTTCGTGCGCCTCCAGGTGGTCCTTCAACTGGTCTTCGAGACTCTTAATCTCGGCAGGCAGGGTGTCGATCTGTGAATTCAACTCCGCAATTTTCAGGTCCACCCGCTGGAGCTCGATCACCGCTTTGAGGTCAGGATGCACTTCGTCTCCACGCACGTATGATGGCATAAACGCGAGGAATCTAGAAGCTAGAAGTTAGAAGCTAGAATCGACAAACGGAAGGTGTGGGCTGGAGGACTACGCTTTTTATTCTTCTAGCTCCTGACTTCTAGCTTCTAGCTTCTCAGCCAGTGACCGCTCCTTCCGACGCCGACGAAACCAGCGAGGCGTATTTCGCGAAGACGCCGCTCGTGTAGCGGGGCGGGCGTTCCTCCCATTGATCCAACCGCTGTTTCATTTCGGTGTCGGACATTTCGACCGCGAGCCGGCGCGCGTTCACGTCCATCACGATGATATCGCCGTCGGCGAGGCCGGCGATGGGGCCGCGGCGCGCCGCTTCGGGCGCCACGTGACCCACCATCAGGCCGCGCGTGGCGCCGCTGAATCGGCCATCGGTGAGCAGCGCCACGGACTCGCCCAATCCCGCGCCCACGATCGCGCCGGTCACGCCCAACATTTCGCGCATGCCCGGCCCGCCCTTCGGGCCCTCGTAGCGAATGACGACAACGTCGCCGGGTTTAATGCTCTTGCCGGTGACAGCCCGCATGGCTTGTTCTTCGCTGTCGAAAACGCGCGCCGGACCGCGGTGATGAAGCCGTTCGTGGCCGGTGATTTTGGCCACGGCGCCTTCGGGGGCGAGATTGCCTTTGAGAATGACGAGCCCTCCGGTTTTCTTTAGAGCATTTTCAACCGAGTGAATCACATCCTGGCCTGGAGTTTCCTGGGCAGCACGTGCTTCCTCGCCGATGGTTTTTCCGCTGGGAGTCATTTGCGTCCCGTCGATCAGGCCCCGCCCTCCTTCCAAAAGTTTCTTCACCATCAAGGGAATGCCGCCCGCGCGATGCACGTCCACCGCGACGTATTTGCCCGCTGGTTTCAGATCGGCGATCAGCGGAGTGCGGGCGCTGATTCGATCGAAATCATCGATGGCCAGAGGGACGCCGGCCTCGCGCGCCAAAGCCAGCAAGTGAAGCACGGCGTTGGTCGAGCCGCCGGTCGAGGCGACGCCCGCGATGGCGTTCTCGAATGCCTGGCGCGTGAGAATCTCTTTGGGACGCGTACCGCGCCGGAAAAGATCCATCACCATCTGGCCGGTGCGGTAGGCGACCTCGTCTTTCAGCCCGTCCATGGCGGGCACGCTGTTAAAGCCCATCGGCGAGAGGCCGATGAATTCCATCACCGTGGACATGGTGTTGGCGGTGAATTGCCCTCCGCACGCTCCGGCGCCCGGGCAGGCAGAGTCCTCCAGCTTCTTCAGTTCTTCGTCGGTCATCAAGCCCGCCGCGTTCGCTCCGATTGCTTCGTAGACGTCCTGGATGGTCACGTCGCGGTCCTGGAAGCGTCCGGCGGCAATCGATCCGCCGTAGAGAACGATACCGGGAATATTCAGTCGAACGAGCGCCATGGCTGCGGCGGGGATTGTCTTGTCGCAGCCCACCAGCGCCACCATGGCGTCAAACATGTGGCCGCGGCCGACGAGCTCGATCGAATCGGCGATCACCTCGCGGCTGACGAGCGAGGCCTTCATGCCTTCCGTGCCCATGGTCACGCCGTCGGAGATGGAAATGGTGTTGAACTCCATGGGCGTGCCGCCCGCCGCGCGCACCCCTTCCTTCACCTTCGCCGCCAGGCGGCGCAAGTGAAAATTGCAGGGCATTGTTTCGATCCAGGTGTTGGCGATACCCACAATCGGCCGTGCCAAATCGGTGTCTGTAAATCCGATAGCTTTGAGCATGGCGCGCGCGCCGGCTCGCTCGCGGCCCTCCAGGATGGTGCGGCTTGGCTGCTTAGGCTCTTCTGGCATGGTCTCTCCCCTTGACGGCTCGAATTATTGAACTCAATAGCGAGCTATGCCTCCATAGTGCCAGATTTGGATGTGCGGGGACAAGCACGGAGGCGAAACTCCAAGAAGGATCTTCCGCTGGGTTATCGGGAGTTTAAGACGGCTCCTGGGATGCCGGACTACAAAGTTTTCTCTTGCCTTTTCGCCTTTATTTCGCCTAGAATGAAGCGTTGAGTCCTCAGTTGTCAGCAATCAGCGCGTGGATTCCTGACTGGAGCGACGACACATCACCGAGAACTGAAAACTGACTGCTGACAACTCACCAAGGAGCGGGCGATGGCACTGACACGGCGGCAAAAGCAGGTTCTGGATTTTCTGGTCGGGTTCATCAATCGGCAGGGTTACTCGCCGAGTTTCGAGGAAATCGGCGATTCATTGGGACTCTCGTCCCTCGCCACTGTTCACAAGCATCTCGACACTCTCGAGAAGAAAGGCTTCATTCGCCGAGGGTACAATCAAAGCCGGTCCGTAGAAGTGGTGGCGGTGCCGGGCTCAGTGCCGTTTGCCAAGACGGCACTGCGGTCGCTCGGCCGAAATGCAGGCGCGGATTTCGGGCGCGGCGCCGACGGTGGCGCTCCCAGCGCGCCGGGCGTGCTGGGATCGCTCGGTGCCCTGGAGTTCCCGCTGCTCGGCCGGATTGCGGCCGGCCAGCCCGTGGAGGCCATCGCCAACCCTGAGACATTTTCTTTGGGAGACTTTGCTGCCGGCAAGTCCAACATCTTCGTCCTCAAGGTGAAGGGCGATTCGATGATCGACGATCACATTTGCGACGGCGACTATATTTTGGTGGAGGGCGGAGATACCGCGCAGAACGGCGAAATCGTCGTCGCGCTCACCGACGGCACCGACGCCACGCTGAAGCGCTTCTTCCATGAGGGCAACGGCAAGGTCCGCTTGCAACCCGCCAACGCCCAGATGGAACCTATCGTTGTGCCGGCGCGAAACGTGAAGATTCAAGGACGGGTGATCGGGGTGTTGCGAAAGTACTCCTGAATCATGAATGATGAATTATGAATGATAAACGTAAAGACGCTTGCAGGCCAGGCGCATTTCTTCTTGCTTGGCACTCGTCACTCGTCACTTGGCACTGCTTGTGGTTCGCTGCGCTCGCGCTTGTGCTGGCTGCCGCCTCATCCGCGAGAGCCGACACCCTGAAGCTGAAGGACGGACAAAAGATTTCAGGCACCATCGTCGGTTTTGAAAACGGAATGTTCCGGGTCGAAACGGACTACGGATTTATTCTGGTCCGCAAAGACAAGGTCACTTCGATCGAAGTCACAGCGAGCGAAGCGAAGGCTGGAAAACAACCAGCAACCGGCGAAGCAAAACCGGCCCAGGCGAAGTCCGAGACGCCCGAAGAAGCGGCGAAGAAAGCCGGGGATGTATCGCGCGCCGAGAAACAGGAACGGCCGACGCCTCGCCCGACGGGTCCGGAATCGAATGCAGCAGGTTCGGTGTCACCCCGGCCAACCCCACAACCTCCAGCTCCGCCGCCGAAGCCAGTCAGCCGGCCGCTGAACGAGCCCTTGCCCGCCCACATCGACGAACACGTGGAAGGGAACACGTATGTCAACGATACGTTTCACTTCACGATGTACAAGCCGCCCGATTGGAAGCTCTACGAAGAAATACATCGGGAAAAAGTCTCAGCGATTGTGGCCCTGGCGAGCGAAGACGAACAGACCGTACTCTTCGTCGACCGCCAAGTGTGGAGTGGTGCGCCGGACTTGAAGAACGAGGGTGTGGAAGCGAAGCTCCGTCAGACATACCAGGATTACAAAGTCGTCTCCGAATCCGAGACGCAAATCGACGGCCGCCCCGCCGTTCGTCGCCGCTTCGACGGCGTGATGGACGGCACGGATTGGCACGGGGTCGCCGTGCGGGTGGCCGAGGGCTCGACAGTCTACGGCATCATCGGGCTCACTTCCGCGGAGACATTTCAGTTTCAGGAGTCCCTCTTCAACAAGATCGCGCGGTCGTTCCATTTCCTGACGCCAACCGCTGAAAACGTTTCGGCGCCGCGCGCGCCTCAAAGTCCGTAATGCTCGCCCGCGTTTCAACGCCGCAATCCCGCATAGTCAAGTTGCCAATACGAACGGCAAATGCCGACTTGAGTCTTTGACGACCTCGCGCTCCGTCGTATAGGATAGATACCGGGCGGGTTGGCGATTGTTTGTCCTTTCCATCAATTGCAGGCGGGCGATTCCTCAGTTCTTATAATCGCTCAATCACACAATCACCCAATCGCTCAACAGCAATGTTTCAGTCTCTTGTTATCACGTTGCGTGAGGGCGTCGAAGCGGCGCTGATTATCGGAATCGTTTTGGCGTATCTCGCGAAGACCGGACGCCACGGGTGGACCCGGCTCGTCTGGGGCGGCGTGACTGCGGCTGTGGGCGCGAGCCTCGTTGCTGCGTATCTGGTGCACCGCTTGCAGGTCGGCGAAGACGCTTATGAAGGCTGGCTGATGGTGGTGGGCGCGCTATTCGTGGCCTCCATGGTGGTGTGGATGTGGCGGACCGGCAGGCGCATGAAACAGGCAATCGAAACCAAGCTAGCCGAGCTTTCGACTGACCCCGCTCGCGCCGCTGGCCTGGGCGTCTTTCTCTTCGTGTTCCTGATGGTCTTTCGCGAGGGCATTGAGACCGTTTTGTTCCTCGCCGCGGTTTCCTTGCGCTCAACCGACCTGCTGAACTTTATCGGCGGCACGATTGGTTTGGCGCTCGCCGTTGGCTTGGGAGTGGCGTTCTTCAAGGGCAGCGTCAAAGTTGACTTGCGAAAATTCTTCGCGGTCACGACTCTGGTGCTCTTGTTCGTGGCCGCGCAACTCCTGGTGACGGGCGTGCACGAACTTTCCGAGGCGCAGGTGTTGCCTTCGAGCCAGGCAGAGATGGCGCTGGTCGGCCCGATCGTGAATAACGACGCGTTTTTCTTTGTGGTGATCATAGCGCTCTGCTTATTCTTGATCGCCGCGCAGAAGATTCAAGTTCAGGGCAGGGGAGTGGCGGCGACGCAGGACTCGCTCTCGGCGCCTGAGCGCCGCAAAGCGTTGGCGGAATGGCGGCGCGTGCGATTCTGGAAAATGGCGGGGGCGGGCGCGAGCTTGCTGATCATCGTGCTGATCAGCGCGCAGTTCATTGATTCCCGCGCCGCGCAAGCGGTGTCGCCCCCGGAGCGCGTCGACTTCGTTCAGGGCGTGGCGCGCATCCCGACCGCCGAGCTCGCCGACCGCAAGTTGCACCGCTACGTGGTGACGGTCCCGCCAAGCGGGACGGAGGTGCGGCTGATCGCCATCCTCGATGATTCGGACACGGTCCGCGTGGGCCTCGACGCCTGCCAGATCTGCGGGAGCAAGGGTTATTACCAGGACGGCAAGAACGTGATCTGCCGAAACTGCGCGGCGGCCATCGACATTCCCACCATCGGCATGGCGGGCGGGTGCAACCCGATCCATGTGGATTTCGTGGTGGAGGGCGGCTCGCTGGTCTTCTCTGAAAGCGCTCTCGCCGTCGGCGCCAAGTACTTCAAGTAGCGCCGGTCCCGCTAGGCCGGCCCGCCAACTGCCGCCCTAAAGGGTTGCGCTACGGGTTCCAAGATGCTCACTCGAATCGTTCGCGGATCGTTGATGCGCCGTCGCCGCCGCAAAATCCTGAGCGTGGTGGCGGTGGCATTGGGCATCGCCGTCGCCACCGCCGTGGGCACGATGGCGCTCGACGTCGGTGACCGGGTGAATCTCGAATTGCGCTCCTTCGGCGCCAACATTTCCGTCACCCCCGCGGCCGACGGCCTTCCGGTGTCGATCGGCGGCGTCGACTATCGCCCTGCCGGCAGCGGCGCTTTCCTGAATGAAGCCGACCTTGTGAATCTGAAAAAGCTCTTTTGGAAACACAACATCGTGGCCTTCGCGCCGTCGCTCGACGTTCCCGTCACCATTCAGAATACCGCTGCGGTTCTGGTGGGAAGCTGGTTCGACAAGGAGGTAGTGGTGAGCAAGTCGGAAGTCTATCACACCGGCCTGGAAGCCCTGCACCCCGCTTGGCGAGTGGATGGCGAGTGGCCGAGCGATGCTCAATCATCCGGCGCGGTGACGTGTTTGGTGGGTCGCCGCCTGGCGAAGCGGTTGGGTCTTGCGCCCGGCAGTGGCACGGGTGTCTCGCCCGTGAAAGGCCATGGGCAGGATGCCCATGCCACTTTGGCGTTGATCGTGAGTGGCATTCTCGATACCGGTGGCCCGGAAGACGATCAGATTATCGCGCCGCTTGCGGCCGTGCAGTGGGCGGTGGGGCTGGAAGGGAAGGTCCGCCGCGTGGAAGTGAGCGCGCTGACCAAGCCTGAGGACGCCTTAGCGAAATCCGATCCGGCGAAAATGTCGGCCGGAGAATACGACCGCTGGTACTGCACGCCCTACGTTCGCGCCATCGCCAGTCAGATTCAGCAAGCCATTCCTGGCGCCGAAGCGACGCCGGTTTCCCAGGTGGCCGAAACCGAAGGTAGGATTCTCGCCCGGGTTGGCATTCTGTTGTGGGTGCTGGCGGCCGCGGCGCTGATCACGGCCGGCCTGGCGGTGACTTCCATGATGCTTGCCACGGTGCTTGAACGCCGCGCCGAGATCGGACTCTTTAAATCGCTTGGGGCCACCGACAGCCGCGTCGCGGCGGTGTTTCTCCTGGAGGCTTCGAGCATCGGCCTGGCTGGCGGGGTGCTGGGCTATTTCGCGGGGAGTTTGTTGGCGCAGCGCCTGTCCGTCCAAGTCTTCGGCCTTCCGACCAGCGTGTACTGGGTGTTCTTGCCCGCAGCGCTGGCGCTGGCGTTGGTGGTGACCTTGGTGGGAAGCGCGCTGCCCTTGGGGCGCGACTTGAAACTTTCGCCCGCGATGGTGCTTCGAAATGAATAGCGAGAGCAATCGACAACCCGGCGGTTCGCTCTTCTGGCGGCTGTGGCTGCGTTCGCTCACGGTGAAGCGGCCGCAAGCCGCGCTCGCCATCGCTTCCGTGTTGGTGGGCGCCACGGTGGCGTCGATGCTCTTGAACCTTTACGGCGATGTGCGCCGCAAGATGACTCAGGAATTTCGCGCTTATGGCCCCAACTTGGTGGTGAGCCCTGCCGCTTCGCCCGATCCCGGCCGGCGGGACCAGCCCGCCTTGCCCGAAGCTTCGTCGCGCACAGCGGGCTCGCTGTCCAATCCCGAGACCGTTGAGGGCGTGATGGACGAGCGCGTGGTCGAAACCCTCGCACCATTCGCTCAGCGCGGCCACGGATTCGCCGCGGTTCCGGTTCTCTATGCCGTGACCGAGGTGAAGAAGGTGGCGAAGGCGTCCGATCCCGCAGGGGCGGGACGGCTCGAAGATCCCGAAAATGTCGTGGCCGTCGGCGCCGATTTTGAGACTTTGCATCGCGTTTATCCGTCATGGCGAGTCAGCGCCGACGCTGCTGCTCCGGGCCATGGGCTGTGTGTTGTGGGCGCGCATCTGGCTTCGCGGCTGCGATTGGGCCGCGGCGATTCCGTGGAGCTTTTCGCAATCGGTGGCGCGCCAGAGAAGCCTTCGGCGCAGTCGTATCGAATAGCCGCCATACTCACCACTGGCGCTTCCGAAGACGATCAAGTGTTCGTGCCGCTCGCCACGCTTCAGCGCATGGCGGGTCTCGAGGGCAAAGTCAGCATGGTGGAGCTGAGCGTTCCCGGCGATACCGCCGAGGTGGAGGGCACGATGGCCGAATTGAATCGAGCTTTGCGAAGTTTCGCCGGCGTTGAAGTGCGAGCCATTCGGCAGATCGTCTACTCTTCCGGAAAAGTCCTGGAGACCATCCGGTGGGTGATGCTCTCGCTCACCGGCCTCATCCTTATTATTATCGCGCTTTGTGTGATGGCCACCATGACGGCCATCGTCCTTGAGCGCCGCAAGGACATCGCCGTGATGAAGTCGCTGGGAGCGAGCGACCGCCTGGTGATGCAGCTCTTCCTCACGGAAGGCGCGACGCTGGGCATGATCGGCGGAATTGCGGGATTCGCGCTGGGGCTCGGGCTGGCGCACGAAATGGCTCGCAGGCTGTTCGGCGTGAGTCTCAGTCCTGCCGGTGCGGGATGGTGGACCTTCCCCACAGTCTGTCTGGCCAGCATGATGCTGGCTGTCGTCGCCACGCTGGTCCCGGTGGAAATGGTGCGCGGCATCCAGCCCGCGCGCGAGCTTCGAGGAGAATGATCATTGGCGTTCATTGAACTCCGAGACCTGACCAAGACCTACGGCGGCGAAATTCCGGCGCTGAGCCGCGTCTCGTTCTCGGTGGAAAAGGGCGAATGGGTCGCGGTGATGGGCCCCTCCGGCTCGGGCAAGAGCACGTTGCTCAATATCCTCGGCTGTCTCGATTCCCCCACGAGCGGCCAGACCCTGGTGGACGGCCAGGACCTGGCACGCTTCAACGCCGGCGAGCTGGCGCGGTTTCGCGCCGAGAAAGTCGGCTTCGTTTTCCAGGCATACCATTTAGTGCCGTATCTCACCGCCGTCGAAAACGTAATGCTCGCGCAGTACTTTCACAGCCTCGCCGATGAGCGCGAAGCGGCCGAGGCGCTCAAGCGCGTTGGACTTGGCGACCGGCTTCGTCACCTGCCCTCGCAACTTTCGGGCGGCGAGCAGCAGCGCGTTTGCGTGGCGCGCGCCCTGATCAATCAGCCCAACCTTCTTCTCGCGGACGAGCCCACCGGCAACCTCGACGAAGTGAATGAGGCCATCGTGATGGGCTTGGTGGCGGACTTGCACCGCGAGGGCCATACCATCCTGATGGTGACGCACGACCCGGAAATCGGGCGCATGGCCGAGCGGCGCATCGAGTTGCACCACGGCAGGCTGACCGAGGTTTCCGCGTTTGCCGTCCAGGAGAAAGACTTGGTGGATAAACTGCTCCAGGCCGTGTGGCACGCGCGCGAGGACACCGGCCAAACCGATGTCTCGACCGAAGGCCTCCCGGAGTTCACTCACAATCGCGCCATGTTTTCGCTGCTTGCGCAGCAGGAGTGGATTGCGCTTTCGGACGGCCGCCTCGCTCTCACCCACCACGGCGAGCTGCGCGCCAGGCACGCCATCCGCCGTCACCGGCTGGCGGAGCGGTTGTTCTTCGACACCTTCGGCATGTCCGAAGGCCAGCTCCACGATAGCGCCCACAAGATTGAGCACAGCTTAACCCCCGAAGTTTCCGACAAGATCTGCACCTTCCTCCATCATCCCAAAACTTGCCCGCACGGCTCGCCCATCCCCCGCGGCCAATGTTGCGCACCCAGTGGGGGGAGCAGGAATTGAGGATTGAGGATTGAAAGTGCCAAGCGCGACGCTTGTGTCGCTGTTTGTCCCATGTTAGTCTTTAGCCTAGAGACCGAGTCCGGGTTCTAGTCATCGTGAAGCCTGAGGCGCCTCGAGCGCGGTCCCCTTGGAGTCGCCGTCAGGCCCGTAGGGCCAGCAAGCTCGGGTGAGCGTCGATGCATTTTCACTTTCCGCAAGATGACCGTTTCGCGGGATGGAAAATTCCTTTTCTCCAGTACCTCGTGGCGGCAGCGTTTTTACTTCTGCTGGTAGGCTACTGGAGACTGCAAATCGGCCAGCATCACCTCTATCTTGAACAAGCCGAACGCAACCGAACGCGCAATCTTCCGGTGATTGCGCCGCGCGGAAGAATCCTCGACCGCGAGGGTCGCGTGCTGGCGGATAATTTCCCCGCCTTCAGCATTCTGCTCCTGCGCGAAAATGCGGCCGGCTTGTCAACCGCTCGAGTCGAAGGCATGGCTCGCGGATTACAGCTTTCGGCCGAGGAGCTCGAGCGGCAAGTGGAAGCTGCCTCCCAATTGCCTCATTTCCAGCCACTGCTCCTGAAGCAGTCCGCCACGCTCGAGGACATTGCCTTCGTCGAATCTCACCAGGTGGAGTATCCGGAGCTTGCGATTATTCAGGTGCAACAGCGGCTGTATCCGCTGCACGCGGCGCTGGCGGCGGTGCTTGGCTATGTGGGCGAGGTTTCCGAAGACATGATCGCCAACAGTCCGTCGCGATATCGGCCCGGCGATGTGGTGGGGAAATTCGGCATCGAGCGCGCCTACGATTCCATTCTGGAGGGCCGCGACGGCATGCGTCGCGTGGTGGTGAACAGCCGGGGGCAGGAAGTCGGCTCAATGACCACGATTAACGCCCTGCCCGGGAACGACCTGCGGTTGACGCTCGATCTTGATCTTCAGATGGCCGCTGAAACTTCTCTCGGTGACCGCGAAGGAGCGGTCGTGGCGCTCGATCCCCGCACGGGTGAGGTGCTCGCCATGGTGAGCCACCCGTCGTTCGATCCGAATGAGTTTGCCAAGCGGATCGACAAAGAAACCTGGCAAAAGCTCATGGAAGATCCCGAGAAGCCCTTGATGAATAAAGCCATCCAGGCACAGCTCGCGCCGGGATCGATATTCAAGATTTTTGTGACGGCGGCGGCGCTCGAAACCGGCACGATCAAACCCGACTTCACCGTTTATTGCCCGGGTTCGGTCACGATTTACGGCCACCTCTACCATGACTGGACCTTCGAGAAGCACAAGGGGCACGGCGCCATGAACCTCCACAACGCCATCGTCCATTCCTGCGATGTGTACTTTTATACAGTGGGCAAGATTGTGGGCATCGATAAGATCGCGTACTTCGCCAAGCGCCTGGGACTGGGCGCCAAGACGGGAATCGATTTGCCCTCCGAGAGCTCCGGCCTGATTCCTTCGCCGGAATGGGCGGAGCGCGTCTCCAAACGAAAGTGGTGGGCGGGCGAGACGATTTCCGTTGCGATTGGCCAGGGCGCTGTGCAAGTCACTCCAATGCAACTGGCTTACGCAATCGGCAGCATTGCTTCGGGCGGAGTTTTCCACAGACCCCATCTTGCTTTCAGGGATCAGCTTCGGGCGCTTCATGTGGATCCACCCGACGATACCGAAAGGCGCTTCCCCCTGAGCGAGGCCACTTTGGACGTCTTACTCAAGGGCATGTGGGGCGTGGTGAACGAAGGCGGCGGAACAGGCGCCGGGGCGCGGTGTCCGGGAATCGAGATTGCCGGCAAGACCGGCACGGCCCAGGTGGTGAGCGTCGATTTGCAGAGGTCCGCCCATAGCCGCGATTTCAATAACAACGCCTGGTTCGTCGGGTTTTCTCCCTCCACCCGACCCGAGATCATCGTGGCGGTGTTGGTGATGCAGGGAGGACACTCGACCGTCGCGGTCCCCATCGCCCGCGACGTCATCAAAGTGTATTACGATAAGAAACATCCTCGGAAACCCGAGGACGAACAGTTGCAGACAAGGGTCGGCGTACTGAGTCAAATACACGGAAGCGCCCCCGCTGTTCCGGCCCCACCGGAGCGTTGAGGGGGTTCAAGTCTTGGTTCGATGCATAAAGCTTTGACTTTTCGGGACACTGACTGGTGGCTGCTGGCCCTGGCGATCACCATCGCGGCAGTCGGAGTGGTGGAGATTTACAGCACCACCGCCCACTCCGCTCTGGCAGGGGAATACAAGAAGCAAATTGAATGGATCTCCCTGGGTTGTGTCGCCGCGCTGGCGGTGAGCCATATCGATTATCACGAGGTTATTGAGCGCGTGCCCTGGTTCTTCGGCTTGGGCGTGTTGGCGCTGGCAGGGCTTCTGGTGAGCGGGCATTCCATAGCCCGCACGCGGCGATGGCTGCCCTTGGGAGGCTTGGCTACTTTACAAGTGTCAGAATTGGTGAAATTGGTTATAATACTGGGGGTGGCGGCTATCCTCGCGGAGAAGCGGGGGCAGTTCGTCACCTGGAGAGAACTGGTTAAGCTTGGAATCCTGGCCGCTGTTCCGGCAATCTTGGTTGCGCTGGAACCGGACCTGGGGACCGCGCTAACATTTTTTCCCGTTGTTGCAGCAGGAGCCTTTCTGGCGGGCGTCCACCCAAAGCAGATCGGCTTGATCGCCCTGCTGGGATTGCTGATGCTGCCGGTGGGATGGCATTTCATGCGCCCATACCAGCGGGAACGTATTATGAGTCTGATCCACCCTGCCCAGGACACTCGCGGTGCTAGTTACCAAGCCACACAATCGAAGATTGCCATCGGCTCCGGAGGGTTCTGGGGCAAGGGCATCGGAAACGGAACCCAATCCCAATTGGGGTTTATTCCGGTTTCCCACGCCGATTTTATTTTTGCCGCGTTCGCGGAGGAGCAGGGTTTTATCGGGACGGTATTCCTCATGATGCTCTATCTGGCCCTGATCTTGCGCTTGCTGGATGGGGCGCTGATGGCCGGCGACCGCGCCGGCATTCTTTTGGTGACATGTTTCGCTGTTTTGCTGTTCTTTCAGGTGTTTGTGAACGTCGGAATGATGATTGGCTTCTTGCCGATCACCGGCATTCCACTACCGCTGATGAGCCAGGGAGGGTCCTCGGTCTTATCTACTTTCCTCGGCTTGGGCTTGGTCATGAGTGTAAAACGGCGACGGCTGGTGAACTGACTGGAGCCGTCTTGCCCTGGCGGGAATTTGGCAAAGTTTTGGGGGCGATTGGAAGTCATTGAGTGATTGGGTGGTTTGGCGATTGAGTGATTGGGCAAAGCGTAGAAACTAGAAACTGGAAAATAGAAACTGGCCGTAGAATTTCCGCGTCAGTTTCCAATTTCAAGTTTCCAGTTTCCAATCGCCTGATGCCCCGAGAATGTTTTGAAAGGATCTAATTAACCGGCGACAGGGTTGAGCGCAGTCAGCACCCGGCCGGCCAGGAAATCAGCGAGTCGATCTCCCGTCCTAGGCGGGATTGATCCTCGCAACATTTCCTGTGGAAAGGAGTTTCCATGTCAAAAGAGTTGGTTATTTCTTCGTCTCCCCACGAGACGAAGGTGGCCGTGTTGGAAGACGACCAACTGGTCGAAGTGTATTACGAGCGCGACACCCACGCGGGACTGGTGGGCGGAATCTATAAGGGCCGAGTCAGCCGTGTTTTGCCAGGCATGCAGTCGGCGTTTGTGGATATCGGACTGGAGAGGGACGCGTTCCTGTATGTCTCCGACTTCTTCGAGGACGCGGAGGAATATGACAAGATTGTGGCGGAAGCCGAAGCTCGGGTGACGCGCTACACGGAAAGTGCTTCGCCCTCAGGCGCGGGAGCAGCCGGCGCGGAAACAGCCCCACTTGGCGGGACCCACCAAACGACGGCTGAGACGCCTCCGCCGGAGGCGGCCTCCTTGCCCGCCCCCGCTGGCATAATCGTCGATGGCGTTGAGCAGCAACCCACGGTGGCCCAACCTGTCCCGGTTGCTGCTCCCTCACCGGCGGCTCCGGAATCAAGCGCGACTGCCATCCCTCCCTCTGCGCCTCCGATTGCTCACCCTTATGAAAGACCGCAAGGGCGACATCAGGATTTCCGGCGAGGCGAGCCGCGCGGAAGGCGTCGGCGCCGGCATGGACGCCAATTCGACGATCGGAAGTTTGGTCCCAAGCCCGAATTTCGTGACCGGCCAGCAGAACGCCACTCAATACCAGAACCAAGCCCGACCCACACGTTTGAGGTTCTGCCGGGCGAGTCTCTGGCCAAACATAAACAGATTTCTACTCAGGCAGCCGACCAATCCGCGCCGTCCCGCTTGGCGGGACCGGCCGAGGATCAGGCGCCAATCCCGCCAGGGCGGGATGAAGCTCTTCAGCCCGAGCCGGTTCCGGTCGACACCGAGGTCAAGTTGACGGTTGAATCGGAACCCCAGTTGCCGAGTTCGCCCCTGGCTCCGCCGGTTGGGCCGTCGCACCTTGAAAGCGAAGCCCCACCGGTCAATGAGAGCGCCGAGCCGGTTTCGGATCAACGGTTGCAACCGTTGGCATCGGCTGAAGCTTCGGACACCGCAGCGGTCGAAGAAGTGGAGCCGAGCGGAACTCATCCCGATGAAATCGGGAGCCCGGCAACTGCCACTGCCGAGGGTGGCGCCACGGCTGCATCCCCATCTGAATCCAAAAGCGCAGCATCGGAGGAAATTAGTCCGCCTCCATCCGCGGAATTCGGGACGCCTGCCGTGGATATCGGTGATTCTCCAATGACCCAGCCGCAAACCGAGAGCAAGCCACGGCCACTGTGGGATCGCTTGGTTTCAACAGTCTTGGGTAGGCCGCCCGAAACTCCCTCTTCGGTAGCACCCATGTCCGCCGAGGCCCCCGTTTTGGACCCGGCGCACGGAATGGAAGCAAAGGGGCCGGTAATCGCGCAACCTGCCCTCGAGACGACAGAGCCGGAAGGCGCCTCTGAGCCGGAGGCGGCGGCGCCAGAGGCCAGCACCCCGGCCGGATCCGAGCCCACCGAGCCGGGCGCGACGACACCTGAAGCGCCGCCCGACGACCAGACTTCCACACCGCCCGTTCGGGAATATACCTTGCGCGAGCCGCATCAGCGGCCACGCTTTGCTCCGCGCAAGCGAGGCCGCTTCAGCCGGGGCAGCCGTGACTCTGGTCCCCCAGGACAAAGCCCGCGGCGCGAACCACCCCGCGCTGGAAACAACCAGCCCGTGCAGATCGCGGAGGTGCTCAAGGAAGGCCAGGAAATTCTGGTTCAGATCGCCAAAGAACCTTTGGGCCGCAAAGGCGCGCGCATCACCTCACACATCGCGCTGCCCGGACGCTACCTCGTCTACATGCCCACCGTTGACCACATCGGCGTTTCGCGCAAAATCGCGTCGGAAGACGAACGCTTGCGCCTGAAAAACATTATTCAGGACCACCGAGGCTCGGTGACCGGCGGATTCATCGTGCGCACAGCAGGCGCCGGCCGCCCCGAAGAAGAACTGAAGGCCGATATGAAGTTCCTCAGTACGCTTTGGAGCGATATTCGAGCCGATGCGGAAAGGACTAAAGCTCCGGCGCTGCTCCATCGCGACCTCGATTTGATGCAGCGCATTTTGCGTGACATCCTCTCCCATGACTTCAAGTGCGTGCGCGTGGACAGTGAGATCGAGTACGAGCGCGCCGTGGAGTTTGTGAACCGATGCCAGCCTTCGCTCGTGGGCCACGTCAAGCTCTACACCAAAGACACTCCGATCTTCGAAGAGCTGGGCGTCCAGGCGGAAATCGACAAGGCGCTCAAATCTAAGGTGTGGCTGAAGTCGGGCGGATACATCGTCATCAATCAGACCGAAGCCCTGGTGGCGATTGACGTGAATACGGGGAAATACGTCGGCAAGACCAACCGGCTGGAAGACACCATCGTCAAGACCAACATCGATGCGGTGAAGGAGATTGTGCGCCAGATTCGATTGCGCGACCTGGGCGGGATTATCGTGATCGACTTCATCGACATGGACGAGCGGCGCAACCGCAACAAAGTGGTCCAGGCACTGGAGGAGGCGTTGCGCTTCGACCGCGCGCCGACCAAAATCCTGTCGTTCAATGATTTCGGTTTAGTCGCGATCACTCGCAAGCGCGTCAAGCAGTCTCTGGAACGAACGCTGTGTGAGCCCTGCGTCTATTGCTCCGGCTCTGGGTGGATCAAGTCCGTCACTACCGTCTGCTATGAAATCCTGGCCGAAGCTCGCAAGATGGCGGCCGAGCACGAAAGCAATACGCTCACCTTGCGCGTCCACCCGGACGTCGCCAAGGCGCTGAAATCGCGCGAAGGTATCGTGCTCTCGGAACTGGAATCCATCACCCGCAAGGACGTCATCGTCAAGAGCGACTCCAACGTGCACCAGGAGAGGTTCGAAATTTATTAGAGACAGAAGTCAGGAGCCAGGAGTCAGGAGTCGGAATCCGGGATTCGGTCGGTTGCCGCCGAGACCGCTTGCGCCAATTCGTTCTGCGTCTCCATTCCCCATTCTCAAGCTCGGATGTTTGATTGCAGGCGCATGGCTTGTGGTGGCCATGTGCCAGGGCGCGAGCGCTGCCGAAACGTCACCGCGTCCGAAGGTCCGGGCCATCACCGCGTTTATCCGTCTCGATCGGTCCCGGTATGAGGCGCAGATTCGTGAGACTCTGAAGACACTGCGCGAAGCCAAGGCCGTCTTCGAGCGAGGCGGCTACGAGGTCGAGTCGGTTCGCATAACAACCCAACCTTTTCCAGAATACATTCACGGATTAAGCAAACAGGAAGCCCTGGATTTCTTCCGCGCCTATGATGCGCTGGCCGCGAAGGAGAACTTCGATGCGAACATAGGCCCGGCGATGCTTCGCGACAACGATGACACTGGTCCGGTGGAGCTTCTTGGGGACATTCTCTCCACGACAAAAACGCTCGAGGCCAGCCTGCATGTGGCGGGCGAAGACGGCGTTCATTGGAACAGTGTTCGCGCCGCGGCCAGGCTTGTAAAGTACGTTGAGGAGCACAGCCCGCGCAGTCAGGGCAATTTCAATTTTGCCGCCACGGCGATGCTGGCGCCGTACGCGCCCTTTTACCCGGGATCGTATCACACCGGCGCGGGACATTGTTTTTCCGTTGGGCTCGAATCGGCAAACATCGTCGAGGCTGTATTCACCGCGGCCGGCCATGATCCGAAGGCTGCCGCAGAGCAGCTTGCCAAAGCCCTCAGTGAGCACGCGCGTGCGGCAGAAGCGTTGGCTCGGCAGGTTGAGGAGCAAACCGGATGGACATATATGGGCCTGGATCCGACGCCCGCCCCGCTCGGCGACGTCTCGATCGGCGCGGCGATTGAGAAATTCATAGGCGCGAAATTCGGGTCGAGCGGGACTTTGACGGCCGCAGCGGTCATCACTCAGGCCGTACGCTCAGTGCCGGTCAAGCAGATTGGCTACTCGGGGCTGATGCTGCCCGTCCTCGAAGACAATCTGCTGGCCCGGCGCTGGAGTGAGGGCGCGTATGGCATTGACGCGCTCCTTGCCTATTCCTCGATCTGCGGAACCGGGCTCGACACGGTGCCTCTTCCGGGCGACGTATCGGAGGAACAGATTGCGCGGATCATCGGCGACATAGCGGAACTCGCCGTGAAATGGCATAAGCCGCTTACGGCTCGCTTGCAGCCCGTCTACGGGAAGAAGCCAGGCGATCGAACCGAATTTGACGATCCGTTTCTTGCCAATGCAACCCTCCAGGCACTGCCCTGACACTGAAACAGCAGTCGGAAGTTAGTACCCACAAGCGGAGGCTTTAGCGTGGACGCCAAAGTCGCCGAAGGCGTTCGGTTGTTCAATTCGCAAAAATTCTTTGAGGCTCACGAAGCCCTCGAAGAGGTGTGGTTGAAAACCAAGGGGCGAGAGAAGATTCTTCTTCACGGGCTAATTCAAGTCGCCGCTGCATTTCATCATCACTCTCGTGGCAACATCGAGGGTTTTCGCTCGCTCTTGGAAAAGGGTTTGAGGAAGTTGTACGAATTTGAGAACGTAGTTGAAGGAATCGATCTGGAAAACTTGCGCGGACAACTCCAGCCTTGGCGGGATCACCTCAATTCCGATCCACAAGGCGGCAGCGCGCACATTCCGTTGCCGAAGATTCCGCTGAATGCGGCGATTCGATGATTGAGCGGTCGGAAGGGGAAACGGGAAATTTGAAATTGGAAACTGGAGGAGAAAATGCAGTGCAAGTTTCCATTTTCCAGTTTCTGATTTCTGCTTCTTTTTGCAGTCACTCAATCGCCAAATCAGTCAATTCGGAGCTACACAGATTCACGCCAGCGAGTTTCGGCGAGCAGCCGCGTTCCGAACCATCGGAGCGCCGCAGCGGCGGAGGATTGCACCAGGGCCGGAGCGCAAACCAAACCGCGCAGCAGTCCAGCCACGAGATAACTGCGGCGCACCGCGCGGTTCATTTGCCTTGCGTAGCTTGCGGCGGCCGGCGCGAAATCCACATTCGCATTCGACCATGCCTTCGCCAGTTCGGCTGCGGCCAGCCGCCCGCTATGGAGCGCGATCGAGATGCCGTCGCCCGTGAACGGGTCGAGAAATCCCGCTGCGTCGCCGGCGATCAGTGTGCGCTCGTGCGCCGCGCGCCTTCGGGCCGGGCGAATCGGTGCGGTCGAGACCGTACTCGTGACCTGCGTAGCGCCTCGCAACCGTGCCTGGAGAACCGGGTGGCGCGCGACATCACCAAGCCACCGGGCAAAGTCGTCGATGGTTCGCGCGTGCCCGTGGCGCACCACGCTTCGATGAACCAGGAAGCACGCGTTGTACATTCCATCCTCCACCGGCGCCAAGCCGCAGTAGCCACCGCGGAAATAGTACATCTCGACCGCGTCGCGCGGCGCGACGCCCGAGAAGTGAGCCTTTGCGCCCATCCACGGACCTGCGGCTTCATCTCTTTTTTCCCGCGCCGGAGAAGGAATACCATCCACCGCCCACCAGCGTCCGCAAGCCAAGACCAGAACGCGCGCGCGGGCAATCGATCCGGTCTCCGACTCGATTTCCCATTCCGCGCTCTGATTTGCAGCCGCTTCAAGCCCGCCGACCCGCCGAACGGCATCGCATTCCCGTGTCACGGCGCCCGCCGCGCCTGCCGCCTTCCAAAGAGCCGCATCCAGCACGCGGCGCGAGAGCCCGCGGCCGGGGCTGGGAAACTCGAAGGAAAGAACGTGCCCATTCGTGGCGATAAACTCAGAGCGTCGAATGACGGCGGCGCGTGCTATCGCGAGAGGAATCTCCTCCTGCAAAATGGGAATCGATTCCGGGGACAGGAATTCACCGCAGACCTTGTCGCGGGGAAATCGGTCGCGCTCCCAGAGCGCAACGTGCAGGCCGTGGCGCCGCGCTTCGAGCGCCGCTGCCGTGCCCGCCGGCCCGCCACCGATGATTCCGAGATCAAAAAGCGACGTGGCATGGGCGTCTTGCCCATGACTCTTCACGGGCGGGACGCCCGTGCCACGGATCATTTCCATATGGTCAATCCCAGGCGAAAAGGAGGAATACGCAAGGCCTCAAAGTTTTGAAAACCGGCGCTCGCCGCCAGCTCCGCGAGTTCGTCGCGCGTGTACGCTTGGCGGACGCTGGCTGGGGCGTCGTTACGCGTGATCCGACTTCGCGTGAACGGAATGGCCACTCGAATGAAGAGATAGGGCAACAAGTGCCGCTCGAGATCATTGATCAAGACCGCTTCACGCGCCAGCGCCGCCAGATCAATCAGAAGGCGCCTAGCATGCTCACCCGAAAAATGGTGCAGAAATAAATTGCAAACTACGATGTCAAAGCTGCGTTCGGCAAATGGGAGCGCAAAAACATCGGCCACCCCGGGGAAGAGTCCAAACGCTTGCGGCCGCCCGCTGGCCAGGTGGCTGAAGTGCCCGTCCAGCACAAAGAATTTGACAGGAATATTGCGCCGCCGCAATTCCTCCTTGAGCCGGGCCGCTAACCGCGCGTCGCCCGTGCCCACGTCGAGAATGCGTACGGGATGCGGTCCCGTCCGCGAGAAGAAGTGGTCCAGCAAGCGCAGGCTGCTTGTGACTCCGCCCAGGAAACGATTGATGCGCCAGAGATCATCCAGGCTGCTCCGGATTTCCTCGGGAGCGCCCAGATCCTCATCCAGTAGTTCGACAGAGGTGACGCGCCGCATCGGTTCTAGTTCTGGGCCACTCGCGAAACGACCACAGCGGAATTCTTGGAGCCAAACGCAATGCAGTTGCAGATGGCGTGTTCAATCTCTCCTTCGCGGCTGAGGTGAGGAATGTAGTCGAGGTCGCACTCGGGATCAGGAACATCGACGTTCAGCGTCGGCGGCAAGCGATCATCCCGCATGGCGAGCAGCGTCGCAGCGACACCGGCAGCTCCGCATGCCCCCTGCGGATGCCCGATGATGGACTTCAGTGCCGAAGACGGCACTTGGTAGGCGCGGTCGCCAAGGGTGAGCTTGAGCGCGCGGGTTTCGATGCGATCGTTGAGAACGGTGGAGGTGCCGTGCAGGTTCACGTAGTCCACCTGGGCTGGGCCGATGCCCGCCTGGCCCATAGCCATGGTCATGGCGCGGGCTGGTTCCTCGCCATTGTCATCCAGCCGCACGCGGTGAAATGCCTCACAAGTGGAAGCGTAGCCTGCAATCTCGCCGTAGATGTGCGCGCCGCGGGCCAGTGCGTGCTCGTATTCTTCAAGCACGAACATCCAGGCGCCCTCGCCCAGAACGAAGCCATCCCGGTCGCCGGAAAACGGCCGCGAAGCACGTTCGGGTTCGTGGTTCCAGGAGGAGGTCATGATGCGCAACATGGTGAAACCCTTCATGACCAGCGGAGAAATGGGAGCGTCAGCGCCACCGCAAACGACCACGTCTGCCACGCCACAACGAATATTCTGCAAGGCGTAGCCCAGCGCATCCGTGGACGACGTGCAACCTGTGGAGATGACGTGACTGAATCCTCGAAACCCAAAATGCATGGAGACTTCGCTGGCCAGCGTACCGATGGTCGCGGAAGGAATGACGTAGATGCTACAGTTTCTGAAGTGCCCGGAGTAATAAAGCGTGAGCTGGCGCTCGATGAATTCCAGTCCGCCGCCACCCGAACCGAGCAGCACGGCGATGCGGCGCCGCTCTTCGAGCGACATCCGCGCGGGGTCGAGCCCCGCATCCTTCACGGCCTCTTTGGCGGCGGCCACCGCCAATGGCACCACGCGGCCCACGTGGCTGGCGTCCTTCTCGCTAATATAGCGCCCGGGTTCGAAATCCGGAATCTCGCCCGCAATATGAACCGGAAGCGATGCGGGATCAAAAGACTTGATCCGCCGAATGCCGCTCTTGCCCTGCCACGTGGCGGACCAAAACTGTTCCCGGCCCACACCATTCGGGCTTACGGCGCCGATTCCCGTCACCACGGCTCGACGATTCACCACCTTAGCCTCCCGGTCATAGAGCGATTGAGTGATCGGGCGATTGTGCGATTGAAAAACGGAAACTGGAAAATTGAAATTGGAAACTGGAGAGGAAAGCAATGGCCAGTTTCCATTTTCCGGTTTCTATCTTCCGCCTCACCTGGCAATTCGCCGATTCGAGTCTGTGTCGCCCGCGTCGCCCGAAGAATCAAGCATAAGCGCGAGCGCAGCGGGAATCAAGCAAGACAGGCGACGAGCCCAATCAGATGGACACTCGAGTGGTTAGCGTACCGCGGCGCTACTTCGCTTTTGTCACCAGAATGTCACTTTGATGTCAATGCCACTCGACTTTTCCAAAACTGCCGCTGACGACTGCTGGGATGATGAACCTGAATTGTGCAAACCAATGTGAGGTCTTATTATAACGAGGATTCTAAATATAGATATAGACTAATGGGGCTGAGCCGGAACGGCAGGCGTGGCGGCCGTCTTGCACGGCCCATAATCTTTCACCAGTTTCCCCACGTGGAGCGCCAGCCGCCCGGCGTCGTCTTCGTCCTTCGTTGCCAATACCTCTACGCGCTCGCCGGCCTTCACGGCAATCCCCGAGAGTATTACGTAATCCTGGCCGTCTTTCTCATCCGTGAATACCAAGCCGTGATCGGTCACTTCCGTACAGCCCACGAAAGAAGGTTGGTTCCCCGTTTGGCCCTTGTGCTTGTGGAAAACGCTATAGACAACCACGACGAAGATCGCAACGCTTGCCGCGACCAAGGCAATTGCTTTGCCGCTGCCGGGAGCCTTGACGGTCGTCTGTCCTCTCGCCGGCAGGCCGATGGCCAGACAAAGTAGCAACACTGTCGCGGTTCGCAGCGAGTAACGCAAGAACATCATATTCTCCTTCGGTTTGAGTTCTTGTTGTTATCTTACACGGTTCGGCGAGCGGATTCCAGGAGGACGTGGCGCCAAGATCGCGATCCGGATCCCCAAATGGCCGCGCAGCCCTCTCTCGCACGGTGGCCGGCTACGATGAATCTTTTCGGCTCGCCGGACCTGGCCACCTGGCTGCTACTGGACGCGCGTGGATGACGTGCCGCCGACCGTAGGTTGTTCGCCTCCCTGCTTCAGCATTCCGAACTGCTGGACCAGCGCCATGGTCCTCTTGGCCGCATCGCGAAACAGCAACTGGCAGTTTTCGAATCGCGTGTTGATCCAGTCAAAGTCGCCGCCGGAATAGAACAAAGCGCACTCCCGCACCACGCAGTTGACGAAGAAAACCTCTTCCAGAATCAATGTTTCCTTCACCAGCGTTTGATTTTCGATCTTCCTCATCGCATCTCCTTCGCAACCGGCGCTCCCGCTCAGCGGGATTGGCCGGAGTCATGCGGCCTGAAAGCCTACCCGATTCTCTTCTTGGACGACTGTCGAAGTATAGAGGAAGCCGAACCACAGTGACAAGTGACCAGTGGCAAGTGACGAGCATCGAAAGCAAGTGGAGTAATGTTGTCCTCGCAGCGTGCGGCTGGGCTCCGTCGGTGACCAGGGGAGGCCGGTCTGAAGAAAAGCGAGACTGCGGAAATCGTGGCCTCCGAAGGGGAATCCCATGAATGCAATCCTTCAACCGGACATTGAGAAATATCTGAATTTGCTTCTTCCGGCGCGCCATACGGTGTTGCGCGACATGGAACTCTACGCCGAACGTTATGACGTCCCGATCGTCGGCCCGGCGTGTGGCCGCTTGCTCTATCAGTTGGCCCGGCTGATTCGCGCCCGGAGGGTATTTGAATTAGGCTCGGCCATCGGTTATTCGACGTCGTGGCTGGCCCGCGCCGTCGGCCCGCGCGGGACCGTCTTCTACACAGACAGCGACCCTCAGAACGCACGCCGGGCGGAAGCATATTTGCGCCGCGCGGGCCTGCTCGGTCGTGTTCGGATTCTCTTGGGCGACGCGCTGGAGATGCTGGATTCCACCCGAGGGCAATTTGACCTGATTTTTAATGACGTGTCGAAAACGCAATACCCGGAAGTTCTGCGCTGCGGCGTGCCGCGACTGCGCGTGGGAGGGCTTTTCGTTACCGACAACGTCTTGTGGTCCGGAAAAGTCGCGCAGAATGCCGCGAGCCAGGACGCCGACACTCGCGCCGTTCAGAAATTCAATCGACTCATCTACGGATCGCGAAATCTATTTACCACCATCATCCCATTACGGGACGGATTCGCGGTGTGCGAAAAGATCAGATAGCTCTTTGCCCTTGGTCCTTTGTCTTGGTCCTTGGTTGTCGGTGCTCGTCGATTGGGTCAAGCTCGGAGTAGGTTCCGCAACAAGAACAGCACATTGGCGGGCCGCTCGGCCAGACGGCGCATGAAGTAAGCGTACCATTCGCCTCCGTAGGGGACGTAAACACGGACGCGATAACCCTGCTGCCGCAAGTCACGCTGCAACTGGCGTCGGATACCGTAGAGCATTTGAAACTCGTATCTGTCCGGCGATATGCGGTGGGCTTGGGCATAGGCCCGCGTGGCGGCGACAAGGTGCGAATCGTGGGTCGCGATGGCGTGGTAAACTCCACTCGCCAGCAGCTTTTCCGTCAGCTTGACAAAGTTGAGGTCCACGTCCGACTTGTGAGGAAACGCCAGCTCGCGCGGCTCCTTGTAGGCGCCCTTCACCAGACGGATTCGGGTTCCGCTCTTCAGTAGTTCCTCGACATCCTTTTCGGCGCGGTAGAGATAAGATTGAATAACCATCCCCAAGACTTCGCGGGGCGCGTTGACTTGTTGAAAAATGCGCAGAGTCGCGTCGACGTGGGCGGAGCTCTCCATGTCAATGCGCACAAAGTTGTGAGGCTCTTGAGCCCGGTCAGCGAGCGCCCTCGTCAGCCGCACCGCCAAATCCTCGTCGATGTCCAAGCCGAGCTGTGTGAGCTTGACCGAGATGTGTGATCGCAAGCCCTCGGCGCGGATCCGGTCGAGGATGGCAAGATACACCTGGCACGCTGCCTCGGCCTCCGCGGCGTCATGAACGCTTTCTCCCAGGTGATCGAGGGTGACGTCAAAGCCCTCGGCATTCAACTGACGAACCGCACGAACCGCGCCCTCAAGATCCTCGCCGGCAATGAACCGCCGGGCCATGCGGCTGCCGAGTGAGCTTTTAAGGATGAGGTGCTTGAGGTTTTCGCGCTCGGAGAGGTAAAGAAGTAAGGAACGAAGCATAATAATTCAAAATTACAAATTATGAATTATGAATGATGAACAGTAACCGCTCAGATTAGTTTTTTCCTTGAGCATGACCAACGACCGTTACCAATGCGGTTTGTAATTCATAATTCATACTTCATAATTCATACTTGATGATTGCCTTCATTCTTCGGCTTCCAGAAATCTTTCGGCATCGATCGCAGCCATGCACCCACTCCCGGCGGCCGTCACCGCCTGCCGGTAGATGTGGTCCTGCACGTCTCCTGCGGCGAAGACGCCGGGGACGTTCGTCTTCGTGCCGTCGTGAGTTTTGAGATATCCGTTTTCGTTCATTTCGAGCTGGCCTCGGAACAGCGCGGTGTTGGGCGAGTGGCCGATTCCGATGAACACTCCGTGGGTGGGCTTCACGGTCTCCTTGCCACTCACCACGTCTTTGAGTTGAACGCCCGTCACTTCACCCTTGGCGACGTCCAAAACCTCGGTGACGACCGAATTCCAGACCGGCTTGATTTTTTCGTTGCGGAAAATCCGGTCTTGCATGATCTTCGACGCCCGCAGTTGGTCGCGCCGATGGATCAGCACCACCTCGGTGGCGTAGCGCGTCAGAAAGAGCGCTTCCTCCGCCGCCGTATCGCCGCCGCCGACCACCACCACCGGCTTGCCGCGATAGAAGTAGCCGTCGCAGGTGGCGCAGGTGGAAACGCCGTGCCCCAGGAGCTTGCGTTCGGATTCGAGCCCTAACATTTTGGCTGAAGCTCCACAGGCAACGATCAACGTGCGAGTCTCAATCTGCTCTTTGTCCACCTGGAGCGTAAAGGGCCGGCGCGAGAGGTCGACGCGGGTCACGTCGCCTTCCAGATATTCTGCCCCGAACTCCGTCGCCTGCCGTTCCATCATCTCGACCAGCTCCGGACCCTGCACGCCCTTGGGAAATCCGGGATAATTTTCGACGAGCGTCGTCAGGGTCAACTGGCCACCGGCTTCGCGGCCGCGAATCACCAGCGGCCTCAGATTGGCGCGAGCCGCATAGATCGCCGCGGTCAGTCCGGCACAGCCCGAGCCGATAATCACAACATTGCGCATCTTCTTCGCCTTTCCTGGGATTGTTGCATGGCGGGCAAATCGCTATCTTACTCGAAGGCGGAAACTCCGTACAAGATTTTTCCTCACGGCGATGACATGCATGGTATCGCGCGCCGGAGACGGGCGGAAAAGTCCCTCGGTCGCCACTTCCATGTGTCCCTACTTCCCTGTTGCCATGCAGTCAGATTTGATGCTACAAAGACTTCAGCGATTCAACGCGCACTATCACGGGTACGTGAACGATTCCCCGCGCCACCCGCATGTGATTAGAGGGTGGGAGCGAAAACCTTGGTTGGGTATATGAACGAAGAGCGCACGGATGCAGTAGTGATCGAAGGCGTCACCAAGAAATTTGATTCGCTTGTTGCCGTCAACGACCTGAGCCTCGCGATCAAGCAAGGCGCGGTGTTTGGATTGCTGGGACCGAACGGCGCGGGCAAAACGACGACCCTGCGCATGGTGATGCGCATTCTGATGCCGGACGCGGGCTCAATTCGAGTGCTCGGCCAGCCGCTTACCGAGCAGGTTCAGGACCTGATCGGATATCTCCCCGAAGAGCGCGGCCTTTATCCGCGCATGGAAGTCCGCAAGATCCTTGTCTTCCTGGCCGCCCTCAAAGGAGTGCCGGAAGCCGAGGCCGAGCGTCGCGCCGATGAGTGGCTGGAGCGCTTCGAACTCAGCGCCTGGGCGAAGAAAAAGGTGATCGACCTTTCCAAGGGCATGCAGCAGAAGGTGCAGTTCATCGCCTGCGTGATTCATCGACCGCCCTTGCTGATCCTGGACGAGCCTTTCGCCGGACTCGATCCGGTCAACGCCATCCTGGTGAAGGACATCATGCTGGAGTTGCGCGCCCAGGGCGCCACCATCATTCTTTCCACCCACCGCATGGAGCAGGTGGAAATGATGTGCGACTCGATTTGCCTCATCAACAAGGGCTGCAACGTGCTGAACGGCGACCTGCGCGAAATCAAGAAATCCTACGGCAAGAACACGCTGCGCATCGAATGCTCCGGCAACGGCGAGTTCCTGAACCAGTCACCTCTCATCGAGAAAGTGAACCATTATGGAGAGGTGGTGGAGGCCAAGCTGCGTCCCGCCGCCGACCCGCAGGAAATACTTAAGGCGGCTATCCAGCAGGGCGTGCGCATCACCCGCTTCGAACTCGTCGAGCCTCCGCTGAACGACATTTTCATTGAGAAGGTGGGAGGCGCCAATGCGTAAGATTTGGCTGGTGATCAAGCGCGAGTACATCACACGCGTCAAGACCAAGGGCTTTGTGTTTGCCACCTTCGGGGTGCCTGTGCTCTTCGCCGGCATTATGGTGATCTCCATCGTCGTGGCGACGCGCCAGACCGACCACACGCTGAAGTTGGCCATCGTGGATGACGCCGGCGGTCTCGGCACGCCGGTCGGCGAGAACTTGGCGCGCGAGAAACTGGACAACGGCAAACCGAGGTTCGAGATTACCAAGACGTTGGATCGGCCCCAGTCGGGGTCAAGCGTGCGCGAGGAATTGCACGCCCGGGTGAACGGCGGACAACTGGATGGTTATCTCGTGATCTCCAAGGACTTCGCGTCAGTAGAGTTCCACACCAAGAATGCCAGCGACTTCATGCTCTACGGGCCCGTGGAAAGCGCCGTCAACCACGCGGTCATCGCCCGGCGTTTGAGTGACAAGGGATTTCGCCTCGACAACGTGGCCGAAGTGATGAAAGGCATCGACCTGAAAGTCATCAAGGTCACCCAGCAGGGTGAGGCGGAGGACAAGGGGCAGACGTTTGTCACCGGCCTGATCCTGGCCATGCTGCTTTACATGACGTTGATCATGTACGGCGTTTTCACCATGCGCTCGGTGTTGGAGGAAAAGACCACGCGCATCGTCGAGGTTCTGGTCTCCGCCGTCCGGCCGTTCCAGCTCCTGCTCGGCAAGATCATCGGGGTCGCGGGCGTGGGGTTCACACAGTATCTCATCTGGATCGCGACAGGCCTGTTGATAGCCGCTCGCGGCGGCGCCATCGCCGCCTCCGTGAGGCCCGGCGCATCATTTCCCAGCGTCCATGTTCCTGTATCGCTGCTCATTTACCTGGCCGTCTATTTTGTGTTGGGCTATTTTCTCTATGCCTCCCTGTACGCTGCGGTGGGCGCCGCCTGTTCCAACGAGCAGGACGCTCAGCAGTTGCAACTGGTGGTCACTTTGCCGCTGGTTTTTGGGTTCATCATGTACCAGGCCGTCTTGCGCGATCCCAGTTCCACATTGTCGTTCGTGCTCACGGAAATTCCATTCTTCAGTCCGATCCTGATGGTAATGCGGATGGCCGCGCAGACTCCTCCGTTCTGGCAGATCGCCCTGTCCATCTTCATTCTCGCGGTGACCACGCTGGGAGTGATCTATTTCTCGTCGCGAGTTTATCGGGTCGGAATTCTGATGTACGGCAAGCGCCCGTCGGTTGTCGAAATCTTCCGCTGGCTTCGCTACTCGTAGTTTAGGCCCTGCGGGTGGGAGCCTTCAGCGTAAACTGTCATCCCGAATCGGCTCGAGATTCATCACGCAACCGCCGGGCCCGGAAGCGAGGCGCACCGTCACCACATCCTGCGGGCCCAAGCGCACCTCCAACTGCCGCATTTGCTCGAACACGAACATACGTAGCGCGCTCTCGAGCACCGGTGGATGCCAGGTATAAATGCCCACGAGAGACGCCGGGGCGCCGAGTTGGCGAGCCGCTGCGATGCGCAGCGCCGCGAGTGCGGGCACCTGCTCCCCGTCGCGAACCTGCCAAAGCGGCCGCTGCGGCCGCTCGAGAACAAAGTGATTTGTTGCGGGCAAGTAGGCGAGCACTTCGCTCTCCGCGCCCGGCGTGGTCAGAGAAAAGTAAAGCCGCTCGTGTGTTTGCGCCAGAGCCGCGAACCACTCCGCATTAACGCGAATCCAAACTTGTGGCAAAGCGAGCCGCTGTTCCGAAGGCAGTGACGCAAGCTGCGTAGCGAGAAAGGCTTGATCCCGAAGGAGACTGTTGAGAGGCAGCGTGCCAAGCGCCTCGGGGACCGCGTTTCGGGTCTCAGCAACAGCGGCGCGCGCAGGCAGTGTTGGCGCCGGTGATGCCGGAAACAGCTTGAGCGACCGAGAGGGCACGCGATCAGTTGGAAGCGAGGCGATTTCCGGTTTTGGCTTCGGTGCGGCTGCCGCGATGGCCAGCGTTGGCGTGCTCGCTTTCTCGGGCTGCAATGTAGGCGGCGCAGCGGGTGACGAAATGTTTGGTTCAATTGTCGGCGCGGGGACCGAAGGCACAGTTGCCGGAGGCTTCGAGACCGCGATGGGCTGAGGCGTCGGCAAATCCGGAAGCGGTTTGGAAGTGGGCGGGGCAGGCGCATCGGGTTGTGGCTCAGACGGCTTGACCTCAGGGGACGAAGGCCCCGGAGAGTTTTCCGCCAGATCGAGAGGCTCCGGCGGCAGAGTGATTTCAGTGATCGTCGTGGCCCGCTCGGGTGACAACGGGCGCTGAGGATGACTCAGAATTGTGCCGAGGAATACGAGGGCGCTCAGCCAAACGCAGGCGAATAAAAACGCAACAGGATTCGGCCCTCTGAGATCGAGGAGCGCAAACTCGGGCGCGCTGCCTCCATCGCGATCGGCCGGCTCGTGCAGGATGATAGCGTCTGCCCAATCTTCAAGTCTGGAAGCGGGAGAAATAGTTTGCATAGCTTTCGACGGTGCTCGCGTACCAGTTGATGTAGTCCCACACGTCCTTGGAATAGGTCTTGTTGAAAACACCTGGTCCCGCGACATATTTCGCCGCGGCACGCGCCACACTTCCCTCTTCCTGGTAGTATCGCGTCAAGAGCATCGTTCCCATCCAGGCGTTGAATTCTGGCTCGCTCAGTCGCCCCGCGGGCCAGCCCTCGGTGACGCACCGCGCCGGCATGATTTGGAACATTCCCACTTCCCCGGAGCCGCCGCGCGGCGCGTTCTCGTTCAAGTGAGATTCCATCCACGCCACGGCCAGCGCCAACTGCACAGGCGTGCCGTTGGCTTTCGCCCAGCGCACCACGCGCTGGTACGCAGTGCGGTCGATGCTGCCGGAACTCGGACTCCACTGCGCTTGCGGCGCCTCCGGCTCATCAGGTTCGGCCGGCTGGATGTCCTCCGGATGCGTTGCGGGCCGCACGGAAAAAGTTTTGCCGTCAGGATCCTGGGCCTGCGCTGGCTGTGCGGACGGTCGGCGCGGTTCTATTCCCGTGGGACCGGATTTCCGCGAGCCCTCATGTAGCTCTCCGCTGCGGACTCGCTCCACCGTGCGGCGCAGGTCATCGTAAAACGCGCGGCGCGCCTCGGCGTCGTCCCGCAGCCGCTTCAGCTCGTCCCGGATGCGCACGGCCTCGGGGTCAGATGCGCTGCTGCTCTGTGAGTTGGACTCGGCCCGTGCGGGTTGCGCGATTGCTGTCGGCACGGGCTTGTATGCCACCAGCAACGGTCTATTGGTGACTACCTCCGTACCTGCGGTCGGGATGCGATGACGATTCGTTGCCGCTCGCTTCCGGCTTCGATTCCTCCGATATCCAAGGACTGGCGACTTTGCCGCGGCCGGAGGAGGTGGTGGAGGCGGCGGGACCTGAATCTCATTTAATCTCGAACTGTGCCGAGACCGCGGCGCGGCAGTCGTTGCACGCGTGGGAGTGATGTCGGATGCGAGAGCCGCGTTCGCCCGCTCCGCTCGTTCCCGTGGCGCGGCCTTGAGCGCTGCGGGCTCCAAAAAACGCAATCCCATTCCCACCGCGAGCACACAAGCGCCTACCATGATGGGCTTGCTGCGAGCCATCGTCCTTCCTCACGCTGCACAAGACACTGCTCGTCAACGCCTCACCCCGATCGGATCGGCGTTTACCGCGAAAGGGCCGCGTTCGTCGTCTCCCAACTGTGTCGGTCGACTTTCACGTGGTGTCCGTTGAAATGCGTTTGAACCGGCTGCCGAACGTAATACGCAAAGCGCTCTTCGATTTTGTCGGAAACCAAGGGCTTGTTCTCGAGGCCGCAAGCCTTGGCGCCAAATTCCACCCGGCACGTTTCCGACAACACGGCCAAGTGATTGAGATCATTTTCCAGGTCCGCAAGCGCCGTCTGGCTCGATTTCAGGAAGAGTTCGGTGCGCACCTTTTCCAGGGCAGCGGGCTCGAATTCGACGCTCGGCTGCTGTGCGCGAGACACCGAACCGAGCGCCAGCAGCAACGCGACCAGCGCGATCGCCACCAGCACCTCGATCAAAGAAATGATCTGTTCTCGTTCCGGCTTGGTGTTCATGGCTCACTCCCCTGATGGATGGCTTGGCGGCACGCTTTCACGTCGCCCGAGTCTCGAATGCAATCCCGCAATTGCTCCAAGTCGGCGTCGGACTTGGTGTTGCTGACCGGGCCGTTGAGCACGCTTTCGACATCCGGGCTTGCGGAAATGTGATGCGCTGTCTCCAGCGCCTTGCGGCCCTGCTCGAGCATGTCTTCTGCCTGGGCGCGCACGACGTAGTATTCAAGCTTGTTCGCCAAACGCAGCCGGTTTTGGCGCGCTGAAAGCGCGTCAGCCGTGAAGGCCTTCGATTCCTTTTCGTAAGACTGCTCGAGCGCCCTGAGCTTAGCCAGCTCCGCCTCCGCGTCTGTTGCTTCCTGCTGATTCTGCGACAACTGGGCCGGCAGATCCTTCGAGTTGCGATCGACCTCTGAGAGCCGCCGGTCGATCTCACGCATTTCTGCCATGGTTTCAGGGGACAGCGGCTGGCGGGCGAGGTTGGCGAGCGCGACTTCAAGATCCTGCTTGTTCGTCGCGCCGCCACTTTTCTTGTTCAAATCATCGAGCGTCTGATGCCGCTTGGCAATGAAGTCCTGAAGCGCTTGCGCCTTGGTCTGGACGTCGTGGATCTGCTCCGCATAATCGCCGGAGAGCTCCTGGCTGGTCTGCTCGCGGTCGAGTTCGTCATCGAGCTCTACCTGCACGATGCGAGGGTCAGCGTATCGTCCCAGACCCGGGTCGCTTCCCTTCGCCTCGGCATAAGAAGACATCTGCCCCTGGCGTTGCTGGTGCCGCATCTTGAATTCGTCAAGGCGCCGGTGGACGCGCGCTTCGAACGGCTCGGAGTCGAGCGGAACCTCGCGGGCACCCTGCGTGTCAGTCACAGAGGGCGCTGCAACCGAGCCGGCCGGCGGCACGTCGGCCGCAGTAGACGGTGTGGTCGCGGAGTCCGTTGTCGCGCCCGCGGCATTCGCGGTCGCGTCCCGCGATGCGGGATCAGGAGGGGGAGGTGCCGGCGCCGCCGCACCGGAAGTCGCGGTTTGCTGCGACGGCACCTCAGTTGGGGCGGGCTGCTGGGCGAGCGCCGCGTTCGCCAGCGCGCAGCAGATCAACAGAAAAATCGGGACGCGTTTCATCGCAGTTCCTCCACCAGGGCTGCCTGCACTTGCGGGTCGTTGAGCAGCGGGTCGCGTTCCCAATTGGACTCCGTAGTGTGGATCATCATCACCAGATTGCGAGCCATCTCCGCGCGCGCCGCTGTGGGCAGCGTCGACGTTTGAGCCTCGTGATAGGCCTCGCGCATCAGGTTGAGCGTGTGCTCGCTGTGGTCGCCTTTCTGAAAGCGCGCCACCGCCTCCAGGTATTTCGCAAACATCCGGTCAACATTCGGGCGCTCCTTGAACTTGATTTCCTTTAACTGGTTCAGCACGCCGTCGGGATCGGAGTTGATTTGGTCAGACAGTTCCAGCAGGTCGGCGGAAGGCGGGATCACTTCACCGCGTCCCCACCGCGAGGCGCGAAGACTGGCTCCTTCGTCCACGACTTCGCCTGTCGGGACAAACGACACGGGCCGGCCCACCACGAATTCCACTACAGTGCCTGCGGGCACCGTCAGGTCCGGTCCTCTCCTCGCCACGGTC
Organism: Terriglobia bacterium; assembly: GCA_050013575.1. GTDB lineage: Bacteria > Acidobacteriota > Terriglobia > UBA7540 > UBA7540 > DASYXZ01. Next base: position 21,975 of record JBEKEZ010000034.1, on the reverse strand, counting down.
CAAATTGCCGCCACCAGCAGGCCACCACCGGCGCCCACCGCCGCGCCCATCGGGCCGGCCACAACGAATCCCGCGCCGGCGCCTGTGGTCACTGAAGTCAAGTCCACTCCAGCGTCCTTGATAAGTCCTCGCTTGCCGTGCGCAGTGCCCTCGCTATCCACGTGGCGACGGTTTAACGCGGTGGGATAGCCGTCGAGTGGAATGACTTCGTCATTCGCTGTCGTCACGGAATAAAGGCCCAGGCGCAGGCGCGAGCGGCCCACGACGTGCCCGGCGCGCTTGCATTCGAGCACCGCGACACTAATCTTCGTGCCCGCCTGCAGCGCCACCTGCCCGTCAGCAGCAGTGATGTCCTGCACCAGCACACCGGGCACGGTGCGGATTTCGCCAAACGAATGCCATTTGTAAAAGTCTTTGGTTCCCACACTCCGCTCGAGCCGGACCGGCAGTTTCGTGCCGGCCTCGATGCGCACGCGCGCGCCGGCAGAGAGCGGACAAGTAACGTAGCCTAGAAGAAAGGCCACCACCGCAAAGCCCTGGCAGTTCTCTCGCATGGTATTCTTCACCTCGGAAAACAATTTGCTCCGAAACCGACGTGACCCTTTTTGTTCGCTTCGACTCGATTGACTACGGAAATCCCTAAGAGGGCAATTTGGATGCCACAGAGCTCTGGGCGAGAGCGACGGGTGAAGGCGTTGATGCGCTTCGTCTTACGGGTCGGAGGGTAAAACGAGACCACTGCCTTGTGGCTGATTTCAGCCACTGGAGTGGTGGTTTTTGGGCAGAATGGCTGTCGTCGCGCGATCGATGCGAGGACCGACAGCGCCATCGACGAATACTTACGGCCTACTGCTTTCCGCCGACTGCCTTCCGCTTTCTAGCGCCCAGGCCCTGGCGGATAGGTGGGCAAGTCCGCGGGCCGCGGGGGCAGCTTCTTCGGGTGAGCCTGGATTTCCTGCATCACCAGTTCAATGGCCTTCTCGAGCTGTGGGTCGTGACCTTGCATTACCAGGTCAGGACGATTATCGACCTCGATATCGGGCGCGACGCCCTTGTTTTCGATCAGCCACTGGCTGTCCAATCCGTAGAGTGAAAACTCCGGCCGCGTGATATAACCGCCGTCCATGAGTGGAATTTCTCCCCGGATGCCGCGCACGCCGCCCCAGGTGCGCTCGCCGATGACCGGCCCCAGATTGTACTTCTTGAAGTAGTAAGTGAAGAAGTCGCCGTCCGAGGCCGCGTAGTGATTGGTGATACAGATCATGTGGCCATAGAAGACGTTGTCGGGGATGGTACCGGGCTCGAAATTCCGCGCCGACTCCATGCCCACCAGAGTGCGCCGCAGGTGCTCGAAGATAATCTGGTCCACAAATCCGCCGCCGTTGTAGCGCACGTCAAAGATCATCCCTTCCTTGCGAATCTGCGGGAGATACTGTTTCACAAATTCGTTCAGGCCACTCGCAGACATATCGGGCAAGTACACATACCCGACGCGCCCGCCCGTGGCGGCTTCGACCTTGCGGCGATTGGTTTCGATCCAGTTGAGCTCGTGCAGACCCAGTTCGTCGCCGATGGGCTTCACCACGACGTTGCGCGCGCCGGTATCGGTAGGCTTGGAATTCACCGTGAGCGTCACGTTCTCGTTCACCGTGTTCACAAAGAATTCTTCAGGGTTCTGAGGCGCACGCAGCGGCCGGCCGTTGACGGCCAACAGATAGTCGCCTTCCTTCACCACCACGCCGGGCTCGGTGAGCGGCGAGCGCAGGCTGGCGAGCCAGTTTTCGCCGTGATAGATCTTCTTGAAGCGATACATTCCGCTCGCCGTGTCGGCTGCCAAATCGGCGCCCAGCAGCCCAACGTTCACCGGACTGAGATCGGGAGTGTCGCCCCCGCCCACGTAGGTGTGCGAGTTCGAAAGCTCGCCGATCATCTCGCCCATGATGTAGGTGAGATCGTAGCGGTCGCCTACGTAGGGCAAAAGCTGAGCGTATTTGTCGCGCTGCTTCTCCCAATCCACTCCATTCATGGAAGGCTCGAAGAAGTAGTCGCGCTCCTGCCGCCAAACCTCGTTAAAGATTTGTGTCCACTCTTCGCGCGGTTTCACCTCCATCTGCATGGAGCCAAGGTTCAGCGCGCCTTCGCCGACCTTGTGCCCTGCGCCTTCGGGAGGCTTTGCGTCAATGATGCCGTAGGTTCGCGGTCCACCGCCTTCGGCGCTGCCCGCGTAGAGAAGTTTCTTGCCGTCGAAGGAGAGTGCATAGGCATCGGCCGAATCGACCAGGACGTGGTCCTTCCGCTCCTTCAGATCGAAAACGTGAATGGCCGGCGACTCGCCGGGGAGCGGCCCCGAAAGTCCAAAGACCGGCGCGGTCACATAATAGATGGCGTCTTTTGCCGCCGAGAGGTTGCGCATATTCGCGGCGGGGATGGACAGCGCCACAACCCTGTCCTGAATTCCATCGAGGTCAATGCGGAATTCCGGCGGCTTGGCTTCCGGCTTTGCTTCGGTCTTCTCCTCCGGCTTCTTCTCCGCCCCAGCTTTGGACTTTGGCAACTCCTTGGGTGGAACGGGCGGGGCTTCAGGCTTTGGCGCCACGCCTTCTTCCGTCTTTTTGATTTCCGTTTCGTCGCTCAACGGCGGAAAGGGCGAAGGAATGTCGGCGCGCAGCGTCACCACGTAAACGCGCGTGGTCTTCGGATTCGCAAACTCCATATCGTAATTGCCGAGCACTTCGTTGAAGTCGCGATTGGAGAAGAAGTAGAGGTACTTGCCGTCCGGATCGAACACCGGCGCCGCGCTTTCATACGCATTCGTCGTCACCGGCGTGATCTTGCGATCGGCAAGCGAATAGAGATACACCACCTCGCGAAGATTCTCCGTCGCCTTGGCGTAGGCTACCCACTTGTTGTCGGGCGACCAAGCATAGTCGGTGAGATCGCCGTAGTGGCCCTGATCGATCAGCACGGGCTTCTTCGCGTCGATGTCCACATAGAAGAGGCGCACGCTTTTGTCGGCGAAAAGCAGTTTCTTGCTGTCGCGCGACCACACGGGCGGGAAGCGGAACATCTTGCCGTCGCTGGTGATCCGAACCTCCTTGCCCATGCCGTCTTGCGGTGTGATGTACAGCTCATCTTCGCCCGTGCGGTCCGAGAGGTAGGCGATCCAGCGGCCGTCGGGCGACCACGCCGCATACTTCTCATGGACGCCCGGCGTCCCCGTGAGGTTGCGAATGCTGCCTTCCTTGGCCGGAACCGTGAAGATATCGCCGCGCGCCGTCATGACGGCGCGCTTGCCGTCGGGCGCGATATCAAAATCGGTGATGAGCTTGCTGGGATTCACCCAGTGCGGCCGCGCCGCGTCCACATCGCCGGGCAGATACACGGTAATCTTGTTCGCCTGCTCCGTCTTCAGATCGAAAACGTAAAGGTAACCACCGTTCTCAAACACGATGGAGTCCGGGCCGAGGCTGGGCCAGTTCACATCAAACTCGGTGAAATGTGTGAGCTGCTTGATCTCGTGGGTGCGCAGGCTGTAACTGTAAAGGTTCAGGCGATGCTCGGAACCGCGATCGGAATCGAAATAGATCGTGTCCTCGTGCCACATCGGAAACGTGTCGGTCCATTCGGTGTGCGGCATTTGCTCGATCTGATTGTTCTTGAAGTCGTAGATCCAGATGTCCTGCGCCATGCCGCCCGTGTAGCGCTTCCAGGTGCGAAAATTGCGAAAGATGCGGTTGTAAGCCATCTTGCTGCCGTCGGGCGAGAAGGACATCAGCCCGCCCTTGTCGATGGGCAGTTGCTCCGGCAGGCCGCCGTCCAGGCCGACTACGTACGGCCGGCCGAACCAGTCGTTGAACGTGTCGCGCCGCGTGAGGTAGACGATGCGCTTGCTGTCGGGAAACCACGTGAGAACCTCATTGTGGATTCCCATGCGCTCGTTCAAGTGGCCGCCGCCGGGATGAATGGTGAGTTGCTTGGGCTCGCCGCCTGAGGCGGGCATCACGTAGACATTAGAATTGCCGTCGTATTGTCCGGTGAAGGCGATCTTCGTGCCGTCAGGCGAAAACTTGGGAAACAGCTCCAGGCCCGGATGCGTCGTGATTCGCCGCGCCGTGCCGCCCGAGCTCGAAACCAGCCACAAGTCACCCGCATAACTGAAAGCAATTTGGTCTTTGTAAATGTCCGGAAAGCGCATCAGCCGGCCTTCCGGCAATTCCTGGCCGAAGACGCGCGTGGGCGCCAGTTGGGTCCTCAGCGCTGGCACGGTGCCGAGATATTCAGTAAGTCCTGCAACCGCAAAAACGCACAGCAACAGTGTGAGCACTCTTCGAATTCGCATTGAGCATCCCCCAAAAGTGGCATGAATTGTGCGGCGATTATACGTGAGTCGGACGTTTTCGTGTAGGTCTGAGTTAGCAAATCCTGAGAAAAGATTTCAACACGGAGGGCGCAGAGATTCCGTCGAGGCCTTGTCCTCTCCGATCTCCAACTATTTGTGCATGCGCTGCTTGCACAATCTCTGACCCGTTCACACGGAGTCCAAGTCCTCTGGCCGATGGATTGGAGTGGCCTATCAAGATGCCGCAGATGCGGCGAAGCATGGTCGAAGAGTCTGAGGGAAGGCTACGAGGCAGTGCGACTGGGCCTCGCCTTATCCGCTGGCGAAGCCCAGCCACTCCTGAAGGACTACTGGCTTGCCAGAACCGATTGCTGATAGGAGAGCGCGTTCACGTCTGTAAAACGGGGCGTCCCCGGCGGCAGCTTCGAGATATTCTGAAAATCGGTATCGAAAGCGTAATTGCGAGTGGGCGGTTGGTAAACCGTTCCGGGAGAGTAGCAACATTTGTAAATCCCGGTCGCCTGGCGAGAGTAATGGAAGCTGGCCAAGGAGCCGTAATAATTCAAAGTCGTGTTGCTCCAGTCCTCGATGTAGCGAAGGAAGTTGTGAGTCCCGCCGTCGGTTCCGCAATCATAGTGTCCGCTCGGACACCAGCTTGGCAGCGGAGAGAAGGAAATGGTCTTCCCCCCGAGCACGGCCATCCTGTACCAGGTTTCGGTGGCGCACCGATCATTGTTGCAATTGGGCACAGTGGGGTATGCGAAGCTATTTGCATCTCCACTGGTGAATCCCGACTGAGCTCCGGGCGTCCAGTTATTGGAGAGGAGGGTCACGGCGTCGCCGAGCACGGCCGCAGGCACGTGACAGAGGGGGGCCGCGTCGTTGAAATGATTGGCCACGCTCGCGTTGTAGTCGCCCTGAACGTAGATGGGATTCTCGGCGGCCACCGTGAATCCCCCCGCCGTACCTCCGGAGCACGGGTTAGCCTGAGCCGCCGCCAAGGGAGGCAAATTGCCCAGTGTGCCGTTCACCAATCGAACCGCGCGTCGAAAGATGACCACACTGTTTTTCTGTGCCTGGCTGCCCGTGATGCGCTTGAACGCTGGATTGGTAGCTGGCATCGAATTGACGAACGTCGTCCAATTATTTGAACCGTTAACGATTGGAGTTGATATAGGATGTGGCGTGGCGCCGTAGGTGTATAAATTACCGTCGCCGTCTAGATTCTCGGGAGGATCCAAGGTCCCGTTGGGGGTGCCGTTGGTTGAGCCAGGGTTGATGATGTCCTCGTTCCCGAATTCGCCGGTTTCCGGGGGGGTGATGGGGTATGGGGAGGTGAGGCTGCCCTGAGGGCAGGTGCCAGTGCAAGAATTCATTCTCCGATCCGAAACGTAGAGGATGTACCCGTTGCCGCCGTTGTTGAGCGCCTGCGTGCCGCTCGCTCCGATGTTCCCGGCAAACCACTGCTGGAGATTGCGCACATCGATTTCAACCAGGTTCATGATGCCGTTCAGAGACGAGGTTGTCGGGCCGCTCGTGTCCCGAACCTCCCCCTCCCGCGCGTCGTACAAATTGATGGGCACGAAATTTGTGGCTGTGGTAGCCAGCCCATTGGTGCTCAGCGGGTAGGAGGAAGGGTAAGTGGGACCGGGTCCGGCCTCTTCGAGGTGCACGATGGAAGTCCCAGGGCACGAAGGAAGGGGGCTCGCTGTGGGGGCCGTTCCGGTGTCGGTGTAGGAAGTCGATGTAGTCGTACAGGGAGTCGATCCGCACACGGCCGCCGAGATGTACCCCGTTTCGCCGCCGGCGGATGTTCCGCGATAAACCCGGTAGCCTGTCGCGCCGCCCCCGAAGGCTGTCCAGGTGGCGAGCTTTATCGCCGTGTTGCTACCGGTGTTTTGGCTCGCCTCCGTGCCCGTGGTTTCGCCCCAAGGACCCAGGGCGGTGACCACATAGTAGTAGGTCTTATTCTTCGTTAATGACCCGCCGCTGGTTGTGCTCAGCGTTGGGGCTAACATCTGGGCTGCGTCGCGCGAGATTCCTAGACCGAGGATTTCCTTTGTCACATCTTTCCACGTTCCCGGCGTGGCGTTAAGTTGCATCTCAATTTTGATATAACCGCCGAGAAGCGTCTTACTCGCCGCGAGCATATAATCACTGTCGCCCGTACCAGGGGATTGGGCCAGTGGAGGATGGCAGGCGTCCGCCGCAGCAAGGTTATACGGCGCACCATGAATCGACGTCTCATCAAGAGGGAACGGTTGTGCGGAGCCATCCACGGCCGGCAGGTTCATGATGTAAGACTGCTGGTCGGACAGCAGGATGCGCAAGCTGGCCTGATTGAAAAAGCGGGCACTGCCGGTATCACTGCTCGGACTCTCGTATGTACCCGGAGGGCTTTGGGGTGGTCGCTGAAGCAGTTCGACCGGTTGGCCGCCCGCCAGCGCCAAAGCCAGATTGAGCTTTTTCGCTCCCGTCCCCGCACCGCACCCCCCCGGCCCATTCTCAATCCATCCGTTATACGTGGTGAGGGAAAGGTTGTTCCAACTGGAGTTGACTATGCCTCCCGGGCACGGGCCGCCCGTCACGCTGCCTTCGGTCAGCCCCAGAGCCCTACAGGCTGGCAGGCCGGTCCCGCAACCATTGGCGGCCTTCAGCACATCGATGGTTGTGCCGTAATGTCCTCCGGTCGTGGGATATCCGTTTGAAAGCTGTTGTCGGATCACGTCTTTATAAGCCGTCGTTTTGTCGTTAAGCGTCAAGGTATTACCGTCTTCTCCCAAAAATAGGTTGCCATTAGTGTGAATGCGGCCGCCGAAGCCGAAGTTGGGACCGGCAAAGAATGAGAGATCGCTATCCGAAAAGATGCCGTACTGGAAAATGGGCACCGCAACTTCTTGCACCAGGCGAGTCATCTTCACTTCGGTGTTGTAGGGACCGTCGGCAACTATCGTGAGGTAAAAGGGCGTGATGATGCCCTGAAGTCCCGCCAAGGGGCCGTTCCCGGGAATGGTCCCCGTGGTCGACGGGAGCGGGTCAGTACAGGCCACCCCGGGTGGGGGTGCGCCGGGCGAGGCTGGGCAGAGGATGTTATACGTTGCATACGTAATCCCTGGGACGCTTGGCGGGCCGTCGGGCCATGGTGGTGTCTGTAGCGCGGTAATCTGGGTGGCGTTCACCGAAGCATGGCTGGTGAACCAGCCGGCCAGTTGACTGCTCATGGTTTCGAGCCCGGACATCGCGCCGTAATAAGCGGCGCCGTTGTACTGATCGCTCGCCGCAATCTTTTGTTCTCCGGTCGTCACGTAATAAAAGCCCAGCATCATGACGGTGAAGACGAGCATCACCAACATGACCACAATGAGGGCGATCCCGCATTCCTTGTCTATTCGGTGATTCATGTCGTCTCCTTGTCGTGCCCCGCCGGGGCCCCGTGCTTGGCCGCGGCGACAAGAACGGCCGTGGCCGAGTATTAATATTTATTGTAATATGCCAGATTCTGAATCGTCACCGACGTCGCAATCGAGTTCGAAAAATACCGACCGGTCTTTCGATTTGGGTGGTCGGCTTGCCCAATCGCCCATATATTGACCTTGCGAATGTTGTTGGGGCCTTGGTTCGGGTAATCAGTAATTGAACGACACGGGTCCGACGGTGTATCGCAAGCAGGGTAGAGGCTGTAGGAAAACTGCAAAACGTTAATGTCAAGCGCCACCGGTTGCGGCGGATTGGTGGCCGTCTTGAAGAGGTACTGCTTCATCAACCGGTAGGGTGTCGTCGAGTTGTCCAGATAGTAGGTCACCATGCTGACGTGGTAAGCCGAGGTCGAAGGAAAAGTGCCGCCCGTCTTAAGCTGGTTGATCGTTCCGCTCGTCGGGCCGCTGAATTGGTTAAGGCCAAAGGTGTCATTCGGGTCGGTGTGGGTAAAAGTGATGATGTTGGTTGTGTAGTCGACCGCGGTTACGGTCAGCAGGCATGACCCATTCACATTGGTCAGCATGATCAACTGACCCGGAACAACCGCCGAGGGATTTGGTGTTGGCGGGCCCGCTGGGTTGATGTTGGTTCCCGGGCCCGGCACGGGCAGGGCTACAGTAATCGTCGCAGCCGTGACCGATGTCGTGATATTCGTTAAGGGATATTGGTCCAGGTTCGAAAGTTGGTTTATCGAGATCAAGGTAATCAAGTCCGTGGGAATGGTGCCCGTGGGGCCGCAGCAATTCGGCCCCAGACCCGGTCCGGGACTGACTACCGGGATCGCTCCCGTGGCGGGAAAAGTCCCTGCGCCAGGGGGTCCTGGCCGATTGATGGGAGTAGCGGTGCCGCCACTCGGGATGGGAATGCCCCCCACAGCAATTTCCGTCCCCGATGTCATCAGGTCGGTCGAGATCACATTGACCGTAGCTCGAAGGTTCTCATTCACATCGGCAATGTTATCCGCCAGGTCTGCGGTATTGTACATATCATTAAAGAACGTGAAGGCCATGCCCAAGATCATGAGCGCGAGCGCCATGGCGACCATCAACTCGACAAGGCTATACCCCTTGAAGCGATGCGTCTCCCCAAAAGGCTGGGGCTCGCGACTTCGCCGGGGCGGCTTGCGTCGCCCGGTGTTTAAATAGCGCCCTCGCCCCAACCCACTCGGGGCGAGCGGAGCGGGCCGAGGACCGGAGATGAGCGCTCTGAGCGATCTGTTCGATGGCTTAAACATAGGCTGACATAAAGGCGGTGACGACGACGGGCGGGCCCGGTAGACCCGTCTTGGTCTTGTAACTAATCGTGACCGTAATCTGCAACAGATTTGGCTGGCCTTGGACCGCCTGCACAACAATTTGCCGGCTAAAATTCAAGAGAGGAACATAGACGTCATCGGCGGTGCCGAGGATTCCGTCCGGCCCCGGCGTATCAAGCGTCTCGATGCAAGGCGCCGCACCGCACCCCGCAGGGAGCGGGGCCCCAGTGCCATCGTCGGCGGTGTTGACGATTCCATCGGGCCCCGGTGTGTACATCGGTTCGAAGCCGTTTATAAAGATGCATTGGGTTCCCGGGGCAACGTTGCAAATCTGGGCGAAAGTGATGCCTCCCGTATCCCGAGCCGTGAACACATCCTCCATAGCTTCGCGAGCCTTTTCACGCGCAATGGTCTCCTGGTTGGAGGTCTGAACCACGCCGAGTCCGACTCCCACACCGTAGGCCACCGAAAGCAGGCCTATCATGAGAACCAGAGTCGCGATCATCACCTCCATCAAGGTGAAGCCGCTGTCGTTTCTTTGGCGCGATCCTACTGGGTCCATAAGCGTCACCTCAATGCCAGACGCTCCCATTCCAGCGATAACCTTTAGTCTTGCCCGTCGTCGCCAGAGTGGTAACGGCGCGCGCGGTCAGGGACTGGTTCGTCATGCCCATAAACACCGTCCCATTCTGGTACGCTCCGGTGGTGAAGTTTACCACCGAGCCGTCGCTCTGGAACATGATCTGACAGGGGAGAGCAGTGCAACCGAAAGTCACGGCGCTCCCGTTTCCGTACAAATCGGGTGTGTCAGGAACACCCGCGAAAAGCGTGTAGACCATCCCGTAGGGAAGGAAATAGTCGGACAACGTGGTTTGGCCGCCCTTACAGTTCGCGACGCAGGCGGTCACAAGTTCCCGAGTCCCTTGAAACGTGACCGTGATATTGCTCCGCTGATCTACAGAATACTCGCGGGCCTGACGCAACTGGACTTCCAGAAGCTGCATCGCAGAGTCTGCCTTGATGTTGGGCAAGGCGTTGAAGAAGAACACGTATGACACCGCGGAAATGATTCCAATAATCGCCAGGACTGTCAGGAGCTCGAGGAGCGAGAATCCTTTTTCTCCTGCGGCCCTGGTGTTTGAGGGCGCTGCCGGCGCCCGCACGGAACACATGCCCATGCTTCAACCTCTAAAGTCTCCTGCTTTGGCAAAGAACGCCCCATCGATCAGGCGCCACGCCAGCCCGCAGTACGACGGGCGCAATGCACTGTTTCAGGAAAGGCCCCAGTTTTAACGCGTGACGTGCTAGCATAGTGATAGCTATCCTTCAAGCGCTTCTAGCTGGGTGGAATTTACAGGACGATCCTACCCTCACTCATCCCCTGTCGTCAAGCGATCTTGATGTTTTTTTCGTCCAGGTAGCTTGCCTCCTGATTTCAGATTTGGTACAGCAAATAAAAAACGAACATCTCGAGTCCGGTTCTGGCGAAGCCGAGGCACCGCCACAAGCAAGACCGAGTGTTCCGATCTCGGGCCCCTGGATGTTCATCCAAGAGCTCAACCACACCCTGAGGCAGCATGTCGGGTTCCAAACGCCAGCTCTTCAACATAACCACCAGCATGTCAAATACTTGAGTCAAAACCTCCAGTGTCATAGCCTCTGACCGGCCGTTATAACTCATTACGGGTTGTAACGAAATATTGTAACCAGCCAGCTTTCTTTTAAAGATCTTCATTTCAATGGCTTGAATGCTGATCGCAGTGCATTACCAAAAATGTCCGTCACATTTGATTACGTGTGTAACGGAGTAGGGCAACCCTATGCTGTTTTCGGCGCTCGCCGGAGCATGGTCGTCGCACCATGAGAAGACTCTGTTCTCCAAGCCAGGCAACGGATTTGAGTGCAAGGACGGCAATTGGCCACAGCGTTTCGGCTTGCTGGACATGAAATCTCCGCTCAGAGCCTGCCCTGATCCCGCTGGGCGGGAGAAGGGATGAGATCGTCGGAGTCTTTTCTCATTAGCCTACCAGCCCCAAGTCCAAATCTCACATTCCTTTTCCCACTAATGGCTTTGAACCTCAAGAATGGCTTCGAACCGCAAGCACGGCTATCGAATTGAAGCGAGCATGTCTGTTTCCAATGACATAGCTTCGCTGAGCTTCCGACCAAGAATGGCTTTGAACCCCCAAAATGGCTTTGTTCCAAAGGCATTTCTTTTGTTTTCAACAACATAGTGGCTTTGAACCTCATTTTTAACATCTTTTTTTTCAGCGTCGCTCTCGCCGCCCCGCCCAAATCGGGAATAGTGACGGAACCGCTAAGCCTATCGTACTGATTCCAAAAGACATTCCGGCTTCGTTCCCCATTCTTCGCTATCCAAGATTCGGAGTTTCCTGCTTTCAACTCGACGCTGGCCACTGCCTCTTCCACCAGTTCGTCTTCACGAATCCCCCGCTGTCCTGCGCGCAAGAGACACCTGACCCCGAACAACAAACTCCAGGCCTGAATCCTAGCTCCTAACTCCTTCTTCCCAGTTCCTACTCCGAGTATAACCACTCGCCCCCATTTGTCAAGAGATAATTTTCCGCACCGACTAACACGCGCCCGCCGAGTTTCGAATTTCGAGTTTCGATCTTCCCCTCTTGCCACTTGCTCCCGCGTCCGCGGGACCACTCGCCACTTCGGCCAAGTTTGGTTGCGGCCCAAGGCCGCGCTAGGAAGGCAATGTAGTAAGGAGAGAATTGTTCCCAGTAGCGAAAGGCAACTAGCGGTCCGCTCTGACCAGTTGACGCTCGGTGTTTGGAAGCCCCAGTTTCGGGTCTCCGCACTCGTTACAGATCATCAAGCTCGGCCCGCAACGGTTCTGTCCTGTGGCGTTACATCTGTATCGAATGGTGACGAAACTCAGTGTAATGAGATCTCGAGTTTTCAAATCAATTGCCTGAAATATAAGGACTTAATCTCAATAGTCTGTTTGGAGCTTCACATGCCCTACGGCTGGGCATGAGCACGAACAACATATCAAAAGGAGAACAGACAATGAGACACCGTTCAGCGATTCTTTTAGCAGCGATTTTGATTTTGGCAGCGATGCCAGCCTTTGCCAGCACTCAGGCAACCAACACCAACACTATATCGCCCACCCTCAAGGTGAGCGTTACCGTTCAATCCGCCATCTCGCTCACCCTCGGCACAGCGGGTGGATGCACGGTCACCGCCGGCGGCGGCGGCGACTACAGCATGAGCTTCGGCACCGTCGATGCTTTGGGCATCAACGTTGCGGCGTGCGGCAGCCAGTTTGCCCCAACCACTCCCGGAGTCACGAACGCGGCGTACTACACCCCTTATAGTCTGACACCGGTCTTCACGAGCCAGTTGGTTTCGACCAACACTCTGAAGGCTTATGTGTCGACCAACTTCACCAAGGCGAATCTGTCGGTCGTGTACTCGACCTCATTGCCTGCTACGATCGCAGGCCTGACGGCGATGGGCACCACTGTGGGAACTGCAAACACCTTGGTGACCAACGCGGTCAGCGGCACAGCGCTCACGCAGTACCTCGGTGTGGAAATCGCTCCGAGCAACGGCGCTGCCTTGACGGGCGCGGATTCGGCGATCATCACCTACACCCTCACAGTCAATTAAGCGATAATCTGGACGGCTCGTCACGGGGCGGCGCACCGTGACGAGGTGCCGGAGAGAGCGAAGCTTCATGACACGACCCTCCGCAGCAACCCCGGCTGACACTCCAATTCAGTATTGTGAGAATAAAGCAGAGTGTAGTAGGTTTAGTACTGATAGTTCCGGCTCAGGCGGCTCTGCCCGCCTTAGCCTCGTTTCAGGGGACAGAGTCAAACGCCGGGTCATCGTCCCTGAAGGCAAGCGTGACCGAGCAGGACTGAGACCGGCGCGGGCCTGCAACGGAAGCGGGATGCACGTTCACGACGAGGGTTAGCAGGATCAGTTCGTCTGTCATAAGATTCCTGCCGATAGAAGAAATGTGAGCACGCGGACAAATGAACAAGGTGACTGCGGGTCATGGCGCGAGGCATAATAAGGAACCTGACGGATGCGCCCAAGCGGAGGGAATGAAAATGAAAAAGCGCGTAGTGATTCTGGCACTGATAGTTCTGTCTGTGACGGCTGTGCCCTTCTTTGCTTCGACCTCCGCAACCAACACCAACACCGTATCTCCCACCGCAAAGGTGAATGTGAATGTGCAGGACGCGATCCAGCTTACGCTCGCCACGGGCACGGGATGCACCATCACCGCCGGTGGCGGCACTGACTACATCATGAGTTTCGGCAACATCGACGCTCTGGCCATCAACGGTCCGACTTGTGGCAGCAAGTTTGCCCCTACGACCCCGGGCGTGACCATTGCTGCGTACTACTCCGACTACACTCTGACGCCCGTCTTCGCCGGTCAATTGGTATCGACCAACACGTTGCAGGCCTATGTCTCGACTAATTTTGCGAAATCGAACCTGGCCGTCGTACAGTCGAACAGCGCGCCAGCCACCATTGCCGCACTGACTCCGATGTCCACGAACGCCGGCGCCCAGACGGTGGTGGCGACGAACGCGGTGAGCGGCACGACGCTCACCCGGTACATCGGCGTGTCAGTAGCTCCAACAAACGCCGCAGGTTTGACTGGCGCAGACGCGGCGACGATTACCTTCACGTTGACCGTGCAATAGCCAGCGATTTGGAATCAATCGGATGACTTTGGAACGGTACAAAGGCATGGAGCGTGCGAAGCGACAAAGCGATTACGATTCTCAGCTTGGGAACGCAGGCAAACATGCCCTGCCTCGTGGCGTCAGGCCGGCCCACCGAGCGCTGCGCACGCTTGCCCTGGCATTGATCATCGCTTGCGCTTGGCCTGCCCGGCTGAAATCAGCCGTAACGCTCAGCTTGACTACTGGCGCGGGAGGCGTGACGATCTCAGGCACAAGGCCCAATTACGTAGCTGGTTTTGGAAATGTGAACGGCCTGGGGGTAGGCACGCCCGGAGCAGGCGTCACCGTTATCACAACAGGCGTAGCCGGCGGGGTTCTCTATACCACCCCCTACAATATTGTGATTTCTGGCATGAACGCCACCCACTACGCGACGGTCTCCGCCTACGTGAGCACCAACTTTGCAAAACCAGCGCTCCTCATTTTGCAGAGCTGCTATCCCAGCTCCGGTTGTTCCAGCGCCGCCAGCTTCACGACCATCTCGTTGAGTGCGGCTACGCCTACGCCCATTATCATCTCTCCTGGAATAAAAAATAGCACGGTTACGGCCAGCCTCGGGTTGTTCGTCGCCAACTCGAACGGGGCCGGGGTCGCGGCCGGCGCTGAGACTGCAACCCTGACGTTCATAGCGACCGATCTGAATAACGGTGCGACAAGTACAGTCAGACTGAACCTCAACAGCCCTTCGGAAAACCTCCAGACGGCGGTGCAACTCCTTTTGGCGACGGCGCCGGGCGGCCTGACGATATCTCCGGCCTCCGACTTTTCCATGAATTATGGAAACGTGAATGGCTTGGGCATCGGTCCCGGCGCGGGGTTGACCGTGGTTGCCTCCGCCGGCGGGGTGATCTACTCCACGCCGTATCTGATTCAGCCTTCGTTCTCGACCTTTACCTCGACGACAGGCTCGCTCAAGGTTTATGTCAGTACGGATTTCGCACATCCAGCGATTCTCAATCTGGAAGACGCGGCCGTGTCCGCCGGGCCCTATGTTGCCATTTCCAAAATTGTCGGCGCTCAGACTTCGATTACGACCACTGCCGGCAGCGGGTCGAGCCTGACGCGTTATTTGGGGTTGTTTGTTTCGAACGCCAACGGGGCGGGCGCGTTCACCGGAGCCGACAGTGGCACACTCACTTACACTTTGACGGTGCCATGATGAAACGAACCAATTCTTCAAATTGGATAAGACTCGCGCGTGCGATTCCGGCGCTCGGTGCGGCGGCGTGCCTGCTAGCATTTTTCGCACCCCTGGCCCATGCCCAGTCGCTGGCTTTGGCTCCGGCGCAGGTACCTTACACATTCAAGCCTGGCCAGCCCTTTCAATTTGATCTAGCGGTTTCGAACAAGGGCGGCTCGCCGGTGTTCCTGCGGGTCTCGGCCACCGACTTCTGGTACAACGAAAAGAATGAGAAGGTGTTCACCTTGCCGGGTACCTCGCCGCGATCCGCCGCCAACTGGATCGAGTTTGTGCCGCGCCAGGTGACCATTGCCGCGGGAGCGACGGGAAAGATCTCCGTACTCATCACTCCACCTCAGAATGTGTCGGGCGGTTACTACGCCGTAATTTTCGTGGAGTCCAAGCCTGAGCTGGCGGAGGAAGCGACCTCCGAAAAGAAGGCCGTCTACACCAACATGCGGCTGGGCTCGCTCATTCTGTTAAGCGCCGCAAACACCGAGAATTACAAGATTGAGGTGTCTGACGCTCAATTTACGGCCCCGGCGGCGAATCAAGCCATGAAGCTCGACGTTCTGGTTAACAATGAGAGCAACACACACATCTTTGCGCTGCCGAAAGTGGCGATCTTGAATTCACGTCACGAGTTGATCGCCAAGGCAGAGGGCGAGGCCAAGCGGTTTCTCCCGGGACAAAAGGACCGCCTCGCGCTCACTTGGACCGGCACGCTTCCGCCCGGAAGCTACACCGCGATCTTGACGATTCTTTACGGGGAGGACAAGAACTACACGCAGGAATTCCCCTTTGTGGCGGGTGGGGCGCAATGAGGCCGCTCAATGAGAGCGGCGGCTGCTGGACAACTTCCAGAAGAGACCATGATCGATTTGACAGCCAATCTGAATCGAACGAGCAGCAAAGCCCGGTCTCGGCTGGCGCTTGTGGCTGTTTCTCTTTTGTTTTTTTCCGGCCTGAGCGCTATCGCGCAAGTCTCAGTCCCGGACCTCGTGGAGGTTTACTGGCAAGACTCTCGCACCGTGCCGTTCCTCGGCGTCACGGGCGTCACGGTGGTTGACGATTCGATCTGCCGCGCTCAGGTGTCCACCGACAAGGTGCAGTTCATGGGATTGACCCGCGGCGAAACCGTGGCCTTCGTTTGGATCAACGATCAGCGCCTTACCGTGCGGGTGAGGGTTGTCAACCGTCCGGAACAGCCGCCTGCGCCCCACCTGTCGCAAAGCGCTCTGGATGCGCTGGGCAATGGCTTCGTCGGGTCGTCCGTACAGGCATTCATCGACCCGAGCGGAAACACTGACTACTTTTTCCTTCATCATTTCGACTGGCAGCAGCAGTTCGGCGCCGACCGCCTCACCATCCACGGGCAGGCCCAGGACTCGACCGCCGCCGGAGCGCCCGCGTTCAACGCCAATTCTCTTTCCATTCAGTACACGACGCCGCACACGAACCTCGAGCTCGTGGACTTCCCTCTGACGCTGAACGGCGGACTCGAGACCAAGATAGCGCCGTACTCCTCTTACAACATGTATGTGCTCCGTGGCGCGGACTTTTCATGGAAAAGCGGCCAGAACCAGTATGAGTTTTTCGGCGGAACCACGCTTCCCCCTTTTTATCTGACGCTGAGCTCCACTCGCGATGTGGCCGGGTTTAATTTCAGCCGCAAGGAAAGCGACCACCTTCTCCTTTACACCACCACCGGCTGGGTGAACGCCCCGTTTCAACTCTCGAGCGGTCAATTGCAGCGGGACAATAGTTTCTTCCAGACGGCGGGGTTGGTCTATCACCCGAATCAAGAGTGGGCGTTACAGGGATCCGCCGGCGGCAGCACGCGAGGAGCGCTGGCGCAGGGGACCGTCAACTATTCCGGCGAGCGGCTGACCGCTTTTGTCGCCGGCACCAGCTCATCTCCGAGTTTTCCCCTCAACCAGCTTCAATTGTTTTTCGCCGGAGGCTCTTCGATCTCCACCGGCGCAACCCTGAAGCTCGGTGGCCGCATCGCGGGTGCGCTTTACTACCAGCACAGTGACACCAAGCCGACGGCATTCTTCCCCATCGGTGGCAAATCGGATTATCTCAATCCGAATTTGAGCTTCTCCATCACCCCTGGTGAGTCGCTCACCCTGAATTACACCTACACGCGCAATAGCACCGGAATATCGCTGACGGGCCGTAACCAGGGCCACCGGCTTGACGTGCTTTTCAATTCCCGGCTTCCGAGAAGGACCTCGAATACGGCCGAGGTTACGAGCGGCTCTTTGAGCGATCCGCTGCAACTGAACGCCGCGGCGCAATTCGTCGCGCGCGATGCTTTCAGTTTTCCCGTCAAGACCGGATACATCACGGTGGATGTCGAGCACACCCGGCAGGACCCCTCGCTGGTGAACCGCTTGAATCAGGAACTCAGCCTGTTGCCGCCGGCGCTGCAACAACTTTTCCTGGATGACCCCCTGGCCTTTGTGAACTCCCCGGAACTGGATCCGGCGCTTCGTGCCCTGCTCCAGAACCTGGAACCTACGGACACGCAATACACGGTGAGCGGGCAGTTCCGCCTCGGAGAACGCTTGAACCTGAGCCCCAACGTGGCCTATTTCCAAAACGCGTCAGGCCTGGGCCACAACGCCAATTCCAAGCTGTTCGGATATTCGCTCTCCTATCAAGTGACTCCAACCTTCCAGTTGGTCTCGTCGCTCTCCAACGTTTTCCTTCTCGACTCGCAAATCGCGGGCGTGAGACGTACAACGGTGTTCACCGTGGGGTTCAACAAGGGGCTGCGCGGCACTTCCAGATTGATGCTTCCATTCCACCCCGCCAAGCGAAGCGTGAGCGGTCGCGTTTTCCGCGACCTCAACGTGAACGGCGTATTGAACAAGGGCGAGCCCGGCCTGGCCGGTGTTCGCGTGGACCTCTCGACCGGCGCGTCCGTTCGCACCGACGCTCAAGGATTCTATGAGTTCAAGGGACTGGCTCCCGATACCTATCGCGTGAGTGTGCCGCTCAACCAGTTTAAAGAGCGGGTGCGCGTAACTACTTCAACTGATGTGCGGGTGGAGCTGCTTGAAGCAAGGACGGCGGAAGTCGATTTCGGCATTGTTAATTTCGCGCGCGTGATCGGAAATGTCTTCAACGATTACCGGCTGGACGGAAAACGAGAGCCGGACGCGGGCGGCGTTCGCGCCGTCAAGCTGACCCTTAGTGGTAACGGCGTGAATCGCAGAGTTTCGGCCGATGGCGGCGGAGACTTTGAAATCTATGAGGTCCAGCCCGGCGACTACCAACTGACCCTCGATCGCTCAACCCTGCCCCCCAATTACATTGCGCCCACGGATTCGGCCAGCGTCCACGTTGAGCCGACAGCCACGGTGATTCAGGACATGCCCGCCCAGGCTCTGCGCTCAGTCTCCGGCCATGTCTATTTCAAGTCTAGTGTCACCGGCGGCTCCGCGGACGCCGCGAATGCCCGGTTGGCCGCCCAGCACACCGCCCAGACCTCGGCACCGAAACAAGAACCGCCAAAAGAAACCAAGAAAGTTGCCCCCAAGGTTTGGACCAACGACGACTTTCCGTTTGGCCAGGCTGCTCAGCCAGCCGCTCCGAAAACCGGTGAGACGGAACAGAAGGGCGATAGTACGAATCCGGGCCAGGCCGGTCAGCCAGCCACCCCGCCAGCCGAGGGGGTTGAGCAGGCGAAGCAATCTGACGCTTCAACTGCCCACCCAGCCACAGAGAAGCTCCCGTCCGGCGCGAAAACAAACCCGACAAGCAACGCACAAAATGCCACGCTCCAGCCCTTGGCCGGCGTTCAGCTCACCATCGATCACACGACGGCTATCACCGGCGCGGACGGGAGCTTCGTCCTCCGCAACCTGCCGGCTGACGAGCTGACGCTGACCTTGGTTCCCACCCGCCCGCTTCCACCGGGTCTCGCCGTGCCCTCGGGAAGAGTGAAGTTGCCGCGCGAACCTATCCAGGTGGAAAACGCTACCATCATTATCTCCAACCCGGAGCTGCTCAAATATTTGTTGCCCGAACCTGCGACGATCGCCCCGCCTCAGCCATAAGCGCTTTGCCAATATCCATCAGGAAAACTTGCGCAGTTGCGTGCGAAGGCGAGTTCTGGCGGACCACCGTGCCTCAAGAGCCTGAACAAAGGCCACTAGCTGACGTGAGACGTTCGAGTTTGTTTCGGATTTGTTGTAGGTGGCTATAATTCAGTGCTCGTCGGGGCCGCGTCGTAGACCGCATCTTGATGCCCGGCGACGAGCAGGGGCGATAGTGATGAAGCGCCGCCGAGTTTGTGGGACGCAAATCTGCGCTCCACACTTCAGTTTGCCAATTCCTGAAGGACTGAAACACTGAAATACTGACTAACTGACGCACTTGCGCAGGACAAAGGACACGCGAGAATGGTAAAATTGCAGGTACGCACACGCAGAAGAAAGATGGACTGAGGGAACGATGGAAACGTCTGTACTCCGAAAGCAGGACACCGCGCGCGGCCGCACGCTGGAGCTGAAACTCGCGCACAGTCCCGACTCTGACGACGCTTTCATGTTTTATGGGCTGGCGACCAAGAAAATCCCAACCGGGAGCCTGAAATTCGTGCATCTGCTCGAAGATATCGAGACCCTGAACCAGAAGGCTCGGGACAGCGTGTACGACATCACGGCGATCTCGTTTCACGCTTACGCCTACGTCGCCGAGCAGTATATCTTGCTGCCCACGGGCGCCAGTTTCGGAGACCGGTACGGCCCCATCGTGGTGGCCCGGAGCCCGTTGGGCGCCGACGGCCTGAGAGGGAAGCGGATCGCCGTGCCGGGCACGACCACGACGGCGTACTTGGCGCTCCGCCTTTTCGAGCCCGAGTTTGATCCTAAGGTCGTGCCCTTCGACCGGGTTCTGGAGACGGTGGCGCGCGGCGAAGCCGACGCTGGCGTTGTGATTCACGAGGGCCAGCTCACTTACGCCAGCGAGGGCCTGACTAAGGTGGCGGACCTGGGCGAGTGGTGGCACCAGCAAACGGGCCTGCCCTTGCCGCTGGGCGGCAACGCCGTGCGGCGCCAGCTCGAGCGGCGCACGCTGCTGCACATCTCAAAACTGCTCAAACAAAGCATTCGCTACAGCCTGGAACACCGCGAGGAGGCGCTCGCTTATGCGCTTCAGTTTGGCCGCGGGCTCGACACTTCGGCCACGGACCGGTTCGTGTCCATGTACGTCAACGAGTGGACGCTCGACTACGGCGAGCAAGGCCGGCAGGCGGTCCAGACCCTGCTGGACCGCGGTTTTGAAAAGGGCTGGATCCCGCGCCACGTCAAAGCCGAATGGTTCGGTGTATAGCAAACAAGATGAGCTCACTTGAGGTAATATCCTAGATAAGAATGGGCCGCGGAACCGCTTTCCGCGGCCGCCGGCTTGTCCTCGCTGCTGCCCCCGAATGGCCGATCCCAGCACACCGCGCGTCCCGTTTACCCCCGCACAGCGCAAGCTCCTGCTGGCCCTGGCCAGTGCCGTCGGCCTGAGAATGCTCGGCCTTTTTCTGGTACTGCCCGTCTTCACGCTCTACGGCCTCGAGTTCACCACCTCGCGGTTTCTGGTGGGCTTCGCTTTTGGATGCTACGGCTTGGCCATGGCGTGCACCGAGTTTCCCTTGGGACGCCTCTCCGACCGAATTGGGCGCCGCAAGGTTTTGCTGTTGGGCATGAGCATCTTTACCGTGGGCTCGTTTCTGTGCGCGATCCCCGCATGGCTGCCCGCCCCGATGCGCATCGGCGAGTTGATTGCGGCCCGGTTTGTGCAAGGCATCGGCGCCATCACTTCCACCGCTTTTGCCACGGTCTCCGATCACATTCACGAGGGCCGGCGCTCAACGGCCATGGCCTTCCTGGGAATTCCCATCGGCATCTCGTTCATCGTCGGCGTCATCGCCGGGCCGATGATTGCCGGACGCTTCGGCACGGAGTCGCTCTTCTGGCTAACTGCCATCTTGGGCTTGGCCACCGTGTGGCTGCTCGCGCACTACTTGCCTGAGACTGCGTCGCGCGCAGTGCCACGGCCCTCGTTCCTCGAGGTTCTGCGCCAGCCGTTCGTCCTTCGACTCGATCTCTGCGGCTTCCTCATGAACGCCTTTATGACGTCCTTCTGGTTCACCTTCCCGCTCATCGTCACAGTTCAGCACCATGTGCCGATGAAGGGCTATTACGCCATCCTGATCCCCATGGTGCTGGCGAGCGGTGTGACGATGTTCGGATTCGCGTCGGGGGCCGACCGAGGCTTCGGCAGGGGGTTGGCCGCGACGGCCTTCCTGATTCTGGCCGTCAGCGCCGTGCTGCTTTTCCATCCGGCGGCCGGCGGTCTGAACCCCAACCACCTGACGGCAGTGCTTGTCCCAGGCTCGTTGTTCCTGATCGGCTTCACGGGCTTGGAGCCCATCATGCCAAGCTTGGTGAGCAAGTCCGCCGCAGAAGGCACACTTGGGGCGACCCAGGGCTCCTTCCAGGTGCTGCAATACCTGGGCAGCTTCGCCGGTGGCCTCATGGCCGGCGCACTCTCGCGCTACTCGACGATGTGGGTGACGACAGCGTTGGTGGTGGCGTCGCTCGCTGGGTTTCTGTTGATGCTCGGGAAGCCGGCGCGTCGACCGCAAACGATGTGACCAGCCGCGATGCCGTCGCGTCGAAGGTGGCCCGGGCCCCCAGCCTGCGATTCTTCTTTGAACTTGGGCACTGAGCCTGCGCCACTGTGTTTCGGATGAATTCGGCGAGAGGAGATCAGCTCGGGAAAAGGCGGCGAAAACAAAACGGGCGGCACCAGGATTCGATCCTGGTCGCCGCCCGTTGAAAACACGCCGGTCCGTCAATTAATGGCAGTGGGGGTCGGCCGGACTCAACTGATGGCACGCGTCATTTGCAGCGATCGCGGCAGCCTGCGCAGCCGAGAGTGCCGCCTTGGCGTCGGCATCTGCCTGGGTGGCCGC
>JBEKEZ010000033.1:0-72423 GCA_050013575.1 Terriglobia bacterium | reverse complement strand
AGATGGAGTTCCAAAATCGCCTTGAGAAACTGGCGGGCGAGATGGTAAAGCCCCTCGACTATGGCCCGGGCCTCCCGGACCCGAGCCCACAGACAGAAGCGCCGAAGGAGCCGATGGTGATTCATCCCTCAGAATTCTTCGCCGCACAAGAAGCGGCGCCGCCGACGCCAGAGCAAGAAATTTCCGAGGCGGAATTTCGGATGGAGCATGACCGCTACAAAAAGCGAAAGCCGATGGACTTCGCCGACCGGGAGGATTGACCGTGCGAGAGATTGTGCGCCGCGCTCTTCAAGCGCGTCCTGAATTGACCGCCGAGCTTTACAGGCGCGGCATGTTTCGCCGGGAAGAGAAGGCGGAATTCCCCGAGCAAAACAAAGTGGCCTCGCTGCCGCTCGGCCCGGTGCAATTCGCGACTCTGCTCGCTCAGGCCGATGCGCAGCTCGCCGCGCGGGCTGTCCTACGCGGTGTCCTGAATCATGAGGAGCTGCGCTGGCTCGACCGGCTGTTAGGACTCGCGAAGCGAAGCGACAAGCGTGAGGAGCTGGCTCGCGCTGTCGAGCGCACGATGGAAGGGAGAAAAGGAAATGTCCGCAGTCGCCGATGAGGCCACTCAGGCCGGTCAAAACGTCCTTGTAAATTCCGTGGTCAAAAACCTCGGCAGTCTCGCGGCGCGCGCCTGGGCGAAGCATTGGATCATCACGCTTACAGCCCCGACTGGAGTCGGCAAGAGCACGGCCGTCGATTACCTGGAGCGCACGCTCCCCTTTGAGCACCGCGTGATTCGCTGCAAAAATATCACGACGCGATACACGATGCTTGAGTTCATGGGGCTGGCTCCGGGCGAGAAGTGGAAAAAACATGGCCGCAACTGGCTGCGCGCTTCTGACCTTTACTACCGCATCGTGGAAAGGGTGAGCGAGCGGCCATATCTTCTCATCATCGACGAAGCGGACCGCCTGCGCATGGACTGCTTTGAAATGTTGCGCGATTTTTGGGATGACGCCCGGCTGCCGATGCTCCTGGTCGGCAACGAGGAGCTGACTGAGAAGATAAACCGCCAGCATGAGCGATTGTTTCGCCGCATCCGCGTGAGATTTGAGCAGCGCCCGCTGCGCGAGGCCGACCTGCGTAAGGTGCTTGAATTCATGGGCTATGAAATGGCGGACGAAGAGTTCGCCTTGCTTTGGAAACTGGTGGGCGGCTCGCCCGGATTCGCCGAGGCGCTGCTCGAAAACGCCAATGAAATTGCCGCTTCGCACGGCGTGAAGCGCGGCATCGAAGCCCTTGAGGGCGCCGTGCGCTACTTCCCGACGTTTCGAAAGTAGGATATACTAAAAGGAGAAAACATGAACAACAAAAAAAAGGAAGCTCAAGTGGCGGACGTTGCAGTGGACTCCCTGGCAGCCGAATGTCACAAACTGGATTCTAAGTTGCCGGACCCGCCCCTCATGCTGGAGGATATTCCACAGTCACTACCACCGATCACCCAGGCGGAACTGACTTCGCTGGTGGACGCCGAACTACGCTTCAGGGTAGCCCGTGCTGATTACGAGGCGAAGCGCGCCACCGTCACCCTGAAACTTCTCCTGCTCTGTCTGCCGGAGCCCGGAGACTTTGGCGCTGAGCTTAATCGGGACGGAGAGTTGGTCCTCACCGAAAACTGCGCCTGTTGTGGCCAAACGCACTAAGGAGTTGAGCTTCCCATCGGGGCGCGGCTGCCCGCGCCCCGATCCGCGAGTCGTTATCCCAAAAGGCGTGAACAATCGGAGCACAACCTCGAAAGGCCTGGCGTGATGAGCGCCGGGCCTGCCTTTGAGATTCAAATTGAACACTTATTCTGTATACTGTTCTGAGCACTAATT
Organism: Terriglobia bacterium; assembly: GCA_050013575.1. GTDB lineage: Bacteria > Acidobacteriota > Terriglobia > UBA7540 > UBA7540 > DASYXZ01. The sequence goes on along the minus strand of JBEKEZ010000033.1, from coordinate 70,561 downwards.
CCAATGCGCAAATCAAGTGAGGTTTTGGCTGTCTAATTTAGTATCTCATTTTAGCGCGTCTCTTTTTGATACTCGTTATCAGAGCATGCTTCCGTGGTGTCATTTTGAATGCCTGATTTGAGCGGGGAGCGCCACTTTCCAAAATCAGGTTACAGTCATTTCCGTCTCAAGGTTACAACCTTTTTTCGCTTTTTGGGCTGCTTTTCTTGAAGGTTACAAAGGTAAGTCTATTGTCTGGAATCTCTTACACTGGTCATGCTGATTTCCGGTTGCTAAGTTACACGCCTCGGCCCCGTTTCCTCTAGCTAAGTCCTTGCTTTTCAATAAACGCATTCTCGATAGGCTGTAACCTCACGCACATCCGCGCCACAAACCCTGAACCACATTGAAGCGCGCCTGTTGAAAATAAAGCATATCCGCCCAGCGCCGTCGAGATCACGCGACACGATCCCTGACCCGTGATAAATTCTCCGCTTACGCGCCAACCTGTGTTTGAATCCGTGATGCTCCCTACATGGGACTGGCTTACGCCATCGTCCGGATCAAATCGCTCACTATTGCGCAGTCTCGGTAAACGACTCTACCGGGTGTCCCAAGCCGTAAGGCCCTTCGGCGGTGACGTGAACTTGCCCTGGCGCGCCGGGTAGGGTGAGTGTCACGCTGGCGATGCCAGAATTATCAGTCGGCACAATCACCATGGGGCCTGACATTCCGTTGCCTGCCAGCGACCCGGCGTCGGTGGTAAACAAAACCGATGCTCCCGTGGCTGAGCCGCCAGATTGGCCGGCCGCTAGCGTGACGGACAAATTCAGCGTGCTGCCTACCGCGCCGGTTTGCCCGTCGCCCTGCTTGGTCAGAGAGGCTGCGGGGTTCCCGACCACAATCCAGCCGCCTTGTTTTTGAACGACGCCCAAGTTATCGGTGCCGGTGATGGTGAAGTGGTCGAACCCTGGAGTGCTGCCTGCTGTGACCGTGATCGACCTATCCTGAGATGAGGTAACACTTGATGCTGTAATATTCACGGAACTTATGCCCGAATCGAACGTGGGCGAGCTGAGCGTGACCGGCCCGTTGCCCGAGGTCAGCTTCGGGGCCAGCGTCACCGTGCCGCCCGCGGCCACCATGATGGTATCGGGATTCAGGTCCCACTCCGCGCCTGGGACGTTGGACGTTCCGCCGATCACTAGCAGCGTCGTCGTGTACGGCGCGAACGTTTGGGTGGAAACCCACGACTGCTGCGTCGAGGCCACGATGGAGTTCGGCAAGGGCTGCGAGAGCGTATACGACTTGAACTGATTCGGCGCGAAGTTATTGAGCGCGAACTGCACCTGCGCACTGTTCGCAGGGTCCTTGTTGATGACCATTATGGTCAGAGTCGTGCCGCTAGGATCCAGGGCGGCATAAGTGCTGAAGAGGTTGGGGTCGCCGTTGTTCGTTGCTGCCACCGAGATGGGCGCGAACCCGTGATGCAAGCCGTCGTAGTTCGTGAATAGCTTCAAGGCCTGGTAATTCGGATTCGCCGGATCGGGCGCGCCCCAGCGGGACGCCAGATAGACGCGTTCACGTCCGAGGATTCCATACGCGTCCGCGTCTCCCAGGGCGGTCGAGAAGTCCGATTCGCCGGCGAAAGCTGCGCTCCACTCGGTCATGGCGAGCGGCGTTCCCGGATAAATCATGTTCACAATCGCCCTCATGCGCGGGATGCGGAACGGTATGGTCTTGTTGGGCTCAATCTGTGTGGCGTACTGCTGGTTGACGGTGCCCGATTCGCTCACGTAAGACGGGTCCCAGTAATCGCGGTAGATGCGCGCCGCCAGAGCCTGCTTCTGCGCCTGCGTGAAACTGGAAGTATCAGGGCCGTCCGGGTAGGCGTGGATATCGAACACGTCCAGCGAGCGAGTGCCGGCGATCTGGTCCTGCCAGGAGACCTCGTTCAGCCACCAGGGCAGAAAATCTATTCCCGCATGCACGCCCTTGTCGTTGCTGTTCGCGCCGTTCCAGTAAAACCACCAGCAGCAGCTCACCGGTCCCAGGCGCATGGCTAGCGGATCCCAGGTCTTCAGATTGCGCGCCTCCGCGAGATAGACATCACGCAGCTCGTCATAGCCGGAGGGATTGGGATGAATGTCGATGTGCGTTCCGCCCCAGATGTCGATCTCGTTGTCCATATCATAAAAATGCGGTGCGGTGCCAAACGCCGCGGCCAGCGCCGCGGCCCAGTCTTTGCGATACACACAGCCCGATCCCAACGTGCACGTGTCGCTGGAGTCATCGAGCAACTGGACGTAGGCGTCGTTGGGATCGGCAGTCAGATGGGTGCTGCAATCCGCTTTCAGGCCGTTTCCGGCGTCGGTATTGTACTGGTCCACTTTGCATTGTGGGCCGTACTTAGCCACCGAAAAACTCCAGTGCCCGTTTCCAGTTGGAGGGGCTCCTGGGGTCTCCGCACTCTTGGCCACCCAGGGCAACATCACCATGGTCATCAGGGGATTGCTGCCCGCCGACTTTACATCCTGAATGAACTTCGCCGAGTCGCCATCCCCGATCTCCGTGTAGGCGAAATCCTCGAAATAATAGTCGTTGTCCGCGTTGTCCGTATAGAGCTGCCAGTTGTAAGTCGAGGTCGCGTTGCCACCCCACCGGACGACGGTCAGGCCGCTGTCCGTGATGGTAGGCGCATCTTTCGGGTACGCGCCGCCATAGACATACGGGCTGATCGGATGACGATTGCTCAGCACGTCGACCGTCACCTGAACTGATGTGGTCGCGCTAGGCGTAGCGCTGGCTTGAGTAGAATTCGCGCTCTCGCCCGCGGAATTCACGGCTGAGACGACGTAGTAATAGGGCGTGCCGTTGGTCACGCTCGTGTCGCTGTAACTGGTGGTTGTGGGCGATGAGATGGTTGTGTACGGCCCCCCCGACGCCGTAGACCGCTTGACGTTGTAAGAGGTCGCGCCCGCGCTGGCATTCCAAGTCAGGCTCACCTGCCCGTTGCCAGCGGTTGCAGTGAGGCCGGTCGGCGCGGCCGGTGGGGCGTTCGGCGTCGCTTTCACTTCGGCCGAATTCGCGCTCTCGCCCACGGAATTCACGGCCGACACCACGTAGTAGTAAGTCGTGCCGTTGGTCACGCTGGTGTCAGTGTAACTGGTGGTTGAGGGCGATGAGATGGTTGTGTACGGCCCCCCCGACGTCGTAGACCGTTTGACGTTGTAGGACGTCGCCAGCGCGCTGAGGTTCCAAGTGAGGCTCACCTGCGCGTTGCCAGCGGTTGCAGTGAGGCCGGTCGGCGCGGCCGGTGGGCCATTCGGCGTCGCTTTCACTTCGGCCGAATTCGCGCTCTCGCCCACGGAATTCACGGCCGAAACGACGTAGTAATAGGGCGTGCCGTTGGTCACGCTCGTGTCAGTGTAACTGGTGGTTGAGGGCGATGAGATGGTTGTGTACGGCCCGCCCGAGGTCGTGGACCGTCTGACGTTGTAGGACGTCGCCAGCGCGCTGAGGTTCCAAGTGAGGCTCACCTGCGCGTTGCCGGCTGTCGCCTGCAAACCACTGGGGGCGCTGGGCGCGCTGCCACCGCCACCTCCGCCCCCTCCGCCGCCGCCACCACCGCCGCAGCTTGGCAAAATCGCGCTGACCGCGGCGAGCAGCACCACAGCAATGGACCTGCTTTGCCTCCCCGGATTCTTGATCCCGATCATCGTGTTGCCTCCTAGTGCCAGCTTATCCGGCGCCGGTCGAAGTCGGGCGGGCCTTTTCAACTTGTAACCGGAAGTCCATCGACACCTCTAGCCTATGAATAGAATTCTACGCGCCTTGTCAACATCCGGCGTTCATTAGATTGTGATGCCTCAGTCTCGGTCGCGCCAATCGACGCAGGGGCACCCCTCCTGGGTACCCGGCGATGGGCAGCCACAAGGCCTGCCCCTACAGCACCCGAGACTGGGGTATTACATTAGATTGAGTAGAACCGCGGAGTGAGACCGACCGAATTGGTGACGGGCTGGCGCACACTGTCCGCCGCGAGATTTGAAGAAATCGAAGCATTGGCTGGAGCAACGCTGTTGCCTGGCGGATGGGTGGGCGTGATCCTGGAGCGGCGACGAAAGTTCAGGGGTGTCATTCCCTCGCTGCGGCCGAAACTGCGGTTGAACGATTTCAGGCTGCCGAACCCAGCTTCGGCGGCTATCTGGTAACAAGGCAGGTCGGTCTCCACCAGTAATTGTCTGGCGCGCGCCAGATGGCAGCGCATGGTTTCGTCCAGAATCGTCCGTCCCAGGGCGGCAAAGAAACGCCGCTCCAAGGTGCGACGTGAAACGCCAAGCTCCCCCGCGACGTCGCTGACGCTCAAGGGGTGCCTCGCATGTTCGCGGATAAACCGAAGTGCTCCGGCCACCAAAGGATCTTCTTGAACAATCACGTCGCTTGACCCGCGGTGGACCACATGCGTGGGCTGGACCCATACGACAGGATCGGTCGCCGGTCGGCCACGCATCAACGCGTCTAGCAGGCGAGCCGCTTCGTATCCGGCCTTTTCGACGTCGAGGGCGACGCTCGAGAGCGGAGGATTGGCTAGTTCGCACATCATCTCGTCGTTGTCCACGCCGACCACCGCTACCTCATCGGGAACTTGGATTCGCTCGGTCGCGCAAACCTGGAGGACTTCCCGCCCACACACGTCGTTCGACGCCATCAAGCCGACCGGCTTGGGCAGAGACTTCAGCCACTTGGCCATGATGGGCTGGTCGTGTTCCCAACTTTCGATCCATTTGGGCCGCTTCATCCAGTTCGCCGAACCAATTCGAAGGGTTGAGCAGTCATAGCCTGCAGCTTTCAAGAACTGCGTGAATGCCTTCTCGCGGGCTGTCGACCAGTGGAGGTTGGCCAGTCCGCAAAAGGCAAAACGCCTCAGCCCGGCCTCTAAAAGGTGCCTCGCCCCCATGCGGGCGATCTCCGCGGAGTTGGTTCGAATCTCACCGGAGCGGCCCGACGAGAAAGGGTGGGACTCGAACAAGGAAGAGACCACACAAGGCAGCCGCGTCGAGAGAATCAGTCTCTCCATCTCCGGCGTCCGAATGCGAGCAATAATTCCAGTTCCCTTCCACGATGTAGCTTTGGGAAAGGCTTGATCCAGGTGTCCTGGCGCTACGCTGAGTGACCACGGCCCATGCAGCCGGGCGTATCGCAGAATCCCGCGCAAAAGCCCACGGCCGTATTCCGTCGAAGTCTCGAGCAGCAAGGCCACCTTGGGGATGCGAGGGCGGAGCCGGCTCTTCCCTTTAAGTCGTGGCGTCGTTCGGCCTCGTCTTTGCGGCGCAAGTGTCTGCCAAGTCATGCGTGAGATCTCGCCCTCCCTTGACCTCTGCCCAACCGGCACTTCGCTGAGTGTTCGAAATAATGAAGATACTGCTCCCGACGCACTTCTACTTGTACCGCGATTTGCGGCAATTCTCAAGCTCCGGCTTTCACTGCGGAAGTTCGCCGCTCTGTAGCGTGGATCCGCGCGATCCGAGCGGAGCGACGAGCTTGGTCAACACCACGCCGACAACGACCGGAAAACCCATGTTCACAACCGGGCGGCGCGTGATGGAGTTTTCCATACTGTATAGTTTCTAGACTCGTCGGCGTAACCGACCTGCAAACGGGGGGACGTCAAACGGCGTCCCCTCTTTTGTGTGTAGCGAGCGTGTTCGACAGCTTGAGGGTGAGAGTTTCTTTGGCAGCAAGATGGAGGTGAAGCCCCAGCGCAGCAGAAGGGCGCTCTGGTGAGAGAGGGTCTGAAAGAAGCGCGGAGGAAAGGCCGCGAGGCTTTCCCCTATGCCGATTTGAGTACTTTATCGGTTGCGTTGTATCCCACTCGCTGTGACGCTGGATGTGCTCGTCAGATAGGGCGTTTGGGCCAACTAACATCCAGGAGACGGGCATGGCGAAGGGATGCGTTTCCCTCCTGTTGGGGGTTGGCTTCGGACTGGGGTCCCTTGGTGCGGTGCTTGCCTCGCCGCAGGGGAATGGCGTCCCGCACAACGTCGCACTGCACGGCCAAGTTCGAACCAAGGACGGTCGGGTGATCCCGGTCGGCGTGACCGCTACCCTTCAGACGCGGGGTGGCGTGCCGGTCGAGAGTCGGCCTGCGGATTCGAACGGCAACTTCGAGTTCTCAGGGCTCACGGCCGGATATTACATCTTGAGCGTGAAGGCTGAGAAGTTCCAGATTTTCGAGCAGAGCCTCGACATCTGCGACGGATGGATTGTCTAGCGCAACGTCAACGTTGTTCTCGTGCCGCTCGATAAATCTGAAACAACTGCCGCCAGTGCGCCTCCGCTGACCGATGAGGCCGCCCGCAGAAACGCCCGAAGGGATTTTGAGAAAGGGGCTCGCGCTTGGCGAGAGAAGAAACTGGGGGAGGCACGCACCTGGGAAAAGCCGTTGCTGAGCATCCGTGCTGCGCGCGAGCACTGGCGGCGCTCGCGGAAATCAACATCTCCGAGCACAAGCCGGATCACGCTGAAGCGCTACAAGCAGGCCATGCATTGCGACGGCACTTACCCGGATGCCTACTACAAGTTGGCGAAGCTTGACGTGTCAGAAAACAAGCTAGCGGATGGCGAGGCCGTCCTCCTCGAGGGCGTTCGGCGTTCGCCATCCGATTGGTTCTTCCGCTACCAACTTGGAACGGTGCACTTTGCGATGGGACAGCACGGTGAGGCGCCCCGGGATTTCGTCGCCGCCCAGTCATTCCATCCCGATATGCCGGCGGAGTTCCACGCCAAGCTCGCTAACACCTACCTAAAAACCGCCGAATACGCCAAGGCACTGGCCGAGATCGAAGCTTATCTGAGTTTGAGTCCGGAAGGGCCGTACGCCGCGAGCGCCAGGCAAATATCGGCGACATTGCGCGGCGGCACTGTGGCCGAGGCTGAGTCCCAAGCAAGCGCACGGCGCACCGACAGGCCTTGACGGGAGTGGCGGACGCCCATTGGTTCACAGCATCCTGCCGCAACGAAAAAGACGACTTCAACGCTGAGAGCACAGAGATGACACGGAGTCCTTACCCTCTGTGATCTCCTCAGGTCCTGCCCTGCATGTGTTAAAATTGTTCCTTCGTGGGCAAAAAAAGGCGTCATCAAAGCTCATCACCCCGTCTCGCTCGTCAGGCAGCGCGCTCTCACGAGGCGGGAAATGCTCGCGCTTCTGGGTGCGTCGGTCGTGCCAAGCGCGTGCACGCGGTCCGCCCCGGCTGCTCGTAGTGCTGCCTCTGCGGGGGTTCGATTCTCATTGCAAAGTCTGCCCTTTCGCGTCGAGATGGACGAAACGCTTCCTGCTCCCCACGCGCCCGCGACGATGGCCGGTGGGGTTGCAGTCTTTGACTACAACAGAGATGGTCGCCCCGACATCTTCTTTGCCAACGGTGCCAACATCGCGACGCTGAAGAAGGATTCGCCGAAGTATTCCAACCGGCTCTTTCGCAACGACGGCCATGGGGTGTTTACGGACGTTACCAAAGAGGCGGGCTTGGCTGGCACGGGATATGACAACGGCGTGGCCGTCGGCGACTACGATAACGACGGCTATCCCGACCTCTTCGTGGCGGGCGTTCACGGCAACACTCTCTACCACAACAATCGCGACGGGACATTTGCCGACGTGACGGCCCAGGCCGGGCTGGCCCGCTCCGTCGACCCCGAGTTCGGGCCTTTGTGGAGCATCACCGGCGCCTGGGCGGATGTGAACAATGATGGCCTGCTCGACCTGTTCGTGCTCAACTACGTTCAGTGGGATTACAAGACAGAACCCCTGTGCGGATTTGCGGACACCTGCGATTACTGTAGCCCAAGGTTCTACAAAGGACAGCCCAACCAATTGTTTCTGAATCGCGGCGATGGAAAGTTTGAAGATGTGTCCGAGGCATGGGGCCTCCGCGCTTCGGTGGGCAAGGGCATGGGGGTCGGCGTGGCGGACTACGATCTGGATGGGCGCCCCGATCTATTCGTAACGAATGATACGTACTATAATTATCTATTTCATAATACCGGACGGAAATTTGAGGAGGTGGCGCTCCAAGCCGGCGTCGCTCTAGCCGAAGATGGGGAATTTATTTCCGGCATGGGTGTGGATTTTCGGGATTTCAATAACGACGGATACCCGGATATCGTCTTCGTGGCCTTGAACGATCAGACGTTCCCGATCTTCCGGAATGCGGGCGGGCATGGTTTTGAGGAAGTCACAGAACCCAGTGGCATGAGGGAGCTGAGCCGGAACAAGGGAGGTTACAGCCCGGGCTTATACGACTTCGACAACGACGGCTGGAAAGACCTGTTCGTGACGCGCGGCCACGTGGAGGCGTTGCCGAAGCCCGCCACCGAGATCGAGCAGTTCAACACCGTTTTTCGGAATCTGGGCGCGAGCGGCCGATGGCAGGCTTTGACCGAGGAGGCGGGGCTGGATGCTTCTCCTCGGGCGCGGCATCGCGGTTGCGCCTTCGGCGACTTCGACGGCGACGGCAAAGTGGATGTGGTGGTGAGCGCACTGGGAAGCCAGGCGGAAATCTGGATGAATCGGACCGAGGGCGCCGGTCACTGGCTGGACGTTCAACTCGAGGGAACCAAGAGTAACCGCGACGGCATGGGAGCCGTCGTCAAAGTGGTCACCAAGGCCGGCACGCAGTACAATCACATGACTAGCAGTGTAGGCTACGCATCCTCCAGCCACGGACCGGTGCATTTCGGGCTGGGCGAGGAAGCCAAGGCCGAACTGGTCGAGATCCGCTGGCCGTCCGGGATCGTCCAGACGCTGCGGAATGTGACTGCCGACCTCGTGCTCAGTGTGAAGGAGGCGGCGGGCTGATAATGTGCGACTTCGTCCGGAGTTGCCGCTCGACCTCGGTGAGGCGGTCGACGATCTGCTTCTCTCTTGCGCCATCTTCCGGCCGCTTTAGACGATAGTAGAGCGAGGCCAACTCGATGTGCGGCGGCAGCCAATCCGGCTCGGCGCGCACGACCTCTTCCAGGTCCTTCGCCGCGGCTTCCTCTTGGCCCTGCGCGCGCTCAACACGTGCAAGCTCATAGCGCGCGACCCGAGAAGTGGGGTCGAGCTGGAGCGCGCGATGGAGCTGCTCTGCCGCGGCATCCAACTGGCGCTGGTCGTAGAGAAGCACGCCGAGGCGCAAGCGCGCTTCGAAATCATTAGGGTTGGCTTTAAGCCCCATTTGGTAGGCGGTCATCGCACCCTTTCGATCGCCGGTATAGTCCATGATCATACCGCCCAGAGTGTGAAGTCCGGGAAGATTCGGGTCGAGACGCATCGCCGCGTCGTAGTTGCGGCGCGCCGGCTCCAAATCACCGCGCTTGAGACGCGACTGCGCCGCCAACATGTAAGCCTCAGCGCTTTGTCCTCCTTCGGCGACCTTTTCAACTCGTTCCACGCCCTCCTGGGTGCGGCCGACGCGAATCAACGCCGAGCCCAGCGCCCACTCGAGGTCGAGATTGCCGGAGTTAGCCTGCTCGAAGGGCATGAGAAGGGAGATGGCCTCATCGTCGCGGCCCAGATGAACATAGCAGTTGCCCAGCAGCGTTGCGAGCCGAAGATTGTCGGGCTCGTTTTCGTGCAGAGGGCCCAATTGTTCGGTCGCGGAGGCGAAGTCGCCTTTCTTGTAGTAGGCGAGGGCCAGGTTAAGTCGTAAGGCAGGATTACCTGGGGCCTGCGCTAACGCAGCGCGATCTTGCTCGATCGCTTCGTCGAAGCGGCCAAGAGAAACAAGCAAGACGCCGAGGTTGGCGTGCGCTGCGGTCATGTCCGGATAGAGCCGGAGGAGCTCTTGATACTTGCGGACGGCAAGCGTTGCCTCGCCGCGCTGTTGGGCCTCGGACGCCTTCCGGAACAGTTGTTGCGGATCAGGCGCCTGTGCGAAGGAGGCGTGGGCGAGGAGGAAGAGAAAAGCCAACGCGAATCCCGCTACCGCCACGCGTTGGCGCCGCGGCCCGGTTATGAATTTCAGGCTCGAGAGCATTGAGCGTCCTCAGCGCGCGGTTCATAGAGGACCGATCCGCGCCTGCTGATTCGTGTGCTGTGCGTAATTCTACCATGGCGACTTCGATGGCGCGATTGCCGATGCCGCTTGAGCCACGAGGTTTCTCAGCGAGCCGACTTCCGGACTCCGGCAGCGCTCTTCGGACTCCCGCCGCCGAAAAAGCCCTGCTCGTCGATATTCTCCAGACCACGATCAGCGAAGCGAACTGCGGCCGCAAGATGGTTTCCAACGGCACGCTCGATGACTGAAACTGGAAACCGGAAATTCGGAATCAGACGGGATACTCTTCGGCGAGGAAAATCTGAACGGTAAACCAATACTGTCAGCCACCAGGGTCTACTGCCTGCCAGCGACCACCCTGCTGCGGGGGCCCCGACCCCAAACAAAATCCCCAGTTGTTTTCGGACTAATACTTGAGTAGACTACGCGTATGGCGATGGTCTCTCCCTGTCCGAAATGTGGAGACATGCGGGCCGAACCGCTGTACCGGAGCATCTTTTATCCGCTGTTCAAGAGGCTCGGCTATCGATTGTCCGAGTGCGGGCGGTGCCGACGTAAGCGGCTGCTGCCGAGACACAAAAACGACAAACATCGACACACACACGCAGAGGGGAGCAAGACGCGCGCCGAAGTAACGAGGGCGACTGAAAAGGGCTCGACCGTCGCGCCCGCGCCCACCGCGGAAAGCGCATCCCTCGAAGCAAGCCTCGAAGTCGAAGCGGCAACAACACCGGAGCGCCAACACCGGCGGTTCGTCTGTCCCTTTTGCGGGAGTCGAGATTGCCGCGCTTCCCGACGTAGACTCTGGGAGCGCATGGTCGGCAAGCCGCACATGCTTCGCTGCCGCAAATGCCGCAAGCGATTTCCGCGTCCTCAAACAGTGGCCTCGGCTGCGTAGGAGGTAGGTCGTAGGTAGCATGTGGGGAAAAGCTTTCTTCCCCATCAACCACATTCCACCGCCGACCTGCTGTCCTTGCCCACCTACAACATGCCATCTACTACCTACCTCGTGTCATAATGGCGGCGATGCCCGCTCCCACAACTTCCGACCTCACGCGGCGTATCGCTCAGTCCTCTGGCATCGTGATGGCCGGCGTGCTGGCCAGCCGCGTGCTAGGTTTCCTGCGCGATTGGACGGTGGCGCGCCAGATCGGCTCCAATGCTGTCACGGACGCTTATTACGCCGCCTTTACCCTTCCCGACTTCTTGAATTACCTCGTCGCCGCCGGATCGCTGAGCATCATCTTCATTCCCGTCTTCACGAAGTTCATGGCCGAGAAGCGCGAAGATGAAGCTTGGCGCGTTTTTTCCACGGTTGTCACCTTCATGGGCTCCCTGCTGGTGATCGTGGTGTTGGCGGCAGAGCTTTTCGCGCCGCAACTCGTCGAGGCGATCGCGCCCGGCTTTCGTCCGGAAGTCAAAGCACAGGTGATTTTCCTGACGCGCCTGATGTTGCCCGCGCAAATATGCTTTTATCTCGGAAGCATTCTGAGTGCTGTCCAGTACGCGAAAGCGCAGTTTCTGGTGCCGTCGCTCGCGCCGGTGGTCTACAACATCGGGATCATCCTGGGCGGCGTGCTGCTCGCGCCTCAGATCGGCATCGCGGGATTCTCAGTCGGCGTGCTGGCCGGAGCGCTCGTGGGCAATTTCCTGTTGCAGGTCTACGGTGCCCGGCGCGCGGGCGCGTGCTTCCACCCCAATCTCAATCTTCGCCATCCCGGCTTCAAGCTCTTTCTCAAGCTCGCGATTCCCATCATGCTGGCCTTGTCACTGGTTTTCACCGACGACTGGATCATTCGCTGGTTCGGGTCTTATCTGGAGCCTGCTTCCATCACCTGGCTGAGCTACGCCAAAACACTAATGCGAGTGCCCCTGGGTGTGGTGGGCCAAGCGGTGGGTGTGGCGTCGTTCCCGTTCCTGGCGCAACTCTACTCGGAAGGAAAACTGGATGAGCTCAATCGCACTCTGAATTCAACACTCAAGGGCCTGATCCTGATGCTGGTCCCCATTTCCGCCCTCACGATGGCGCAGAGCTCGCCGTTGGTTTATCTGATTTTTTCGCACACGCGGATGCGGGGGCCGGACCTCGATGCCACGGCCGCAACCCTGGTGCTTTTCTCGCTCGGCATGTTTGCCTGGGGCGCGCAGAACATTCTGGCACGCGGATTCTACGCGGCGCGCGACACGCTCACCCCTGCCTGGGTGGGCACCGCGCTCACTTTTTTGAACCTGCCGGTGTACTGGATTTTGGTGCGCCAGTTCCAGCACCTCGGGCTGGCGCTGGCCAGCTCCTGCGGCATCATTGCCTACACAGTGGCGCTCTTCGTTCTTCTCATTCGGCGCACGCATAACCCTGATGTCTACGGCCTGCTGCTGTTCTTCTTCAAAGTGACCCTCGCCTCGGCGCTCGCCGCCGGCGTCGCCTTTGAGTTGGCCTCCTGGCTCGAAACTCTGCTCCCTTGGCACACCACGCACGGGGCGCTAATGGTGCTCGTCGCAGCCAGCTTCATCGGACTCGTGCTGACAGGACTCCTGGCGAAATTGTTTGGAGTTCGGGAAGTGGACAGTTATCTCAAACGATTGATGCGCGGATAGTGAAATCGGTGGGGCAGAATGCCACACTTTTCCCAAAATCGCAAAATTCTGCAAGTTTTATTTCCGCGCAAGTTCATTATTTGCGTCAGTTAGAAAAATTAGTTTCAAAAGTTTCAAAAGTTGCATTAGTTACATCGGGCGGGCGGCTTCGAGCCACTGATTACCTATCAGTTATTGACGTTACATAGTATAAAGGCTGGACGGTTTATTCATGAGGCCGAGCCACGGAGCCGGAAAAACTGCAGCGAGTTGGCGAACCTGCCGGGAGGGCGCCGTCGGGCGAAACCAAGCAAGATGCAGGCAGTCGGCGGCAGGCAGTCTGCGCCAGCCGGTACGGGGCGGCGCGGATCAGGCGATGCACCAATCGAGCCCGTTCGCTCCCCAGAAACGGCGAAGCCGCCCCACACCAGGCTGAAGGGAATCAGGCAAGCGTCGGAGGGAGGGTCAGTTCTTCACCCCCTACGGAAGTATCCCGCATGATGGCCAAGGTGATTGGCGCGGGCAGGGTCAAGCCGGTCGCGGCTTTCCGCTTTGTCTCCCAATGGTCGCCCCGGATCGCGCTCTGCGCATGCGCGAACGCTGGCCGGAGTTGCTATACGCAGCGACATGAGTCATTGCGGACTCGGCTGTAGCGCCGGGCTTCAGCCCGGCAGGTGCCGCCCTGAAGGGCGGCGCTACTTATGTCGCTCGGTATAGAGCACCCCGCATGTATCGGGTGCCAAGAATCAAGAGTCCGAATGGGAGCGTCGGTCAAGAGACCACCGCACCCGCTGCGCGATAAATGTGGAGAACGGTCTTATATCCATATCGATGCTGGCGCGGTCCAGCGCGGCCAAATAAGCATTGCGATCCTCGACCCGAATGACCGTCCAGGGATAGCCGCCCGAAGCCAGCATCACGTTCATCAGAAAGCGTGCCATCCGCCCGTTGCCGTCCGGATAGGGATGGATATAGCCGAACAGCCAGTGACCGAGCACGGCGCGCACCGAAGGCTCCGGCTCCCTTTCGAGAAGATCAAAAAGCACCGGCATGGCGTCGCGTACCGCCTCCCATCGTGGCGGCACATAGCGCGACGTCCGCAGATAGACCGGAATGTTCCGATATCCGGCGAGCGCGCCTGGTTCGATCAGGCCCGCCGCGACACAGGGCTGGAACAATTCGCGATACCACTGCTTGTGTGCCGCGCGCGCGCATGCGCCGGCATTCTCGCCCGCGATCACTTTCTCGACCGACGCTTTCACCATCTGGAATGCTTGCCAGTACCCGCGCGCCGCCAGCGCGTCGCGGCTCTTCCGGTCATCTTCGTGATGTTCCGGGTCCCAGTCCCCTTGCCGCACCCTCTCAATGACTTCCGGTGTGACCGAATATCCCTCAATGGACAGAGAATGGTAGGCGTCGCTTTGATAAATTCCGTCGATGAAACGAAGATAGGCGTCCCGGTCTTTCGGAAGCCCCGGTTCTTTGGGGAATGTCTCCACGACGGCGCCGCGCATCCGCTCCCAGAGCATCTCCACACGCCCCACGATAGGGGCTCGAGGCCGGCGCAGCGTCCCGAGTATTTGTCCGGCCTCGAAGGGATTGCTCTCCCGCACATCGTAGCCAGCGCTCTTCATCGCGCTAATGATCTCACCCGCCAACTCGGGCCGGCCTGTCTGCCGGAACGCTCCCGCCAGATAACCCGCCTTCGCGGAGTGGCCGCCATTCAGCAAGAGCCGCAGCAGGTCCGACGCATCGGCAAGGCTGGCCAGCACCACCTGCGTCTCGACCGGATTTCGACGGAAAAAGGATTCCGCTACCCTCACCAGCGCCGCCGCCGGCGAGAAAAGGCGCAAGCCATCCCTTACCACCAGATCCGCCGCCGCCGGCATCGCGGATACCTTCAGGTCGTAGAGCAACGTGCCGAACAGAAGCTCGATGGCGTTGTTCGTGCCGTGTGGGCTGTTGACCACCACCTGGTCCGGGATGACCGTTCTTTCGCCATGGAGCAAAAGCGACTGCTCCGGCGAGAGGTACCACTCCTCGCCGAAACGGTCGTTCGAGTAGCGCGCGCAAAATTGCCAAAATGAAGCGTACCATGGCGTGCTTTCGCCCTCGTGCGCGCTCGGGCTGGAGGAGATCAGCCAGCCTTTCATGACCTCCTGAAGAAAGCCGTTCGCAATCAGCCGCTCACGGTGGACCCGGCCCAGGTCGTCCGACCGGAACACACGTCTCCCTCCCTGTTGAAGCGCTTTCAGTACATCGAGGGATTGAGCGAGTTTTTCGTTCGGCGTCGCCATGGAACCTCTCCCGTTTCTGGCGAACACAAGTTTTTTGTGCTGCGCGAATACAAGTATATTATGCCGTGTCAATGCAAGTCAATCATGCCGTGCGAATGCAAGTATATCATGCAGATGACTTAAGGCGATGTTTAATTACAATGGGTTAGGAGAAAATCCTTAGACTAAAATTCAGCCCTGACAATGCTGCTCAGACCCCGCCGGGGACGAATTCAATCGCTTCGCCTAAGGGTGGTAGCCACGGTCAACGCCTTCTTGACCGCGGGCTCTTCCTCTTGTGTTGGAAGCATCGGCGGGCGGCAGGTGCCGCACGGGGGCGGCGACGGTAATAAGAAAGGCCCACAGTCGGCAAATCACTGACTGTGGCTACCCGCTTGTTCACCCCTAAGCCCAACTCACGGAAGATGAGAGGTTCCACAGCCTGGATATCGGGAACTGCGGTCAGCGCCTTCGCGTTATAATCTTCCCGTGGCCCGGCGCTATCAAACGCAGTCAGTGCGTAAACGGACGTGGAAGTTAAACCCGTCGGATTTCGCGTTCTTGTGGGAAGAATGCCGGCGGTGCTTCTACCTCAAGGTTGCGAAAGGCTTTTCGCGACCGCGAGTGTCGATGGCAAAGGTATTCAGGACTATCGACCACAAAACGAAGGAATTCTTTGCGAGGAAACGTACGGAAGGGTTGCTTCAAGCGCTCCCACCTGGAGTGGTCGAGTACGGTGAAAAGTGGGTTCAATCACGTCCGCTCTTGGTTCCGAAGCACGTGTCGCCTTGCTTTGTGAGAGGGAAGATAGACACGGTTCTGAAGCTTGATGACGGGAGTTGGGCAGTCGTCGATTTCAAAACGGGAGAAAGGAAATCAGAGCACATGTCATTATACAGCAGGCAGCTTCACGCCTATGCAATCGCTCTGGAAAACGCCGCACCGGGCATGCTCGAATTGCGGCCCATAAAGAAGCTTGGGCTTCTCGTCTTCGAGCCAGACGCATTCAGGAACGCCCCCCTCGGCCCTGCTGCCCTGTTGGGGTCGATGACGTGGATTGAGATTCCGCGTGACGACGAAGGATTTCTTGCTTTTCTGAGTGAGGTTCTTGACGTCCTGGAGTCGACAGAGCCCCCCGCGGGCTCCCCTACGTGCGAATGGTGCAATTACCGTGCCAAGGCGCGGCAGACAGGTCTGTAGACAGGTGAGCGTTAACGTGGTATGGGCCGAGCAGACCGTGCAGCGGGTGATGCTACGTGGACTCCTGGTTAAACGAGATGGAGCAGCTCGCCCCTGCTGCTCCTTTTGCCTCTCTCTCAGTTCATGTAAAAGAGAAGCTCATGCTTGTGTGTGGGCTGCAAACAGCCATTAAGCTGGGCGAAGCATGATTCTTAATATACCTCCTGGCTTTGCTTGGCGTCCAGTTCTTCGCCAAAATCAAGATCCGTCCACTTAGTGAACCAGTATTTTCTTTTCGCGATGATCGCCTCCTGCAAAGGTTCGTCCTTTATCCCATAAATCCGAAGTATCTCCTTCTTGGTCTGAAGCTTCACGTACGGGCATGCCAGAATATCGAGCAGTAGAAGAGTGAGCTCAGTATCTCTACGAAGCGTGGCCTTCTTCTCTCGGAACCTTCCTTTGATGGTTGCCTCAATCGAATCCCGAAGGGTGTCGTACCTCTTTTTCTCCTTCATGTAAAACAAGAGCACGACCAGAGAAATATAGTTCAGGGCTGACGTCACACGGAAACCGCGGGCGCGACCGCCTTTGCGTTCGATGTTGAAGTAAGAAGCTAGCGCTTCCACATCAAGCCAGTAGTCGCGGCCCAACTCGGCTAGTGCTATCAGCAGGTAGAGCGTTTCGACTGGTGTGTGCTCTGAACTCCTGTATTTGTTCAAAATGAAACAAATATTCTCAAAGATGGCGTTGAAAACTGTATGCCTGAGATCCTTGTTAGTTGTGGCCTTTTTGAGGAAGGCCATGAATACCTGCAATATTCTGCACAGCCTAATCGAAGTGTTCACTCGGGGGGATACGGAGTAGATAAAGAATGTAAAATCGAGTACGGCCAGAATAGCCTGGCAAAGTTGCTTTTCCGAGGTCTCGGCCTTGCTTATTGACCCATAATCCTTAATGATCCGGGCGCTCATCCGCTCGACGATTGCGAGAGTGAAATTAAGGGTGTCTTTGTAGTCTACTTCCGATTCTTTTAGAATCGTCTTAAACTGGGTAATCAGGTCATCCGAGTCAACGCGGATGTTTCCTCGTTTCTGATCTCTGGGTCGCGAGTCGGAATCGCCCCCAGAGTTTTCAGGACTGACAGTTTCAAGTTCGTATTTGAGAGTTTCATTAAGCAGTTTCGCGATCCGATGTTTTGCCATCGAAATGTTGGTAATGATCGGCTTCTCATAGTTGATCGCTTTAGCTCTATTCAAATATAACTTGTAGTCCTTAAGACTGACTTGGAGGATCTGCAGGAATGTGTCTCTGACCTCTTCCTCGTTGTAGAAAACGAAGTAGTCATCGATGTAGCGAAAGACCTCGTAGTCTTTTCGGTGAACGACTTGATGTTTGCGTTCCATGTCAACGCAGACCGCTCGATCAACTGACTGGAGAATCAGCTCCGCGAAAATGCGTGAAAACTCAGGTCCGATGATAATCCCATTTGTCTCATCGTAATTGGCCTGCCGCATGAACTCATCGAACCTGCCCCCAAAGGTCCTGTTGGACTTCTTCCTTTCCTCCTTGACGGTCCCCTTGCCGAGCAGCGCCCATTGCAGTGAATGCGTATAGACGCTATCGAAACACTTCGAAATGTCCAGTTTGAGAAGTCTGTTGTACTTCTTCTCGCAGCCATGAAACTTGACGGACTCATAGAATTTGAAGATGTGGCTATAATCTTTATAAACGAAGAAGGATCTCAGGTTTTCAGATTCCTGGCCCGACTCCTCCACCCCACTGGTTTCGACTTGAAGAGTCTGGTAGTGTGCCCTATCTTTGCGGAACACGAATCGAGCAATCCGGCTTGGCCTTCTGATAGAAAACGGGCTGACGCGGCAGTAGTAAAGGATCAACTCCTTATATGAGTCATAGAGGTTCACGAGTTGCAGTTGGCTTCTGGGATGGCAAATGGTTAGCTCTCTGAATTCGTCCTCCTTGTGCCGTATCTTGTAGCCGAATGGGATGGAGGCAAAGCCCCCCTTAAAATGCTTCAGGCACTTTTCGGTCACCGTCACGCCGAGGGTCGTTCTCTGATATGCCTGAACCTGCCCGTCACGGTCAGCCCCGACCAGAAGCCGGATTGTAGCGTCAAGTGCCTCGTCGCCTTGTTTCCAAAAAATCTCTCCGCCGCGGAATTCGACCTGGTTTTCAATCAAGAATTCGTAGAAATGATGATTCGAAAACGTGAGGGGGAGCTCGTAAGGCAATACGTCTGATAGGACAGCGCGCTCCTTCTTGTACTTTATTCTTTTCTTCCTACGTTTCATGCCGCCAGAGCTCCGTAACCTGTCCAAGTTCGCCCGTGCTGAACGCGTGATAGCGTCGCTGTGAGAAACCTTCCTCAAACGAAAGCTTGCTCAACCTGTTTCTGAGGGACTGCGATCTTATGAGGGCAATCTGCGTCTTCAGGCAGTCGTCAGCGGACTTTAGCTCATCTGAGCTGGACAGTAAACTATTTGAGTAATATACCCCGATCATGATGTTGGCTTTGCTATTTCGTAGCCGCGTGTTCCCTGTCATGAACCGAATTCGCTTCACAAGGAGTCGTCGAGCTTTCTTTTCGTTAACCTGTCCCTGCTTCCGATACGCCTCAAATGAGCGTTTTATGCGATCTTTGTACTTTTGTTTCCTTTTGTCGCTAAGCCCAATCGTTATCGGGCCTTGTCCAAAGGTGATTTTGTAGCCTAGGTATTCCATGCAGCAGGTTCCCGGCGCCCTGAGATCGAACGGTTTGGTCTTACTGGTATTCAGCTTCAAGCCGACAGCGGCCACTTGCCTCTCGAGGAACTTGCGATACTGATCTACTGAAGAGTTCGGTTTGGCAGCAAACACGACAACGATGTCATCAACATACCGCGCGTAATAAACCAGTTCGTCGTGGGACTTGATGGCGTCGTCAAAATCACGCATGTAGAGCTCCGAAAGGTATGCGCTGACGCCGACGCCGCGAGGGATACCTGTCCGCCCTCCCGACAGGTCCCGGTAGTCGTTGAGTACCTGCCTGATGATCTTCCTTGACGGAAGCGCCAATAGGCTCTCTGCGTCGATCTTGTTCAGCAGCCCTTCGTGCGGAATGGATTCGTAGAAATCCTTGATGTCCGCGCGAATCACGTACTTAGGAAAGCCGTCCGCCAGGATTGTTTTCAGCGCAGAGACAATCGAGAATCTGCTGCTTTGTTTTACGTCATACACCCTGCGGATGTTGTACTGCAATTGTTTCATTGCAAAATATGCAGTTGGCGTGTTCCCTAAGGTGTATGCCTTCCCGCCTCTCGGCACCGTCACTTGCCTTAAGACAAGACCAAAGTTCCCGTCGGCCATTTGGGAGCTGATTTTTTCTAGTTCCTGTCTCAGGAGATCTTCCTTCTGGATGGTCAGCTGCTGCTTCTCATCTTTTAGTTTTGACAGCTCTCCCTCGTAGGCTGACGGAGCAAGTGTGTTCCTCCTCCGCCGAAGGTCGCGAACCTTCCTCCTGCATTCGCTAATTAGCTTGGTGACGTCCGCAACTTCGGGGAAAAAGCGCGGCTCGAGATTTACACCCCTGCGACTCTCATTATCAAATATTCGGCGGAAGTTGTCAGATGTAAATGTCTGTTTCAGCATAACCTTTCTTCTTGGTCCCTACTACGCGTCGAACCTGGTCTCCATTGTGCGGACACTCTGCCGATATTCCGCCGTCGGGCTACCCGTGCGGGGAACGCCATCGGCCGAATGCCACGATCCCGTGTCCCGTGGGTGCCATTGCTCTCATGTTTGTCATCTCAGCCACAATCATCGGTCGCCAAGATCCCAATCGCACGACTGGCAGAGGGTGGTTGGCGCCCGCAGCATCGTCACCCACCGTCGCTGTTGTCGAGCGCGTATGCGCGAACGTTGCCCGAATCCCCATTTGTCGAGTCATGGCTGTAGATAAAACGAATCTTACCATCTTTCGCTCTGCGCGGCACCGGTCGACCGTACAACACCATTGTCGGGAATCTCGGTTTCGGGGATGGGAACTAGGACGGGCTAGGATCGGCTCGCGACTTGCAAGGTACCTGCGCGGACGGCCAGCGCCCTGATTCTCTACACCACTGAGGTCTCCGTCCGTTTTAGGCGCTTGGCGATCGTGCCTGGCCAAACTTTGCCGAGAAGCCTGTCGAGCGTGCCACGTTCTTGCTCTGTCCACGGGCGGCGGTCGTGGCCCGTAGTCAGACCGACGCCCTGCCCCCGGCGGTGATTGGCAAACTCGGGTGGATCAAGCGCCAGCGGGCGAGATTCCAATTCAAAATCTAACAGGCTGATGAAAAAGTCGGTTACGCTGTCATTCTGAGCCCTTCGCTGTCATCCTGAGCGAAGCGAAGGATCTTTTTCATTTCTCGCTCAGGGTAAACTCCGCGAAGGGTTTCTGTAGTTTTGGAATCAAGCACTTCCGAGATTCTTCGTCGCCTTCGGCTCCTCAGAATGACATTTTTCATCACGCTGTTGGGAGTTAGAAGGAAGAGGCGGTCGGGCTATTCCCGAAGGAAATCCACAGATTACGCCGATTGCTCAGATTGAATCTGCGGAATCTCTGAGATCTGAAGAAAATTTCAAATGGAAAATGGGTCATGGTAAATGGCAAATGGTCTTGCCACTTACCATTTCACATTTGGCATGTCCCATTTGCCATTTTCCTCTTGCTGCCTACTGCCCACTGCCTACTGCTCTTCACTTTCCCACACAAAACCTGGAAAAGATAATCTCCAGCACATCGTCCACGTAAGTCGCGCCGGTGAGTGTATCGAGCGCGCGCAGGGCGTCGTAGAGATCGAGCAGCAGCATTTCGTGCGGCGTGTGTTGCTGCGCGGCCTGGCGCGCGCGGTCGAGGGCAGCAACGGACTGCTTGATAAGTTGCTGGTGGCGGAGGTTGGTGATGAACTCGCCTTGGGGGCCCAAGTCGCGAGCCGGGGCGGCGACTTCGAGGATTTTCTCCTTGAGTTGTGCCAGTCCGTCGCCGGTGAGAGCGGAAGTCATGACGATTCCAACGGGTGCCTCGCTCGTGCCCATCAGCGGCTGGAGCGCGGCCTCGGTCAGCCGGCGCGGTAAGTCAGATTTGTTCAACGCCACCACCAGCGCGCCGAGGGGACGGACTTTCTCGAGAAGCTCCGCGTCTTGATTCGTCCATCCGTCCGATGCGTCCACCACGAGCAGCCGCAGATCGGAATCGGCAATCGCCTGCATTGACTTCTCGACTCCGATTTTTTCCACTTCGTCCAGCGTGTGGCGAATCCCCGCCGTGTCAACGAAGCGCAGCGGAATGCCTCGAATCGCGGCGCTCTCCGCCACCAGGTCTCGCGTGGTTCCTGGCGTTGCCGTAACGATGGCGCGGTCCATATTCAGCAGGCGATTGAACAGACTCGATTTCCCCACATTGGGCCGCCCAACAATGGCGAGGCTCAAGCCATCGTGGACGATTCTGCCGTACTGGTAGCCCTCGACCAGCGCGTCGAGGTCGGCGCGGACGGCATCGAGATCGCCCGAGAGTTCGGCCCATCCGGTGACGGCGACGTCGTCCTCCGCGAAATCGATTCCGGCTTCGAGTTTCGCGATGAGGTCAAGCAACTTTTCTTTGTGAGGTTTCAGGCGCGCCGAGACGGCGCCGTCCATTTGCTGCGCCGCGACGCGAGCCTGAAAGAGCGTCTGCGATTCGATGAGGTCGCGGATAGCTTCCGCTTGCGTCAGGTCGATGCGGCCGTTCAAGAACGCGCGCCGGGTGAATTCACCGGGCTCTGCCGCGCGCGCCCCCTCCTCGAGACAGCGTTCCACAAGATAGCTCAATATCACCGGAGCGCCGTGACAGGAGATTTCCACAACATCTTCGGCGGTGTAAGAATGCGGCCGGCGGAAACACGTGACTACCACTTGATCCAGCACGCGGCCCGAATCCGGCTCGCAGAATTCACCCAGCGTCGCGTGTTGGGTCTCGAGGGACGGCTTGGCAAATCGGATGAGGCGGCATGCGATCTCAATAGAACGATCGCCCGAAAGCCGGACCACTCCAATGCCTCCTCGGCCAGGCGGAGTTGCCATGGCCACGATAGTGTCGTCGGTGGGCATAGCCGGGCAGAAATTAGAAATTAGCAGGCTGATGAAAAAATGGCCGGGATCTCGTAAGCGCCTTCTTTTCAGGGCGAGATTCCTCGCTTCGCTCGGAATGACAGCGCCCAGGAGCGTTTTTCATCAGCCTGCTAGAAATTCGAAACTGGAAATTGGTGATCCATAGCAGGGCCAATTTCCATTTTCCAGTTTCTAATTTCATCTTCGGTCTTACTGTAGACTGTTAACTGTGGACTGTGAACTGTCATTTGGGAACGATCACGACTTTGCGCTCTGACCCGAAGCCCTGGCTCTCGGTGCGCACCTGGGGGTGGTCTTTCAAGGCGAGGTGAATGATGCGCCGCTCGCGGGCGGTCATGGGATTCAGGAAAAAGGGATCGCCCGATTCGATCACACGGTCGGTCGCGACTCGCGCCATCAATTTCAACTCTTCCGTTCGCGCCCGTCGATATTCCCGGCAGTCAAAGGCGATCTTGCCGAAATGCTCTTCGTCCAACCGCACGGCCTTGAGAATCACCGTCTCCAGGGCATCCAAGAGCGCGCCGTTTTTTTCCAGCAGCAGGTCCTCGTCGGCTCCCGAAAAATCGACGACATGGGTCGGCCCGTCAGCCGGGTCAACGCCCGCGCTCGCTTTCCGTATCACGAACTTCAGATCGAAGTGGCCACGCCGGATCACCTGACGGAGAAGGTCTTCCAGGGTGGCCAGAGAAGTCTCCAGGGGCCGGTGCTGCGACTCTGCGGGTTGAGCGTCCATGGTCACTTATTCTTTTCTCTCTCTTCCTTTTCTTTTCGAGCGGGCGCAGCCACAAGATCGTGCACCGGCATCTTGCGATTGATGAAAACCTGCTGCCCGATCCCCACCACGTTGGCGGTCAGATAATACAGGTTGAGTCCGGCGGCGAAATTATAGAACAAAGCGCCCATAAACAACGGCATTAAATACATCATGCGCTTTTGCCCGGGGTCGGTGGTAGCGATGGGAGTTATCATCTGTAGCCCAAACATCGTGATCACCATCAAAGTCGGAAGGATATACCACGGATCGGGGGCGGAGAGGTCTTTGACCCAAAGAATCCACGTTGCGTGCCGAAGCTCAATGGAGAGATAGAGGACGCGATAGAACGCGTAGAGAAAAGGAAGCTGCAACCCCATCGGCAAGCAGCCGCTGAGGGGATTGACGCCGTGCTTCTTGTAGAGATCCATCATTTCCTGGTTCATTCGCTGCTTGCGCGGGTCGTTGAACTTGTATTGCTTGTATCGATCTTGAATGTCCTTGGCCAGCGGCGCAATTTTCTGCATGCGCTGGGCGGAGCGAATCCCCTTGACCTTCAGCGGAAACATGGCGAAGTTGACGAGGACCGTCAAGATGACGATCGCCCAGCCGTAATTGTGAATCCAGTGCTCGTAGATATAGCGCAGGCCGAGGAAAAGCGGCTTGGCAAAGAAACTGAAAAACCCAAAATCCACCAGGCTGCTGAGGGACGGCGTCAAGGAGCTCAGCACGTCCAGGTCTTTTGGCACCACGACCAGCCCGAAGCTGAGAGGATTCGAACCAGTGGAAGTGAGCGTGGCCTCGATAGGCCTCGGCTTGTCTTTCTCCTGCCCCTTAAAATCGGGCGGAGTCCACGTTTGTCGAGCAATGTGGAAACCTGCGTCCAGAGAGCTGGGTAGGAAGGCTTCAGCAAAGAATCGGTCTTCGAGGCCCGCCGAAAAGAGCGGACCGTTAACGTCCAGGTCGAGTCTCGGGGCAGCGCCGACTATGCGACCCCAAAACGAAGGAACCAAGGCCTCATGGGCGAATTTGCCATCCGGCGTCTGATAGAAAGCCAGGCTCGTGGATGCGGCCGCAGCCGACGGCAGCGAGTGGTCCCCAAATCCACCAGACCACTTGATGCCCACGGGAAGCAGCTTTTGCCCATCGCGGATGCTGGCCTCGACATGCACTGAGTATTCAGGCCCAAAGACGAATTGTTTGCGGGCCTCCACCTTTCCGTTGCTGTACACGAGGGTGAGCGTCAGCGGCGGCTTGAGTCTCGAGCCCGCGGACGGCTCCGCAGTGCTTCCGCCACTGCTTGCAGTTGGCGGTGTCGCGAACTGGGCCACATAGAGCGCTTGATTTAATTCTCCGGCAAGCGACGGGTCCGTTCCCGACGGCGAGAAGCTCATCGGATAACCGAGCTGCTGGCAAGCGGGATCATCCACCACATCTAAGGGGTCACCCTTCTGATCCCGATATTTCGTCAACACCCAGCTCTTCACGACCGCGCCCTTAGTGGAAAGCGTCACGCGGTACATGTCGCTTTCCACGACAATTTCTTCGGCCTTGGCGCCACGCTGAACCGGAAGGGAAGGTGGGGCTTCAGTACCGCCTTGCGGGATTGGCGCTTCAGTCTTTTCCGAAACGGCGGATGGGGGTGGGGCAGCGGGTTGTCCTGAAACTTGGCCGGACGCGGAAGCGGGGGCCGGCGCCTTGACGGTGCGAGGTGGAGTCTTGACAAACAGCGCTTGCCACAGCACGAGCGCTGCGAAGGAGATGGCAAACGCCAGCATGATTCGCTTTTCTTGATCCATATGGAAGAGCAGAGATTAGGAATTAGGGATTAGGAATTAGGGCCGACCACAAAGGACGGTGCGCCCGGCCCGGCATTGAATTCTTTTTCCTACCCCAAACACCAATCACCTAGAATAGTACCTCGCATCTAGAACTCGGCACCCAGTCCCTAACGCCTAAACCCTAATTCCTAATCCCCAATCCCGGTCCTTTACGGAACGGGATCGTAGCCGTGCCCCGCCCACGGCCGGCAACGGAGAAGCCGTCGCAAGGCCATTCCCGAACCTTTCCACACACCCCACTTCTCGACCGCTTCGTAGGCATAAGCCGAACAAGACGGATAAAAGCGGCACGATGACGGCAGCGCCGGGGACAGGCACACTTGGTAAAAACGGATCATGCCCAGAGCGATAGTCTTCATCGCGATGGCGAACTTGTCGCGCTGGCCGGGGGCGGCGCCTGCGGGAAGAGCCGCAACACTTCGCGCTCCACGGCTGAGAATGCGGCCTTCGCCACTCCCACACGCGGGTTCAGCACGATGTCCCATCCACCCGGAATCGACCCGCGATGCAGCCGAAAGACCTCGCGCAGCCGGCGCTTCACGCGGTTCCGCAGAACCGCTTTGCCCAACCGCGCCGTCGCCGTGATCCCCAGCCGGGTTTGCGAGAGCCCATTGGATTTGAAAAAGATCGTGCATATCGAGGTGCTCCTCCGTTGCCCCTCGTCGTAAACCCGCTTGAATTGGGCGCGGCGCAGCAATCGAAAATCCTTGGGGAACGCGTGCGGCGCAAGACGAGCTTTCATGGAGTCAAACGATGGCGACCTTTTTGGCGGCGCCGCTTCAGCGTCTGGCGGCCTCCGGGGGTCCGCATGCGAATGCGAAATCCATGCGTTTTGGATCGTCGGCGTCGGTTAGGCTGAAAGGTGCGTTTCAAGTTCTATAGCTCTCCACTGAAAATTGGAATATTAAGTCAATTAACTACCATAAACGACGCGCGCACCGAAGTCAAGAATCCGCGAATCGCTATCTTTCGGCGTTCCAATCGCCCGATCGCCCAATCACTCAATTGCCTCACGGGCTTCCTGGGTTTCCCATTCTCCACCACCTCCCGCCATTGGCGTTGAGCGTGCGGATCAGGTCGGGCCGCGGCCTCCCCTGACACTCCCTCCCGCCTGCCGCCATCCGCCCCGCGCTCCCGCAATCTTGCTTTCTCATTTCGGCTTTGGGATTTGTGCTCTCCCCTTCCTGCCCGGCCTTCTCACCGTTCTGCTTTCTGATTTCTACTTTCTGATTTCTGCTTTCATCATTCTGCCCGCTGCCTTCTGCTCCCACGAGCCCGTAGGCGATCCTCTCCCACAGTCCCGGTTTGCGCATCCGATACAGGCGGCGCCGCAGCCGGGTCTCGAGTTGCCAGCCAAGTGGAGGCTCGAACGCCATCGTCTCCGGGATGACGGCGGCAGCCATGACCCGATCCCAGTTCCAATAGGCCTTGCGTTGCACCCAATAGCAGAGCCCAATCCGTCGGCTCGGGTCGGTGACACAAATCCGGAATAGGCGCAATATCCGCGGACCTAATCTCGCAGAAAATAAAGGACATTCCGGCTTCGTTCGTAATCGCTCCACTCGCCGCAGCAGGGCGTAGATGGCGTTGGCCAGGCGCTCGGCCTGTCGGACTTCCTCCCGGCACGTGACCCCGAACACGCCCTCAATTTCCCGCCTCATCCGAGCGTGCAGCCGGGCCCCGCCCAAGTCGCCGCACGCCATCAGCTTCTCGGCCAGCCGGCAGGCGCGCTCACCATGCTTCAAGGCGTTCAGACAGGCACGGGCTTTCCCAGCCACCGTGCGCGGTCCTGTTGATTTCTGAGAATTGCGGCGATTGGCCGCGAGAAGCTTGGACGTCCGAACAGGCGATTTGCGCAGGCACACGACATCCTCCGCGATGCCGCGTGGCCATAGATGTGAGTATAGTATAAGACTTCCGGGGTACTTGTCAAGATAAAAATGCGGAATTATGTACTTGAGGAAGCACGGCTGTAGTAGGCTCGGGGCGCCTGACAAGCGTCGTTACTTCGACCACTTCTCCTTCTTCGGCTTGGAGTGGGTCCCCCGCAGCAGCAGTGGGCTTGAGTGTAAGAAAGAAGGGGGAGAGTGTCTTTCTCGGCCAGCGGGATTCGGATTCTCCTTCCCGGCTTTGTCACTCGTCGGCCGTACTACATTTCTGACCCCTCAACCAGCGCGATTTCCTCAGCCGTCAGACCGTACAGTTCATACACCAGCCGATCAATCTTCGCATCCGTCGCGTCAATCTGGCGCTGGACGATGGCCTTTTGCGCCACCGACCTAGCGGACGCCCATTCCTTGTTCAGGGCCAGAATCGCCTCTACCAGTCCGGCCAAACGGCTCTGGGTTTGTGGAGTCGGCGGAAGTGGTATCGGTATGCGCAGGAGTTGGTTCGATGGAATGTGGTTATTGCCGGGGAACCGACAGCGGAAGAAATAGTTAACTGCCGCGCTGTTCAAAACGCCAAGCAAGTATCGGATGTCAAGCTGGGCGCCCGGTTTAAGGTTTACAACGTTCGTCGATTGCAAGCAGAACGTCTTGGAGGTATCTAGAGTTGCCACAATCCGCCGGAGCAGCGAGATATTTCGGATCTCTTGGACGACGATTTTTTCCGCGGTCGTGAATATCTCGCGTCGTCTCGGTGCATCGAGTCGTGCTGGATCGTAGAGCACGAAAAGCCCCTTTGGGATGGGACCGTAGCGCCTGATCTCTGATCCTCCGGCGGCGGCTTCCCACATTCTGCTCCGCTTGGCTTCAGAAAGAAATCGCTCGTTGTCGCCAGTGCGAAGCCCTTGGTTCGCCGCGCAAAAATCGCCAAGCATCTTGGCGTGCTTAAGCATGCGTCCCAGGATGGCAGCACTACCGCTTGACGCCCGCACAAGCCAGGCCTCCCCTTTTGACCTTGCCCATTTTCTCTGTGAAGCAATGAACATCTGATCGCGCCCTAGGAAATTCTGTGGCGTTGTGCGGGCGACCTCGGTCTTGCTGGTTGCGACGGGCGCAGAGTTTTCGAAGAAAAGCAGCATCGTTTCATTCTTCGCATGCTTAAACACCCCCGGCCCCAAGTCCAGGACCTCGTAAATCCGCACATTCGTCGCCAGCAGCGAACGTAAGGCTTGAAATGAATCGTTACTGAGCAAGGTGTGGGGAATTATGAATCCAAGAACTCCTCTGCGCCGCAGGAGTCGCGTGAGCGCCGCTTCTAGGAAAACCCCGTACAGGTCGAATCTGTAGGTGACGGTCTTGTATTTCTCCTGGTAGTACGTGCGGTCGGATACCGGGACCTCGGTAATGAACAGGAACGGTGGGTTTCCGATGACGCAGTCAAAGCCTCCCGCCTTCGTTGCGTCGGGGAAGCCCTGCCTCCAGTCGAAAGCGTTCACACGCTTCATTTCCTCGGAGTCGACGATTAGCCTGCCAGCAAAGTAATCCGGTCCCACCAGGGAGTTCCCGCACTTGATGTTGTCCGACAGATTGGGCAGGGCGCGGTCACCGAAGGGAAGCTGGCTCAAAGAAAGGCTCTGGTCGGTCTCGCCTTCCAATACTTTCAGTAGCAGAGAGAGCTTGGTCACCTCAACGGCCTGGGGGTCAGTGTCAACGCCGAAGATGTGCGTGGTCAGGATTCGTTTCTTCTCCTCGATGGTCAGCCGCCAGTGACTGTTGCGAGGGTCCTTGTAAACGGCCTTCTTGTACTTTTTGGGATCGTGTTCCACGTACCATTCGAAACAATGGTCGAGTAACTGTTGGTAAGCGCCCAATAGGAAAGACCCGGAGCCGCACGCCATGTCCAGAACGCGGAGCGGTTCTTTTCCGTTCCGCAGGCCGGACAATTGCACGGGGCTTCGCCCCTTAATCTGCCTGCCCAAAGTGTGCTTGACGATGTATTCAACGATGTAGGCTGGCGTATAGTAAACGCCGCCAGCCTTGCGTACCTCGGGCTTTTCCTCAACCTTGGCCTGATGTCCAGCCGTGAGCCGAATCACGTTTCCCAAGAAGCGCTCATAGACGGTTCCAAGGATCTCTACGGGCATAATGCCGAAGTGGTACGGCGAGCCGTGCTCGAAATACAGGCTTTCGAGGATCGGCCTGAAAACTCTGTCGTCCACCGCCAACTTCGGCGTGATTCGATCGGGATCTTCCGATACGCCGCTTTCCTTGTGGAAATGAAACAGCCCGGAGTTGTATTTCTCATCGGCCCGGCGGCACAGGTCGTGCATGAAGCGGCGGTAAACGTCCGGCCGTTCGCACAGTTTCAGAAGCTGCTCGTAGGGTTCCAGCCCCCGGTCTTCCGCCATGCGCAGGAAAACCACTCGGTCAATCGTCAGTTGCACGGCGGCGTTAAGATCAGAGGCCTGCGCGTCATCCGAAGAAATGTCCTCGTTCCGAAGCGCGATGTTCCGGGCCAGCGCTTCTCTCCAGCCTTCCATATCACCCAAAAAATCCGCGTCGACTTCCGACGTGCCACGCTTCCGCTTGGACGCCGCGTACTGGTCGAAGGCCCCGGACCAGACGCTTTCGCGCGAAAATACATCCCATAACTCGCGCCAACGGTTGGGGTATTCATCGTAGCGGAAGTACAGGATTCGGGCATGGCTAGCCCTGTCGCTCAGATAGGGTCGCATCGTGCAATCGTAAACGCCCAATTCCTCAAAATTGGTGAGAATGGACAACGCGAGTCTGCCGGTAAATCCGTACCGACGAAGCTGGAAGGCGGGGGCGGGGTCCGCGCCGATATTGACGGCGCACTTTTTGGCTTCGGCGTAAAGCTTGGGCAGGGTACCGACGCGAAAGGTGTAATCCGGCGCCTTCTGGTGCCCTTCCACATCCAAGCTGTCTTCGCGAATGACTTCCCGGTACTGGGGCGCTGTCATGGCCCTGTTGTGAACGTCCCAGCCGAGGGCTTCAAAGAGGGGGTCGATCAGCGATTGGCGGACGTGGTCTTCCTTGACGCCGGGGGCGAGAAACGCCTGGCGGTTGGTAGCGAAGTACGCGGACAACTTTGTAACTTCTTCTTTGCCTTGCTCAATTGTCTTGGTCATGCTCGGACTTGCCTTCACTGGTGGACGATTTTATACAACATTCCCCTAATTGTCCACGAAGGCCCAAGAGTGGCACTCAGCTCCCGAAGATGAAGTTTTCCAGGAGAGCGAACAGGCCTGTCTCGGTCCTGCCTAACATTCAGCAGATTTATTTTGCTTTGTCAAACGCATAAGTCCCGAAAAATGATTGTCATTGTGGCACGGGCCACGATCAAATCGGGGCTGGCGATTCGATACACAATGTGGATGGAACGCCGGCGCGCTCGGGACCCCCAGCGTTGATCGGCGAGCACGTAGAGGACGACGCACAATGGGCTCACGCGCCTTGACAAATATTTCCCTTTCCGTTAGCGTGCGATGGATTCAGCAACCGGCTCCAAGCGGGAGGGACTTCGGGTGCGCAGGCAGGTGGTGACACTCACGACCGACTTTGGTCTCGCCGACCACTTCGTGGGCGTGCTCAAGGGCGTCATCATCAATATCAATCCCGAAGTCCAAATCGTTGACATCAGCCACAACGTCAGCTCTTACGACATCTTCGATGCCGCTTTCACCCTCGCGCAGAGTTACCGGTTTTTCCCTTCCGACACCATTCACCTGGTGGTAGTCGATCCCGGGGTGGGGACGGCGCGCCGGCCGATTTTGGCGCGAACCATGAATTACAAATTCGTGGCGCCGGACAACGGGGTGCTGTCACTCATCTACGAGCGGGAAGAGGCCCTGGAAGTGCGGCACGTTACTGCCGATCATTATTTCCTGAATCCCGTCAGCAGCACATTTCACGGCCGCGACATTTTTGCCCCCATCGTGGGCTGGCTCTCCAAAGGCGTGGAGATCGATAAGTTCGGCGACCCCATCACTGATTACGCGAAGTTCACTCCCCCCAGGCCCAAGAAAGTGAGCGACACGCTGATGAAGGGCGTGGTCCTGAAAGTGGATAAGTTTGGAAACGTCATCACCAATCTCAGCCCTCAGGACATTCCGCAGCTCTTCAGCGAAAATCCGCCGCCCTTCAAGATCATCATCAACCAGCAGGAAATCAGCCGGCTCAATCTTGCCTATTCGATGGGAAAACCTTCCGAGGTCTTTGCCATCGTGGGCAGCTCGGGATTTCTCGAAATCTGCACCAACCGCGGTTCGGCGGCCAAGACGTTAAACGTGGCGCGCGGCGCAGAGATCGGCGTCATGCTTGGCGGGCAAGCCGCTGCGACGTAAATGACGAGTTTACAGTAGGCAGAAAGCGGTAAGCAGTCGGCAGTACGCGGAAAAAGAAAGGCAAATGGAAAAAGGTAAATGGCAAATGTGAAATGGGAAAAGCGAAACCCATCTTACATTTGCCTTTTGACATTTGCCATTTGACTTTCTTTCCTTTGTCTGCCGAAGGCCTACTGCTACTGCGTACTACTGCTTACTGCCTTGTGCCTTCTGCCTTCTGCGTTTTGCCTTCTGCTTTCTGCCTACGGCCTTCTGCCTTGTGCTTTCTGCCTTCTGCCTACCGCCCACTGCCTACTGCTTCCTTTCCTACGGGCAGCTTCTCGACTCTCACTCTAGCCACCCGCCGGCCGTCCATTTCGGTTACCGTATAGCGCCGATCCTCCCACAAGAACGATTCGCCCCCTTTAGGAATCTGCCCGAGGCGCGCCAGAACGAATCCCGCCATAGTTTCGTATCCGCCGTCGCGGGGCAGAATCACATCATAGTCACTGGCCAGCTCGCGCAGGCTGAGCCCACCGTCCACTTCCATCACGTTTTCGCCGAAGGCGCGAACCACCGGCGCTGCCCGCTCCGATTCGTCCTGAATCTCTCCCACGATCTGGGAGAGGATATCTTCGATAGTCACCAGCCCAACAAAGGTTCCAAACTCATCGACCACCAGCGCCACCTGGGAATGCCGGCGGCGAATCTCCTTCAGCATCTGGGTGAGCGTCATCGTTTCGGGCACGATCATGGGGGTATGCAGAATCGACCGCAAATCGAACGGGGAGTCGATGGCCACGCCGTGCCGCCGGCGGTCCACGGCGACGCGCAACAGGTCTTTGGTGTAGAGTACGCCGACGATGTGGTCGGGAGAGCCGTCGTAGATGGGCACGCGCGAGTGCTGGACCTGAACAACTCGCTCCATCAGCGAGGGCAGGTCCTTGGTGAGGGCCAGGCAGGTAGTCTTGGACCGCGGCACCATGATCTCGCGCACCCGGACCTGGTCGAGATCGAAGACGCTGTGAATCATTTCCTCTTGCTCTTTGCCGAGCATTCCCCCTTTTCGAATCGCCGACACAATCAGCTTTGCCTCTTCGGGAGTGTGCTGGGCGGCGTGAGCCTGCCCGGCCGCCTGGCCGAGAGCGCGAAGCACAAGGTCCGCCAGCGCGTCGACGGCCCGGACGGCAGGCTTGCTCACTTGCAGGAAGAAGAGCATCGGCCACGCAAGGATCAGCGAGGCCCGCTCGGCGCGTTCGTAAGCCAAAGCCTTGGGAACCAGCTCACCGAGGACCATCAGCAGGATGGTAATCAGCAGGAAGCCAAAACCCACGGAGATGGAATGGGCAACAATCACCGTGGTAAAGTGCTCGAGGCGCCCTTCGAGCACGCTCTCGATCGCGGCCGCCATCACACGCTCACCCAGCCAGCCCATGAGCAAGCTGATGACCGTCACACCCAGTTGGGTGGCGGAGATGAGCAAGCCGACGTCCGCGAGCAGAGTCTGAACGGCCTTGGCACGCGGTTCGCCCTCCTGCACCAATTGCTCGACGCGCGTCCGCCGCACGGTGAGCAATGCGTATTCCGCCGCCGCAAAGAAAGCGTTCAGTGCGATCAGACCCAGGATCAGGAGTCCTCGCAGCAGGATGGTCATGGTTGGATACCGGAGGCTTCATTCTAGCCCGAAATGCAAAGCAAGTTCAAAGGTGGGACGCGATGGCAAGGTGAGCTCGCCGAGAAGCGCCGAGCGCGGGGGGTGACCGTGCGTGTACTAGAATCGCCCCTCCCTCAAGCGTGGCCGTATGGAACACTTCCTCGTCAACCGGATTCGCACGTACAACGAGCTTGAGCTGCCGCGAGCGCGGCGATCCCGAGAGCGCCGGCCGCTGCTGATTGCCTTGCACGGCTACCAGGGTGACAAGGACTCTTTATGGCGAGTGGCGCGGCCATTCCGCCCATCCGCAAGTGGATTGAGAAGCATGTGTGATGGGTAGCGCGATATGACACGGAGTGTGACAAAGTAATTTATGACGAGCGCCTGGCGAACCGGAGGCTGAGCAGTTTCTGAGGTGTTGTGTCGCGATTGCCGCCTTTCAATGACGAAGGAGATCTTCCGCCTGGTCTGTACCGTGCGGGACTGTCGGAGGTTCTTCAGCGGTTCGGCCAAGGATCGCTCCAGCGCCGCGCCGTCGCCGAGCGATTGGACCGCATCTATCAGCTCGTGTCGTCCACCGGGCAGATGGCGCACTTCGTTGTCTTCGGATCATTTGTTACGGCGAAGCGCGAGCCGAACGATGTCGATATCGTTGTGCTGATGGAGGATACCTTTGACTTGTCCTCCGTGACCGGGGAGGCTGCCCTGGTGTTTGACCATAGGGAAGCGGCAGCGCGGTTTGGGGCGAGCATTTTTTGGACGCGACGCTCTGGGGCACTCGGCGGTGAGCGCCAGATGATAGAATATTGGCAGATTCGCCGAGACGGCGGACGGCGCGGAATTGTCGAGATCGTGACGGAGGACACATGATCGTGAACGATGCGGAGCTGCAAACGACCTTAGAACGCATCACATGGTTCCAGAGTCAGGCGGCTCATCTCCGCAAGACAGAGAAAAACCCAGAGAATTACCGTGCCGCCGTCTCCGGCTTCTTGGCCGAGATCGACCGCATGCAACTAGAGGTCCGTGAGTATCTTAGCTTCCTGCCGAGGGAAACGGTGGAGAGCGTCGCCCAGAATGCACCGGCCAGAAGTGAGTGAATCCCAGACACTGGCTCGTTTCGTTGCACTCAGTCCGTGCCCCATTGGTCATAACAGGTACGCTTGGTCGCCGTCTGTCGGATTCCGGCTCTATCAGTCGCCCCACAAGTTCCCGCGTGGGGCGATTCCGCCTATCCGCAATTGGATTGAGAAGCGTCTGCAATCGGAGGACTCATGAGAAGAGCAGAAGCGTGTTTGATTATGCTTGCCATGATATCGCTGGCGGCCGTCGCGCCCGCGCAAGACGCGAAACTGGACGCGATGATCGAAAAAGAAGTCCCGGGCCTGGTCGCGACTTATAAAGAGCTGCACGCCGCGCCGGAGCTCTCCCACCACGAGGAGAAGACCGGCGCTTTCGTCGCGGGCCAACTCCGCGCGCTCGGTTACACCGTGACGGACCACGTCGGGAAGTACAAAAACCGTGATTGGCGAAGCTACGGCGTGGTCGGGGTAATGAAAAACGGTGACGGCCCAACCGTCCTGGTGCGAACCGAGCTCGACGCGTTGCCGGTTGAGGAAAGAACCGGCCTCCCTTACGCGAGCAAGGTGAAAGCTAGGAACGATGCGGGCGAAGAAGTGAGCGTGATGCACGCTTGCGGGCACGACATCCACATCACCACGCTGCTCGGCACGGCGAAGATGCTCGCCAACCTGAAGGACCAGTGGCACGGAACGCTGGTGCTGATTGGCCAGCCGGCGGAGGAAGCCATCAGCGGCGCGCAGGCGATGATGGCCGACCACATGTATGAGCGATTTCCGAAGCCGGACTACTGCCTGGCGCTTCACGATTCGGCGGACCTGGAAGCGGGCAAAGTCGGCTACACGCCGGGCTACGCTCTCGCCAGCTCGACTTCGGTGGATGTGATCATTCGCGGTCTCGGCGGGCATGGTTCCCGGCCCGAAGCGACCAAAGATCCGATCGTCGCCGCCGCCGAGTTCATCCTCGCCTTGCAGACCATTGTCAGCCGCGAAAACTCACCGTTTGACCCTGCCGTCGTTACGGTCGGCGCCATTCAGGGCGGCACGCGATACAACATCATTCCGGACGAGGTGCACTTGCAGCTTACGATTCGCACCTACAAGGAAGAAGTCCGGCAAAGGATTCTGGCCTCCATCGAGCGCCTGGCGCGCGGCACCGCGTTGGCCGCAGGCATTCCCGAGGACCGCGCGCCCATCGTCCGGCCCAATCCCGACGAATACACGATGTCCACCTACAATGATCCGCAACTGACCGAACGCCTGGCCGGCGTCTTCGAAAGGACTTTAGGCCGCGCCAACGTCGTGAAGATGGCGCCGATAATGGCGAGCGAGGACTTTGGATACTTCGGCCTCGAGACGCACTCAATCCCTCTTTGCATGTTCTCGCTCGGCGCGGTCGACCCGGTCAAGTTCAAGGAGAGTAAGCAGACCGGCAAGCCGCTGCCTTCGCTCCATTCCAGCCTGTGGGCGCCCTTGCCCGAACCTACCATCCGCACCGGCGTGAAGGCTATGACCGCCGCTGTGCTGGAACTCATGAAGTAGGGGAGCGCTCTGCGCTTCCTCGGGCGATTTACCGCCGAGGCCAAAGCGCCCCGAATCCGTTACGCAATTTAGCGTAACGCAAAAAAGCGTAACGCCTAACGCCGTTCATGCGGACTCCGCCGCCTTTCTCTGAATCCACTGTTTGAAAAGCGGATCGAGCAGAAAGTACTTCCCTTGATACCGATCGAGGATATCTTTGTTCTCCATGGCCTGGAGAGCCCTCTGCACGCTGGACGCAGCGCCCAACCGGAACGCTTCGCGCACGCCTTGGGCAAACAGGCCGCCATGGGCGCGGCGTGTCAGAGCCTGCAAGATGGCACGCTGGCGGAGCGGCAGTTGTTCCCAGAGCCGCTCGTAGTATGCCGCCTGGCTTTTCACCAGCCCATCGATCACGCCCCGCACGTCGTCGATCCCGAGCTTTTGTTTCCCTTTCAATTCCGCATCATCCCAAAGCTCGTGCGCAAGCCGCTGCACATCATAAGGGATCAAATCCGCCGCGTCGAGCAAGTAGTCCAAAGCCGGTTCGGCCAGGCTTCGCTGGCGCCTGCGAAACTGCCCCACAATAAAGTCCTTCCAGGCGTGGGCGGAAATCTTGTCCAAGAACATCTTAGGCCCGGCTTTGTGAAACGGGCGACGGGCAGACAGCATGTCCTCCATGAGTGAAGGTTGAGAGCCGGAAAAAACGTAGGCCACCCCTCTCTGCCGCTGCACTTCGTTTCGAAGAGCATTTTCGATAGACTGCCCGTCGAAGCGGCGGATGCC
This sequence comes from Terriglobia bacterium, assembly GCA_050013575.1. Classification (GTDB taxonomy): domain Bacteria; phylum Acidobacteriota; class Terriglobia; order UBA7540; family UBA7540; genus DASYXZ01. The sequence continues at coordinate 34,505 of JBEKEZ010000033.1, read as the reverse complement.
TTGAAATTCGTCCAGACAAATGGCCATCCGGAATCCGCCCTTGCGGGTGAGTTCGCCGGGTAGGGCGAACACATCGGGGGCCATGGGCGCCGGATCGAGGTTAGCCGCCCTGCCCAAGGAGATTTCAAGCTCTCCCGTTACGCCGTTGATGCTGATCTCGGGCCGCACGCGCTGGACAAAGCGACTCGCCCAGTCTTTGACGCGCTCCCAGGGTCCTGCCGCACGAATCACGCGGGCGGCGAATTTCTCCAGGAATTGCGAATAGCTGGCATAGCTGGTGACGGGCAGGATCACCGTGCGGATGTGCCTCTTGCGCAGCATCAAAAAGGCCAACGCAACGAGTGAGCTCTTGCCAAACCGGCGCGGCGAGAGCAGAAAAATCTTTTGACCGTCAGTCGTGTCACGGATCAATTCCCGCATTTCGCGCTCGCGATCGATGAATCGCTCCTGGTCGACAATTTCTCCAAATACAAACGGATTCTCCACAGGTGTTCGCTCCTCCTTTCCATTACGCATTTTAGCGTAACGCAGATACGCGTAACGCGCAAGAGGCACCAGAGCCGCATCCGGGAAAACATGAAAGCGCTGAAAGGCACGGCGGAGGAACGGGCGCTGGTGCAGCGCTACACCCAGCAGCTCAACGAGCAGGAGGACCGGCTAGGCACCCTGCGATCTGAAATTGCCGGTCTCAAGGCGAAACGCGAGCAGGCCGGAAAAGACTTGAACCAAATGCTCGGCACGCTGGCGTTGGATGAGACGTTTTGAAGAATAAATTGCATTCGCCCGCTGGGGTTTCGCGTATAAGGCTAACAGGGGACGGTGGGGTTGAGCGAGGCGGCGGAAACACGGATGGAGGAAGCTCTGGCCTTGGCGGCCGGGGGCGACGCCTCCGCTTTCGCCCGTATCGTGCGCGAGCATCAGGCGATGGTATTCAGCGTGGCGTATCACTTTCTGCACGACCGGCCGGTGGCGGAAGACGTGGCGCAAGAGGTTTTTGTTCACCTTTACCAGAACATTAACTCGATTGAGTCGCCCGCCCACCTGAAGTATTGGCTGAGGAAAGTGGCCACCCATCGTTCGATCGATCACGCGCGAGGGCGCAAGCTTGAGGTGGGTCTGGATGAAATCTCTGACTGTGCCGGAGCATCGCCCGAGTGCGACCCGTTGCTGGGGGAAAAACTCCAGCGGCTGGTGGCGAGCCTTCCCGAGCAAGCTCGCATGGTCGTCATCCTCCGCTATCAGGAGGAGCTGGAGTACCACGAGATCGCCGAAGTGATGGAAATGCCCATCAATACCGTCAAGAGCAATTTGCAGCGGGCCTTGGCCCTCTTGCGTCAGAAGCTGGCTCGCACGATGGGAGATGTGCCGGTATGAATCCCCTCGAACAAGAATTGAAGAATGCCCTGCGACGCCAAGAACCGGCGACGGACTTCACCGAGCGCGTGATGGCGCGCATTCAGTCGGCAGGTGCCGGCCGGCGGACGGAGACGCTCGGTCGGTCCCGCGCTGCGGGGTTGCGCGATTGGTTTCGCGTGCCCGCGGTTCGCTGGGCGAGTGCGGCGGCGATGTGTTTTGTGCTCGTCATTGGAGGCTTGGCGCAGTATCGCGCCCGCGAACGCCGGCGCCGCCAAGAGGGCGAGATGGCGCGCGCCCAAGTGATGCTGGCGCTGCGCATTGCCAGCGCCAAACTCAACGGAGCGCTGCGTGAAGTCAAGCAAGTGAACCAAGCGCCGCACGATGAAGCCCGGTGAAAGCCTGAAAGTAGATTGGAGCCTTTATGAGAACACGACTGAAAGCTTGGCTCGACGCCAAGAAAATCCTGCTGTTCCTCGCCTGCGCCGGTTTGCTCTTTCCCGGCCGCACTTTGCACGGCCAGAGCGCGAAGATCGAGGTCAGCCATCTTGACAAACTCGCGGACAAGGCTGCCGAGGTGGTGGAGGTGACACTCGACGGACCGCTATTGCAGCTTGCGGCAAAGTTCATGTCGGACACCAGCGACCCTGAAGAGTCCAAGGTCAAGCAGATGATCCAGCATCTGAAGGGGATTTACGTGAAGGTCTACGAGTTCGATAAAGAAGGCGAATATAGCCAAGCTGACGTGGACGAAATCCGCAAGCAGCTCCACACGCCCCCCTGGCAAAGGACGGTGGAAGTCCGCAGCAAGCGCGGCGGGGAGAACGCCGAGATTTACTTGATGCCCGGGAACACGCCCGACGAGCCCCTCCAGGGACTGGCCATCGTCTGCGCCGAGCCCAAAGAACTGACCGTGGTGAACATTGTGGGCCCGGTCGATCTCGACAAGTTGGCCGAATTGGATGGCGAGATGGGCATGCCGCGTTTGGGCCTGGAACACACCGGCAAGGGCCACAAGCCCGCCAAGAACAGCAAAGAGCTAAGAGACGGGAAAGACTCGAAGGAGGCGCCTCGCCATGACGAAACAGAATAGTTTTGTCCGCCGCGCGATGCTTGCTGCGCTCGTGTTCTGCTTCGTTGGTGTTGCGCCGCCATCGGCGCGCGCCGGCGACAAAGAATTCGGCCTCCTCGTTCGCTATGTGGAATCACACTATCACGCGCACCGCTCGCATCGGTTCCTGTTGGGATTCGCCTGCTTCGCCGTGAATCTGGCGGCGCGGCCGGAGGGCGTGAGGGGCATGAGGCTGGCGCTCTGGGAAAATGGAATCGCGACGGCCGCGGCGGGATCCGATGCGGATTTCCCCGATGTGGTGCGTGCCAAACTCGACGAAGGATGGCAGCCCATGGTGCGCGTCTGGTCGCGACGGACCGGAGAACGCACCGTGGTGTTTGCTAAACCCGAGGGCAAGGAGATGAAACTCCTTGTGGCCACGGTCGAGACGAGTGAAGCAGTGGTGGTCGAAATGAGAATCAATCCGGATCGATTGAGCAGGTGCATTGACGGATGGACACACGAGGACCGAAAGAATTACCACCAAGGCGCTAATGCAGACCAGCTTCCGGCCGACGATGCCCAAAACAAAATCGAGACTTCGGTGAACGACAGCCTGTGAGTCAGGCGCTGCAAGACCGAATTGCGATGGTTCATTCTGGTAGCAACGCGGAGGGAGAGGTAATGGTGGCCCGCCGAAATACCCACCTACTGTTTCAATTCCACAATCGTTGCCCCCGTGCCGCCTTCGTTTTGGGGAGCGGGGTAGAACTTTTCGACGTGCGGGTGGGAGGCGAACATCTCGTGCAGGCTCCGCATGAGGATTCCCTTGCCGTGGCCGTGAACCACGCGCAGGCGAAACCGGCCGGCGACGAAACTGGAATCGAGGAATTTGTCCACCAAGTCGCGCGCTTCATCGGCGGTCGTGCCAATCACATTGATTTCCGCCGGCGCTGCCTGTTCGGACGCTGCCGCACCGCGGGTCACGGGCGCGACGCCCGCCCCGATATGACCGGGGCCCGTGCCACCGACTTCGGGCGGAGGACTCAGGACCTGCACTTCATCCTTTCGGACGCGCATGCGCAGTCGGCCGACTTCCACCTCGACCTGGTCGTTGCCAATCAGCGCCAGGACGGTTCCGGGAGAAGCCACGTTCGCCACGCGCACGCGATGGCCGACAGCGGGCGGAACGTGCCGCACGGTTTCCGAGGGGCCAGCGACTGCGCTAGCTGGCGCGCCCAGCGTCTCCAGCACCTGCGCGTTCCACTCTTCGCGCGTCTCGCTGCGCACGGCCGCGGCCTTGCGCTCCGCCTTCTTGCCGAGGCTAGCGGGCTGGCCCTTGGCGGCCGCCTGGGCGCGAATTTCGGCCACTGCCGCTTCCCACTTGTCTTCGTACTGCCGGAGCGTTTGTTCTAGGCGCGAGTCTAGCTCGCGCAGCTTCTTGCGGCGCTCTTCGTCGAAGTGCTTTTCCAGCTCCGTGCGCCGCGCCTCCAGCTCCTTTCGCTCGCGATCGAGCCCCTGGAGGCGATTTTCGAAATCCACCTTTTGTTCGTGCAGCGATGCGACCAGCGCCGAGGCTTCGGCTTCTGCGGCGGGCATCAGCGCGCGGGCCTGCTTGACGATGGAGGGTTCGAGGCCCAGGCGCTCGGCGGTATCGATGCCGCTCGATTTCCCCGGCAGCCCGCTGATCAGGCGATAGGTAGGCTGGAGCGTCACTTCGTCGAACTCCATGGCCGCGTTCAGCGCTTGCGGAGTTTCCGCCGCGTAAGCCTTCAGGCGCGAGTGATGCGTGGTGACAAATGTGGTGGCGCCTTGCTGCCGGAAATGTTCGAGGATGGCTACGGCCAGCGCCGCGCCCTCGTTGGGCTCGGTGGAGGCGCCAATCTCGTCCAGCAGCACCAGGTCGTCCCGGCCCGCCACGGTCACCATGCCTTGAATGTTCGCGATGTGCGCGGAGAAAGTGCTCAGGTTCGCCTGGATGGATTGCTGATCGCCGATATCCGCCAGCACGCGATGAAAAATGGGCAGCCGCGCTTCGCCCGCCGCCACCGGCAGGCCGGCCTGCGCCATCAGCACTGCGACGCCAATCGACTTGAGCGCCACGGTCTTGCCGCCGGTGTTAGGGCCGCTGACGATCATCAGCGTCTTGGGCGCCTTCAGCTCGATGGTGATGGGCACCGATCGGCGCTTCTGGGCGCGCAATGCTTTTTCCAGCAGCGGGTGGCGGACGTCCGCGAGCCTCAGTCCGCCTCCAGAAGAATGAAACTCCGGCAGGCAGCAATCGTAGGCACGTGCGAACTCCGCCTTGGCGAAGACGAGATCGAGCTCGCTCAGAGTTTCGGCCGCGGCGCTCAACTCCAGCCGCTGCTCGCGCAACTTCTGGCTGAATTCCGCCAGGATTCTCTGCACCTCCGCCCATTCGCGCTCGCCGAGCTCGACCAATTCGTTGTTGAGAGGCACGGTCTCGAGCGGCTCCACAAACACCGTGGCGCCGGAAGAACTGGCGCCGTGGATCACTCCGCCGATGCGCCGCTTTTCTTCCGTGCGCACGGGAAGCACAAAGCGCTCGTTGCGCAGCGTCACCACCGATTCTTGCAGCACCTGGTCGCGGCTGAGTTTGAGCACCAGCTTTTCGAGAGTGGTCTGCACCTCGTTGCGAAGGCGCTCGGTGGAGCGGCGCAAGCGGGCGAGCTCCTTGCTGGCCGAGGAATCCACCGTGCCGTCGGGCAGGATCTTGCCGTCGAGCTCCTTCACCAGCTCGCGAAAGTCGGCGCACGAGCGAGCGAGCCCGTCGAGGCGGGTAAAAGGACTCTTCAGGAAGAGGCCGCGAAGGTCGCAGGCGGCGCGCGCCACTTCCACCAGCGCCAGGATTTCCTCGGGCGCGAGCGACACGCCCTCGACCACGAGCTTGGCGAGAAGCGGGCGCGGGTCGTGCAGCGCCGACAAACTTGGCCGCGCGCTTTCGCGCAGGAATTCCCGCGCTTCGCGCACCAGGGCCAGCTCGCGCCGGATGTCGTCGGGGTTGGTCTGCGGCTGGAGCGCGGCAACCCGCGGCTGCGCGATCGGGCCGGTGAGGAATCCGCGCACGAGCTCGACTATGGCGGGGAACTCCAGAACCTCGCGGGAAAAATCGCCGGGATTTCCGAGTTGCTGGTCGGGGTTCAACATCTTAACCTTTCACCGCAGAGATCCCAAAGGTCACGGAGCTCTGGCACTCTGCGTTCTCGGTGTGTTTTGTGGTGAGTCTCCTGCTGACGGCCGGGTTGCTGGTCCCTGGCCGCCAATGCTCTCACAGCGCCGCAAACTCGGCGATGATTCTTTCGAAATCGACTTCGCCAAAGTTGTCATAAACCCACTCCGCGTGGATCAGGTTTTCGCGCGGGAGGCTGTGGGCGAGCGCCATGCACTTCATGCCCGCAGCGTGCGCGGCATCGACGCCGGCGGCGGCATCCTCAATCGCCAGGCACTCAGCGGCGCGCAGGCGGACGTGCCCGGCGCATGGATCAAAAGCAGCCACCTGGAGACGCTCGACCGCCTTCAAGTAAACCTCGGGATCGGGCTTGGAAGTGGCGGTATCGTCCGCCGTGACGAGGACCGGAAAGAATCCTCGCAAGCCGATTTTCTCGAGCAAATGTTCGATCTCCGCACGGAGGCTTCCGCTGGCGATGGCCAGCGGATACCGCCTCGCCACTCTGTGGACAAAGTCGACGGCGTCCGGGAAGGGCGGCAGGCCGTCGCGAATGGCCTCCCAATAGGCGCGCTCCTTCCACTCCACGAGCTCGTCTCGCCGCGCCGCGTCCACGGGAAGGCCGTGGCGGCGGAAGAGGAGCTCGATCACGCCCCGGTCATCGAGGGCGAGGTAGTCGCGGTAATACTCCTCGTCAGTAAGATTCCAGCCTTCCAAAGCCGCCATCTGCTGCATCAGTTTCAAGATCAGCGGCTCGCTGTCAACGAGTATTCCGTCAAAATCAAAAATGATGGCGCGCAACAAGACTGGATGCTCCGACTAGAAATTGGAAAATGGAAATTGGAAAATGGAAAATGGATATCAGCATGTGAGGCCTCCGCGAGATAGACTGCCATTTTCTAATTTCCAATTCCCAGTTTCCAATCTCCAGTTTCCACTTGGAAATTGGAAGTTCGAAACTGGAATCTCGAAGCCTGGATTCCCGCTTTCGCGCGAATGACCTCTCGCCCCATTTTCCAGTTTCCGGTTTCCATTTTCCAACTTCGAGTTTCCATTTTCCAGTTTCCACTTACGGAATGATACAATCTTTTGCGTCCAGCGGCGTGACGAAGCATCCGTGATCCGCATCGAATGATAAGGACAGCCAAGACAACGTCCATCGAGCCGAAGGAGTTTGATGACGCAGCTTAGTCTTCCGATTGCTTTTCTGGCGGGAGTGGTCTCTTTCCTCTCGCCCTGCGTGCTGCCGCTTGTTCCCGGATACGTCTCGATGCTCTCCGGCGAGTCGATTGAGGAGCTGCGCGCGGGCGGCGGAACCGGCGTGGTGCAGCGGATCTTCGCCAATTCCATCGCCTTCGTCATTGGCTTCTCGACGGTCTTTGTGTCTCTGGGGGCATCGGCGACCTGGGTGGGCAATTTTCTCGCGACGCGCAAAAGACTCTTCGAGATCGTCGCCGGCCTCGTGATCATCGTTTTCGGATTGCACTTGACCGGTCTCGTGAAGATTCCATTTCTCTATCGCGACAAGCGCCTCGATACCGGCGCGCCCAAGCGCGGACTGGCCGGGTCTTTTGTCCTGGGCTTTGCTTTTGCCTTCGGCTGGACGCCGTGCATTGGGCCCATCCTGACCGGCATCCTGGCCATCGCCGCCACGCGGGAGACCGTCTTTCAGGGGATGTTCTTGCTGGCCGTTTACTCGGCAGGCCTGGCGATTCCGTTCTTACTCACCGGCCTTGGCCTGAGCCAGTTTTTGAGATTTTATGGGCGATTCCGAAAACACTTGCAGGTGGTGGAAGTGCTGTCCGGAGTTCTGCTGATCGGCATCGGAGTGCTGATGGCATTCAATAAATTCACGATACTGTCGGGATATTTGACGTTTTTGAATCGGTTCACGCTCTAAGAACAGTGGCAAGTGGCAAGCGCAGGAAGAAGAAAAGTGACGGCTGGCCTTTACTTGCCACATGCCACTTGCCACTCGCCACTTTGAGAAAAGAAGATGCATCCTATTCTGATTAATTTCGGCTCGTTTCGGCTGCCGACCTACGGCACGCTTTTTGCCCTCGGTCTAATCGCCGCCATTTATACGGTGGTTCGCCTGGGACGGCGCGAGAATCTGGACCCTGGGCGCTTGCTCGATTTCAGCACTTGGCTGCTGATTGTCGGTCTCGTGGGCGCCAAGGTCCTGATGATTCTGACCGACTGGAGTTTTTACCGCGATAATCCGAGCGAGATATTCAGTTGGACCACTTTTCAGGCTGGCGGCGTCTTTTACGGCGGCTTTGTGGCCGCGGTGTTTTTTGCCATCTGGTACATCCGCGTTTATCGGTTACCGCTGCTGAAGGTTTTTGATGTTTACGCCCCAGGCATCGCGTTGGCGCAGAGCGTGGGGCGATTGGGTTGCTTCTCCGCCGGCTGCGATTACGGCAAGGCGACAACGTCATTTCTGGGCGTCACTTTCACCAATCCCATCGCTAACGAGCTCACGGGCGTGCCGCTGGGCATTCGGATTTATCCGACCCAGGTATTCGAATCACTGGCGACGTTCGCGATCTTCGGCATTCTGCTATGGCGGTATCGCCGGAAGGCGTACGACGGCCAGATTTTTGTCATTTACCTAAGCCTCTATGCTGTGGCACGATTCTTTATTGAGTTTTTGCGGGGCGACGAAGACCGCGGGTTTGTGTTCAATCACCTGCTCTCGACGTCGCAATTTATCGCCCTACTGGCCATAATCGCAGCCGCCGCGATGGTTTGGAAATTGCGCGGCCGCGCGCACGCTATAGCGGCGGTCGCCGACCGCCGAGAGCTGCCTTTGCGGCCGAAGCGCGCTCGAAGCTGACGGTAGGGGCACGCCATGGCGTGCCCCTACCAGACGGCAGTGTGCATTCAGGGTGACAGGAGTTTTGCAATGGACGAGCAGGCGACATTGACGCCGGAAAATCAGCCGGTGAATTCGAAAAATCAGCCAACGAACAAACGCAAAACTCTCATCGGCGCCGTTGTGGCCGTGGCTCTAATTGTCGGCCTTTTTCTCGTCAATCGTTACTGGATCGCGCCCGTCACCATGCGCCAGGCTCACGCCAGCGCCCTGGCTGCCGCCGGAGACCATCCTGCTGCCCCGGACTTCTCCTTGCCGAACATCGACGGGGGGAGAATCAGTCTGTCAGATTACAAAGGCAAGGTATTGATGGTCGATTTCTGGGCGACGTGGTGCGGGCCGTGCCGGGTCGAGATTCCCGAATTTGTCGAGCTCCAAAATCGATACCGCAGCGAGGGCCTCGCGATCGTTGGCATTTCCCAGGACGACAGTCCCGAGCCGGTGCGCCAGTTCTATAAAGAGTTCAGAATGAATTATCCCGTCGCCATGGCCAACGATGAGGTTGACCAGCTTTTTGGTGGCGTCATCGGCCTTCCCACAACTTTCCTGATCGGCCGCGACGGCCGCATCTACGCCAAGCATACCGGCACGACGGACATTGCCGTCTTCGAAGAGGAAGTAAGAACCCTGCTCGCCGCGAAGGCGGAAACGGAAGTGAAGGGTTTCACTCCGGCGGCTATGAACAGGGGAGACGATATTGAAGTCAAAACCCCCGAACAAATCAAGGCTGAAAACAATTCCGAGGTGCCCGGCGTGGATTTGACCGGCGTGGACGCCGCCACCGTGGAAAAGATCAAGGAGAATCTGAGCAGCCAGCGGTGCACTTGCGGTTGCAACATGAGCATCCTCGAATGCCGCCACAAAGATCCGGGCTGTGGTTACAGCCGCAAGCTCGCCAAGGAAGAGTTGGACAAACTCACCAAGAAAGCCACATAGTATTGCTTCGCCGGCGCCGGCGCGACTTCGAGCGCGGCACGCAGGCGTGTGAGCCGCACTTCATCCAAAAAAGTGGAATCACCGTGTTAGCCAGCCGCAAGTTTCTCCAGACGCTGGAGCGTATCGGGGTATCTGCGAACCAGCAAGAGCAGCGCCGCCGCCTGAGGGTTTGGTTTGGCCCGGCCCTGCTCCCACTTCTCCAGCGTTCTTTCATTAACGCGCAGCTTCCGCGCAAACACAGCTCTTGAGCATCGGAGCTTCTCTCGGGTTTCCCTGATGACCTTCGCATCTACTTTAGGCAGCGGCGCCGGCTCAACTTTATAGCTGCGCAGCGTCAACTTGCCGTCGCGATGGCCCTTCATCGCGCCCACGCCTTGCATCAGCTCACCAAAAACGTCCCGCTTTGGCATTACTGTTTCCCTATCGAGCAGTGTACGCCGCGAGCGTACAAATGTAAATCATACGCCAAAAGCGTATGGAGTGCAATCGCCATTCACTTCTGCCTCTACAAGTTGGCGCCGCCGAGAGCAGCGTCCACATCAGGTCAGGATGGCGCCCAGAGGCCTTCGCGGAATCAAAATGAAGTACAATGGCGGGAGCACTGGGGTTTCAAAATGGAAAGCCCCGGCTCAAGGGGGACCCAAATGAAGGCAGTCAAGCGGAGAACGCTTGTCCTGGCAGCGTGCCTCGCCGGACTGTTGGCGGTCAGTTCGCATCCTGAAGGCAAGTCCGGCGACTCCTGGAATCCCAAGGCTGCGGCCGCGTATCTGGATCAAAGGGAAGGCTGGTGGATGAGTTGGCCCAAGGCGGCCCGCGATCACGAAACCTTTTGCGTCTCTTGCCACACTGCCGTGCCTTATGCGTTGGCGCGGCCTGCCTTGCGCGCCGCGCTTGCAGAGCAGGTCCTTTCCCCTAATGAACGCAGTCTTCTGGACAATGTCACCAAGCGCGTGCGCCTGTGGAAGGACGTCGAACCGTTTTACACCGACCAAACAAGAGGCGCCTATAAGTCCATCGAATCCCGCGGCACCGAAGCGGTTCTCAATGCGCTGATCCTGGCAAGCTTTGAGGCCCGCAGCGGAAAACTCAGTGAAGATGCGCGGACTGCGTTCGATAACATGTGGGCGCTCGAACAGACGAGCGGGGACGACAAAGGCGCGTGGCGGTGGCTTCAGTTCAATAACGAGCCGTGGGAAGCGAAGGACTCTCAGTATTATGGAGCGGCGCTTGCGGCGGTCGCGGTCGGCACCGCGCCAGGAAAATATCGCTTGACTCCCGCGATTCAAAATCACCTCGAGCTGCTGCGCGATTACCTGAACCGCGAATTCGCGGCGCAAACAACAATCAACCACGAGGTCCTTCTTTGGGCTTCGGCGAGATGGCCCGGACTCCTCGCGCCGGACCGGCAAAAGTCAATCATCGGCGAAGTTCTGAGCAAGCAGCAGGCTGATGGAGGCTGGAGTCTGTCTTCGCTCGTCGGAACGTGGAAGCGGGCGGATGGCACGCCGCTGGAAACAGCGAGCGATGGATATGCCACCGGCCTCGCCACTCTTGCGCTCGAGGAAGCGGGCGTGTCGCGCGACAACGTCCACCTGCAACGCGGCCTCGTGTGGCTAATGCGCAACCAGAACACGGCCGAAGGCCTCTGGCCCGCCTATTCGCTAAACAAACAGCGGGATTCGTCCTCCGATACCGGGCACTTCATGAGCGACGCGGCGACCGCCTATGCCGTGCTCGCCCTCACCCAAGCCACCCGAAATTGACCTGCACAGCGATCGAAACGCTACCATCCTGAGCGAAGCTGATTGTTATATACTGCTCCGCCCGGAGGCATCCATGAATCAAGAACTCTCGAAGGACTCGCGTGTGGGACGCGAAGTGCTGCGGTTTTCCACGCGCTTCACGCTGGCAGTGTGGATGTTGGCCGTCTCAGTTGCGGCCGTCGCGCAGGAATTGCCGCGAGCCAAGCCGGAAGCGGTTGGTCTATCGTCGGAGCGGCTGGAGCGGATTGGCGCCGCCGTCGACCACAGCATCGCGGATAAGAGAATTGCCGGCGCCGTGACGCTGGTGGCCCGCAAGGGCCGGGTCGCGTGGTTCAAGGCCCAGGGGATGATGGATCGTGAGGCGGGAAAGCCCATGCAAACCGACTCCATCTTCCGCATCTGCTCGATGACCAAGGCCATCACCAGCCTGGCGGTGATGATGCTCTATGAGGATGGCCGCTTCCTGCTTGACGATCCGGTTTCCAAGTACATTCCCGAGTTCAAGAATCCCAAGGTGCTGGTGAAGCCGGCTTCCGGCGCGCCCTATAAGATTCCGGCGGCGCGAGAGATCACCATCCGCGACCTGCTGACGCACACTTCCGGCCTCACCTATCACTGGAACCCTGACCTCGGCCCCATGTATCGGGACGCGAATGTGGCGCACGGGCTTCTGCCTTACGACGGCACCATCGGCGACAGCGTGAAGCGCCTCGCGGGCCTGCCGCTGCTCTTCAATCCTGGCGACCGATTCGAGTACAGCCTGGGCGTCGATGTTCTCGGTTACCTGGTTGAAGTTGTTTCCGGTAAAACCCTCGATGAATTCTTTCGCACCCACATCTTCGAGCCGGTTGGCATGAAAGACACCTATTTCTACCCGCCCGATGACAAGCTCAGCCGACTGGCCGTGGCGTACACGTGGTATCCGGAAAAAGGCCTCACCCGGTTTCCCGACGCGCCGATCGTAGAAGGTCCGTTTTCCTACTCTGCGGATTATCCGTACCGCGGGCCAAAGAAACTTTTCTCCGGCGGCGCGGGACTCAATTCCACGGCAGAGGACTATGCGCGCTTCTGCCAAGTGATGCTCGATGGCGGCAAGGTGGGCGATAAGCGGCTGGTGAGCCGCAAATCCGTCGAACTGATGACCCACGACCAATTGGGCAAAATCAGTCCCGATCAGGCGTTCGGGCTCGGCTTTGGCGTCAACGGGATCAAGTCGCCTCTCACCGAGCTTGGGTCACCGGGGGAGTACTTCTGGGGAGGATTTTTCTACACCGATTTCACTATCGACCCGAAGGAACAGATGATTACGATATTTATGGCGCAGTTGCATCCGACGGGCGATTTAAGTCTGAACCGCCAGTTCCAAGTGCTCGCTTATCAAGCACTTATTGATTGAATTTACCATCACTAAATAGTAATTCTACATATTATGACCGGCGAGTGAATTGCCGTTGGTGAAACCTACCGAAACTCTTCAGAGCAATTCCCCATGCCATTTTCATTTCATCGATCACGCCTGGAGTATCTCCATTTCGGAGAAGAACGAGCTATCACGAAATCCCATCGAGCGTCTCCAGCGGCAGTCCCAACTTGCGAGCATAGGCGATGACCTCGCCCAGGCGAGGCAGCGACGGGATCACTCCTTCCTTCGTCACCGCCAGGCCGCCGGCGATCACGGCAAACTGGACAGCCTCGCCGAGAGCCGCTCCTTTTGTGAGCGCCGTGGCGAGGCCGGCGCTGAACGCGTCGCCGGCGCCGGTCGTGTCCACGGCAGTGACCGAGATGGCGGGAATCAGCGTTGCCGCGGTTGGGCTCACGATTAGCGCGCCTCGCTCGCCCAGTGTCATCACCACTTGCTTCACACCGCGCCGCATCAGCTCGCGAGCCGCTTCTGCGGGCTCGACATGGGCGTCGGGCGGAAGTCCGGCGAGCACTCTCGCTTCCACTTCGTTCGGCGTGAGAATGTCAACGTTGGGGAGAACGTCAGCGGGCAGCGAGCGGACTGGCGCGGGATTCAAGATGGTGATTGCGCCATGCTCGCGCCCGCGAGCCATCGCTTCGCCCGCGGCTTCGGCGGAGATTTCGAGTTGCGTCAGCACTACGCCTGCCGAATCAAACGCCGCATCGCACCGCGCCACCTCGTCTCGCGTCAGCAGCTCGTTGGCTCCCGGATCGAGCGCGATGCAGTTCTTGCCGGTGCTCGATTCCACCAGAATGAAGCCCACGCCCGTCGGCGAAGTTGACGACAAGCCGATCCACTCGACGTCAATTCCTTCGTCGCGATAAAGGCGCAGCGCCATTTCGCCGAAAGCGTCCTTGCCGATCTTGGCCACAAAGGCCACTTGCGCGCCCAGCCGCGCGCAACCTACCGCTTGGTTTGAGCCCTTGCCGCCGCAGTCGACGCGATAGCCCGTCCCCAGAAGCGTTTCGCCCGTGTGCGGCAAACGCTCCAGCTTCATCGTGAGTCCGGTGGCGTAACTGCCCACCACAACGATGCGAGGCGCGGTCATGGGTTGCGCTCCGCCCAGAAGTCGGCCGAGGTTTCGACGGGCACGATCTCAAAGTCGACCAAGTCGTCCCAGCGCGAGATCCAAAGATCGAGCAACTGTCGCTGAGGCGCATCCATGATCTGAAAGCATCGAGTGCCGGCCGAATCCACCCAGCTTGCGTGATAAGCGACACCTTCGGGCAACATTCGACCACCGCGTCGAAACCGCTCGCCGATCTGTTTGAGACTGTCGGGCTTGAATCGCTCGATCACCACAAAAAGCATCGAAGTAGTCTATCTCAGCTTGAATGCTTTTCAACCGGAAACGGCGTGTAGGATCGCGTCGGACCTTACTGTAGCTTGGCGAGCTCCTGCTTATACAGACCGTTCAGGGGATAATCTCGCGCCAAGCCGGCCAGCAGATCGCGGGCCTCGACTCGATTCTTGTCGCGCAGGGCGGCGACAGCGAGCAGCAAGCGCGCGAAGGGGAGCAGGTAATGACCTTTGGCCGCGGTGACGCGGAGGTTTTGGATGCCCTGAGTCTTATTGGCCTGCGCGCCGTAGAGTCGAAACAGCCAGCGGACGGGCGCGGGGTTCAAGCCCAGTATGTAATTCTCGACTCCCGTAGCGAGGTATGCGTCGTAATAGGTGGGATCATTCGAAAGCAGCTTGTCGGCGATGATGCCGGCATTCTTCACATAACTCACCGAAGCCAAGTATCGCTTCTCGACCAGGGCTGTGTAGTCAGCGTGCAGGCCTTGGTTCATGGCCTTGGCGAAGAGCGCGTTCCCGTCCAGCGGTGAGCGCGCCAGGATGGAATCTGCTATCTGATCGCTTTTGGCCAGCGCGCTTTCGAAATCCTGCTTGATGGCGGGGTCAGGCGTGAGCTTGCGCCTCTTCTTGAATTTCGCGTCGTCGACGAAGAACTGCGACTGAAGCACGCCGAGCCGGTCAAACTCGGAAAACAGAAACGCCGCGGCATCCGAGGTGGGCCCGAGAGGATCCTCGGGATGCGTTTGCTGCCAATCACGGAAACTCTTGTGGGCCTCGCCGAATTGAAGGTTGTACATCTGGCGATAGCCGAGATCGAGAGGCGACGACGTGGTGGGTCCCGGGTTAGCCATCGCGGCCAACCCGGGCGCCACAACAAGACACAAAACAGGTGCAAGCACGAAACTCATATGTGCGTTGTCGCGACCGAGACGCGCGCCGTTTCTCCTGAGGCCCGATGAACGCCGAATACGATCGCGGCAACATAGCATGAAGGTGCGATGCACTCCAGGTTTCGGGCGTTGCGCGGAGGCCTACGCTGTGCCGGCCAACGGCTGCCGCGCAACAGCTTTCCATCGCGCCAGGAGCAGGTTCCGGATTTTCCGCCGCGCTCCCGCGCATCGTCCGCTAACCTGGCTTATAATTCTCGTCTCTCTCCAAGGCATTTCATGGGACTCACCGCGAGTGATCTGCTGACCTACCATCGCCCATCAATGTGCGAGCGCCGCATCTATTTGCGCGCTCGAGGCAAACCGGATGTTCGATCTCGACGGCATGCCGCCCTATCTCGACGAATTGGACAAAATCTATCTTTGGGGGATGAAGGTTTTCGGCGATCGACCAAGCCCGTTCCTCTACGCCACCGCCGGTTTCGACACAGCGGGAGACCGCAATGGATGGGAGAAATTCCTCACCCTGGCGCGCGGTTCCCTCGAGAATTACGGCGACATCCCATTTGTCCACTGGGCTGCATACGAAAGAACACAGCTTGAAAGGTACATG
Source organism: Terriglobia bacterium (assembly GCA_050013575.1). Lineage (GTDB taxonomy): Bacteria > Acidobacteriota > Terriglobia > UBA7540 > UBA7540 > DASYXZ01. The sequence goes on along the minus strand of JBEKEZ010000033.1, from coordinate 19,076 downwards.
AAGCGATTTGGAGACCCGACCGGCACCGCAGAGCGAGTCCGCAGGAATTTGCTGAATCTGCATCGCGTCACACTCGATTCGGTCGTTCTTCCGCTTCCCAGCTACAGCTTGAAGGTCATTGAGAAATACATCGGGTTCAAAAGAACTCAGGGAGAATACGGCGGCGAGTGGACGATGGCCAAATACATCGAGGCGACCGAGACTCGGGATGGAAGCAAGCGAACCGAGTTCATCAACGAGATTCTCAAATACAACGAAGAGGATTTGAACGCCACCTGGGCTGTGTTCGAGTGGCTGCGCCGCCTTCGAAACGAATCCTAAGAAATCCCTCTAAGCGATGGTGGGCCGGAACGGCCACGAACGGCGGCGAATTACTCCGCTTGACATAGAACGTGTCACGTAGTACGCTTTGGATGTGATTCGGAGCTTTCGTTCGAAGGAGACGGAAGAGCTCTTTCAGTACCAACACAGCAGACGCTTTCGGGCCTTCGAGCGGGTCGCCCTCCGCAAGCTCCTCCAGATTCACGCTGCCACGGAGTTAAGAGCACTGGCTGCTCCGCCGGGAAATCACCTGGAGGCCTTGCGGGGCAACCGGGAGGGACAGCACTCTATTCGAATCAATGACCAATGGCGGATTTGCTTTGTGTGGCGTTCTGGTGATGCGCACCAAGTTGAAATTGTGGACTACCACTAAGGAGAAGTCGTCATGAAGAAGTCAAACGCATTGATGCCGCCGGTCCATCCTGGAGAGGTTCTTCGGGAGGATTTCATGAAGCCGATGCGCCTCAGCATCAACAAGCTGGCGCTCGACCTTCACGTTCCCGCCACCCGCATCGGGGAAATTGTGCACGAGCGTCGTCGCGTCACGGCGGACACCGCACTACGCTTGGCGCGTTACTTCAACACCAACCCGGAATTCTGGCTCAACCTTCAAAATTTTTTCGACTTGGAACTTGAGCGGCGCTCGGATGCAGCGGCCGCCATTGAGCGACACGTGCATCCGGTTACAGCCGAGCCATAACAAGCGCAGCATTTTCAACCCGCCCCATTTTCGATGCTGCGCAGCCTTTCCTAATCAGACTATCGCAAGAACGGCCCTCGCGGTTTCAGCCCGCACAGTTATAATGGCAAGCGGAGATGCCCTTTGAACTTTTCGTTGCGTTGCGATATCTGAAAGCCAAACGGCGGCAGGCGGCGATTTCCGTCATCACGGTGATCTCGGTGCTAGGCGTGATGGCGGGGGTGTGCGCGCTGGTCATCGCGCTGGCCATCAACAACGGCTTCCGCGAAGAACTCGAGTCGCGGTTGCTCGGCGCCACGGCGAACATCAACTTGTTACGCTCGGCGAACGATGGCATCGCGCCGTATGAAGAATTGGCCGACCGTCTTTCGAAATTGCCGCAGGTCCAGGCCGCCGCGCCGGCGCTCTACGAAGAAGTGTTGGCTTCCAGCCGCTCGCGCGCCCAGGGGGTTGTGCTGAAGGGCGTCGAGCCGGAGCGCGAGGTCCTCGTCGCGGATTTGCTAAGGCACATTACGGAAGGGTCGATCGAAGGACTGACGACTCGCCGCTCGGCGACGGCCGCGCCCAGAGCGGGCGAGACGCCCGCACCACAAGCCACCGACCCCATCGTCATCGGCAAGGAGCTCGCGAAATCCTTGGGCGTCTATGTGGGCGACACGATCCTGATCACCAGCCCGCAGGGCACCCTGACGCCGCTCGAGATTGTGCCCAAGTTCCACCATTTCCGCGTGGTGGGCGTGTTCGACTCCGGCTTCTACGACTTTGACGCCACTTGGGCCTTCACCAACCTGGACGCGGCGCAGCGGTTGTTCGATCTGAGAAATGTGGCCTCCGTGGTCGAATTCAAGATTGCCGATATTTATCAGGCACAATCCGTGGCGGAGACGATCCGTAAAGCCGCCGGGCCGGGCTTTGAAACCAACACCTGGATGGAACAGAACCATTCGCTCTTCAGCGCCCTGCGCCTGGAGCGGCTGGTAACTATTTTCACCATCGGCCTGATCGTGTTGGTGGCGGCGCTCAATATCTTCATCACCCTGGCCATGATGGTGATGGAAAAAAACCGCGACATCGCGGTGCTGCGCTCGATGGGGGCGCGCGAGCGGCAGGTGTGGGCCATCTTCACGCTGCACGGCCTCGCGATCGGCGCGGTCGGCACGTTCCTGGGTTTGGCGCTGGGCTACGGCGCATCGTGGGTCGGCGATCGCTACCAGCTCTTCCATCTTCAAGCCGACGTCTATTCGCTAGCCTACGTGCCTTTCCACGCGCGTTCGTGGGACGGCGTGTGGATCGCGCTCGCCGCGCTGGCCATTAGTTTCTTGGCGACCACTTATCCGGCGCGTGCCGCAGCCAAGCTGAAGCCGGTGGAGATTCTTCGGTACGAATAAGGAAGTGGCAAGGAGAGAAGAATTTCAAATGGGTCATGGGAAATGTGAAATGGCGAATGGCTCGGATTGGCTGCAAGCATGTCATCCCCGCGAAAGCAGGGATCCAGGGGGAAGAATGGATTCCCGCTTACGCGGGAATGACGACCAAGCGGAAAAGCGCAACGAGAGAAAAATTTCAAATGGCAAATGGGAAATGGCGAATGGCTCCAGACGATGGCAGGCGCCACGATGTGTGTTGGCCCTTCTTGCCATTTCCCATTTCCCATTTCCCATGACCCATTTGACATTCTCTGCTTGCTGCCATGCGCCTCTTTCCGCCACTTTTGACGCGATGGCTCAATTCCTGAGACTATGCTGAGAGCTGAAGATTTGACGAAGATCTTTCGGTCGGGCGACGAAGAAGTGGTCGTCTTCGAAGATCTGAACTTTGAGGTTCACGAAGGGGAACTGGTGGCGTTGGTGGGAGCATCAGGCGCGGGCAAAACGACGCTGTTGCATTTGCTCGCGGCTCTGGACACGCCGACGCGCGGTGAGGTATACTTTCGTGGAGCGCGGGTGGGAGATTTCGGCAAGGAAGAACAAGACACTTACCGCAATCAGCAAATTGGATTCGTTTGGCAAATGCACTACCTCCTGCCTGAGTTCTCGGCAGCGGAAAACATCATGCTGCCCCAGTTGATTGGTGGAGGCGATTTTGCTGCGGCACGGTCCCGCGCCAGTGAACTCTTGGCAGAAGTCGGGTTAGGACACGCGGGAGCTCGGCGAGTGGGCGAGCTCTCCGGCGGCGAGCAACAGCGCGTAGCCCTGGCGCGGGCGCTGGCTAACCGCCCGACTGTCTTGCTGGCCGATGAGCCGACGGGCAACTTGGATGCGCGCAGCGCGGAGCGCGTGATGGAGATGCTGGAGAGGGCGCACCGGGCTCACGGGCTCACAACGGTCGTGGCCACGCACAACGTGGAATTGGCCCAACGCGCGCAACGAACGTTGCGCTTGGCAGAGGGCCGACTAACAGTGGTTTGACTATTTTGTTGAAAATCGAGGAACGAAACTAAAAGGTCCTTTAGAATCAGCAAAAGCTCGAGGAACGAAGCCAAGAACGAGGCCAAAAAGGGCACGAACGAAGCCAATTTTGGGGGTATCGAAGCCAAATGGCTCTGGAACGAAGCCAACCGGGGGTGGGACTGAATTTGCGGAGGGACCCATCCAATCACGCCATCAGCAATCACGCCATCGCCCGATGATTTAACGAGGAGCCATGTTCGAACGATACACGGAGAAAGCCAGGCGCGTGATATTCTTTGCCCGGTACGAAGCCAGCCAGTTTGGCAGCCCTTATATTGAAACCGAACATTTGCTCCTCGGCCTGCTACGAGAGGACAAAGCACTCACCAACCGATTCCTGCGTTCCCACGCCTCGATTGAATCCATCCGCAAACAGATTGAGGGGCGCACGACGATCCGCGACAAAGTCTCGACCTCGGTGGACCTGCCTCTCAGCCAGGAGTGCAAGCGGGTTCTATCCTACGCCGCGGAAGAAGCGGAGCGGCTCACGCACAAACATATCGGGACCGAACACCTGCTGCTGGGCCTGCTGCGTGAGGACAAATCGTTTGCAGCGGAAATCCTACACGAGCGCGGGCTCCGCCTTTCAACCCTGCGCGAGGAGTTGAGCCGCGCCCAAACCGAGAAGCCTTCCTCCAGTCGGCCCAAAGAAACTTCGCTCCTGTCCGAATTCAGCCGCGACTTGACGCAGGCGGCGCTGGAAAATCAGCTCGACCCCCTCATCGGGCGTGAAGCCGAGCTGGAGCGCGTGGTCCAAATCCTCTGCCGGCGCACGAAAAACAACCCCGTGCTGATCGGCGAATCGGGCGTAGGCAAGACGGCCATCGTGGAAGGGTTGGCGCAGCGCATCGCCGACGGCGACGTGCCCTCGTTCCTCGCTGACAAGCGCATCCTGGCTCTCGATTTGTCGTTGATCGTGGCGGGCACCAAATACCGCGGGCAGTTCGAGGAGCGTTTGAAGACCATCATGAAAGAGCTGGTGGAATCACAAAACGCCATCATCTTTATCGACGAGCTGCACACCCTCGTAGGGGCGGGCTCGGCGGAAGGATCGCTGGACGCGGCGAATATTCTAAAGCCGGCGCTTTCGCGCGGCGACATCCAGTGCATTGGCGCCACCACGCCGGCCGAATACCGCAAGTCGGTTGAGAAGGACCGCTCGCTCGAGCGGCGATTCCAGGCCATCAAGGTCCCGCCGCCCAGTGAATCCGACGCCATCAAGATTCTGTTTGGGATCAAAGACCGATACGAGAAATTCCACGCCGTCACTTACACCGACGATGCCCTGACCGCTTCCGTTTACCACTCGAACCGCTACATCCCCGACCGCTTTCTGCCCGATAAGGCCGTCGACCTGGTCGATGAGGCGGGGGCGCGCGTCAAGCTGCGGCAAAGCTCGTTGCCGGAAGAGATGATCGATGTGCAGAAGCGCATCAAGTTTGTGGTCCATCGTATGGAGAACGCCATCGCCAACCACGAATTTGAGAAGGCGCGCTTCTATTCCGACGAGGAGCGCAAAGAGCGCGAAAATCTCCGCCTCTTGCGCGAGAAGTACAACATCGACGAAACGGCCATGGGCGTCGTGGGCCAGGAAGATATTCAGGAGGTTGTGTCGCGCTGGACGGGCGTGCCGGTGACCTCCATTAAAGAAGAAGAAATGTCGAAGCTCCTGCGCGTTGAGGAGGAGCTGCACAAGCGCATCATCAGCCAGGATAAAGCGATCTCGGCCCTGGCGCGCGCCATTCGCCGCTCCCGCGCCGGCCTGAAGGCTCCGGGACGGCCGGTCGGCTCGTTCCTTTTCCTCGGACCGACGGGCGTGGGCAAAACCGAAGTGGCGCGATCCCTGGCTTCATTCCTGTTCGGCAGCGAGCGCGCTCTCGTTCGCTTTGACATGTCGGAATTCATGGAGAAGCATTCAGTCTCCAAGCTGATCGGATCGCCGCCCGGCTACGTGGGATACGAGGAGGGCGGGCAGCTCACCGAGCGCGTCCGGCGCTCGCCTTATTCGGTGATCCTACTGGACGAGATTGAGAAAGCGCACCCGGACTTGTTCAACATCCTGCTCCAGGTCTTCGAAGATGGCCAGTTGACGGATGGGCTGGGTAATACCGTTGATTTCAAAAATACCATCATCATCATGACCTCGAACATCGGGGCGCGCTATCTCGAGCGCCGGACGAACCTTGGGTTCCAGTCGGCCAGCGAAACCGCCACGGATAAGAAGATCGAAGACTTGGTGCTCGGTGAGGTGAAGCGCCTGTTCAATCCGGAATTCTTGAACCGCCTCGACGAGGTGATCGTCTTCAACGCTCTTACGGATGGGGACCTGCTCCAGATTATCGACCTCCTGGTTGGGTTGATGAATCAGAATCTGGCGCAGAAAAACATTTCCCTCACCCTGGCGCCGGAGGCCAGCCGTTGGATTCTGGAGAAGACTTGCGCGGACCGCTCGTACGGCGCCCGCCCGTTGCGCCGGGCGCTGCAGAAGCATGTGGAGGACCCGCTCTCCGAAGCGCTGATCCAGGGTGAGATTCAGTGCCCGGCGGTCTTGGAAGTGACCGTTTCGAACGACGGCTTGTATTATCGGTCCGTGAACGACAAATTGGTTGCGGCCACGCCGCTGTCGCACTAGGGATTGACGATTTTCGATTGACGATTGCCGATTGCCAGAAACCAAAAATCGAACCTGGGAAATTGAAGGTTCGGCGGAGAAGTTTCGCGAGTTTCGAATTGCGAGTTGCGGCCTTCCGTCAATCGGCGATCAGCAATCATAAATCGGCAATTCGTCAGAGCTTCCAGCCAACTGCCGGAGAATTTCCGGCATCGGATACTTTCTGAGCTCAGATGAAGAATGCAATCGGGGGAGGGCTCGCTTTTTGAGGTCGAGGCCTGGGGCTCGAATACGAAGAATCGTCGGGCAGGAATTGGGGTTTGCCATTGCGATGCTGGTGGTCCTGGGCAGTTTGGCATTTGCAGGCCAGGATGCGTCGCCGCAACGGAGCTCCGATTCGGCCGCGACCAGTCAAGCCAACCAGCAACCGGCCGATCAAAACAAGAAACCAACTGAAGAGAAAAAAAAGGAGAATCCTCCGGCTGGGACTCCAGCCCAGCCACAAATACGGCTGGAGAACCCGGCGGCGGAAGAACCCCAAAAGACCAACCCGCAGCAACCGCCCCCAGCGCCCGCACAGCCGGGGCAGCTCAAGCTCGAAACCCCGAAGCCGGAAGAGGCCAAGCCGCAGCAACTCGAGACACCCAAGCCCGCGGAAAAGGCTCCCGCGCCCCAGCCCAGGACGGACATCATCGCCGATATCAGATTTGTCGGCACGCGGCGGATTCCTGCCAACACCCTGCGGGCGCGGATGTTCACTCACAAGGGCGACGTCTACGACGAAAACGCCCTGGAGCGCGATTTCCACGCCCTGTGGAACACCGGCTACCTGGATGACCTCCGATTCGAGGTCACGGACACTGACAAGGGCAAGCTCCTCACCGTTTTCGTTCGGGAAAAGAAGCTGGTGCGCAGCATCGATTACAAGGGTCTGAACACGGTTCAGCAATCCGACGTCCTCGACCGCTTCAAGGAGCGCAAAGTAGGCCTCTCCATTCAGTCACAGTATGATCCGGTGGTGGTCAAGCGGGCGGAGGTGGTGCTGCAAGATCTGTTGGCTGAGCATGGCCGCCAATTTGCCACCGTGCGCGCCCGCACACGGAATATTCCGCCCAACTCGGTGGCGCTCACTTTCATTGTGGTGGAAGGCCCCAAGGTGAAAGTGGGCAAGATCCGGTTCCGAGGCAACACGGTGTTTTCCGCGCTGCGCCTCCAGCGCGCTATGAAATATTCGCGGCCACTTGGCGCACCGCCGTGGTTCTACTGGTTTCATCAAACCTACGACAAGGAAAAAATCGATTACGATCTGGAAAAAGTCCGCGAACTTTACCAGGATCACGGTTACTTCTACGCCGTGCCCAGTGAGCCGGAAACCAAAACCATCGACACGGTCCGCCGGTGGCCTTTCTTCTTCTTCGGGGTGGGACGCGGCAAAGCCGTGAACATCACCATCCCCATCGACGAAGGCGAACAGTATCGGATGGGCAAGTTTACGATTCGCGGCAATAAACTCTTCAAGGAGGAAGCCCTCGCTCGCGTCTTGCAGATGAAGACGGGAGACGTTTTCAACTTGGGCAAAGTGCGGAAGAGTCTCGAAAACTACACCAAGCTCTATGGCCAATTCGGATATATCAACTTCACGGCCAGCCCTGACCCTGAGCCGGACCGCAAGAAGCACGTCATCAACCTGGCGCTCGACTTCGACGAGGACAAGCCCTATACCGTTCACCGCATCGAATTCTCAGGCAACACCAAAACTCGCGACAAAGTAATTCGCCGCGAGCTGATGTTGGACGAAGGCAATCTTTTCAGCTCCAGCCTTTGGGACTACAGCGTCTTGCGTCTCAATCAGCTTGGCTTCTTTGACAACATAAAAAAAGAGGACTACGAAATCCACCAAAACCCCAAAGACAGCAACGTGGACATCGATCTGAAAGTGAAGGAAAAGGGACACCAATCCATCGGCTTTTCCGGCGGCATCAGCGGCCTGGCGGGGAATTTCATTGGCTTGAATTATTCCACCAACAATTTGCTGGGGCTCGGCGAGACGCTCAGCGTCCAAGCGGAGTGGGGCACCTTCCAGAAACTCTATTCGTTCGGATTTACCGAGCCTTATCTTTTCGACCGGGCGCTCACCGCCGGCTTCACCGTTTTCAAGAGCGATTACCATTACGATCAGTTACAACAGTTGGCCGCCGCTCAGAACCTGAGCCCGCAATTGTTGGCGGTCGAGCAGGCCGCATACGGCCAGTTTACGCAGAATTTCCAGCAGAACTCGACGGGCTTCACGGTTTTTTCCAGTTATCCGCTTCGACGAAGCTTCGCTCGAGTCGGCCTCACCTACAGCTACTCCGTCAGCAGCCTCCAAGCATTCAACACCGCGTCCGAGGCTTACTTCGAAGCCATCAACTTTCGAGGTCTGGCAGGACCAAACGCGCTCGAAGGCATTACCACCAGCCAGGTCATGCCTACCTACCAATACAACACGGTCAACGACACCTTCAACCCTACAGGCGGAAAATACCTTTACGCGGCGATCGCCTTCGCCGGGTTGGGCGGCAACGTCCATACCTTTGAGCCGACTCTCGAAGCGAAGTACTACAAGCCCATCAACCGAGGCAAGACCGAAAAGCCGCACGTCGTCGCCCTGCACTTGACGGCTTCCACCATTACAGGTTTCGGGGGCGAAGTTCCGCCACCCTTTTCCCGATTTTACATGGGCGGCGAATATGACCTGCGAGGCTTTGATATCCGCACCATCAGCCCAGTGGCGTTTTATCCCAGTACCACTCAGGTCTGCAATCGGGACAATTCCGGCAACATCATCTCTGCGGTCAGCACCAGTGGCACCAAGACCGGTTCTTGCGGCTCGTATACGACTTTTCCGTTCTACACCGTCATATTTCCGGGTGGCGACACCCAGATCGTCTCCAGCGCCGAATACCGTGTGCCGATCGCCGGGCCGGTGTGGTTGGCGTATTTCGTCGATGCGGGCACCGACTTCATCTGGCATACGGGCGAGCTCAAGCTTGCTCCAGATGCGCTTTCAAGCTTGTCATCTCAGTTCCCGAGCTTTCCCGTCCCGCAGAAGGTGAGCCCCATCGGGTCGACGAACTACCGACCGCGCGTCTCGACCGGTCTGGAAATCTCCGGCGTCATGCCCATCATTAACGCGCCGGTCCGAGTGTTTTACGGCTATAATGTGCTTCGGCTGGACCAGGTTGTCGTTCCACCTCAAAACCTTCCGAATCCTGCGCTCTTTCCGAACCAGGCGACTTATGATGCCGTGTTGCCTTTCTTCCAGGGCATACGCGTGCACGAGCGAAAGGGCCGAGTTGGATTTACGGTTGCAAGGACATTCTAGTAACATCAGGATTGGAGTAGAATAACGAAAGCAGAATTGCAATTCACCGATTGAAGGAGTTCGAATGAAAACCCGTTTTTTAGCGACTCTTGTTTTGTCGTCACTTCTGATGTTGCCCGCGTCCGCGATGGCCCAAAGTCCCGCCGCGTCGCCGACAGCGGGGAAAATCGGGATCCTCAATATTCAGGCAGCCATGCGCAACACGGCAGAAGGCAAGAAAGCCCTGGGCGATCTGGACAAAAAGTACCAGCCCAAGCGGCAAGAACTGCAGAGGATGCAGCAGGAAATCAACAGCATGGAAGACACGTTGCAGCGCCAAACAGCCACGCTGAGCGATGCGGAACAAGCTCGCCAGACCCGTCAACTCGAGGAGAAGCGGAAGATTTTCACTCGGACACAGGAAGATGACCAGAGCGATTTTGGTGCCGACACCGCAGACACTTTAAGCCGCCTCGAGCAGAAGATGGCGCGCGTCATCCAGGAGTTCGCCGAGCAGAACGGTTATTCAGTGATCCTGGACCTCGTGGCGCCGGTCTACTCCAGCTCGGGGCAGATTGGGAACGCGCAGGTTCCGGTCTATTTTGCGGGCAAAGATGTCGACGTCACCCAGGAAATCATCCGCCGCTACGATGCGGCCAATCCCGTCGCGGCCGAGGCCACGCCGCCGCCGGCGACGCCTGCGGCCCAGCCTGCGCCGCGAACTACCACTACCCCAAAGCCGCCTGCAAAGCCGCCCGTCAAGTAATAAGTGCAACGATCGCAGAAGGAAGACCATCCCGGCGCCCCCGGGATGGTCCGACGCTTCTGGCGCCCATCAGATGCCTCAGCCATGAGTGGTCCGCGATTCGGCGGGTTTGATGAACGCTATCATCCTGCCGCCGAAAATGCGCTCTACCGGGGCGTGACGTTCGTCTAGCCGGCGCTACCGGGTCTCGTCCTGATATTTCTTCCTCCATTCCTCGCGCCTCGCCAACACGTGTCGCCTCGCCGCTTCGATTGAGGTAAACACTCGCGTCCCTTTCATGAGATTGCACGGCCGGCAAGCTGTGACCAGATTGTCCATCTTCCGCGAGCCACCGTGAGCGCGAGGGTGGACGTAGTCAATCGTCAAAACCAGCCAGTTCTCAAAAGAAGTCAACCCGTCCAGGCCACAATATTGACACTTGAAACCGTCCCTTCGGAACACCTTCATGGCATCTTCGCGCGAAAGGCCGCGAGCGAAACTGAACAGTCTCTTCAGGTGATGTATAGGCATGTCCCCCCTTTCACCTCGGGCACAATGTGAGTTCTGATCATCAGAATATTCTTCCCGCCGGCTTCCCGCAATGCTTCCAGAAATTGCGGATGCCCGCTCATCGCGCGTCTCGTTGGCGCGAAGCAACCTGGGGGACCGCTGGCGGTGCGCAGGCCTGCTGGCGCTTGACTTTTGAAGATTCGAGGAGTAGGTGTGTATCTAGAATGTGAGGCGCTATGTCTGCTGTCGATGCGTCTCTCCCGTCCTGCACAGGCTGCGGTTGTGAAGATTTCCTGCCCTGCCCGCAAGCGACAGTGCGCCCTGTATCTGGAGCCCATTACCTTCCTGCCCAGAGGAAAACAAGGGCAACATCAGGAGGTTGCCATGTTCGAGATGATCGATGATGAAAAGCCAAGCGCCGAGCGGAGGAAGACGTTCCTCACCAAAGCAGTGCTTTTTGTGGTGGCTATTGGATTAGTTGCCGGCGTTATCTACCTTATTGCGTTTCACACGATGTGATAGCGCTGGGCGTCGCGGCAGGGAACGGCCCCCGCTTGAAGCGGCCACGGTTTTACTCTGATGTCTTCTACAACGCTTCGGACCGCGTGCAGCGTGCTCCATGCAGATGGCGGTCACTGATCCAGAAAGAGGCCGGCGGAGGAGCCAACCCATTCCATGTCCCGGTTGTAATCCACTCCCATCATTCTTCCGCGGCCCATTCGTACGAGAATGGGGCCAGCGCGGAGTGTATCGACCCAGAGATACATGATTCGGATTTCGGCTTTCGTAAGGCCGTGCGGCGTTACGATCACGGGTTCAAACTCCAAGCGCTCCTGCAAAATGTACTCCGACCTTTTTCCCTCAGGTATTTCGGCGAGTTCCTCCCGGGTGGGTCCGATGATGACTCCCACACCCGCGAATGAATAGAGCGGTTTCAGGACGTAATTCTCCAGGTCGCGCGGAAACGGTTCTGCCTGGTGGAGAAACCAGGTCTTGGGAACGCATGAATGACGGAGATAAGGAATTGAGAATTTGGAAATGTGAAAGAACCAGTTGGGGTGACCCGTCCATTCCACGTCCAAGTCATCCTTGAAGCTGAATGGAAGACGTTTGCTCTTGCGCACCAGCTCGTCGATGATGACGCGATTATAAATGCGCCGGATCAGTGATTTATGACCGTTCCGAAGATAGAAAAGCTGATTACCCTCTTTGACCACCTCCGCTGCATCCACCGTCTTGATGCCGCAGAGGCGTTCTGTCGCGAGGAAATCGGGCAAGGTCTTTTGTTCTTCAGGGTCGATTTCCATCAGCACAACATTTTCAGGGTCGTGACCCGCAAGAATGGCGCGCCGCAGGAGCTTGGTATAGGAACCAAGGTCAAACCCGCCGAGAATAAACTTCAGTCGCTCGTCCAGGTGGTAAGCGCGGATGTATTGCTGCGCCAGCACCGCCTGATAACCATACAGCGAAGGAAAACCCTGAATCTCCACCAGCTTGGGTTCGAGTTCTCCCGCCGCATTCTTCACCAAGCCGAAATCAACTTGCACGAATTCAGGATGCGCCGTTTCGCGCGGCGCATTGAATTCGGGCGGAATCGACCTGCTTGATGCCGCGAGGTACTCGCGGTTCCCGACCAACTGATGGACCAGCTCCGATCCGTAGCCCGCCATGCGCTCCAGCAGCGACTTCGGGTAGAAACACGGCGTCTCCGAATTGCGGAACTTGATGTGCGTTCCGCATTCCCGGTCCATGCTTTCGAGAAAGGCGCAGTATTTCTCGGGTGTGAAGTTGGCGTTGAAGGATCTTCGCAGAGCGGGCACCATGGGACCACTTATCCACGATTCAAAACTGCTTAGCAATGCCAGCTTGCTTTAGAACACCATTTGCCGTATGGCGAGATACGATCGACCGATCGACAGGAAAGCGCCTCTGAGTAATTGGGCTGTACCAGATCTCGTGATCGCCGCGGCCTTGTCGCTCGAAGTAGCATCCGTGAGCACGGAGAACTTCTTTGAGTTTCGGTGTGTAGGTAGCCATCAGGACGCCATGGTGGCCACGCCGCTCTCTTCGTGCTCGTAACGTACGGTGAATTGCACCGGCTCTCCGCCTGGACGCAGCACTCCGTTCAATTCAAGAAGCTCAGGGATCAGTACTCGAAGCTTTGCGGCTAGCGCGTTGGGGGATTCGGCCTCAGCAACCAAGCCAGGCACGTCTTCACTTTCTGCCACCCAAACGCCGCCTTCTGCGTCCCATCGGGCTTGAACACTGTAAACATTCCGCATGCTGGCTCCTCACCGCTCCGCAACTATCGCTCTAATTGAGAGTCTACCACAAGGGCGCGTGCGACGATTCTCAGCGCGTAATCTGGCGCTGCATCGCGTTCGCATCAAGCTCTGTTGAGAGCGACACCCAAACCCAAGAAATTAGGAGTCGAGCAGGAAATTTCCTCCCCTCATCAGTTGCCGCTCGCCCACAAAGATGTCAAAGCGTGTCCCGACCACATCGATGTGCGTGGAGCAGTTCCACGTTGCGCCCGTATAGGCGCCGAGAGGATCTCCGAAAGCGATGTGCACGCCCGGTATTTTTTCGTCTTGCAGGATATTGCCAATCACTCCCCGCACCCCGACGTTCGTGCCGATGGCGAATTCCCCCACGCGGTCGCTGTTCGCGTCCGAATGGGTGTATGCCCAGAATTCCTGTTCCAGCTCCCGGTTTTCACTATGAGCTTCCACCAGCCGGTTCTCCCGCACGCGAATGGTCAGCGGCTGGTTTCGCAGATCGCCGAATCTTGCGCACAAGTAGTCGCCCACCACTCCGTCGACCACAAACGTTCCGTCCACACGCTCCGGCGCGGTGAACACCTCGCCGCCCGGCAGATTGCTCCAGGTTTCTGGGCTGATAATGCCACTCGTTTTCAGCCACCGATAGCCCGGATTGAACTGGGCCACCAGGTCTGTGCCGGCCGCGCTCTTCACGCGAATGGGTTCAGCCGCGCTGACAATCTCCAAAACTCGCCTGCTGATGGCGTCCACTTTCCGGAAATCCGCCCGCATCCCTTCCATCATAATTTGTTTAGTGATGTTCACCATGTGCGCATGACGAATTTTGCGCCTTACGGCCACTTCGGTGATCTGGCGGCGCGAAGGCAGCTCGTGCGGCTGGGCGCAGATGGCAAAGATACTGACCTGGCTCGTTTCCAGATCCTGAAGAATCTCCGGCGGCGCAGACTGGAGCGGCCTCGGCGCCAACTCCTCGAGCTCCCACAGATGATACGGCGCGCCGACACCCTCCAGCTCGTGCGCCAGACTGGCGGCGATGGACCCCGATGCCGCATCCGTAATCAACGTCACTTTTTCCTCCGGCCGCACTTTCAAACAGACGTTCACCGCGTTATAGGCGCCCTGTGAAAGATCCGGGTCAAGCGCGACGTCAAAAAGAGTAGAGCTCATGGGGTGGGTTTTATCTCCATCGGTTAGGACTCGAAGAGACCTGCCTCCGTCTCTTCGATAATGTAATCGACTACCTTCTTAAGGTCCTGAGTTTCCTGGAAGACGCGCATCTGCCGGTCCGCCCCGCTGCCCATTTCCAGAATGCGGTGGATGTAATTCAACTCCTCGCGGCAATCGAGTTCGTCGACAACGTCATCAACGAAGGCGAAATACTCCCGCATTAAGTCGCGCAGCGGCACTTCAATCTGCTTCCCAAAATCGATCAGCTTCCCGTCGATGCCGTAACGCGCAGCTCGCCATTTGTTTTCCATAATCAGCGCGCGCCGGTACAACCGGAAACCCTGGTTGGCCGCGTAGAGCTTGTAGAGCTTTGCCACGGTGGCCTGGATCAGCGCGGCGAGGGCGATGGTTTCATCAAGACGCATCGGCAAATCGCAGATGCGAAACTCCAGCGTGCTGAAGAAGGGATGAGGCCGGAGATCCCACCAGATCTTCTTGGCGTTGTCGATACAGTGGGTTTTGACCAGAAGATTGATGAAGCTCTCATACTCTCCCCAACTGGGAAAGTAGTCCGGAATGTTGGTGCGCGGGAATTTGTCGAACACCTTGCACCGGTACGATTTCAGGCCGGTGTTCAAGCCGATCCAAAAAGGCGAATTCGTCGAAAGCGCCAGGATGTGCGGAAGGAAATAGCGCGCGGCGTTCATCAGGTGAATCACCGCCTCGCGGTCTTCGACGCCGATGTGGACGTGCAGACCGAAAATAAGGTTGGCTCTCGCCACGAGTTGCATGTCCTCGACGATCGTCTGGTAACGCTGGTCGGGATAAATTTCCTGCTCGCGCCAGTCCCCAAATGGATGCGTCGCCGCCGCGGCCAGCCGGAGGCCATTTTCCTTGGCGAGCCCGACCATGTGCCGCCTTAGTTTTTTCAACTCCGCCTTCGCCTCTTTGATGTTGCGGCAAACCGCCGTGCCCACCTCGACCACCGATTGGTGCATCTCCGGCTTCACGTGCTCGCGCATCTGGAGCTTGCCCTTCTCAATGATTTCCGCCTGGATGTGCGAGCGCAAATCGCGACTGACCGGATCGATCGTCATGTACTCCTCTTCAATCCCGATCGAGAAAGACGGGGTCAATGTCTGCTCCTCTCAGTGGCGAGTGGCATGTGGCAAGTGGCGAGTGGAAAACCTGCCTTAACTTGCCACTTACCACTCGCCCCTTGCCACTGCTTTCTCATCGTTCAGCCTTCATCGTTCGTTTGCGAGCGGTCAGAAAATCCGACCACTGATAGCCGTGAATGGGTTCTTCTTCGCTCAGCGCTTTCTTGATGGCCAACTCGGCCACGGCGTTGACGATCCATTCGAAATTCTGCGGCCCGACCGAATGATAGTCGGCGTCCGGCGCCGGATTCAGAAAATCGATGGCGTAGGGCACGCCACCCTGCACGGCAAATTCAACCGTGTTCAAATCGTATCCCAGGGCGCGGCACAGCTTGAGCGCGTCCCCGACGATCCTATCGTATGTCTTCGGCTCGATGGGAGGCGGGTCCTTCACGTATCGTTCGTGGTGAGGGCGTCGCGGATCGTAGCGCATCACGTGCACTTTTTCCTGTCCTACGACGTAGCAGCGAAAATACTCGTCAAAGTCAATGGCCTGCTGTAGGGTCATGCACAAGTCCCCCGTTTGATCGTAGCAGGCGAAAAATTCCTCCGGCGTTTGAACGCGGTAGACGTTCTTCCAGCCTCCGCCACTGAACGGTTTCAAGAACGCTGGAAACCCGATGTAATGAAATACCTCATCCCAGTTCAGCGGATAGATCAGATTTCGCATGGACCGATCGGTGGTTCCGGGCGGGTGCTGCTTATGGGGCAGAATCACCGTGCGCGGAACGGCCACACCGATCTTCGAAGCGAGAGCGTAATTGAAGAATTTGTCGTCTGCGCCCCACCAAAACGGGTTGTTAATCACAATCGTGCCGCCCAGCACCGCGTTCTTCAGATAGGCGCGGTAAAACGCAATATCGTGGGAAATGCGGTCGATGATCACCCGGTATCCGCTCGGCTCGGCCATCTTGATGGCGCCGATTTTCACGAACTCGGCGGCCACCCCGGGCGCGTTCATCGAGTTGATCTTGGCCACCACCGCGCCCGGAAAAGTGTCTTCCATGCCGAAGATGATTCCGATCTTTGTCATGTTGCGCCCTCGGAAGACATGGGTGTCTCAGTCGGCCGGGATTTCAACCCCTCCGTGACTGACAAACTGAAGTGCTGACGCACTGACGAACTGCTTCAGCTAAAGAATTTCTGGGTCATGCGTTGCCACCACGGCCAATCGTGGCCCGTGTTGTCGCCCCAGATGTCCAGCCAATGCGGAATCTGCTGCAAGCCCATAATGCCCGACAGCCTGACGTTTTCACTCAGGCATACGTCCCGCTCCCCGGTGGCCAAAACCATCCGCGTGTTCGTTCGATAGCGGCTCAGATACCATTCGTCATTCAGATTGGGCAGATAATCGGGCGGGCAGTTGAAGTAGCAATTGTCGTCATAGTATCCGTCCAGGAACGGATGCACATCGAATGCGCCGCCCATGCTCACCGCGTAGGTCACCACGTCGGGGTGGCGCAAGGCGAAATTCATCACGTGATAGCCGCCAAAGCTGCAGCCCGTTAACGCCAGCCCGGGCGATGAATTTTTCGATCGAATGAAAGGAAGGACTTCTTCGAGGATGTACTGCTCGTATTGGATGTGACGGAGCACCCTTTCCCGAGGATGGATTTGTTTGTTGTACCAACTCTCCGCGTCAACGCTGTCGAGACAATAGGCCTGAAGGCCCCCGCCTTCGTAGCGGATTGCCACAGAGGCGATCATGCCCCGATCTTCGTAATCGAAAAACCTGCCCATCGAAGTCGGAAAAACGATCACCGGCATGCCCGCGTCACCGAACACCAGCAGTTCCATGTCGCGATGTAGGCGCGGGCTGTACCATTTGTGGTATTCGCGGTTCATATTGAGACGACGGCTCCTGGAGTCGAGGATGAGCCGCAAATCAGAGCAAGTCACTCTGGATCAAGCGGCGCCAAAAATCTCGAATGGCGAAATGATACCCTGTGAAGAGCTTCAAATCAATTTCTTGCGACTTGCGGCCGGCGCAGGGCCGTTCAGTGTCGATCGCGCAATCCGCAAAAAGCAGGGCGCTCAGGCTTCGATCACGGATTTCAGTTGACCGAGGGCTTTCGACCAATAGCTCTTCATCTGCACCAGCGCTTTCGCGTCCGCCAACTTATCGTGCTGAACTGCGACTTGGCTCTTGTTGTTCGCCTTGGGATAAAAATTAACCTCCACACTCGTCTTCTTATCTGTCCACGTGATCCGGACCGATTTGCCCGGCGTTGCTTTCCGAATTTGGAAAGCTGCCCTGGGCAGCCAGCGATCGCGCGTCTTCTGATCGAGCCATGCGTCGTACAGAGTCATCACCGGCGCGGTCACGGTCTTGCTGGCGCTGACACTCCATCCCTCTGCTTTTTGGTGTACCTCTCGCAACCCGCGCTCCTGCTCATATCCAACTGTGACCATCTGCTGCCACCAGGATCTCAGTCCATGCTGTTGACTCAATATCGCGACGATGCCTTTGTGGTCCAGTTTCTTGGCTCCCGCCGCATCGAGAATTTTGAACCACTCCGCCCAGATCTTGCCGGTCTTCGCCTTCACTGCTTCGTCGCTCATTCTCGCGATCTTCTGTGGTCCTTTGGATTTGTTTGCCAGCATGCCCTCCACGCTCGTCAATTGTCACTCGTCACCAGTTTTTTCGCCCTCAAGAATTCTGTCATCACTTCGATCACGTCCTGGTGTTCACCGTCAACGGCGTGATTCAGCGGGCGCATTTCTTCTGCGGACAGTTTTCCGACCAGCGCGCGCAGTGCGGGTCGCAATTCCGAAAATCTCTTCAGCGTGTCTTCACGCACTACGGGCACCGCGTCATAGGGCGGGAAATAGTGGTGATCGTCCTCGAGCACCGTGAAGTCCAGCTTGGGAATGTCTCCATCGGTCGAATTCCCGACGACGATGGGGCGGCACGGGCATCTTGCCCGTGCAAGACCACGCGCCGGATGCCCGTGCCTCCGACCCAAATCCCGAATCCCGAACCCCGGAAATTCATCTAATCGCGCATGGCAGACACGTTACAGGCAGTTGCACCCAGCGACCTGCGGCAGCAGCTTTTAGCGCGACTCGCACACGCACGCGGCCAAACGGACGACCTCCTGCAAATCGTCCGTCCCGAAGCCATCCACGACCGGCCCATTCCCGAGCGGCATCGAATTATCTTCTACCTCGGCCATTTCGAGGCCTTTGACTGGAATCTGCTCGGACGCCAAGCGTGGGGCTTGGAGTCGTTCAATCCCGAATTCGACCGCTTATTCGCTTTCGGTATTGATCCGGTCGACGGCGGGCTTCCAAGCGACCAACCGTCCGACTGGCCTGCGCGGTCGGAGATCGAGCGATACAACACGAGGGTGCGCGAGACCGTCGACGAGCGCCTTAACCAAGTCTCCTTTGCCGATCCGCATTCGCCGCTCTTTCAAAGGGGCTTGGCCCTGCACGTCGCCATCGAGCACCGGTTGATGCACGCCGAAACTTTCGCGTATATGCTGCATCAGTTGCCGCTGGAACGCAAACTCCTGCAACTCGCGGATGCAGCGCCTCTGCCTCGCGCTGTGGTTTCTCAAAAGCTGCGAATCCCCGGCGGCCGCGCGACTCTCGGTCTCCGGCGCGAAGGCGGCGAATTTGGATGGGACAATGAATTCGAGGCGCTCGAAGTCGAAGTTGGATGTGTAATCTTTTGGGCAGTTGAGAGGTGAGGGTCGCCGTCGGCGCTGTGGGAATGTGGAAATCCGGCGACTTTTGCCGGATTTCCAAGCGCGGTGGAAAAGTCAGCCGTTCAGACTTTTCC
>JBEKEZ010000032.1:0-72772 GCA_050013575.1 Terriglobia bacterium | reverse complement strand
GCTGGACACGACGCGGCGCTCACCGCCTCCTCAAGCTCCGCCTCTGGATCGCTCGCTGCGGAACAACTTGGTTCGAAGTCTTGTATTCTCGCGGAGCTCAACTGACAAATGCTTGACACAACCGCGCGGCAGGGAATTCTTGTTTTTTCCTTATCAGATCAAAGAATGAGGGGGTGGGGCGATGAACCAAGCGAAGCATGTTTTGTTCTTTGGGTTAGCGCTTTCCACGTTGGCAGCGATGACTGGGTTTCCTCTTCAGGCGGCAGCCCGCCAGCCGGCGACCGCCAGTTGGGACAATCTGAAGACGCTGAAGCCGGGCCAAGAAATTCGCGTGGTGTTGAACAACGTCAAATCCTACCAGGGTGACTTCCAGGCGTTGAGCGACGATGGTATTACCCTTCGCCAGGCGGCGAGTGAGCAGACGCTGGCGCGGCAAGACATTCTTCGCGTCTCGTCAAAGGCTCAAAAGCACCGGTGGCGAAACGCGCTCATTGGAACAGCCGTTGGAGCAGGCGCCGGCCTCGGCATCGGGGCTGCTGCTGATCACAGCAGCAACAGCAGCAAATGTGGGGGCACCGGGTTCTGCTTCGGCCCCTTTTTCCCCAATCTGGGCAAGGAAGTCATGCCGCCCCTGGGCGCATTGGTCGGCGCCGTCGTCGGCGCAGTGATACCCACCGGCGGATGGCATGACGCCTATCGCGCTCGCTGACGCCCCGGCGAGAGCCTTGCCGGACGAAGAAGATGAACCGAAAGCGCGAGAGGAGGCCGCCTTCACAGGCTGGCGTAGACCTTTGTTCTGGGCGGTCTGCGCCATCCGGCCGGCTGCGGCTTTGATTTCAGGCTGGCCTTCGGTATAATGCGAGTAAGCTCGAAAGGTTAAGACGAAGGGATTATGACCAAGACGATCGAGGCAGTTTTCGACGGTGAAAGTCTCCGACCGGACGAGCCACTGGAGCTCGCTCCGAACACCCGCGTACGCCTTACGATTGAGACTCCAGCGCCGGACGATGCCCCACAGTCCTTTCTTCGCACCGCCCGTTCCATGGCGCTCTCCGGGCCGTCCGATTGGTCCGCCAACCTCGAAGCGTACCTCTATGGCGACCGATAATGTTTTTCTCGACGCTGCCTATGCTCTCGCACTATCTTCCCCTGCGGACCATTTTCACAGCCTTGCGATGAGTCTGGCAGAGCAGTTGGAAGCCAGGGGCACGCGAATGGTTACAACCCCGGCAGTATTGCTCGAAATTGGAAATGCGCTGGCGAAACTGCAACATCGGCGCGCCGCTGCTCGATTGCTTGCTTCGATCTGCTCCGACCCGAACATTGAAGTTGTGCCCTTGTCGGATGAGTTGTTTGCGCAGGGGTTGAAGCTCTATTCTGAGCGTCCCGATCAGGAGTGGAGCCTGACCGACTGCGTGTCGTTTGTCATCATGCGGACTCGCGGGATCGCCGATGCCCTCACAACGGACGAGCATTTCCAGCAGGCCGGCTTCAGGATACTGTTGCGCCAATAGGCCGTCCGCCTCTTCCTTCTGACTCCTGGCTCCTGACTCCTGTCTCCTGTTTTCCTACTCGCCACTTGCCACTCGCCACTCTTGCCGAGTCGCCGCCCGCTTCCGACAGGAATAATCACCGCGCGCGCAACCCATCCGAACAGAAAAGCCGCGGAGCTTCAAATAGCGGAAACTCAGCGCCCACCGCCCCCGCCGCGCCGCTGCCGCTTTTCTGATGCCTTGGGCGGGCCCAATGACTGTTGCGCCTCCGTACAGCAAGGGCTAGCAAGCTAGCCCGACACAGAGCGGCAGCTCCGCTGCCGCACTCCAAGGCGCCTACGGCGCATCCGGGGACCACTCGACCTCGAAATCATCAGGCACTTTCAGACGCTCGATTCCAAATCTCATAATGGTCTTGTAAAACGAGGTCGTCGCCCGCCGCTCGAACCACCCGGCAGAACACCACGGATAGAGTGACGGCTCGCGCACTAGCTTGTGATGGACAGCATTTCGATGGACGTAGCTCAGCCGCGCGAAGTACGACCGCGGGTACGTGAGGTGCGTGTCCCAATACTGGTACCACACCTGCCGTCCTGCTTCGCCGTCCCATCGATTCGCGGCATTTGCCGTCTCGGAATGCAGCTTCCTCATAAAATCCGGCATGGCTTTCGACTGAGCGGAAGCCAACGCTACAAAGTGATAATGGTTTGAAAAGACTGCCCAGGCCTGGAGGTCCCATTGGTACTCCTCGGCCAATTGCAGGAGCGCGTCGCACAGGAAACGCAAACGTTTTGCGCCCCGGAAGTGATGGAGCTTTAAATACGTGCCACAGGTCACCATATAGGCCCCAGCTTCCGTAAGGCGGTGCATCGGACTGTGCGGCCAATCGCTCATCTTGGAGTGCGGGCGAAGCCCGCCTTGGAGTGCGGTAGCGGAGCTACCGCCTTAGCTTAGCTTAACGGCGCCGGGCTCGAAATTAACGCAAGAGGGCTTCGGTGCCAAGCTCGATCTTGAGACGAACCCAAGGCGGCAGCTTCGCTGCCGCACTCCACGGCGCCAAGGGCCGCGTGCCATCGAGATTCTCGCCGTCAAACATCGGCGGGAAGCGTACCGCTGAGGGAAGCTCCTGTCTCCTGTCTCCTGTCTCCTGTCTCCTGTCTCCTGTCTCCTGTCTCCTAGCTCGTGACTCCCGTCTCCTGTTTTCCTGCTCGCCACTTGCCACTGGTCTTGACGCCACTCGCCATTGCCCTTTTACATTCTGACTCCTGGCTCCTGACTCCTGACTCCTGTCTCTCATAGCCGCGTGCATCCCATCCGGACAGAAAACCCGCAGAGCTGCAAGCGGCCGAAACTCTGCGCTCCCCGCTCTCGGAAGGTCTGCAGCAGCTCCCCTTGAGGCGCTGTGCCGCAGGGTCGGGCGGCACACCAGTGATTGTCACTGTGGGAAATTCATGCGGCGCAGCAGGTTCTGGAAGCGCGGGTCGGAGGGGGGATTATTTCAACTTTGCGTACTCCGCCTTGGCCTGCCGCAGGATGGGGATGTCCGGGTCGGCGTCTTTCCAGAGGGTGAGGAAATCCTGATAGGCCGTCCGGGCTTTGGCGAGGGTATCGGGCTGTCGGGACGTCCCGGCGGGCCACCTAGGCTGAGGCCTTGCCTCGCCCCTACCGACCTCCAGCGCGTACGCGCGCGCCAAGCCGAGGTGAGCCAGCGCGCCGAGGGGCGAGTTCACGGCGACGCCGGGGGGTTGAGAATCTTCTGGAAATTGGCGGCCTTTCGTACGACAAGTCCGTAGCCCTTTGCCTGAGCTTCTTTCTGCAGGGTCGCAAGGCGGGCGCGGCCGGCGGTCGGATTACCGGATTTCATCTCAATCTCGCCCAGCGCCAGCCGGGACTCGAACTGCATGTCAACACGACCGAGCTTCGCCGCCTCGGCGAGAACGTTCTCGAGACTTTTTATGGCTTCGGCGGGCTTGCCCTTGGCGGCCAGAACGCGCGCCCCTGTGATCGCCACGCACAGGCGGGTTTCGCGGCTTTCGCTCTTCTCCGCTAGCATTGTGGCGCGGTCCATGGTACTCTGGGCCTCAACCACCTTCCGGAGTCGCAACAGGGACTCAGCCAGAATGCACAACGCACAGGCCTCGTCGTCGGGGTCCTTCTCCGCGCTATATTCCTGGGCGGCCTGTTTGGTTTTGGTCTCGGCCTCCACGAACCGACCTTCCTCCATGAGAACGGTGGCAAGAATCGTCAGGTCATCGGAAACTCCGGACCGGTTGCCGAGTTCCTGGTACATCGCCATTGACTCGTCCGCCCTGTTCCTCGCAGCCACCAAGTTGCCTTGCTGTGTGAGAAAACCAGCCATGTTTCGGAGGACGTCCGCCATGCCGTCCTTGTTGCCAATTTCCCGATCGAGCTTCAGTGCGCCCTCAGCGAAGTTCTTCGCCCCACTCAGGTCGCCCTGCGCGTCCGCCAACACCCCAAGGTTCGATAGATCGATGGCAGCACTCCTTTTATCCCCGATTTCCCGATGCATCTTCAGCGATCCCTCGTACGCCCGCTGCGCTTCATGCAGATTTCCTTCTGCCTGGAAGACCGTCGCAATATTGCCCAGGGCGGTGGCCCTACGGATCTTATTCCCGATTTCCTGACCTATTCCCAAGGACTCTTGATACATTCTCTTCGCTTCACTCAGCTTGCCTTCTGCCTGGAGCAGACTCGCGAGATTGTTCAACACCCCGGCCGTTGCTTCCTTACTCCCGGTCTTGCGAAAGGCCTCCAAGGATTCCTGGTATGCCTCCCTTGCGGCTTCCAAATTGCCATGCTCCTGGAGCACCATGGCGATCCAATTCAGCGCCTGCGCTTCGCCGTGCCGATCACCCGCTGCCACGAAAATCTTCTTCCCCTCCTCGAGCGCGGATCGCGCTTCTTCGTATTGGCCCAAGTTGCGGTGGGCACTGGCCTGCAAAAGTCGCGCTTGTGCGACCAGGAGCCGTGCGCCGTGGCTTTGGCCCTTCGCGGCCGCTCTTCCCGCCGCCGCCAGTTCCCGCTTGAAGTCGGACAGGGATTCGGCGATTATCCCTTCCTGGATGTCAATCCTCGGATCGTCCCCGGCTGGAGATGGGAGCTTTCTCAGCGCGTCAATGGTGGGCATCACCTCCTTCAATTCACCAGCCGAAGCCTGGGCGTGGGCGAGGTGGATGCCGTAATCGGGATTATCGGGGAAATAGCCCCACAGAATCCGGTAGACTTCCACCGCTTTCTCAGGTTCGTGCGACATCTCCCGATCAACTCCTTCAATTAGTAACCGGTCCTGGCGCGAAAGGTTCGCGGACAGGGCAAAAGCGCGTTTCGCCTCTTCCTGGGCTTTCGTGTCGTAACCGAGTGCGTGCCAAGCCGATGCTAAAGCCGAGTGCGCCAAGGCATAGTGCGGATCTGCCGCCACGGCCTTTTCCAACAGGTCGCGCGCCGCCAGCGCATCAAACAGCCGCAGCTTCGCGAGTCCCTCCGAATAGAGCCGCGCGGCCTCGGGGTTGGTAGGCAGTGAGGCCTTCACCGTATCCGCCTCCGCCGCCGTCATTTCCCCTACCCCCAGCTTCTCCCTTAAACGCTCCCCCGCCTCGGAGACCAACTCGAACAGCTTGGCCTCCGTGCCAGTTTCCTCGGCCACGGCCAAGGTCTCCCCGCCCGCCGCGTCCTGAACGCGCAGGTCGAGCCGGATCTGCCCACCCCCCTTCTCACCCAAAGCCAGGTACGCGCCAACGACCACGAGGTCAGCCCCCAGGTTTGATCGGATGCGCGCCAAGGTTTCCTTCGAATAACTGTCGGTCTCGGCGAGTGAGAGGTTGACCTTCATCTGCACCACGTTCTCTCCCGCGATCGTTCGTAGCTTTTCTCCGGCCGCCAGTTCCGTGGTGAGCATCTCGGAGAGGGCGGTGGAGAGCCAAACCGTGTCCCCACGCCCCGAGAGGTTCCTGAAACCCAGCACGGCGACGGAACGACGGGCATGGATGGGCCCGGGGGGCAGTCCGGTGGCTTCGGACGGCACGGTTTGCTGAGCGGTCCTGGGAGCACGAAGCTGGTAGATCCCCGCCGCCGACTCCTTCCAAGCCACGAACTTATATAATCCGACGCCCATCACGACGAGTGACAATGCGAGCGTGGCTATGATGGTGAACCGGCGAACCGGCTGCTGAGTTCGAAAGACCTTGACGATTAGCCCTCTTGCTGCTCGAACCGGCCCGTCTCCCTCGCCGCGCTCCACGCCCTCCAGCTCTTTCAAGAGTTCCTCAGCGGTTTGGTAGCGGTCCTCAGGAAACTCGGCGAGCGCTCTTCGGCAGACGGATGCGAGCTTTTCCCCCGCCAGGCTGGGTAATTGGCTCATCAGCTCGGGCTGATCGTGGATGACGTGGTGCTTCATTTCTGTCTGCGTCTCGGCCGGGAAAGCGCGCCGACCGCTGATCAGCTCGTACGCCACGCAGCCCACCGCGAAGATATCGGTCCGCGCGTCAACTCGTTTGCCGGCGATCTGTTCTGGCGACATGTAGCTTGGCGTCCCGGCGACAAGCCGTTCCTTTAAGGGCGCTCCCGCCAGCATCTGGGCTATGCCAAAATCCGCCAGCCAGGCGTGCTCGCTGCCGTCCTCGCGTTTTTCGACCAGGATGTTCGATGGCTTCACGTCCCGGTGGATGATGCCCTTGCGATGGGCGTGGTCGAGAGCTTTTGAGATTTGCCGGAGGAGTCGCGCCGCCCGATGTCGTTCAAATCGACCTTCTCGGGCCAGCACGCGGTTCAGCCCTTCACCCTCCACCAGCCGCATCACGATCCAGGCGGCGTTGCCCTCGTGTCCCGCGTCAAAAACGGAAACGATGTTGTCGTGGTCCAGCTTGGCGATGGTTCGCGCTTCGGCCAGCACGGCCTCCATCCGCCCCGGTGAGTCCTCCTGGTTGAGCTCGAAGGTCTTGAGCGCGACCGGCCGGTTGAGCACATCGTCGTGAGCACGATACACTTTGCCGAAGGCGCCCCGCCCCAGAAATTCCTCGATGCGATAACGTCCCGCAACCTTCCGGCCCAGAGAGAGGGCTGAATCCGCCAACTCCTCCGCCAACGACTCGCCTTGGACAGCCTCCTTCTGAGGTGACTGCGCTGCGGCCCCCGCCCCGCTGGCATCATCGTGTTGAATTTGGCCAATGAAGCGGTAGCCGCGACGTGCGAGGGTCTCGATAAAGCGAGGGGTGTCGGCGGAATCGCTCAGCGCCAAGCGCAGCCTTCGCACCGCCGCGTTGATGCTGCTTTCGAATTCGACGACCGTGTCATTCGGCCATAGTCGCTTCTGGATGGCTTCGCGAAGGATGAGTTCGCCGGGACGCTCCAGCAGCATGGCCAGGATATGGAAAGACTGGTCGGGGAGCCTGACTCGCAGTCCCTCGTGACGTAATTCGCCGGTGGAGAGGTTGACCTCGAAAGAACCGAAGCGAAGCAGTGTGGGGGCCCGAGTACCTTCCATCCGACTCTCCCACGAACTGGATTGGCGGCAGTGTGCTTAGTGGGGCTGATGGTATCATACCGACAATACGAAATCTAAATATTATTCCGCATCGAAGGGCCTCAATTTCTCGGGATACTTCGTAGGATAAGCTGAATAAAGGCGAGGGAACTCGCTGCTGCAACATCGGAAGCAGATCCCGCCCGAAAATTCCTCTGTAATCAGTTGGCTAGCGTGTCATCCCAATATCATTCGCATCTCATGCGCGTACCATTGATCCGCTTCCCGATCCAGCCCAGAGTCGGCTCACGCGAAGGATGCACCGAGATCGCCGCATCAATCGCGAATTTGAGAAAGGAAGGTGGCTGATATGCGCAAAATCAACGAATACTGGGTGCTCGGCCTCCTGGGCTCGATGCTTTTCATGTTGTCTCTGAGCGCGAGCCCGGCAAGCACAGCCAAGAGAGCCATAAGCCCGACACGCGGAGTGGCTGCAACGGAACCGACCGACGATCCTACGCCGCCAACCCGGCCGTGCCCGACGGCAAAACCCTGTGGACCTCCGGGTCCGCCACCCCCGTGCCCGACGGCAGAACCCTGCGGGCCTCCGGGTCCGCCAGTTCCAGTGCCCTAACCGTTTACGATTCGTCGGGCCGGGACTGCACGCGGGGCCCGGCCCGACCGGTTGTTCTGGAGGGCGACGGTGTCACCGGCGCCATCCGTTCGAGCACTCGCCTCGAGTGCTACTTCGATGATCGAACCCCGGGGATGGAATGACACGCGGCGGGTGGAGCGCCAGTCACTGGACGTCTTTCCCGACGTTGATCTTTCCGATCCCCGAATCAAAAGGAGAAAACTATGAAAAAGCTGAATTTCAGCAGAAGGAAATATTGGGCAAGCGTGTTGGTGTTGGGCGGTGTTGTCCTGGTTCTTGCCATGCTGGGAACTTCGCCTACCCGCACCAGGGCCCAAGAGCAAGAAGGCGTAAATGGGGATAAAGACGCCCAAGTAATCGACACAAATTCCGTGGCGTACGGAAAGACCTTCAGTGAGTGGTCGGCGCAATGGAACCAATGGGCCGACTCAATCCCGGTGGCCCAGCATCCTCTGTTTGACAACGGAGACTGCAGTGTAGGTCAGTCGGGTCCGGTTTGGTTCCTGGGCGGGAAGTTCTGCGGCGGCGGTAATTGTATCTCTTACACCGTCGTTCGCACCTGTAACCTGCCGTCCGGAAAGGCCCTTTACTTCCCTGTCATCGACTACGAGGACTCGGCACTGGAACAGAGCGTGAACGAACACCCCGGTGTCGAGGCATATCAACAGATTGGGACGTTGCGGTCGGTCACTTCCGGAATCGAAGGCGCTTCCGGCCTGTCCTGCGAGATAGATCATAAACCTATCCCGCATTTCCCGGAGAGATTTAGTGTCCAGTCTACCGCCTTTGGGTTCACCCTCCCGACCGATAACCTGTTCGCCGCCATGTATCCACCCCCCAACAACAACTTTGAGGCAGGGACCTACTTTCCCGGCGTGGACGATGGATATTATGTGATGCTCGCCCCGCTGCCCCCAGGGAATCACACTTTACACTTTACTGCGGGTACATGGCTCGACATCACGTACCACCTTAACGTGGCCCGAGAGAGCGAGCCGTCCGTGCCGCCTGCTGCCACTGTGTTGAAGCGGCGATAGAACTCATGACCCTTTTTTCGTCAGCAATCAGTTAACGTCGGCGAAGTCCGGTTGTGCCATCCCTCCAGCGGGGGATGGGAGTGGGGGGAAGGGGGCTGGCGGTTGAGGCCCTCTTTCCCCACTCAGTGCCACCTGGATGCTGT
Source organism: Terriglobia bacterium (assembly GCA_050013575.1). GTDB lineage: Bacteria > Acidobacteriota > Terriglobia > UBA7540 > UBA7540 > DASYXZ01. The sequence continues at coordinate 63,965 of JBEKEZ010000032.1, read as the reverse complement.
TGTGGTTGTCTTCCTTCGATCCAGCAGCCCACGCTGGATAGGCACCTGCAGTGGGCTCACCCCTGGCGAAGATGAATTCAATGAAGGAAAGGAGGAGGTGGCAGGTAGCCGGTATCCTCGGCACGGTTTTTGTGCCGTTCTATGAAAGGGGATGTCAAGAGAAAGTTTTCCCCCTGGGCTCGCCAGCGGAAGGGAATTCTTCCCTTGGCATCCAGCCCCTGATTAAGTTGGTGCGGCTTTCGCGTTCGACTCCGGATCGCAACTTGGGTGGGCAACCATGGGAGCGAAGAGCGCAGCGGCGAGTGGTCAGTGGCGAGCGGGAAAGCAGGAGATCAGGGAAAGTCGAGAGCGGAAAATCGAAATTGGAAAATCGAAACTCGAAAATGGCAGCAGGCAGCGCAGACTTCCTGCCTCTCGAAGTCTGCGGTTCTTACTTCCGAACATCCTGGAACTGATTGATGCGAACGACACCGGCTGGAAGAATGGCGCGGATTTCCAATTCCCCACCCATGGCCTGGATGATTTTCCGAAGTGTGCTGATGAGCATGTCCGAGCGCCGCTCCACTTTGGAGATTGCCGCTTGATTGACGTGCAGACTCTCGGCCAGCGATTCCTGGGTCAGCTTCAGTGCCTCGCGCAATTCGTCGAGGGCCATGTCGTTGAGCATCCGCTCAGCTTTCGCTTCCGCCCGAGCCCGGGCCGCGGGCGACATTCTTGCTTCCAGCTCTCTGAAATTCTTAGCCATGGATTAAACCTTCCTTTCTCAAGGCCGCCAGATGTTCGTCGTAGAGTCGATCGGCAATGGGAACGGACTTCTCGTACCACCTGTCATCGCCTGTTTTGTCGCCGCCCACCAGCAAGATGGCGGAGCGCCGGGGATCGAAAGAAAGTAGCGCAGACCTGCGCCGCTCAGGTCTGCGGCTTTTCTCGGTACGGCCTCCCGGCGTGTTGGACGATCAACTCCTTCATGTTGGGATGCCTGGAGGAGGCAATCACCCCGGAGTGCGGGCGTCGGAGCGCCGGACCGCGCTGCCGCAGAATCCTTACCGTGGCGTCGACATCCACCTGCTCATCCTCCGTCAGGCCGTTCCACCACGCCCCGAATTCATCCGTGTATTCGATTTCCCATTCCACGAAAGGAGTATAACCTGAATGGAATAATCTGTCAAGCGCGAAAAGCAGGCGTCGGCTGGTAGCCTCGGTACGGTCCATAAGAGCAGTGGAAAGTGACGAGTGGCAAGTGACGAGTGGAAGAGGCGGCAGACAGTAGACGGCACAAATGCAGGGGCGAGTGGCGTCAAAGGCAGTGGCATGTGGCAAATGGCATGTGGCAAGCGGCGTCACCAGGAGGCGCAAGTGGCGAGTGGCCCGTCCTCCGTAGCAGAGCTACTGCGGAGGGTGGACAAGGCGCGAGTCCAGTTAATCAGCACTTCAGTGAGTCAGTATGTCAGTCACTGAAATGCTGACCCGCTGACCCACATTCTTTCGTTCATCATTCAGCATTCATCCTTCAGACTTCATCCTTGGATTTCGTCCAGCGGACGGGTTTCGCCGCGGCGATGTTCGTCGAGCGCGTGCTCTCGAAGGGCGAGCCTCAGAAAGGGTTCCTCCTGAAGCCCTCCGACGCTTACCTGATTCCCTTCAGCCTGGTGTGGGTCGGCTGCGCCGTTTTAGGGGAGCCAACGGGCTCGAATGGTGCGTGACGTGATCCGCACCGCCCCCTACCAGCCGTTACAGGGCACCCCCCCCGTACCGGCCGATACAGGGCGCCGCGCAGCCGGAAGCCCCGCGCGCCACACGAAGCCAAGCCTCCAGCTGTTGGTGGGCAGGCCCGGAGTGCCATCGATGCCATGAGCTTGAACCGTCCGGAAATGTTTTATGATTTAATGATAACGTAATAGTAATACACGACCAAAATCACCCGCCGGATGTAACTATTGGAACTTTTGAAACTTTTGCAACTAATTTTTCTAACTCACGCAAATAATGGACTTGCGCAAAAATAAAACTTGCAGAATTTTGCGATTTTGGGAAAAGTGTGGCATTTTGCCCCACCGATTCCATTTTTCATAGGCTGAAAAAACCTAAGGGAATTTACGTGAAACTGTCATGCTGATTCCCTCCCTGCACGCCGGCGGCGACGCTCTTTCTTCGCGCCTCACTCAGGACGGCTCTGAGTCGGCGCGCCACGATCAGCTCATCGCCTGGCTGCATCATGTACGGCGTGACGCTCACCCCTTGGTGGGCGTCGTCAACCAAGCAGACGATGCTCGGCTCGCCGTCTTCCAACTTCTTGGCGCAATCGGCGCGCGTTAATCCCAGCGCAGCCTCGTCCCAATGCACGAAGAGGTGAGGAACGTGGTTCGCCACTTCGGGGACGAATCGGCCGGTCTGAATGCCCGGCACGGAAGAAACAATTCTCTCGATCTGATCGAGCTTTCTCTCCCAGACCTTCCATTCCCGTTCGTGGTCAACCTTCAAGTAGCGCTGCACGGCGGCGTACATGGCGACGATCTCTTCCTTGCCCACCTTCATGCCGCGGCCGATCGTATCGGAGTTCGGATTATTGTTGAGCTGCGCCGCCTCGATGAGGTCCTTGCGGCCGAGCATCAGTCCGGCGCACTGCGGGCCGCGAAGACCTTTCCCGCCGCTGAAGGCCACGAGGTCAAAACCCATTTTGCTGTAATCGCTCAAGTGCGACGCGGGCGGCACGTCAGCGGCGGCGTCGTTGAAAGTGGGGATGCCGTGCTTCTTGCCCAACTCGACCCACTGCTGGAGGCCGATCTTGCCGCTGCCTTGGGCGAAATTCAAAAAGAAGAGCATGGCCGTGTTGTCGTTGATGGCGCGCTCGGCTTCCTCCAAAGTTTCGATTTCCACCAGCCGCACCCCCACGTTGCGCATGGCGTGGTTATATCCGTTGCGATGAGATTTCTGCATGACCACTTCGTTTTTCATGCCGGCCGTATCTGGGATGCGGCGGATTTTCTCCGGATCTTTTCCGGTGACGCAGGCCGCTGTGCCCAGCGTCATCGCCCCAGCCGCGCCGCTGGTGACCAGGGCCGCCTCGACGCCGAGCAATTCGGCGATCTTCTTTCCCACCGCGGCTTGCAGCTCTTCGAGGTAGACGTAGTGTTCGGCGGCTTCGTGCAGCGCCTGCGCGACCTCGGGCGGCATCAGGGAGCCGGTGAGTGCGGTATAGGTCCCTTTGGCGTTGATGCGCGTGCGCACGCCGAGCCGTTCGTAGATGTTCGGGGATTTCTTGGGTCGAGACTTTGCGGCCGCCGCGTTTTGCAGCGCCGAGAGCGGATTGGGCATCGCCGCAAGGGCTGACAAGAGCCCGCCGCGAGCCACAAATTCCCGTCTTGTGAAACGCCAGTTGAACAATGACATTGTTTCTCTCCCGGAAATCACACTACTCTTATTGTCGATTGCTGATTGCCGATTGCCGAACAAAAGAAGCAATCAACCGCAAGTGCGTTCACTTTTCAAGAAGGAGCCCATACCTCATTGATATTCTTTTGTTGTCCACGGATCGCCGAATGTCGATGGCTTTTCAATCGGCAATCGCAAATCGGCCATCTAAGCCTCCAACTGCCGCAGATCGATCTTGGCTCGGTCCCATTCACCCAGGCCGAGAGCACCCGCGATTTCGACGTGCTCGGGCTGTCGATGCACGAAAGTACTGAACTGATCCGGCGTGTCTTCGACGAGCTTCTTCATACCGACAGCGACTCGTTTGGCGTCGATCACGTCCCAGCCGATATGATCGAGCGCGACCGGGTCAGTGGCAAAGTAGAGCGTCGAGTGCTCCCAGACAAACTGAGGCTTTGACGTGGGCCCGCCGTGGTAGACGCCCTTGACGCCATCGAGGATGTGGAGAACGGCCTTGTTTCGGATCACCGGCATCGCCACGACCGCCGGGATGAAGGCGTTGCACGCATTCAAACTCGAGCTGGAGTGGCTGCGATTCACGTTATTGACCAAGCCGTGCGACAGGTTCTTGAGGGCGAGCGTCACTCCCGCCGATTGATGATCTTTCAAAACCGGAACGCTGACCAGCTTGTTGACCTCGCGGGTGATGAAACGGGCCGCGTAAGAGCGGCGCGCCGTGAGGTTATCAACGCTGTAGCCGGGCAGCGTCAGCGCCATGTCCATGAAGTGGTCCGGGTCGTAGCCTTCGATCGCCTGTTGGGCGGGGTCGACTTTGTCGGTTGCGTAGGACGTCCGAACGCCCTCGGGCAGCCACTTGTCATAGCCGGCGCGGAAAAACTCGGTGCGATAGCGGTCGTAGGCGACGATATCCTGGCGTTTGACTCCGGCGGCCTCGAGACCCGCGACGATCTCACGCACCACGGCGGCATCAGACTTCACCAGCGGCTGGCCCACCGGGTTGAGCTTGATGCCCACCACGTCACCCGGCTCAAAGAATTGCCGCCAGGCGTCTCTCCAATCGTCGGCGCCGGTCAGCTCTTTCATGCCGCGCCGCATCATTTCGCCGACAGCCTCAGCCTGGTACTGCCCTGACACGAGGACCGCCGGACTATGCACCGCGATTACTCGCCCTCGATAAAGGCCAGGCATGGCGAGTCTGCTGGCATCGGCTTTCGACTCGGACCGCGCGACGAAGGCCAGCGCCTTCGCCCCTCCGGCCGCAACCGCCGCTGCGACCCCACCGCTTACCGCCTTCAAACACTCACGCCGACTAAAGTTCATACCCACCTCCCGGCAAGTGTTCTTTGTAGCTCCGAAACCGGGCGTTTACAACTCAAAATCTTGCCCTGCACTTTGCAGCCATGCGGCGCGGCCGTTGATCGAAGTCCCATGGGGCTGCTAACAATGATCGATATGCACGAAATTTGTAACCGGATTTGTGCCCACCTCGTCTAGTGCTCCGATGGCAACACAAATGGCAAAGGAGACTGTTCTCATGACAAAGCACAAAGTCCTATTCGCCCTCGCACTGGCTTTCAGCATTCTATTGCTTGGAGGTGCGATGGCGAACGCAGCCGATGAGCCTGCCAAGGTTGGAGGCTCGTGGGAAATGACAGCCGAGAATCCACGAGGGACCATGACCCAGACGCTGACGATCCAGCAGGACGGCACCACGATCAAAGGGACGCTGAAGGGACAACGAGGGGAAACGCCGTTTGAGGGATCGATTGCCGGCAACAAGATTTCGTTTACCGTGAAACGCGAAACTCCTAACGGAACGTTCACCATCGAATATTCCGGCACGGTCACAGGGGACTCGATGTCCGGGACATCGCACAGCGAGCGCTTCGACGGTAAGTGGACCGCAAAGCGCTCTGATGCTTCGGGCGCCAAGTGAAATGCATGCTGGAAATGCCGCCGTCACCCCGCAACACGCACGAAAGCGCTTGTGAACTTCATGAACGCTCGCGGGCAAACAAAGGGGCAGGTGTCGACGGAGGTGCAACGCGGAGCGGAGATTTTAGTAACTAAAGGCCTGCCAGAATCGTCTTATAAATGAGGTCGGCGGAAGTGAGAGCACCTCTGAGACTCGGTGACGAGTGTGTCATCGGATCGACAGTTGTGCCAGGTCCGCCGCCCTTCCGGTGACGAGTACGGTGTTTTTGGGGCCGTGCGCAGCGCAAATCGGCCTCACAATGTGAAGGTGTAACGGCTACGTCAGCGGGTCTTGGGTTTTCAGAACCATGAAGTGGGTACATTAAACAATTCTCTTGACTATGTGAAAGTCACCATGTTGCTAAAAATAGAGGGCCGCGTAGAAAGTCAAAAGCCAAGAGCCAGAACTAATGTGGGAGGGGCTTGGGCAACCGCAATGGGGCTCATTTTTTGTGCGGTCTTTGCTTCAGGGAGCGGGTCTCTCGCGCCAGGTCAGGCAACCGGCCAGCCGTCTGCGCCCGGCAGCCAATCTCCCTCACCAGCGATTAAGCCGGTCGGGGTGGTCACCCAAATTGGGACTGGGAGCTTTACCCTTCGAACGGACGCTGGACCAGAACTCGCGGTACAACTGCCGGAGGGTGTCGCCGTTCTGCGCGTGCCACCCGGCTCAAAGGACTTGAAGGCGGCGACCAGGATTAGCGTCACCGACATCAGCACAGGCGACCGAGTCCTTGTTCGAGGCAAGCTCTCCGACGATCAGAAATCAGTTGCCGCTACCTCGGTTATCGTCATGACCCGCGCAGACATTGCGAGCGCCCACGACGCCGAGCGCCTGGAATGGCAGCGACGCAGCGTGGGAGGACTGGTAAAAGCGGTGAATCCGGAAGCCAAAGAACTGACCATTTCTGTCCCGAACACGCCGCCCACCCCGGGAAATGCCACTCATCCCATGACCATTTCCTTGGCTCCCAATGCGGCGCTGCTGAGATACGCCCCGGGTTCGGTCAAGTTCAGCGACGCGAATCCCGGAACCTTCGACCAAATCAAAGTGGGCGACCAAGTGCGAGCCTTGGGCACGAAGAGTGAAGACGGCAGCAAATTCACCGCGGAGAAGATGGTCTCCGGCAGCTTCCGCAATCTCGCCGCCACGGTGATTTCCGTCCATGCCGAGGACGGCAGCGTCCTGGTGAAGGACTTGGCTTCGGGCCAGCCGGTCCTGGTGAAGACGAACGCCGACTCGAAGCTGCACACGCTTCCGCAGTTCATTGCCATGATGATCGCAAACTTTAACGCCGGACAAATGCCGGGAGGCACGATGCAGGGTAGGCCCGCGGGTGGCGTGTCGCCTGCGGGCGGCGCGGGCGGACGGACGGCCGGCGGCGGCGCGGGGCCCGGCGGAATGGGTGGACGATTCGGAGGGGGGGGCCAGGGAGGCGGCTTTGGCGGAGCGCCGCGCGACTTCAACCAGATGCTCGAGCGCACACCCGCCCTTGTGCTCGGCGACTTGAAACCCAATGACGCAGTGATCGTGGTCAGCACGGAAGGCGCCCTGCCGTCGGAAGTCACGGCAATCGTTTTGCTCGCTGGTGTCGAGCCCATATTGTCGGCACGGCCCAAGGGGAGCAATGAGGTCAACCTCGGACCGTGGACGATGGGTATGGGCGGTGGAGACGAGGGACCGTAGACCGATTTTGGATTTTTGATGCGTTCGCTTCGCTCAGCACAAGTTTTGGATTTTGGATCAAGAAAGACGTCTGTTGTCCGTCGTCAGTTGTCCGTTGCAAAGAGCAAGCTCGTGTGGGTTTCGAATCCCGAGTTTCGATTTTCCAATTTCGAGTTTCGAGTTTCCAATTTCCAGTTTCCAAACAAGGGAGATTTGAGAATGATTGATTTTCGCAAGAACCTGCGACGGGCGCTATGCCTCATGCTCGCATGGTCATTTTGTACCGTAGCGCTCCTCGCGCAAACCGGTGAAATCAGTGTGCGTGGCCAAGTCTTGGACCAGTCGGGCGGCGCGGTTCCGGCCATCACCGTCAACATCGTTGGGCCGAACGGCGCCACGAAGTCGGTCCAGACGAACGAAGAAGGCAAGTACGTTTTCCGAAATCTGCCGCCCGGCGCGTATACGGTGCGGATTACTCTGAAGGGCTTCGCCGACTTTGTACAGAGCGGCGTTGTGGTTGCGCCCGGCCAGCCCCAGGTGGTAGACGCTCACTTGGTGGTGGCGCTCGAAAAGCAGGAAGTCACCGTACAGAGCGACGTCACGCAGGTCAGTGTCAGCGCTGAGAACAACGCGAGCTCGCTGGTGATTAAGGGAAAAGACCTGGAAGCGCTCTCGGATGATCCGGACGAACTGCAGTCGGACCTCGAAGCGCTGGCCGGGCCGTCAGCGGGCCCGAACGGCGGCCAGATCTATATTGACGGCTTCACCGGCGGCCAGCTTCCGCCCAAGTCTGCCATTCTCGAGGTCCGCGTCAACCAAAACCCGTTTTCGGCTGAATACGACCGGCTGGGCTACGGGCGAGTGGAAATCACCACCAAGCCTGGCTACGCGCAGTATCACGGCCAATTCTTCGTCAACGGCAATGCCTCCGGCTTGAACTCGCGCAACCCCTTCGCCACGGTCATTCCGGCCTACCATTCCGAGATTTTCGATGGGAACTTCGGCGGTCCCTTGGGCAAGAGCAAAAAGGCCTCGTTCTTCTTCGACGGGCAACGCCGGAACATCCAGGACGAGTCCATTGTGAGCGCCGAAATCCTCGACTCAAACTTTAATCCGATTCCGTTCAGCGAGGCCGTACCCCATCCCCAAACGCGGACCGAACTCAGCCCGCGAGCGGACTTCCAACTCAGCAACAACAACGTTCTCACCATCCGCTACCAAAACGTGCAAAACAACCAAACCAACAATGGCATCGGACAGTTTAGTCTGGCGTCGCTCGGCTATAACTCTGACATTACTGAAAACTCCCTCCAGTTAAGCGATACGCAAGTGGTGAGCGCGCGGACAGCGAACCAAATCCGCTTCCGGTATGCTCGCACGACCAACAACCAGCTCCCTCTGAGCCTTGATCCAACGATCGGCGTCCTGGGTGCGTTTACAAATGGTGGTTACAGCGGCGGCAAAAACCTGGACACGGTCAATAGCTATGAATTCCAGAACCTCACGTCCATCACCTTTGGCAAACACTCGGTGGTTTTCGGGGGCAGGTTGCGGGACTCAGACGAGTCGAACAGCGCGACCGGCGGCTTCAACGGTGGTTTCACATTTCCGACGCTCCTCGCCTATCAGATTACCGAGCAAGGATTGCAGCAAGGTCTGAGTCCGGCGCAGATTCGGGCGGCCGGAGGCGGAGCGACGCAGTTCTCCCTCACCGCCGGGAATCCTCTGGCCAGCGTCAGTTTGTTTGACGTGGGAGTTTACGGGCAGGATGACTGGCGCGTTCGCTCCAACATGACCCTCAGCCTCGGCCTTCGCTTCGAATCGCAAAACGACATTGGGGACCACGCTGACTGGGCGCCGCGCGTCGGGTTCGCCTGGGGTCTCGGTCACAGCGCTAAGCCCAGCACCGTCTTGCGCGCCGGTTTCGGCTTTTTCTACGACCGCTTCGGTCAGGGCGGCTTGCTTCAGGCGGAGCGGCTGAACGGCATCACCCAGCAGCAGTATGTGGTCCCGAACCCGATCTTTCAGATCGATCCAATCACCGGCCTCGCATGCATTACGCCCGCTTGCGTATTGGGGGCAGGTGCCACATTTTCTTCTTCACTTCCGACCACATACCGGATTGATCCGAATTTACGCGCGCCGTACACGATGCAATCGGCGATAGGTGTAGAGCGGCAACTCACCAAGAATGCCACGATGTCCGTCACCTATCTCCATGCGCGCGGAGTTCATCAGCTCCTGACGAATGACATCAACGCGCCGCTACCCGACAGCGGCTACGACCCCTTCAATCCCACCAGCGGCGTCCGGCCGTTCGGCAACGCGGCGGGAAACATCTACCAGTATGAGACTGTGGGTCTATTCAATCAGAACCAAGTGATTGCGACTTTCAGCGTTCGCAAAGGCGCACGGCTCTCGCTGAATGGCTGGTATACGCTGAACTACGCCAACGGCAACACGAGCGCTCCCATGAACCCGTACGACATCGCCGAGGATTATGGGCGGGCCGCTTTCGACGTCCGCCACCGGTTCTTCTTTATCGGCAGCCTCACTCTGCCTCGCGGATTCCGCCTCAACCCATTTCTGATGGCGAGCTCCGGCGCGCCCTTTAACATTACGGTCGGGCAGGACCTTTTCGGAACTTCCCGGTTCAACAGCCGCCCCGCTTTGGTTGCTGCCGGCACAACGGGACCGAATATCATCGGGCCTACTCCGTTCGGCACTTTCGACACATTGCCGCTTCCGGGCGAGCCGCTGATCTCTCCCTATTACGGCACCGGCCCAAGCCAATTCTCTCTGAACATGCGCTTCGCCAAGACGTTTGGTTTCGGCGAGAAAAAAGAGGCCGGCGGTTCAGCAGGTGGGCTTGGAGGCCCAGGCGGCTTCGGTGGCGGTGGACCGAGGGGCGGAGGTCCTCCGGGCGGAGGCTTAGGAGGCCGCGGGCTGGGTGGGGGAGGCGGCATGGGCGGTTTCTTCGGTGGGGGAGCGCCTTCGAACGCGCCTTACAACCTCGAGTTCAGCGTCAACGCACGAAACCTTCTCAACAACGTCAACCTGGGAACGCCAGTGGGCAACCTGGGATCGCGTCTTTTTGGCCAGTCGAACTCGCTCGCAGGACAGGGATTCGGCGGCGGGTCTGCGTCCAACCGCCGCATTGAGTTAGCCGTGCGGTTCAGCTTCTGAAGAGTGGTCGGGATTCGGGCTTTGGGATTCGGGCTGCACAATCCGAAATCCAAACCCCTAATCCCGAACCCCCGAGTTCTTCCGCTCACTTGCGACAGGCAAATACAAAGGCGGGAGGCAGATTCCGCCAGACCATCTTGCGCTCGACGGAATCGAAGTATTGACGCAGAAGCGAGCCGACGCTGAATCGGTGCAGCCGGCCGTCCTTGAATTCCAATCCGTGGATATATTGGTATTGGGTGAAGACGCTGTCCTCGTCCATGAAAGGCAAGAGCCCGCCCAGCAGCGCTCGCCGCTGACGGTCCGACATGAGTCCCAGGCCCAAAGAAGAAACTACCGCATCGACCCTGATGCGTCCGCGCCGTCGCAGCTCCCGGCCGGCGTGTTCGGCGCTCTTCTTGATCAGCACGAATCGCGGATCGGAGATGCTCTTTTTCAGATAACGGTAAAAGCGGCGATTGATTTCAAACGCGAGCAGCGTCGAACTCTGGGGAAGAAGTTCAAGCAAGGCCAGCGTAATCACGCCCGTTCCCGGGCCAAGCTCCACTACCGTACTGCCTTCGCTCAGGTTCAATGGTTCGAGCATGGCCTGCGCCAAGTAACGCGAACTGGGCGCGACGGCGGCGGTGGTCTTGTAATCAGTGAAAGCTTCCGCGGCGAATGTCGTGAAACTCCTGACCCGATGTTTGGCCAGCGGCATCAAGTTGTCACGCGTCACCCTTACCTCCAGCACCCGTTATGCCATCCAGCACCCTGATGGCTAGACACTCAGAATTCGAAGCTCCAAACTGGAAAATCGAAGTTCCCATCAATTCGTTCTCCACCACGGACAACGGACGACGGACAACAGACGTCTTTCTTAATCCAAACTCTAAAATCCAAAACCTAAAATCAGCCGGCGATGGGCGGATCACTCGGTCCAGCCGGGCTCTTCGAGTTCTGCCGAATCACTCCGGAATTATCAACATAGTAGAAATTTCCGTATCCCGCGCCACCGTTCGGGTTGGCACTGACCTGATAAACATCGATCGGGCCGTTGCAGTCGCCGGGAGCCAGGGATCCGCTGTTGGGGACACCCGGGGTCACACACGGGACGTAATAGAAAGTATATCCACTTTTCACGCCAGAACCGAGGACATTGTCAATCAACCCGGCAGCCAAACTCGTGGCGGGATCGGCGTTGCCGTCCAGTTCCGCAAGCGTCGACGTAAACCCGGCGGTGAAGGTTGCGCTGTAGCTGACTTCTGAGGTAATAATCAACCGGAGAGATCCCACGGCGGATGATTGGTTGGCGGCGCTCCTGGATCTCATCAGGTCCGGAATCGCAATCGCCACAAGGATTAAAATGATGGCTACTACGATGAGCAATTCGACTAAACTAAAACCGTTATCAAAAATCTTCATACCAAAAGCGATTCGGATTCCCTGCTCCATTTTACGTTACCGCCCTGCGCGCTCGTTGTCAACTCGCTTCCCGTTTTGTAGCGGCGAGCTGTCGCGGTCCTCTCTGGCCGCGGTCGACGAGAAGAGCCTCTCGCAAAGACGCCATGGCGCGAAGGCTCCGGCAGAACAGCCTTCTCGCCACACAGGACATGCAGCCGACTGCGGCCGTCGTTGAGGCCCTACGACCGGGAATCGAGGACAACGAACCACGGACAACTGGCTAAGGATGACACGTCAACATCCGACCCGCCGTCACGTCCCCGAGGGTGGCTTGGAGAGCGGCAGCTTGGGAATGTCGCCCGAAGGCGGGCCGACTGACACGTCTTCAAACAAGAGCGATGGCGCGATGAGGGTCACGATGGGAGGATTACCCTGGCCGAGGAAACCGCCGCCGGAAAACATCTTCGTCAAAGCGTTTCCGACGTCGACGAACAGCTTGCTGTAGACCGTCTGGCTGGCCGATGCGGCAACGAGGTCCTTAAATGCAGCCTCATTGATGCCCTCGATCTGCGCGTTGCGAATCAGTTGCTCGTGGCCGTCGGGAAAAACCTTGTAAGCGAGGACGGCGGACCGAGCCGGGCCACCTCCGCCACCGCCCATCCCGGGCATAAACGCGCCTATGGCAGACTCCATCATGTCCTGGGGGTCGCCGGCCAGCGGGTTTCTGACGCGGCGCACCAATATCCCATAAGGCTTCCCACGCTGTTTCACCAGGCTGAGCAGTTTTTCTTTCAGGGCGGCTTCGCTAAGTCCGTTCTGAACGGTGAAGAACAGGTTGGTCGGCGCGACGCCGACGCTCCGTTCGTTGCCGCTGCTGTGCAACATGCCGCGTACGGGATCGCGCGACACCAGCAAGGATTTCAAGATACCGTTCAAAACAAGGACGGTCTTCCGCGCACGAACGCCATATTCGTCTACCGAATACCCGCCCAGCAGAGGAGCCCCGCTCCATTCTTTGGCGGTCGGATCATCCGTAATGCCGGCCCAATCGGGCAGAACCCGCGCTCCCACCCGCTCTTGAAAGGGGCTCTCGGTGCGCGAGAAGATCATCTCGAATTGCGGATTGTCAGACACCGGGCGGCGCGTGGCCACCATCCATGGCGCGAACGCCTGGGCGAAGATCTCCGCGCTGGCTTGGTCCTCGAAGAGCACGGGCCCGTTGTAGCGCTCCGCCAAAGGAGCCGAACGCAGCTCAGCCAGGCGTTTTCGCAAGTCCTGAATCTCGACTGCCAGTGGGTCGATCGACAGCGCATCCAGGGAGCGCACGGGCGCCGCCACCTCGTCACGCAACAGCATCCCATCGGGGGCCTGCGTCAAGGCGCGGGCTATCAGGCCCGCAAAAGGAGTGGACCGCGTGTACTCGGTGCCTTCGCTATTGAGGTAGCGCGTATATTCAAGACTCGCGTCGACTTCCACGGAGGACTGGAGAACTTCCGGAGTCCCTCGGAAAAGGCCTGAAAGTGCTCGCACCAGGACTTCAGCCTTCTTTGGGTCGAGATCCACCGAGCCCGGTTGTTCGTGGCTGATGACCTGTTCCTCGCGGCTGAAATCCGGCGAGTCATCGCTGCGGGTTTTGTTTTCCAGCGCGGCGCGCTTCCGCGCCAGGTCTTGGATCACCTTCTTGTAGGCGGCATCCGTGGCCAGCCAGATTTGCCGGCGAATCTCCTTGTAATCATCCTCGATGGGGATCTGCACCGCATTGCCGAACCCGCGCACCACACCCGCTTGCCCGAAAGCGGAGAAGGAGAGGAAGTTGGTGTTGTCAAACTGATAGCTGCCCACGCGCACCTCGACCGTAAGCTGGCGCGTGCGGCTCTGCTCCTTGCTGGTCAGGCTGCCGAGGGTAGCGGCCATCTTGGAGCTCGTCACTTCATCCACGCGGTAGGCGATGAAGTAGGGCTTGTCGAGGTTTTCAAGCCGCAACTGTTTCATGCTGCGATCCAGCTCGTCGCGCATAGCTCGCATCACGGCGTCGTCCTGGGCGGCGCACGAGAGACTGACCACGAAACCGCAAATGAACAGCAGGCAGATTTGGCGCTTCGTCCTTCGCATGGTTCCTGGCAACTCCTGATGTACTGCTGTAGGGCCGACGCTTGCGTCGGCCTCGCCCTCGCCTCGTTCCGTCCCGGGGGAACCCCGGCCTTACAGAATCCCGATTTGACGCTCGTCTCAAAAAGGCGCGGGCAGGACGGGCGCTTTCTCCTGCGACTTCTCTTTCTTTTGCACCTCGATCTGTGAAACGAGAACTGCCGGAGAAGCCGCGGACACCGGCACCATTCCGGACTCCGCGCCGCATATGCCATTGAAGACCGCAACATGGTCATCGGCGGTGATGAGCTTGCTGAAGGTGGTGAGCGGCGTGCCAATCAAGTCCACTCCCCGCACCAGTTCCTCCTTGCCGTCGGGATAAATGCGATAGACCATGATCGGCAGCACGTTGAAGGCGTTGGGAATGGTCCGGCCCGTCAGCGTAAAGCCACCTTCGATCTCTTCAAAGTACAGGCCGAACGGTTTGTTCTGCTTTTTGACTTCATCGATCAGCATTTTCTTCAAGTCGGCGCGGGTCACGGGATTCGCCACTTCCACAATCAAATTGGACTGCCGCGCCACCACTGAAAATCCCTGTTGTTTGCGGCCGTGGCCGTTGGAATGCGGGAACCCTTCGATGGGCGATCGTGACATCAGAAAATTCTTGAAGATTCCACGGTCGACGACAATCACTCGCTGGGCCGGGACGCCCTCGTTGTCGAAGCCGTACGAACCAACCAAATCCGTGCCTGCGAGCTGGCGCACCGTAGGGTCGGAGTACACGGAAAAACTGGCCGGCAGCACGGCCTCACCGACCTTCTTCTTGAACGTCTGGCCCTCTTCTTCCTCCTTCTGCCGGTGCCCTTCGATGCGGTGCCCGAAGACTTCATGGAAGAACACGGCACTGGCGCGTCCGGAGAGAATGGCGGGGCCGGTGTACGGCGCCACGATCGGCGCCGCGCGCAGCGCTTTCAGGTCGTTGATCATGTTGTCCACGGCCTTCAGGACCGTGGCGTCATCGGGCAGATCGCCGGGGCGCACGCCGAAATAGGACTCGTAGCGGGGCAGCTCCATGCCGTCGTCGGCCTTGGTGAAGGCCGAAATGAACAAGCGGTAATACGGCTGCGAAACTTGAATCTCAGAGCCATCACTGTTCACGTACCAGCGAGTCTCGACGTCGGCCAGAAATTCAGCGTTGGCTTCATAAATGTCGCCGTAAGCCGCAAAGGGCGCCGTGTACTTCCGAAGCTTGCCTTCCCACGCCTGGCGGTCCGCCTGGAGCGCCGCGACGGCTTCGTAGTGTTTCTGCGCTGGCTCGCGCGAGAAGTCGTCAGACTTGTCTTCCGGCGCCGCCTCGACCTCCACGTTGGTCTTCACCTTGGTGAGCTGCTCGACCGCCCTTCTGTACTTTTGGTCGGTACTGCGCCAGATGACGGTTCGAATGGCCACGGGATCGTCCTCGATGGGCATCGGGATCATCGAGAAGCGTTCCATCATGCCGCTGATATCGGGCACGCCGCCGCGGATTGCGTGTGTGTTGTCGAGGCGGTAGTCGCCCACCCGAAGGTCGATATCAAGCTGACGGTTATGACCGTCCGTGCTTGAAATGGTTTTGCCGAACGACGCGTTCACGGTGACCGTCTGGTCGTCTGTGATCTCGTAACTGAGAAAGTAGGGAGGCGTGGGCTGACTTTTGAAGGTGTCCATTGACCTCGACAGTTCGGCCTTCATGGCTTCGAGCACCGGCGAGGCAGCCGCGCCTTGAGCACGAACCACTTCGACCTTGACCGCGAGGCACGAGATGAGAATGCCCGGAATACAAACCATTCGGAGCTGGAGTCTCAAGCCACCCTCCGCGATTGCCGGAATCGCCCTCTCTACTTTAGCCCTCTGCTTTGTCCCCAGGACTCTCTGAGTCTGCACTCAGGCACTGATCGGCTCCACCGTCACCTGGTCATTCGCATCCCAGCCGGCGTAGTAGAGCTCGAGATGGAGTTCCGGAAATTCCTTGGCCAGCCAGCGCTGCGCGCGCCGCAAATCCTCCACTTGCCGGTCGCGGGGTTCAGGAGAAGAATGGAGGTGCAAAGGCAAGCTATCATACCAGCCGCAATCCTGGTGCGCGATCAGAACCAGCCGCTTGAGATCATGTTGTTCAACGAGAAAACGAAACCATCTTGCGCTTGCCCAGGCAAACTTCGGCAAATATTCGATCAGCGTCAAGCACTGCGGCCCGCCAGGAATGATCAGCACGTCATAATTCTCGCCCAGCTTCAGGCCGCGATCGAGGAATTCGCGGAGTCCCGCCTGAAAGCGGTGATCGCTACAGTGGACCACGAGGACTTCGGCGTCCTCACGATGGATCTTCGAGGAGCTTTGATAGATAGGCATCTCAATGAATTGAGTGATTTCGCGATTTGGCGATTGAGCGATTAGAAACGAACAAACTCTAATTTTGTTTTGGCAATCGCTCAATCACCCAATCGCCCAATCACCAAATGTCTCACTTCTCCGTCACAACTTTCTGTGTGACCACTTTCGCTTCCGGCACAACCTCCGGCACAACCTTGCGAATCTCGGCGCCGTCCTTCCCCTTCTGAATCCCGAGCTGCGCCATTATCGTCGGGACGTCCAGCCCCAGAGCCTGCAATTGTTGGAGCAAGCCGAACACCAGTGCCGGCCCGGCGCGCGCCACGCGTCCGATGCCACCCGTACCGTCGCCCGCCGCGCCGTTGCCCTGGTCGATGACCACCACTTTATCGATATTGCCCAGCGGCGCCGCCACAGCGCCAAAAACTCCCGCCGACGCTTGCAGAACACTCGGCAATTTTTCCAGAATGGTCTGAAGCTTGGCGGCGTCGTTGAACTGTTTCCACGCTTCCGCCTTTTTCAAAATGGCCTGGGCTTCGGCCACTCCTTGAGCCTCGATAGCGCGCGCCTGCGCCAGGCCCGTGGCTTCAATCTTGGCGGCCAAGGCTCGCCCTTCCGCTTCCACCGCTGCGGCGCGGCCCAAGCCCTCCTGCTTCAATTTCTCCTGCTGCGCTTCGGCCAGGGCGATCTGCGCCGACTTCTGGCCCTCGGCCTCCAGGATGGCTGACTGCTTGCTCGCTTCAGCCTTCAGAATTGCTGCCTGCCGCGCGGCCTCAGCGGGCCTCACGACCGTGGCCTCCAATTCCTGTTGTTTACGCGCCACTTCCTGCTGTTGGACGGCGATCTGCTCCTGAGTTCGAACTTTATCGATGCGCACTTCCTCCGCCACTACAGCCTGCTTCGCCGTCGCATCCGCGAGTGGCCCGGCTTGGGCCGCTTTGGCCTTTTGCGTCTCCACCTCGGACAGAAATTGCGCTTGCCGCAACTGGAAGTCGCGCTGGGCGGCGGCGATGTTACCGTCCGCATCAAACTTCGCCTTCTCACCTTCCTGCATGGCCTCGGCTGATTTGATTTTGGCGTCGCGCGTCGCTTCTGCTTCGCCGATGGTCCCATCGCGCTTCACTTCCGCTGTGCGTTTCTTGCCCAACGCGTCGAGGTAACCTTCCTCATCGCTGATTTCCTGGACGGTCAACACATCCACCCCAATGCCCATGCGCTCCAAGTCCTGTGCCGCCTCTGACGTCAATTTCTGCGCGAAGCTTGCCCGGTCACTGTTCACTTCCTCGACGGTCAGCGTGCCCAGGATGGCTCGCAGGTGGCCTTCAAGAGTCTGGAAGATCACTTTCTGGATCTGGTCAGCGGGCATGCCCAGAAAGCGCTCCGCCGCCGCGCCCAGCGAGAGATCGTCACTCTTGATCTTGACGTTGGCGACCGCCTTCACGGAAATAGGAACGCCTTTTAATGTGTAAGCGCGCTTGATTTCCAGGGGAATGGTGAAGACATTCAGCGAGAGATAATCCACTTGCTCGAGCAATGGAAACCGAAACGTCGCGCCACCCTTGACCATGCGGAAGCCGACCAGTCGGCCATCCGCCGTTTTCCGCTTTCGTCCACTCAAGACAGCGACCGCGTTGGGCGGCACCTTGAGATAATTCCGGCTGAATAGAGCCATGGCCACAATCAGGGCCAGGACCACTAGCATCACAACAAATGGAATGAAAAATGATGAAGCTTCCATGGCTTTCTCCTTTGACTTGCCTGAGCATTGGTTAGTGAACGGGTTTCGGGGTTCGGGATTCGGGTTTGCGAACCCCTAAGCCCGAACCCCGAATCCCACTCGCCAGTTCACTCATTCCGCCCTTCTGACGAGAACCGTCTCGCCCACCAAAGCTTCAATCTTTACCAGGGCGTTGGCCGGTATATCGCCGCCGTCCTGCGCCCGCGCGATCTTTTCCACCACGGTCTCCCCCAAAGTGCATCGAACCTGGCCGAGACCGCCTTTCGGAATCGCAACGGTCACTTGCGCCGTTTCACCAACCAAGTCGCCGCTGCGGATATCACTCGAAGCCTGCTGACTGTACAAAAAGCTGACGAAGAGATAAATGATTACGCCGAACACCACGCCGCCCGCCAAGCCCATTGCGGTGCTGGGTCCGATGCCCCAACCTACGTGAATCCCGATGGCGCCGAAGCCGCCAAAGGCAGTGATGAACACACTCAAGACTCGACTACTGAGGAAGCTGACACCGTGAACGTCTCCGTGCACGTCTCCATGAAGGTCGGCGTCGTGGCCGCCGGCGTCGCCGCCCCCGAACAGCTCGCCTGCTATGAAGCTGAAAACCAGAAAAAAGAAACCTAGCGCGGCAATTCCCAGGAAAACGGCGAAGGCCGAGAAACCCAGAAGAATAAACATAGCGCCACCCTTGCACTCGCGCCCTCGCGGCGATTGTGGCGGCGCAGCCAGCGAAAGATACGCGGGTTAGGCAGAGTCTGCCTTAAATTAGCCCCTAATCTATAGCGCGCTCAGGAGGAAGTCAACAGAGGACAAGACCTAGGATTTAGGATTTAGGATTTAGGATTTAAAATCTAGGATTTAGGACTGAGGATTCAGGATCCAGCGTTCAGCCCACTCCATCACCACCATGGGAGTGGATACATGATCCAACCGAGCAGAATTGCGATACCGACGAACGCCACGAAAACTTTGGCGCCATAAATGAACCGTTCGCGAGGCGAGTTCTTGCTGACCACTCCGAAGACGACGGAGGTCAACAAGGAAAATAGCAGCATGGCGGGAAAGTGGGTAAGGGCCATAAGGAATTATGAATTCTGAATTATGAATGATGAATTAGAAGAACAGACATACCATCGTCTCCAAGTATTTCCCTCAAGTGATTACCGGCAACTTCTCGAATTTTACTCTTAATTTAGAATTCATAATTCATCATTCATAATTTCTTACGGTTTCCGTCCCATCGCAATATCGTACGCATCGAGAATCGTCAGCACGTTCAACATGCCGGCAGACACGAGAAATGCCGTCCCGTAGTCCGCGCTTATAAAGAACGGATCGCCGCCCGAATAACCGAAGAACTTAGCTGCCGGCATCGCCACACCCACGCACATTTCGCCCAAGTATCCAAGCGATTGCAAAATGGATGCGGATTGCATGTCATAAAATTCGCCCTTCATGGCGAGGCCAAACAGAAACATGATCAGAATCGTCGCCCCGAGGATGAGCGCCCGCCCCTTCTTCCCCAGAATGAAATGCCCGCAGCCCGGAATCAGCCAGGCGATCACGCAAAGCCAGACGAGCTGGCCGGTCTTGGGCTGAGCGATGGCTACCCGTCGGCTGGTGCTGTTCTCTTTGGTAACCCTTTCGGCTTCGGCTGGTCTCTTGGGCATCAGACCCTATATTATGCGGAAACGGGGGAATCTAGAAGTTAGAAGTTAGAACTTAGAAGCTGGAATGAACATCCTTGTAAGGTTTTCTTCTAACTTCTAGCCTCTCGCTTCTCAGGCCTAAAGAATCGGCACCACCGCTTCTTGGATTTCGCCAGTCACGCGCGCGTCGTGCTCCTCGACATAGACGTTTACTTCGCTTCGCACTCCGAATTCCTCGAGGTAAATCCCGGGCTCGACCGAAAAACACGTTCCCGGCACAATCGTGCGGGCATCGTGGGTTTCGAAGTTGTCCATATTGGCGCCGTTGCCGTGAACGTCCTCGCCGATCGAATGCCCGGTGCGGTGGACGAAATATTCGCCGTAACCGTGCCGCACGATCACTTGCCGCGCTGCGTCATCCACTTCGTAGCCGCAAATGACCTTGCCTGATCGCCGGGCCCCCTTGACGAGCGTGACGGCGGCGTCGCGGGCTTCGCGCACGATGTTGAAGATCTCCGTGATCCGGGCGGGAACCTTATCGCCCACGAAGCCGGTCCAGGTGATGTCAAAATAGACCGCGCCCGGCTTCCGTCGTTTTCCCCAAACGTCGATCAGCACGAAGTCATCCGCGCGGATAGGCAGCGAAGAAGCCTTCGACGGCGAATAGTGCGGGTTGGCGCTGTTCGCGTTCACGGATACGTTGGGCGGCTCATCCGCCTCCACGTCGTTGAGGGCAAACTGGCGCGCCATCTCTTGCTGGACGTCGTATTCGCTTATCGCTTTGCCGGACTTCACCGCATCTCGAATCATCGAGAAAGCATCGCGCAACGTACCGTGAATCACCTTGCCCGCTTCCAGATGCGTGGCCAGCGCTTCCGGGGACCATCGCGCTTCGAACATTTGCACGAGGTCGGCCGATGAGATCACCTCGATCCCAAAACTCTTTATGAGCTCGATCGTCCCTGCGTCGACCAAGCCCACATAAGGAATGTCGTTCAGCGGCGAGTACTGCATCGCCACGCGGCGCTTCCCTTCCAACATCTTCTTTAGCCCCTCCCTTTGCTCCTGCCAGGATGAGTATGCGCGCGCCGTTCCGGGGAGGCCGTCGAGGTTCCTACTCTCGATGCGATGCACAAGCCGCGCAGGCTCGCCCGCCGCCGGGATGAAGTAATACCAGCGCCGCGTGCACATCGCCGGCGCGATCTTGAGCACTCGATAGGCGATAGGGTCGCGATGATGATGATCGTAAAAAAGCCAGCCGTCCAAATCAGATTTTCGCAAAGCTGCCTGAATTGCCCCCAGGTCCATGTTGGATCTCCTTGTGAAGTCTTTCCCTCAGCCTGGTCACTATACCAAAAACTTCAGGCAGCCGCTCGGCCGACGAAATGGCACTCGCTCGCGCGTGCTGGGATACGCTCCATCACCCAATAGATGGGCTGCAACACATGTGGCCAGCGATGCGACGGGCCGAGCACGTACTACGGCCGCAAAATCGTCGAGTTTAACCCGCCTGCACGGATCAGCTTCTCGCATTCGACTCGCGCCTGAATGTAATCCTTCATCATGGGCGAAGGATGCGTCACGCTGATGTACACGAAGTGCTGAATCTTGGCTTCAATGGCGGCAGTGATTCCTGCTCGGCCGGAAGCGAAATCTATCGATCGGAACTCGGCCGCCTTGGCGGGACTTGGATGAGCGACGCCCACAAGTTGCACAAACGTGTCTGAGGGCGGCACGGAAGCAATATACGTCGTGTGGTCGAGCGCGTTGCCGATCACGGCCTGGCAACCACTGGGCAGCTTGTGCTCGGAGCCCTTGCGCACCAGGGCACGAACCTCATGCCCGCGCTTGAGGAGTTCCGGAATTAGCCGGCTACCAATGTAGCCAGTGCCGCCAGTGATGAACAGCCGATGGGCCATGTATCTCGCTCCACAACCGAGAAGTGGCAAGTGGCGAGTGGCAAGTGGCAAGAGGAAAAACTCCCCGAACTTGCCACATGCCACTAGCCACTGCTCTTCTCGCCTGGCTTGAAGACTTTGTCGTAAATCACCATGAGCACAGCTCCGCTGAGCCCAATGGCCGTTATCACCCACCACATCTGCTGCGGGCGGTGCAGCACGTCGCCAAAATACCGGAGGAGATAACCGCCCAACGGCCCGGCGATGAGATACCCGATGGCGATGGGTAAGAAAGCGAAGCCCATATACAGGCCCTGCCGGCCTGGGGGCGCGAGGCGCGAAATATATTCGTAGTAGCGCGCCGATTGCGTCATTTCGCCAAGCGCCAGCACAACCAGGCTTGCCACCAGTCCGATCGTGCTCGGATGAATGGCAAGGATCAGCCAGGACAGACTCGAAATCACAAGGCCAAGCGTCATGGCGGGGAAGGCAGGGATTTTTCTCGTCAGGTAAGTCACCAGAATTTGCAGGAAGATGACGGCCGCGGCGTCGATGGAAAGGATCAGATCGGCAGGCGCGTTGGGGTCGACGTAGCCTCGCAGGAAAAGCGGCGCAGAAATGAATTCCTGCCAGAAAACAATGTAGAAGCTGGAGAAGATAAGGAGAAACAAAACGAACCGAAAATTACGCAGGACAACGAACATGTTCACGATTGCAGCAGCCACGCTCGGCACCGCTTCTTCGCCTGCCTTGTTCGGTTCGCGGAAAAAAACAAACGTGACGCAGAACATCAGGAACACGCTCAGGGCGGAAACGCGGAAGACGTTTGCCGACCCCAGGCCCCATCGCTCGCGTACGAGCCACGCCATAATGGGCCCCAGCGTCCCGCCAACGTTCACCAGCGTGTAGTAAATGGAATACCCGATGGAGCGAACGTTTTCCGTCGAGGCGCGCGCCGTCGTCCCCGCCACGCACGGTTTCACCACCGCCGGGCCGAGCGCGGGAATCATGAGGATTCCAAAGACCAACCACTTGTCCCCCACGGCGTGCCGGGCGGCCTGCATCCACGGGCGGGATAAAGAGCCAAGCAGGAAATAGCCGACGGTCATCACCAGGTAGGCGAATAACAGGGCTCGGCGGAAGCCAAAACGATCGGCGAGCGTGCCCCCCAGCAACGGCAGAAACCACACCACAAACCCGAACGTCCCGATCATCCAGCCAGTAAGTTCCTTCGAGAAATGCAGTTGCTCGCTGAGATAGATCGCGAGCACCGCGCTCGCGCCGTAATAGGAAAGGCGCTCGAAAAGCTCGGTGAAGTTGGCTACCCAGAAAGCGCGCTCAAAACCCGTGCGAATTTCTTGCAGGCGTTGATTGAAGCTCACGTTGAACTCCTTGCAAGTCGTCAGCGGCCAGTTGTTCGTGGCCAGTCGTCAGTTGTCAGTCGTCAGTTTTTATTTTTTGTCGGATTACATCGAGACCTCCGCCGACCTCGGCCTTGAGTTTTTGTGCAATCTCTTCTCCACCGCGGATTCGAATTAATTTCCGGCGGGACTTATCGCCCATCACAATCTCTATGCTGGAGCGGGGCACGCGCAAGAGGCGCGCCAGGAAATCGATGCACGCTTCATTCGCCTTGCCATCGGCAGCAGGGGCGTGAACCTGCAACTTAAGTTCGCCGTACGGGTCAAGTCCAAAGTGTTCTCTGGCCGAGCGGGGCCTGACATTCAGCCAGAACCGAATGTCGTTCCCACGCACAAGAACGAAGGCGGGGTTCTCTTCCATTTCCCATTCTCCATTTTCCATTTTTCATTTGCCATTTCTCGTTTGCCATTTGCCATGCGCCTACCGCCGTTCGCCAAATATCGCGGTGCCCACCCGCACCATCGTCGCCCCCTCTTCGATGGCCACTGCAAAATCGTGCGACATTCCCATCGAGAGGTCTTGCATGGAAACATTCGGGATGTGCAACGAGCCTATTTTTGCCGCCAGTTCTCGCAAGCGGCGGAAGAACGGCCGCGACTGCTCGGGGTCGGCAAACAACGGCGGAATCACCATCAAGCCTCGAAGCTCAAGAGTCTCAAGCTGCGCCACCTGCTCTACCAACTGCGCGACCTCATTTCCGCAGAGGCCGGATTTCGTCGCCTCTTCGCCGAGATTCACTTCGAGGAGCACCGGCATCCGCTCGCCGCTGCACACAGCAGCTTTATCGAGTTTTGACGCCAGGCGCAGTGAGTCCACCGAATGGACCCAATGAAAAAGCTCTCTAGCGGGCTTCGCTTTGTTCGTCTGGAGGTGTCCGATCAAATGCCAGGTCACGGTCAAGTCCGAAAGGGCGGGACGCTTGTCACCCGCCTCCTGTACTCGATTCTCACCAAAGTCGCGAATCCCGGCATTGTAGGCTTGCCGAATTCGGTCCGGCGAGACGGCCTTTGTCACCGCCACCAGCCTTACGTCCTCAGGCCGCCTACCCGACCGCCGGCACGCCTCCTCAATTCGTTCATGCACGCGCGCGATGTTGTCTTCAATTGAAAAACGTCCGCGGTCGGTCGTCAGTTGTCCGTTGCCCACAGTGAGTTGTCCGCTCTCAGTTGTCCGTTGTCAGTTGCCAACAGACGCGCTAGATTGTAAGGTTAAATGAAGAACAGTGGCTAGTGGTAAGTGGTTAGTGGCATGTTGAGGAAGTCTCTTCTCTTGCCACTTGCCACATGCCACTTGCCCCTCTTCTCCAACTGACAACGGACCACTGAGAACATACAAATTGAAAAATCGGGGAATCTTCATCACGCTGGAAGGAATTGACGGTTCGGGCAAAAGCACGCAGCACGGTTTGCTGGTCAACTATTCGCGAAGTCAAGGGCACCGGGTGACGGCAACCCGGGAACCGGGCAGCACGAGATTAGGCGAGCAGATCCGAAAGATCCTGCTGGGCTATGGCGGCAAGCTCGGGCCGGCGACGGAACTTGCCCTGTTTTATGCCGCCCGCGCGCAACATCTGGAGGAAGTGATTCGGCCGGCGCTCGAGCGGGGCAACGTGGTGGTCAGCGATCGATTCAACGATGCGAGCATGGCTTATCAGGGCTATGCCCGGGGACTCGGGCAAGCGACCGTGCGCGCCCTGGACAAAGCCATCTGCGGGCCGACGCAGCCCGATCTCACTCTGGTGCTCGATCTCGACCCGCGCGTTGGGCTAGAGCGCGCGCAAGGGCGCTCGGCCCGGCGACGGCCCCGGCACGAGCGTTTTGAAACACAAGGGGTGGAGTTCCAGTCGAAAGCGCGCCGAGGTTATCTTGCCCTCGCGCGGCGGGAACCGAGGCGCGTGAAAGTAATCGACGCAAATCGGCCAGTGGCTGAAGTTCAGGCGGAAATCCGAAGATGCGTGGATGCTTTCATTTCGAAACGAAGAACAAGTCAAAAGTCAAATATCAAAAGGCAAAGGTCAAAAGTGAAGAACGAAACACGAGAATCGGCAGCAATTCATAATTCATCATTCATCATTCATAATTGAAAAGCGTGGGCTTCGAATCATTCTTAGGCAACACGAAGGCAGTCAAGGAAGTGCGGGCCATGCTGGCGAGCGGGCGCGTGCCGGGCGCCTTGCTGTTTTCCGGTCCTGAGGGTGTCGGGAAGAGAACCCTTGCGCTGATGTTCGCCAAAGCTTTGAACTGCGAGCGGCGCGGGCCCGGCGGCGACGATTTTTGCGGCGAGTGCGCGCGCTGCCGCAAGGCCGAAGAAATGTTGGCGGCGACGCGCGAAGACCTGGCACGCCGGCGCGAGATCAAAGACGCATCGAGGCGAGTGGAAGGACTGGTTTACTTTGACCTCCAGTTGATCGAGCCCATCACGCGCTTCATCCTGATTGAGCAAATCCGGCAACTGCGCAGCGTCGCGTACACGCGTCCGTTTGAATTTCCCCGCCGCGTGTTTGTGATCGACCAGGCCCAGAGCATTCACTGGCAGGCTATCGACCTGCTGCTGAAGGTTCTCGAGGAGCCACCGGATACATCCACATTCATTCTGATTTGCCCCAACTCTTACGAGCTGCGGCCGACCATACGCTCGCGCTGCCGAAGGATTCAATTTCTGGCGCCGGAGCGATCGATCATTGGCAAGATTCTGGCGGAGGAGCGCGGCTTGAGCGACGCGCAGCGCGAACTTGGAACGCGCGTGGTTGGGGCAAGCATCGCGCAAGCGAAGACCTTTGATCCCGCGGAATACCAGCGCCGCCGCAGGCCTTGGCTGGATTTCCTGGAGGAAGTTTCGCTTAAGCGCGCGGCGTCAATGAATGCTTCAGACTGGAGCACCCTGTTTGATGCGTCGAAGGCGCTGACCGAAAAGCGAGAAGAACTGGAAGAAACATTGGCAATCGGTTACACCTTGCTGCGAGACTTAATGCAAGTCCTTTTGACCGGGACCGACCGCGATGTCGCCAATGTGGACTTGCTACCAAAGCTCAAAGCGTGGGCGCCCAAGCTGGGGCTCAAGCGCATCGAACAACTCAAGTCTGGCCTCGATCAGGCGTATCAACTCCAAATTCGAAATGTGAACCAGCAATTGAACATGGACTCGCTGGCAGCCACGGTGCTCAGCGAGTAGGCTGGTGCGTCGGCGAGAAAGTAGCCAAGGGTACGCAGCCGAGGCTATTTCGCTTCGTAAACGACCTTGCCGCCCACGATCGTCATCATCACGCGAGCGTCCTTGATTTTCTCCGGCGGGATTGAAAACAGGTCATCGGATAGAACCACCAGATCAGCGAGCTTGCCGGGCGCCAGGCTCCCTTTCTCATTCTCCTCGAAGGCTGCGAATGCGCTTCCCAGCGTGTAAGCGTGCAACGCTTCTTCGAGCGTCAAACGCTGTTCAGGAAACCATCCTTCCGGATGCTTGCCGTCGAGCGTAGCGCGCGTCACCGCCGCGTAGACTCCGAGCAGAGGATTGAGCGGGGCGACAGGCCAATCCGTCCCGAAGGCCAGAGAAGCGCCGGCCTGAAGCATGGAGCGCCACGCGTAGCTCGAGGCAGAGCGCTCGTGGCCGATGCGCTTCTCAACCCAGCGGCCGTCATCGATGGCGTGATAAGGCTGCATAGACGCGATCACGCCGAGCTTGGCGAAGCGGGCAAAGTCCTGCGGGCGAACGTGCTGCGCGTGCTCGATGCGGAAGCGGTGCGCGGCAGGGTTCTCGCCTCCCACGCGCGCGTAGATGTCCAGCATCTCGGCGTTGGCGCGGTCGCCGATGGCGTGAACCGCGAGCTGAATGCCCGCCGCGTCGGCGCCGCGCACGGCCTCTTCCATTTTGGAAGGCGGCTGCATGAGCGGCAACGGCAGACCGTAGTTCGAGGCATCATCGGTATAGTGCTCGAACATCCACGCGGTTCTCGAGCCGATCGAGCCGTCGGCAAAAGCCTTCACGGCTCCGAGCTTCAGAAAGTCGCTTCCCATGCCGTGCGAAATGCCGGCGTCGGCAATGCGTTTCCACTCGGCGATCGGCGTGATGGCGTAGAAGCGGCAGGTGAGCCAGCCCTCGCGCTCGGCGCGGCGCAACAACTGAATCTCGCCCGTGAAGCTCCCGTTGGGCGAATTGCTGCCCACGGTGATGTCCTCAACCGAAGTGACGCCCACGCGCCGGGCTTCGGCGAGGCCGGCCCTCAGTGCTTCTTCAAATTCTGCTTCGGTCGGCGAGGGAATGGCCTTTTCGATCAGTGCTTGAGCGGAGTCCTTGAAGATGCCCGTGGGCTCTTGGATCTGAGGGTCGCGGACGATTCGACCGCCGACAGGATCGGGAGTTCCCTTGGTGACGCCCGCCAGCTTCATGGCCAGAGAATTCGCCAGCGCCGCGTGCCCATCGTAGCGGCTGATGAAGGCAGGGTTTCGCGGCGTCGCTTCATCAATCATCCAGCGCGTGGGGAGTTTCGCGTCCGGCCACGCTTCTTCGTCCCAATCACCGCCTTCAATCCATCGTCCGGCGGGAAGAGTTTTCGCCTTTTCGGCGATGCGCCGCACGAATTCCGCTTCCGAACGCGCGTCTTTCAAATCCACCGACAGGAGCTGAAAGCCGCCATCCATGAAATGGGCGTGATCGTCGATGAAGCCGGGCAGGGCGAGGCTGCCTTTGAGATCGATCACCTGCGTATTGGGCGCGACGAATGCCTTCATCTCGTCGTTCGTGCCGCCGGCGAGAAAGCGGCCGTTGGCGATAGCGACGGCTTCGACGCGCGGGCCGAAACTGCGACGCGCGTCTGCTTGCGAGGCCGCCTCTCCCGTCCAGATTTTCCCGTTGAGAAGCACGAGGTCAGCGCCGCGAACCAGCGACGCGCCGCCGGGCAGAGATGAGGTCGATCCCTTAGCAGGCTGATGGGGAAAATGCATAAGATCCTTCGCTTCGCTCAGGATGACATGGTTGGGCGCTGAACCTATGAGGGCCCCCAAGAGTGCAAGTGCCGGAAACAGACTGCGAAGTAATGTTTTCACGGTGCGCGACATTATTCAGGGATTGGGCTCGGAAGGCAAACGGAAAAGATCAGAAGGCACAAGGCAAAAGGCAGAGGGCAGAAGGCGAATGAATGATGGTGGTGGACCGGGCAATTTCAGGCCTCTCGGAATTTAGAGGATCTCAGCAGTTTGCGGATTTCAGCGGCCACCAAGTCGCCCATGCGCGAGGTGGAGACGGGCCGCTTGCGTCCGGGCAACTCAGGAGTACGGGCGCCGCGCTTCAAGAGTTTCTCGATTGCGGTTTCGAACGCGACCGCATAGCTCTCCATACGAAACGAGTAGCGCAGCATCATAGCCGCGGAAGCGATCGCCGCCAGCGGATTGGCGCGATTGCGGCCGGCGATGTCCGGCGCGCTTCCATGCACCGGCTCGTAGAGCGCCGAGCGCTCACCCAAACTCGCCGAAGGCAGCAGGCCGATACTGCCGGTCAGCATCGCCGCTTCATCGCTCAGGATATCGCCGAACAAGTTGTTGGTCAGAATCACGTCGAAGCGAGTCGGTCGCTCAATCAACTGCATGGCGCAGGTATCCACGTACATGTGCTCGAGCTCGACATCGGGGTACGTACGCCCGATGCGCGAAACCACATCACGCCACAAGCGCGACGTTTCGAGCACGTTGGCCTTGTCCACGGAGGTCACTTTCTTGCGGCGCATCCGAGCCAACTGGAAGGCCCGATGCGCGATGCGTTCCACTTCGTGCTCGCGGTAGACTTCCGTGTTGATGCCCACGCGCTCGCCGTTCTTGGCAAAAATCCCGCGCGGGTTGCCGAAGTAAATTCCCCCCATCAGCTCGCGCACGATGAGCAAGTCCGTGCCGCGCACCAATTCGGTCTTCAACGCCGAAAGACGCGCCAGCGAGTCGTGCACCTTCGCAGGACGAAGGTTCACGTAGAGGCCCATTCGTTGACGAAGCTGAAGCAAGCCTTGCTCGGGGCGCACTTCCGGCCGTTTGTTGTCCCATTGTGGACCGCCAACTGCGCCGAGCAGAATCGCGTTCGCGCTATTGCAGATAGCGATGGTTTCGGCGGGAAGGGGAATCGCGGTGGCCTCGACCGCACTTCCACCGATGAGTCCGGTCTGAAAAAAGAAGGTCGGGCCGCGGACTTCCTCAATCACTTTGAGAGCTTTGACGGCTTCGGCCATGACTTCGGGACCAATCCCATCGCCCGGCAAAACCGCGACTCTAAACAGACCCTGCATTATCTGCAATATAGCTGAGGCTGTGGAAAAAATGCAAGCATTTTGTTAACTCGGCTGGTATTTCGCGCCTCGACTTGATTTAACTCCTTTGTTATCAATCGATTATGGGAAGCCTGGGAGTCAGCCCGAAGGCCGCTGCAAGCCGCTGATTCCAAGCAGCTTGTCGTCCCACTCGAATTTCGGCGAGAATGCGGGCGTCTCGCCCGTGATTGTCCGCTCGACCTATTGCGCGCGAGATGCACGCGCCAAGCGATGAACTGCCATGAGCTGCATGGGGCAATCACTCAATCGCAAATCGGCAATCGTAAACTTGTGCTGGGCGCAGCGAACGCATCGCCAATTCAATATCCCGCCGGGAACAGGTGGTTCGTCCGCTCGTTGGCATGGATCGGCTCCAGGCTCACCGCCGCAGATTCTGCCAGCCTCTTGATCTCGTAAATGGCCTTGTTTGCCGCTTGCAGATAGGCACGAGTTGCGGCCTCTACGACATTGTGACTCGTCGACCGGCCGGTGAATTCTCGCCCCTCGAACGCCGCGCGGATGGTGACGTCCGCCATGCCGTCAGTTCCCGGCCCCACCGTATGAACGGCGAAGTCTGAAATCGTGCCCGGCACGCCGGTGATCCGATCGATAGCACGGAAGGCGCAGTCGCAGGGGCCTTCGGCGGTGGCGGAATCGTGATAGAGGTGACCATCTTTTTCCACTTCCACCGTCGCAGTCGAGCGTCCCTTGTTCGAGGCGACGGTCTGGAGCACCTTCAGCGTGAAAGACTCCGGCAAGTGGTCGAGCCCTTCGTTCACGATCCTCACCAAGTCTTCGTCATAGACTTGTTTCTTCCGGTCAGCCAGCCGGCAGAACAACTCATAGGCGCGCTCCAGTTCGGGCTTAGTGAGCGTGTAGCCCAGTTCCTGATAGCGCTGCGTCAAAGCGTGGCGGCCGGAGTGTTTCCCCAGCACAATATGATTGCAAGGCGCGCCGACGGTTTGCGGAGTGATAATTTCGTAGGTGATGGCGTTCTTCAGCACGCCGTCTTGATGAATCCCGGCTTCGTGGGCAAACGCATTGCGGCCCACCACCGCTTTGTTGCGCTGCACCACCATGCCCGTCAATCGCGTAAGCAATTGGCTCGAGGCGTAAAGCTCTTCCGTGTGGATCTCCGTGAACACGGGCACAACGTCGCGGCGGACGTGGATGGCCATCACGATTTCTTCCAAGGCTGCGTTTCCGGCGCGCTCGCCGATGCCGTTGACGGTGCACTCAATCTGTCTTGCCCCGCCGCGAATTCCCGCCAAGGTGTTGGCCACAGCCAAGCCAAGGTCATCGTGGGTGTGCGTGCTGAGCATGACGCCATCCATCCCGGGCACGCGAGCTTTAATGTCCGCGAACATCTGCTCGTATTCCGGCTCGACGCAGTAACCGACGGTATCCGGCAGGTTTAAGACGTTGGCGCCGGCTTCCACCGCGGCGTGACAACATTCGATCAGGTAATCGCGGTCCGTGCGCCCCGCGTCTTCGGGCGAGAACTCCACATCCGGGCAGAGCGACTTCGCGTAGCCTACCGACTCCGTGATCATCTTCAGCACTTCTTCGCGCGTCTTATGCAACTTGTACTTCAAATGGATATCGGAGGTGGCAAGAAACGTGTGGATGCGCGGGCGTGCTGCGCCCTTCAGCGCCTCCCACGCGCGGTCGATGTCATTCTGGTTGGCGCGCGCCAGGGCCGCGACAATGGGCCGCCGCACTTCCGCCGCCACGGCTCTTACTGCATCAGAGTCTCCGTGCGAGGCAACGGGGAATCCGGCCTCCAGTATGTCCACGCCCAGCCGGTCGAGCTGGCGCGCCATCTCCACCTTCTCTTCCACATTCATGCTGCATCCGGGAGATTGCTCCCCGTCACGCAAAGTCGTGTCAAAAACAAAGATCTTTTCCGCCATTTTTTTGACCTCAACCTTCCGGCTGATTTCTGGAGCACCGATCTGTCGAAATCGATCTGCCTGGCCGTCCGCCGCCGCGCTCTAGGTTCCGAGCCAGCCGCGGAAGGCTGATCCTAGCTCCCTACCGACCGGTAGGTCAAGAGAAAAATTCACCACTCGACCCTGGGTATGCCCGGCTCTGTTTTCCCTCCTGAGGTGTCTGAAGTTTCTAGATTCTGACCTGCCTGAGATCTTGAATCTCAAATCCAAGTCAAGTGCCGCCCGCTCATCTCTGGCTCGCCACTAGCCCATCGCCGAGTTTCGAGTTTCGAGTTTCGCTTTTCCGTTTCCCGCGAATCGGGAATAGAGGCATGATCCGCAACATGTATCTACTCATTCTAAATGACATTCCGGCTTTGAACGTAATTTGCCCGAGGTCATTCCCGCGAAGGCGGGAATCCAGAAAACGGGTTCTTCCGGTTTCTGATTCTGCCAATCGGGAATAGTGAGCCTCTGCACCATTCATATTTCGCGAAAATAGGCCCTTTTTTCACCGCAACAAATTGGAAACAAAGCTCTTAACCTCAATGGGTTCGCCTCGCGCTAAATTGATGTATATTAAAGAATGAAAAGGACTTAAGCTCAATGGGTTCGGTTGGGTTCGCTTCTCTCCATCGTTGCCGTCCTGCCACTTCCTGATTGCCCTGACGTCCCCGTTTCGATTTTCCATTTTCCAGTTTCAATCTTTTTGGCAAATCGGGAATAGAGGCATGAGCCTCAACAGGTATCAAGCTCATTCTAAAAGACATTCCGGCTTCGTTCCTCGCTTGCCCCTTGCCCGTCATTACCATCGCGCCGTGCGGGAGCAATCCACTGCCCGTCGCCCGCTGTCCTGATCGGCATCTCAGTTGGTCAGTCTTTCAGTTCTTCAGCCACTGACCCGCTGAAATAATGACCGCCTGAGGAACTGACGAACTGCCCGTCGACCTCCTCACTTTCATTGCCACCATACACATTAACTTCACAGATGTCAACGAAAAAGCGCTGAAGTGTAGATTTTTGCCCCTGAAGTGTAGAAAAACGCGGGTGAGTGGCACCGCGCGGTAGTGGTGTCATTTGGAATTGGCTGCCCCTTCGAAACGCTGGTCATTCCCGTCCCGCGAGGAGGGAGGAATCCAGTCCGTCCGGGCGCATTTCCAATGGCTTGCAGAATAGATTCCCGCTGGAGTTAACCCCGCGGGCTCCCGCTTTCGCGGGAACGACAACGGGGCGGGAATGACTGCATGGGGCGTTTATCGGATTATCATTTCTGGGCTAATGTGATAAGAACGAATCGCAGTCCCATACTTTCTTGCTTCCGAATGGCGAGGCCGGCGCCGCTGATGAGCGCGTGAATCTGTTTGCGGCTCTTAACCTTCCCACCGAACAATTTGGCAAGCAGTATTGCATGATCAGCCAAGCAGAATGATCCTCCGGGACGAAGCACCCTGGCAATCTCTTGAAGGCCTTTTGTTTGGTCGGAGCAGTGGTGAAACGATACGCTGCTCAAAACCAAGTCGGCGGTTTGGTCAGGAAAAGGAAGCGCCTCCGCTGATGCAACCCTGAAAGTGGCGTTTGGATTAAGCCGAGTTGCCTCCGACACCATCTGTTCTGCTGGATCAACGCCAAATAACTGAGCCCCAGGCCACCGGACAGCAGCGGCGCGCAACAGCCGACCCGTTCCGCAACCGACATCGATGATGCAACGCGGCGAATCCTTCAGTTCTCGCAGAAGGAGGTCAAGCATCTTGGAATGAACTGGCACAAAAAACAATCTTTGCATCACCGATTGATCGTATGTTGGCGCCCACCGGTCGAACCTCTTTACGTCACGTTTTGTTCTTGAAGGCACAGTCTCATTATCCATATGCCCTGAGATGCGAGCCCTGCGCTATACCTTTCGTCTTGTTGTGCCAGCGAGGGGTACCACGGAGTTAGGCGCAGTTTGCCTTACTTCGCGGTTCGGACTGACCAACGGCAGTCCGCTACCAGGCGTTGGCGATATTCTTCAGCCCTTCGAGGTAGTCGTCTTTCTCGATCCTGCTTTCGACGCCAAATTCCGCCAGGAGGGTCATCGTCTGCCCCACGGAAAGCCCTGCCAGTTGCGCGGCTTTGCCGAGAGAAGCGTCTCCCTTTTTGTATCGCTCCACGGCCAGCAGGACCCGGCCTCGATTTACCAGGTCCCGCACGGCTTTCGAGAGATCGCTGCGCTCTTCTTTCGTGATCTTGGTGAGGAACTCGTAGTTTTCGCGATCCATTCGGATACTCATCGTCTTGGTCATATTCGTGGCTCCATTCTCCGTCTCGCGTCTTCGATGATCGAATTCCTCCAGTCTTCCTACTTAACAGAGCAGTGTTCCTATTGCAAGCCCCATCCGGTCGGCTGGCACAGACGCCGCCTTTGGTGTCTGCGGTCCCGGGACGCTTAGCCTGAGCGGGTGCGCGAAGGTTTTGCAACGCCCGCCCAGCCCCATTTCTTTCGAGTTCGAAACGAGGCCGCTGTATCGCAGACATGGCATAATAGGTACATGTTTACGCCAACCGCCAGCAGGATGAGTGTACAGAGAGTCGTGGCTATCATGGCCCTTTCAGCCGTGGCGGCATTCGGAGCTCCAGTCGAGCCCGCGCGTGAAACAGTAACCACGATCATCAAACAAATTCAACGCGCCGACTATGAAGGCGACCGCGCGGCGCTTCAACGTCTTTATGCGGAATTGGCGCCCTTTGTGGAGGACAAGGAGCTTGGATCGCGGGTGCGATGTTGGCGCGGGTTCGCGCTGCGGCGGAGGGCTCTGAATGGGTTCAATGATTCCGTTGACCCGAAAGAGCTCGAGCAAGATCTGACGCAAGCGGTGCACGAGTTCGATGAGTCGGCGGCCAAAGACCCTGGTTTTGTGGATGCCAAGGTCGGGGCAGTGTCGCGCTTGAGCAATCTCCTGTTCTTGAACCAGAAAAACCCGGCCCGCGTGCAGGAATTCGTGGCGCAGGGCGCACCACTGGCTAAAGAGGCGGAGGCGGCAGCACCCGAGAATCCCCGCCTCCTTTGGGTGTTGGGGGCAAATCGTTGGTCTGCTCCCACGGAGCGCGGAGGCGGCCAGGATAAAGCGATCGCAATGTACGAGAAAGGCCTGGAAGCAGCCCGGAAGCACAAAAACGTGGCGAGCGACGCCTTGGACCCCTCGTGGGGAGAACCGGAGTTGTTGATGAATCTGGCGTGGTCCAACCTGCACCGAACTGCTCCGGACTTAAACGCGGCTGAGCAGTACGCGCGTTCGGCGCTGGCGCTGGTTCCGTACTGGCATTACGTCCGGGACATTCTGATGCCGCAGATCCAGGACGCCAAGGCAAAACACAACTGAGCCCGTGCAGTCCGCGAAGGCTCCATTCGCGTATTCCAGGGATTGATGAGCTGATAGCGTGCCAAGCTGCCGTCGATCTGGATGATGTTGATGGCGGAGTCGCGCCCCTGATTACCCCTTATCGTGCGGCCACTTTTTGCAGAGGAATACTGACGAAGCCGATGGCCCCGGAGGGCGCGTCAAACGCGGCCACGCGCATCTCAGTGGTTTCGGGTTTCAGTGTTTGCTTGAGGCGGACGGACAGTCCCGCTTGCACGACTTTTTGGTAGGATTCGGGAGTCAAGTCCAGGGTGAATTTCTTCGTCTCTCCCCCCACCGTGTTTCCATCCGCGTCACGTTGCATCAGGATGACTTCAAACTCAGCGGCCCATCGGTCCTTGTCGTGAGAAAAAGTCACGTCGTGCGGATCAACCAAAACCATCAGCCAGAGTTGGTCCCGGTTGATGGTCGCGGACCGGGCGACCTTCACCCGAAGGCCGATGCCGGTGGCCTCCAGCGGGCTCCACTCCGTGTCTTTCAACAAGGCCTCGCGCCGATGCTCGTCGATCGGCTCCTGCGGCGAGGCAAAGTAGCCGAGCCGGTAACGCACTTGCAATCCCTTGCCCTTCACCTGCACTTTGATGGGGCGGAAACTACCGTTCCACTGGTTGTGCGTGGGATAGTAGCCCAAGTTGTAGGTAAGGGAAGAATCGTCGACGGCGCTGCGGATGGCAGTTTTCAAGTCGTTGGTATCGTAGAAAGCGCGCCCGCCGGTTCGATCCGCCAGCACCTGCATGGTGGCAAAGGTTTGCTGGCGCGCGTAGTCTTCGGCGGCCAGCGCGGCGGCGAAACCCGGCCCTCCAGTCTGTGCTACGGGGTTCGCCTTCTCCCCTTTGAACACGGTGTAAGTCATGAAGCCCCGCGCATCGACAGGGTAAATGGCCACATTGGCTCTGGCCATCGCCCGCACCGTGCGCTCGATCTGCTCGGAGAACTCCAGCTTCTCGTGGGAGGAAACCGAATCGAGCCCAAGATTAATCGGAAAGCTGCCGGAAATCCATACCAGGTTCTTGCGCCCCGGGAGCGCCGCCAAATGATTGGCGATGGCCTCCATGGCTTTCAACGTGATCTCCACGCGCATTTGATAATAGTACGCCTCCATCATGGACTGGCCCGGCATGAGGTCCGTTTGAGCTTCCTCCAGCGCCCCCGTGAGACGGCTGGTGTTGTTGGCCGTCGATCCGCTGCCTTCCGACTGGGCCGTGGGCACTGCTTTCACCATGTCC
Source organism: Terriglobia bacterium (assembly GCA_050013575.1). Lineage (GTDB taxonomy): Bacteria > Acidobacteriota > Terriglobia > UBA7540 > UBA7540 > DASYXZ01. Next base: position 28,369 of record JBEKEZ010000032.1, on the reverse strand, counting down.
TCGGGCCGCGAAGCTGCGAGTTCCGAGGCAATGCGCCCACCGGATTGCCCCATGGCGCTTAGCAGACTTGAAGCATCGCTGGTGAAGTCGTGGACGACGCGCAATCGCATCCCCAGCGCGTAGAGCGCCACTCGGTCCTGCGGCTGAAGCTGCCCCAGGAACTTGATGACTTGCTGCCGGGCATAAACCTGGTCTTCGAACTCAGTATTGAGCCCGTCCCAGAGGATTACAGTGACGCTGGTGGGGACGCCGGCGCGACTTTCCAGACGATTGGAAAAAACGTTGGGCTCGGTGGGCGGTGCAGGCTTGGACATGGTGAGGCTGGACTCTACCGAGAAAAGGCTGATCGCTTCCTGCTTGCCGCCGTCCCAGAGCGTGAAGTCATCACGAGTGAGACCCGGAACAGGCTTCCCATTCTTGTCGTGGACGATCACGTCCACTTGCACCAGGCGCGTCGAGGCTCGAAAGATCACTTGGTCTTGCTTCGAAGCCGATTCCGGTCCCTGGCCTGTTGCCGCAATTGCAAGCGAGATCGCAGCGAGCCCATGCGCGCTGCGTCGCCAAAAGCTCCTCAGCGCACTCATCTCTATGTCCCTACCCACCAGCATAGCGCCGAATAACCGCGAATACAAATGGATGTAGAGTTAAGCCAGAATTTCGGTTTTCATTTTCGGGCCGACCGCTGACATGCACCCGACCACCACTGAAGCCGGCACGGACCTGTTATTTTCACGTCCGAGGCTTTTCCCGCCAGCGAAGCGAAAGCCGGAGATTTCCCTGAGACAAGGTCTGATGCTACGGCTGCTTTCTATCACGGCGTGTGGCGCGAAAATCGCTATGTGATGTCTCCGGTCCTGGCCTGCAGCCTGAACGGGCGCGCGAAGGTTTTGCAACGCCAGCCCAGCCTCATCGCTTACAGATTCGAAACGAGACCTTTGTATTGCAGACACTGTGTCGGATGGATTCCCGCTTTTCCCGAGACCCCGTCGGGACGGGGCGCGGGAATGACAGCTTTGGGGATCGGACCATGGCATAATACGATCCCGTCTGCGCCACCCGCCAATCTTGGACGTCTGCGAGCGGACTGTGTGGAGTGCAGTCCGTGTGAGCAGCAGGGGGTACTGGTGTCATTTGAAAATAGATTGGCACGAGAATTGATGGAAGAGTATAATCGCACGACCTAGCGTTACACAATGGAGGTTCATTGCTTTATGAGTCAGGAAAAACAGGATGTTCTAGTTGGTAAGACCGCAAGACAGATCAAAGAAGCCAATGAGAAGATTTCAAAATTGAAAGTTAAGGCATTCTACTTGGGTACGGTGCTTCACGGACTTGGAGTAACGCTGGCTCAATATCCAGAACTTCTGAGTTTCGACGAAGAATCTATGGATGCAATATATGATGTCCGTAAGAATTTCTCGATGAAAGACGCAAAGGAAGCATCCCCAGAGAATATTCAAAGCCTCTGTAGGGAAATTAGGCAGGCTATCGCGGAACGCGACCGGCTCGCTCAAGAGTTGCAGTCTTTAGGGTACGGCTCTTATTAGGCCGACCTTTTCGGCTCCCCGCTTGAGGCGCGTTCTATAACGGGAAAGGCCCAAGCAGGTAGAGCAAGTAGCGCGCGGACCTGCGGCCTATCATCTTCGCGCGTGGCGCAGACATCGCCTTTGCTGCCTGCGATCCTGGGGCGCTTGCCTGAGCGGGTGCGCGAAGGTTTTGCAGCGCCAGCCCAACCTCATCTCTTACAGATTCGAAACGAGACCCGCGTATCCCAGACACTGTGTCGGGTGGATTCCTGCTTTTCCCGAGACCCCGTCGGGACGGGGCGCGGGAATGACTGCCTTGACGATCGGACCATGGCATATTGCGACCACGTCTGCGCCACCAGCGAGGTTTCGAAAGTCCGCGCAACCGTCGAGACCTTGACCGCGACTTCATATACAATCGTGCATAAGCAACACCAAAAGCGCGGCCTGGAGTTTGGCCTTGGGCACAGAAACGAAAAGCCCGTCCCAGCTGGTTTTCGATGACCTGCCAGTTCCTTCTTCCTTTTTCGTCCGAGTGACGGGCCTTGTTGCCGCGCCGGCACGAACCCTTCAGAATGTCTCGCGCCATCCACGATTCTTCGCTCCGTTCTTCGCAACTTGGGTTTTGTTTGCAGGGTTCTGGGGCGTGGTGTACGCCAAATTGGGATTGGCAGGGATGGCTGTCGCTGTAGTCCAGTACTTTCGGCGCGGCACTCTGGTAACGCAGGACGAGATCGACTTTGCGCTTCAGTTTTCGGGCGGGCTGGTTCCGGCAATACTGATCGGAGGCACGATCGCCATATTGGCCCATCTGCTCATCATGGGCTGGGTTGGAGCTCGTCTCGCTGATCTTTTCTTCGGTGTCAGAATAAGGCTCCGGTTGGCCTTAAGCCTGGCAAGCTATGCGTATTTGGCGAAGACGGTCGCGCAGACTATTCTCGGCATCCCGATGGCGCTTTTTGGCGACGTGAGCGGCCTGAACTTCGGGAATCTTCTTCCCACAAACGTCGCGTTCTTTCTGGATCCCAAAGACACGTCGCGGATCCTCTACGCTTTCTTGCAGTCGCTGGATATCGTCCAGCTTTGGTATTTCACCTTGTTGGGGATCGGCTTTTCGACGGCCGCCGATGACCGGGAGTCGCCTCCCGTCATGGCCGCAAGCCTCGCGGCCTTATGGATCGCATGGAATGTGCTCCTGGCCGCCTTCGGGGACTTGATGCGCGCACCCTAACCGAGAGCTGACACCGCCACCGGGAGCCTTGCCTGACTGAAAATCAAGTCAGCCCTTGCAGCGTCTCTATAACTTTTTGAGCAGCGCAGTCCGGCTGCGGCGGATGGCGGGATGATCGGTGACTTCGAAGCCGACTTGAGCCGCGGCTTTTAATTCACGGTCGAACATTTCGCTTTTCACGTGCCCCTTGGGTTCGGCGAACAGAAACAACGCGCCAGCCTTCAGAGCTTCGGCCACCTCGCTGAAGAAGCGGTCGGGCGCCGGAATCTCATGAACCACAGCGAAGGCCATCGCAAAGTCCACTTGTCCCTTCAGGTCCTTCACGCCCATGGAATCTGGTTCGGCCAAACGCGCATCGAGTCGTTCCATCAGGCCGGCTTTGACGGCACGGCGTTTGAGCGCCGCAAGCATTTTGGGCTGGACGTCCACCGCCACCACACGCCCGGAAGGTCCGACGAGCCTGGCGAACTCCAAAGTGAAGAAACCCATCCCCGGCCCAGGCTCGAGCACCGTCATGCCCTCGCGGACGTACGGCGAGAGAAGCTTTGCCGGGTCGCTTAGCCAGCGCCTCAGCGGGCTGATCAGAAAATATCCGAGCCACCAAGGACAAACGTGATGAGCCATAGAAAAACAACGATGAACGCGGAACTATGAACGATGAATGCCGATCTTCCATTCCTCGTTCATCATTCATAATTCATACTTCACACTTCCCGCTACGTCGCTGGCTTCTCAAACTTCGCGTCGTCGACCGGAACGTTGTGCTGGACTTGGTCAAACCGGAATACGTACTCAAAGTCGGGGCTGATCTGGCGCCAGACGAAGGGCACCTTGACGCCATCCACCTCGCGATAGTCTTCGAATATGTTCTCCACGACGCTCGTGCCGTCCTCGGTGACGTAGGGCGTGTCGTTCCGGACCAACAATCCGGATTGTATGTCGAAATACATTTTTTCGACCGCGCCATCATCGGCCTTGGCCTCGATCACGTAGGTCTCGCTTCCGCCGACTTTTTCCTTGCCCTTGAGGTTCATTTGCGGGTAGAGCGCCTTCAGTCTGATCTCCCGGTAAAAATCAAATTCGCGCTGCATCCCCGCAAGATCGGAAGGGGACGCGTCCTTCACGCCTTCGTCAGGGTCATCGATCATCCAGCCGGTCTTGCCATTGAAGGCTCGGGGGGTGGCGCCATTGCCGGGAATCGTCAACAAGGTGAGCCCCTTGTTGGGCGCCTTCTTGTAAATCTCCACCTTCCCGCTCTCGCCGGTACCCGGAACTTCCACCTTTCCTTTCATGACTCGCGTCGTGAGCTTCTCAATGGCGCTGCGGCCACCAACAGCCTGGACATATTTGTCGAGGACCTGATCCACAGTGGGCATGGCCTCGGCAGTCTGCGCGTCCGCCGCCTGTCCCCGAGCGCCGCCCGCCGCGCCCGAGGCAGCCATCGAAACAAACACCAATCCCGTCGCCAAAACCGCCAGCGCTGATTTCATCGGTTCATCTCCTTCGCCCATTGTGTTCGGAAAGAGCGCCTCGAATCAAGGAGAGTTTTGTAAATCGGCACCCAGTCGGACCAGAGGCGTTTCGAAGTCGGCCAGCGGGTCAGTGAGTCAGTCGGTCAGTAACTGACCGGCTGAAATACTGACAACCTGACGAACCAATGGGCGCGTTCACAGCGGTGAGCACTGAATTTCTCTGTTTGGTGTATCACACTCCCACTGGGCGGCGATGAGTATCAGGATAAGGAAGCAGCGGCCGTCCGTGCTTTGAGCGATTCCGACCCCGACGCCGGTGAATTTCGGGCTCAGAATGTTGGACCGAAGGGCCGCAAACGTCGCGCGCGGGCAGGATGACCGCACCACACTATCACAACGAGCTGTGACGGCGGTCACAGCATTCGATCGAAACTGACGTTTAAGCTCAGTCCAACGAAGGAAGAAAAGAAGTTAGGCTGAGTGGCGGAGGCGAAAGGTCGAAACAGTCACCTCGGACGCTAAAGGGTGGATGGGCGATCCAGGTTACTGCGTTCGGCGGCCCCAGCAAGTTGCGCGGCATGCCGCGACCCCTCCGCCACTACTTCTTCCTGCGCAGTTCGTAGATCGGTGGCGGAGAAGATCATCGCGGGGGTTTCCGACGGGCCATGAGCCACACGGCGCCAGAGGAACCCGATAGCCAGTGTCGTTGAGCGTTGATCGCAGACACTTGGCTCCATAGTTCTCCGCCACCCACTCTTTCCTTCCCCGGTCCATTCGCGTGAAATCTCGTTCTTCAACGCAGTCCGTCGAATAATGCTTTTGAAGCAATCGTCGTCGAGGCGAAGACCGCCGGCCTTTCGGCCAGCCTTCCGGGCTGGAGCCCGCCGCCGCCACCATGTGAACGCTCAATGCCCGCCGAGCTTGCGGTCGAGGAAATCTGCGGCGGCGTGATACGCGGCCAGCCAGGTCTTGTGCATCAAGAAATCGTGGATCTCATCAGGGAAAACCAGCTCCTCGAAATAGACGCCCTGCTTGCGTAATGCCTCCGCGAGACGAACTGTTTCGCTGAACGGGACATTGCGGTCGTCGTCGCCTTGAATCAGTAAGACCGGCGACCGCCAGGTCTTCACCGACGCCAGCGGTGAAGACTCGAACGCCCTGCGCGCGACATTTTGGTCCGCGTCGGGATCATACGCGGGCACGAAATGGCGGATTTCCATGTTCCAATCGTGCACCCCGTGCAAATCGACGCCAGCCGCAAACAAGTCGGAAGAGCGCGCCAGGCCAAGCGCGGTCAGGTAGCCTCCATACGAGCCGCCCCACAGGCCAATGTGCGCAGGGTCCACGTCCGGCCGGCTTCTGAGATAAAGCCCCGCGCCTTGCACGTCGTTGTATTCGCTCGCGCCGGCGGCGCCGTAATTCAGCGCCTCGCGGAACTCCATCCCGTAACCGATGCCGCTACGGTAATTCACCGCCAGGACGACGTACCCGCGGCGGGCAAGATACTGGTTCATGCCGTACGCGTTGTGGTAATACTGCATGTAATGCCAGCCGAGCAGCATCTCGCGCCGCGAGCCGCCGTGAAAGAAAATCATGGCAGGATGCTTCTCACCGGCCCGCGCGCTGGGCGGAAGAAATAGCTGCGCGTGAATCTTCATCCCGTCCGCGGCCGAGAAGATCACTTGCTGGGGCACCACCAGCGAGGCGGTTGGGAAATCGGCAGGAAGCGTTTCCGGCGCCAAGTCCTTCAACTCGCCGGACTCGGCCACCCTGCCGGGCCGCGCCGGCTCGCGGGCGTCAGAGCGCAGAAGGACGACGGTCTTGCCATCGCTGGTCACCACCGGCGCCCATTCGATTCCCGTCCCCTTCGTGACGACGCTCGACCGCCCGCCCGCAACCGCCACTTTCCAGACGTGCCGCCGGTCGATATCGTCTTGATTGGAGGAAAACACAACTTCGCTGCGGTCGGGGCTGAGCGCCACGTGCTCCACTTCAAATTCGCCCGGAGTCAGAATCTGCGCCGCTCCGCCTTGCGTCGAAACGGAATAGAGATGCAGCCATCCGTCGCGCTCCCAGGGAAAAACCAAGCGGTCACCGGCGCCCCAGAGTATCTCGCTGTCCGCGACCATCCCATGGAACGCACTGCCCTTCCCTTCCTCGGCAATCCAGACTTGACGGCCGGCGCCCGTGGCGGCGTCCGCCACTCGAATCGACCAAGGCTGTGCGGTGCGCCGGGGACCAAAAGCAGAAGCCTCGTGATTGGCAGGGATTCGAAGAAAGGCGATCTGTTTCCCGTCCGGCGACCAAGTAGGAGAACCGTCGCGATCCACGCTAGGCTCGATATATCGAAGCGTCTTGGTTCCGAGATCGTACACGCCGATCAAGCTGTGGTCGCCGCGGCTACTGACAAAAGCAAGCCGCGATCCGTCCGGCGACCATCTGAGCGACCCGCTCCGCCCCTTGGAGTGAACAAGCTGCGCCGGCTTCTCGCTGCCCGCCAACTTGGCGAGCCAGACCTGGTCCTTGTAAATGAACGCCACGGCGTCGCCTTTGGGCGAAACGGCGGGCGAGTGGCCTTCATTCAGTCGGCGCGGCTCCCCGCCGCCCAGCGATACAACCCAAACACCTTGATCGACGCCGGCAGGATTGCTGGCCGGGTTGGGATACTCGCCCTCATTTTCCAGATCGCCGCCGCGAGTGTAAGCGATCGCGCTGGCGTCCGGCGCCCAACTCAATTCGCCAACGTCCTGGCCGTCGTCTTCAGAATACTTGGTCAGCGCCCGCGACTTGTAGCCACCCGCATCCCCGCCGGGCTCAGCCACCCAGACATTGCGCGCCCCGCCAACATTGAACACCCACGCAACCTTCCCACCCGCCGGCGCTGCCACCAAGTCATCGGGAAACGGCGCGCTCAAGACTTGCTCGAGCGTGAATGATTTCTGTTGGGCAAGTGCAGCCACGCTCCAGGAAGCGGCGAACAACATCATCACGAAACGAGCTTTTCGACATTTAATTTTCGACACGGCGAAACACTCCTTCTTCCGAGCGCAATGTGGTCATGCAACTTGGACTGGGATTCCGGCCCGGGCAGCACATCGTACGCAAGCCAAGTTCGATGGTCAACCGAAGAATCCCGGAGCGGAGCCATCTCTTCGCGCGCCCAGAGCCTTAGTGAGTAGTAGGCCAGTTTGCCGTAGCGCCGACCTTTAGAGCCCGCCCTGAGAGGAGCGAAGGGTCGGCAGGCCTTGGAAATTCCGTCAGGTCGGCGAGTCTCAGAAATCCAAGATGCCGATCCCGCTATGCGGGATCGGCGCTACAGGAAGTGCCCGCGACCGGATTGCGAGGTAGATTCTTAGGCGCCGGATCGTTTCCGGGTCCGCGATTATCCAAATGGAATTAGACCAGGTAATGCAAAGCGAGCACCCAGAGCAGTTCCTCAGGTGGTGCCTCACATTGCTTCTTCCGAGTGGGCCGTATTTAAACGAGGACCAGTCGAAGCCATCTCATGAGTGGCGGTGAAGCCAGTCGGCGCGGACGGATGTGAAATTGCCATTATAAGCCTAGCGCCGCAGAGTGGCTTGTCTATGAGAAGAGTCGTAGTGCCAGGATTACGGGGCACTCGAAAAACAGTCCACCTGGTCTCGTAACGCCCTTCTTCAAATTAAAAGTGACCCACCACCGCCTTTGTCCGTTTTGTTGACATCCCCGTGGGCAACCCATTCTTGGGCGGCGGGCCGCGCGGGATTCAACTTAGGGTCAATCTCAGCTTCTGACGGCGGGTTGAACCAGAGCAAAACTCTTCCGGACGACGGTTAGCTGGAGCGAGCGTTCGACGCCGCAGCATTCCCATCAAGCGGCTGCGGTGGCGAAGGCGGCCACGAAGAGAGTCGCGGACTCCACGCGACCTCCTTCGCCGCTTCTGGCCCGACGCAGCGCGGCCTCTGCGGCGCGCAGAAGCAAGTTCGGTTGGTTTGCTCTTTCCACCGCGGCGACGCCGATGCTGAGCCTTGCTAAAACGCAGTGGTCTCGGTTCCGGCCGGGCCCTGCCCCGCGCGCCACTTCAATGGGCTCCGCGCTGATTGCCGCCTGAAGCCGCCGGGCCTGCTGTACGGCGCCTGCCTCATCACATCCCGGAGAGACAATCAGGAACACCTCACCTCCGTAGCGGCCTATGATGTCGTAAGGCCGCACGATGGAAGTCAATCGTCGGGCGGTTTCGCGAAGCGCGTCGTCGCCAGCCGCATACCCTTCGTTGTCGTTGAGTTTTCTCAGGCCATCCAGCGACACCAGCAAGACTCCGACCGGCGTCTTCTGGCGGCGGCCGCGCCCCAGTTCGCGCCACAACTGCTCGACACCGGCTACGCGATTCCAAGCGCCCGTCAGCGGATCGTGATGAATCTGAAAGTTCACCGTGTGCTGCGCGCGGTCGAGTGCCTCCAACAAACGGAGTGCGCGTTCGCCTCCGCGCACACGAGCCTCCAACTCCAAAGGATCAACGGGTCTAGTCAGCAACTCATCCGCGCCAGCTTTAACCCCTTGCGTGATCTCCTCCCTTTGACCTCGCTCGGCTAGCAATACGACGTACACGTAGGTGTTGACGAGTAGCCTTCTGGCCTGCTCACAGACCTGGACCCCTCCCGCGCCCACGTCCAGAACGGCCAGGCGCGGAGCGTCTTCAGCCGTCAGCGCCGCCCAGGCCGAGACTCGATCAGACGCCTCAGCGACTTCGTATCCCCACTGGTTGAGACTGTCTCGCAGTAGGCCGCGAGAATTCACATCGGAATCGGCAAGCAACACCTTGAGCTTCATTATTAAACCCCTTCGGTCATCGGCGCGACCGGAAGTCGCACGTCCCCTTCAGCACCGGCGGCCCGCCCTGCCCTCCGAGGCAGATTCGCCACACTTATCCGCCTCTGGTTACTCATCGGCTGAATTCGGACACGGCTTGACCCGGCATCGAATGGCCGTCCGCTTGAACGCCAAAGAACGATTCGGATTTACAATAGCGGCCGCATCGGCCAGCCCGAGGAAATCGCCCGCGCTGCTGTCCACCCGGTCTCTGATTATGCCGATTTCATCACCGGCGAAGTTCTGGTGATGGACGGCGGCCAGTGGATGGACAAAGGAATGTCCGGGGAAGGGGCGAGCTGATGAATCATTGCTGATTTTCGATTGCAGATGGCCGATTGATGGCGCGCCAAACGCTGCTGAATCCTGGAATCAGCGATTTCCTATTGCAGTCCTGCGCGGGCAAGCATCTCGAGAAACTGGTTTTGCGTCCGCATGTCGATGGCCTGGGCCACCAGTTTGCCATCGCGATCGTAAACAAAGGTCTTGGGGATGCCTTCAATCGCGAAGAGCGTGTTCACCTTTCGCCCCGGATCGAGCAAAATCGGATAGGACACCCTCCGCTCCGTCACAAAGGGCTTCACCTTGCTTGCGTCTTCGTCGGAAATCGCGAGAATCACCAAACCCTGATCCTTGAAACGCTGATACAGCGATTGGAGGTCGGGCATTTCCTTGCGGCATGGAGGGCACCAGGTTGCCCAGAAGTTTACCAACACGACCTTGCCGCGAAGGCTCTTCAACGTCCAGGCGTTTCCCCCCAAATCGGTCAGCGTGAAGTCGGCTTGCTGGCGGCGCTGATCGTCGGCCTCGAGCTTGGCCATGGCCGCAGCAAACAGGGGCGAGTCCAAACCCGCCTGCACGTGCTCGTAGCGCGCCAGCGATGCCAACTCAATGTAAGCCTCAGGGATTTCGCCCGGCTTCGCTTCATTCGCTTTCGGCGGCTCTTCACGCAGTGCCTCAGCCAAGGTAGTCGCGACTTCCTGCAACGTATCGTGCCCGAAGTCGCCCTCAGTGGAGAGATTGGCCAGGCCGTTTGCCAGGCGCAATTTGTTGGGCGTCGCAGGCAATTGCCGAATCTGGAGCGCCAGTTGTTTTGTGCTGCGCCCTCTCGCGTCATCGGGCAAAGCGCGAAGACCGCGCAATTGCTCTACGATGGGTTTTTCCTGCGGGCTCCATGCAGGCTGTGTCTGTTGCGCCTTCGCTTGCCCGCTCAGAAAGCCAATTCCGCCCGCAATGACGAAAACGAAAGCATTTCGAAGCCTAAGCACACTGAGCATATTGACTCACCTCCGCGAACTTCTTATGACTGCTTTCGAAACATCAGCACAGACCATTTCGGCAAGCGAATATAGAATCGGCCGTCGCCCTCGACGACCAAGTCCGACAGGTAATTGCCGGAATCATTCCATCCTCCGTACTGCGGTGACTGCGAATTGAAAATCTCTTCCCAATGGTCGCCCGCACCGCCGACATTGACGCCGTAGATGGCCTGATCCCACTGGTTATCGCTCAAATTGACCACGGTCAGCACCACGTTGCCGCCATCGTCCCAGCGCAAAAATCCCAGCGCGTTATTTTGCGAATCGAAATGAGTGGTCTCTGGCCCGTTGTCGCTGCGAAGAGCGGGATTGTTCCAGCGAACGTTGTTGGCGTCGGCCACTAAGTTGCGCATCGCCCAACCGGTCGGGTCTCCGGCGATGCTCCAATCGAATCGATGATCGCCGAACGTATCGCTGGCCGGATTCCAGTACCCATAGTGATGGCATTCCGTGCCCATGAAGAGCATGGGCGTGCCCGGAATAGCGATGTTGAGCGCCCATCCCATGCGGGCCTGGGCGAGCGCGTACCAATTCTGCCGGCCCGTGATCGCCCCTCCGATCAGTTCCACAAAGTAGCGATTCTCACGCAAGTCAGGCGCAGCTTGCTTATCCCAGCGTCCTGCGCCGTCCGCATCCACGTCCCATTGATTGAAAATCTGGTCGTGCGAGCCCAGCGGGTAGCGGATGGCGCTCCAAGCGGTTGGATAACCGAAGCGGCTGGCCAGCGATTGCAACTGCCCGAGATCACGCTGCGTGATGCTGCGCGCAAACGCGAACGGGCTGTTCATGTCCCACATGGCGCGGAACCCGATCTGATTAAAGATGTAATCCGCGGCGTTATCTTCGGCATAGATAAACTTATCAGAATATTTCTGAACTAATTGCTGGACGATGGCTTTCAATCCTCCGGCACTGAAATTCACGGCCGAGTCAAAGCGCAGGCCGTCGACGTGGTATTCGTCGAACCACATGGCCGCGTTTTCGATGAAGAAGCGCTGGACGTCAGGAGAATCGTGGTCGGGGCGTCGCCCAAAACCAGTCTCCACAGTGCTGAAGTAGATGCCGCCACCGGTCGCGGGGTCGCTGTCTATGGTTCGGTGATCGGTGTTGCCGTCGAATTGCCAGAGGTTGTCGGTCGTGTCCATGTGGTTGTAAACGACGTCGAAGAACACAGCCAGGCCGCGCGCGTGGCAAGCGTCGACCAGGCGGCGGAGGTCATCCGGCGTGCCGTACAACACTTCGGGCGCGTAATAATTCGAAGGGTTATAGGCTTCGCCTTCGGCTCCGCGATATTCGCCATTGGGAAGAAACTGGATGGCGTTGAAGTTCATGGAGCGGATGTAGTCGAGCTTGCTCTCACACTGCGAAAAGTTCGCGGTCTCTGTGGACGGGTCGTCAGGGTTTGGGGGGATCACGATGCCGTCATTGCGGCCGGCAAAAGATCCGACGTGCGCTTGATAAATGATGAAGTTTTGAAACGCGGGCGTTTGGAAAGGCGCGCTAAATCGGTAGGCAGCGGGATCGACGACGATTCCTGGGTCTCCCGGGTCAGGCGCGATCACCTGGCGCGCGCAGGGATCGGTTCTCACGAGTGGCGCGCCGCCCGGGTTAAACTGATCGCCGCCACGATTCTGAATCGAGAAATAATAGCGATGCCCCACGGCTACGCCGGCAATATCCGCTGACCAGTAGGCGGGGTTGCCGGCATCCTGGGCAAGCGCGAATGAGACCCCTGCTGTCGCATCGTCTGGTTGTAGATAGACGCTGACCGCAGAAGCGTTGGGCGCCCAGACGCGAAAACTGCATCCCGACTGATCGGGGAAAAGAGTTGGTCCCGGAGTTCGGGTGGCACTCGGCGACGCGACAAGAGTGTACATTGCTCAACCTCCGGCTATCAGCCATCAGCAGTCAGCTTTCCACCACTCCGTTGATTCTGTTTTGCTGAAAACTGACGGCTGACTGCTCTTTTACGCCAGCTCCAGCGGCTCCAGCAACTCTTCCACGTTCTGATCATCGACCACCAGGCTGAGCCGATGCTCGTTCAAATCCTCCCGCGTGTCAAACGCCTGAAACAATCGCATCTTTGCTGCTGCATACTGTTCGTTGGAATCGAGGTCTCGCCCGTGGGCCCCGCGCCATCGAGCAGTTGCGCGGTCGGCAACGAAGACTCTCAGGACGAAGGGGGGGTGCTGGTCGGCAGTAATCACAAAGTCGAAGTCACTGCCCGGCCCTTGTCCCTCGGGACGAATCACCCGACGGCGCTGATCGAAAAAATACTGGTAGGACACGCCGGTCCCCGCCGCGTAGACCTTGTAACGCCGTCCCATTTTGACCTGAGGTTTACCGCCCCGATTTAGCACGGGCACGCCTTCCTCATCCCTGGAGTTCAGCTTCTTCCGTCGATGCGACGTGAGCCATTCTAACCAACCGGGTAGGACGGCGGCTAGTGTTTCGTGGCAAGGGGCCGGCTAGCGAATCGCCGAAAAGCGTTGGTTACTTGTCGCCGGCCGACGAGGTATGGTCGTGGATGATGCGCCAGCCTTCGGGGAATTTGCGGAAAACCAGAGTGAAGACGCCGCCCGGGTGGTCGGCTGCGCGGTCAAGCCGCCATTCGCCGAGGACCAATGCAGCGGCAGGCCCAAGCTGAGTGATTTCGAGATTCGAGAACGTCAGCTTGCCCATGGCTGCACCGTCCGGATAGCCCTTGCGGTATCGGTCAAGCACCGCCTGCCAACCGCGCTGGATTCCATGGGCGCCGACAAACTCGGTCTTTTCCGATTTCCAGTATCCCAGCATGAAGTCGTCAAGATCGCCGCGGTTCCATGCTTCCACTTGAGCGTCGAGTACGGCGCGAATTTCGCGCTCAGGCTGCGCGGCGGGAGCGGGCAACGACTTGGCGGCCATGGTCACGACGGGCAGTAGAAGCAAAAATATGATTCGTTTCATTTCGGCCCTCCCGACTATCTGCCGAAGGACGTCCTGACTTTTGCCTTTTGACCTTTAGATTTTCTTTTTGCGTTTCGCCTTGGCCGCGCGCCGCTCGGCCCTACACGCCGAATTCGACGCCTCTCGCTTCCGGCCCGGCTCGAATCACAATCGCCCCGACCAACAAAACGGCCGCCGCCAGAAAGCCCATCGATTGCGCGTAGCTGAAGTGCTCGCCGAGAACAGACTCCACCCCGGCAATACTGGATGCGCACAACACTCCGAGCTGATAAGCAAAGCCTGGAAAGAACCCGCGCAATTGCGGCGGCGAGAGCTCATTAATGTGCGCCGGGACTACGCCCCACGCTCCCTGCACCATGAACTGCATCAGAAATGCCCCCGCGGCGATCAGAGGCGCCCATGGAGCAAGAACCCAAGCAGGAATCAGGATGACCGCCATAAGCACGGCGGTGACCATGGCCCGCCGCCGGCCGTGGCGGTCCGATAAGAAGCCAAACGCCAGTCCACCACAAATCGCGCCCACCATCGAGATAGCCGTGATCAGAGCAACGACGCCGGGTGTGAAGTGGCGCTGGCGCTGGAGGAAAGTAGGATAAAGATCCTGCGTGCCATGCGAGATGAAGTTCATCATTGCCATCAGGACCACAAGATAGAGAAACACTCGCCAGTTTTGAAGAATCGATCGCCCGTATCCGCGCCAATCGGTGCGTGATTGATGCCACGCTTCGGGCTCGCGAACCTTGGCGTAAATGAAAAGTGAGAGCAGTGCCGGCAGGCCTCCCACAAAGAACATTGGACGCCAGCCCCAATTCGGGAGCACGACGTAATAGACCAACGCTGCCATCAAGTATCCCGTTGCGTACCCTTCCTGAAGGATGCCCGAAAACAGGCCTCGCCATTTGGCAGGAGCCGACTCCATGGTGAGCGAAGCCCCGACGCCCCACTCGCCGCCCATGCCGATGCCGTAAAGCAGCCGCAAAATGAAAAACACCCGGTAAGTCGGCGCGAGCCCGGACAACACTTCCATGGCGGAATAGAAGATGATTACGAGCATCAGCGGCAGGCGCCGGCCCCACCGGTCCGCCATCAGCCCAAAGATGAAAGCGCCGATGGGCCGGGTGGCGAGACTCGCGGTGAGCGTGAACGCGACAGCCGGAACCGTCACGTGGAAGTCCTTGGCCACCGCGCCGAGCACGAAGGTCAGAATGAAAAAATCAAAGGCGTCGAGCGTCCAGCCCAAGCAGCCCGCGATGAGCGCGTTTCTGGCGGAAGCAGTGGATTTTAGATTTTGGATTTTGGATTTTGGATTACGCAATTCCATGGGGAGTAGCCAAAGTTGCGATCTACAAAAGCATCGCTTTCGATTCCTCACTTTGAAGGTTCACTGCCTTTTGCCTTTTGGCTTTTGCCTTTTGACTTTTGAATTCTCTCTCTTGGGTATTGCCTTCTGCCCTGGCCGAGCGCCACTCGGCCCTACTTCGCTTTCACCACTTCCCCGCCCTTCATCACGAACTTCACATTCTCGAGCAGCGCGACATTCTGGAGCGGATCGCCATCGACAGCGATCAGGTCCGCGTATTTGCCCGGCTCGAGGGAGCCGACGCGATCCGACCAACCCAGCAAATCCGCTGCGTTGATGGTCGCGGCCTGAATCGCTTCGAGCGGCGAGAGCCCGACTTTGACCAGCACCGCGAACTCATGCGCGTTCAGACCGTGCGGATAAACCGCCGAGTCCGTACCAAAAGCGACCTTCACCCCTTGCCGGATCGCCCGCTCTTCATTGGCGCGGGCCAGGGGCAGCACATATCTCGCTTTGGCCACCATGTTCGGCGTGAGTGGGAGCTTGTCGAGATTATCCATGAGCCAGTCTTCAAGGTAGAGGGTCGGCACGAGATAAGTTCCGTGATCCTTCATCAGTTGGATATCTTCAGCATTGATGAAGCTTCCGTGCTCGATGGAATCGACGCCGGCCAGCACCGCGTCCTTGATCCCCTGCGCGCCGTGAGCGTGCGCGGCCACTTTGCGCCCGAGCCGATGCGCTTCGGCGACTATGGCGCGCATCTCCTCAGGGCTGAACTGCTCGAAGTCGGGATTGTCGCCCTCGGAGAGCACACCGCCCGTGGCCATGAATTTGATAACGTCGGCGCCGTACTTGATGTTCTCGCGGACTTTCGCCATCACTTCCGGCACGCCGTTGGCCACCGCGTCGCCGGAAGCGTGAAACTGAGGCGCGAGCAGGTTCTCATCGCCGTGCCCGCCCGTGATACTCAAAGCCGGGCCGGAGGCAAGAATTCGAGGCCCAAGGACATCTCCGGCGTTGATGGCGTCGCGCAGCGCAATGTCCGAGTAGCCGTTTGCGTGCACATTGCGAATGGTCGTAAATCCCGCTTCGAGCGTGACCCTGGCGTTGCGCGCGCCGATCAATGCTTCGCGCGGCACCGAGATGCTGAGACCTCGATAGCCCGTCTGGCCGGGATTGAAGGTGACGTGGGTGTGCGCGTCGATGAGTCCGGGGAGCACCGTCGATTGCGAGAGATCGATTGCGCGGGCATCCGCAGGCACGTGAGACTTGACTTGGCTTTCACTGCCAATCTCTTTGATCCTGCCGCCTTCGATCAGGATTAACTGATGTTCCAGATATTTCCCCGAGCGGACGTCGAGCACGCGGCCCGCTTTGACGGCCACGACCGGACCGCTGGCCGGAAGGCTCTGGCCTCCGGCCGAGAGCAGGTGAACTCCCTGCAAAAAGACGACGCCGAGCGCTGTGCCGAGCAAGAGGGCTTTCGATATCTTCATCGTCGGACTCCGAATTTCAGATTTGAGATTTCAGACCACAGATCCACGATTCAAACCTCAAGATTCAAGACAAACTCAAGACTCAAGATTTCGCCAGCCGTTGCCGGGCCAGGACGACAGCGCCGAGCGCGCCGGCATTGTCACCCAACCGCCCCCCCACGATCCTGACGCGATGAAGATCCTGATGGCGCAAGAAATAATCAAAGGCGGCGGCACGGATAGGGGCAATAAACTCTTCGCCCATGCGCTCGGCGATACCGCCGCCAACCACCACTCGCTCAGGGTCCAGAACGTTGACGACGTTCGCCACCAGAATTCCCAGATAGTACTCGGCGCGCTGGAGCACCTTGCGCACCACCTTGTCATTCTTCTTCAAGGCACGCACGATGATGCTGCTGGTCATGCGGTCTTTGTTGGCCTCTTTCATCAGCTTCAGCACCACGCTCTTGTGGCCTGCTTTTACGGCGGCGCGCACATCGCGCTCCATTGCGGTGCGGCTGGCCAGCGCCTCCGCGCAACCGCGCTTGCCACATCCGCAAACCGGCCCATTCACCAACATCACCGTATGGCCGATTTCTCCCGCTCCGCCGCTGCTCCCTTCGAAGAGACGGCCCTTGGAAATGATGGCGCCTCCAATCCCGGTGCCCACAAAGATGGCCACCAAATCGCGAGCCCCCTGGCCGGCGCCGAGAGCGTGTTCACCGACGGCGCCGACGTGCACATCGTTGTCCACCACGACAGGAACGTGGAGAAGCGCTTTCAGCTCGGGTCCCAGTGGCACATCTTTCCAGCCCAGATTTGGGGCGTGCTGCACGATGCCCCGTGCGGGGTCAGTGGAACCTGGGGCACCGACGCTCACGGCACGGATCTCGCGCATCTTGAGCCCCGCGGTGCGCACTGCCTCTTCCACGACGTCGGCAATATCAGCAATGAGCCCGGCGGGTGGCTGGGTCGGATTAGTGGGTGTCTTCTCCAGAGCGAGGATCTCGTTTTTGCCACTCACCACCAAAGCGCGCAGGCTCGTGCCACCTAAATCCACACCCACTATGACGTCTTTCGCTCTTGGCATCGACGACCTCCCAACCTGTCGTGTATCTTGTGGCGACAGTCTATCTCAAGTAGCCTGGCCGAAAAACCGAAAATCTCCGGCTCACGCAGAGTGTGCGGCAGCATCGCGTTGGTGTCGACGCTTGAACCAGTTCACCTCAATGAAGGCAGGGCTTGCCCGGCATTCAAAATTGAGATTTCAGAGGTGGGAGAGCCTACGGCGCAGCCTGCGGAACGAAATCGAGGCGGACACACCTCGAGGCCATCACCCTGGTGTGTCCACGCGGATTTCGCAATCGCTAGGGCTGAAGGTTTACATAGTCGGGGAGGGGTCCGATGAACGCACAGCCGAGTCGCCGCCCCTCGGGATCCTCCGGACCCACATAAACCCTCCGCAGAGAAACCGGGACGGGAGGCAGAATCTGAAGGTGCAAATCGGCGGCGAAGTACTCCGGCACTTGGACGTCCTGAGGGACGCGAATGCCGACCCCGCCCAAGCCAAAGTCGATGAGGCGGCCGCGCTGGGTGTGACTGTTCACTCGGAAAAGCGCATAAGCATTGACACCATTGAGGGGAATGCGCTCATGAGAGCGGGGCGCGCAACGAGGCGAGCCGATAGCGCGCTTGCAATCATAGAGGCGCTGGTCAGCCAGCTCAAACAACGCCTTGGGTTCCTTGGCCTCTCGGGGTGAAGTCGCCACTCCATAAGCTAATCCCACCAGAATCCCCAAATTTCGCGGCTTTACCGCTTCCTCAAAACGATGGCGAAGCCGCTCCGCCAGCGCGCAAGCATCCGGATGAGCGGCCTGGGGAAGCAACAGAGCAAATTCGTCGCCCCCGATGCGATAGGTGTAGTCCGAGCTCCGAAGGGAATCGACCATGAGTTTCCCGGTAAGCTTGAGCAGCTCGTCGCCCACCGCGTGACCGTGCGTGTCATTGACCTGCTTGAATCTGTTCAGGTCCATTAAGACCAAGCTCAGGTCGTTTCCGTAGCGGGCAGCCCGTTGAACCTCTTTCCCGAGGAACGCATCGAAGAGACGCCGATTGTGCGTTCCGGTCAGATGATCGGTGGTCGAAGTCAGGCGCAGGCGCTGAAGCTCGCCGAACTCCGTAATGATGGGATCATGCAAGAGCGGCGAAGTGAGGAAGTATTCCAATAATGCTTGGCGAAAAGGGACCTCAGCGCCTTTGTCCTTCGCCATTTGGGTGCGGAGTTCGGCAATTTGCTGCCACGCGTAGAAGCTCTGCTCGAGGCTTAGATCAAGACTCAACAGGTTCTGAAAAAAATCGTGGGCAAACTGAGCTTGTAGGTCGCTTTCCAAAGAAAAGGACGCTGTAATGACGCTGTCAGTACACGCCTCGAAACTAGTCGGAACAGGAATTGAGTAGATGCTCTGCATCGGGCTAAACCTGCGCTGAACAATATTCTGATTCATCCCGACTTCGTTTGTCAAGATGAAAGACTTTGCAGGTGCATGTGCAAGAAAACTGACAACGCTAAAGCTTGAGGGGGTGTAACTTAGGTTGAAAGAAAAGGCAATCGCACCACTGGAAACGCCGGTTCGGGCGGCCTGCCGAAACAAGCGCCCTCGGCGACAGGCGCGCTGTCCAGCTCGTTTAGCCTACCTGGGAAGAAGCTCGACATCCATCCGCGTGGTCTCGCGCGTCAGTCCCAAGTGCCGGGCGGCGGAGAGCACCTCCATCCCCACCAACTCCTCATTCGGACCCAGGTCGATTGAGAGGTCTTCCGTGATCCATATGGTTTTAACTTCCGAAATCCCCTCTCTCAAGTAGAAATAGGCTGCATCGCCATCGGGATCGAGAATGATTTTCATGGGTCAACCTCGCAAGGAAGTGGCGTTCGCGAAATGGGCATTCAATCGCCGCCCGCACTGACCTTATCACAATCGGGGCAGTTTCGGCGACCGAAAGGGTTTTGCAGGCAAATACGATCGGGCGGGACGATCAGCGACCGCCTTTCTTGCTCTTATTCGCTTTGGCTAGCCCCAGTCTGGAAACTCGAAGTTCGGAACTCGAAACTGGACACGAAAATAGAGCGGCCAGTTTCCATTTTCCAGTTTCTAATTTCTGCTTCTCCCTGCAATCAGCCGATCACTCAATCGCGCAATCACTCAATGCGGGAGTGTGACGCGGTCACACTCCCGCAACTCTGACCTGGCTCGGGTTATGTCGGCTCGCGCCGGAGGCTACCCGGGTTTCCTACTTAGAGTACGCAAGTAGGCTCATCGGAGGCACATCGAACGCCTTGACATCCGAAGAACCGCTAGCGTATATTGCGTGGGAAGCCCCCATTCCAAAAGGGGGTGTTCCTAGTTGAGATTTCTCGTCGGGGTTTGGTATTCGTAGGGCAAGGCGTCCAGGCTCACGTGAAGTTTTCTGGGGCGACCGCTCCAGGTCGTACTTTTGCGGCGGCTGAACAGCCCAGGGAGACAGCTAAGACCATGAAAAATCTAAGGGCAAGCACAAGGTCGAAAGCGAATGATCTGCGATTTTGGATTGCAGGGGCGGCAATCATATGCTTAGCCCTCTCCCTGTCTGCGTGTGGGGGCGCAGGTAATGGTACATTACAGTTCGGGAGCACTCAACCGGTTATTAATCTGATTCAGCCTGTTTCGGGTTCGACGGCTGGGGGCACATTAGTCACGATTTTCGGGTCGAATTTTGAAAGTGGCGCCGCCGTTACTTTCGGTGGTGACACGGCGACCAACATCAATGTTCTCGGACCGGCCCAAATCACGTGTGTAACGCCTGCCCACTCGGCCGGGACTGTAACTGTCACGGTGACCAATCCCGACGGAGGCAGCGGATCGCTTTCCAACGGTTATGCCTATAATGTCGCTCCCACCATCACCAGTATTACGCCGATCGTCGGATCGATCATCGGCGGGACGTCTGTAACGATCGTGGGTACAGGTTTCCAGACTGGCGCCACCGTGAGTTTCGGCGGTGCAGCAGCAACGATTGCTACTGTTACCACCACCCAGATCACCTTGACCACCCCCGCCCACGCCCCGGGTACAGTTAATGTAACGGTGACGAACCCCGACGGCTCCAGCGTCACGCAAACTGGAGGCTTCACCTACGGCTTGCCGCCCAGCATCACCTCCGTTACTCCGAATTCCGGCCCAGATGGCGGCGGCACGATCGTGACCATCACGGGCGCGGAATTTCAGCAGGGCGCCACGGTCAAGTTTGGAAGCGGTATGGCCACTAACGTGGTTGTGAGCAGTAGCGCGCAAACGATTCAAGCCACTACCCCGGTGCAGGGACCTGGCACCGTGGACGTGACCGTCACCAACCCGGACGGTAGAAGCGCTACGCTGAAGAGCGGCTTTACGTATACAGGCACCTTGATCGTCACTGCAATTGCTCCGAACACCGGCACAACCGCGGGCGGAACGGCGGTTACCATCACGGGCACCCCCTTTGCACCAGGAGCCCTCGTATACTTCGGGAATTTAGGCGGCACACAGGCCACGAATGTCGTCGTTGTCGGCTCCACTCAAATCACCTGCAACACTCCGGCGCACGCCGCTGGCGCCGTCGATGTGACCGTAGTAGTCGGTACAGACAATGCAACTTTAAGCGGTGGGTATACCTATACGGCGTCCTCGGGCGTGACCATCGGCAATATCGACCCACCATCCGGCACAACGGCGGGCGGGACGGTGGTTGCGATTATCGGATCGGGATTCCAGCAGAACCTTACTGTCACGTTCGGAACCGCAGCCGGGACCCAGATCACGGTCACTCCCGACGGCACGCAGATTACGGTGACGACCCCGGCGCACGCCGCCGGATCAGTGGATGTAGTCGTCAACAACCCTGACGGCTCTAGCGCTACGGCGAAGAACGGCTACACCTATGGCAATCCGGCACCGACCATTAGCAGCATTTCCCCAACCTCCGGACCGCTCGCGGGCGGAACGGTGGTCACGATAAACGGGTCAAACTTCCTCAACGGGGCCACGGTCACTTTTGGCGGCGTCGCAGCCACGGCAGTGACTTTCGTGAGTTCCAGCCAGCTTACTGCTACGACCCCGGCCAGCTCAAATCCGGCGACGGTCGATATTAAGGTGACGAATCCGGACGGCCAGTCGGCGACACTGTCAGGGGCGTTCACCTATGGCACGACTGCCATTCAAATTGTCACAACGACCCTCGTCGACGGCAATCCCACAGTCCCGTATTATGTGACCTTGCTGCTGAGCGGAGGCGCTCCGCCTTACACCTGGAGCATTTCCTCGGGGCAAATACCGGCAGGGCTCTCGCTCAACGCCAGCACGGGAGTAATCTCGGGGACACCGACGACCCTTGGGCTATCGAATTTCACCGCACAGGTAACAGACTCGTTGTCAGAAACCGCGACGGCAGGGCTGGCCATTTCTATCGAGACACCGCCCTTGGCGGCAATTCCCCAGACTTTCCTCGATACCACATTCCCCGATACGACGGGCTACACGGTCACCACACTGGGGCCAAGCGACAATTTCCAGGCAGCCCTCAACAGCGCCGCCAGCGCATGTGCCACCCAGGGCCAGGTGTTGCGGCTGAACTCGGGCGCGACCTATTCGAAGACGGGAGGGTTCACCCTCCCGCAGACGTCCTGCGCTGCCGGGAAATGGATCATCATTCGGACCGACACGGCCGATTCAAATCTGCCTCCCGCTGACACGCGGATCGATCCTACTTACTCGCCGATCTTGGCGAAGATCATCTCGAACACCAACGGCGTCTCGCCCATATCCACCGCCAGCAATGCAAGCCATTATTGGTTCATGGGCGTCGAAATCGGCGTGGGTGCTTCAGTGAGCACGAATTACGGCATCTTCGTCGTGGGGAACGGCGAGACGGATCCCACCCTGCTCCCCGACCACATTTACGTTGACCGCTGCTACATCCATGGCAATCCGACCGGGAATATCCAAAGAGGTTACGGCATGAACGGCGCGTCTCTTGCCATAGTTAATTCCTATGTCGAGAACATTCACAACGTCGGGTCCGACGCTCAGGCAGTCGCCGCGTGGAATACCTTCGGACCGCTCAAGGTCGTCAATAACTACCTTGAGGCATCAGGAGAGAACATTCTTTGGGGTGGAGCTAAAGTATCCATTGCCCAAGTCATCCCATCCGACATCGAGATTCGGCGAAATCATTTAATTAAGTCACTTACCTGGTATGTCAACGACCCCAGCTACGGCGGCATCCATTTTGAAGTGAAGAACTGGCTGGAATTCAAGGATGCGCAGCGAGCTTTGGTGGAAGGGAACGTCTTCGAATACAATTGGGCGGACGCGCAAGTCGGCTACGGACTGGTCTTCACGCCGCGCACTTCGCACAGCGGCACCAACTGCTCGGCATGCACAGTGGCCGACATCACCATCCGGTACAACCTCATCAGGCACACCTCCAGTGGCTTCGACATCGCCGGAGAGGACAATCAACAGCCCCCAAGCCAGCCCTCTCAGCGCATCACGATTCATGACAATCTGTTAATCGATGTCGAGAACACGACGTGGGGAGGCGATGGAAAGTTGTTGGAGTTCGTTAATGGCGGCTCGGGACAGGGGTTGCTGACGCCACACGACGTCACGTACGATCACAACACCGCCTTCCAGAACAGCGTTGCCGTCGTCGTGGGAAGTGATGAGAATAATTTAATCTCTAATTTCATATTCACGAACAACATTCAGCCCTACGACACGTACGGGATCAGCGGCAGTAGCACATCACCCGGAAAAGCCAGCCTGGATGCTTATTTCCAAAACTACACCGTCACGAACGACGTTTTAGACGCTCCGCCGAGTGGCTTCAAATCAAGCACTTACCCGCCTGGTAATTTCTACCCGCCTGACTTCTCTCAGCAGAGCGTTGGATTTGTCGATTTCGCGGGCGGGGACTTCAGGCTCTGTACGCCAGCTTTGTGCAACGGGTTTACGAGCCCCTTCGCGGACTCAGGCACCGATGGGGAGGATATGGGCGCCGACGTCAGCGCCATCAACGCGGCGACTGCGGGCGTCATACCCTGAACGCAGGGGCTTCGACAAGAAGTCTGGCGCGCGCATACCCAGCGGGACCTCCTCTGGAAAGCGAGCTAATTGATCCATGTCACGAGGCGGCGCGCGCAATCTTGACTACGCGGCCTTATTGCGGGCCAGCCGACTGCTCGATTCGTCGGCGAACCAGCAGGAAGTCAAACTCGCCCTGCTCTCCGACGCAGCCACGCAGCGCATGGTGCCGCTTTTTCGCGCCCTTCTTCACGAACGGGGAATTAATGCGGAAATCTATGAGGCCCCTTTCGATGCCATTGAACTCCAGGTCTACGACTCCCGGTCCGGCCTTTACAAGTTCCAGCCGGACTTCATGGTGGTGCTCAATGCGGTGCAGGCGTTGCGAACAAGGTTCATGCAGCGTTCGGGGAGTGCCTCTGCCTTCGTTCAGGAAACCATTGAGGGAGTCGTAAGAACCTGGGAAGGCATACAAGCTCGATCGACGGCCACGATCATCCAGAGCAACTTCGTGCTGCCCTACGAACGGTTTTTCGGCAACTTCGACCAGAAGGTGCCGGATTCTTTCTATGCGGTCGCCATGCGGCTGAACGCGTTGTTGGCGCAAGAAGCCAGTAAACGCACGGGTGTGCTGATCCAGGATGTGGAGGGTGTCGCATCCTGGATCGGGCGGAGCCTATGGTTTGACGATCGATTTTGGGACATGGCAAAGTCCTACTGCGCGCTGGAATATCTGCCCGCGGTGGCGCAAAACGTCGTGGACATCGTGATGGCAAGCCGGGGCCATGTCACCAAGTGCGTGGTCGTCGATCTGGACAATACCTTGTGGGGAGGGGTCGTCGCCGATGACGGCCTGGATAACCTCCTCCTGGGCGCTCATGGCGAAGGCGAAGCGTTCCACCGGTTCCAGTGTTACCTGCGGGAGTTGGCCAACCGAGGGATTTTACTGGCAGTCTGTAGCAAGAACGACATGAAAAACGCCCTGCTCCCCTTCCAGGAGCATCCGGAGATGGTTCTCAAACGGGAGCATTTTGTGGCGTTCATGGCAAACTGGAGCGACAAGGCCGAGAACATTCGCAACATCCGCGAGACGCTCAACATCGGCTTCGACTCGATGGTGTTTCTGGACGACAATTCCTTTGAGCGCAACCTCGTTCGGGAGCTTATGCCCGAGGTTACGGTTCCCGAGCTGCCGGAAGACCCGGCGGATTATGTTCGCGCCATTTCGGAACTCAATCTGTTCGAAGCCACCTCCTTCTCTGCCGAAGACGTCAAGCGCGCGGAATTGTACAGGCAAGAGGCCGAGCGAAAAGAAATCCAGGCGCGCTTTGCCACGGTCGATGAATTTCTGAAGTCACTCGACATGCGCATGACGGTGGAGCGATTCGATTCATTCCACCTGCCGCGTATCGCGCAGTTGATTCAGCGGAGCAACCAATTCAACCTGACCACGCGCCGCCGCTCCGAGGCGGAATGCGCGGCGCTGATGAATGATCCTCGCTGGATTCCGCTCTACGCCAAGCTGGCGGACCGTCTCTCCGACCACGGGCTGATCTCGGTGGTGATTCTGGAACGTGGTGAGAAGCACCTCGCAATTCGAGACTGGCTGATGAGCTGCCGCGTCCTCTCGCGCGGGGTTGAGCAGTGCCAGATGAACGAAGTTTTCGAACGCGCCCGGCAAGAGGGCCTTGAGCTGGTGACGGGAGAATACATCCCCACGGCCAAAAACGGGCTGGTCAAGGGATTTTTCGAACAGTTTGGATTCCGCAAGATTGACGAACTCGATGGCGGTCATACGCGATGGGCCCTGGAAACCAGCGCTTATCAGCCTGCCACCGTACTGATCAGACTCGCGGAAACAGCCCAGGCTGAGATTTCAACCTAAGGAAATTGGTTCAGCGTGCCTTTCACCACCAGAATAGAGGTCCTGGAAGCGCTGACGCCCGTTTTCCGCGAGGTGCTCGATGACAGCGCCCTCGTTCTTCGGGAGAACATGACCGCAGCCGATGTCGAAGGTTGGGATTCCCTCAATCATATCGATTTGATCGTGGCGATTGAGAAAAAATTCAAGGTAAGGTTCACCACCAGTGAAGTCACTTCGCTCAAGAATGTGGGCGAACTGGCTGACTTGGTGCAGACAAAACTAGCCACATCCCATTGAGCTATACTTCCGTCGAATTTCTTGCCTACTTAGCCTGCGCCGCGGCTGCATACCGGTTATGCCCCGTACGCGCCCGCAGCACCCTCCTTCTGATTTTGTCTTATCTTTTCTACTGCACGTGGGATATTCGCGCCGCGGGCTTGCTTGCCGGCGCGACTCTCTTCACTTTCTTCGCCGGAAAGTCGGTCGGGGACCGGCCATCCCATCACCGGGCCGAACTCACGGCTTTCCTGGTGGTGTGCCTGCTGACCGCTTATCTCATGTTCTTCAAGATCGCTGCGGTCATGCCCGGGGGCGAGTGGGGCCGCGTGGTTATGCCGCTGGGATTGTCATACTACACCTTCAAACTGATCGGCTATCTCGTTGACATCCACTGGGGAAAGATCCAACCGGAGCAGCGGCTGGTGGCGTTTGCCGCCTACGTCGCGTTCTTTCCGCAGATTGTCGCGGGACCCATCCAGCGCGCCGGTGACTTTCTGGAACAAGTACCGCCGGACCGCATGTCGATTCCAGACGGAGTCCTCAGAATCGCCTGGGGCATCTTCAAGAAACTGGTGATTGCCGACAGCCTGGCGCCCGGTGTCGCCTATGTATTCGCACACGTCAAGGACTTGCACGGCGCCGCGCTCTTGACCGGGTTCTACCTTTACCCCTTGCAACTGTATGTCGATTTTTCGGCGCTGACGGATATCGCCATCGGTACGGGGCTCCTTTTCGGCATTCGGTCACCCGAGAATTTCAATCGCCCCTTCACCGCCTCCAGCATCAGCGCCTATTGGCGACGGTGGCACATGTCGCTGACCACCTGGCTGACGGATTATGTCTTTACTCCCCTTCGCATGGCCACGCGGTACGCCGGCAAGATCGGGCTCGCCTTCAGCATTACGGTGAACATGGTTGCCATCGGGCTTTGGCATGGGCTGACGTGGGGCTACTTTACATTTGGCCTGGTACACTCTTTCTATCTAATTGTGGATGCTCTGTCCGTCAAGCGGCGCGCGCGTTTCCTCAGCGTCCGCCCTAAACTGGACAGTCTTGCGAGCGGGTTGGGCTGCATTTTGACTTTCCATATGGTTGCGCTCGCGCTGGTGTTTTTCCGCGCCAGAAGCGTCGGCGACGCAGCGTGGCTGCTCTCTCACGCGCTCTCGCACTGGAGTTCGTTAGGCGCCGACCTCTTGCAATTGGCTGCCGCCGCAGGCAGCCACGCTCTGGTCGTTGGAATAGCAGGGTACGCCATCCTTGAGATCGCAGAGCGCCGACGTCCGGACCTGTGGTGGCGCCGAACGCGGCCGGTTGTTCCGCGATGGGTCCGGTGGTCAGTCCAATCCGCGGTGGTCACTTTCTTGTGTGTGGGCGTGGCCATGCTGTTGGCTCAACCCAGCGGCCCGAATCAACACCCGTTCCTCTATGCGATTTTTTAAAGACGCCGCCCTCGCCGCGCTGTCGGTCGCAGTGGTGCTTTCGTTCTCCGAAATAGTGCTCCGGCTTGCCGGAGCAAAATATCCCGCTTCGCTGTACACCTCCGAGAAGGAACGAGGATATGCCCTGCGTCCCAACGCCGAGGGGTGGTATCTGGACGAAGGCGAATGCTATATCAAGGTCAATAGCGACGGAATGCGCGATCGCGAGCACTCCCTCGAGCCCCCGCCGAACACTTTCCGGATTGCTTTCATTGGGTCATCGGAAAGTGCGGCCTTGCAGGTCCCGCTGGAGCAGAGATTTCATGCCGAAATCGAACGGAAACTGAAGCCGGCGCTGGCAGTTCACGGGTGGAAAGCTGAGGTTTTGGACTTCGGCGGCCCCGGATACGGCATGGCTCAGGAATATCTCACGCTGCGGAATCATGTCTGGAAGTATCATCCCCGGATCGTCATTTTGTTGATGTCCGTTTATACGGTCTTGAAGAATACGCGGAGACTTTCTCCCGATAGTGAGGCGGGGGTGCCGTATTACGTTCTCAAAGACGGACAATTGGTCCCCGACGCGGCCACCCAGTCCGCCCCTGGCCCGAGCCGGTGGCGACAGGCCTGGAAAGACAAATCGTCGGATTGGGCGAATCAGATCGATCTGTTGTCGCTGGCTCGAACCGCGCAAATAAATTTAGGCCGGAAGATTGAGAAGATGGCCGGCACCGTGCGTCTCCGCGCGCGACGCCAGCCAGCCAATGCCCCGCCCCCTGACTATGTGCGGGTTTGGCCGTATCTTCCCGATCTACCCCAAATGCAGGAACCCTGGGCGATTGCGGAGAGCTTCTTCGACTTGATGAAGAAGGAATGCGATCAACAACACGCGGAGTTCTGGATCGTGACAACTGACATGAACCTACAAACCCATGTTGATGCGTCGAAACGCGAGGCGTTCCGGAAGGAAATAGGGGCGGCGACACTTTTTGCCTCCGAAGCCCGCATCGAGCGTTTCACGGTCGCGCACAACATCCACACCCTTTTGTTGGCGCCCATACTGGCCGATTATTCCGCCTCTCATCACGTTCCCTTGCACGGATTCTTTAACACCCAGGTCGACATCGGGCACTGGAACGAGCTGGGACATCGCGTGGTCGGGGATGCAATCTCAGAGGAGTTGCTCAGCCACAGCGAGGCGCTTCGCAACCTGCTTGCCGGCTCACAGCCGGACGTGACACACAAGGCTTCCCACGCCCGGGAGCTCCAATCGTCATTATCAGACCTCCGCTGAGTCTTGGTCAGTGGCTGTTTGTTGTCCGACGGGCAATCCTAAACGCCTGCAAAGTCCGGCAACTCTCGAACTCGCCGGCCGAGGCGCCAGCCGCTGCTGTCAAGGCAAAGTAAGAAGTTCCTGTTCTTAGCAAAGTAAGTAGTTCCTGTGGGCGCTAACCGAAGGAGCCCGTGGGGCGACTGAGGTTAGCGCCCGCCGCGCGCCTCACGGGGTGCTTCCTCTCACCGTGCCCGCTCCCTGTTCTTGCCTCATGATTTTCCATAGTGGGGGACTCTGACGCAGATCGAAGCCTTTCATCCA
>JBEKEZ010000031.1:0-75025 GCA_050013575.1 Terriglobia bacterium | reverse complement strand
TGCGCTGGACACGACGCGGCGCTCACCGCCTCCTCAAGCTCCGCCTCTGGATCGCTCGCTGCGGAACAACTTGGTTCGAAGTCTTGTATTCTCGCGGAGCTCAACTGACAAATGCTTGACACAACCGAGGCGTGAGGCAGGCTGGAAAATGTGGCACGAAATCGCTTATATTGGTCCCTGCTGAGAAAGAGTTTTTCGTCCAAAACGGAAATCATGCGAAGGGCATACTATGAACACGCTCCGCAAGATTGTGACGCCGGCGGTGGGCGTCCTGGCTATATTGGCCTTTGAAGTCTTTTCCGCCGCGCCTGGCAGTGCGACTCCCGCCGCTGTGCCCGACGATGTTCCTCGCAGCATCGCGCCTTACTTCACTCCGGCCACATCATCCCCCAAGGCGCCGGACGCCGAAGGCTTCCTCCAGCGCTGGCTGCTACTCGATCCGATCAACAAACCAAACCGCACCAACACCGTGTTTACCGACAGCTACGTCCGGAACGCCCTGAATACCGAGTACTTCCCCAACCAGTTCACCGTCATTCCGCGCGACGGCGACAAGGTGACAGTTGCCGGACAGGAACTCGCATGGCATGCTCTGGATTCGGCCAATTGGAACGTCAAGCTTTTTCGCTTCGCCTATGGGCTGAACAAGCCGACTTACGGCGTGCTCTTCTGGGCCGTCACTGTCGTCAACAGCCCGCGGGAGATTCAGAACGCTCGCATGGCCGTCGGCTCCAATTCGGCGTCCATGTGGTGGCTCAACGGCAAGGAAGCCGTCGACCTCTTCGGCGATCGGCGCATGGTCATGGATGACTGCGTCTCCAAACGGCTCACCCTCAATAAGGGCCGCAACGTCATTCGCGGCGCCGTCATCAATGGCCCCGGCTTAAGTGATTTCTGCCTCCGCTTTATCGATGAGAACGGTCAGCCGATCAAGGATATCACCCTAAGCCTTGAAAACACTGGAAAGTAATGAGTCGTCCTATTTTGTTCCTGGAGCTTGCATGAAACCCCATATTCTGGCGGCAGCGGTTGTTCTGGCCGCGTCGGTTCCTACCCTGGTCTCTTCTGCTCAGTCTCGTCCGGCACCGGCGCTGGACGGCGAACCCTACATCCACGATCCCTCGACCGTCATTCAGTGCGACGGCAAGTTTTACACTTTCGGCACCGGCGGTGGTGGCCTGATATCCGACGACGGCTGGACCTGGCACAGCGGGGCCGTGCGGCCCGGCGGCGGAGTTGCCCCCGATGTCATCCACATCGGGGATCGCTACTACATGAGCTATGCCAGGGGGGGCGGCGGATTGGGAGGTGGACACGCCAGCGAGGTCCATGTCATGTGGAGCAAGACCCTCGACCCCAAGTCGCCCGACTTCAAGTTCAACGATGACACCGTTGTCGCCTCATCCGACGGCATCGAGGACTGCGATGCCATCGATCCGTCCTTCCTGCTCGATCCCACCACGGGCAAGCTGTGGCTCACCTACGGTACCTACTTCGGCTACATCCGCCTCGTCGAACTCGACCCCAAAACGGGAAAACGCATCGCCGGCAACCAACCCCTCAACATCGCCATCGACATGGAAGCGACTGACTTGATCTACCGCGACGGCTGGTACTACCTTCTGGGCACTCACGGCACCTGCTGCGACGGCCCCAACTCCACCTACAACATCCGCGTCGGCCGCTCCCGGAAAGTGACCGGCCCCTTCCTCGATAACGTCGGCATCGATACGCTCAAAGGCGGCGGCAAGCTCGTTGTGGCCGCCAGCGGCCGCTTCGTCGGGCCCGGCCATTTTGGCAGGCTCGACCTGGGCGACGGCGTCGAGAAATTCTCCTGCCATTACGAGGCCGACCTGGACCGCAGCGGCCGCAGCGTGCTGGACATTCGCCCGCTTCTCTGGAAAGACGGATGGCCGGTCGCCAGCGACAATTTCCAGGAAGGCACCTACGAGATCCAGTCGGAACGCAGCGGCTTTGCGCTGGAGCTGGCTGTAGATTTCGTGCGGATGGCCAGGGGCGGACCGGGCGGTTTCCGAGCCCCTGCCGGCCCCGTGACGCCGATTCCGGCCCAGGAACTCGCCCAGGTGGCGCCGAACTGGCCGGCCGGCAGTATCGACATTCGCCTCGGCGATTACTTGTTCCGGCCCCATCAGAAGTGGACCATCACGCCCGTCGCCAACGTCGGCGGCTATCCCGGCTCGCCCTACTTCAAGATCCAGATCGCCGGCACTGATCGCACCTTGGCTGCGACCGCCGACGCCGAAGTTGTGGCGCTTCCCGCTTTCACTGGCGGTCCCGAACAACTGTGGCGCATCGACCAGTTGACCGACGGCACGTACCGCATCATGCCCAAGTCGATGCCCAATTTCAAAGAGCCCATGGCCCTGACCGCCGTGGCCCACAGTACACCGACGCTGGCGAAGTTCGACCCCAAGAGCGACAAGGCGCGCTGGAACTTTAAGACACCGTGAAGTCGAAAGATTAAATAATCGGCACTTTTAAGTAGGGAAAGAGTGGTCGATGAAGTGAACCCCCGGGCTGAGACGAGAAGTTAAGGGCGTTGTTGCCGTTACAACGAACCCTTTACATGCGACGTATTACCCACTGGCTGTCCGCCGCCTACGCTGATTTCCACCGTGGCCTTCGGCACGTCTTCAGCAGCAAGCGTGAACATCACCTCGCGGCTCTCGCCCGCTCGGAGATGAATCCGCTGGAATCCGCGCAGACTCCGGATCGGAGCGTCCTCTTCCGAACCCCCTGCGATGTAGAGCTGAACCACCTCGTCGCCTTCCCGCGAGGAAGTGTTCTTTACCGTGGCGCGGATTTTGGCGCCGCCCGCGGTTCGCTTCGCGCTCAAGCCTGAGTACGCAAAGGTCGAATAGCTCAGCCCGTAGCCGAACGGGTACAGCGGTTCGCCTTTGAAATAGCGGTACGTGCGGCCCTTCATGTTGTAGTCGGTGAACGGCGGCAGTTGATCCATGCTCTTGTAGAACGTCACCGGAAGACGGCCCGCCGGGTTGTTCACACCAGCCAGGGTATCCGCGATCGCCGTTCCGACCTCCTCGCCGCCGTACCAGGCCGAAAGAATTGCCGTCGCACCCGCCGCGGCAGAATTCGCCGCGAGAGCGCTGCCGCTGGTCAGCACCACAATTACCGGTTTGCCGGTGGCGATCATCGCTTGCACCAGGTTCTCCTGCGTCTGGGGCAGATTGATATCGCTGCGGTCGTGGCCTTCGCCTTCGAGCGACCCATTCAGACCGACGAAAACCAGTGCCACATCAGAATCCTTTGCCAGCTTCTCCGCTCCCGCGAGCAGGACGTCAGCCGGCGGAATCCAGTTCAACTCCGCTCCGCCTCCGCGCCCGTTCTGCTGGTATTCCACCCGCACGGCGTATTTTCGCCCGCCTTCCAACTGCATGGGCGGCGGACTGCCACGCCGAGGTCCCGGTCCAAACCCAGGCGGCCGACCTCCGGCGGTGCTGGGGTTGACGTCCTTGTCGTCGAGGAACAGCCGGATCCTCCCTTCACGATTCCACAGGCCGGTCCGCGCGGACAAGACGTAATCGCCCGTGGCCGGTGGAGTCAGCGTGCCGGTCCAACGGATGGAATACTTGTCGCCGTTGACTGCCGCGAGCACAGCGGGTTCTTCCATGTCGGCATCGAAGTACACCCGAGGCTCCTTTCGGCTGAGCTTCGGTTGTCCCTGGAAATCGGGATTGTCGAAGTACTCGGCCAAAAGTCCCTGTCCGTTTCCGTCCGGCGGGGTCAGCACGCTCGCGGAGATCAGGGCCGGCGTGTTGGCGGTATAGGTTGCACCCAGCGCGGACTGCACTTTGGCCGAGGAGAACTGCCGTGTGATGCCTTCGAGCGGAGTCACCTGCTTGGAAGAAATGCCGTTGTAGTTTCCCAGCAGTCCAATCGGATCGTCCGCCGAGGGGCCGATCACCGCGATGCTCTTCAACGAAGATTTCAAGGGCAGGATGCCTCCCTGGTTCTTCAACAGAACGATGGCCTCGCGCTCGGCTTCGCGCGCCACCTCGCGGTGGGCGGCCGAATCGTTCTCGGAGATGGGAATCTTCGCGTACGGCACGCGCTGGGGCGGATCGAACATGCCCAGGCGGAAGCGCGCCACAAAGAGCCGCTCCACCGCGCGGTTGATCTCAGCCTCGCTGATGTGGCCGGCCTTGACCTCATCCACCAGCGTTCTGTACTCGGTGCCGCAGGTGAGGTCCGTGCCCGCCTTGCCCGCGGCCACAGCCGCGCCGCCCAGTGTGGGCGCGTATTTGTGATTGTTATAGATATCGCCGACGGCGCCGCAATCGCTGACCACGTAACCCTGGAAGCCCCACTGTTCCCGCAGCCGCCTTTGCAGCAGATCCGCGCTGGCGCAGCCTGGCACTCCGTTCACGGAGTTGTAGACACACATGATCGAATCGGCTTTGCCTTCGGTGACAGCGGCCCGGAACGCCGGCAGATAGGTGCTGACTATGTCGGACTCGCTGACCTTTGCGTCGAAGCCGTGCCGCAACGGCTCCGGACCGCTGTGCACCGCGAAGTGCTTCGGCGTGGAGACCACCTTCAGGTAATGCGGATCGTTGCCCTGCATTCCGGTTACAAACGCGACGGCCATGCGGCCCGAAAGATAAGGGTCTTCGCCGTAGGTCTCCTGCCCGCGGCCCCAGCGAGGATCACGGAAGATGTTCACGTTAGGCGACCAGTAGGTCAATCCTGCGGTCCGGCCGGGGAGGATGGCCGTCGTAGTTTCGCCGGGATGAACCAGTGCATCGTTGTATTTGGCCCGCGCTTCGGTGGAGATGATGTCGGCCACGCGATGCATCAGAGCGGTGTCCCACGTAGCGGCAAGCCCGACGGCCTGCGGGAAGACCGTGGCGCGGCCCGTTGCCACGCCGTGCAGCGCCTCGTTCCACCAGTTGTAGGCGGCCACGCCGAGGCGCGGAATCGCGGGAGCGGTACTCTGCATCTGGAGCACCCTTTCCTCCAGCGTCATGCGTGAGACGAGATCGGCCGCGCGCCGCTCCGGCGGCAGATCGGGATTCAGATAGGGCGCGTTACCCGTCTGCTGCGCGAACAACACCACGCCAGTCAGCCAAAGAAAAGCGATCGCAAGCCGATTAGGTTTCAACATGGAACCTCCTGTATTGGTTCATCCGCGGCCTCTGGGCGAAGGGTGGTCCGCGGAGCCATCGCTCAGGGCAGTTTCACGCGGACTTCCTCGCCCACGTATGCCACCTCGCGCACCCCGGCTGGTTCTTCCAGCCCGCCTCCGCGACGCTGATCCGCCAGCGCTATGCGGAAGGTGCGCTTCTTCAACATACCCTCATAGACGCCGGCCCGTTTGCCGATTGTTAGCGTCTTCGAGGCTTCGTTCCAACGGAATGGGATTGTGGAGTAGTCGCCGTGCTCGTAGTCGAAGGAACTGCCATCGTCTTCATAGAGGACGAACGAGCCGTTCGCGCCGGGATAAACGCGCACTTCGAGCGGATCGGCCGGTTTCTGATCGACGTATTCGATGTCGGGGCCGAGAGGCAGGATCGAACCCGCGGGCACGTACAGCGGCATGCTGTCCATGGGCGCGGCGGCATCGACGCGTGCGCCGCCCGCTTCACGCTGACCGGTCCAGAAATCGTACCAGGCGGCCTTGCCGGGAAAGTAGACGCTGCGCAACGTGGCTCCGGGCTGGGTGACCGGGTTCACCATCAGGTCCGGGCCGAACAGATACTGGTCGGCAACCATGAGCGCGTTGCGATCGCTGGCGAAGTCCATCACCAGCGGGCGCAGCATCGAACTGCCGTTGTGCGTCACCTGCCAGGAAACCGAGTAGATGTACGGCATCAGGCGATAGCGCAGCCGTTCGAATTTCGCCAGCGTCTTCTGGGTGGGCGCGTCGAACTGCCAGAATTCCTTGCCCGCGCCCGTGCCATGCACGCGGAACATGGGCGTGAAGGCGCCGAACTGGAACCAGCGCACGAACAGTTCCCGATACTTTGGGTCCCTCGGATCGCCGCCGAAGAACCCGCCGATATCGGTATTCCAGTAAGGCACTCCGCTAATGGAGAAGTTCAGGCCCGCCGGAATC
Source organism: Terriglobia bacterium (assembly GCA_050013575.1). Taxonomy (GTDB): domain Bacteria; phylum Acidobacteriota; class Terriglobia; order UBA7540; family UBA7540; genus DASYXZ01. The sequence goes on along the minus strand of JBEKEZ010000031.1, from coordinate 68,928 downwards.
TGCTTGCGGAACACATCCCAGGTTCCCCGAATGTCGCCGGACCACGATATGGCCGAATTGCGCTGCTGCCCGGAATAGGAGGAGCGAGTTAGGATGACAACGCGCTTCCTGTCGGTCTGCGCGCGCTGGCCCTGATAGATTGCGGTCGTTGTCATCAGGGGGAAGGCGTTGAATACGGCAGCGCCGGGCCCTTCGGCGGTGGAAAACGTGCGATACTCGCCCCATTTTCCGCCAATTTCAGGTTCGGTGGCGTCAAGCCACCAACCGTCGATGCCCATCGTGCCCAGTCGCTCCCAGATTTGTCGCCAGTAGATGCGGCGCCCATCGGAATTGAAGGCGTCGTACCACTTGCCTTCGCCTTTCGGATAAACGTTCGGCACCACGGGCGAATACAGCGCGCCGGCCTGCTCCAACTCCTTCCCATTGGCGGTGTCGAGATCGAAGCGCGCCCACACGGAAATCAGGACGTGCGCATTCATCTTGTGGATGGAATCCACCATGCCTTGGGGATCCGGATAGCGCGCGGGGTCAAATTCGTGCGAGCCCCAACCACCGGGCTTCCAATATTGCCAGTCCTGCACGATGCCATCCAGCGGCATGTGATTCTCGCGGAATCGCGAAACGATGCCGAGCATTTCGGCCTGCGTGGAGTAGCGCTCCTTGCACTGCCAGAAACCCCAAAGCCACTTCGGCATCAAGGGCGCCGGGCCTGTCAGCGTCCGATAACCCGCGATCACGTCGTCGGCCTTCGGCCCATAAAGGAAGTAGTAATCAATAGCCTTGCCGGTTTCCGAAATCCAGCGCAGCACGTTCTCTTTGCCTTTGATCCCGGCTTCGATCTCCGTGATGGCGGGATTATCCCAGAACAGACCGTAACCACGGCTGGACACCAACACCGGGATGCCGATCTCCATGTTCTTCTGCTGCAGGTGGACCGTCGCACCGCGATAGCTCATGTTGCCACCCTGGTGCTGGCCGAGGCCGTAAACCTGCTCATCGGGTTCGAGCTCGAAGCTGTCGCCGACGGTGGATTCGCGCGCGCCCGTCTCTGCGAGGATCGTTTTGCCGGCGGAATCGCGGAATGAAACGAGCCCGGTCTTTTTGTCGATGCTTGCGCGCAGTGCCCGCGTGGACAGCTCCACCGACGCCGGCGTTTCCTTGATTTCGAACGGAACCGCGGCCGGCGTGGAGATCACGCTCAGACTGTGGATCGCCGGAATCTCTTTTCCGGGCGCATAAGTAACGCGCACAGCGCGATCCGACCAGATCTCGAGCCGAAGTACCCCGGTATCGAAGCGCACGAGTACACCGTGCGCCTGTTTCTCCACAGCGGGAGCCACCGCGCGAGCGGGCCAACCGCCGAGCGTAAGAGCGAGTAGAGCGACAACCTTCCAATTCATCCCCACCTGGACCTCCTGGGGTTTCTGCTAAGCGCGCCAACTCCATTTGTCGCACCTGCTGGCGCGCTCCGGATTTTGCGACCCCTGGGCCTAACCTCTCCCGCTGATTGACGAGCATCGTGCTCCTATTCAAACGTGATTGCATACTCCTGGCGTGGTTTCAGGCGGACCAGCCACAAGCCGCCGGATTCCGTAGCCGGGATCGTGTGACCGGCCGATTGAATCCTGGCGATGCGCTGGCCATGCGGCGGCCGGAGTTTGAACTCCCCCGCCACGCCTGGGCGCAAGGCGCCGCTCACCGCCCGGCCGTCCTTCCAGGATGCGTCGACTTCCACGTCGCCGCGAGCGCGGAGTCCGTGAAAGCGGCCTTCCGGCCAGGCGGACGGCAAGGCCGGCAGCAAGGCGATCTCTCCGGAGTGGCTCTGCAAGAGCATTTCGGCGATCCCCGAAGCCCCGCCGAAGTTGGCGTCGATCTGGAAAAACAGCCGCCCGGCGTTCAGCAGACTCTCGGCCGAAGTGGAGAGCAGGGCCCGGATATGCTCGTAGGCGTGATCGCCATCTTCGAGCCTTGCCCAGAGGTTCGTGTACCAGCCCGCGGGCCAATCGCCTCTGCCCGCTCCATTCTGCACCCTTCGCTCGAGCGAAACGCGCGCGGCCTGGGCCAGTTCGGGCGTGCCTCGGAGCGTAATTTCATCGCCCGGAAACAGCGCGAACAGGTGCGAGATGTGACCCATTCCCGGGTAGGGCTCATCGTAATCTTCACTCCATTCCTGTAACTGACCGTGCTTGCCGATTTTGAGGTCCGGAATGCGCTTGAGCGCGGCTTCGAGTTGCGCGCGGTAATCAGGGTCTATTCCCAAGATCTGCGAGGCGCTCATGGTGGCGTGGAAGAGAGTGTAAATGATCTCGTAATCCATGGTGGCGCCGACCGTCTGCTGGCCGATCGTTCCATCTGCCATGCGATAGCTGTTTTCCGGCGAATAAGAGGGGTTCGTCACCAAGTGGCCTTTGCCGTCGTCAATCAGAAAATCGAGAAGAAACTGCGAGGCTTCCTTCATGATGGGGTAGGCTTCGCTGTTCAGGAAAGCGCGATCCAGGCCGTATTGGTAGTGTTCCCAGAAATGCAGTGCCAGCCACGCGCCGCCCATCGGCCAGACGCCGCAATAGGCGTAATCGACGGGCGCAGTGTCGGCCCAAGCATCCAGGTTGTGGTGAAACACGAAGCCGCGGGCGCCGTACACCTCCTTGGCGGTGCGGCGGCCGCTCTCCAGCGACATTTTGACCAAATCAAAGAGGGGCAATGTGGTTTCCGCCAGATTGCCCACTTCGGCCGGCCAGTAATTCATCTCGACGTTGATGTTCGTGGTGTATTTACTGTCCCACGGCGGCGCCATGCTGTCGTTCCAGATACCTTGTAAGTTCGCCGCCATCGTTCCGGGACGGCTGCTGCCCATCAGCAGGTAACGGCCGAACTGGAAGTACAGCGCGGAAAGGCCGGGATCATCCTGGCCTTTCTTGATCCGGGCCAGGCGCTCGTCGGTAGGCAGGGTCTCGACCGAAGGATCGCTCGCCGGCGGCGCGAGTTCCAGCTCCACGCGGCGGAAGAGCTTTTCATGGTCCGCCAGGTGCGCGGTCTTGAGCGCGGAGTAGGGCTTAGTGGCGCTTGCCAAGCACTGAGCGCAAGCGGTGGCCGGATCGCCGCCGCGATAGTCCGTGGCGGCGACAATCAACAGGGTCACAGCGTTGGCCTTGGAGACGATCAGATCGCTGCCGGAAACTTCCACCTGACCGCCTTCGTTCACGGCCCGCAGGACCGCACGGAATTTCACGCCGGTCGGTTCGAGCTGATCCTTCTCAGCCTTCAGGCGCTCGGGAGTCAAGTTCCCACGCATCCAGAAATTCGTGTGCGCAATCGCTTCGCCTTGCAAGATGACGAGGTCGGGCGCAGCGGTCGTGGTCTGGCTATCCTGCGAGCGCGTGAGCGTGGCGTGAAAGGACAACTGGCCGGGCTGGTTGCAGGCGAGGCGCACGACCAAGGCCTGGTCCGGCGCAGAGGAGAACACTTCGCGAGTGTAAGTTGCATCGCCGATGCGGTACGTGACGCGCACGATGCCGGTGGCGAGGTTCAGCTCGCGCCGGTAGTCCTGCGCATTATCCTGCCCGGAGAACTCGACGTTCAAGTCCCCTAAGGGCTGATACGGCGGCTGGCGGTTGGGGATGCCCATCATCTTCTGGTCTTCCAGCGCCACCGCCTCGCGGGGCTTACCCTCGAACAGCAGACGTCGGACTTCCGGCAAGGCCTTGAGCGCCTCCGGATTGACGCGGTCGCGTTTCTTGCCGTTCCAGACAGTGTCTTCGTTTAATTGGATGCGCTCCATGGCGATGCCGCCGAATACCATGCCGCCCAGTCTGCCGTTGCCGACGGGGAGCGCGTCGCCCCATCGTTGGGCCGGGTGCCGGTACCGGAGCACGGGATCGGCGGCGGACAGCGGAGCCGCGGCGACAATACACAAGAGAAATGAAAGAAGGAAAACGTTGCGCATGATGCCCTTTCCGAGGAAGAAGCAGAGGTAGCTGAGGCACGGGCTCCTAAACGCCTCCGTGTCACTCAACGGGAGCGCGCATGGCGGGCAACGTGCTTCAGCCGCGTATGCCCTTCGTTTCGTGCGATCACTGGCCGTATTGTAATCGCGTGCCTCATCGCCCGCAAGCGGCGCTCCGAACGTGTCGCAGCAAAGTGAAAAGATCCTGTTCCAGCAAAGTAAGAAGATCCTGTTGGGTTTTCGGGCCGAGCAGCGCATACAAGCGGCACACATTGGCAGCGGTGATCAGTGTTCATTGAGGGTTTTGAAAGGGCGCAACTGATGGGGAAGTCAGTGAGTTTCGCGACTTGCCGCTCAGAATCATCTGATTCTGTTGAAAAACTCTGCCCAACAAGCAGCGGAGGGGTTTCGAGGGGTGACGAGCTGGTCTATTCCGTTATGCTTTCCTTTCTCTTTCCGTCCCTCCTTTACCTAATCAATCCTCTCGGCCGAGTTGCCTTCGGCCGTGGAGTCCCTTATGCAGTACAGAGGGTGGGCGCGGGCTCCCGCTGCGTCAGCCACCGCGCCAGCCGTTTCAGATTCTGGGCAGTCGCCGCCCTCGACAGCAGCGTGAATCCCATGGACATGGACATGGGCGGCATCGACCCTGCGCCCACGAGCTTAGACCTTAGTGACAGCCAGGACGCCGAGATGGGCTCGAATACTCGCCGCACTCGCCGCGCCGTGGATGTGTGCTCCGAGTGCGGTCGTCCGGTCATTGCTCCAGCGCGACCTCGCGCATGAGCCCTGCTAGTTGTGGGGAAGGTTGCTGTGACCAGTTGAAACCCTCCTCACCTCGACGCTGCTCGCTTTATTCCTGCTCGTTGTCCGCAGGCAGTTCCGGCGTTAGAGAGGCTTATGTGCGACTGTGTCGAGCAGGAAGACAAGAGGGCACTCTGAAACCGAAACCATTTCTATAGTAAAATGGTCCCTCGGGAAGCGCTGCCCGACTTGAATGCCTTCGTATAGCGTTCCCCCTTTGAAATGAACTTGCAGTTGAGACAACTAATTCCGGCGATGGTCTCGTACATTAACGACCACGGCGGATACGTGACCAAAACCAAACTGCTGAAGCTCGTCTATCTCTTCGACGTCGAATACTACCGGGCAAACCGCCGCACGTTCACGGGCTTCACTTGGAAGTTCTTTCACTTGGGACCGTGGGCGAGGGAGTTCGACCCCGTTCTTGATGAACTCGTGGTCACTGGCGTCCTGCTGGAAAGCCAGAGCACAAGGCCGGAGTACGACACGAGGTTTCTGAGGACCGAGTCCCACCATGATTTTTCCCCCCTGTTTGCAAATTTCCGTGACGAGGCGGCTCTGCGGACGGTTCTGACTACTTGGGCTGAAAGTTCAACGGGTGAGATTTTGGATTTCGTGTACTTCCGCACGGAGCCGATGGAACACGGCATCCGCAACGCACCGCTCGATTTCTCAGTTATACCTGAGGACCGCCCTGAGAAATACGCCCGTCCCGCATCGGGAGCCTCGGCGAAGCAGATTGCCAAGATGAAAGAGGACTTTGCAAGCCGCCTCGGCGCATTGCAACAGTCGCACGCGCCGAAGCATTTTGAATTCACGCCACCGGCCTACGATGATGAGTTTCGGGCTGCAATAGCCAAACTCGATGCCACCGACTAATGTTTATCGACGAGTGGTTTGAGAAAGATTACTACAAGAAACTTCCGCTCGGCTATCACTCTCAAGCCAACTTCGCTTTCGGCCAATTCTTCTTCACGCACGCCTATTATCCTCACGAGAACCTCGAACTGTGGCGTCCCGTTGTTGACCCAAACGAACCAACCAAGACCATCGCCTCAACCTTCAGGCTTGTCCCGGCTGGCAAAGATGCCTTCAAGCGGAGCATACCGCTGCACGCGCCGAAACTTGAGACGAACGAGGAGTTTATCGTGGTCCGGGCAAAACGCCGCCCGGTCCTCCTGATACAGCCAGAAGCGCCTCTGATGGCCGTGGACAACCGTGGCTACAGAGGAAGAGTTCAGCGAAGACGCTGCCTCGTCGCACAGATATTTGGGCTGGCAGATGTGAGGACGGACCACCCTGAGTTTTCTCCCTCATTCGTGGAGCGGGTTAGAAGGATGGAATTCCCACAGCTTCTGTTCTTGCCGAAGAGCGGTGGGCTGCTGGATGTTGACAGTATCCTGCGGCTCGACGAATTGCAGTCGGTGTTTACGCCTCACCTGGAGCCGACCCAGTTTGCCCTCGGCGACGGCGTCAACGCGGTCCTGATTGGTCAGTGGAGATTCTTGGTCGCTGGCATCGGGCCGAGTGAATATACGGAGTTGCGGGAGCTTATCCTGAAAAGCTAATCGCCAGCCTGAGACGGCGGGGAGCCGATGGAGATGCAGAGGGAAGCTTTACGGCCCCGCTGCCACAGGAGATCAAATTGGACGAAGTCAGCAGCCATCGCATTCGACGGCATCATCATCCCAATCACACCTGTCGCCTGGCTTGGCCGGGATGGGCGTGCTGGCAAAGGTCGACTGAACCTTCCATAGCTGTTCCTTCAAGCGCACAAGCTCAGCATATAGCTGCGGGTCATGATTGACCCGATGCCCTTGCGTAAGCCCTTCGACCTCTTCCCTTAGGCGCGGATACTTCTTTTTGTACTGGACTGGGCATCGGTTTCCGAAATACCTGAAGTTCTCTGCTCCCCTACTCAGCAGGACGTTGGCATTGCCGTAAAGGGGCGGCGTCCCTAGGTCGTGTTCAAGGTCCCCCGCTCCGGGATGAAACAACGCTTTTGCTTTTCTTGCGAACCGCTCCCCGGTTCGCTTGTAAATGCAATCCGGCCTGTCGGCATATTCTCTTTTGGAGTAGTATTCGCAGCCAGTCAGTCTCCTCGACACGACCGCTGCATACACGATGGAATTGTCATCATAGCCTTCACTCCTGAAATCGTTTCCTGCAAAGCCGATGATGACGCTGCCCTCCGGCGCGACCCGCCTTACGGTTGGCTTGCAGATGGCCAAGGTGAGCAGCCCATCTTGAACGCAGGGAGCGCCCCCGTCATCCACTGTCATTTTGTAGAAGTAGAATTTGGGAGTCCTGCCCCGTCCTGTTTGAAGTCGCTTCCGCATGTTCGGAGATTTTACTGTTAGCGCCGGTTTAGAAGAGAACCATTTTCGCCGGTTTAGTGGGATCCAGTTTGGTCAAGGCGCGTCAGTCAGGCAACACACCGCCTTACCGCCTCAAAAGGCGCAACCTGTGTTTGCCGAGTTATTCTTCCACGCGACTCAGTCTGACTAGGGCAAGCAACTACCCTCCGGCGCACTCAACAGGAGAGGCAATGGTGGAACACGGCGCATGCGGTGGCTATCACGGGTCAACCCTATTGCCGGGTCGTGGTCGCTCGCAGCGTACCCGATATCCAATCGGCCGGTGAGCCCAGGCGAATAGCCACCCGCATCTTCGCCGCATTCCGTCGGCAGGAGCATGAGCAGGAATTGGCGCCTCGGTGATTGTCTGCAGATGATGGTCAAACGGCAAGAAAAATCGTAGTGGGCCCGTTCGAGCGCTACGTCGGACGATTACGAAGGCTGTCGGTAAACGCTACGCCGTCGATCGCGGGTAGGTGATCCCATGATGGTGGATCAGGAACAATGCCCCGGCGGCCGCTGGCGGAACACCGAAAGTAAGGAGAGTCGTGACGTGGCTGACGAGAGACAACTCCCGCGGCTCCCAGATCCCATAAGTCAGTGCGGCTAGCACACCTCCAGCGATGAGCATCAGCCCGCCCGTGAATTCCCAGCGCCACGCCACTAGAGCCAGGATCACGAAGACCAGACCCACGCACAGCCAGATCGCCATCCGGTACATCGGCGTATGCCATGCCAGCGACTCTGCTATGAAGAATAATGTCCAGAATCCACCCCACAGGAGCGCCAGCGCCCGAGCGAAGTACTCGATAGTCTTCATACGAGTACCCTCCGTTTGGAGTATATGTCCTGAATGCTCCAGGGAGCAAGGCGCGATGCTTCGTCCTTGTATTTATTAACGGCCCGGTTGCGATTCAATTGAAACTGCCGCACTACCGGAGAATTTATAGAGTCTGATATAGAGTTCTTACCGCGTCCCCGCCGATGAGGGACTCAAAAACCCGGCTCCCATCTGACCGATGATTTTGGCTCCCTTTTATCCCGGTGCTGACAATTTTACCCGGCAATTGGACATGGATGCCAGGACTGGAGATGCTAGGCGTCGCGATGCGGTGGTCGCCTAGCCCTGTTCGCCGCATTCCGCTCTCAAACGACCGGTGCATTGAAGGAGCTGCTGCCGCAAAAAAGCCGTTTACAACCTGAAAATCTGGGCTGGATTTCGTGTGCGCAGTTGCAACCGAATCACCGTGGTGCCCGAGGCGCACAAGCCTGATGGCCGACCAGACGGCGCAGGGCCGGGTAGCGCTGGTGGCAATGCAAAAAAGCGGTAAGGAACCCCCAAAAGGTGCCCCTCGCCGCCCCCGACTTTGCCCTTGGAGGCGATTGCAGCCGGTCCTCACTGTAGTGCCATGCTTCCCTGCTGCGGGCTGGTCCGGAGGCTCCAGACAGTTTATTGGCCAGCTCGACGGGGCTATGTGGGCGATGGTCTGACCCAGCGGTCCCGCCCAGAATCCCCATCACGCAACGCCGCACATCCTGCCTCACCGCCGGTCACACGGTCGCGCCCGCCGCTGTTGTTTAAGCGGCAGAGCCGCAGACAAGGAAATACCGGGCAGGCCGCCCGAGGAGTGCTTAATCGACCCGACCTTGACCCGCGAAGGCGGCAGGCGTATGGTTTTCCGCTAGCGATAAAGTCGAGATTGGAAATTCCGTTTAGAGGAGCGTAACTGATGGAACACAAGCTGAGCGTCTGGGCGGCTGCGGTTGTAGTTTCCGCTTTGCTGTTCGCGATTAGCGCCCTCGGGCAGGAGAAAAGCAGTCTCCCCGAAGACGTAGAACACGTGCTGGGCGGCGTACGGACCATCAACACGGCTGAGATGACCTACGCGTCCACTTACAACACTGGCTTCAGTCAAACCCTGGCAGAGATGGGAGAAACAGGTCCTGGAGTCAAGGAGTCGGCTTCCCGCGCCAACTTGGTCGACTATAAACTGGCCGAGGGGCGAAAGTACGGCTACGTCTTTGCCTATCGACCGAGCAAGAAGGACAAAGACGGCAAGGTCAGCAGCTACACCTTGACCGTAAGGCCGGTCAAATGGCACAAAGACTCCGTGAGCTTTTTCACGGACCAGACGGGCGTGATTCGCTGGACGCGGGAAAACCGCACGCCAACCGCAAAAGACGACCCGATTGATTCGCTTGTTGGAATGGGAAAGTGAGTCACACGGCTGGTCAATTCGGCAATGTCGCCTGCCACAAAAAATCACTCGGCCTTTGCCACGATAGCGACGCTGACCGTCATGCTTGCTTCGCCAACCGTTCTATAGGCTCGATTCTGTCCTGTGACCCAAGTGCATTGGGATTTCAGCGCCGATCGCGGGCCGTGTGTTATTGCTCTTCGGTTGGAGTTCCATCTTCGAGGCTGACATGATGCTGGACATTGTCCTGCTTCGCTTCCAAGCGTCCATCAGAAGATAGGATCGTCCCTGAGCAGCACCGGCAACGCGGCCTCCACCCGTTGCCTGATGTAATCGTGAAAGCGCTCCGACTCGCTGTCGCCATGGCATGGCTGCACAGGGTGCGTGAACATTTCCACTACATCTTCAAGGCCGAGCTGCACGAAGCTGATGAACATGTCCGTGAGGCCCTGCGCCCAGGAATCAAGGCCGCCGTCCGGCGGCACAAGCCCCAGTTCCTCGGCGGCTCTCTCGGTGGCCATCCTTATCCCAGTCGGGTAGCGCACCAAGTATTCCCAAAGGCTCTTGGGCGGCACGAACTCAGGCTCGGGTTCCTGCTCCCGCAGAAGATTGGGGAACGGGTCGTCCAGGGTGCAAGGCTTGATGCCCATCTCGGTCATGAACTTTTTGTCGGCGTCGGTCACATTTCCCCCTCGGTGACACCATACCTGGCCGACTGGGTACTTGCCGGGGGTTTCTAAGGAAGAAGCGCTGTCCGGTCCTTTTGTGTAGACATGTTGTTAGAGAAAGGATTCCGATTGTAATTGACCTCCACGCTTGCTGAGCCATGCAGTTCCTCGCCCGGCCGACATAAAATTTGCGCAGCCAGAACCTTGACGTCAATTTGCGTGCCAGCGCGAGGTACCGGCAGACTTACGCCACCGGTTTCGCTTCGAAGCAGCCAGCGGCGAATTGCGGCGGTGCTGGCATGAACAGATGGGTCGCTCTAATCTTGTCGCTCCTTCTCTATTCCGCCGGAGTAATCACAATGTTCCGAAACGCTACGCGTCCCTCTTCGCTGCCTTGGAGGTAAATGGGGCCGGGCAATTCCTCGTGGCTGTCCAGTGCGCCGCCCGTAATCCCCGGAATCTCCTTGTGATCAATTATGGTCTGACCGTTCTGCACGACCGTGACAGTTCTCCCGACGAGGGTGATGTCGTAGGTTTGCCACGCTCCAGGTTTGCGCGGCTGCCCCGGCGTGGGGGCGAGGAAGCCGTACACGCTCCCCATCTGGCGGTTGGGCGGTTCCTCCGCCGAGTCGGTTTCAATTTGCACTTCATAGCGGCCACGCAGATAAACGCCACTGTTCGACTTGGGTCCGCATTCGAATTCCACATGCAATTTGAAATCCCTGAATTTCGAACTCGTAATGATGTCAGGGCCATTTCCATCTTTCACCAAAGTGCCGTCTTCCACCTTCCAAACCGACCCATTGGCGGAATCCCTGAAACTCCAGCCGTTCAAATCCTTGCCGTCGAACAGAGTGACGGGCTTGCCCCATTTTGGTTCGGCATTCCGTTTCAGAGCTGGGGCTCTCCGGCCAGTCCAATTCCAAGACGTTCCGTTCGGGCCGTTGACGGTACCCGCCAATTGGCCGCCGACCAGCTTGCCCTTGAACAGAGCGTCTTCGCCGAACCCTTCCTCTCCCTTGGGCGAGAGGAACTCGATCCCGCCGTCCTTGAAACCCGCCTGCTTTAATTCCGTCGCATGGTCGGTGAGTCCTACCATGACGACCATGAGGCGGCCCTGCGGCTCCGAAACTTCGATCCAGGAAGGAAGCTCTCCTTGGGGTGCTTTGATGCTCAAATCCCAGCGCCCCAGGAACTGCTTGCCTGAGCCAGGGGCGGCGGAAGGCCGACCTGCCTGCGGGTTCTGGTTTCCGGAATATGCCGCGCTGGGCAGCAGCACCCCGCAGACCAAAGCCGAATACAGCAAACTTCGACGTGTCATTTTATCCTCCGTTGCACAGCCACCGATGGGCGTGCATGAAAGCCAAACGCACAGGCAAGAGTGCCTGTGCTAGTCCTTGATGCTTCGCGAGTCAGAATCCCAGAATACCGGCTTCTTACGGAAGTACGACTCGTTGGTCATGTGGCAGGCGATGGCGGCATGGTTGCCAAAGACTGCATCCTCTGCCACCGACTTGCGCGACTTTACCGCCTGGAAGAAATTCCACAGGTGCGGTTTCACGTCGTCCCAATCGTTGCCGCGATAGACGGTGTCGTCCATCAGCGGTTCCTGGCCCGGCGGGACATCGTGCTCGGCGTGCCACTGCTTGTAATATTCGTCGCGCATTTTCTGAGGGAAGCCGCCCGAATAATAACTGGGCGCCGTGTCCACGCCACGCTGCGGCGAGTAGCGAAGCTCAAACTCGCCAGCGTCGAGAATTCCTTTCGGGCCCATGAAGCGAGCCAGTTCCGGCGTCTCTGTCCCCAAACCCAGGCGGACGTAGACGGGGATCCCGTGGTAATCGAACAAGACCACGTGGAGGTCCGGCATGTTGCGGCCATCGTTCCAGCGGAAAATGCCGCCCAGGGCTGAGGCCGAGCGCGGCGGCTCATTCCAGCCGAGCGTCACCAGCATGCCGCTGATCAGGTGGACCATCAAGTCTCCACCCACGCCGGTGCCGTATTCGCGCCAGCAGCGCCAGCGCGCAAACCGATATTTGTCAAACGGAATTCTTGGAGCGTCATTCAGCCAAGTGTCCCAGTCCAGGTTCTCCGGGGAAAGATCGGTCGGCGGTGGATACTCCCATGCGCCGGTGGGATCATTACGTCCTAAGCTGAGTTCGACCATCTCCACATCGCCGATGGCGCCGCCGTGGTAGAGCTCGCGCGCCTTCGCGCAGAGGACAGAGCTGACGCGCTGCGAGCCAATTTGCACAATCCGATTGTCCCGCTGGGCCGCCTCCACCATTTCGAATCCCTGCGCCGCAGTGTGCGACATCGGCTTCTCGCAGTAGATATCCTTCTCCGCGTTGCAGGCATCCACCACCACGCGCTTGTGCCAATGATCGGGCACCGCCGCCACGATGCAATCGATATCCTTGCGGTCGAGCAATTCCTGGTAATGACGTGTCGTAGGCAGATTAGGATTGCCCGAAAGCTCCTTGGCCAGCGTGTGGCGGCCATCGTAGAGGTCAGCCGCGCCGACGCACTCGATGCCCGGCAGCGAAATAGCGGCGGGCATCAGGCCCGAGCCTTGCATACCAATGCCAATCTGCCCGAAGCGCACGCGATCGCTGGGCGGCACCGGTCTGGGTGAGGAGGCAATGGGCGCCGCATCCAACAAAACAGTTTTCCCGGCAAGCAGGCTTCCCGCCCCTGCGGCACTGCTCTGCAAGAATTGACGACGCGACGGTTTTGTTCGCATGGCAAGCTCCCTCGCTGACCCGAATGATCTGTAGAATGCTCCGGCCAATATATCACGCGAACGCGAAGCGCAATTGGCGAAGACAGAGGGATGTAAGAAGGGCCAACCGACCGGCAGGCTTGACCGCAAAGTACGACTTTGCGCCAAGCGGGATGACCGCTTTTCGATCACGCCGCCGCGCCGCTGACTTTGCGCCAGAGGGCGATTACAGCCTGACTGGAACGATGTTCCATAGTCCCGTGGGGCGGGGCTGGTGCAGAGGGTCCTGCGAGTTTTTGGACCACCTTGGCGGGGCTATGTGGCCGACGGTCTCACCCCTTTGGCGACCACGCCTGCCGAAAGCTCACGCACTACGCCCGCTTATACAGCTGGAGGGCAGCCTCGTGCCCCCCTTGCAATCCGGCCGGTGTATACTTCGAACTCCCTGAACCCAAAATGGGGATTCCTGATCAGGTGTCAGAGGGAGTGACCAAAGAAGGTGCACCCTGAAATTTGAGGCGACTTATGTTCACAGTGTGCAAGCTATATTCCTACATCGCCCTCACCGCGTTCTTGCTTGCCGCCCCGGCGAGTCCCGGGCAGAGACGCGATTACGATTTCGTGATTAGCGGGGCCCGCGTCATTGACGGCACCGGTGCTCCTTGGACCTATGGGGATATCGGGATTGTTGGCGATCGCATCGCCGCGGTCGGTGATCTGCACGACGCAACTGCCAAGCAGCGCATCGACGTCGCTGGTCTTGTAGCCTCACCGGGATTTATCGACGTTCAGGGCCAATCCGAATTTAACGTCCTGGTGGATAACCGTGCCGCCAGCAAAATCACTCAAGGCGTGACTACCGAGATTACCGGCGAGGGGACTTCCATCGCGCCGCTCAACGACCGGCTCCTTGAAGACCTCAAGGACGATGCAAAGAAGTATGGTGTCACGCTCGACTGGCGCTCGCTCGATGAGTATCTGCAACGCTTCGAACATGCCAAGCCCGCCATCAATCTTGGCACGTTTGTCGGCGCCGGCGGAATTCGCACCTACGTGGTCGGGAAAGACAACCGTTCGGCAACGCCGGCGGAGCTCGAACAGATGCGCCAGTTGGTGGCTCAAGCTATGGAGCACGGTGCATTGGGGGTGAGCTCAGCGCTCGAATACGTGCCCGACACGTTTGCCTCCACGGACGAACTCGTCGAGTTGGCCAAAGTTGCCCGGAAGTACGGTGGCGTCTACTTTACGCATCAGCGCTCGGAATCCGACCGGATCTTTCAATCCTTGGACGAAGTATTCGACATTGCGCAGCGCGCTGGCATCTCCGCCACGATCTGGCACCTGAAGGCCGCGTATCAGGAGAACTGGGGGAAAATGCCGGAGGTCCTCCGGAGAATCGAAGCAGCGCGATCGCGAGGTTTAGACGTCGCCGCCAGCGTGTATCCCTATACGCGTGCGTCGAATGGCCTGATCGCCTGTTTTCCCAGTTGGGTTTCGGAAGGCGGCACCGACAAGATGTTGGAACGGTTAAAAGACCCTGCGGCGCGGGCCCGCGTCCGGAAAGAAATGGATGAGCCCAGCACTGCCTGGGAGAACGAATGGCGGGGTTCCGGCGGGGCTCAGGGCGTGACCTTAATTCAGGTTCTGAACCCAGAACTGCGCAAGTACGAAGGCATGAACCTTGAGGAAATTGGCCGCCGGATGGGCAAAGATCCGAAAGACGCAGCCATGGACATCGCCATCGCCGATCGCGGCAACAGCCAGGTTGTAATCGCGATCATGCAAGAATCTGACGTTCGTGCCGCGGTTTCGAATCCCTTGCTGACCTACGGCTCGGATTCTCCTGCGCAAGCGGAAGAGGGACCGCTGAGCACAACCAAAGCACACCCCAGGGCTTTCGGAACCTTTCCGCGCATCCTGGCCGAGTACGTTCGAACAGAGCACACCATGCGCCTGGAAGAAGCCATCCGCAAGATGACCTCGCAAGCTGCGAGCCGCGTGGGGATCACAGACCGGGGCATTCTTCGGCCAGGGATGATGGCTGATATTGTTGTCTTCGACTCGGCCGCCATCCGGGACGTGGCCACTTACAACGAGCCTCTTCATTATTCCGAGGGAGTGAAAGATGTCTTCGTAAATGGCAGGCCAGTTGTGCTCGATGGCAGGATCACTGACGAGCGACCGGGAAAAGCACTACGAGGTCCGGGATATAGACACGCTCAATAATGGGCTCTCTCGCCCAACACCAAGAAACACTGTTCTTGCCTTCCTGCAGTTTGTTGAGTCTCTCGATGGCGTTGGAATCCTCCGGATTGAGCTCCAGCGATTTGGCGTCGTTCCTGATGGTCTGACCGACGTCGCCGTTTTGCATGTACGCCTCGCCCAGCCGTCGTACCGTGTGCTTTCGGCAAGGTTGAGCAAGGGTATCGTCGGACCCCTTCTGGGCGCAGTTTCACTCGCTTTCAGCCCGTGTGTGGGCGCCGCTGCAGGGGTGCAAGTCGCTGGTTGACATCATCGACGAAGAATGCCTCGGGATCGAATTCGCCACCAATCCAACATTTCCTCATGTTCTTCGCGGGCTGGATCACGGACGGCTTCCAGGAGGTCGTAGTAACCTGGAATACCACCGCAGTCTTCGGGCGGACCCTGAAGTTTGCCACCCACCCAGATCGGATAGGGAACCCCCGGTTCGGGCGGCAGCATCATCTTCTTCTCTGAGTCCATTTAGCGGTCACATTGGCTGAGTGGGGGAATCCGGCTCATTGGGAGCGGCGTTGTTTCCAGTGAAGCCAGGGGCAGCGAGGGGCCAAGCAAAACCCTACCGTTTGTCAAGATC
This sequence comes from Terriglobia bacterium, assembly GCA_050013575.1. Taxonomy (GTDB): domain Bacteria; phylum Acidobacteriota; class Terriglobia; order UBA7540; family UBA7540; genus DASYXZ01. The sequence goes on along the minus strand of JBEKEZ010000031.1, from coordinate 53,403 downwards.
CCTCTCGCAGCGAATGCGCATCCACTCCAGGTCAACCCTGGGATCGGCTCTCTCCGCGCTTTGGAGGGCTTCGGCCTTGTCAGCGGCTTGCCCTTGCCACACCGTCCACTCATGGGCTCCCGACCGGTCTTGAGCGGCCGGGCCCGAAACGGCTTCGATATTGCCGCTGATCAGCGCAATGACTTTCCAGTCGGCCGTGTGGTTGTTGATGTCCCTGGCGATGCATTTTAGCAGAGATAGGAAGGCAGCAACCCTGCGCATCGAGCTGCGCAAGGCCGACCTCTATTCCTACTGGACGGAGTGATCCTTACCGACTATTTCGCTCCGCGCGATTCAAAAACGAGGGCGCCGCCAACAACGTCTACCAAAACCACGTGTCCCGGTCTCACTTCCTCGTGCAAGATCTTGGCTGCGATTGCATTCTCAATCTGTTGTTCGATCAGCCTGCGCAACGGGCGCGCGCCATCGGTCAGGTCGTAGCCATGCAAGCAGATCCATTCGAGCGCCGTCTCTGTCACTTTGAGACCAACGCCCTGGGCCTTCAGTCGTTTCTCAAGATCCCGCAGCATCAGGCCGGCAATGCGCTTGGTATTTTCAAGTCCGAGGGGGGTGAAAACAACGATGTCATCGAGCCGATTGACAAATTCGGGGCGAAAGGCCTTGCGAACTTCTGCCCGCAATGCTTCCTCGGCCGCCGCACTGCTCTCTGAACGAAAGCCCACTATTTTCTCTCGCGCGACGTTTGAAGTCATGATGAACAAGGCATTGGTCGCGTCCACAGTGCGGCCTTTGCTGTCCGTGAGCCGGCCATCGTCGAAGACCTGCAAAAACAGGTTCAGCACATCCGGATGTGCTTTCTCCACTTCGTCCAGGAGGACGACGCGGAACGGGGTGCGGCGCAGGGCGCCGGTGAGCTGGCCTTCCTCGTCGTGCCCGATGTAGCCCGGCGGCGCGCCGATGAGGCGTGAAACGGAGTGCTTCTCCATAAATTCACTCATGTCAATGCGCACCAGCGCATTCTCGCTACTAAAAAGGAATGCGGCAGTGGCCTTGGCTAACTCGGTCTTGCCCACCCCAGTCGGACCAAGAAAGAGAAAAACACCTATAGGCCTCCCGGACGCCTTCAGGCCAGCCCGCGCCCGCTGAATAACCTGCGCCACTCTGTCGCAGGCGCTATCCTGCCCAATGACGCGCGCTTTGAGCTCCTCGGCCATACGGCTCAGGCGCTCGCGCTCATGCTCGGTGAGGTGGCCGACCGGAATACCCGTCCACTCAGACAGGACCTGCGCGACGCTTTCGGCCGTAACGATTCCGCCGCCCGAGGAATGCTGCTCGCCGGGCCTGACGCTTAGAACGGGGATAGCAACACGCGCGCACGCCTCGTCCAGCAAGTCGATAGCTTTATCAGGCAGCTTGCGGCTCGGCAGATACCGTGCCGCAAGGCAAACCGCTGCCTCCAACGCAGCGCTTTCAATGATCACCCCATGCTGTTCGGCAAGGTGTTGGGAGTAAAACGTCTGAAGAAGATTTAATGTTTCCTCCGGAGAGAGCTCGGCAACCATAATGGGCTGAAACCGCCGCTCGAGTGCCGGGTCCTTTTCGATGGACTTTCGGTATTCGTCGAGGCTGGTTGCACCGATGCATCGCAGTTCGCCCCTTGCAAGGGCAGGCTTCATGATGTTGGCGGCGTCGAGTCCTCCCACAGCATCGCCAGCGGAGACCACAGTATGGATTTCATCCAGAAATAGAACGACGTCCGGTGATGAGGCCACTTCGCGGAGGATGCCTTGCACCCGCTCCTCGAACTGCCCCCGATATTTCGTGCCGGCCACCAAGTCGGCTATTTGCAGTTGAATGATGCGTTTCCCGGGCAGCGACTTGCCACGCGCAATTCGCCAGGCCAGCCCTTCGACGATGGCGGTTTTGCCCACACCGGCGTCGCCGATCAACAAAGGGTTGTTCTTGGTGTTCCGGCTCAGCGTGCGCACCATCTGGAGCATTTCCTGGCGCCGACCGAAACACTCGTGGAGATCCCCTTTGACGGCCATCTGTACGAGGTCCTTGCCGAAACGGCCCAGAAGGCCTGTGGGTTCCGGACGATGTTCCGCACGCTCCACGACGGCTGGAGCAGCGTTGACTTCAGCTTCCAGGGTGCCAACGTTGATGCCGTGCTTGGCCAGGAACGCTTTTACCGGCCCACTCTTGTCCGCGATCAAAGCCGCGAAGAACTGAATTAGGCCTGCTTGGGAAGCGCCACGCTGTTTGGCCAGTTCCGTCGCCATTGAAAAGACAGCCCGGCTGGCGGGGGAGCGACTGATCCTCTCCCTCTTTTCGCCGGCGTATCCTCCCTTGCCAAGTGCGACCCGAGCCGCACGACGCAGCACGGCGGCGTCGGTTCCCACCTTCTTAAATACGTGCGCGAAAGCGTCGCACTCCGCTCGCAGCTCCGCCATGGTTTCCTGAGGGATTTTGAGTTGTTGCCGCAAGTCACCAGCAAACACCTTCTCAACACTGCATAGGCCAATGAAAAGGTGAAGGGGTTCGATGAGCTCGTGTCGGGACTGCCCTGCTTCCGTAGCAGCAGCCTGCCATGCGAATTTGATGCCCGCGGAGATCGCCACTGCTCCTACTCCTTAATCACGGTTGAACGGCTACAATGAACCCTGCTGGCCAGGCAAAGCCGGCGGACCGATCCAGTTCGCCGTTATTTCTCCCAACTTCTTGCTGACGCCTTCGGGGGGGCAGCCATCCGGAGCCGGCCCAATCTCCTCAACCCGCCAGAGCGGGATCAAAATGACCATGCCGCACCACATCATGCTGAGGATGCCCCGATGGACTTCATCGGGGGGCGACGAAGGATCCCTACATATGCTTGATTCCGAAAATGCTGGGATTCTTCCCTTCGCCCCGTCCCGCGTTCGCGGGATCCCAATGACACGCGCCGAGGATTTTTCAACGGCCCGCCAATTGACGGGCCTTCTCGAAGCACTGGTTCGCCTCGGCCGTCCTCCCCAACTTTTTCAACGCCCAACCCTTATTGTCCCACATGCCGCTGTCGCGCGGATTGATCTCCAAGCCCCGGTCAGAGCAGGCGACCGCCTCCGCATAGCGCCTCAAATAATACAGCGCCAGGCCCTTGTTTTTCCACAGCCCGCTGTCGCGCGGATTGATCTCTAAGCCCCGGTCATAGCAGGCGACCGCCTCCGCATAGCGCCTCAAGTAATACAGCGCCACGCCCTTGTTTTTCCACAGCCCGCTGTCGCGCGGACTGATCTCTAAGCCCCGGTCATAGCAGGCGACCGCCTCCTCGTAGCGCTGCAAGGAATACAGCGCCAATCCCTTGCATTTCCACGGATCGCTGTCGCGCGGATTGATCTCTAAGCCCTGGTCATAGCAGGCGACTGCCTCCGCATAGCGCTTCAAGTAATTCAGCGCGCTCCCCTTGGCCGTCCACAGAGTGGCATCGCGCGGAGTGATTTCCAAGCCCCGGTCATAGCAGGCGACGGCCTCTTCGTAACGGCCCAGGGCCCGCAGCGCCACGCCCTTGTTCTGCCAGAGACCGATTCCCAGCGGATTGATCTCCAAGCCCCGGTCATAGCAGGCGACAGCCTCCTCATGGCGCTCCAGGGTATCCAGCGCCACGCCCTTTTGGGTCAACTCCTGCCATCCCATCGCAATTGAGGCCGGGGGGGCAGGGGCCGATCTGCCCGTGAGCTCACGGTAGGTGCTGGCCAGCACTTCCCGCACGGCACCAAAACTCGGCGGGCGTTTAGCCCGCTCGCGTTCGACGCACTGCAAAATAAGCTGGAGCAACGACGCCGGAAGCTTGTAGTCGGGCGCGTTCTCCTCGATGAACGCCTCAGCAACACCGCCGACGAGAGGCAGTTCGCCGGTCAGCATGTTGTAAAGCATGATCCCGAAGGCGTAGATGTCCGTCCGCGTGTCAAGTGTCGCTCCGGCCTGGAATTGCTCCGGGGCCATAAATTGGCGTGTGCCGGCTGTGGTCGTATATTGGGACGTGACTTCCGCTCCCATGCCAGCCAGCCCCAGCCCGTGTTCCTGGGCTTCGCCAAAAGCGCGCGCCAGCCCGAAGTCAGTGATTTTGAGCGTGCCGCGCTCATCGAGCAGGCAGTTGGAAGGCTTGATGTCGCGATGGACGATCCCCAATTTGCCGTGCGCATAGGCCATCCCGTCACAGAACTGAAGTGCCAGCTCCGTCGCGCGTGCTGGCTCGAGAGGTTCCTGAGCAATTAAATGAGCTATGTCGCCTCCGGGGAGATACTCGAGCACCAGGCATGGGATCCCCTCGATCCTTACGATCCACTGAGCACTAACGATGTGCGGATGCCGGTCGAGCATCACCCAGGTGAGCGCTTCCCGCTCGAAGCGCTCGCGGTCGTCCTCGCTCCACAGGAATCGGGCTTGGAAGGTCTTCAATGCATAATATTGGCCCTGGGCTTGGCAATCCTCCACAATGTAAACGACGCCAAAGCCGCCCTTCTTTACGTCCAGCACCTTGTAGACCCTCTTGTCACTTGTGCTGCTCAGCATCTGACCTACTTGGAAGTCTTCTCTCTTTGGTGGGGGGGGTGGCAGAGCGGCGAGAGCCGAGCGCGCCTCTGCTGAGGTGAGATCGCTCTCGAGGCCCTGAAGATACGCGTAGCGGGCAGCCTCGATTTTCCCGGCGCGCTCGAAGGCGCGGCCGATGTTGAGGTGGGCCTCCGTCCGGTCGGGCCGCAGACGCAGCGCGCGGCCGAACGCCTCGAGCGCTTCCGGTGTTCTGCCGGCGGCCAGCGCTTGCAAGCCGCGGTCACGAAGCTGGTCGTAGTCTGTCTCGGCTTCTGTGAAGCTCTCGGCATTCGGTACCGTCGCCTCGGCTGACTTCATTGCCTCAGGGGCTGGCTTGCTTTGCACCGTTGCTTGCTCTAGCTCCGTACGAAAGGGACCCACACCTTCTTCGGCGGGATGATCGGAGGGTTCCATGGAGGGTAACGAAGTCTTGCTCGTCTGCCCGCTCGCTACGCCGCTCGTTCCAAACAATCGCAAAAGCTATCCACGCTTCTTGCTCAAGGCGTCTCCCTCCTTCCCTGACAGCAGGGTGAGGTCAACTTAATGCCAAGTCCGGAAGATCTGACGTAGCGGCGACTTTCGTCGCCATGTGGCGATGTGAAATCGCCGCTACACCGAGCCGTGCGCGACTGTTAAGCTGGCAGCGGAGGCGGACCGGTCCAATTGGCCGCCAGTTCTTCGAGCTTCTTGCGTACGCCTTCGGGGCGCAGCCAGCCGTAGCCGGCGCAGCCCAGGGTGTACAACAGTTGCTTGAAATCTTCCTCGCTCCAGGACGGTTTGCCCCGCCGCGTCAGCGCGAGCGCGATGTCTTCCTCGCTTGGCTTGTGGTCTTCGGCCACCATTCCCGCGTAGGATGTATGCAGCGCCAGGAAGTTCTCAAGGTACGACCGGGCCGCATCATCCCAGTCAGACTCATCGACGGCTTGGAGTTCCCAATCCAACTCCCAGAGGCGCAAGGTCGCATCCGTACATCCGAAAAGAGCCCAACGGCTATCGGCGCTCAAACACGCTGAGCGCACTCCCAAGGCACGTGCATCGAGGATCCGCAGGCAGCGGCCCGTGGCCACTTCCCAGAGGCGTAGAGTATTGTCGGCGCTTCCTGACAGTCCCCAGTGGCCATCGGCGCTCAGACAGACGGACAGCACCCTTTCAGTATGTCCCTCGAAGGTGCGCAGGCAGCGCCCCGTTGCGACCTCCCAAAGGCGAAGGCTCTGGTCCGCACTTCCCGAGAGTGCCCAGTGGCCATCGGCGCTCAGACACGCGGACAGCACGCCGTCAGTGTGCCCCTCGAAGGCACGCAGGCAGCGGCCCGTGGCGACCTCCCAAAGACGCAGCGTGGTGTCTTTACTTGGATATACACCGCCTCCCGCTCCAGAGAGCGCCCATCGGCCGTCGGCGTTAAAGGAGACGCACCTTATCTTCTCCCCATGCCCCTCGAATAATCGCAGGCAGCGCCCCGTGGCAACTTCCCATAAGTGTAGGGTCGTGTCGCGGCAATCAACTCCGGACGAGAGCGCCCAGCGGCCATCAGCGCTTAGGCAGACGGACTCTACTCCTCCACTAGCCCCCTGAAAGGAGCGCAGGCAGCGGCCGCTAGCCACTTCCCACAAACGCAGGGTCCCATCCCCTCTTCCTCCCGAGAGCGCGAGGCGAGCATTGGCGCTCAGGCAGACCGAGCTCACCCCTAACGCTCCATGCCCCTTTAGTATCCGCAGACAGCGTCCGGTGGGAACCTCCCAAAGGCGTAGGTCCTCATCGGTGCCCCCTGACAGTGCTAAGACACCGTTTGCGGCAAGGCAGACGGAGCCCACCCGTGTGTAATGTCCCTTAAACGTGGCCCTCGGCCAAGCACCTCTAAGACCAACCCGCCGACAAACGAGGGAGAGCCTGGACCAAGCCTCCACGGCACGGGATGCTCGTTCAAAGCGTGGCAGACAGCGGGCCTCCCGCAGAGACGCAAGGGCCAAGCCGAACTTTCGTCGTGATAGCGCTTCCTCGCAGCCCTTTACCAGGGTTACCATAAGGGCCTCAACCTCAAGGAGCTCTGCTTGTTTCGCGGGGCGCGACAGTTGAGGTGTGCAGACACTAACGCTTCCGGCCGGTAAGCCCCATAGGCGCAGGGTGCGATCTTCACTCCCAGACAACGCTAAGCGGCCATCGGCGCTCAGGCAGGCGCAGTTCACCCAGAATGCATGCCCCTCAAAGGTACGCAGGCAGCGGCCTGTGGCTACTTCCCAGAGGCGCACAGTATGGTCGGTACTTCCTGACAGCGCCCAACGGCCATCGGCTGTAATGGAGACGGAAGTTACACTGCCCGCATGCCCCCTGAAGACGCGTACGCAGCGGCCCGTGGCCACTTCCCAAAGGCGCACGGTCCGGTCCGAGCTTCCGGAAAGGGCCCAATGCCCTTCAGCACCCAGGCAGACCGATCTCACCCCGTCAACATGTCCTTCGAAGATATTCCGACAGCGCGTAATTGAAGTGTGAGTAATTGGCGAGTAGACTCTTTCGATCGCCGTGAGGATGGAGCTTCGTGAAACCTTTACGGGGTCGATTTTTTTGCCCGTTTTGAGCCTGAAATAGTCAATGGCGAACAGATTTGACGGATCCACCATCGCCAGAGTGAGGAGAAAGGGATATCTGCTAATCGGTAGTACCTCAAATTTGACGGCTTCCTCTCGAGGGATCATTTTGGCTGCCATGACGTCAATTTCGAAGTTGTCAAGCTTTACTACAGACTGCTGGTCTGCCTGTATCGGGTGCGACGGGCGGGGGCCCTGCCACTCGGTGTCAATTTCCCACAGGCGAAGGCTCTGGTCCTCACTTCCCGAGAGTGCCCAGCGGCCGTTGGAGCTCAGGTAGACACAATACACCGCGCCAGAATGCCCCTTGAAGGTGCAGAGGCAACGCCCGGTGGCCACCTCCCAGAGGCAGAGTTTCGCGTCGTCACTTCCCGAGAGCGCCCAGCGCCCATCGCCGCTGAGGGAGACAGAGTGCACATATGAGCCATGTCCCTCGAAGGTGCGGAGCCAGCGGCCCGTGCCCAGTTCCAATAGACGCACAGTGTGGTCGGGACTTGCAGACATCGCCCAGCGGTCATCGGCGCTAAGCGAGACACGCACCAGATACGAGTTCTTAGGTCCCTCAATGATCCGCAGGCAGCGGCCCGTGGCAAGTTCCCAAAGCCGCAGGGTTTCGTGATCACTCGAGAGTGCCCGGTGGCCATCGGCGCAGAGGGAAACCGAGTGGATAGCATCCTCGTGGCCTTCCAAGATGCGCAGGCACCCCGAAACAATGCCCGCGGATCGCGCGTGCTTTTGAGCAACTTGAACTTCGCTCTCTTCCGGGGCCTGCTGCGCGGCACGCTCGAGTAGCGGGAGAGCCGATTCAACGTCGGCTCGTTCGAGATGGACTAAGGCAAGCATGTACTTTGCGTCCCATTGGTCACCACGGCTTTGCCGGGCTGTTTCCAGTTGACTGACGAGGTGATCGTCGGGGATCTCCCCTAGCCGCCAGAGCACGACGCCGCGGTTGTAAACCGTCTCCACATGCTGCGGGTCAGCCGCGAGCGCCTTCTCCCAGGCGCCCAGCGCTTCCTTTCCTCTGCCCAAATCCAAGAGCGACAACGCCCTGTTGTTCAGGCTGTCGGCGGTGAGTTGCGCCGCCGTTGGTTCCTCCCGCCGGTAGTCCTTGCCGGTGACCTGCTTGTAGGCTTGTCGCAGCGTGTCGGCAATCTCCTTCATGTCCCGCGGGCGAGCCTGCGGGTCTAGCGCGAAGCATTTCCCCAGCAGCGCCGCCACGCCTTCCGGCATGCGAGGGATGGCGGCATCGTCCGCGCCCATCTCCAGGTAACCCTCCAGGGCCTCGGCAGCAGCCTGGCCAGCCCTCCAAGTTACTTCGCCTGTGAACATCTCCAGCACCGAGAGTCCCCAGCTCCAGAGGTCCGTCTTCCGCGTGAGGGGTTGCTGGCGCGCTTGCTCGGGGGAGCAGTAGGCTGGCGTCATCCCGCCGGTGCTCACCAAAAGGCTAGTCCCCGGCGTCGGCCGTGCCTGTTCTCCCGCCATCCCCCGCGCCTTGGCCAGCCCGAAGTCCGTCACCTTCGCCGTGCCGTCCGGCGTCATCATCACGTTCGCCGGCTTCACGTCCTGGTGCACCAGCCCCTGCTGGTGCGCGTAGTCCAGTCCCCAGGCAAACTGAATCGCAATGTCCAGGATTCCCTCGAGCGCCTTTTCTGGGCCCCCCTCGTAAAGCTTTCGGCTGCGAATCCACTCCGACAGACTTCCGCCCTCTAGGTATTCGGCGAAGACCCGCGCAATGCCGCCCAGTTCGCGCACGTAGTAGCAACTCACGATGTGCGGATGCAGGCCCAGGTTGACCCAGGTCTCCGCTTCGCGAGCGAAGTTTTCCTTGCCACCCGCCTTCTGAAAAATCTCCGGCTTCGGGCTCTTCACGGCCAGGTCCACATTCCAGCCTTTGTGATGGACCTTGTAGACCTTGCCCATGCCGCCCTCGCCCAGAATGCCTGAGATCTCGTAAAGGTCGAGGATAACGTCGCCTACGTTCCACTCGGCCGGCACCGCCGACGATCCACGCTTCTCGTTCATCGCCTGGCGCTCCTTCTGGTGCGTTCAAGGGCTGGTACACCCGCACTGGCACGCTATGTGATGCTGCCGAAAAACCTTCCTGCGCTGTCATGGTGAGCCAGGCGACGGAACCTCTGCATTCACAGGAGTAGCTCGGCACACCCTCACAGCACTTTGGCCAACGCGTCACGAAACTCAACCGCCGTCTGATACCGATCGCTGGCGCGGTCGGCGATGGCGCGATCGATAACCTGCGCGACTCTTGCGGGGATGGAGGGATCACGCTTGCATACGGGGATAATCTCGCCTCGCAGAATTACTTCCACGGGGTCTTGGCCTCGCAAAAAGTCCCGCGGACCCCTGCCGGTGAGCATGCAATAGAGGGAAGCGCCCATGCTCCACACATCCGTGACCGGCTTGACGTACTTGTAATTCACAACCTGCTCTCGGGCCATGAAGGTATACGTGCCGGCGGCTGCCCCAGTGGCCGTCATTCCCGAAAAGCCAGCCTTTTCGAAGTTCTTCGCCAAGCCGAAATCGGAGACCTTGGCGATAACGCCCTTCGAGTCAGCCAGCAGGATATTTGCCGGCTTCAGGTCGCGATGGACGAAGCCTTGCTTGTGCGCGTAGGCAAGTCCCTCCAACGCCTGAAGCATGATACCTCCCGCTTGTTTCAGGGGAAGCTTTCCGCCACGGCGTTGGATCAGATCATCAACGCTCCCGCCCGGACAATTCTCCATAACGAAATAAAAGGCGCCGCCCGCCGACCCATGATCGAGGAGCTGGACGCAATGTGGGTGGCGCAAGCTCCGGGTTACCTCAATTTCCCGCTGAAACACCCGCCGCGCTCCCTCGTCAACAGCGACCTTTGAGAGCATGACCTTGATGGCAACGGTCGCGCCGTCTTCTTTTCTGCGGGCGAGATACACGGCGCCCATGCCACCTCTCCCCAGCATCTTCCCCAGTTCGTATCCGGGAATCTCCGCTATCTCCGGGCCTTTTCCCTCCTTCATGAGGGACTTGAGCAACGCTATCGCCGGATCAGCCGAAGCTTTAGCCTGACAGGCCTGACAAATGTAGTCCCCACGCCGGCCTTGGCCAATCTCTCCCGAAACACTCTTGCCACAGCTTTGGCAGACCACAGGCTGCGGCGTCTTGGACGCCATGTCGGACTTCAACGTCGCCATCTCGCGGCAGTGGGAACAAAGAAAAGATCCATTGCCCATATCGGAAGCGTTCCGGTCGCCCTCCGGAATTACTCGCCCGCACGGGTTGCATTGGACTGGAACCTCGATGACTACGGTGAAAACCGTCTCCCCCACTTCGATCACGTCCCCGTTTTTCAGGTCTACCTCGGGGAACCTTCTCTTGGCTGCCTGCTCGGGAGTCTCATTCTTCGCTCGGCCGCCGTATTTCGTGTGGTTCACGAGCGTACCGTTCAAGCTACCCAAGTCGTGGATGCGAACATCGGGAGGATTGACCTCAAGAATAAAGTGGTGCCGTGATGCGGTCGTGTCTTTGTCCGACAGCCGTGCGTGACAATCTGCGGCCCGCCCGAAGATAAAGGTGTCGTGTTCCTCGAAGGCGAAGGCCTGTCCGGCAATGGGGCCCTTCGTAACCATCAGCGTCACCTTGCCTGGCATAAGCTGCCTCTCTCAGCGCGCCGGCCTGGAACCGCGCCAGTCAACAACTAGAGCCGTGATGTTGTCTTGTCCGCCCGCAGCGTTGGCGGCCGCCACCAGCGAACGGCATGCTAAGTCCGGATCGGCGCACTCCTCGAGTAATCTTGCGATAGCCTCGTCGGGCACCATCCCGGTCAGGCCGTCACTGCACAACAAGAACCGGTCGTCAGTCGACAGCTTGACCGCGCATACATCTGGGTACACTTCACCCTCCATTCCGATGTATCGCGAGATCTGGTGCTTGGCGGGATGGTCTCGTGCTTGCTCCTCGGTGATCTCTCCCCTTCGCAGCAGAATCCCGACCACGGAGTGGTCCTCAGTCAAATGTTTGAGTCTCTTATTTCGAAACAGGTACGCGCGGCTGTCGCCCATATTCGCAATAAGAACTTGATCTTCTAAGAAGTAGGCGAGCACGACCGTGGCTCCCATTCCAGCCAGACCCGGTTGGCCCACAGATTGTTCGCGTAGTTGTCGGCTCAGTTCGACGATGGCATCGTGTAAGGCGTTGGAGACTTCGGCTGGTTTGGCGGGCGCCCGACCGAGATGCTGCTTGACCATGGGCGGCAGAACTTTCACCACAATTTCAGACGCCTTGGCGCCGGCCTGATGTCCGCCCATTCCATCGGACACAATGAAGAGATTCTTGTCGGGTAAGAGCGCAGAGGCGTCTTCGTTGCCTCGGCGAACCTTTCCAATGTCGCTCAGCACAGCCGCTTTGAAGGGTCGTGTCTCGCCCCCGCGCGCACGCAATCTTGCGCCCCGTGATAGGTTTCGCGACTTCTTCATCGCGAAGAAGCCTCCTGGACGGTTTGCGCTGCACTCTGAGTTCGCTAAGAAACAGCGAAGCCAAAAAACTCATTTTGGATTATAAACTCACCTTGACTCGCAAGCTACAGGAACTGGAGCGTCTCGGAGCCGGGTTCGTATCCCTGACGGAAGCTCTGGGCCTGACGGCGCCCAGCGGCTGCATATTGACCGCACCTCGTTGCGCGGGATTCTGAAAGAAAGGACTCGACCATGGGCAGCCCCCTTTCGGAACTTCACAAGATCTGGATCGAACAGTGTGCAGCGACGGAAGACATCCGTGGAGACTTCGGATTATGTTCTGGTGAAACCGGCATAGCAGCCGGGTATGACGGGCGCGGTCATCCCATCTGCCCGCCGCAGCCGGAGCGGATGCTCGCGAAACATATCCCCCCATCGGACCTGAGGGCGTACAGTTTGCCCATATTCATGCAGCGACCACATCTGACACACCTTGGGTGTATGCTCCTGTAAAGTGCCACCCGCAGACGGGTGCGGTGCGGCATCCAGTGGTGGTCTCTCCAAACCGGAGGGTCGGCATGAGGCTCTCAAAGTCACGATTCACGGCCGGATTGCAATGCCACAAACGGCTCTACTTGCAGGTCCACCAGCCGGAACTTGCCGCCGAACCAGACGAAAGCACGCAGGCAAGATTCGACCAAGGGATCGAAGTGGGCCGGTTCGCCCGCGGATTATTCCCGGAGGGCGTGCTGGTCGAAGACGACGACGCCGACATCAGAGTAGGTCTTGTACGCCAAGTCTACCGAGAGAATTGCCACAAGCGTCCCACGCTGTCTTAACGAGAGCCGCTTCCGCTGCGGCGCATTACAGAAGTCCGGCAGCGCAGCCGTCGCTTCCTTGGAGATTATACACTGTCGGCTGCCAGCAGTGGTTATGGTGTCCCGGCACATCAGCCAGATTTCCGAGTGTTGGGCCGACACAATCGCCGTGTGATCTGGTTTCGGTAGCGCTTTCTGGCTTCGGGATTCGCATTCAACTCTGTGGGGATCCACGCAGGATGATCAATCACGCGGCCATCATGACGGAGGCAATGACAGCTAGAGGGCGGTATCCGACAAGCCCCCGTCTACACAGGCTTCCGATCGATTCTGCGGCACTATCCGGCAGTTTGCTATTGCATTAATGCCTCAAAGGGCTAAAATCTCTTCACGCTCTTTGCTGCTTACTGGTGATTCATAAAAGAGGCATTCTCGTGCCGGACCGAAGTACAGCACCCGCCCAGGAAATCCCTCCACTCGTCGAGGGACCTGGCGCAACTTTTGTTATGATGTGTCAAACATCTCGGGTGACTTGCGCCAATGAGCGGTAGCTGGGCACGAAGTTGAAGTATGGATAATCACTTCTTTGAACGCCCCATTCTCAACTCACCATACGCCTACCCGAGGCGACATTGGGAGCTCGATGGTCAAGGACAACCAACTCAACGCATCATTGAAAACCGTCGCCGGGTCGAGCTTATCACGCCTATTCCCAAACCCAGAAAACGGAAGGGCGCAGCTCGCCAGCAGGAAATTGTATTCGACGAAGGCAAAGGACTTTCGACGCAGGCGCAACAGTACGACCCGACTCCGATCATCAATGAACTGCGCGGTCACGTAGATCAGTGGCGCACCTTGCAAAATCCCAGCGATTGGCTCGTCACGCCGGAAACGACCCGATTACTACAGCATTGGCGTTATCACAAGTTCAGCAGCATCCGCCCATTCTTTTGCCAGGTAGAAGCTGCGGAGGTCGCCATTTGGCTGATGGAGGTTGCACCGAAAATCGCGGCTGGACGCCAGTTCCTGGAACACCTGGCTAACGCTAACAACGATGCGAATCCGGGATTGGCACGCCTTGCGCTGAAGCTGGCCACCGGCGCCGGCAAAACCACGGTAATGGCCATGCTGATTGCTTGGCAAACCATCAACGCAGTACGAAGGCCTGGCAGCAAGAAGTTTACACGTGGATTTTTGGTCGTGACCCCAGGGCTGACGATCAGGGACCGATTGCGCGTGCTCCAACCCAACGACCCGGACACATACTACCAGAGCCGCGAACTTGTTCCGAGTGACATGCTCGCTGACGTCGAACGTGCCAAAATCGTCATCACGAATTACCACGCCTTTAAGCTTCGCGAACGCATGGATCTCTCAAAGGGTGGTCGTTCGCTCCTACAAGGCCGAGGCGACCCAATCAAAACGTTGGAGACAGAGGGGCAGATGCTCCAGCGAGTCATGCCCGAGCTCATGGGCATGAAGAATGTCCTCGTGATAAACGACGAGGCGCATCACTGTTATCGCGAAAAGCCTAACCCGGAAGCCGAGGCTGATCTTAAGGGCGAAGAGAGAAAAGAAGCCGAGCAGAACAATGAGCGGGCCCGCCTCTGGATTTCCGGGCTGGAAATCGTCGGTCGCAAGCTCGGCACCGAACGCATCCTGGATCTTTCAGCAACACCATTCTTCTTGCGGGGGTCGGGCTACGCCGAGGGGACTTTGTTTCCCTGGACCATGAGCGACTTTTCTCTTATGGACGCTATCGAATGTGGGATCGTCAAATTGCCTCGCGTACCGATCGCCGACAACATTCCGGGCAGCGACATGCCCAAGTTTCGCAATCTTTGGGAACACATCCGAAAAAAGATGCCAAGAAAGGGGCGAGGCAAGGCCAATGTTCTCGACCCGCTCAGCATTCCCGTGGAACTCCAGACCGCCCTTGAAGCTCTCTACGGCCATTATGAGAAGACCTTCTATCTATGGCAGGAGCACAGCATCAGGGTTCCACCCTGCTTTATCGTGGTGTGCAACAACACTTCGGCCTCAAAACTCGTTTACGACTACATCTCCGGCTTCCAACGAGAGAACGAAGATGGTTCAACCACACTGGAGAACGGCCGCTTGGCCCTCTTTCGAAACTTCGATGAGCACGGCAATCCGATTCCTCGACCGCGTACGTTTTTGATTGATAGCGAACAATTGGAGTCCGGCGAGGCGCTGGACGAGAACTTCCGGAGCATGGCCGCTGACGAGATCGAACGCTTTCGCCGCGAAATCATCGAGCGCACTGGGGACCGCAGCCAAGCTGAAAACATCAGCGATCAAGACCTCCTGAGAGAGGTGAGGAATACCGTGGGCAAGTACGGGCGCCTCGGCGGCGAAATCCGCTGTGTGGTCTCCGTTTCGATGTTAACCGAAGGCTGGGATGCCAACACCGTCACTCATGTACTGGGGGTTCGCGCTTTTGGCACGCAATTGTTGTGCGAGCAAGTCATTGGCCGGGCCTTGCGCCGACAGTCTTACGACCAAAATGAACAAGGCCTTTTCAACGTTGAGTATGCAGACGTTTTGGGCATTCCCTTCGACTTCACGGCTAAACCGGTCGTCGCTCCCCCACAGCCACCTCGCGAGACAATCCAGGTTAAGGCAGTTCGCCCCGACCGCGATGCTCTCGAAATCCGCTTCCCGCGTGTTGCAGGCTACCGTGTCGAGCTACCACAAGAACGGCTCACGGCTGTATTCAACGACGATTCAGTTCTGGAGCTGTCGCCCGATCTCGTTGGGCCTTCAATTACTCGAAACGCTGGAATCATCGGCGAAGGCGTCGATCTCACCCTCGTGCACACCGGTGATTTGCGCCGCTCCACACTGCTTTTCCACCTCACACAGCGTCTGCTTTACACCAAATGGCGTGACCCTGGCGAACAGCCCAAGCTGCACCTCTTCGGACAGCTGAAACGAATCACGAAACAGTGGCTCGATACATGTCTGATCTGCAAAGGCGGCACCTATCCGGCGCAGCTCATGTATCAAGCGCTGGCGGACATGGCCTGCGGGCGCATCACTGCGGGCATTACCAAAGCCGAGTTAGGAAAGCGGCCCATCAAGGCTTTGCTCGACCCCTACAACCCCACCGGCTCAACCAGCCATGTGAACTTCAACACGTCCAAAACCAGCCGCTGGGAAACCGACGCCCGCCGCTGCCACGTCAACTGGGTGATCTTGGACAGCGATTGGGAAGCGGAGTTCTGCCGCGTAGCGGAGGCGCACCCGCGCGTCAAGGCTTACGTGAAAAACCACAACCTCTGGCTGGAGGTGCCCTATCGCTATGGTCCTGAGATGAGGATTTACAGACCCGATTTTATCGTCAATGTGGACGATGGCCGCGGTGATGCTGACCCGCTGCATTTGATTGTGGAAATTAAGGGCTACCGGCGCGAGGACGCAAAAGAAAAGAAGGCCACGATGGAGACATACTGGGTGCCAGGCATCAATAACCTGGGCAGCTATGGCCGCTGGGCCTTCGCTGAGTTCACAGAGGTCTATCAGATCGAGGCCGACTTCGCTGTGAAGGTTGAAGCTGAATTCAGCAAGATGATTGAATCCGTCGTCGCTCTGCCCGTTGATCCCGGCACGAACGAAGCTAAGCGTGCTGAAGCGTACATCAAAGCCCAACTCGGCAGCGCTGAGAAATGGGCGAGCATCAATAACGCCATTTGGACAACGATTACTTCAACTCAGAAACACGCCTTTTCTCTGGCGGACGTTCCCTCTGTCGCTGAGTTAGCTTCCTTTGAACTTGATGACATATTGGCGGTTTTGTCGATGCTCTCACGACCGTCAGTACGAAGCCTAGTCATGGAATTCCGGTCAGAGTCACTTAATGGGGCCGAAGTATCCCGATCTGAATTCATCCGGAAGCTGAGAGATTGGTGGAAGAACAAATCGCTCTCTCAAAGCCAATGGAGCGCCTGGGCATCCCATATCCAAGTCAGATGGATTCCCGCCAATAGAAGGATAAATTGATGAGTGCTGTACGTGGCAGCGCGGCAGAGCTCGTTGAGCAGATCAAGCGGAAGGCACCGGAATATCTGGATCTTCTCACCGCCGTAACAATCAGTGAGTTTGAGAAAGCATTCGACGCGATACTTGGAAAGGCGATTTCCCTGCTTGAGACAAACAAGAAAAACTTTGAATCACTAGGTGAAGAAGGTCTGACGGCTGTGCTCGCGGCTGGATTGTCGATTCCAGGGCTAACGGTGACTCAGGAAACAAATTCAAACGGCCATGTAGATATAACGATCGAAGCAGACTATTGTTCGCCAGCACGAAAAAAGCTCGGCGAAGCGAAAATTTACGATGGGCCTCAGTACCATATCGACGGTCTGCAGCAGTTGCTCGGAAGATACACTACAGGCAGAGAAACGCGAGGGCTACTGATTGCCTACGTCCGGAAGCCGAACATTAGCGGTTTAATCGAGAAACTTCGGGAGAAACTGGATGAAGATTTGCCCATGAAGCAAAAAGGGAAAACCGAAGACCATATTCTGAATTGGTCATTCATTTCTACTCATGTCCACGATTGCGGCGACGACCTTCAAATCGGCCATATCGGATGCAACCTTCATGTGGCGTGATAGTGCTTTTCGGATCGCAATGACATCCGCGATTCTTAAAGGTCTAGGCGGCAATGGAAAAAAAGGAGCCGAGCCCCGTTCGAGTAGCTTACGAACGTCGTGACTGTTGACCGGCCACGAGTAACCATGGCCAAGAAATCTATCACCAAATCCGTCGAAACCCTTAAGCACGACGCCAAGCGGAAGAACATTCCGACGGCTGAGTTTCAGCCGGTGCTCCAAAAAGAGCAGGCAAGTCCCCGCACGGTGAAGTATCCCCGCAATACCGACCTCGATCCCCAGCTTGTCTGGCGCGGCAAGGATGAGCAGGATTGGAGCGACCTGGTAGTCCATGCGCCGCCCCTCTACATTCAGGAAAAGGTCCATCCCAAGGTGCTCATTGATGACCTGCTGCGTAGTACCAAGGAGCGCGAGCACGAGACGGGGATGACGACGCCCGACCTCTTTGCCGACTTTAACGGTATGCCTAAGGACGTGGACAGAACTGAGTTCTACCAGCACGAGCAGAACTGGTCAAACCGCATGATCCTCGGCGATTCGTTGCAGGTCATGGCGAGCCTAAACGAGCGCGAGGGCCTGCGCGGCAAAGTGCAGTGCATCTACTTCGACCCGCCCTACGGCATCAAGTTCAACAGCAACTTCCAGTGGAGCACCACGAGCAATAAGGTGACGGACGGCAGTCCTGAGCACATCACGCGAGAGCCAGAGCAGGTGAAGGCATTTCGAGACACGTGGAGGGACGGGGTTCATTCATTCCTTACTTACCTTCGCGACCGGCTGACGGTTGCTCGCGATCTACTCGCCGACTCTGGGTCATTATTCGTGCAGATAAGCGACGAGAATGTCCACTTGGTGAGGGCATTACTGGATGAAGTGTTCGGAAGTAAACACGCGATCTCGACAATCGTCTGGAAGAAGGGCGCTCCACAAAGTAAGACAATCAAGAACGCGTTCAATTACATTCTCTGGTATTCGAAGAATGCAGAAGCATGTAGGTCCCACAAAGTGTATAGGCCACGTGAGGCGAACGAAGGTTCTACGGAAGACCCGCGAAAGCTCGCATTGTGGGGAGAACTTCCCGACGCGACAAAGAGGCCGTTAACAACCGATGAAAAGCGAGCTCCCTGGCTCGTCCCGGAAGGGACGCACATATTCAGGATTCAAGACCTCGAGGGCACCGGCGAGCGGTTTGGCTTTGAAATCGAAGGGAAGGAATACTGGCCGCGTAAGGGTCGCCGGTGGCGCGGTGATATACAACAATTCTTACGACTTAAGAAAGCTGACCGCGTCTCGGTTACCGATGAGGAAGGCCTTGGCTTCAAGTTCTACGTCGTCGAAGATTCACCAGTGATCGAATTCACGAACGTATGGGACGATACGGCTGGCAATGTGCCCAACATGGTTTACGTGGTGCAGACAAACGCAAAAATTGTCACTAGATGCATACTGATGGCCACCGACCCTGGCGATCTCGTGCTTGATCCGACGTGCGGTTCTGGCACGACCGCCTTTGTTTCCGAGCAATGGGGCCGTCGCTGGATTACCATTGACACATCGCGCGTGGCATTGGCGCTGGCCCGGGCTCGCATCATGGGTGCGCGTTATCCGTATTACCTGCTGGCGGATTCGCGCGAAGGCCAAATCAAGGAAGGCGAAGTTACCCGCACTGCGCCGAGTTCGCAGCCCGCGCACGGGAACATCCGCCACGGCTTCGTTTGCGAGCGCGTGCCGCACGTTACGCTCAAGTCCATCGCCAACAACGCGGAGATCGATGTCATCTGGGAAAACTGGCAGGCCGTGCTTGAGCCATTGCGCAAGAAGCTGAACGCCGCGCTTGAGAAGCAGTGGAATGAGTGGGAGATTCCGCGCGAGGCGGAGAAGGCATGGCCGGAACCAGCAAAGAAACTTCACGCCGACTGGTGGCAGGCGCGTATCTCCAGACAGAAGGAGATCGACGCTTCCATCGCCGCGAAGGCCGAATCCGAGTACCTCTACGACAAACCCTACGAGGATGGTAGGACGGTCCGCGTAGCCGGCCCTTTCACTGTCGAGAGTCTTCTACCTCACCGCGTATTGGGAGTGGACGAGAACGACGAACTGATCGACTCCCTCGCTGACTCAAAACTCGGCTACAGCGCGGCACAGGATTTTGTTCAGATGATTTTGGAAAATCTCAAGACTGCGGGCGTACAGCAGGCCCACAAGGAAGACAAGATCAAGTTCACATCTCTCACCCCATGGCCCGGCGATCTGGTCTGCGCGGAAGGGCACTTTATGGGGGGCGATGGGAATTCGGGCACAGAGAAACGCGCCGCCATCTTCATCGGCCCGGAGTTCGGCACTGTGTCACGGCCGGATTTGGTAGCCGCTGCCCGAGAAGCCGGTGACGCTGGCTTTGACGTGCTGATAACCTGCGCCTTCAACTACGACGCTCACTCTTCAGAGTTCAACAAGCTTGGCCGCATCCCCGTGCTCAAGGCCCGCATGAACGCTGACCTGCACATGGCCGATGACCTGAAGAACACGGGCAAAGGGAATCTCTTTGTCATCTTCGGCGAACCGGACATCGTGATTCTCGACGCTGGAAATGACGGCAAGCCCGGTCAGATCCGGGTCAAGGTAAATGGCGTTGACGTGTTCCATCCTAATACTGGCGAAGTCCGTAGCGACGGTCCTGATGGCATCGCTTGTTGGTTCATCGACACCGACTACAACGAAGAGAGCTTCTTCGTTCGCCACGCCTACTTCCTTGGCGCGAATGATCCCTACAAGGCGCTCAAAACGACGTTGAAGGCAGAAATCAATGAAGAAGCCTGGGAGACGCTGCACAGCGATACCTCACGCCCGTTCGACAAACCTCAGAGCCACCGCATCGCGGTCAAGGTGATCAACCATCTAGGGGATGAGGTTATGAAAGTATTCCGAGTATGAACCGGTTGTGCATCGCAACACGAGGGATCGCAAGCTGGCGAGAGCGTCTGGCCAGCCCTGACCGCCAATGGAAGCGACGGTTCTCAGCCTTTGAGACAGCAGTCTCCTGGGAACTTGCGTCCAACAGCAAGTCCGGGCTGCCCGGACCTATCGAGAAGCTGTTTCGCGAAAGCAACTATTGCGACCCTCTCCTGGTGTTCGCGGTTGCCGAGCATAAGGTTGATTTACCTGGCGGCAATGCCGCCTCCCAATCCGATGTGTGGGCCGTAGTGAGCACCTCTTCGGGCATGTTGTCGCTCACCGTGGAAGCGAAATCCAAGGAAGCATTCGGTGACGAGATACTCGAAAAGTGGCTCGTTGCGGGCGCGACAGAGGAATCGAAAAGCAATCGCCAGAAACGCTTTGACTATGTCTGCTCGCATCTTCCAAAATCAGATTCCTTTCTTCAGGTGCGCTACCAGATGTTGCACCGCTGCGCCGCCTCGGTGATTGAGGCCAAGCGATTCGGATTCAAGCGCGCCGCATTCATCGTTCAGGCGTTCGAAACACCAGCCAACGGTTTTCAAGACTACGCTATCTTCTGTCAGGCTCTGAAGATTCCTGCAGCACGCGGCAGTATGGCCACAACCTCTGTAAACGGTATTTCTCTCAGTGTTGGTTGGGCCGACTGTCCGCTAGCTACCGACCATGAAGTGGCTGCGACCGCGTAGGCCGGGTGAAGGACAAACACTTAATGGAATTTCGCATCGCGGACACCTTTACCGACAGCCTCGCCAAACTAACGGGCGAGGAGCAGAAGCTGGTGAAGACCACAGCCTTTGACCTTCAGGTGAATCCAGCCAACCCCGGCATGCAGTTTCACAAGCTCGACAAAGCCAAGGATAAGAACTTCTGGTCGGTAAGAGTGGGCGGTGACCTTCGGCTTATCGTTCACAAATCCGAAACAAGCCTGCTGCTGTGTTACGTGAATCATCACGACAAAGCCTATCAATGGGCAGAACGGCGAAAGCTCGAAGCCCATCCCCAAACGGGTGCTGCGCAGCTGGTTGAAATCCGTGAGACGGTTAAGGAAATCACTGTTCCGAAATATGTGGTGATGGCCGAACTGCCGCTCGGCCTCGGCAAACCGCCGTTGTTCGCAACTGTTTCTAATGATGATCTGCTCGGCTATGGGGTGCCCACCGAGTGGCTCGCAGATGTGCGCCGCGCCGACGAAGAGTCCATTCTTGAGGTAGCCGCGCACCTGCCGGCTGAAGCTGCAGAGGCATTGCTGAACCTCGCAACGGGCGTGACGCCGGAAGTCCCCGAACGGGCGGTCGCCGGTGCCGACCCGTTCGCTCATCCAGACGCACAGCGCCGCTTCCGCATAATGACTAACGTTGAGGAGCTGGAGCGGGCCCTCGAATATCCGTGGGAGAAATGGACCATTTTTCTCCATCCAGCGCAGCGCGAATTGGTTGAAAGAGTTTACAGCGGTCCGGCGCGGGTTTCGGGTTCGGCTGGCACGGGCAAGACGATTGTCGCCCTGCATCGAGCTGTCTTTCTCGCTCGCACCAACGCCGATGCTCGGATACTTCTCACCACGTTTTCGGACACCCTTGCGAATGCACTGCACACGAAACTGAGGCGGCTCATCAGCAACGAACCGCGGCTCGGTGAGCGATTGGAAGTCCACGCCATCAATGCGATCGGTCAGCGGCTCTATGAGTTGAATGTAGGCCCACTCAACCTCGCTTCGAGAGACCTGATGCGCCAACTTGTCGATGAAGCCGCCGGCAAGATAGAGGAACATAAGTTCAGCCCTCACTTCTTACTGACCGAGTGGGAACAGGTCGTGGATGCGTGGCAATTGGAAACCTGGGAGGCATATCGAGATGTAGCGCGCTTGGGGCGGAAGACTCGGCTTTCGGAAAAGCAGCGGCTCACGCTCTGGTCGATCTTTGATCAGGTTCGATCCAGCCTGAAGACTCGCAACGTGATCACCTCAGCCGAGGTGTTCACGCGGCTGGCCTCCAAACTGACTGCTAGTAAGAGCCCGCCGTTTGACTTCATTGTGGTGGATGAGGCGCAGGACATTAGTGTAGCCCAGTTGCGCTTTCTCGCCGCCTTGGGCGGAGCGCGGCCGAACGGTTTGTTCTTTGCTGGCGACCTTGGCCAACGAATTTTTCAGCAACCTTTTTCGTGGAAATCACTTGGTGTCGATATTCGCGGCCGATCGACCACGCTACATATCAATTACCGAACGTCACATCAAATCCGGATTCAAACCGATCGGCTGCTGGCCCCCGAAGTTTCTGATGTTGACGGCAATACTGAGGAACGGCGTGGCACGATTTCGGTGTTCAACGGTGCGACACCTCAAATCGTAGCTTTTGACACGCTCCAAGATGAAATGGCATTCGTAGCTCAATGGCTTTCCAAACTAAGGACTGAGGATACTGAACCTCAAGAAATCGGCGTCTTCGTCCGGTCGCCGGCTCAGTTGGAGAGAGCGAGTAAGGCAGTGGAGAAAGCCGGCTTGCCCTTCAAGGTCCTCGATGAGCAGGTTGAAACCACAAGCGGCTACGTATCGGTTAGCACCATGCACCTTGCGAAGGGCCTGGAATTCCGCGCGGTGGTCGTGATGGCCTGTGATGATGAGGTCATTCCATTGCAGGAACGGATCGAAAAAGTGGGGGATGACGCGGATCTCGAAGACGTATACAACACCGAGCGACAATTGCTCTACGTGGCTTGCACACGAGCGCGCGATCAGCTGTTGGTGACCGGCGTCGCCCCGGCCTCGGAGTTTCTGGACGACCTATTATAGTGAAGGGCTCATCCTTTCTCACCCTCTATTCTCTACTTGCTAATTCAACGGCGCTGATGAAATCAAGGTCTGAATGAGCGGTTTGCACGCAATCCACACGCTGGCAATGTGATTCAGGATGTCGGAGCTGTAAACGTCCGGACAGCGCTCGTATCGGAATATCGCGCCCACCGCAATCTGAAGATTGGAGTTCTTCTTGGAAAGCGCCTCGTATGTAGCGTCCAGCCACTGCGGATGATCCAGCCCGCGTCCGTTAGGAGCTTGTCGATTATTCGCCGAGCTTTTTCTTCGGGCTTCTCTGCCATGGAGAGTTCTGCCTGATTCGCTTAGGCACCCGTAGGTGTGTATCCAGATATTACTGCGAACGTGAGATTTCTGCCAGAGTGCAGCGTGCAAATCTCTCCGGCAACTGTTACTGAGCGGCCCGCAGTCCGGGAATCCATCAGCGACAGACACAACTATAGGAGAGTGCACTCCTGTGCTCAGTCTGAAATTCGAGGGAGCGTTTGACGACGAGAGCTTGCAGCCCTGAGGACAGCCTCGATGCCTTTCATTGCGCCGACAGTAATAGGTTCAGTTTCGAGTAGGCCGTCCGAGCGGCATTGATCTTCGGCTCCTGCGACGCGGTCGTGCTGCCGGCTCGACGGTTCGGCTATCCTACGCCAAGGCCGGGTTGAATTGGCGGGGCAATGTGGAACCCGATGGCTTTGTCGTGAATGGCTTGCACCTCAGATTTCCTTCGCGCCTTTCGGAGCCAAGAGCTTCTCCAGCCAAGTCAGTACAGGTTTGCGGTTTAATTTTTCCCAGTGGGTTTGGTTGTCGTAGTCCTGTAGACATGCTCGGCAGGAATAGCTGCAGTCGGCCGGGCAATCAAGCGTGTTGCGGGCGGTGTTCAAAAGCTCGCGCATAGAGTGTAGGCTCATTAGCATCTGGCAGTAGCCTGCGCCCCCAGGAACATTGTCGTAAAGGATGACCTCCGGTTGTTCGAACAAGCGTCCCCGGACCGAAGCGGAGACCTCGCGCTGATCAATACCGAGGAGTCGTGCACCGGACATGCGAATGGCCTCTGCCAAGGTCCTCGTGAAAGCGTTTAGCCAATCATTTCGTTCTTGAGCGGGAACATCTCCAGGCAGAGGGATCGGCTCATCGACGCGTATCTGAAGGACGTCCGTGCGGAATTCGTGGGCCAAGTCCTCTACGGTCAAATGATTCAGGCTGCATGGCTGATCGTACGGGGTGCGATGGCCAGCCGTGCGAACGCGGTTCCTGTGGTTGATCGGGTCCTTCAGCATTACGGCAAACCCACAGATGCAACGCAGGAATCCGAACCGATGCCCCCTATTAACCACGAACATCAGGCCCTGCTTGGCATCCTGATAGGCCCAGCTGGTGCGTGGCACATCAGTGGGGCATCGCTGAAACTCGCTGTCTTCGGCGGAGGTGAGTAGGCGTGCCTCCTGTGCCGGTGGGGGGCGGAGGCGCGTGAGGCCAGGGTCAGTACCATTAGCTTTCTTACTAGAGGTCACGAAGCTCTTTGGTTCGATGAAGGGACGAATCTGGTTCGGTGCGATAGGCTGGCTGCATTTCAGGCAGTCCGTGGTGAAAGCCTCCCGTTCTTCAGCGATCTCGACGTGATGACACTTCAGGCACTCTCGATAGAAGCGGGTGGGCATGAAGTGGCGTGGATATTTCCCGATGCCATAGGATTCCCACACACGTCCCGCGGCAACAACTTGGGCTCCAGGTGCGTATTCGCTAATGCCCACTCGGGCGTCGCGAAGGAGCAGAATCTCTTCCTCCCACGGCTTCCCGAATCTGTTGGGCTGATCCCCCCGCAGGACTTCGAGCTGGACACTGTTGACAGGGAAGCTGTAGGTGGGCAAGAAACCAAGCCGTGGGAAATGGTTAATTAGGAGCTGATCCTGCCATCTCTCTGTCTGGCCTGCCCAAAACCGGTTCTCTTTCGCGCGCTGAATGTCGCCCGCCGTTTGCATAAACATGTCATAGTAGTAGCGCCACCGCTCGCCGTACCACTCACAGCAGCCTTTCAATTCCTTAAGGAACTCTTCAGCTAGTTGTGTGTCAGGCACCCTTACTGATGAAGGTAAATCTTCACCCATGGCTTGTGCTTCGTTTAGGCGTCGCTGGCCTTCGATGGAGCGCAGATACTCCTCGGCGTCACGGATGAAATCAAGCTGTTGCTGCTCGGAGAACTTTCCCCCAAAGAACTCCGCAAGAGAAGGGGAGCCACCAGACTGTCCAACGTTTCGATGTTGCAGTAAGCCCCCGAGGAGCACCGAGAACTGGTGGCGGCGGAAGAGTCGCTCGTTGCCGAGGTGAACAAAAGGGGTCTTTGGTTCACGCCGCAGGTAATCACCCACGTTGCGGTATTCGGCTTGATCGTAATTGCGGTTCTGCGCGAACGTCACGCAGAGGGGCGCGGCCTGAGCCCGGCGTCCCGCCCGGCCAGTCCGCTGCTGATAGTTCTGTATTCCCGGTGGCACATTGCGGCAAAACACGGCCTCAAGTTCCCCAATGTCTACGCCCAGTTCCATAGTCGTAGAGCAACTCAGCACGCTCACCTTGCCGACCTTGAAGTCACGTTCAAGTTGCTCGCGGATACGGTTGTTGATGGCGGCAGTGTGTTCTTTGGCGACCGTGCCGGCGTAGTCGTCTTGGGTGTAGAGCTGGAAGTAGTGATTTTCTACGAGCTCACGGCGCCGTTCCTCTGAGGAGATTTCCTCCAGCTCGCCCTGGCATCGAAAGGCAGCGCATTTGTCTTGCACACTGGCGAACTGCCGCCACCCGCAGGCCTTACACCGGCGTAGGACGTTGGCTCGCCCGTCCACGAAAGTCAGCCGACGCACATCCACAACAAACGCCGCATTGTCTTGGACGATGAGCCCGTTTGCTTGCAGTGCCTGGAATGCCTCGCGCAAGGTGGCATCATAGCTGGCCAGACCTAGCTGCTTTTCCAGGAAGTAACTCCGACGGTTTTGGAACACCTGCCCTCTATCGCTTACGGTGGGCAGCCAACTGTAGCGCGCGTTAACCGAAGTGCCCTGTAATTGAAACCGTCGGTTTCGACTGATGAAATCTTCACCCCAGATATGAGCCGATTCAAGGCTGACGTTGGAGGGCTGCGAAATACACCGTGCGCGGCGGACCGTCTCCAGAAGAACCTCCAAAATTGGCCCGGCCTGAGGAGACAGGGTCTTTGGTAACGACTGCGCGAACTGCTCTGCCGCTTGCGCCAACTTCGTTGGGTCGTAGGTGACATAGACGAGGCCGAGGGCCTCCAGAGATGTGCGACGGCCTGTCGGCAAACAAAACTCCGCAGTGATCTTGCCACGAAGAAAGTTAGCGAAGTCCGCGTCGACATCGAAAACCGACCCTGCGGCGTCCACAAAACTGATAGCTCGTGACAGCAAGTTATGCACATTGTCGGTCAGCGAGGCCAGGGTCTGAGTGCCCGGGCAGCTCCGGAACACCCGCATGATGGCCCAACGCAGCAGAATATCTTGGCTCGTACGCTGCAAATACGGCGCAAAAAACGCGGCGTCCTGTCGATTGTCGGAAAACGCCAGGAGACGACGCCCGTTCCCGGGAGTCGGTTCTTCTAACACGTCCGAAGGGAGGCGTTGATACAACGCATCGGCAATTACAGCGGAAAGCGCAAAGTCACCGGGATGAAACCCTGTCACCACTTCGGCGTCGGTTCCGGCAGTCCCACCGCAAGCTGGACATTTACGCACGTACCGTCTGTTTTCCTCAGCATCTTGCCTGAGTTCCACTACGCGGAGTTTTACCCGAGGGCCAAAGATGGAGTTGATCTCGCCAGTGGCAGGGTTCATTTCCCAGATGGTGCTCCCAGTGCGGAGGGAATCCGCGGTGTCGTCATCTTCGTCTTCGACCTCGGGACCCTTGTCCCCTAACCAGAAAACGTGCCGATGGGTAACGGGTTTGGTACCTGTCGGCCGCGGATGCAGACGTTCACCCTCCAAAAACCCTTCAACGTAAGGCTGGCCGCACTTCCGGCAGATTAGGAGTCGGTACAAATTCTGGCCGTCGTGTTTGAACTGGCTACCGAGCCGCACCTCGGCAAACCCCTCTGTCTCTCCGGCCGCCAACCGTAGGGTTATGTTATCGATGCCGCTGGTGAAGAAATGATAGCGTGCTGGTAGCAGCGGGAAGTCTCCCGGGCTCGACCGCGCTCGAATTCCAATCGCGATCAATCCTGCCAGCGCAGCTTCTCCCGGCGCTCCGCTTCCGAAGATTGTTTCGGCAAGTTGAGTGAATTCAACGGCGCCTCCCTCAGAAAGAGTCTTGGACGCATGTCGCATTTCTTTGCTTAGGGCAAAAACACGCGCCAAACCCCGCTCCACTGGTGTCTTCTCATCAAGCCACAGACTATCGCGTAGGCCGCCTGAAAGATTCGACACTGAGATAGCTTGATTCCACGTCTGCACACCATCAGGGTCCCCAGGGGTAAGCGATGCCGCTGCCCTTCCTAGGGCAATCCACGCTTCAGGCGTCATGGAGAAAATCCTATCCGAAGCCTCGCGAAGTAGTATGTGTTCCTGCCGTTTCCCGCGGATTACGCGAGAGAACCGCACACCGAACAGGTTGGTCGCGAACTGCAGAATGTCCTCGTCTGCACTCTCGCCGGGTGCAAAACTGGCACTAGTACCGATGCAGATCGTGTCTTCAAAGCGCAAGTTAAGCCGCTGTCTCAGCTTTCGGATTAGGAGAGCAACTTCGCTCGCTTGGGCACCAGAGTAACTGTGAACCTCATCTAGCACCAGGAAGTGAAGTGCGGAGTTTCTGAACAATGGTGCGTTCTTGGGGAGCAGCAGTAGGTGCTCAAGCATCGCATAGTTCGTTATCAGAACATGTGGCGGCGTGGCCAGCATTTCCTCGCGAGTGAGTAGCCAATTTGCCGGGATTTGCTTCCAGCCAAGCTCCCGTGCAAAAGACGTATCGGAACTGAGGACTTCCTCCTCGGCCTGAGCGCGAGTCAGGCCTTGGCGCGTCAGTCCCGTGTAACGGCCCACCTTGATGCCTCTGTGTTGAAACGAGTGCACAAACAATGGCACAAGACGCTTGTAGAGTTGATCGTTTGCCAAAGCGTTGAGCGGGTAGACAAGAAGTGCCCGCACGCCGGGGCGACTGAGGCTCATGTCTTTCAAAAGGGAATCAAGAATTGGATATAGGAAACATTCTGTTTTACCGCTGCCGGTGCCAGTGGCAACAATAACGTTTTCCCGGCGGCGAACCACTGCCTCCAACGCTTGTGCCTGATGTCGGTGCAACGGGCGCTGGTATTCAGTCTGCGGCAACTTGGAAAACTCGCCGTCAAGAAGCCGGTCACCTCCGTGCGTTAGCGCCTCCAAGGATACGTCTTTCACGAAGTCGGGTAGCGCCTCGACAAAGGGCCCCTTAAGCAACAGTTCGGGCTCCGTGAGTGCACGACCAATTTCTTGCCGGAGGCGCGGGTATTGATGACTGACGGGTAAGGCTGACTTCAGGTAGCCCCGAATGCTGTCCTCCATTTGCTTGCCGAAGGCAACGGGGTCCTTGTCGTGTCGATTGTCAGTCATGTGGGTAGGTCCGTATCATAAGTTCCCAAAACATGAGGTAAAAACCAAAGAGTTCCGGCGCGAGATCCACGAGGGCAGTAATTGCTTGTCGTAAGATCCGGTCACCGCCACCAATCCGGGTTAGCCATTGTATAACATCTTCAAACGATAGCCGCCCTGCACTTGCAGCACGCGCGGCCATGGCGAATATCGAGGCAAACTTGTTTGAGCAGCTTACGATGGCTGGCTCTTCAATGGAAACATGGAGCCACGGATTATTCCCCGCATCAAGCGGCACCAGGCCCTGATAGTCGTCCATCGTTCTCGACACCCAATCGAGGAATGTAACCGCGTTACAGAAGAAGGCATTGACAGAGCCCAGTTCCCGGCTTTCACGGGCGTTTTCTAGACGCGTGATGAACTTGCCGAGTGCCGATCGGGCATGGGTTCTCCCCAGCACGCGGTTGGCGTTCCACTCCAGTTGCGCCCCAGCGTCGTCAATATACCCGATGGTTTCGTCGAAGTATCGACGGTAGTCGAAGCGTGCAAAATCCAACGGCTCCACGCCGCTGTCGTTTGTCTGAACAACATAAGCAAAATTACGAAAGTTCTTTAGGACTGCAAAGGTGTCTGGTGGTACGGATTGGGGGTTGCAAAGCGCGTCTTCGATCATGACCCGAAACGCCTCAAACACAACGTCATAAGTTGCAAGCAACCCGCACCACGACAAGGACAAGCTCAGTGGGTGACTCACTGAAGCCTGTGCATAATGCTCAGCGCGCAGAGCCAACAGCTTGGGGATGAGCACCATCACAGAGTGCTTCTCAGAGGAACTGCCGCCCGTTGCATAGTGGTTTCCGTCGGTCGACGCAAGTTGCAGTAACTTGCTGATGTCCTCCCTCGATGATTTGTGGAGCTCTTGCCTTACTGCTTGGACGGCTCGTTCCAGAATATGCTCTAACCAACGGAATTCAGTATGAAGGTCGGGCACGAACCCGCACTGCACCACTTGCAGGACATTCGAAAAAGCCTGCACCAACATTTGGTATTTCCTGTTCACGAAGTCATCCGAAGTGTGTGCTGCCTTGTCGCCCTCTTCCTCAAATTTGATGAGTTGTTCAAGAGGTGAATCGGCGGTCGTCCCGTCGACTCCCCCAAAAACCATCAGTGGGGCGCGCCGCCCATACGAATCGGTCACAAGTTCCCAGTCCGAGGCCTCGTCTCGACGAACCTGAAGTTCCACCAACCACAAGCCGTGTGGCCAGTCAGATTTAGGTACCAAGAGCTCAGTAGCTGACTTACATTGCAGATCTTTCGCAGGAGTAGTTAGGAAACACTGAAGTTGCGGAAGATCCCCGCCGCAAAAGACTCCCTCTTCAGACGCTTTTAGGTTCTGCCCGGCCAATTCAACCGTTCTGCCAGTGACCAATTCAAGAAGACGGGGCTTCACCCATTGGATCTGTTCGCGGAAAAGGAATTTGACAGACTTGGATTCCTGGAATGCCGCGAACTGCACTCGATCGGGCGTCAGCGGCCGCGCGAACTTTGCGACACCCGTTTCGGTATCGTCCCACTTGAGGAGGATACGCCCACCTTGTGGATACACCGTAGAGACTTGTGCCAGGCTTACGTCGAAAAACGCATGGTTCTGTCCGGATTTCATTCGCTGCAAAACCTGATTATTTACCATCAGATTTGCGGAAATGGCAGGTATACACCAAACCCGCAACCACCTTTGCGAGTCTCCTGAGGCTGAGAATGTTTCACCGAGTTTCTGGGAAACTGGCTGGCTTGCACGCCCTGGAGTCCTCTGGAGTGATTCCAGAAAGATCCCTTTCCTGGACCAAGCAAAGCGTTTTACCACGCCTCGAAGATCAAAGGCGAGGTAGTGCTGTCGGTATGCGTCCGCCCTATGCGTTATTGCGTAATGGGACACTTCAAACCCGCAACATTCGGGTATGACAAGATTGAACGGGAGGGCGGAAAGCACGAACTTGTCACCCGCGTCATAGGCGTCGAGCCCCACCCACAGACAATAGGTCTGTCGCAAATGGCACCGGTGACGCTGAAAAACAGAAATCTCAATCTCATGTAACCCCGGAGGAAGGGTTGCCAGTACCTGCGATCCCCGGAGCGGGCAGCGCACTGTTGCTCCCTCGATCTCGCCCTCGGAGAGGGGGTACATCCGCACGTCAGAGGCTACCGCTACCCTGGCAACCCAACCTGTATCGCGGTCTGGAACTTCATCTAACGGCCGGCATATTTTGGGCAGTTCCTTCCAGTCATAGTGGATTAATTCCCCATTGTCGGTTAAGACGGAGCGTCCTCCAGTCTCGATAAAGGGTACTGGGGCTGCACGAAAACCCCATGTATGGATGTCCTCTAACCTGATTTCCCTTTCCGGTCGGACCTGGAGAAGGGATAACGCACGCTCACAGTCTGGCCAATCCCAACGTTCTGCTTCTGGTGAAGTCCTCGCCTGGTTTGAGTGCAAGAGAAAATAGTCCCCGCTCGGAAGCCAGGTCGTACGACCGGACTCTTCTCTTCTAAGCTTGCGGGAACCGAGATCGAATATCATGAATGGCTGCAATTTCCCTTCGAGTCGCGACGTAAATGTGCGAGTTGCTGTGACCCCGCTTAACAAGCCGCGCAGTTCTATTGAGATTTGCGGAGAGCCCCGGAGTGGGAAAACAAACTCATCAAAAGATGCTGTCGGATATAGAGTGCCATCGACGACCCAACAAAGTCCGTCGGGGCCAACCTCATTCTCTTCCTGGCGAGGCCCCACGACCTCCAGCGAACAATAGTCTTCACCTAATCGCAAGAATGGTTGCCGCGCTGATCGGCGAAGTTGTCGTCCACTTTGGCTGGCAAAAGCTTCCTTGAGGGCCTCCCCTAACTCTGGGTTTATGCCTTGATAGTCCCCTTCAAAGACCACTTTCAAGGCGGAGTGGCAAATGAGCGGGCCAGCAGGACCCTGTAGTGCCCGCCTAAGCATCGGTCGGGCATAAACGCCGGAGAATGTTAGGACGTGGTCCCGCAGTTCTTCGCCAGCCTCGGACAGCTCAAGGTCGGGCAGCCCATAGCGCCGCTCCACCTGGCGAACCATATTGGCAAATGGACGGCAATGGCACAATGGTAGACCGGCTTGAAACAGGAATGCCTCTACGTGCTTAAAAGCCCCCGGTTCTGGTGGCGAAGTGTAATTCCCCATGACTACTGAACACGCCTCGCGAAAACATTGGGCCAGGTTGGGTCGTTCCACTGAAGCTATCTTTGTTCCAATGCTTCGTTCGAAGTGCTCCCAAAAAGTACCGAGATCGTATGCCTCGCCCGCTTTCCGAGCCAGCCACACGCTTGTGACTGCCGGATATCTATCCAGGAGCAACCGGAGAGCCCTGGGTTGATCTTTCCCGGGGATCTTCATCATCGCGTTCTTGACTAAGCCGGTGATGAACTCACAGTTCTCCAAAGATAGAGGAACCAATCCCAACACGGGCGGACACCGGTCTGAGTGAAGAACGTCCTTCCACGTTTTCTCCCATTGTTCAAGGTTACCGGCCACTTATTTCCTTCTCCGACGATCAAATTTTCGATCAGCAACGATGCACTCCAAGCTCCCTAAAGAATCCAAGGCCTGGGCACAAGTGAGCCCAGCTAGGATTGCTCTCGTGCCCCGAATCTTGCCGGGGTTTGCAGTCACGGGTAGCGGGCACTCTCTGACATGCGGCGAGTTCCCCTCTCGCGTCAGCAGATCGAGCAGCCCATCCCCGAGGTCGGACGGCACCATGCCTTGCAGCAGGTATTGCATAAAGGCCTTCTGCTGCGCTCTCACGGACAGTGTTAGAATAACCGTTATGATGGAGACTAGTAAGGTAACGAGTGGACGATCCGCCATGTGCACCTCTGCAGGGCGGGAATCACACTGACGAATTCGGGCATTGTACCACCCAACGGCGCGTGCAGCGCGTCTGCCTGTCGCCGGAATTACTCCCTGCTCGCCCTTGCCAGCGCCACCAACCGTCAAGACTCTGCCCGCAAACGTCTGATTTTGGGCCAGGCAATCGACGCAAACCTGCATCACAGGATCAACCACTTGCGGCGGGCAGCAGAGTGAGGTTTTTGGGCAGGTGGTACGAGCACGATTCGGGCGCCACCTCTGCTCAGAAACTGGCACGATTTCTTCCGAGTGCGCGTCGCTCGGCCAGAACTTCGGATTGCCCCTGCGGAATCGGTAAACATAAGGCGACTACCCGCGAACGCCGTAGGGTGGAGTTTCCGTGCATTCTGGCGACGAGGGTCAAGGATTCCGAGGCAGGATCGCGCGGCTGCCAGTTCCCACAGGGTAACCCCAGCGTGGGAAGTCGGAAAACGGACGAACACACTCTCAGGACGCGGCGCTTCCGTCACGGGTAATCTGCCAGCACTTTAAGAACGCACAAAGGCGTATCTGAGCAGGGCGTCAGGGTTTTTTCTTTTTGAAGAGGCCGCCGAGTGTGCCGAGCGGATTGTTGTTCTGCTGTTGCTGCGTGCCGCTAGGAGATGCAAGGGGGCCGAGTTGTGATTTGAGCATATCAGCGGCGAGGCCCTTGACGTCAGGGATGAATTTGGGATCCGAAGTCGTGCCCTGAATCAGGAACGGAATGCGTCGGCCATTACTCGCGGTCGAGCCGCCACCGCCTCCAGGAATTCTCCCAAGTAGCCCTCCAAGAACGCCGGCGGCCCCCCCAGACGTACTCGTCGCGCCCGGCGCGCCAACAAGGGAATTCGTTAGTGTGGCGACCATCTTGAAATCGAGATTGTTTTTGGCATCGATGGTGCCGGCTCCGAAGAGCGTGCCAAGAGCAGGAACAGAGGCGTTGAAATTGTCGGCGCGGAGGCCGTCGGGCGCCATGCGAAGATTCGTAGTCAGCTTCTCGATGTCGAGGTCCTTGCCAGTCTTCAGACCGGTAAGCGCCGAGATGGCGGACATTTTCGAGCCGAGATCGAAGCCCGTCAGCTTTCCGTTAAAGAAACCCGCCGTCCCCGTGGAGACCAGTTTGTTAATTGGACCGGCGAGAGTCAGATCGGCGTCGAGCGTTCCGCCCTGAAGCGAAGCACCCTTGGGAATGTTGATCCCGAGGGCGGGGAGAAAAGCCTCAAGATCTTTGGCGGGCATGTCCTTCCCATCAAGCTTGATGTTGACGACGGTGGCCTCGCCCGCAGTTTCGTACGTGCCCTGGAGCCTCGCCGCCGCGCTGCCGATCTTCAGACTGGAAGAATTTAGGACGCCAGAGTTCTTGCGCAGATTGTATTTTGTATCGAAATCCACGTTAACCGGAGCCCCGGCGGGCGATCCCCCGGCAATTAACACGGCTTTGGAGAGTTTGGCGTTGCCCTTGCTTTCGGCTTCCCCGTTTTGCGAGGCGAGCGTGCCGTCGAGATCGAGCATGCCCCCGAGTCCCACGGAGGGATCAAGGAAACCCATCGTGGCGAGATTTAAGGAACTGATATGGAGCTTGGCGTTGAGCGGAGTCAGCGAAGTATCGGCTTGATCGATAGGGCCGACAGTGCCATCGAGCTTGAATTTACCACCTCCGGGAAGATCGGCGGTGACGGTGACCGGAAATTTCGAGGTCATGGAAACGTCAGCGGCGGTCACGTTAACGTGATCGTAGGTGCTGCGCTTCTGCGAATTCGTCGAGCCGAGAATGATACTGCCGTCCCCGAGCTCGAGTTTCTTAACGGAAAAGCCCGCGGAGGAGTTTGACGGACTCGAAGACTTTGCGGAGGAGCCGCCTAGGGAAGAATAGTTCCACTGGCTGGCGGCATTCCGAAGGAGCGTCACTTGTGGACTAACAATCGTGATGCCGGTGACGTTGATTGTCTTCGAGAAAATCAGCGGCATGATTTCGACGCCCACCTTCAGCGATTTGGCGGTGAGGAAAGGCGACGAGCTGAACTTGGGATCGTCGCCGATCGACAGATTCTCGGCGGAGAGAGAGCCGCTGAGGAGCGAGAAGCTCAGGTTTCCGAGTTGTACTTTACGCCCCAGGGCGGCGGACGTTTTTTCTTCAATGGTGGGTCGGAACTGATTGACGGGGATTAAGAAGGGAGCGACGAGAACCAGGACAATCAAAACTCCTACAATGATAAGAACGATGCGAAGCTTGCCTCTCATGACGACCTCCAAGCCGGCAGGGATGGGCTATGCCCAGGGGCGCGCTGAGAGGATTATAGCACCGTGGGAACCGGAATTCCCGATTCCGACCTTTTCTTTTCGCCAAACCGGCCTGACGATTGCGTTCACAGGCGCTCGGGTGTATGTTAACGGTCAGCCGAAAACTGAAAACGAAGATTCCGGGTTGGATAAGATCGAAGCGGCCGTGCAAAAGCCAGGCCTGACCCTGGCATCGGTCGCTGCCGCGAACATTTGGTTGACCGCAGGCATCGCTTCTTTGTCGTTTGCTCCTGCCTCGTCGTTTATTGATCCGACGCCCGGCCGTTCCAAGTCATTCGCGTCCTCCATGCGTCACGCGACCGGATCGGCTCTGAATCCTACGCGCAGGCGTTTTTGGTGGGCGCAAGCAAGGAATACGACGTGCCCGTGGCAGGGAGACTGTTCCTGGGGATCAATCAGGGGATGAGCGAAGCCTCGACCGCGGACGGAAGCTTCCATGTGAAGGTCGAAGTTCTGAACGAGGGTTCAGCGGAGGCCACAAACGCCGGCGGCCCAGCGGAAACCCGCCTGCCGGGCATCACTCCCGATTTGCTGAGCAAAATCCCGCGCCGCGTCTCCGATCCCAACGGCAGACCCGGCGACATGGTGAACGTCTTGATCGTGGGAACACAGGACCAGTTGGTTCAGGTATTCACGACTGCCGGGTGGGTCCAGGTGGATAAGTCGGTGCGGAATACGGTGCTGAATGCCGTCTTGGACTCGCTCGAGAAGAAAGATTACCTGACGATGCCGATGAGCACGCTCTTTCTTTTCAACCGGGCGCAAGACTATGGATTCGCGCACGGTGAGCCGGTGAAGGTGGCCATGTCACGCAATCACCTGCGCGTCTGGAAATCGCCGTACGAGGTCGACGGGCGGCCGCTGTGGTGCGTGGCGGCTACGCACGACATCGGATTCGAGCGCGACCAGCGCAACAATGGCGTGACCCACAAGATCGATCCGGCGATCGACGGCGAACGCGAGTACGTGAATGGCACGCTTTCGGGAACGGGGCTCGTCGCCCAGCGGGACCACGTGACGCCAGCCGATCCGCTGCCCACTGCCAAGACCGCGACGGGAGGGGAGTTTCACTCCGACGGACGCATCGTCGTGCTCGTGCTCCGGAACACGACGAGCCAGAGCAATTAATACAAACGCAGGGGATCAAGTTACATTGGAGGCTTCGGTTCACAACCCTCACCCCCGGTGCTCGGGGCCCCCTGCCCCCGCCGGCTGGTGAAAGCGTCGGTCGCGAACAACCCTCTGGGGAGAGGGTAAGAATCAAACTTTCCCAGCCCTCTCCCTTGTTCGGGGGCCCGGTCATAACAACCCTGCTCGGGGCCTGGGTCTATAAGGAGCAAGCGCCCTGGTGCCGGATGGGCGTATACTCGGAGCCGCTGGAAGGCCAAATGGAAATTCCAATTTAGAATGGAATGGGCAACTGTTTGCACATGAGACCGAGGCAAAAAATCGGCGCAATTACGCTGGTGCTCCTCCTGGGCGCTGCGGTTTACGGCTTGAACCGCACCGCGCGGGCCCCGAGCGCGCCGCGAACCACCAGCAGTGTTCCAGGAGCAGAGCAAGCTTCCGCCGTTGACCAAACTCCAATTCTCACGGCGCTCAAATTAGCGCAAATGCCCACAACGGCCGAGGAGCTGCCATTTGCACAGGAGGCTCTGCGGATTGCCGATCAAGAGATGGATCTGGCCTACGCAGCGGCGGAGCGCGAGCTCGAGGAGCATCCGGCGCGGCTGACCACCGACGCGAAAAAGATCCAGGCGCGGCTGAAAGAGGCGGAAGATGCGCTGGACACGGACAACGCGGAGGTCGCGCGGCTGACCGCGGAGGAGGCCAAGGCCACTGGCGCCAAAAAGGACGCGTTGGACGATCAACTCGTCTTGGCGACGGCTCACCAGGAGGAACATCAGGACGAAGTCGATGACGCGAAAGAGGATTTGGCTCGTGCGGGTGGCGATCCAAAGGCCCGCATCGAAGCCATGATCCAGGAACATAAAGTTTCTTCGCAGACGGTTGATAGCTTGAAAATAACTGTCAGCACGACCGTCGAAGAACGCGGGCTGATTCATCACTTCAGCCAATGGTCGGTGCTCCATCAGAAGCAGGTTCTCTTGTGGCAAGCGAAGCAACAGGCAGAGTCCGCGGCCGCCTCCTTTTCAGCGAGCCACAATGCGCTGGATGCGCAGCTCGAGGCAGAAAAGAAGAGCCTGCCGCCATCTGCAGAAACGGCGAGCGCCGCCAAGTCTTCCACCGGCGGGGGAACGCCCGCGAACCTAAGCCGCGAAGATTCCGCAGCCTTAGTGAAAGCGGCAAAGCGGCGCGCGGCGAGCCAGAAGACCCTCGCGTCCTTGGATAAAAGAATCGAGAATCAGAAACAACTTGCCGAAAACTATGGAAAATGGATCGGCGTGTTGGCCGCAAAACAATCTGCGGTTCTGCACGCCGCGCTGATCGGCGTCATCACCATTCTCGTAATTTTGCTCATTGGAATCTTTTTTGATGTGTGGCTCGAGCGGCTTCTCGGCAAGCTGATGCTGGACCGCCGGCTTTTAGAAACATTGCGCACGGTAACGCGCGTTGCGGTGCAAGTGTTTTCGGTGCTTTTTATTTTGCTCGTGATTTTCGGGCCACCGGGACAGCTGGGCACAATTCTGGGGCTCGCCGGCGCCGGCCTTACGGTGGCGCTCAAGGATTTCATCGTCGCCTTCCTCGGCTGGTTCGTGCTAATGGGGAAAAACGGCATCCGCCTCGGCGATTGGGTGGAGATTAACGGTGTATCCGGCGAAGTGGTCGAACTCGGTATGTTTCACACTGTGCTGTTGGAGACCGGCAACTGGACCGATTCGGGCCATCCGACCGGCCGGCGCGTGACCTTTACCAATAGCTTCGCCATCGAAGGCCACTATTTTAATTTTTCGACTTCCGGCCAATGGCTCTGGGACGAACTGCAACTGGTCTTGCCGTCGGGAGAGGATCCTTATCCGCTTATCGATGCACTTCAGAAGAAAGTACTCGAAGCGACGGCGGAAACTGCGAAGCAGGCCGAGCAGGAATGGAAGAGTGCGGCGAGTTCTCGTGACATGAAGGCGCTTTCCGCCGCGCCGGCCATCAATCTCAAGCCGGTGGTTGGCGGCGTCGAAATCGCCGTGCGCTACGTCACCCGCGCCAATGAACGCTACCAGTTGCGCGCAAAGCTGTATCAAGCCGCTGTCGAAATCCTCGGGCACAAGAACGGGCAGTCACCACCACCTCCACTGCCAACGCCCGCGACCGCACGCTCTTCAGATTAAGCTGAAACAGTTGTTCGCAGGGTGTCACCCGATGCTGCCGCGCGCCCGAACTTGTTCCGAAGTGAGGCTGTACAGCAGCGGAGCTGGTACGCCCAGCATCCCCAGATAGAGATAAATCTGACATTCTGACGCCCCACTAATGTCTATTACCTCTCGAATTTCGGCCGGCACGCTAGCCTCCGCAAATAACCTTTTCAGGAAGTGGACCTCAGGTGCCACAGGGTCTGATCGCGCCTAGCAGCAACAATTCCGCCCGGAGTTTGACGACCCAACAAAACTGCACAAGGTTTTGCCTTATCATCCTGAAGGAAACACTCTGGCGGCACCAGTTGGTAGGTGTTCAATCTGCATTTATCTCTCGTTTTCGGCCTTCTTCTCGAGTATTGGCGAGTGTTTCAAAAAGATTAGGTTCCCGCACACTCCGCAGTACGGGGATCCGAGTGCCTGTGGCAGACCAACATAGCCTTTTGCGGGAAACGTGCCGACAGCTTTTTCGCACGCCCCCAGCGGCCGCGGGCGGATTACTCCCCATAAACGATAGGACTCTATCGGGAGTGACCCGGCGCGAGAATGTTGGGGGAACAGGGAGATGCCGATTCGCCAGGTCACTTTCGATAGAGCCGTTTGAAGGGAGCCGCTTGCGTTTGCGGCAGATGCGGATCAGCTATGGGATTTCAATTGACTTGTCTCTGCAAGTAATAGATTCCACTGGTTTTGTTGGAGCGTTCAGAGGTAGCAAGAGAGCGGTCAGATTGCAGTACATCGCTCTGAATTATGACACGCGCAGCGTCTGCCGCGCAAGCGGCTTCGTTCAAACGCCGAAGGGTGGACCGAAGTCCCTCAACTCCTGCATGTCACCGACTCGGAAGTAATGGCGGGGCCCTCCGCTTGATAACAGTCACGTGCAGACTCTGCACGCGGATGATGCGCCGTCCTCCTCTTATTAGCCAAGTGGGCTAGGGCTGCCGACAACTGTGTTGTCACAAGGGGCGAAGGAGAAATGAAGAAACCCATACTAGGCGTTTACCAGGCTGTGTAGCACCACTGAACGACCAATCTGCTACCGCAGAGAATGGGTGAGAGGCAATGTCCTCGAATGTGAGAGGATTGCAATCTTGGGCGGCCCACTGCGAAATCTGTGACGGCAGCCATTTGGAGCCTAGCCGGATCGTTTTGCGGCTCGCCTGTCCTTTGCCATCTTCCGCACCATCGCGGCGACAAACTCTCTATCTTTCTTGTCGAGGCTTGTGAAGCTGTCACCTAGCCCGCGTTCCTCTGGACCAAGCTTGTCCGCTCGCTTCTTAGGAGCAGGCAGCGGCTTACCTTCGCCCTCGAAAAAAAGCTGGTACATCTCGACATCCAGCGCCGTCGCCCATTTCCGAAGTGTCTCAAGGTTCGGAACGGTGTGCCCGTTTTCCACTCGCGAGACGTAACATCGCAGCAGTCCTGTACGCTTCTCGATGTCGCCCTGGGAGAAGCTCTTTGCCATACGCAGTTCGTGAAGCTTTTGTCCGATGTCCATGCGAAGGTCATAACAGAAGCGGTGCGGGCTTTCAAGTTCGAACTTAGTCAATTGTCGTTCGAACGCCGTGGGTACCCGCCGTGGACGGTGGCGGGGTTACCCGCAGCCTTCGGCAAAATCCGGCGCTCCCGATACGAAGACGGGGTTCTGCCCTTGCCGCTCACGAATTTGCCTCTGCCCGAGTGATTAGTGAGTCGCTGCGGCAGAGTCCTGGGGCAAGCTGTGAACGGCCTGCGCGCGGTCCCGATCACTCGATGCGTTCTGGATTGATGAAGTCAAGGGAGCGCCCGCCACTCGCCGAACCACGCCGTCGCTCTGCTCGATTTCGCTATTGCTCCACGCCGTTGCCCCACACCGGTTGTCGGCGGTCGGCGAGGGAATGCTGCGAGCTCTCCTCGAGATCGAGAACCGTCATTTCGTTCTTGCCTTGCTTCAGCCATGGCCCGGCAAAGACAAGCTTTGCTGCGGACCGATCCGCCAGTAGCGCCCCAGGTTGCGCCCATTCACCCAGACGTAGCCTTTGCCCCAGCCACGCATGTCCAGGAAAGTGTCGCCGACTTCGTTCAGCTCAAAAGCGCAACGATAGAAAGCCAGCGCGGGCCGGAGTTCAGGAGCGAAGGCCAGGACAGAAAGATCGGTGAGCGGCAGCCGGTAAATTTCCCAGCCCGTGAGTTCCTTCCCGGCGAAGCTGACGCGCTCCGTGATTCCTTTGCGGTCGTCCACCAGGCGCGGGCCGAAGTTAATGCGGCCCATGTATTCCACCAGGATATCCAGGGGCTCGCCCGCCTCCAGGCTCACCTCCAGCTTCGCATGGTGCAGGCGCCTGCCACGGCGCCTAAGAAGTCGCGGCGCCGAATCTTGTTGGTGAACGATGCTTGCATGTTGGGTGTTCCTTTCCCTCAAAATCGCGGCGTCGCGAGCGGCCCCCTATCGTTGCACCCGACGCAGAACAAGCGGAGGCGGCCCCTGCGCCAGCCGCTGCCGGAAGTCGGGGATCGACGGGTCTGACCCATCCGGAGGTGGTCCGATGGCCGGACGCGCTCGTTCCTGAGCTGCGGGCGCGGCGGGCAGGCGAATACCGAAATCTATTTTCCGCTGGAGCTCGATCTGCTCGGCCTTCAGCGTTCCGGAATAGGTGGTGTTGCCGGCCTTGAATGAGAGGTTGTTTCCGTCCACTTTGCCTTCCTCGATGGGGAGCGGCACATCGCCGCCGCCAAAGAAGCCTACGCCCGTGCCCTCCACCGTTCCCGTAAGCTTGTTGCCGTCTTGCTTCAACGTGAACACGATGTTGCCGGCGCCGAGAATCATTGCCATAAGGCTGTTGCCCTCCTCGGTCCTCGGTACTGGCCTCCACAGGCCGGTGATGCCCTCGCCCGCCGGCACCTCGCGTTCCCAGACCGCCACTTGCGGACGGAGCGCCGTGCCCTTCGCGACAATCGTGAGACTTGCGGCCGAGAGACCCGGCGAGGTCGCTTCCACCGTGATGTTTCCGGCTGATTTCGTAGATTGGACGATGGCCATGCAGAGCCCGCAAAAAGCCTTTCGCGATGTGCCCTTATCGGATTCATGGCAGGTCGGGTCGCCGTTGCCAACCCCAATGAGTGCCCCTTCGCCCGAAACCCGGAAGGCCACCGGATTCTCCGTTACCGGCACGACGCGGCCCTGGGCGTCTTGCACTTCGACAGCGAACATCGCCACATCCTCACCGTCGGCCAGGATTTCCTCGCGATCCGCCTTCAACACCAATCTCGCCCCCGGACCGGTGGTCTCACGCTTCGCGCTTAACACGTGCTTGCTGTCTTTGTACCCACGCGCCTCGATCGTGCCGGGAGCGTACTTGACAATCCAGGCGAGGTGCGAATCCTTTTTCATTTCCTTCGCACCCAGGCTTTGGCCGTTCAAGAACAGCTCCGCCTTGTCCAGGTTCGAGTAGACCCAGACCGCGATCTCCTCTCCTTCCCTGTCCGGCCAATTCCAATGTGGGAACAAGTGCAGAACCGGCTGCGCGGACCACCAAGACTGGTAGTAGTAAAACGAGTCTTTCGGAAATCCGCAGGTATCGATAATGCCGTATTGCGAGCTGATGTTGGGCCACTCGTAGGGTGAGGGCTCGCCTCGGTAGTCGAATCCCGTCCACACGAAGCCTCCCGCAAGCCACGGGCGCGCGTTGCAGAACCTCCACCAGCCTTCGGCGGAGGCGCGGCCGGTGGTGGTGTACGGATCGTACGAACCCACATACCCTTTCGCGCGGTCGGTCACGTAGATGCCCCGCGTTCCCACCGCGCTCACCGTTTCCGTGCCGATGACGGGCTTATCCGGATGCGCCTGGTGATACTCCTCCGCGCCAGGATCCATGTAGTTGTAGCCCATCACGTCGCACACCGCCAGCCCGCCCACTCCGATCGCCCGAATGGGTGCAATCGACACTGGCCGCGAGCCGTCTTGCGCGGTCGCAATCTCTTTCATCGCCGTTAGAATGTGCAACCCCTTTTCAGTGTTCGCCTGACCTTCTTCATTGCCCATCGACCACATGAAGACGCTCGGGCGGTTGCGGTCGCGCCGCACCAAATGCTCGAACTGACTCAGACCCTCGACATTCGATGACATCATCCGAGTCTCATCGAACACCAACATCCCCAGCTCATCGCAGGCGTCTAGCAGTTCCGGTGTGGGAGGGTTGTGGGACGTACGCAAGGAATTACAGCCCATCTCCTGGAGCTTCCGAACACGGTAATACTGCACGGCATCGGGCAGCGCCGCGCCCAGCCCGGCGTGGTCCTGGTGATTGCACGTGCCTTTCAGCTTAACGGACTTGCCGTTCAGGAAGAAGCCCTTCTGTGCGTCAAAATGCACCGTGCGAATACCGAAGCGGGTCTCGTAGCGGTCCACGGTCTGGCCGCCAGCTTCAACCTCCGTCACCAGCTTATACAAATTGCGCTCCTCAAGGGACCACAGGGCGGGCCGGTCCACCGCAATGGTTTGCTCGTAGGTGTGATCTTCACCTTCCGGAATTGACGCCGGGTCCGTACCAGCTTTTCCCACGGCGTTGCCGGAGGGATCAAGAATCGTTGAAATGACGCGTGTACTCTGCGCGCCCTTGCCGTGGTTATCGACCCCGGTCCGGATTCGAAGGGTGGCTTGGTCTCCGCGCACTTCGGCGCGCACAAAGGTTCCCCACTGCTGCACATGCACCGGGTGTGTTTTCACAAGCCAGACATGCCGGTAGATGCCCGCGCCCTCGTAAAACCAGCCGTCACTCAACGTGGCATCCACCCGGACCAGCAGCACATTCCGGCCCCCCGGGGTGGCAAAGTCCGTCACATCGAAGCTGAATGGATCGTATCCGCCACTGTGCCGGCCTATGTAAAAGCCATTGAACACCACCATGGTTTCCCGGTACGCGCCGTCGAACTGGATGCTTATTCGCTTGCCCGCGTCCGTGGCGGGAAACTCGAAGACACGGCGATACCAGCCGACGCTCGTCTCTGGGTACGTGCGCCCCAACGGATAGAATCCCTTACTGGAGAGCGCGGGATCGTTTGTGAAGGGCGTCTCGATCGCCCAATCGTGAGGCAGATCGAGCGGTCGCCAGGCATTATCGTCGAACGCGAGAGCGCCGGCGGGGAGAAAATTTCCTGTCTTTTGAAAATTGCCGGACCTTCCGCCACCAAATCCGAAATCCTTGGCGGGATCATCGGCGTGCCCGAAATCAAAGCGCCATCCGAAGTCCAGCAGAAGACGCTCGCGTCCCGTGGCAGGCTGGGAAGATTCAAGCGTGACGCCCGCAGGCAGCGGAGCAAGTCCGGCAGCCTCATGCGTGACGCCCCTGCGAGTATTTCCGTGGGCAACAGTCTCGTGCGCCGTGGCGGCCACTGCCGGTGCCAGCAGACTCGTCTTGAGCAGA
This sequence comes from Terriglobia bacterium, assembly GCA_050013575.1. Classification (GTDB taxonomy): domain Bacteria; phylum Acidobacteriota; class Terriglobia; order UBA7540; family UBA7540; genus DASYXZ01. Next base: position 10,100 of record JBEKEZ010000031.1, on the reverse strand, counting down.
TCCCTGCGCGTCCAATTCTTCATTTCTGACCTCCCTTGGAGCCGTTTGTATCACACCTTGGGGCTTCGGAGGAAACAAGGACTGGAGGAAGGCGCTGGGTCTCGCAGGGATTGTCGGAGACCTGGAATGGTGGTAGCGTGGCGCCGTGATGAGGGCAGGGGGGCCGGGCAGGTTCTCAAATACTGTGCCGCGGTCGCGAATCGGCGGTTCCGCCATACGAGGGGAAGGCACGGCGGACCAGATAGCGTTACGGTCTCGGAGGAGAGGCGTGACCACAGGAAGTGTTGGCTGGCCGAAGTCGAGGGCGAGAATGCCGGGCGGTTGGAGAATCGAAAGCTTTCGCCGCAGTGCCTCGGCACGTCGAGCGCGTGTTGTCCTTTTTGACTTTGACGGAACCCTTTCCTTGATTCGCACTGGCTGGGCACAAGTGATGATTCCCTTGATGGTGGAAACCCTGGCGGAGCTGAAAACAGGCGAGAGCGAGGAGCGGTTGCGGTCGATCGTGGAGGAGTATGTTTCGCGCCTGACGGGCGAGCAGACCATTTATCAGATGATCGAACTGGCACGGCAGGTGAAGAAGAGGGGAGCGAAGCCTCGCCAGCCTGTAGAATACAAGCGCCTCTATAACGACCGTTTGATGAGGAAGATTCGCCGACGACGCGAAGCGCTGCGCAAAGGAAAGGTGCAACCTGATAAATATCTGGTGCCTGGCGCACGCGCACTGCTTGAAGCGCTGAAAGATCGTGGCCTGAAGCTCTATTGTGCCAGCGGCACAGACAGGGAGTATACGCGTGAGGAGGCCCACCTCCTAAACATCGATTCCTATTTTGAAGGACGCATCTACGGAGCGCTTGAAGACTACAAGAGTTTTTCCAAAAAGCTTCTAATCCGGAAGATGCTTTCCAGCCAAGAATGCGGAGGGGACGAACTACTCGGGTTCGGCGATGGCTATGTGGAAATCAAGAATGTGAAAGATGCTGGCGGTATCGCCGTGGGCGTAGCGACGGATGAGCCCGAGTGCCGCGCCGTTGACCCCTGGAAGCGGAAGCGCCTGATCAAGGTGGGAGCCGATTTCATTATTCCGAACTATCTTTGCACTGAAAGTCTCCTGAAGGTTGTATTTTCCGATTAAAGTGTCAGCATGGAATCCAAGTACGAAGTCTTCGATCGCTCGCGTCTGGTCGTCAAACCCTTGAGTAAACGGGTCCACGACATGACGCTCGACGATGTTTTGAATTTGAACGATTCTGTCCCCGCATACTCTCACCCTCAGCTTCCCGAAGTGGCTCGGAGAGTCCTGGCCGCGAAACAAAGAGGTGCGGCACGGCTTTTGATGATGGGTGCGCATGTCATCAGGGCCGGGGCAAGCCGCTTTGTCATCGACATGCTCGAACGGGGCATCCTGACAAATGTGGCGATGAACGGCGCGGGGATCATCCATGACTATGAGTTGGCGCGCGCAGGCGCCACAACCGAGAGCGTCGCTCGCTACATTCGCGGTGGTGAGTTCGGCCTCTGGCAGGAGACGGGTGAACTGAACGAGCTGATTCGCGAGGCGGCAGAACTCTCGCTGGGGCTAGGTGAGAATATCGGCCGACGGATCGATGGCAGCGACTTCCCACATAAGCAATTGAGTATCCTTGCCGCCGCGTACCGCCTCTCCATCCCGGCCACCGTACACGTCGGGATTGGATATGACATCATCCACGAACATCCCAATTGTGACGGCGGCGCCGTTGGCGACACCAGCTATCGTGATTTCCTCATCTTTGCCAGGTCGGTGGAGACTCTGGAAGGCGGGATTCTCCTGAGTTTTGGTTCTGCTATCATGGGACCGGAAGTCTACTTGAAGGCTCTCTCCATGGCCCGCAATGTGGCTCAGCAACAGGGACGGACCATACGCCAGTTCACCACATGCGTTTTTGATCTGGTGCCGATTCATGGTGACATTCACCACGAATTGCCCAAAACCGACGCTGGCTATTATTTCCGCCCTCATAAGACTATTCTGGTCAGGACCGTTGCAGAGGGCGGAGAAAGCTTCTACTTCTGCGGCGATCATCGCGCCACGATCCCGGCGCTCCATCACGCGTTAGTGGAGATCTCGTGACCCCGGCTGAGCTGTTATCTGCCTTTCCCAAACTCAATGCACTTGTGGTTGGGGACATCTGCCTGGACCGTTGGTGCACGTATGATCCCGCCCTCTCCGAGCCCTCCCAGGAAACCGGCATGCCCCGCATCGGGGTGATTGCGACGGAAGCCACGGCGGGCGGCGGCGGGACCGTTGCGAACAACCTGGCCGCGCTGGGTGCCGGAAAGGTCGCGGTGCTGGGAGTTCGAGGCGACGACGGCTCTGGTTTCGAGCTGCTCAGAGCCCTCGATCAACGCGGCATCAGCACAGAATTGATGGTGGAAATCCCCGCGTGGCACACGTTCACGTACACAAAGCTTTTGAACCGCGTTGGTGGGCTCGAAGACCAACCGCGGGTGGATTTCATTGCGCTGAAACCTCTTCCTACGCAAGTGGAACAAAGGATTGTCAGCAGCCTCGCTTCGGCTACGGAAGGTTTTGACGTGATCTACATTGCTGACCAGGCTGAAACCGACACAGGCGGAGTGGTGACCAAAACTCTCCGCAATACGATCGCCGAATTGGCTGACAGATACCCGAGAAAAGTCTTTCTCGCCGACTCTCGAAAACGCGTACACCTGCTTCGCAAGGTGATGATCAAACCGAATCGCGCCGAGGCTGAAACAGCCTGCCAACAACTATTCGGGACCGTCGATTTCCCACGTCTCCGCCAATCTCTCGAAGCCCGGGCTCTCATGATCACGCATGGGCCCAAGGGTGTGCTTGTGGTTGAAGAAAACAATGAAACGTGGGCCAAGGCTTGCCCGATAGAAAATCCTGTGGACACCTGTGGGGCCGGAGACAGCTTCGCGGCCGGAGCAGCGTTAGCGATGGCTGTAGCCGGAGATCCGATTGTCGGCGCGCGTTTCGGCAACCTTGTGGCTTCCGTCACAGTTATGAAAAAAGGAACTGGCACGGCCTCTCCCGCGGAAGTCATGGCTGCCGCCGACCGACAGAATCCGGCCTACTGGCTCTGATAAAACAACAAGTAGCCATCCTGCATTTCCTCCTCTTGGTTGCAGGTTGCTATACGGCTGACCCGGTTTGCTGTACCCACTGAGCATAGTTTCCGACTGCGCCGTCGCCCGGCCAGAACTTCGGACCGCCCCTGCGCATTCTTCGATAAACACAAGGCGCTCATCTCTCGCCCCTCAGCCGAGCCCATAACCCAGCCGCCGAATCCCCAAACTGCTTTCAATTTTCCCTCAAAAAACAGCCCGGTCGAATGTATATCATATATGTGGAACCACTCTCCGGCATCAAGCCCCACATGAACTCCGTTGATTTCGAGCGCCTCCCAAGCCACTTGGAGGGAGGGCAGCCAGGATGAGCGCCACGCAGGTCTGGGAAAGGCTTTTCGTTGGCGGGATTGGCGACGCCGAGGCGCTCGCCGATTCCAATCCGCTCGAAATTACCACCGTGCTCACCCTCTGCCGCGAAAAAGTGCAGAAGTTCGCACCCCACGTCAACTACCTCCACTTTCCGATGGGGGATGCCCGGCCCATCCCGGTCGGGCGCTTTGATGCCATTGTGGACGCCCTGTGGGAGGACATCCGCTGGGGGAAGGTGCTCATTCACAGCCTTGCCGGTGCGAATCGTGCTCCGATTCTGGCGGCTGCTTGGATGCACGTCGTCGGCGGCAAGGACATCGACGCCGCCCTGGCGGAGATCGGAAGGGTGCGCACGATTGAACCGAATCCGATTTTGCTCGAAAGCGTGAAGGAGGAGCTGTGATGACAAAGGCCGCAATCTATGCGAGGGTCAGCACGCTTGACCAGCATGTCGAGACCCAGCTTTACCAGTTGCGCGAGCTGGCCGGACGTCGTGGATACGAGGTCGTCCAGGAGTACACCGATGTCGGCGTCTCCGGGTCCAAAGCGAGGCGCGGAGGGCTGGACGCTATGCTGGCGGATGCCCACCGCCGCAAGTTCTCGATTGTCCTGGTTGCGGCGTTCGACCGGGTCGCAAGGTCGGTCAAGCATTTCCTGACAGTCGTCGACGAGCTGAACGACCTCGGGATTGAGTTTGTCTCGGCCCGCGAGAACATCGACACGTCGGGCGCGATGGGCAGGATGTTCGTCACCATCATCGGCTGCATCGCCGAGCTGGAGCGGAGCTTGATCGTCGAGCGGATCAAGGCCGGGATGCGTCGGCGTCGGCTGGAGGGCTTGCCATTAGGGCGCGAGCCTCTCGCCATCGACCGCGAGGCGCTGGTGAGCGACCGCCGCTCCGGGATGTCGCTGACCGCCGTGGCAAAGAAGTATGGCGTGAGCCGGGCCAGCGTAGTGAGATTCGTCCGAGAGGCGATGAAGCGCGAAGCCGCACTGGTCGGCGAGTTCCGGCCAGCGATGGCGCAAGCGCCAGCAGAGTGCGTGGCCTGAAGGGGCAGGAAGAGCCATGGCAGACCCCTCCCTAATGACCAATTGCGATTTCTGCAACGGCCCTTGCCCGCAAAGGACGTACCGGACGGCAGACGGCAGCGCCGTGCGGGTGCGGGCGTTCGTGGAAAGCGGCCCCATGCTCCAAGAGCACCGCTTCACCCCGGAGTGGGAGGCGTGCGAGGGCTGCGGCAATTTGATTGACGCTGGCGACTGGGACGCCCTGGTTGCGCGGGTCATGCAGAGCTTGGAAGACCTCGGGGTGCCAGCAAGCGAGGCGGTCCAGGAGTGGCTCCAGTCAACTTACGGCGAGCTTAAGGCAGCAGGGATGGCGAGGGTCCGCTGACGGCGACCGCTCCTGGCCCGGCCAGTTGCTTTCAGAAAGCTGATGGGACGAAGCCGTAGCAATGCACACCATTTTTGTCGGAGGCAAACGCTTATGACAGATTCAAATTCAACCACGGCATTGCCCGAATCCATCGAGTGCCCGTTGTGCCTTGGCAAGGGCGAGCTAAGCCGGACCGAAGTCCTTGAGCGTTTGGGCATGAAGGACTTTGCTCGCGTCGCCCAGCTCAGCGCGGAGGAAGCCATACGCCTCGTCCTGAAAAAGGAAAAAGATGCCGAGCAGGCCCGCTGGGCGAAGTTCGACGCGGAACTGGCCAGGCGGCTGGCCGAGGTCACGGGCAAGCACAGTGCCGAGTTGCAGAAATTGCAGGCCGAGAAGAGCGAGCTTTCCGCCCGACTGAAGGGACTCGAAAAGAGCGCCTCCGCCACGCTGGACAATGCCCGGCAGCAGGAGCGGCTGGCTGCCGAGAAAGAGTCGCAGAAGCAGCTTGCCGCCCTGACGAAGCGGATTGCGGAGCTTGAGGCCGCCCAGAAGCTGGCGGACGAGCAGAAGAGGGCCGAGGTCGCCAAGGCGAGGGCCGAGCTTGAGTCTGCGCTGAGCTGCGAGAAAGCCAAGGCGAACGACCTCGCCCGCCAGGGGAAAGATTACCTCCAGGAAATTACCGGGCTCCGCGAGCGGAACCAGGAGCTTGAGTCCGAGATGGCGAAGGTGGCCCGCATCGGGAAAAAGGAAGAGATTGATTTCGCCGACGAAGCGCGGTCGTGGCCGGGAATCTGGGTCGGCGAGAAGCTGCCGCGAAACGGCGACTACTTGTTGGCTTTCGCCGACGCCGCTGGCAACGCCCTTGAGCCGAGCATGGTCGTGGACAACAAGGACAAGGCGACCGTCGCCGAGGCCGACGTCCGGAAGCTGGTGCGGGATGCCAGGGAGCGCAAGCTTCCCGTCGCCGTGCTCGTGACGCGGGACGAATCGCAGTTGCGGCATGTCGACCGGCAGCGACGCTGGGGACTGGAGGACGGCGTCTGGCTTTTGCGCTCGACCCGAGCATGGCTCCCACGAGACCTCGAAGTGCTGCGCCCAATTTTCGAGAGGATGCGGGCCGAGGGGCCGGACTTCTTGCAACGTAACGCGGCCCTCGCCGCCGAGGTCCAGCGGACGCTCGCGGACATCGACGAGATCGAGGCGCAGCTCGCGAAGGCGGGGACCGCGATCGAGAAGGCGCAGGCACTCACGGCGAAATACCGGGCACGATTGACGGGCCTGTGCGAAAGCGCCATTGCAGCCCAGGAAATGCCGGGCAAGCCGGTGGGGAAGAACGGAAAGGCGAGCGCCGGTGCCCCCTAAGACCCTCGGCTCCCCAAGGCATGGTGCAGGAGGAGGAAGAAAATGCTCAATGCGTGGCTTTTTGCTGTATCGGTATTGGTGCTGGCCGTGGCCGGTTGCCTGTTTCTGGACTGGCTCTGGACGGGGGAAGACCCGACATTCACGGGCGTCTCAGGCGACATCGGCAGGGCAATCCTCACCCTGTTCAAGTGGGCCGCAATCGCTGTCGTGGCGGTCGTAGCCGTCTGCATCCTCCACTGGGCAGCCGCGCTCCTGCTTGGGCCATTGCTGCATAGGAAAGACTGACGCATCGCCGGGAGAGGACAAAGCAGTGCCGACCGAACAGGAAAAGAGGCGCTTGAAGCGGGAATACCTGGAGAAGACAGGTCAGGTGGGGCCGGTCAGGAACGCCGCCTACTACCACAGGATCATAGAGAAGGAGAAGGCGGAGAGGGCGGAGGAAAAAAGGCGGGAGGAGGCTTGGCTGAAGAAACGGCAGTCATGGTCCTACCTCATCCTTCACGGGGCCTGGAGCGTGGCCTGGGGCATGGCCTATGCAGTCGGAGCAGTCATTCTTTGCGCCGCCCTCCTGCCGCTGGCCGTCCTTGGAATCTTCGGGATATGGTCCCTGCTCAAGTGGTCGATGAAGTGCGACAGGTTTTAGCCTAAGCCCTGCTGCTGGCGACCGCGATAGGCGAGGAGAAAAAGGGGATGGACGACCGGGAAGAAGAAGCGCTCGACAGAGTGATCGAGGAGGCGATGGAGGCATACCTGGCGGCATGCTCCGAGGTCCTTGTGGCCCAGCGCAGGAAGGACGAAGCCGAGGAGCGCTTCCTCGCCGCCTGCCGGGCGAAGACCGAGGCCAGGGGAAAGGAGAAATAGCGATGAGGACCTGCAAGCACGGACACAAGATGACGAAGAAGAACACGAACCCGAGCGGCCAATGCCGCATTTGCAAGCGGGAGGCGGCCAGGAGATGGCTGGAAAGGCACCGGCCGAAGAAAGGATGACGATGACCAAGGAAGAAGCTGCCGAGGCTCTGGCCGATCATTGCCCCATGTGCGGGCACGTGTACAGGCGGGGCGACCCGAAGGAACAGGACGAGCACCTCGGAAAATGCCAGGAATTCCGAGAGTTCATGGCCCAGGTCGAGGAAGCGGAGCTGATCCTGAGGCAAGGCGGGAGGCTGATGTGAGCAGGCAGCGGTTCGACAAGGACGGGAACTGCATCTGCGGGTGCCATGCCATCCCGCAGTCCGAGTGGGGCGGGATGTGCATCCACTGCGGCCATGACTATCGCAGGCAAAGCGCCAGGAGCTTCCAGAAAGAGGAGCACGAGCACCTGTCGAGGTGCCCGAACTTCAGGAAGTATGCGACGCAGCGAAGCAGGAAGAAGCGGGCGAAGGTGGACGAGCTGGCCAGGCAGCGGGATGCCTGCTCCCCAGGCTCGAAAGAGGAGAAGGCAGCGACCGGGCGGCTGCTGAAGGCGCTGTTCGGCTAGGAGGGGCGACATGGAAAGCGAAGAAGGCGGCAAGTGCCAGTGCGGCTGCTCCGCCATCCCGGCGAACAAGGTGCGCGACTTTTGCCTCCACTGCGGGCATGCCTACGCCATCGGCTGCGACTTCGAGAAAGAACAGAAAGAGCACCTCTCACGGTGCAGGGGCTGCGGAGTCCCAGGCGAACTGACGATGCCGACCTATGACAGCGACTGCGGTGTCGCCATCCTGCTTTCCGCCGAGGTAGGAGGCAGGTGCATATTTTGCGGCCACCTTTACCTCACCGTGGGCACGGTGAGCTTCGACATAGAGGAGCGGGCTCACTTGGCAGGATGCAAGGGATTCCGAGACTCCGTCGACAGGCCCCTTGAGCCCGTCCGCAGGATATTGGAACTGGGGCCCGTAAACCAGGACGGCACGGTGTTCCAGAGGATCGGCAAGCATTGCCTGCGGGTGATGCTCGACGGGCCGGGCGAGCACGAGGCATTCGTCTCCGACACGGAGTACGAGCTGTTGGGCGACGGGAAATGGCACAGGATAGGAGGACGCTGACATGAGGATCGACGAAGCGACCGCCAGCAGGCAGTGGGAAATCTGCTTTCGTTGCGGCAGGAAGCTGACCGCCGACGGCAGGTGCCCGTGCCCGGCAAAGAACGCAGAGGACATGGTCCCGCTCGGCCTGCTTGAGCACGGGGCCTACTATTTCGGCACCTGCCGGAACGCCCGAGTGGCCCGCTGGAACGCCGACACCCAAAGGTTCGTGTATGTCCGGGTGAAGCTGGGCGAGGTCTTCCCTGAAGAGATTGGATATTGGGTCGATGCCAAGTCTGGCGAGAAGCGCTTTGACGAGTTCAGGCCGTTCGGCAAGCTGGACAGCCCGCCGTTCGAGATTCAGATGACGGCGACCGAAAGGCAATGGGAATCCTGACATTGCAAAGAGGCGGCGAGAGACGGGCAGAATCTGTCGTCAGAAGGGCTCTCGGAACAGGCGCATCCAGTTCGTCTGCGGCGACATGTGACGCCAGCGGCCGACGCAGGAGTGGCGCGCAGCGCAAATTCTGGCAGCGGGCTACTCTGGATCAAGCATCGCCCTGCGAACAATTAGGGTTCTTCGCCAGGTGCTCAAAGTGTGGCCCTTGCATTCCCGCTTTGTGGGGCTTCACGCGTTTGTGGCATTCCGGGCAGAAGAAACCAAGATCACCTTCTGGAGCTTTCAGACCCATAGCATCGACTACGCTTCTAAGGGCATTCGCAAGGTCGATGCTAATCAGGCACTCTTTCATTCTCTTCCCCCTTTACGCCGCACATCGCTGGACCCAGCAAGCGCCAGGATATTTTCCGCTACTGTTTCGAATTTTACAAATCTGTGGCGGGACTAAGCTGTCGGCCCCAAGCACGGACAGCGGAATTGCTGAAACTCAAACGCCCGTGTGTGCCAGGGGAGGGTTCAGCTACGAGGACGCGAGCGGTAAGTTCACCCTCTTCGCCGACAGGTGCATCATCAAGGACAAGAGAGCGGTCGGCAAAATCATGAATGAGCTGAGCTTGCCGAAGGGCACAAGGGTTCTACCCGACGACCACTATCGCTGCCCGAGGTGCTTGCGGGAAAAGCCCAACCGGAAGCAGGAAGAGAAAGACTGGGAATTCTGAATGCTGCGGGACGGCCCGATTGAATTCCGCCGCCTGACTTTTACCGGGGCAGAGCCGCTACGGAGGGCGCGGTTCCCGATCAAGGCTAGCGACCATTCAAGGGCTGAGCGACCTCGCTCTACCCTAGGACGTTGCTCAGGAATCCATCCTGACAAGTATCTTTCATCCCACAGTTCCCTCTGGAATACTCCGGGACCTTACTGATCTTGGTAGACTCACCAAGTTTGGGAATTGTTTCCGATTACGCCGTCGCTCGGCCGGAATTTCGGATTGCCCTTTCCGATCTGTCGATGAACGCAGGCCGTCTACCCTGTTACCAAAACCACGGCGAATAAAGTTGGGTTCGATATCGTCGCGTAGCACTCCTATTTCTTGAGATGCTCGTTTTTCGTTCCGTCTCCCGCCTACATCCCGCCAAGGGAGACATCAGACACTTGTTCGAGGTAGTGGCGCGGAGCGATTCTCCGTCGATGAGGCCGACAATCCGGGCCTTTAAATCGCGGGTCGAAGGCCTGATTTGTCAAGGCAAAGTAAGAAGTTCCTGTTCTTAGCAAAGTAAGTAGTTCCTGTGGGCGCTAACCGAAGGAGCCCGTAGGGCGACTGAGGTTAGCGCCCGCCGCGCGCCTCACGGGGCGCCTCCTCCGACTCTTCCCGCTCCCTGTTCTTGCCTCATGATTTTCCATAGTGGGGGACTCTGACGCAGATCGAAGCCTTTCATCCATGTGCTACCGGGTGTTCCCCGCCGAGGCGTAGCGGTGGGGCGACGCAGGGCGGAAG
>JBEKEZ010000030.1:0-77196 GCA_050013575.1 Terriglobia bacterium | reverse complement strand
CGCTGGACACGACGCGGCGCTCACCGCCTCCTCAAGCTCCGCCTCTGGATCGCTCGCTGCGGAACAACTTGGTTCGAAGTCTTGTATTCTCGCGGAGCTCAACTGACAAATGCTTGACACAACCACGTGAGGACGCCAACGCGACAGTGCACATCTTTGAGGGTACAATGTGGGGGCTCATGCAGGCCCGAATATCTCGAGGAGGAGGCGCGTCAGAATGCCCGGAACATACAAGATCACCGAGCTGGTGGGAACCTCACCCGTAAGTTTTGCCGAGGCCGTGAAAGCCGCGGTCGCAGAAGCCGGGAAGACTCTGCATCACATGGACTGGTTCGAGGTAGTGGAAGAGCGCGGCCGGATCGCGGACGGCAAAGTGCAGGAGTTTCAGGTTACGCTGAAGATCGGATTCAAGATCGAGCGTTGACCTCGCAGAGCGCGACGCAAAAAATCTTGCACAGGCTGGGGAAGGTTCGATATAAAATATCGGCCTTTCGTTCGTCAGTATTTCAGTACGTCAGTATCTCAGTATTTCAGTCCGTCAGCATTTCAGCTTCTCTCGGAATGACACCGACGGGCCAGCCTGCTGTCTCACTGACTTACTGACCCACTGACATGCTGACTTACTGAAATCAAGGAGACTCGATCTATGGCTTACATCATCGCTGAACCCTGCATCGGAACCAAAGACACGGCGTGCGTCGATGTTTGTCCGGTGGATTGCATTCATCCCCGTAAAGACGAGGCCAACTTCGCCGATGTGCCTCAGCTCTATATCGATCCCGTCGAGTGCATCGACTGCGGCGCGTGCGTGCCGGTTTGTCCGGTGTCGGCAATCTTCCCCCTGGACGACCTGCCAGAGAAGTGGGCGAACTTCACCCCCATCAACGCCGACTATTACAAGAAGTAGACGGCGAGCCTTTGGGACGCTGGGAAAGAATCATGCAAGAGCGACGCAAGCTACCCCGCTATGTCCTGGGCGCGTCCGGCAAGTTGATCGGGACCGGACCCTACGCCCAGAACGTGTCCGTTCTCGTTCTCAGCTTGAAGGGCGCCTTGATCGAGTGCCCGAATCCTCCGCCGATCGGCCAAAGGTGCACGTTGAAAATCGCGTTTGCGGGCTCGGAGGTGGAAGTCACCGCCGAAGTGAGATCGCGAGAGAAGACCGGCAGCGCCGGCCTGATGTTCCTCGAAGTCGAAGAGCAAAGCCGTGAGCGCCTGAAGAAGATCTGCGCAGGAAAACCGCTCGCCCCATCCAGCCGCCCCCAAGGCGGACGATGACCATTTTGGATTTTAGATTTTCGATTTTGGATTAGTCTTTTGTCCCTGGCAGATCGAAACTCGAAAATCGGCCGCCATGGAACCAATTTCACGTTTCAAATTTCGAGCGCGCAACTGACAACGGACCATGACAACGGACGTCCTCGTAATCCAAAATCTAAAATCTAAAATCCATAATCGGCCCGGCTCTACTTCTTCGCGACGGCCAACATATGCGGGCTCAGGCCAAGCAGCGCGGGCTCGTGTTCCACCTTGCGGACTAGAGCGAGCAGCTGTTCGCGGCGTGCCGGATCAGCCCAACGAGCCTCGAAGTCACGCGCCAGCCAGCACGGTCCTTCCACCGCTGCGACCTCGATCGTCGTGAAGCCGGCCTCAGCGATCTCCGCGGTCATCTCTTCCGGGCGATGAAAGAATGATGTCGTAAAGAAGTTCGGATCGTTCGTCGGGTTCCGATGCTGGCCGCTCGACAGATCCTGCTCGAGGATGGGCACGAAGCGGGGATCGTCGACGAATCCTCGGACTAGCCCATCCAGCAGCGAGGCGAAGCGACTGATCGCCGCCGCATAGAGCAGCCCGCCCGCGCGCAAGACGCGATGAGCCTCGCCGAGAGCCGCGAGTCGTTCGCCGCGATCGGTCAGATGGTAGAGCGGCCCGAGCAGCAGAACCGCGTCCACGGAACTGGCCGCCTGTGCCAGCTTGCGTGCATCGCCTACGGCACCGGACCTGATGTGCGCGGCGAGCTTGCGCGCTTCTTCGACGTGATGAGGAACGGGATCAATCAGGTGTGTCTCGTATCCGAGCGATCCCAGCCACGCGCTGTAAACGCCGGCCGCGCCGCCGACGTCCAGCACTACGCCAGGTGGCTTGGGCAGGTGCCGCAGAATCAATTCCTGCGTGCGGGCCAGTTCCAGCCGTCCCCAACCCTGCTGGAGCCGCAAGTCCTCGCGCACTTGCTGGTAGTGGGTAAGAAAGTCTTCCATGCGGAGAGATTGTACAAAAGGAATTAGGAATTAGGGATTAGGAATTAGGGCGGGCAACTGACAACGCGCGTCCTCTTCCCTAATCCCTAATTCCTAATTCCCGTTCTCCTGCGTTGTCTTAATTCTGGATTTCAGTTAAATTTTCCGTCACTGGTGAATCATGAAAATCACATTCGTCGAACCGTTGGTGCTGGGCACGAGCTGGCGAAACCTGATCTTTCTCAAGGTGAAGACCGACGAAGGGCTGGTCGGCATCGGTGAATGTACTTTGCAGAACCGCGAAGAGGGCGTGCTCGGTTACCTGCAGGGAGCGGTGCGCCGGCACGTGATCGGGTCCGACCCTTTCAACATCGAAGACCTGTGTCTTAGGATGTATCGCAACGAGTTCTGGCGCGGCGGCCCCATCGCCGTCACGGTGATGAGCGGCATTGAAATCGCCTGCTGGGACATTGTGGGCAAAGCGTGTGGCCAACCGATCTGGAAGATTCTCGGCGGGCGGTGCCATGAGAAAATCAAGGCCTACGCCAACGCGTGGTACACCGTGGAGCGGAAACCCGAGGAGATTGCCCAGCGCGTGAAGGTGGTGCTCGACAAAGGCTACCAGGCGTTCAAAGTGGATCCCTTCGGTCCGGGTGGCCTGGAGATTTCTGAAAAGGAAAAGCGCCTCTCCGTCGACATCGTCGCGGCGCTGCGCGAGGCGGTGGGGCCGGACATCGAAATCTTTGTCGAAATGCACGGCCGCTTCAGCGCCTCGACCGCGATCGATTTGGCGCGAAGGCTCGAGCCTTACCGGCCCGGATGGATCGAAGAGCCGTGTGTTCCGGAGGACGTGCCCTCACTTAAGAAGGTCGCCGAGCACGTGAACATCCCCGTCGCCACTGGCGAGCGCTGCTACACGCACCTCGGCGTGCGCGAAATCCTGGAATCCGGTGCGGTCGATATTTTCCAGCCGGACGTCATCCACACCGGCGGCATTCTGGAGATGAAGAAAATCGCCGCCATCGCCAACATGCGCTCGGTGGTGATGGCGCCGCACAATTCGAATGGCCCCGTCTGCACCGCGGCCAGCGTCCACTTCGATTTCTCGACCACCAACTTGAAAGTGCAGGAGTGCTTCGACGATTTCTCCGAGACCTGGGTGGTGGACGCCGTTCCGGGCACCCCGCGCCCGCGCGACGGCTATTTCCTTCCGCCCGAGAAACCCGGCCTGGGCGTGGAGCTGAATGAGGACCTTATCAAAGAGCACCCGTATAAAGAGGGCTTCTTTAATATGTGGGAGCCGGATTGGCATCTGCGGCAGTTTAGGAAGGGATAGGATTAAGGATAAAGGATTCAGGATTTAGGATTCAGGGATCGGAATCGGTGCCGAATCTTTGATGTCGCAATTTGCGACCTCAGACTTGAAGCCACACATTGTGACTTCAAGCCGGGCAGCCAGAAGCTCGAGTCTTCGAGATTCCAAATTGGAATGCCAAAGTCCAACGGCACGACGCGCAATTCAAGGTGGTGTTTGACGCCATTCGTGAACTTATGGAGCCTTCCAAAAAGCCACGGAGACGGATAGGATTTTACAGAAACTGAACTCTTATGGATTCCACGCGACGACGTTTTTTGAAATCCGCTCTGAGTGCACCGCTGGCCGCCACAATCGGTCCCGCGGACGCGCGCGTCTTCGGGACGCTTCGGTCGGAACAAGGTGAGGATCAATTCGAAAATCCGCACCTGATTCGATACGACTCCCAGTGCTTCACGATCAATGACCGTGACGCTTTTATTTTCGGCGCTGCGTTTCAGTACCCCCGCTGTCCGCGGGCTCTGTGGCGCGACCGCATGCTGAAGCTTCGGCGGGCGGGAATCAACACCATCGAAACCGTTGTGTTCTGGAACTATCACGAACGCGAGGAAGGCCGGTCGGACCTCCACGAATTCGAGGACTTCATCAAGCTCGTTCAAGAGATGGGTTTCTGGATGATCGTCCGGCCCGGCCCTTACATCTGCGCGGAGTGGGATGCGGGCGGGTTTCCGCACTGGGTGATCGTCAAGCGCTTCCCGCTCCGATCCAACCACCCTCAGAGCCTCGCGACGTCGGACTACTGGTACAAGCAGGTTCTGCCCGTCATCCAGCGGCACCAAGTGACGATGGGCGGGCCGATCATCATGATGCAAGTCGAGAACGAATACGATTACCGCCCGCCGCTGCCCGACACGGAGCGAAAGGAATACATCCGCGCCCTGGCGCGAATGGCCTGGAACGCCGGGATCGACGTGCCCATCATCACCTGCTGGACTAAACAGGCGCGTGAGAATTCCGACGCCGACATGGCGCGCATCATGGACACGTGCAATTTTTATCCGCGCTGGCAAATCACCCGGGAAGTCGTGCCCGCGCTCGAGAAGCTGCGCCGCGAGGAACCAGCCACGCCGCTCGGCGTGACGGAGCTCCAGGGCGGATGGTTCAGCGAGATCGGCGGGAAACTCTCGGTGGACCAGGAAGGTGTGGACGCCGCCCAGCTCAACGCCGTGTCAAAGACGGTGATCGAGCAAGGCGTCACCTACTTCAGCTACTACATGGGCTTCGGCGGCACGAACTTCGATTGGGCGGCGAAGAACTTGACCACCACTTACGACTACGCCGCACCCGTCCGCGAGCCGGGCGGCCTTTGGGAAAAATATTACGCGGCGCGCGGCGTCGGAGCTTTCCTCGGAATGTACGGATCAGTTCTCACGCGAGCCAGGAGGGTTGAGGGAGCAACTCAATCCACCCAGGACGAAGTGAGCGTCTCGGAGCGCATCAACGGCAAGAGCGCCGTGGTCTTTGTGCGCGAAAATGCAAACGCGGGACAGCGCTTCAAGATGACGTTCCGCGATCCCTTGAGCCCCACCGGCCGTCCCATCGCCGTGCCGCGTGAAGGGGCGCTCGAAATCGGGCCGCGCGAGATGAAAATGCTGCCCGTTCAAGTTCCGATCGCGGGCGGCCAGCTTCGCTACACCACCGCCGAAGTGCTGGCACACGGCCTGAACCTCGATCGACACTTCCTGCTTCTTTACGACGACCCGGGACGATTGGTGGAGATCGGCCTGGCCACGTTGAAGGAGCCGCAAGTGGAAGGCGACACGGTCTATCAGTACTGGGACTCGGACTACGAGTCCGTGGTGATCGGCGTGCGCGCCGAAGCGAATGAGAAGATCCTGCTGCTGAACAACCATTTGCTGGTCATCCTGCTTCCCCGCGAGCGTGCGCTCAAGAGTTGGGTGGCACAGTTTTCGCCCGCCGTCGTGCCCGGCTCCGAAGAAACCAAACCGATGGACGTGCCCTTCATTTCCGACATCGCGCTGATGGCGGCGAGCGGCGCCACCAAGAAAACCGTCTGGGCGGAGCACAACTTTTCGCCCGGCGACCACGACTTAACCGTTCTCTTGCCGCCCTTGCCCACAAGATGCTGGGTCGATAACGTCGAGGCGGAATTTCATTATGACCGGCATTGGCGCACCGCACGCCTGCACGTCTCGACTCCTGCGATTCCCGTCCGCTCTTTTGCCATCGACGCAGTCCAAACGTGGGTCGAAAGGTTCGATCCAAATTCCGGCCACTGGAGCAGCACGCCCCTGCGTCCGCTGGAAGAGCTGGGGCCGCTCCCTTACGGGTACGTGAAGTATCGCGCCCAGTTTACCGGCGGCTCGCCCAAAATGTTCATCACAGCTTTTGCTGACGACGCCAAGCAGGTCTTCATCAATGGCAAGCGCGTGGCCGAAGCGTCCGCGGCGAAAAAGCAGATGGAATTTCCGTTGTCGGCGTACGCTCAGGCTGGTGCCAACACGATCGAAGTGGCTTACGAGCTTTTCGGCAGCCCCAACTTCGGCGAAAATCTAGGCGAGCTGAAAGGCATCGAGTCCGTGCGCGTCGGCGCCGAGGCGAACAGCGGCACGGCGATTGACGCCTGGCAGGTTCAACGCTTCGCTGCGCCGATGAAAGGCCGCGAAGTTGATCCTGGGTTTTCGCCGCGCGGACCAAGCATTCATCTGTCGCCGAGCGGCTCACCAAGAGAGTTGGTTCCGGCTTTCACTTGGTGCCGGGCGGAATTCAACCTCGCGGCACCGCCGGAAGAATGGTCCGTCTCCTGGAAACTGACTTTCGAGGCCGAAACCGACGCGCTGCTCTACCTCAACGGAGCATTCGTAGGACGCTACGCTGCCGTCGGCCCGCAACGAGACTTCTATCTACCGGCGCCGTATCTGGTGTTCGACAGCAAGAGGAAGAATGTCCTAACGGTCGTTCTAGCCTACACCGATGTGCCTCACTCCATTCGGACGCTTCGCATCGGGCCCTACGAAGAGTTTGCGACGCGCCGAACGCGCGTGGAATTTGAGTGGTAGCGCGGCAGGGGGCAGGACTGGCCGTGGACAATGTGACGATGAAAAGTCGATTCAGCAAAGCTGCTTCCGCTTCGGATGGCCGCCCAGCGCCTCACAGCGCTGAACATGGCCCTCGAGGCGCATCGCGAAAGCGCACCATCGGGGTCGGCCTGATCGGCTTGGGCACGGTCGGGACCGGGACGGTGAAGGTTCTGCTCGAGCACCAGCGTGAGGTCGAGAGGCGGCTGGGCTGCAAGCTGGAGCTGAAAGCCATCTGCTCGCGGAACATCGGCGGGCGCGACCTCTCCTGGATGAAGCAGCCGGTTTCGACCACGACGGACTGGAAAGAAGTGGTGTGCGATTCCGAAGTGGACATTGTGGTCTCGCTGGTCGGACACCTGGCCACCGAGCGCGCCATCGCGCACGCCGCCCTCGACCACGGGAAGCATCTGGTGACGGCGAACAAACAACTCGTAGCCGAGTACGGCGTGGACTTGGTGGAGCGCAGCCGCGCGGCCGGCGTCAACCTCGGGATCGAGGCGTGTGTGGCGGGCGGCACGCCAGTGCTGCACGCGATTCGCGAGGGCCTGGCGGGCGAGCACTTCAGCGCCGTCTACGGCATCTTGAATGGCACTACCAACTATATTCTCACGGAGATGGAGCGGCGGGGCTGCACGTTTCCAGAGGCGCTGGCCGAAGCGCAAGCCAAGGGCTACGCCGAGCCCGACCCAACCTTCGACGTGGAAGGCTACGATGCGCGGTTCAAGATCGCGATTCTGGCCATGGTCTGTTTCGGCCAGCCGGTGCGCGTCGATAGCATTCCGGCCCAAGGCATCGGCCGGATCGATCAGGTGGACTTTGCCTACGCGCATCGGCTTGGCCATACCATCCGCCTTATCGCCGGAGCCCGGCGACGCGCGGCCGGACGCCTGGAAGTTTTTGTCCGGCCCATGATGATCTCGCGCTCGGCCCAGCTTGCGAGCGTCCTGGGCGCGACGAACGGCGTGCTCCTGGTCGGGGACAAAGGCGGAAATACGATGATCACGGGACGCGGCGCCGGCGGCGAGCCGACGGGCGTTGCCGTGCTCTCCGACGTGGTCGAAATCGCCCGGTCGATCGTTTCGGGCGGCGGCACGACCACGCCGCTAGGCTACACAAACTGGCACCTGGCGCGGATCGCCTCCTCAGACAAAAACATCACCGCAGCTTATTTGCGGCTGGTGGTGCGCGACCGCCCTGGCATCCTGGCCAAGGTGTGCGCCATTCTCGCTCGCCATCACATCAATATCAACTCGGTTCATCAAGAGCCCCATCATCCGAAGCAGCATCTCCCGTTCGTGATGACCCTCGAGCCCGTTCGCCAGGAGTACATCGAGCGCGCCGTCGCCGAGATCGCGCGGCTGCCTTTTCTCGCTCAGCCCCCCTTCACAATGCACTTTGCAGAGTTGCCCTGAGATTGGAAATTTGAAACTCGAAACTGGAAATTAGAAACTGGTGACCGCGGGTTTCGACCCCAGTTCTGTCAGTTCGTTCCAATTTCCATTTTCCAGTTTCCAGTTTCTCCTTTCCCGTTATGCTGCGATTACTTTGGCGGGCTTAGAGGGAGGGCCTCGGGAGGCGCCATGGGCTGCGGGGGCGCGGCAACCTGGAAAGTGAAAACTGTCTCAGGCTCAATCTTGCTTCCGGCCTGCGGTGTTTGGCTCAAGATGGTGTTTACTGCGGTCCCGCCCTGCGGGATCGGGACTGGAATCACTTGTCCAATTTTGAATCCGGCCTTCTCCACGGTGCGGCGGGCCTCGTCCAGCGGGCGTCCCACGAAACTCGGACACATGAAAGCAACCGGACTCCCGCCCAGCGAGACCAGGATGTTCACGGCCGGACTTTGCACGTCGGTCTTGGCGGGCGGCGGGTCTTGGGCCACCACGTAGTCGGCCTCGCTGCCCGGCCAGTGTATCGCCGCGACGTCGCCCACCGTCAGTCCCCTTTGAACAGCGGTGATCTGCGCGGCGCGCACCGTGTCGCCCACCAGCGCCGGCACTGTGACTCGCGGAGGTCCGAGGCTCACCAGGACGTGAATGTGCTGGCCCATTTTGACGCGCGTGCCGCGGGGCGGAATCTGGGAAACAATGTGGTTGGCCGGGACCTTGTCGTTGAAGATCTTGTCCTCAATCTTAAGATCCAGACCCATGCCGCTGGTGATCCTTTCCGCGTTTTCGAGAGGCACGTCCACCAGATTGGGCGCGGTGACTTGGCGGCCGTGAATCGCCAGGCGAATAGTGGTGATGGCGCTCACCAGGGCGACGGCCACCATTACCGTGAAGAGGGCGAATAAACGAAATACCGTCCGCAGTCGGTCACGCAGGCCCATGGGGAAATCAGATGATGACCGATGGAGAGGGAATTATCAAGGTGCTGAGCGGAACGGATGTCCCCCGTGCGCGGGGCGTTTGCCCCGGTCTTCGTGAGCTATCAGCCGTCAGGTGTCAGCTCACAGCAAGACAAAGCTTGGTCTGGGTCGCTGAAAGCTGATTGCTGATAGCTGAAAGCGGTCCCTTGACCTCTCCACTGAATTCAAGTAGCGTTGCGCCTTAACGAATCACGCCATGACTTTGCACAAAATTCGCGCCGCGTTTTTCATTACCTGTATTTGCGACCAGTTTTTTCCTCAGGTTGGGGAAAGCGCTGTCAAAGTGCTGCGACGCCTAGGCGTGGAGGTGACTTTCAACCCGGGGCAGACCTGTTGCGGGCAGCCCGCGTTCAACACCGGCTACCGCGATGAGGCGCGCGCCGTCGCGGCGCGCGTGTTGGACCTGTATCAAAACGCTGAGTATGTTGTGGCGCCGTCGGGTTCGTGCACGTCGATGGTGCGGGTTTTCTATCCGGAACTTTTTGCCGGCGACCCGAAGCGCTTGCGCCAGGCAGAGGATTTGAAAACGCGCTTCTTCGAATTCTCCGAGTTTTTGGTCAAGGTCTTGAAGGTGGAAGACGTCGGCGCGAGCTTCGCACGGCGTGTCGCGTATCACGATTCCTGCCACCTTCTGCGCGAACTGGGGATCGAACAGGAGCCGCGAAAGCTGCTGCGCTCCGTGCGTGGAATCGAGCTCGTGGAGATGAAGGACAATCAGTCGTGCTGCGGCTTCGGCGGCACGTTTTCGGTGAAATTCCCCGAGGTTTCGGTGGCGATGGGCCAGGACAAGCTGCGCGCCGCGAGCGATGCGGGCGCGGACGTGATTGTGGCCAACGATTCGAGTTGCCTCATGCACCTCGCGGGCGTGATTCACCGAGAGGGATTGCCGCTGCGGACGATGCATCTGGCGGAAGTGCTGGCGAGGAACGAGTAGAGTTCGTCAGTACGTCAGTATTTCAGTTTTTCAGTCGCTGCCCCACTGACTTACTGACGTACTGACTGACCGACTGACACACTATGGGTGAAACCGGAGTCCAAAGCGGGCAAATCCACGAGCGCGCGCAGACGGCGCTGGCCGACGCGCGCCTTCAGGAAGCTTACCGCTCTTCGACACTGCGGTTGTATTCGCATCGCCTCGAAGCAATTGCTGCCGTGCCGGGTTTCGACCGTTTGCGCAACCGCGCCCGCGAGTTGAAGCGCGAGGTGATTGAGCATTTGGATGTTTACCTCGCCCAATTTGCAGCCAGCGTCGAGCGGAACGGCGGCAAGGTTCATTGGGCCGAGACCGCCGCGGAAGCCTGCTCCATCGTTCTCGATCTTGCGCGCCGCGCGGGCGCCACGGACGTGGTGAAAGCCAAAACGATGGTGAGCGAAGAAATTGAGCTGAACCACACCCTGGAAGCCGCCGGGATTCGGGCCGTCGAAACCGACCTGGGTGAATTCATTGTGCAACTCGCCGGCGAACGCCCGGGGCACATCGTCGCCCCCGCCATTCACAAAAGGCGGCAAGACGTTTCCAATCTTTTCGCCGCGCACCTGGGATCTGAACAGACGACCGAGCCCGAGCGCCTGACGATGATCGCGCGCCGCGCGCTTCGCGAAATGTTTCAGAAAGCCGGAATGGGTTTGAGCGGCGCCAATTTCGCCGTGGCCGAAACGGGCACTGTGGTGGTGATCGAAAACGAAGGCAACATCCGTTTTTGCACGACGGCGCCGCGCGTCCATGTGGCGCTGGTGGGCGTTGAGAAAATCATTCCTCGTCTCGCCGACCTGGGTATATTTTTGCGATTGCTGGCGCGCTCGGGCACGGGGCAAAAGCTGACGTCTTACACTTCCTTGCTCACCGGCCCGCGCCGCGCCGGCGAGGACGGCCCTGAGGAGTTGCACGTCATCTTGCTCGACAACGGACGCGTCGCCACGCTGGCGGACGAAAAAATGCGGGAAGCGCTCTATTGCATTCGTTGCGGAGCTTGTTTGAATGTGTGCCCCGTGTACCGCAAGATCGGCGGGCACGCCTACGGCTGGGTCTACAGCGGGCCCATCGGGGCGCTCGTCACACCGCAACTCACCGGGCTTGCCGGCGCCCGCGAGCTTCCCTTCGCGTCCTCGTTGTGTGGAGCGTGCCGCGAGGTCTGCCCGGTGAAGATCAATATTCCGGATATGCTGCTTTACCTTCGAGGCAAAGCGCAGGAACAATCTCCCGCCCCCAGGCCCGCGGGCTCGCTCATCCGAGAGCGCACGGCGATGCGGCTCTGGGCTTGGGTGATGAAACATCCCCGAATTTATTCTCTCGGCGGGCGGCTGGCGCGGCTCGGCCAACGGTTCTTCGCGAGCAGTGGCTGGATTCGGCGCTCGCCGTTCTTCCCGCTTTCGAGCTGGACCGCGGGCCGCGATTTTCCCGCCCTCGCCCCGAAATCGTTCCACGACTGGTGGAGTAAACATGACGTTGAGGGATAAAGTCGTCCGTGGCAGGAGGCTGTTATGCACAAAACGAAACAGAATATGCGTGCGATTTGCCTGATTGGTGTTCTGGCGTGTTTTTTCCCCGCGTCTCGCGCGGCTTACGGCTTGGATGGTCCCGCGGCACCTCAAAATCTGAGATGTGAATACTTGTCGAATCCGCTGGGCATCGATGTTCTCCAGCCGCGATTCTCCTGGGTTCTCGAGCACTCGGGGCGGGGCGAAATGCAAACCGCCTATCAGGTGCTGGTTGCGACTCGTGCCGAGTCGCTCACTCGCGACGAAGGCGACCAGTGGGACAGTGGAAAAGTGGCGTCCGACAATTCCATCCAAGTCGAGTACAAGGGCAAGCCGCTGGTGAGCGCGCAAACGTATTACTGGAAGGCGCGGTATTGGGACAAAGAAGGCAGCGCGAGCCCGTACAGTGAAACGGCGCGATTCGAAATGGCACTGCTCTCGCGTGAAGAATGGAAAGGACAATGGATCGAGGGCGGGAATCAGCTCCGCACGGAGTTCGAACTTCCCGATAATGCGGTTCGCGCCCGCGCCTACATATCTGGTGTGGGCTACTACGAGCTGCGCATCAACGGCGAAAAAGCGGGGAGGAATGTGCTGGACCCTGCCTGGACCACTTATGACAAGAGAATTTTGTACGCGACCTACGATGTCACCCGCCGCCTCCAGCGCGGCCGAAACGCCGTAGCAGTGATGTTGGGACACGGATGGTTTGGCAGTCCCGCGCTGCTGCTTCAGATGAATATTGAACTTGCGAATGGGAAGACAGTGAGCATCGCGAGCGGCCCTTCGTGGAAGGGGAAAGACGGCCCGATCACCAGCGACAGTGTTTATGACGGCGAAACCTACGACGCGCGCCTGGAAACCCCCGGCTGGGACCGGCCGGGATTTGACGACTCGTCCTGGAGCGCGGCACGCGCCATCACGCCTCTCACGGGAACCCTCTCGGCGGAGATGATGCCGACGATTCAAGTGGTCGACTCGCTCACGCCGGTGGCGATGACCAACCCCGAGCCGGGCGTGTATGTGTACGACATGGGGCAGAACTCCTCCGGCTGGGTGAGGCTTCGAGTGAAAGGCGAGCGCGGCGCCGTAGTCACTTTGCGCTTCGCCGAAATGGTCTACGACAATGGAATGATCAATCGCGAAAACATCGAGGCTGCGAAATCACTGGACACTTACATTCTGCGCGGCGGGGACGTTGAGACCTACGAGCCGAGGTTTACTTACCACGGCTTCCGCTACGTCGAATTGCGAGGCTTCCCTGGCACGCCGAGCCTCGACACCATTCGTGGGCGCGTGGTGCACTCTGCCGTCGGAACGACGGGAAGCTTTGTTGCCTCCAAACAAGTCCTGAATCAGATTCAAAAGCTGATTCATTGGTCGCAGCTTACCAATCTCTTTGGTATTCCCACCGATTGCGATCAGCGCAACGAGCGCCAAGGCTGGATGGGCGACGCGCAGGTGACGGCGGAAGAGGCCATGATGAATTTTGACATGGCCGCGTTTTACACCAACTTCGTGCGCGACATTCACGACGTCGAGGGCGCCGACGGCACCATCACCGACACCGTGCCTCACCGTTACGGCAGCCGCCCTGCCGATCCCGCCTGGGGCACCGCTTATCCGCTCATCTGCTGGTACATGTGGCAGCAGTACGGAGACCGGCGAATCCTCGAGGAGAATTACGACGGCCTGAAGAAATATGCCGAGTTCCTGCGCAGCCGCGCCACGGACAACATTCTGAGCTACAGTTATTACGGTGATTGGGTGGCCGTGGAGCCGACGCCCGGCAGCTACGTTTCCGCCGCTTACTATTTTGAGGATGTCCGAATTCTGGCGCAGGTGGCGCAGGTTTTGGGAAAATCGGCGGACGCGCAGAATTATTCGCAACTGGCGGCGCAGATCAAGGACTCGTTCAATCGAAAATACCTGGATCCTAACAACGGCAATTATGCCAACGGAACGCAAACCGCGAACGCCATGGCTCTGAATCTGGGCTTGGCGCCCGCCGATCGCCGAGGGAGCGTGGCGTGGAACCTCACAACCGATATCGTTTACCGCCACGACACGCACGTGACCACGGGTTTTATCGGCGTCAAGCACCTGATGGAGGCGCTGACCGATATGGGTCGGGCGGACCTGGCTTACGAGCTCGCTACACAGACCACGTACCCAAGCTGGGGATTTATGGTCTCGAGAGGCGCCACCACGCTCTGGGAACTCTGGCAAGAAAAAACCGGTCCGGCCATGAACTCGCACGACCACGCCATGTTCGGGAGCGTGGGCTCGTGGTTCTACCGGGCGCTGGCCGGAATCAATATGGTTGGGGACAGCGTCGGCTACAAGCACATCCGAATCGCGCCGCAGATTGTGAGGGACTTGACGTGGGCGAGCGGAACGATGGAAACCATACGCGGCACGGTTTCGTCGTCGTGGACCCACACTCCCGGAACGATCACGTCGAACGTCATCATCCCCGTGAACAGCGACGCGAAGATTGTCATACCCAAAGACGAATACATGACGGAAGTGACGATCTATGAGGGCGATCGCGTTGTTTTCGAGAAAGGTCATTACGTGCCGGGCGCCGCGGGAATCACTCGCGGGACCGCAGAGAAGAACGGCGATACAATGTTTGATCTCGGCTCGGGAAGCTATTCTTTCAAACTGGTGGGACGATAACTATGAAAATGGTGAATTACGAGATCGAAGACGAAACCCGCGCGGGCGTGGTGAAGGGCGAGAACATCGTTGACATCGGCGCCGCCTTTGAGCTTGTTTTGGACCCAACTGCGGCGCGCGCGGTAGCAGCCAAAGCTGAGTTCACGGAGGAAGAAGAGGGCATGCTGATTTCGGGCATCGAGCCGCTCGACCTCATCGAGGTGATTGATTTCCTGGGTGACCATTCGCTCCGTGCAGTGGACCTCATCACCGGATGGTTGCCCGACCAGGTCGATCCACTCGACATACCGGAAGGGCTGTTCGTTCCCTTGTCGTCGGCGAGGCTGCGGGCGCCGATCGAGCGCCCAGGCAAGATCACTTGCATTGGCCTCAACTACGCGGATCACGCCCACGAGCAAGGCATTGAGCCGCCCAACGCACCCATCTTCTTTCTCAAGTCGTGGAACACCATCTGCGGCCCGGGCGATCCCATCGTGCTGCCGCCCAACTCGTCGCAGGTGGATTACGAGGCCGAGTTCGCCGTGGTCCTCGGCAAAGGCGGGAAAAACATCCCCGAGGAGCGGGCTCTCGATCACGTCGCCGGCTACATGATCCTGAACGACGTGAGCGCTCGCGATATGCAGTTCGGCGACAAGCAATGGTACCGGGGCAAAAGCTGCGACACTTTCGCGCCCACCGGCCCATGGATCGTCACTAAGGACGAGGTGCCCGATCCTCACAACCTGCGCATCTCGCTGGCTCTCAATGGTCAGACGATGCAGGACTCGAATACCTCCAACCTGGTCTTCAAGATTCCTTATCTCATCAGCTACCTCTCGCAATCGGTCACCTGGGAGGCGGGAGATATCATCTCCACCGGCACTCCGCCGGGCGTGGGCGTTTTTCGCAAGCCCCCGGTTTTTCTGAAAGCCGGCGATGAGGTGAGCATCACGATCGAGAAGCTGGGAACGCTGACCAATTCTGTTGTTGGAGGACCTTAGGGATCGGCACCTAAAACCCCAAGAGAAGAATCTCAGGACTCAGAAGAGAACTGGTGTACGATATAAAGTTGCGGGCCGGTGGTGTAACGGGAACACGGCACCCCGCGAAGGTCGCAGATGCAGGTTCGAATTCCGCCCGGTCCACTTTCAGGAGGGCAAGATTTCCTGAAAGAAGGCGGTGGGGAAGATAACGCGGGGATGGTCTTCCCTTTAGTTTTGTTGTTGACTTCGGGTTGATAATCGGTCATCGTTCAATTGACCTTCGCGGGGTGCTGCTGCACCCAAAAAGGAACGGGGCTGAGCGTCTTCATTGACACTTGGCCCCTTTTGTTTTGTGACACAGCGATTCGGTTAGTGCTCTCGAGACTCTGCAACCAATGGCGTAGCCAATCCATCTTTCTATGTATGGCGGATGACGGGCAAAAAGCGAATTTGACCGCCCCGAAATTCTTGCTCGGACAAAGCGGGCTGGGCCCGACTCGCCGCGGCTTCATTCTGGGCGGTCTGGCGCTGGCAGTGCTGGCAGTGGAGGGAGAGAATTTTCTTGACCACCTGGGCTTGGTGCGGCACGTCGCCAGAGCGGCGGAAAACGCCGCCGTGCGCGGGAAGCCGGGCAGAGTTTCGATCGTTGAATTCGCCGACTCGGGCGCAAAGAAAGGAACGGTAATGACGGACAAAGTTGTGAAGACCGACGCCGAATGGAAGAAGCAGCTTACGCCGGACCAATTTGAAGTGACGCGAAACAAGGGGACCGAACTCGCCTTCACCGGCAAGTATTGGAACAATCACGAAAAAGGAATTTACCGCTGCGCCTGCTGCGGGAATGCTCTCTTCAGCGCCGACACCAAATTCGAATCGGGCACGGGCTGGCCGAGCTTTTACGAGCCCATCGCCGAGGAGAACGTCGCCGTCGAGACGGACAAGAGTTGGGGCATGGTGCGTGACGAAGTAATCTGCAAGAAATGCGACGCGCACCTCGGCCACGTGTTTAACGACGGTCCCGAGCCCACCGGCCTTCGTTACTGCATCAATTCCGCCGCTCTCAATTTCGCCAAAAAAGAAACGGCATGAACCCCAATCCCGAAGTTGGGGCAGGCAGGTCCAGTTGTATAATTCGTCTTGCTTCGGGATCGGAGTGAAAATTCGATTGCCGCACCGTTCATGATGAGAGAGCGCTTGTCTTCCGGCCTGCGAGCCTTGCGTGAAGCCCTGCCTCCTTCACGAATCATGGGTCGCTTGCTCCCCAGCCTTCGCTACTTGTTCACCACGGAGGTCCACGCCTATGCGTTTTCCATAGCCGCCAACGCCTACCTGTCTTTCTTCCCGTTCACTTTGATGCTGCTGGCCGTCTGCTGGCGCTGGCTACACTGGGAAAGCGCTTATGAGACCATCCTCGAGATCTTGCAGTTGAACCTGCCGCCCGGCTCGGGGTCGGTGATTCACAGTCTCACCGTTCTGGCGCGCGGCCGAGGGCGGATTCAGTTGATGTCGGTTGTGATGCTGTTCTTTACCGCATCAGGGGTATTCCTGCCTCTCGAAGTGGCACTGAACAAAGTCTGGGGGATCGAGCGCAACCGAAGCTTCCTGAGAAATCAGGCGGTTTCTTTTTGCCTTGCAGTGGCCGTGGGCGTGTTAGCCTTGCTTTCGATTCTGCTCACCACCGCCGCCAACGAATTGATCACTTTTTCCATGACTTGGATTCCCTCCCAGAGCATCACCCGGGCGCTTTCGCGCGGCATCATCGAGGTCTTCTCGGTCCCACTTACGGCCACGGTCTATTTTGTCATCTACTATTTTCTGCCCAACAGGAAGATTGCCGCCCGGCGTCTCTTCCCGGCGGCAGTCGTGGCCGGGATCCTGACGGCCGTGGGCAAGTTCCTCTACATTCTAACCCTGCCGTTGTTCCGGTTTCGCGAGGTCTATGGACCTTTTGCCCTGTCCGTGACCCTGTTGTTCTGGGCCTTCGGCGCCGCCCTGATTCTGCTTTTCGGCGCTCATCTTTCCGCGCAAAATGGCCTCAAGAGACAAGAAGAGGAATCGCTCGGCCGCGATGGAACTCAGCCGTTCCGAAGTGCGTGAAGCCCACGACGCAGATCCACACCAGGGTCAAGGCCGCAGCCGCCACTCCGGGCAGCGCACTGGCAACAATGGGTGTCGCTGGGGTAAGATCAGCGCACCTACGGAGGATAAAAAATGGCACGATTAATGGAGGCGGCCCGGCTAGCGGGATTCATCTTATTGGCGAGCTCGATCTCAGCAGGTGCCCCCATGACGACAGACGAAGTAACCGTTGAGAATGGCAAGCTCCAAGGTACGAGCAACAGCGATCACACCGTCCGCATTTTTAAGGGAATCCCATTCGCCGCACCGCCGGTTGGCGATCTGCGGTGGAAAGCTCCCCAGCCCGCGCCCAATTGGACGGGCGTCCGGCCAGCAGACAAGTTTGGCTCGGCCTGCCTGCAAACCAACGTGTTCGGGGACATCTACTTCCGCGACAATCAGCCGAGCGAAGATTGCCTTTCTCTCGTCATCTGGATTCCGGCCAAGCCTGCGAGCGCGAAGCTGCCGGTGATTGTTTGGTATTACGGTGGCGGCTTTGTGGCGGGCAGCTCCTCGGAGCCCCGTTATGACGGAGAGAACCTGGCCAAAAAGGGTGTCATCGTCGTCGAGCCTAACTA
Organism: Terriglobia bacterium; assembly: GCA_050013575.1. GTDB lineage: Bacteria > Acidobacteriota > Terriglobia > UBA7540 > UBA7540 > DASYXZ01. Next base: position 59,360 of record JBEKEZ010000030.1, on the reverse strand, counting down.
TCGCCTCGGCGCGTTTGGGTTCTTTTCTCATCCTGAGTTGACCAAGGAGTCCGGGCACAATGCCTCGGGCAACTACGGCTTGTTGGACCAGGTGGCCGCGCTGAAGTGGGTGGTCAAGAACATCGCGGCATTCGGCGGCGATCCGCACAATATCACCATTGCGGGCGAATCCGCGGGATCGCTCTCGGTGAGCGCGCTGATGGCCTCTCCCCTGTCACGAGATCTTTTTCAAAAAGCCATCGGCGAAAGCGGGGCCTTTTTCCCTGGCGGCGTGAACCTGGGCCTTAGCCTGAAGCCGCTGGCTGAAAGCGAGAAGTTCGGAGTCGAGTTCGCGCATTCGCTGGGAGCCGATTCTCTGGCGCAAATGCGCGCCAAACCGGCAAATGACGTGCTGCAAGCAGCGGCGCAAAGGAATCAGGGCTTTGCGTTTGGTCCGAATATTGACGGATATTTCCTGCCCGCGGTCCCCCAAACCACCTACACGCAAGGCACCCAGAGTCACGTTCCGCTGCTGGCGGGGTGGAATGCGGACGAAGGAAAAATGTTTATTCTCTTCAACCCGCAAAAACCCACCGCGAAGAGTTTCGCGGAGCAGGCACAGGCCCGCTTCGGCGAGCAGGCGGCACAATTTCTGAAGCTCTACCCGGCCGCCACTGACGAGGAAGCCGTAACTTCGGCCGAAGCGCTGGCGGGTGACGATTTCATTGCCTTCTCGACCTGGAAGTGGATCGACATGCAGAGGAAGACCGGCAACTCCCCCGTTTACCAGTACCACTTCGAGCAGGTCCCGGCGGTGAAGCCAGGCGCGAAGGTTGGACCCATTCCGGCCAGCGAAATGGGGTCCAAGCACGCCGGCGAGATCGAATACGTCTTCCAGACTCTCAAGTCTCAAGAGGGAGTGCCGTGGACCGAGGACGACTTCAAGGTGTCGGATGCGATGTCGTCGTACTGGGTGAATTTCGCCAAGAACGGCAATCCGAACGGCAACGGCTTGCCGGAATGGCCGAAATGCGACGGCGCGAACGGATACCAGGTGATGCACTTGTCGGGCAAAGACATTCATGCCGCTGCCGACGCTCTGCGCAGCCGATATGAATTCCTGGATGCGCAACGTGCCAAGCCCCCGGCGCCGCATCCCGCTGGCGGTCAATGAGGAACGTTGAGTCGACGGCGCGGGGCTGCGTTTTCCAGCTCCGCAGTGTTTCGTCAAGAATACGAGCCGCCGACCTGAGAAACACAAGTCCGCGCCACATGCTTTGATTTCTTTTCTGGCCACGATGTGAAATTGCCGCAGAGTCGAAAACCGGGTCTTGCGCTGCCAGCTTTTCGAGTTTCCCGGGGTGTTGCACACATATCGCAGTGTGATATATTGACATCGGGCGGGGTGCGGCAATGGACATGCGACGGGGGAAACGAGCACTACTTGTCTCGAACGGTTGGCTTCAGGCGGTCGTGGTTGTCGTTCTGTTCGGGTTTTTTGTGCTCGGCTTCCTGGCATACCGAACCTACACCGGCGAGCCGCCAATTCCAGCGAGGGTCGTCGATCCCGCCGGGCATTTAATCTTCACTCATGATGATGTGATTGCCGGTCAGGAGACGTTCCTGCGAAACGGTCTGATGGAGTACGGCTCCATCTTCGGACACGGAGCGTACCTCGGGCCTGACTTCACAGCGGACTACCTGCATCGCGCCGCACTCATCGTGCTCACGAGCTACGGCGGCTCAACCTCGGACCGCGCCCGGGCGCAAACCATCTCCGATTTCAAAGCCAACCGCTTTGACGCCTCAACCGACACGCTCACGTTGACCGCAGCGCAAGCCAATGCGTTCGCGGAATTGAAAGCGTATTACCGCGACTTTTTTGCTGAGCCCACTACGAAGTACGGTCTCCGCCCTCAAGCCATCACCGATCCGCAGCAGATCAGTGAGCTGACGGCATTTTTCTGCTGGTCGGCTTGGGCGGCGTCATCACTGCGGCCTGGACTGGAATACTCCTACACCAACAATTGGCCTCCCGAGCCATTGGTGGGCAATCACCCGACGGCGGACAATGTCCTGTGGAGCGTGCTTTCCCTGATCGCTTTGTTGGGCGGCATTGGCCTGCTGCTCGCTGCTTTTGGACGATGGAATTTTCTCGGCTGGCACGGACGCGAGGAACAAACGGTCACTTTCCGTCCTCCCGACCAGGTGACCTTAACGCCCGCCCAGCGAGCCTGTGCGTGGTTCTTCCTGGTGATGGCCTTACTTTTCCTGCTTCAAACGCTGGTGGGTGGGGCCTCGCAGCACTACCGAGCGGACTTGTCTAATTTCTTCGGGATCGACCTGGCGCGCGTGCTTCCGTTCAACATCGCGCGCACCTGGCACGTGCAATTGGCCATCTTCTGGGTGGCAACTTCCTTCCTCGCGGCGGGCATTTTTCTTGCGCCGATGATTTCCGGGCGTGAGCCGCCGCGCCAAAGCTGGCTGGCCTACGGGCTGCTGGCAGCCCTCACGATTGTCGTTTTCGGCAGCCTGATCGGAGAGTACGCGGGCATTCGAGGCTGGATTCGGCAAGGTTGGTCGTGGTTTGGCAATCAAGGCTTTGAGTACCTGGACTTGGGCCGATTCTGGCAGATCCTGCTGACCATCGGCCTTTTCTTTTGGGCGGCCATGCTCTTCCGCGTGTTGCGCGGCCGCATGGGGGCGGAACACCCGGGTAACATGCCTTGGCTTTTCTTCTTTTCCGCGCTGTCGATTCCCGCTTTCTACGGCGTGGGCTTGCTGGCACGGCCGGACTTACATTTCACCACCACAGACTTCTGGCGGTTTTGGGTGGTCCACTTGTGGGTGGAAGACTTCCTCGAGCTCTTCACCACGATCATGGTGGCTTACATTTTTGTCCTGCTCGGCGTGGTTCACGAACGAGTCGCGCTGACCGTGGTTTATCTGGATATTTTGCTCTACTCCGCAGGCGGGATTGTGGGCACCATGCATCACGTGTATTTTTCGGGAGAGCCTTCAGTCCACATGGCGCTCGGCGCGTTTTTCTCCGCCGCCGAGGTCATTCCGCTTACTTTCTTGACGCTCGAGGCATGGAGCTTCCTCCAGCTCGGCGCGCGGCAGGGTTCGAAGTCACGGACTGCTTTTCCGCACTTATGGGCCGTCATGTTTCTCGCCTCCGTCGGGTTCTGGAACTTCCTGGGCGCCGGCATCTTCGGCTTCCTGATCAACCTTCCCATCGTTTCCTATTATGAAATCGGAACAGCGCTCACAGCCAATCATGGGCATGCAGCGATGATGGGCGTTTATGGCATGCTCGCTGTGGGACTGGCGCTGTTCTGCCTCCGCTACATGATTCCCGAAGACCGATGGTCGGATCGTGCGGCGAAGCTCAGCTTCTGGTCGTTGAACATCGGGTTGGCGTGGATGGTTTTTGCCGCCCTGTTTCCATTGGGATTGCTGCAACTGTATCACTCGGTGAGCAGCGGCTATTTCGACGCGCGGAGCCTGAAGTTCATGACCAGCGGGCCGAACGCTTTGATTGAATGGTTGCGACTGCCAGGCGACATACTCTTCATTGTGGGCGGCGTTTTGCCCATCCTCTACTTATGCTGGCTGGGCGTTCGATACGTGGCGCCGCAGGCTACGCTCGAAGAGCCGAGGGAAGTGCTCTGCACTGAGCTCACGCAATCGAGCCGGACACAACCATGATGGGCGGCATGCGCATCGAAGTCCTGTTGGCGGCCGGTTACGCGGTGGCGCTTGTGGCCATCGCTGCGGCCATTGAGTTCTTGGCGCGCCGCTCGCACCAGCGCTCCGAGAGCTTCCATGTCGCCGGTTTCAAGTACCACCCCCAATTCGACGCTTGGGAGTGCCCCACCGGCCAGCGCCTGACACGCAGTAAGGTCAACCATAAACGGCGGATTGTGCGTTATCGCGCCCCATTCCATGCCTGCAACTGTTGCGCGTTCAAAAAGAACTGCACGGACTCCGATGAAGGCCGTGAGATTGAGCACCGCCTCGACTCATGGCTGGAGTCTGAGATTCGGCGCTTCCATCGTGGGATGTCGCTCGCCCTAGTGCTGCTGGCAGCACTGATTCTGGGTATTGAAGCGGCGCGTGACAGCAACGGAAAAGAACTCGTGGTTTTGGGGGGCCTGTTTGTGCCAGTCGCCGCAACTGAGATTCGATTGCTCTCAAAGTTCTTGGGCCGGCATCATGAGGCCGTGTAACCGCCGGTGGCGCATCCCGACTTATCACGCCAGGTCCCTCGCGCTTCTTTCAGAGGTCTGCGATCGGGAACCCCCGATGTCCCACACGCGTCAGCTAACGTGTACGGGAGGGCGCGCCGGTCTTCCATTCACCCCCGATTTTCTACAGTTCACGGTCAAAAACCTGCACTTCGCCGGAATCGAGTTGACTTTCTAGCAAAGTTCTTAAGAGCAGTGGCCAGTAGCGAGCCAGTCTCGAAAATCGAAACTGGCAGCAACCGAAACTCGAAATTCGAAAATCGGCAAAGAGCAGTGGCGAGCGGCGGGCACACAAAACACGCCGAAATTCGAAAGCCTGTCCTCTGGATCCCCGCTTTCGCGGGGATGACCAGGGGAGCGAAATTCGAAAATCGGCCGCCGAACGGGAACTCTGGCGACGTGAACTCGCCGCTACTGCGAAAGGGGGCTGGCGCGGGTTTCATACCCTCACCCGTCCCGCAGCGCGGGACGCCCTCTCCCCAGGGAGAGGGTTAGAATAGTTAAACTCCTCAGCCCTCTCCCAGGGGAGAGGGTGCCCGACGAAGGTCTGTACCGCGCGGTATACACCGAAGGAGGGCGGGTGAGGGGTCGTGTCCCGCCCAGCGGGCTTTGACGCAACTGTGGCCCAAAAGAAAGTCCCTCGAACGTAGCTCCAGCTTCGTTAGATCTCTTCCCGGGCCGGCAGCGAGCGCTAGCGAAGCACCCTCGATCGATTTTCCTTGACTGCTGGGGTGCTTCCTGATATTGTGGGTTTGGTCATCGAACGGGAGGGAGGTTTTGTGTGCCCGCCGAAATCGATGACTGCCCCGCCTCGAAATTCGAAGATCCAGGTTCGGAAATCCAACAAACCAGTGGCGTGCGGGAGGTCGAAAAGGCCTCTGTCCGTCGTCCCATCTCTCGCGCGCTTGCACCAGCCAGGACAACCACAACGTGGCACGGCCGTCCCGGCCGTGTCCGCGGGCCCCGATCTGATCGCGGCCCGTGCCGCTTTAAGAGGAGGAAACATGCAAAAACCCGTCAAGATTTCGGAGAAAAGAATCACGGCCAGCCGTCGAAATGGCGGCAAATCGCGTGGACCCCAGACGGCCTCCGGCAAGCGCCGCTCTTCCATGAACCGCTACAAGCATGGCTTCTACGCCACCCCGGACAGCAAAACGCGCCAGCTTATGATTGAGATTGGCGAGGACCCCGACCTGACCTCCCGGCTCGAGCGAAGGCTGATTCATGCCTGGCTGCCCTCCAACGCCATGCAAGAATTGATCGTGGCTGATCTGGCCAAGCTCTATGCCAAGAAAGAGCTATTGCACAAGGTTATTATTCACACTCGGGTGGACGAAAAGAGGCGCGGCGAGGCGCGGCTGAGCGGCATCACCGAGAAGGAGATTTCCGATTCCGACGAACCCATCGATGAAGACCTGCTGAAGCAGGGCGGATATCGCGGCGTGCCCGCTTGCGTGGCTTCGCTGACGGAGTCGACTAGTCTGCTCCATCAGCTTGCGCGCGTGGCGGAGCGCCGAGAGTGGGACTCGGACCTGACCGGCATCTTGCGGTTGTTGTACGGCGAAAAGCCGCAGGGATGCGGCAAAACAATTGCGACGCTGTTCAGGCGCCTGGCGGAGTCGGATGGAGCAGATGATCCCAACCGGCGGTCACAGAGCGCCGCTACAGCGCCCGAGGGAGAGGAGCAGGAACATGCTGGAGCGCCGGGCTTTGGCCCGGCAAGTGCCGGCGGTGAAGAAGATGGCCTCTCGCCCGAGGAACGGGAACAGGCTGGCCAGGCGCTGTTTTTGTTGATCAATGAAGAGATCTTCCGCGTCGAGACCGAGGCCTGGAATTACGGCCGGAGGAGAGGTGAGGAACTGCGGAACCAAAGCGCGTCAGACTGGCTGCCAGGAGGCGTGAACTGGGGCAGAGCCAATCTCCAGGAAGCGGCCATTGATAAGGAGATCGAGCGCAAGGTGAAGTTGCTGGTGCGCCTGAAATGGCTCGAGCGTTGGGGATACGCTTCGTACAGGTCGCGGGGCGGCGCGCAACCGATCGAAGACGCTGAATGGCGACTGGAAGAACCGAACGAGATTCGAGTGAGTGATTGAGCGATTGGAGAAATTGGGTGATTGAGGGATTGGAGAAATTGGGTGATTGAGCGATTTGGTGATTGGGTGATTGTATGAACCGGAAATTCGGAAATCGAAACTCGAAAGTGGGCAGACAGATTTCGATTTCCAAGTTTCGAATTTCGGCTGTGGGCAATGGCTCATTCATCAAATCGCACAATCGCTCAATGTGTCGGAACTGGCTGAAACTGTATAAAATTGGATAGCGGGGGGGTACCCCCCTATGAAAAAACGAGGAACGAACCCGAGAAGTCCTTTAGATTCAACAAAAGTGCCTGGAACGAACCCGAGATTTGAGCGCTTTTTGGTGAAACACGAACCCAAGAAGTCCTTTAGAATGAGTAGAGCTCGGGTTCGAACCCACGAATTTCGGAAACGAACCCGAGGGTTAACGACAAGGGGCGACTGGCAAGCCACGACCGTGGATAATCGAAATTCGAAACTCGGAACCCCGGGGAAGTGGTTGGAGGGAGACAAGAGCGGTCAACGGGCAGCGCGCAGCTCTCCGCCGCCATTCCCCTGACCGGACGGCTGGCTGATGGCCGGCTGCTGAGTGCGTCGTTTTTGGTTCTCATGCATCTTTATGAGCCTGGAGGAAAATATGCCAAAGATGCGAGCGGTTCAAATCCCGCGACCGGGCGGGCCATTCGAGTTGGTAGAGCGTGATATCCCGGAGCCCGGGCCGGGATGGGTGCGAATCAAAGTCCAGGCGTGCGGTATTTGTCACAGCGATTCCTTGGTGAAAGAGGGCCACTGGCCGGGCATTCAATACCCGCGCGTCCCGGGACACGAGGTGGCGGGCGTGATTGATGCGGTCGGCGCGGGAGTTGCAGAGTGGAAAGCAGGTCACCGCGTTGGTGTGGGCTGGTATGGCGGGCACTGCGGCTACTGCGAGTCCTGCCGGCGCGGCGACTTCATCACGTGCCGTCAGGGCAAGATTTGCGGAATTTCTTACGACGGCGGTTACGCCGACTACATGGTCGCGCCTCGCGAGGCGCTGGCGCGCATCCCCGATGAGTTGCCCGTGGCGGACGCTGGGCCGCTGCTCTGCGCCGGCATCACGACTTACAACGCGTTGCGCAAGAGCGGCGCGCGGGCGGGCGACCTGGTGGCAGTGCTGGGCGTTGGCGGGCTCGGACATCTCGGCGTTCAATATGCCGCGAAGATGGGATTCAACGCCGTGGCCATTGCGCGGGGGAAGGACAAGGAACAACTGGCGCGCCAGCTCGGCGCGCGCCATTACGTTGACACCACGTCGCAGAATCCCGCCGAAGAACTCACCAAGCTGGGAGGCGCGAGAGTTATCCTCGCCACAGTGACCAACGCCAAAGCGATGAGCGCGGTGGTGGCGGGCCTGGGCATTGACGGCAAACTGATCGTTATTGGCGCCGCGCCGGAGCCGCTGGAAGTGCCGGCCTTGTTGCTTCTCGGAGGACGCCGAACCATCACGGGCTGGCCCTCGGGCACCGCGATCGATTCCGAGGATACGATGAACTTCAGCGTGCAGGCCGGAGTGCGCTCGATGAATGAGGCCTACCCGCTCGAGCGCGCCGCCGACGCTTATGACCGCATGATGAGCGGGAAGGCGCGATTTCGCGTCGTACTGACCACATGATCGAGGCGGCAGTTAATGTTTTTAGTTAGTAGTTGATAGTTAATAGTGAAAAGTAGGCAGCAATTCGTCGTCGCGGATCGTGCCTCACTTCGGCGCGGCGGGCGCAGCCAATTGTCCCTCGCCGTGCAGGTGTTCAGCTTTCCAGCGCATGGCGGCGTAGATGCGGGTTCGCCCGCTGGGGTGATCGAAGAAGATAAACTCCTCCACCGGCCCCGGATCGAGTTTCCGGTATTCCCCGAGTTTCAAGTCGACTTCCGCCTCGCCGTCCGGCTGCCCGCTGGCGTTCAAGCCGAAGATATCAGCTTCGTATTCGTCGGTGCGAGAGTACGTGTTCGTAATCGGGGTGAGCACAAAAAAGAAAATGGAGAGGAGCAGGGCGAACAAAGGCAGTCCGGCAACATCGCCCACGCCGCGCGTCCGCCATTTCTCTCCCCAGCGGCTCAGGGCCCAATCCGACGCGGCGCGCAGGTAGGCAAATCCCAGAACGATCACGACGCCAAAAAACAGCACGCCCTTGGAAGCGTGATGGAGAACGTAGTGGCCCATCTCGTGGCCCATCACCGCTTCAATCTCCTCGAGCGAGCAGCGCTTCAGCAAGTTGTCGTTGAGGGTGATTCTTTCGGTGCCCAGAAATCCGCTGACGTTCGCGCTCACTCGCGTCGACTGCCGTGACGCGTCTACGACGTACACTTCAGTGGCGGGAATGCCATTGGCGCGCGCCATGCTGAGGATGGGTTCCTTCACGCGAGGGTCGTCGAGCTTGGTGTATTTGTTGAAGAGCGGCGCAATGTAAACCGGGCCGATCAGCAGGACCACCATCGAGAAGAGGACGAAAGTCAGCGCGCCCCAGAGCCACCAGGTTTGCGGCAAGCGGCGCACCACGCCATAAAGCATCACGATCAGCAAGCCACCCAGCACCACGGCCACGCCCAGGCCCTTGAGCTCGTCCCCAAGCCACGGGCCGAACGTCTGGGTCGCCAAGCCGTATTTGTGCTCGCGAGTGAAGCCTTCGTAGACGGTGAGAGGGAAAAGGACGACGTAGGTCACAACCAGAAATTGGACCCAGTAAATCAGCGTCTGAAGCGGCTTGAAACGAATCATTCTCTCCGCGAGGTCGCGCATGCGGGCCGAGAGTCCTGTAAAGAGAAGCAGGAGGTAGACGACGCTGCCCGCCAGGAAATCCCAGAGGAGCAGCCAGTAGCCGCCCTCGAAGTAAGCATCGGAGCGAGCTTTCTTGTCCGGCGGGAACTTCGCCAAATAGGCGTTCGTTGCCGCCAGCGCATCAAAGTGCTCGCCTGCCGCGACGGCTGGAGTTTGAGCGGCGCTGACCGTGGTTGCTTGCGACGCGGAGGCTTGCGCCATCGCAAAGCCCGTAGACTCGAATAGCGCCAAGGCGGCCGTGAAAGCGGCCAGTAACAGGATTCTTCGGTGCATGTGTTCCTCCCGATCGAATGGCGTCGCGGGCTGCGCCAGGGCGATTGGTCAGCAAGTTGCCCGAATCTTAGCGCCGGCTCTGGCGAATGGCAATAGCGGAGGTAAACTCGCCGCTGCAAAATCCTCAAAGGGAGTCACCATTAATACGCCAACGCATTTGACTTCCGTTTTCGGTCAACGGTAGAATGGGGCTTCCAATTGCAAGTCTGCGTCGCAGTGGTGGGCAGGAGGCAATAAATGTTCTTGGACGAAACCCGGGGAACTTTCCAGAGCACGGGGACTCTGTCTGAAGTGCAGGAGGAGATGGCCGGTTCTCCGCCTGCCTCCGAGCCGGCACCAGAAATCCGCGAAGCTGCCTCCGAAGATCACGAAGCGACGACCCCTGAAGCGCACGAGCCGCTCGACCAGACGGTGGTCCAAGACGAGGCGCTGCACCCGACGGTCGAGGACGAGGCCCCAACTGCCCCCGCCTCGCCGGAGCTGCAGATCGAGCTGCCCGGCATCACCCCGGAAGCATCGGAACCCGCCGAAATCGACGCGATGCTCGCCGACATGGAGAAAGCCGCGGGCATTCCCCAGGGGAAAGTGGTGCGCGGGAAAGTCCTGAAAGTGACGGAGTCAGAAGTTCGCGTGAATGTGGGAACGAGCTTGGAAGGAAGCGTCCCGCTCAGCGAGTTTTTATCCCTGGAAGGCCAACTGACAGTTGCTCCCGGTGACGAGGTGGACTTTTGGGTGGAGACCTACAACGCGAAAGAGGGCACGGTCACTCTCTCGCGGCAGAAGGCGGCGCGGATGGAAGTTTGGGAGAAGATCGAGCGCGCCCACCGCGAGCAGACGATCATCACTGGCCGGGTGCTCGACCGCATCAAGGGCGGGCTGACGGTGGATGTCGGCATCCGCGCTTTCATGCCCAGCTCGCAAGCGGACATTCGCCCGCTGCGCAATGTGGAGTCGCTCCTCGGGCAGGAAATCGAGTGCAAGGTCATCAAAATCATCCGCAAGCGGAGCAACGTCGTGGTGAGCCGGCGGCTGGCGATGGAAGAGCAAGCGAATCGGCGCAAGACCGAGCTGGTGGCGCGGGTGAAGGAAGGCGCCCAGTTGACCGGCCGCGTGAAGAACCTGACCGATTACGGCGCTTTCCTGGATCTGGGCGGAATGGACGGCCTGCTGCACGTCACCGATATGGCGTGGGGCCGCGTGAACAAGCCTTCTGAAATCGTCCACCCGGGGCAGGAACTGAAAGTGGTGGTGCTGAAGTTTGATCCGGAAAAGGAGCGAATCTCGCTCGGCTTGAAGCAGCTTCAGCCCGATCCGTGGGAGCAGGTCGCGGCGACTTACCATGTGGGCGACCGTGCCACGGGCCGAGTGGCGAACGTCACCGACTACGGGGCGTTTGTCGAGCTCATGCCCGGGGTTGAAGGCTTGGTCCACATTTCAGAGATGGGCTGGGGCAAGCGCCTGCGGCATCCCTCGAAGATTGTGAAGACCGGCGACCACGCCGAAGTGGTGGTGCTGGACGTGAACCCCGCCCAACGACGCATCTCGCTCAGCCTGAAACAGGCGATGCCCGACCCATGGCACAGCTTGCCAGAGCGGTATCGGGAAGGCGCGCAGGTGGAGGCGACGGTCACCAACTTGACCGAGTTCGGGGCCTTTGCCGAGGTCGATTCCGACATCGAGGGCTTGATTCACAACACCGACCTCTCCTGGACGAAGAAAGTGAAACATCCCTCGGAGGTCTTGAAAAAAGGGCAGAAGATTAAGGCCGTGATTTTGAGTTTGGATCCCTCGCAGCGTCGCCTCTCGCTGGGCTTGAAGCAGCTCGAGCCGGACCCGTGGGAAGGATTCATGTCCAAGGCCCGCGTGGGCGAGATGGTGAAGGGCAAGGTGGCGCGCTTGGCGCCGTTTGGCGCTTTCGTCGAGATCGAGCAGGGCGTTGAAGGACTGTGCCATACTTCGGAATTCGGCGAGGCGCCCGACGGGAAGGGCAAACGAAAGCTCGAAGCGGGCAACGAGTTGGAATTTCGAGTCACGCGCCTGGACCGAGCGGAAAGAAAAATCAGCTTGAGCTTGAAACCCGCGGCGTCTCCCGCCCCGACCCCGTCCAAGAAAGAGGAGAGAAAAGCCGACGGCGCTTCAGGACAATCGCCACAGGGCAACTCAGAATCGAAGAAAAAACAGGAGCCTGCGACGGCGATGGCTGAAGCTTTATCGGCGGCGGGGATCACGTCTGGCGGGACATCCGAGCCGAAGGCAGCAGAGGCTTCGGCGATGGAAGCCGAACCAGCGGCCACAGCAACCGGGGGCCAGCCCCAGCCCTGAATCGCGGCGCCGGTCGCAGGGGCGCGCGTTGTGGGTGCCCAGGAATGCATGGGACGTTTCAGGGCAGGCACAAGGCCTGCCCCTACAAAAAAGCGGCGGGCAATGATATGATGCGCGCTGAATGCCGGTCGGGAATGACGTTGCGCCCGTCGGCTTACGGACACATGCGGGTCCCGCCAAGCGCGATGAATGCATCAAGCCGGAATCCCGTCCGAGGAGTGTGCACATGACCAAAGCAGACCTGATCAGAGACGTGGGGAAAGCCCTGGAGATGAGCAGCAAGGAGTCGGAGGCTGTCGTCGATACCATTCTCGATAACATCGTGAAGTCTCTCCGGGAAGGCGACAAGATTGAGATTCGCGGCTTCGGGAGTTTCCGTACACGCCAGCGCAACGCCCGAGTCGGCCGTAATCCTAAGACCGGCGCGCGCGTGGAGGTTCCCGCCAAGAAAATCCCCTTTTTCAAGCCCAGTAAGGAATTGAAGGATCTCGTCAACAGCGTGCCGCCGGCCCAGCCGCCGGTAGCGGCCTCACCCGAGCCTCCGGCGCCCGCCGCCGGCGGTCCCGGAGCCTGACCGGCTGAAAGAATGTGGCCAACATGTCATGCTGAGCGAAGCGAAGCAGCGTGCTCTGCGCTGAGAGTAAGGGCTTAGATTCTTCTCCCGCTCTGCGGGATCAGAATGGCAGGTTCTGCGCTGCCCCTCATCCTATGGATTACTTGTGGAGTCCGTGGCGATTTCGCTACGTCAGCCAGGCCGAGAAGCCAGGCGGCTGCGTGTTCTGCGAAATGGCGGCGGCCGACCCATCCCACGATCGGGATGGTCTGGTCCTCTTTCGCGGCCGATGCAATTACGCCATACTGAACTTATATCCGTATACAACCGGGCATACCTTGGTCATCCCCTACGCCCACGTGGCCCAGTTGTCCCAGCTCGGGACGGACACGCTGGGCGAAATGATGGCGCTCGCCCAAAGAATCAATGCCGCGCTGGAGAAAACCTATCATCCGGACGGATATAACCTGGGAATGAACATCGGCAAGGCCGCGGGCGCGGGCGTGGCGGACCACGTACACCTCCACTTCCTTCCGCGCTGGGAAGCCAGCTCGAATTTCATGACGGTGATTGGCGAAACCCGGGTCCTGCCCGAGGAACTGGTCACCACTTACGACAAGCTGCTTCCTTTTTTCCGCGAATTCCCCAAGCCGTAGGGGCACCCCTTGTGGGTGCCCATGAGCGGGCAGGCACAAGGCTGGCCCCTACGATGGGATCACCTGCGTTTGCTTTTGCCGGAGACAAGCTTCCGTTTGGGAGGAGTCTTTTTCGGAACTTCAAGCCGGGCCGCCACGGCTTGGCCGGCCGACTGTTGGTGGAGCGATCCCTCAATGGGTTTGGTGCGCAAGGGACTGGCTAGGAAGCGAAAACTGACGTCGCCGCGGTGAGTCAGTTCGTCGGGAAGTACCATTTCGATTTCGACTGGCTCGTCGGAGCGAAATTCGCTTGGGGCGATGAACAAGATTCCCGATTTCGAGAGGTCACGAGCGGTGCCCGTGCCCTTTCGGATTTTTCCGTCCGGCCCTCGCCAGCCGAGACGCAAGGGCAACTCGATCTGATAGCGGCGCGACCGCCGGCGCTCAGCACCCTCGCCCAAGCCCGAGCGCGTGACCTTGTCCTCAGGCAGATCAATTTCCAGGTCCTCAGAGGCGCCGAGGGCGTTGGGAAACTCCTGCTGCGCTCTTTCGACTAGGCCGTCGACGAAAACGTCGTCGTGATCGGGGTCATGGTGAAACAGAGCGAGCCGCTTCACCCCAACCTCGCGAGCGATGCGCGTGCCTTCCAGCCAGGTGCTGTGGCCCCAGCCCTTCTTCTCGCCTCGCAATTGCTCGGGCGTGTATTGCGAGTCGTAGACGAGCACGTCCGCGCCTCTCGCCAGCGCGCGAACTGCCCGGTCATGCTTCGGTGATCCCGGCTCCGTATCCGTGGCGAGCACGAAGGACGCGCCGTCGGCGTCGATGCGATAGCCGACGCACTCCTGGGGATGATTCATGGGCGCGGAGCTGATCACCGCCCCGTTCACATTGATGGGGCGCTCATCCAGGTCATAAAAATGGCGCGTCGATCCCATCACCGTCATGTCCACCGGGAAGTAAGGGTTCACCATCTGGCCTTCGATCGTGCCTTTCAGCTCCAGCCCCTTTCGAAGGACCGAATGAAATAGAAACGTATTACCTTTCTTATAAAAAGGCAGAAAGAATGGAATACCCTGAATGTGATCCCAATGGAAGTGGGTCAGAAAAATATAAGCGTGAATGGGCCGCTCTTCGAACTCCTGTTGCAGGCTCTTGCCCAGGGCGCGAAGGCCGCTGCCGCAATCCAGAATAATGAGGGTGCCGTTCGCCAGCCGCACCTCGATGCAGGGCGAATTACCGCCGTAACGGCCATTTCGCCGCTCGGGTGTGGGCGTCGACCCCCGAACACCCCAAAATCTTATTTTCATTGTCGTCCTGCCGCCTTTTCCCCATGGGGCGGAGTCGGACCGCTTGAAACTAAACTCCCCTCCAACGCGCGCGGCGCCGAGTCAGCGCGACTACCTGAGAAGCGTGCGGTGGCTGATAAACCCTAGCCTACCAAACAGCGCGAGCAATGTCTATGAATTTCAAAATCATGGGACGGCCTAAAATGACACGTGGCATGTGGCAAGTGGCATGTGGCAAGATGTAGTTTTCTGCCATCAGCGATCAGCTTTCCGCGAGCGAGCCCATCCGCTGTCTTGCTGGGACCTGAAAGCTGACCGCTGATGGCTGGCACTTGCCACATGCCACTTTGTTTCTTTTGAGCGTGCGCGATGGAGCTTCGGTACTCGGCAAAATTCGCTCCCGGCCTGAACGAAGACGCTTTCTTCGAATCCATGCCGGCCCGGCCGGCGGTCTTCGCGCTGTTTCCGGAGGCGCCGGACGGCAGTCCTTATCTCAGCCGCACGCGCGACCTGCGCCGCCGGCTGAAGCGCTTGCTCGGCACGCCGCACGCCAGCTCACGCCGGCTCAATCTCCGCGCCCAGGCGCGCCGCGTGGAATACAGCCTGGTCGGATCGGCCTTCGAGGCCCAGTGGTGGCTCTACGTCCTGAACAAATGCTATTACCCCAAAATCTACCGGCAGCGCCTTCGGCTCAGGCCGCCGGCCTTGCTCAAGCTGAACCTCTCGAACCGCTTCCCGCGCCTCTTTCCCACTCGCCGGATTTCAAACGACGGCGCAGCTTACTACGGTCCATTCCGGTCGCGAGCCGAAGCCGAGCGCTGGGCGGGGCAGTTTCTGGACTTCTTCAAAATCCGGCGCTGCGTGGAGGACTTGAATCCCGACCCTTCGCATCCCGGCTGCGTTTACTCCCAAATGAAGATGTGCCTCGCGCCCTGCTTTCAAGGTTGCACGGACGAAGAATATGCGCACGAAGTGGGCCGCGTGGCGACATCGCTCGACGGCGGGGGCCAGCCGCTGCTGCGCGTTCTTGAATCCGAACGCTCATCGGCCGCCGAGTCACTCGAGTTCGAGCTCGCCGCCAAGATTCATCGGCGGATCGAGAAGGCGCATGAGATCTTGCGCATGAAGGCGGAGCTGGTGCGCAATCTGCGCGAGCTGCATGGCGTCATCGTCGAGTCCAGCGCCGAGCCGCAGAGTGTCGTCTTCTTTCGCGTTTGCGCGGGCGACCTCCGCGGGCCTGCCACGCTGTCGTTTGACGCCAACGTGCTCAATCCCGCGCCTCTCGATGAGCAATTGCACAACGTTCTCGACTCGCTGGCCGTAGGGGCGCCGCTAGTGGGCGCCCTCGGTGAGCGGCGGTCGGCCAAACAGGGCAGGCACAAAGCCTGCCCCTACGGTCCATGGGAACACTTGAGCCTGCTGGCCCGCTGGTATTACAGCAGCTTTCGCGAGGGCGAGTTCGTCATGCTGCCCCCCGATCAGCACATCCCTCACGCGCGGCTCATTCGCATCTGCCGGAAGGTGCTCGCCAACCCCAGTAGGCAGTAAGCAGATGGCAGAAGGCAGGTCCAATTTCTTTCAGCCAACCCCGGTCAGTCCGCGGTTCTTGCTGAGGGCTGACGGCTGATGGCTCGCTCTCGTCACTCGCCACTAGCTATTGTTCCTGGCCAGTCCGAGACCAGGGCGATCCGGAAGCAAGAGCTTTCCGTTCTTGCCCTGCACTCCGGAGAAGGGATCGTTGGCGATCAAAAGATTTCCGTCTAAGTCCGCGTAGTCCACGAGGGGCGAAAGGTGCGCGGCAGCGGTCACGCTCACCGAGCTCGAAATCATGCAGCCCAGCATGGTTTTGAGGCCGAGGGCGCGCGCCATTTGAATCATTTTGAACGCTTCAAGAATTCCACCGGCCTTATCCAGCTTCACGTTCACGCCGGCAAAAGTGCCGACGAGCTTGGGAATCTCGCTGGCATGCTGGCAGGACTCGTCCGCGATCAGAGGAAGGCTCACGCGTTCATGCACCCAATGCATTTCTTCCAGCATGTCCGCGGGCATGGGCTGCTCGACGAATTCCACCCCTTGGGTCGCCAGCCAATTGATTTTTCGCACCGCCACTTCTTTATCTTTCCAGCCTTCGTTGGCATCCACGCGCAGGGGTTTGTCCGTCACGCTGCGCACGGCCGCGATGGTGGCCTCATCGGTCGAGAGCCCCACTTTGATTTTGAGGACGGGAAAGGGCTCAGCTTCCCGAACTTTTTGGCGGGTGATTTCCGGAGTATCAATCCCTATCGAAAAAGTTGTGATGGGAGCGTCGCGGGGATCAAGGCCGAAGTAGCGGTAGAGCGGCACGCCCAGTTTCTGGCCGACCCAGTCCATCACGGCAATGTCGATGGCCGCTTTGGCGGCGTATTGCCCCTCGACGCGGCGGGCAATTTCTGCCCTTAGCTTCTCAAACTGCCACGGGTCGGCGCCGATCACCAAGTCGCGCACGGACTCGACCGCCTTCTCGGCGTCTGCGGCGTTTTCCTTGTAGCGAACGATGGGCGCGCCCTCGCCGTGGCCGGTCACGCCGTCGCGAATAAACCGCACGTGCAGCGTGTCGCGATACTCGCTCGACGACATCGTGGTGGTCCAGGTATGCCGCAGCTTCAGGCGAACGATCTCCGTTTGAAGCTGGGTCGGTGAAGCGCCGGCCGCGCCGGCGTCGATCCCCGGTTGTGTAGTCATTCCCGCGCAAGCGGGAATCCCCTTCAGCGCCGTAGCGGCCCCCAGAGCCTTCATCCAATTGCGCCGGTTCATTTCAACCTCCTACACGCGACGAGCAGTTGGGTCCACGGCTGGTCTGCAAGGCGGCTGATCTGCACGCCGGGATGCCCGTGCGTCGTATCGTGAATGAATCTACCATTGCCGATGTACATGCCGGTGTGGGTGATTTTCCGGGGTGACTCACCAAAGAAAAGTAAATCGCCGGCGCGCAGCTTGCGGCGCGCGATGGGCCTGACGCCTCGCCACGCTGCTTGCAGGTCGGCATCGCGCGGCATCACGATACCGCGCTTGCGTACCAGCATCTGCGTGAAGCCCGAACAATCGAACCCGAAGCTGGAAGTCCCGCCCCAGAGATAGGTGACGCCGAGAAAGCGCCTGGAGAGCTCGATCGTTTTTCTGACGCTGAGCGGTTTCGGATTGAATTCGACGTCGCCGCGCTGAGTCCAGGCTGAGTGCCCATCCGGCAAGCGGACCCGAACCCAGCGGTCGTCTTTCTTCGTGTTGGGCTCGGTGCCGGCGAGCACTTCCAGCCGCGCCTCGAACGGCAGCGTCAGCACCGCCTGATGCTTCGTCACATCGGGTTCGCGATAGACGTTGGCGTAAAGGCTCTCGACCTGCGCCACTTCTCCCGCTGAGGCGTAGGGGCGATCATCGGGACCGTAGCGCCGCAGCGAAGCGAGCGGCATCCAGCCGGTGTAGTCATCCGGCGTGCGCACTTTTGTCCACTCGCCCTTTTCTTCCATCAAAGCGACGTTGGCGCCGCACAGCGCTTGGGACACAACGTCCGCATCTTCGCTGGGCGCCGAGTACATGTTCGCGACGGGCGAGACCACCACGGCGCCTGCTGAAGCCGGCGTCATCAAGGCGAGAGCCAAGAGGAAATTCATGGGAAGCTCCGGCGGCGGCGTCTGGAGGGGGCGGCGCACCTCACGATTCCGTGTGCGCATAATATCGCTTTATTTGGATTCCAACCACTCATTCGCAGCACGTGGCCGCTGCCCAAAGCAGGTTTCCTTGGCTTTGTTCGGGGCTAGCGGCGAGCGCGCGCTTGGGCAGCGAGGTGGAGCAGAAGTTGGGCGAGGCGCTGCGAGCCGTGCCGCACCAGGCGATGCTCATCGAGCAGGTCCGCGCACACCGGCTCGACGCCGAGCGCGCGGATCTCGTGCAGGTCAATCACCACCGGTTCGGCCTCTTCGAGGAGATACTTCTTGCGCATGGCGGGGGAGATGGGCTGCGTGTTGAGCACCACGCGGTCAAAGACTTTCCCGCCTGCGTGTTCATTGAGCGCCCGCAGATGGTCGGCAGCAGTGTAGCGCAGCGTCTCGCGCGGCTGGGTCATCAGGTTGGCCACATAGACCTTCAGCGCCTTGGAGCGCGCGATCTGCTCCGGGATGCCGCGCACGAGAAGGTTGGGAATCAGGGAAGTGTAGAGCGAGCCCGGACCCAGCGTGATAAGGTCGGCTTCCTCGATGGCGGCAAGAGCCTCCGGCAGCGGCCGGCAGCGCGCCGGCACAATCCGGAGACGGCGGATGGGCACCGGCGCCTTGGTAATGCGCGATTCGCCCATCACCTCGCGGCCATCCTGAAGGCGCGCCTTCAAGCGAACGTCGGAGAGCGTAGAGGGAAAAATCTCGCCGCGGATCGCCAGCACTTCGCTCGAGACGCGAACCGCCTTGGCGAAGTCCTGAGTGAGGTCGGTGAGCGCCGCGAGAAACAGGTTGCCGAAGCTGTGGCCGGCGAGGCCCCGCCCGTTCGCGAAGCGATAGTTGAAAAGGCGCGTCAGCAGCTTTTCATCTTCTGACAGCGCCACCATGCAGTTTCGGATGTCGCCGGGGGGAAGGATTTGAAACTCGCGCCGCAAGCGGCCGGAGCTTCCACCCTCATCGGTAACGGTCACAATCGCCGTCAGGCGCGAGAGGGTGGGCTTCAGCGTGGCGTCTCGCGTGCGCTCGTCCCTCACATGGAACTTGAGCCCGCGCAGAAGGGTCGAGAGACCTGTCCCGCCGCCAATGCTGACGACTTTCATGTTGAGTCTGTCAGTGCGTCAGTTTCTCAGTAATTCAGTTTCACCACCCGTTCTCGGGTCGGCTGACCTACTGACTCACTGACCTGCTGACTCACTGAACTACTGCCCCACTTATATCAAGAGGCAAAGCTGGCGTCTCGACCGTTCTCCGGGCTCACGAGAGACTTGAAACGAGGATCCGCCGTCAACGCTTCGAAATCCCCATCTGAGCGGGCGAGGTACCGGTTCCCGGGACGAAGGGCGATCGCGGCTTTCAAGTAATCAAGCGCGAGATCGATGTTGCCCTGGAGGGCATGCGTGGCCGCGAGCGCGTATTTCACATGCTCGCGCTCCTCACTGTCCTTGTCAGCTTTGCTCAGGTGCTCGGTCGCAGATTCGAGATGTCGAGCGTTCAGTTCCGCCACTCCCAGATTGTAATTCTCCTCAGCGGTCTTCGGAGCGGGCGCCGAGCGGGCGCGTTTCTGCCGGCAGAGGGCCAAGTGAACGCGAGCCCGCACTGCCAGTTCATGAGCCGGGCTGCTGGCGAGCTTTTCAAAGAGTTCCTGCGCCTTCGCGTAGTTTTGCTTTTGAAAGAGACGCGTGGCGGCGGCAAAATCCCTCACGGCCGCCTTGAACCGGGGATCGCTTCGATCCATCTCTGCCGGCGCTCGTGGCTGATCGCCATTCGTGCCGGCGAGACCGTTCCTGCGGCCGGTTACAATCACGGGCGCTTCCGTCCGTCTCGCCAGCCGAGTGTGGCGCCGACGTGAGCCGCTGCCATTCCTTGCGGCTAAGCGAGCTTGGCTTCGGTTCCTGACAATCGTGCGGGTGCCGCGAGCGGGCCGCCTCCGGGATCGGGTTTGGGTTCGTGTCCTCATTGAGTGGTCAAGTCCTTTATTTGCCTTAGATTAGAGCTGTCAGTGCGGCGCTTTTCGACCTCTCTATTCCCCCCAAAGTACTTCTTATAGCAGGTCTTATGGGGTTATGTCAAATCGGAGGTTAAATTGGCCTCTGGAGCACTGGCTGGTGGCTGGTGTCTGCGGGCGATTGCCCTGCCTTCGGCGCAGCGCGGGGCCGGCGCAATCTTTCTTTGAATCCAAGGCGGGCGAGCATGAAGTGGCCTATTTTTCAATAACCTAGCGGCTTTCATGGCTTCGCCCAACTAACGGACACTGCCTTTTGCCTTCTGCCTACTGCCTACTGCCTACTGCCTTCTGCCTTCCGTCCTTACTGTGACCACTCGGTTGGATGGCGCTCCCATCGGTGCTTACGCAGCTCCGCATGTAGCGCCGGCGGGAGAGGGCCTTTGTCGCTCGCGCCCAGATTGGCTTCGACGTGGCGCGTCTTGCGCATACCGGGGATGATGGTGCTCACGGTTTCATTCATCAAGATGAATCGCAAAGCCATTTCGGGCAAGGTCATACCGGGTGGGAGCAAGGGCTTCAGCGCCTCGGCGCGGTCCACCGAAGCGTTCAGGTTTTCGGGCACGAAGTAAGTGTTGCGCCAATCTCCGGCCGGCCACTTGCTGTGTTTGGTCAAGTTTCCGGTCAGAGTTCCCTCGTCAAAGGGCACGCGCGCGATCACGCCCACATCGTGCTCGCGGCAGGCGGGAAAGAGTTCGTCCTCGGGATTCTGATCGAAGATGTTGTAGATCACTTGCACCGCGTCGACCAAGCCGGCGCGCACGGCTCGCACACCGTTGGCCGGCTCCCACCGGTTGATGCTGATGCCGGCCGCTCTCACCAATCCCTGCCGCTTTAAGTCGTCGATCTTCCTGGCCCAGCGATCGTCCGCCACCCAATCGTCTTCCCAGGTGTGGAACTGGATCAGGTCGATGGCCTCAACGCCGAGATTCTTCAGACTTCGATGCACGAACTCTTCGATATGTTCGGGCGGGTAACATTCGTCGAGTGTGAACTCGCGACGGCTCGGCCACTTCTGATTCTTAGGCGGAATCTTGGTGGCGGCGTACAGACGCTTGTTCGGATTGGCGCGCAGCAGTCGCCCCAGCAGTTCCTCGCTGTGCCCGGCGCCATAGGCCCAGGCGGTGTCGAAGAAATTACATCCCAGGTCTACGGCGCGCTGCAACGATTGGAGAGACTCAGCGTCGTCCGAGCCCGTCCAGCCGGCCATGCCCCACATGCCGTAGCCCATCTCGCTCACTTGCCATCCCGTTCTCCCGAACCTGCGGTATTTCACTCCAACCTCCACGCCTGAATGTTTAGTTTTCGATTGCCCCGCCCTCGGCGCCCCGGTCTGACCAGGCCGGCGCCGGGCCAGATCTTCACTTCATTGTCCTTGGAGCGTGCCATACGCCTCGGCATTGTAGCCTATCCAATCCGCAGATCAAATCCGCAGAGTACGCAGATTTCTCAGATTGGATCGGCGCAATCTGCGAAATCTGTGGATCCCTTCCCCGGAATCCGGCAGTCGCGGTCAATTCGTATTTTAATGTGACTGCGGATTTGCGCGCCGGAGAAAAGTCCACGCTCAAAAAGACGCTGAGCGTGGCTACGCGCTGAAGTGAAGTGATTGAGTGATTGACGAATTGGGTGGTTGGGAGGTTGAATAAGTCGGCGGCCATAGCCGAAGCGCCATGCGAATTGATGACCTGGAGTGAACGGTCGATCGGATTGAGCACGTCGAACACCACAACATCACGCCCGAGGAGGTGGATGAGGTCTTCGGCTCTTCCCCTTTCTTCAAACGCGGTCGCGGCGGTGTCTATGAAGCTTGGGGGCAAACTGATGCAGGGCGATACTTGCTCGTAATCTTCCGCTACTTGGGGCATAATCGGGCTTGGCCGATCACGGCCCGCGACATGGACGAAAATGAAAAAAGATTCATCCGCAGAAAATAACCGCCGGCGGTCTCGCAAGAAACTGACTTACGTTAAATCCGTGTCGGAAATTCCCGACTTCCGCTCTGACGATGAGATTGCCGCTTGGTACCAAACTCACAGCACGGTGCTGGTTCAGGACCAAATGGAGAGCGTTCGCGCCTCTGTCGGCGGGCCGCTGCGATCCCGCCTCAAGAACCGCCCGAGCGCCCCAAGCAAACCCAGGCCGTCAACGCGTTCGGCACGCTAGCTCCTGCCTGCCTTCCCGGTAAATGAAGAAACGGCGTACCACAGAGGAGACGGAGCACACAGGGTCTCTCTTCCTCCGTGATCTCCGTGTGCTCCGTGGTGATTTCTTTTTCTTTGTGCGCCGGAGAAAAGCCCCCGCTCAGAAAGACGCCGAGCGCGGCTACGCGCCCAGGATGCGCCGGACGCGGTCAGCATTCTCCTTGACCTCATCCTTATAGCGTGGGAACATGCCCACCACCACGCAGTCTTTGGGCTTGATACTCTCGAAGGCGGTCTTGAAGGCGTCATCGATAGTCTTGGGCGAGTCGGTGAGACGGCCGGCAGCCAGAATCTTGAACAGGAAGCACGTCTTCTGAGTTTGCCGGGCGACGGCGTAGGCTCGCGGCGGATCGCTTTCCAGATAAACTTCCCGGGCGGGCACCGGCACGACGCCAAGGAGCTTCCTCAGTTCTTCCGGTGTTCGAGTGCGGTTGTAGGCGCAGAGAAGGTAGAAGTCCACGTCCCATCCGCGTTCTTCCACGTACTCGACCACTTCCGGCTTGTGGGTTCCAACCCCGACCAGCACTCCCGTCTGCCGCAGTCGCTTCGTGTACTCCCTCACCTCGTCCATTTTCCCGTTGCGGAAGAGAATGTCTACCGCTTCCCCATGATGGTACAGAGCCATGGGCTTGATCCGGCTGACAACCTCTTCCACCGGAGACTTCCCCAGGTGGACCGCGACCAATTGCATCTTTCCGCCGGCGACGCGGTAACGTTCCAGGTCCGCCGGGGTGCGCATGCCTTCGATGTGCGCGTACTGATAGGCATTGATGCCGTTCTGCTCGCAGCTCAGCAGTGTCTGGCAGACGCGTTCGGGAGTATTCCATTCGCGCATCGCCTGGTCGAGCACGCCATCAAAGTGAGAGAATCCGTAAAACTGATTGCAGCCCACGACCAAGCGGCTGATCTCGTAATTCCCGAAGTGGACCGTAGGAAGAGATGCCGCGGCCGGTTCTTGGGCACTGTCGAGAGGCCCGGCCGCCAGCGCTGCCGCCAAACCGGCGGAGGACTTGAGAAAGGCTCGTCGGCTGCTCATGGAGTTCGCACCTCGCTTTCTGTCGGATTGCCGTTTACCTTGTCGCGGGACGGCTTGTCAGTGACGCCTATCACGACCGTCACCCCAGGCCGGCTGCCGCAGGACGAAGTCCTGCGGTTCCGGACTACTTTAAGCGGTTCGAGGCCATAATTTCTCTGGTTGCATTCATCGCCTTCTGGGCAATCCTAAATGCTCCCATTGGGAACTAACGCCCTGCGTTTACTGATTGCTCGCAGAAACAACTCAACCCACCACCTAATTCGGATGGGCAGCGAAAAGCGCCCCCTTCGAAAACTGGCCCGCTGCCCCACCGCGTTCCTGTTGCCTGGCTCCTGCCCTGCTTGTGTTACACTGTGTAGATAATGCGCGAGCCCTTCTTCCAAAGGTTGGAAAAGAAGATTATCGTGTGCGACGGGGCGATGGGGACGATGCTCTACGCCAAGGGCATCGCGCTGAACCGCTGCTACGATGAGCTGAACGTCACCTTGCCGCAGGTGGTGAAGGACGTACACCTTGGTTACGTGAAAGCCGGGGCGGAGGTGCTGGAAACCAACACCTTTGGCGCCAACCGCTATCGTCTGGAAAAACCGGGCTTGGCGGACAAGGTGCGCGAGATCAACCTGGCCGGGGCGCGGCTGGCACGGGAAGTGGCCGGCGATGACCTCTACGTGGCCGGCGCGGTGGGGCCGCTGGGCATCCACATTGAGCCGCTGGGGCCGACCTCGCTCGACGAGGCACGCGAAGCCTTTGGCGAGCAGATCGCGGCGCTGGTGGAAGGTGGCGTTGACCTGATCATGGTGGAAACGATGAGCGACCTCGAGGAAGCCCATCAGGCGCTGCTGGCGGCGCGTGAGGCGTCAAAGCTGCCGGTGGCGGTCCAAATGACCATTCGCGAGGACGGCTCGACGCCCAGCGGGACTCCGCCGGAAGATTTCGCGCTGCAACTCGACGAATGGGGCGCGGACGTGATCGGACTCAATTGCAGCATGGGCCCCGCCATCGTTCTCGAGACGCTGGAACGGATGGCGCGCGTCACCACCAAGACGCTTTCCGCCCTGCCCAATGCCGGATTGCCGCGCACCGTCGAGGGCCGAAACTTTTATCTCTGCTCGCCGGAATACATGGCCAGTTACGCGCGGCGGTTTATCGAGACCGGCGCGCGCCTGGTGGGTGGATGCTGCGGGACGACTCCCGAACACATCCGGGCCATCAAAGCCGCGGTGAAATCGCTCAGCCCGACCGGGGCGCGCCTCGCAGTGGAGTCGCCGGCCAAGCATCTGCGTGCGCTCAATCCACTGCCGATAGAAAAGCGCTCGAAGCTGGGCGAAAAACTGGTGCGCGGGGAGTTTCCCGTTCTGGTGGAGATCGTTCCGCCCAGGGGCTGCGACCCGGCCCGGGAAATCGAAGGGGCGCGATACGTCTTGGAGCATGGCGTGGAAGCCGTCAACATCACTGACGGCGCGGGCGCCACAGCGAGGATGAGCGCCCTCACCCTGGCCGCTCTCCTCCAGCAGCGCGTGGGCGTGGAGGCGGTGCTCTATTTCAGCACGCGGGACCGAACCGTGCTGGCCATCCAATCCGATCTGCTCGGCGCGCACGCCCTGGGCATCCGAAACGTGCTGGCGCTCACCAGCGATACCACCCAGTTCTCGCCCAACGCCGAAGCAACTGTGCCCGAGGTGGACGCCATCGGGTTGGTGAATGTGCTGAACAATCTGAATCGCGGGCTGGACGCCAGCGGCAATCCGTTGGGCGCGCAAACCAGTTACTTGATCGGCGTGGGCGCGAATCCCGAAACGCTGACCATGGACAAGGCGCTCCGCCGCTTCCAATATAAGGTTGAAGCCGGAGCGAATTTTGCGCTCACGCTGCCGGTGTTTGACGTGGCAAAATTAGAGGCGTTCCTCCGGCACATCGAGCCGATTACCGGCGGACGCTTTCCCATCATCGCGAGCCTGTGGCCGCTCACCAGCTTCCGCCACGCTGAGTTTTTGAATAACGAGGTTCCGGGGATCACGATTCCGCCGGCGATTATGGAGCGCATGCGCACCGCCGACACTGGCGACTTGGCGCGCGCCGAGGGCGTGAAGATCGCGCAGGAAACGCTGCTCGCCATTCGCGACCTGGTGCAAGGGGTCCAGATTGCGGCACCGTTCGGGAGATACGCGATGGCGGTCGAAGTTGCGCAAGTGCTCAACCAAACGGCGAAGGCCTCGGGTCGATAACGAGTCTCGTAACGGCGAAGGCTGAGACAAAATATGTTAAAAAATGAGGTTCGAAGCCACCATGTTGTTGAAAAGAAAGGAAGTCGATCTGGAACGAACCCAAGAACGAAGCCATTTTTTGAGCTGGAGCAGCGTCGCGCAACTTTCACGCGTTACCATTTAACTCTTAGAGCTGAATATGGCCGAAACTGCAAAAGTGAATAAGCCCGACTCGTTCGAGAAGAACTTGGAGCGTCTGGATTCCATCGTTCAGCAGCTCGAAGACGCCGACTTGCCGCTGGAAAAAGCCATCCAGCTCTATGAAGAGGGCATGAAGCTCTCCGAAGTTTGCCAGAAACAGTTGGACGAAGCACAAGGACGCGTTGAAATCCTGATGAAAAAAGCGGGCGGCAAGATCTCAGCCGAACCGTTTGAGCCTGAAACCTCGGAGACTTCTTAAGCACCGTGACCGTTTTCACGATTCAGCAATACCTGGACGAGCAGCGCGCGCGCGTGGACGAAGAACTCGAGCGGCTGGTGCCGTCGGCCGAGAGTTACCCTCCGTCCATCCACAAGGCGATGCGCCACTCGCTGTTTGCAGGAGGCAAACGGCTCCGGCCGATCCTCTGCATCGAGGCGGGACGGCTGTTTGGCGGCGATGAGGAGAGCCTATTGCGGCTGGGCGGCGCGCTCGAGTTGATCCACACCTATTCGTTGATTCACGATGACCTGCCGGCGCTGGATAATGACGACTTGCGCCGCGGCAAGCCGACATGCCACACGGTTTTTGGCGAAGCCCTCGCCATCCTGGCTGGCGACGCGCTGATGACTCTGGCATTTGAGGTGCTTTCCGCGCCCGGGGCGGCTCCCGCCCGCGGCCTCGAGGAATCCCGGAAGCTGCGCATCATCCACGAACTCGCGCACGCCATCGGGACCCAGGCAGGAATGGTGGGCGGGCAAGTGGTGGACTTGGAATCGATGGGAAAGACTTCGGACAACGCCACCCTCGAATACATCCATTCCGCGAAGACGGCGGCCTTCATCCGCGCCGCTGTGCGCTCCGGCGCCATTCAGGCGGGTGCGGCGGAAGCGGGACTGGATCTCATCACCACCTATGGAGAGAAGGCGGGAATGGCGTTTCAGATCGCCGATGACCTGCTGGACGTGCTCGGCTCGAAAGAATCGCTGGGTAAAACGGCGGGCAAGGACCCCAAGCAGCAAAAGCTGACTTATCCGGCGCTTCACGGGGTGGAGGAGTCGTGGCGAGTGGCGAGGCGGCTAGTTCGAGAGGCTAGCGCGGCCCTCGAACCTTTTGGCAAGCGCGCCCTACGGCTCTCGGACATCGCCGTCTACCTGATCGCGAGGAAGTCATAATGAAATATCAGTACCTCAACAAGATCGATTCGCCGGCGGACCTGAAAAGAATTCCGCGCCAAGATTTGCCCAAGGTGGCCGAAGAGTTGCGCGACTATCTCATCACCGTGGTCTCGAAGGTGGGCGGCCACCTCGCTTCCAGCCTGGGCGCGGTGGAATTGACTCTGGCGCTTCACTACATCTTTGACACACCCAAAGACAAGATCGTCTGGGACGTTGGCCACCAGGCTTACGGCCACAAGGTGTTGACCGGGCGGCGCGATCGCCTGCCCACCATTCGCCAATACGGCGGCATCTCCGGATTCCCGGTGCGCGACGAAAGCCCTTACGACACTTTCAACGTGGCGCACGCCGGCACAGCCATTTCCGGCGCGCTGGGCATGGCCGTAGCCCGCGACCTGAAAGGCGACGATTTCTACGTGGTCGCCGTGGTGGGAGACGCTGGCTTGACCGTGGGGATGGAGCTGGAGGGCATCAACAACCTCGGCACGCTCAAGAAAAAAGTCCTGGTCATCTTGAACGACAATGAGATGTCCATCTCGCCCAACGTCGGCGCCATCGCCGGCTACTTGAATCGCATCGTCCACGGGCAGTCGTACCACCACCTGACCCAGGAAATAGAAAAAATGATTCTGGCCGTACCGCGGCTTGGCCCTCGATTGCTCAAACTGTCCAAAGAGCTGGTCGACTCCGCCAAGACGGTGCTGATTCCCGGACTGGTGTTCGAAGAGTTGGGATTCGATTACGTCGGCCCCGTGAATGGCCACAACATCGAGGAGTTGCTGAATGCCATCACCAAGGTGAAAGACAACCCCACGCCGACGTTGTTGCACATTGTGACCCAAAAGGGCAAGGGCTATCCGCACGCCGAAAAACTTCCCATCAAATTCCATGGCGTCACGCAGTTCGACATCTCGACGGGTGCTTTCCATAAAGCGCCCGCTCAAGCGCCGAGCTACACAACCGTCTTTGGAAAAGCGATGTGCGACCTGGCGGAAAGAGATTCGCGCGTGGTGGGCATCACGGCGGCGATGTCTGAGGGCACGGGCCTCGACGAGTTTGCCAAGCGCTTTCCCGACCGGTTCTTTGACGTCGGGATCGCCGAGCAGCACGCCGTCACCTTCGCCTGTGGCCTGGCCTGCGAAGGGATGCGCCCGGTGGTGGCGATTTATTCCACCTTCTTGCAGCGAGCCTACGACCAGGTGATCCACGACGTTTGCCTGATGCACGCGCCCGTCACTTTTGCTCTCGATCGCGGAGGGATCGTGGGCGCGGACGGCCCCACCCATCACGGACTCTACGATCTCGTCTATCTGCCGGCGGCGCCTGGCATGGTGCTGATGGCGCCCAAAGACGAAGATGAGTTGCGTCACATGCTCTTCACTGCGATCTCGCATGACGGCCCCGTGGCGCTGCGCTATCCCCGCGGCAACGGCATTGGCGTCCCGCTCGATCGCGGCTTTAAGCGGCTCGAGATCGGCAAGAGCGAAATTCTCCGGGAAGGAGAAGACATTGCCATCCTGGCGCTGGGCAGCATGGTCTACCCTTGCCTGGAAGCCGCCACTCGGCTCGAGGCTCTCGGCATTCATGCCACGGTCATCAACGCGCGGTTTGCCAAGCCGCTCGACGAAGAACTCTTCTGCGTGCTGGCGGCGGAAAAACAATTTCTGGTGACGGCCGAGGAAGGCACCGACGCGGGAGGGTTTGGCGCCAATGTCGCCGCCTTGCTCCACGACCGCAGGATTCCGGCCAGCATCCTGCGCATCGCCGTGCCTGACCGCATCATCCCACATGGCGCGCCCAATCTGCTTCACGCCAAGTATGGTCTCGACGTAGATGGAATCGTGGAGAGAGTGGGGAGCTTCGCGAGCGACGCGAAAGTCCGCGCCGAACCCAAGTACCGCTCCGTGCCCTAGCGCCGTTCCAGCTTTTCTCGGCGAACCGGCGAGACAGACGGCTCGCTGCAGAAACAAAAAGCCGGGCATCTCTGCCCGGCTCTTTGTAGTCGCGAGTATCAGTGAAGTGAGTCGGTTATTTCCTCCATTTGCGGACAATGGCCCCTAAGCCTAGCAGGCCCGTTCCAAAAAGAGCGAGGGAAGTCGGCTCCGGAGTCGGTCTTTCGATGAACATCTCCTGGGCCGAGCTGGCCGCAGAACTGACAGGCGTAAGGATTTCGAACTTCCAGAATTCACCTGGCTTGTACGTCTGGCTTTCTGCCAGCGCCAGCCAGTGTGCGGAGCCCGATGTGAACCCTGCCTGTTGAGTTACAGCCGGGTCCGGAATGGCCCAGAGGGCAAAATTTATGTCGCCGGCTTGGGCCGGGTCATTAGAGATTTGCTCAGCCAACCAGGCCATCTCGCTGTAACGCTCGAGGGTCTGCCCAGTGGTCAGGCCAGGGAACCGAACCTGGCTGAGATCTTCGAAGGTGAACAGGTTCGCACTCCAGCTTTCGCCGAAGTACATTTCATGCAAGAAGTCATCACAAAAAAGGTCCACACTGATCTTGTGTCCGTTCTGCTCGTCGACAAAGCCGTAATAAGGACTCGTGTAAAAACCACCCTGACTCGCTCCGTTCACACCTGTGAAAGTCACTTCCGCCGGGTCGGCAAGCGCGCTCGCCGCGAGTCCGAAGAGGATCGTCGCAGCGAAAGCCGGAATGATAAACAGACGCTTCATGAGCTTTTTCTCCTATGAATTGGAACTCGCACTCTTGTGAAGCACGCCGCGGGCCAATTCCGCGGAAGGGGGTGCAAACGATTGAAACTATGTGTGCAAATCTCTTACACCGGCACTTAAAAGGTGGATTTCAGAGTGGAAGATGTTTTCCGTTTTTTCCCAATCGTTGCCCTTAGGGCTAATTAAGTAGCCTAGTTATTTTATCGTTACAGAATGTTCTTTCTGACTCCTTCGATCGGTAATCCGCGGATCTCTTCCTCAAGTCCCTGCGGCGGGGTTTGATCGCCGCCACGCGAATGGCTTGGGAGCAACCCATTTTGTTCTTAGCGCGGTTCAATCAAGAAAATCTTCTTTCGCTTGCGCAGGGGGCTGTGATAGGGTTATCGAGTCGTGGCGAATAAAAAGCGAATAGCAGCAAAGGAGCAGGACACTGTGGACGCGAATTTGGCAAGTCTCTCGGGTGGCACGCTTGCCACCGTTCAAGGCGCACTGGAGGAAATACGGGAACATCTCGGAAGAGGCCGGGGTGCCGTATCCCTGGCCGCGCGCGGCGGCGTCACGGCCATAAAGCATTTTCCGGCTCGGCCCGCGCGCCTCGCGCCATTTCCCGAATCTGTACCGCTACGTCTCGTGGAAAGTCTGAAAGCTCGGGGCATCGAAAGCCTCTTTTCGCACCAAGCGATTGCGGTCGAGAAGGCGAGCCAAGGTCAGAATATTGTCGTGGTCACGCCTACCGCATCAGGGAAAACCCTTTGCTACAACCTGCCCATTTTGAGCGCGCTGGTTGAAAACCCCGAGACGCGAGCTCTTTATCTTTTTCCCACCAAAGCGCTCTCGCAGGATCAACTGGTGGAGTTGAATCGTTGGACCGAAAATCTTGGCGACCAGGTCCGCACCTTCACCTACGACGGCGACACACCGCAGGACGCGCGCAAGGCCATCCGTTCTCGCGCCAACCTGGTGATCACCAACCCGGACATGCTGCACGCTGGCATCCTGCCGCACCACACGAAGTGGGAGCGCGTGTTCCAGAACCTGCGCTACGTGGTGATTGACGAACTGCACTATTACCGGGGGGTCTTCGGCAGCCATCTCGCG
This sequence comes from Terriglobia bacterium, assembly GCA_050013575.1. Lineage (GTDB taxonomy): Bacteria > Acidobacteriota > Terriglobia > UBA7540 > UBA7540 > DASYXZ01. Next base: position 28,892 of record JBEKEZ010000030.1, on the reverse strand, counting down.
AATGTCCTGCGGCGGTTGAAGCGCATCGCGGCGTTTTACGGCAGCCATCCGCAATTCATCTGTGCCTCGGCCACTATTGCCAACCCGGCAGAGCTGGCAGCGCGAATCCTCGAAGAGGATGTGGCGCTCATCGATGAGAACGGTGCGCCGTCAGGAGAGAAGTATTTCGTCTTTTACAATCCGCCAGTCGTCAATCCGCAGCTTGGCATCCGTCGATCCTATCTCAGTGAGACGCGGCGCGTGGCGAGGACTTTCCTCAATCGAGGCCTTGAAACGATTGTCTTCGCCAACAGTCGGCTGGCTACTGAAATTCTGGTGACCTATCTCAAAGAGGATTTCGCCCGCGGCCCGGCAGGCCCGGAAGTGGTGAGGGGCTATCGAGGCGGCTATCTGCCGCTCGAGCGCCGCGAGATTGAGCGTGATCTGCGCGAAGGCCGGTTGCTCGGCGTGGTGGCGACGAATGCCCTCGAACTCGGCATTGACATTGGTTCGCTCGACGTCGCTGTGCTCGCGGGCTATCCCGGCACCATTGCTTCAACGTGGCAGCGCGCCGGCCGCGCCGGCCGCCGGCAGGACGGGTCCGCAGCCGTAATGGTCGCCTCCAGCGCCCCGCTCGATCAATTCATGGTGCAGAACCCGGACTTTTTCTTCGGCCATTCGCCCGAACACGCTTATGTGAATCCCGACAATCTGCAGATTCTCCTCAACCATCTGAAGTGCGCGGCTTTCGAATTACCGCTGCGCGACGACGAAAAGTTTGGCTCGCTTGACCTCAAACGCCTCTGCCAGCACCTGGAGGAATTGCACTTCCTCCACCGGTCGAGCGACGGCTGGCACTGGATTTCCGAAAGCTATCCGGCGGACGCCATCAGTCTGCGGTCCGTTTCCTCGGATAATTTTGTCATCGTCGATACCACCGCGGAGCCGCGCGTCATTGGCGAAGTCGATTTCACGAGCGCGCTGACCACCGTGCACGAGAAAGCCATTTACATCCAGGACGGCCAGCAGTACCACGTCGAGCGCCTCGATTACGACGATCGCAAAGCCTACGTCCACCAAGTGGAATCGGAGTATTTTACCGATGCGATCTCCTACACGAAGATCAAGGTGCTGGAGACGTTCGATTCGGCAGAACTGAGGAGTCAGGAGCCAGAATGCAAAATTGAAAATTCAAAATGCAAAACCCAGGAAGCCCCCGCGAACATCGAGCCTAGCGCTCAATCCAAAATCCAAAATCTAAAATCCAAAATCGCAAGCAAGAACCATGGCGAAGTGCAAGTGAACACCCAGGTCGTGGGCTGGAAGAAGATCAAGTTTGGCACGATGGAAAACGTGGGCTCGGGCCAGCTTTCCTTGCCCGAGCAGGAAATGCACACGACTGCCTTCTGGCTTTCGCTCGCTCGCGAGATGCTCGAATCACTGCCCTATACCGGGATCGAACGGCTGGACGGCGTGAATGGCTTGGGCAATGCGATGCAAGCCATCGCCACGCTGCTTTTGATGTGTGATGCACGGGACCTGGGGGTGGCGGTTGGCGAGAACGAAGAACAGAAGGCAGAAAGCGGAAGGCAGAATGCAGAAATCGAAAGGCAGGAGTCAGGAGCCAGGAGTCAGGAGACAGGAGAAGATCAGTCCGAATTCAAAATCCAGAATTCAAAATCTGGTCCAGCGGCAGACGAAGGACAGAGGACCAGTGACGAAGGACGTTTTCAAAATCCAAAATCTAAAATCCAAACTCTAAAATCGCGAAACCCCATTTTCGAGCCAAACGTCTACCTGTATGACAAGTATCCTGGGGGCGTGGGCTTCAGTGAGCCCCTTTTCCGTCTTTGCGGCAACTTGCTTGCGAACACGAAGCGATTGATTGAGAATTGCCCCTGCCTGGCGGGCTGCCCTTCTTGCGTTGGCCCTCCGGGAGAAGTGGGCGAAAAAGGGAAAGAAGTGGCCTTAGCGATTTTGCAGAGATTGGCAGTCGTCAGCGGATAGAACGTCCTTTGTCATTCGTCACTCGTCCTTAGTCCCTTGTCAGTTGTCCATCGCCGGTGGCAGGCGCGAAGCGAAGCCACTGGCCAAGGACTAATGACAAGGGACCAGGGACAGAAGATTTGATTTCCGGAGGAAATTCAAATGATCACGAGATTAACGAGATGGACCGGATGCACCGCATTTCTGTTGGCAGCGCTTCTCGCCACGTTCGCCAGTGCGAAGGCGGCAGACACGCCATCCACATCCACAACCGAGGAAAAGACTCACGACATTTTGGAGAACATCAAGTTTCGCAATCTCGGTCCTGCGGTCGGTGGCGGTCGCGTGACGTCAGTGGTGGGCATTCCGGGCCAGCCCAACATTTACTATGTCGGCGCGGCGGCGGGAGGAGTGTTCAAGACCGTCGATGGTGGGCTCTCCTGGAAACCCATCTTTGAAAAGGAACCTGTAGCTTCCATCGGTGCCGTTGCCCTCGCGCCTTCCAATCCCAACCTCGTTTGGGTCGGCACTGGCGAATCGAAGATTCGCAATGACGTGGTCACCGGGCACGGCGTTTATTTCTCTCCCGACGCCGGCGCCAGTTGGACATTCATGGGACTCGGCGACGTTGGCCAAATCTCCGCCGTGATCGTCCACCCCACGAATCCGGACATCGTCTATGTCGCGGCGTTGGGACACGCCTGGGCGCCGAATGCCGATCGTGGCATTTATCGAACCACCGACGGCGGCAAGACCTGGCAAAAGGTCCTCTACGTTGACGACAAAACGGGCGCGTGCGATCTCATCATGGTTCCCGGAAATCCGATGGTGTTATTCGCGGGCATGTGGCAAGCACAACGCTTTCCGTGGATGCTCGTGAGCGGAGGCCCGGGAAGCGGCGTTTACCGCTCCACCGATGGCGGAAGCACCTGGAAAAAACTGACCGAAGGATTGCCCGAAGCGCCGCTCGGCCGCATCGGGTTGGCTGCCGCGCCCAGCAATCCTAATCACGTTTACGCGCTCATCGAAGCCAAGAAAGGCCGGCTGTGGGATTCGCACGACCTCGGTGACCATTGGACTCAAGTGAGTGACAACCACATGCTCACCGTTCGCGGCTTCTATTTCACCCGCATGGCTGTGGCGCCGAACAACGATGAAAAGCTCTACTTCTTGTCGCTCGTTATCTCCGAGTCGACGGACGGCGGAAAGACAGCGCATCCCATCAGCCGCGGCGTTCACTCCGATCACCACGCGCTGTGGATTGACCCGCAGAATCCGGACCGCATCATCAATGGCAACGACGGCGGGGTTTACATCAGCGGAGATGCCGGCGAGCATTGGCGCTATCTGGACAATCTGCCCATCGAGCAGTTTTACATGGTGGCCGCCGACGATCACACGCCCTACACGCTCTGCGGTGGCTTGCAGGACAACAATGCCTGGTGTGGGCCTTCCAACAGCCTCGGGCGCGGGGGAATCACCGGCTTTGACTGGTATACCGTAACCGGCGGCGACGGCGAGTATGCGGTGCCCGCCCCCGGCGCGTCCAACTTGATTTATGTCGACTCGCAGAACGGCAGTATTTCTCAATTAGACAGCCAAACGGGTCTGGCGCGGCGCATTCGGCCATACATTCCGGGCGTGGAAGACCTGGCCGCCTCCGACCTCAAGTATCGATTCAACTGGACGTCACCCATCGCGGTTTCGCGCACCGATCCTAACGAACTCTATTTGGGCGCCAACGTGCTCTTCAGATCTGCGGATGGCGGCACTCACTTCGAACCGATCAGCCCCGACCTGACTCGCAACGACAAAAGCAAACAGACGCTCACGGGCGGGCCGATCGAGTACGACCTGAGCGGGGCGGAGACCTACGACACGATCCTCTCGATGTCCATTTCGCCCGTCGATCCCAACGTGATTTGGGTTGGCACCGATGACGGCCTGGTGCAGGTCACACGCGACGGAGGCAAGCACTGGACCAACGTCACCCCCAACATTCCCAATTTACCCGAATGGGGACGCGTGCAGCAGATCGAAGCCGGACCCTTCAGCGCCGACACGGGCTACGGGGCCGTCGACTTCCACGAGACCGACAACAATCATCCCTACGTTTTCAAGACTCACGATTTCGGAAAAACCTGGACAGCCGTTTCCAAAGGCCTGCCTGACGATCAACCGGCTCGCGTGGTTCGCGAAGATCCGAACAAGCGCGGATTCCTGGTGGTCGGGACCGACACAGGGCTGTTTTATTCCATGAACGACGGCGAAGAATGGAAGCCGCTCAAGAGCGATTTTCCGACAGTGCCGATCTACGACTTGAAATTCATCAAGAGCACGCACGACCTTGTGGTGGCAACTCATGGCCGAGGCTTGTTCGTGCTCGATAACATCACGCCGCTCGAGGAGCTGACACCGCAAATCGCGGCCGAGAACTTCCACTTGTTCAGCGCTCTGCCCGGCACGCGCTGGCACCCGTGGAACAAGCACGGTTTCGCATCGGGTGGATTCGTGACTCCCAATCCGCCCGAAGGAGTTGCCGTTGATTACTACCTGAAGTCCGAAATCAAGGCGAATGCCGCCGGCCCGCAGGGGAGGCGCGAAGGCTCCGAGGCCAGTGCCGAGGAGCAACAGGGCCGCGGCCCCGGAAGAGGCCCGGGAATGGGACAAGGCCCCGGGCAGGGACCGGTGAAGATCACGATCACTGATGCCAGCGGCAATCAGGTGAACATCCTGCACGGGCCAGGCAAACAAGGTTTCAACCGAGTGGTCTGGAGGATGGACTACGAGGGTCCGCCCCGGCTCAACTTCCTGCCCGGCCCATCGCAAGAGGAGGAAAATCCTTTCTTCAATCGCAATGCGGGCCCGGGCGTTGCGCCCGGCACGTACAAAGTGACGGTCGCGGTGAACGGACAGAGCCAGTCGCAGACCGCGGAGGTCGAAGCGGATCCGCGCTTCCACGTTGATAAGGCTGTCTTCGAGGCGCAGACCAGAGCGGCGCTCGAAGCGCGCGACGAGATCTCCACGCTGAATCGAGCGCTGAACCGCATGGAGAGCATCCACGCGCAGGTTGGTGCTTTGGAAAAACTTCTTCGCGCCAGCGGCGAGAGCAATGAGACCGGCGAGGAGGCAGTTCCGGTTTCCTTTCGCCCTGTGCTCGAGCAGGCCCGCAGCCTCGACCGAAAGCTCCGAAAACTCGAGACCGACATCTACAACACCGACGTCCAGCCGGCCGGCGAAGACTCCATCCATTATCTGGCTCGCTTTCACGACCGCCTGACGGGGCTGATGCGGAGCGTGAATTGGGCCTATGATCAGCCGCCCAATCAACTGGCGCTGGACGAGATGGCAGAAGTCAGGAAGGAACTCGAAACGCACTTGCAGGCTCTTAACGACTTCCTGAAAACCGATGTCACGGCGTTCAACAAACTGGCGCTGGAAAAAGGCGCCAATACGCTGTTCGCCGGCGATGTGATCGAATTGAAGGGCGGAGCAGCGCGAGCCGGCGGAGGGCAATAAGGGTTCGTCAGGGTGTCAGTTCGTCAGTGCGTCAGTCGTCGTCTGCCGCTCTCCGCGGCACTCCCTGACAAACTGACATACTGATGCACTGACCAACTCCTCGTCTCATGAACCTCGAAGAAAAACTCCGGCAGCTTAAGAAAGCAGCGGAGAAAAGCGCGCGCGACGCCGAGCTCGAGCGGCAGCTTGAGCACTTGCGTCGCGTAGGGGCACGCCATGGCGTGTCTCGAATTGGCCTGCACGATGACGAGGGCGGCAAAGTCGCGGCCGCACTTGACGGACGCGTACCGTTGCCGGCCCATCGCGCTGCCCAGGGCATCGAGGCCTACGTTGACGGCAAGGTTGAGCGGAACGATTGCGGCGAGTTTTTTTTGACGCGCCAAGCGCTTCCGTTTGGAAGACCGTACGGCAAGCTGCGGATCGGTGACTTCTCGACCGCCGACCTGAACTCTCTTAGCCTCTTCCTGGGAAACACCGCGCTGCCCGAACCCTCGCGCCTGATGTTCCTTGACACTGAAACCACCGGCCTCGCCGGTGGCACGGGCACCTGCGCGTTTCTGATCGGCATCGGCGCAGTCGAGGGCTCGCAGTTTGTGGTGCGCCAGTTTTTTCTGCGCGATTATCCCGAAGAGAAGGCCATGCTCGCCGCCCTGGCCGACGTGCTCGAAAGCTACCAGGGCCTGGTCACCTTTAATGGCAAGACCTTTGATGTCCCTTTGCTCGAAACGCGTTATGCTCTGGCGCGCCTCGGATCGCCCTTGGCGCGCCTCGTCCATTTGGATCTGTTGCATCCGGCGCGGCGAATGTGGAAGCTGCGCCTGGAGAGCTGCGCCCTCAAGAACCTGGAAAATGAACTGCTCGGCATCCGCCGCCAGGGCGACGTCGACGGCTCGGAGATTCCCGGAATATACTTTGATTACTTGCGCACCGGAGATGCCCGCGGTCTCCAGCCGGTCTTCTATCACAACGCCCTCGACATCATTTCCCTCGCCGCGCTGACCGTGGAAATGGCGGGCGTGATTGCCACACATTCTGCGACTGGCAGCAATGAAGCGCACGCGGCCGCTCCGGCCGCGATCCCCAGCCTCGACCTCTTCAGCTTGAGCCGGATTTTCGAGCGCTCAGGCTCCGAGGAGCTTTCCCTCTCCATCTGCCGGCGGGCGCTCGAAGCCGGATTGCCTGAAACGATTGAGACGCAGGCGCTGTGGCAGCTCGCGGCCCAGTACAAACGCCGGCGCGAGCACGAGCTCGCCGTCAAGCTCTGGCTGGAAGTGGCGCGCCGCAAGACACCCTTTGCCCTCCGCGCTTTCGAAGAGCTCGCTATCTACTATGAGCATCGAGTGCGCGACGCGAAGCAGGCATTCGCATTCGCGGAAAAAGCTTTGGAATTCCTCCGCTCCTCAGAGGCCGGAATGGAATCCAGCCACACCCCTGCGTCGCGCGATTTCGAGCGGTTTTCGCATCGCTTGGCAAGGTTGCGGCGGAAGATGGAGCAGGGGCAAGCGTCGCTCATGCCGAAGAACAGCGGCACAGCGGAGCACACAGAGCCCGTTGACATGTATCTACGATCCAGCTAGAGTATACATACAAAGATTGAGGTCAAACGCATGGCTGCGACATTGACATCGATAAGACTGGACACCCAGTTGGCAGACGAGGCCGCGAAGGTTCTTAGGGTGAAATCCCGGACCGAGGCGGTTCATGTGGCGCTGCGGGAGATTGTCGCTCTGAAACGATTCAAGAGGTTGATGGCGAAGCATGCGGCAAAGCTTGCGTTCGCAGGTCACGGTGAGTAACCTCGTCATCTTCGACACCTCGGTGTTCATCGACCATCTGCGCACCGGATGTCATCAGCAGCGAATCGAATCGTTGACGGGTCTCATCCGCACGTCTTCCGTGGTTCTGGCGGAGTTGTGGCGTGGCGCTACCAAGCCGGCAGAACGGGAATTCCTGGAGGCACTGGAGAGGAACCATCCCATCCTGACCCCCACAGAAAAAAATTGGCTGGAGTCGGGGCACATCCTTCGGCAAATTTCTGCGGATAAGGGTTTCTCGCCGGACAAGCTGCGCGACCTGCATTTCGACGTGCTCATCGCGCTCACCGCGCGGTCTCACGGCGCCCGGCTGATCGCTTCCGACCGTGCCGACTTTGAATTGATCAACGCATACCGAAGAGTTCAGTTGGAAGTATGGTAGCCGCCAACCTCGGACTGCTGACCGCTTCGCTCGGCGGGTGGGGGAACACTCACTGGCTCATTGGTCCGCCATTTCACTTGCGGACAGACTCTTGAAGATCACGTGCTTTTTCACCACGCTTTCCTGGCCTGTGTCGCCGTTCACCGTGATGATCTCCAGATCGCCGACTAGGCGGAGATAGTCGGCGTCTTTCTCCTTGTGGCCTGAGCCGCGCTCCACGGTCCCGGAAAACCGGTAATACCTTCGGTGAATCGTGCCGGTTTTGATTTCGACGTGATCGTTCTTGCGCGTGCCGATGGTGATGAGATAGGTCAGCACAGTGTCTGACTCTTCTTCACCCTGAAACACGTCGATCTGGCCCTTGAGCCTTCCTTCTTCTTCGTGAATCAGGAGCGTGTCATCGGGGCCTACAAAGTGGAACTCGGTATTGATTTCCTCGATTTCCTCTTTGGCCTGGGGCGGACGCGCGCCGCCCCAAGCGGAGAGACTCAAGGGGATGAGAAAGGCCAGAATGATATGGCTTGCTGAGTTCGCAGTCTTTCGTATCATCTTTTGTTCCTAAGAAGTTCAGTTTATCTCCACTGGATTCTCGCGGCAAGGTGCGGCACGCGACCGCTTGACACGCCGCCCCATTTCGGACAGGATTTTGCGGCAATGCGGAAACGAGGGCTCGCCACTTGAATCCCTATTCCACGCACTGGCTGTTTCAGATTGCCGGGTTGCTCGCCGTCACGAGCACACTCGCAGCGCAGAATCAGACCATGGATCCCCAGATGACTTACACCAGTAACATCACGATCACCTCAAAATCTTTGTCTCAGGATTTTTCTCCCGATGGCGACTTGAACAAAGCGGCGTGGAAAAAGGCGAGTTGGGCCGAGTTCGATCACGATATGATGGGCACCCGCCATTATCCGGAAGCGGCAACGCGCGTCGCGTCTCGTTGGACTGCCACCCACATCTATTTCGCCTTCGAATGCAAATACTCAACGCTGAACGTCTACGAAGGCGAAGACGCAACCAAAGAGCGGTGGGAACTCTGGAATCGCGACGTCGCGGAAGTATTCCTCAATCCTCAGCCCGAACGCGTGCCCCATTACTACGAGTTTGAGGTCGCGCCCAACAATCAATGGATCGACCTGGAGATTGACAAGACGAAGACGCCATTTAACGATGCCGCATGGGACTCTCACTTTGAACACGCTACGCGGATCGATTCAAAGAACCACGTGTGGACTTGCGAGATGCGCATTCCCATCAGCTCGATGAGCGCGGCGGCGCCCAAGGCCGGCACCGAGTGGCGGGTGAATTTCTTTCGCGCCGACGGGCCAGGCGACAATTCTCATCGCCGTTTTATGTCGTGGAGCACGATTCCGGAAGGGAAAACTTTTCACGTGCCAGAACGTTTCGGTGTTCTTCAATTTGCGAAATAAACTCAAAGGACGTCCTTTGTCCTTCGTCCTTGGTCCTTTGTCACTGCGCCAATTGACGGGCGATTCAGGTTACCGGCGCCAGCAGTGGTTGGTGGGGTGTAGCCGTTGCAGACCGCTTACAGCCTTGCGCCAGGGACCAAGGACAAATGACAAAGGACGAATGACGTTTTTACTTTTCCGCCTTCTTGTAACACCCCAGCACCCGCAGGAAATTGGTCACCTCCGCCAGGTGAGCGAGCGCTTTGGCGCAACGGTCTTCTTTGATGTTGCCGAGGAAATCCAAATAAAAGAAATATTCAAACGGGCGGCCCCGCAGCGGGCGCGATTCCATTTTGGCTAGATCGATATCGCGCAGGGCAAAAACGCTCAGGCATTTGAAAAGCGCCCCGGGGACATTGCGAGTCGAAAAGACGATGGAGACCTTATTCGCGCCGCGCGGCACGCGGCCGGTTTTGGAGAGCAACAAAAAGCGTGTGAAGTTCTGCCGATGGTCTTCGAGATGCCTCTTGAGGATTCGCGCGTGATAAACCTCGGCCGCCGCGCTGCTGGCGATGGCCGCGCCGCCGGGGATTCTTCTCTCAGCCAGCATCTTCACGCTCCCGGCAGTGTCGTAAAAGGGAATTTTCTCAATCCTGGGACTGCTTGTGAAAAACCGGCTGCACTGCGCGAGCGCCACGGGGTGCGAGTAAACCTGGCGAACATTCCTGAGCGTCGTGCCGGAAAACGCAATCAGATTGTGCACCACGCGCAGATTGACTTCCGCGACGATGCGAAGGTGTTTCTCGAGCAGAAGATCATAATTTTCGTAGACCGACCCGGCCAGCGTATTCTCAATTGGGACCAGGCAATGCCGCGCCGTTCCGCACGCCACGCTCTCGAAGGTGGCCGCAAAGGTCTCCTGCGGAAGAACGTGAATCCGGCGTCCCAGGAGTTTGTAGGCTGCCTCTTCGCTGAACGACCCGCGCTCGCCTTGGAACGCGACTGTCATCTCGGCCATACGCTTGTTTTCCTCACGGCGCTCCCAGCAGGCCGCGGAAAAAGAAATCGGCGTAGCGCGCCGCGATTTCGTCTTGTTTGATGGCGCCTTCCGGCCGGTACCATTGATAGAGCCAGTTGATCATGCCGAGCAAAGCGAACGCGGCGACCCGCGGCGCGATCAGCGGCTTGCCGCCTTTCTGTTCCTGAACCGCTGCGATCAGCTCTTCGAGATAGCGGATGTAGTCTCGCTTGCGCGCGTTGATCTTTTTCCGCAACACTCCTTTGAGCGACCGATTTTCGTGCAGGATGACAGTGATTTCCAGGTCTCGCGCGCGCACGATCAAATCGATGTGACCGATAATCGTCTGTCGCAGCTTCTCGAGCGGATCGGCGATGGGCTTCACCTTGTCCAGGACCGCTTCCTGGAGAATGTCCATCCCGTAGTTCATGATTTCATACAGGAGATGGTCTTTGCTCTCGATGTGATGATATAGCCCGGCTTTGGTGAGCCCGACGGCGCTCGAAATTTCCTGCATCGAGGCACCGTCGTAGCCCTTTTCATAGAACACGCGAGCGGCAATGCGGCAGATTTCCCTCAGTTTTTGCCGGCTCTCTTCGGTGTGGGCCATGTTCGGAAGAACTCAAACGATTGAACGCGTCCGGAAGTGTAACACAGAAGGCAGTTGGCCGCCGGGAGAATGCAGGAGGCAGAGGGCAGGGGGAAACCCAAACCGAAAGATGAAAGCTCACCGAACTCAGTGGCGTGCAGAATTATCGCGGCGGCGAGCATGGCAAGGGTTTGTGTCTCAGAACTCCGCGCCCTGCCCCCTTTGCCGCCCTTGTGCTAGTGCCGTTCCAACTTTTTTGGGCAAACAGCTTTCAGCCACTCAGGGAGTCTTTGCGCAAGACGTAGGTGCAATACATAGGCGTAACAAGTTGGAACGGCACTAGAAGTGACCTCCTGCGAAACTGAACAGCAGAACCGCGAGAACGATAAGGGTCACCACTACGTAGAGCCTGTCGCGTTCCAGAGCGAAGGCCACGACGGAAAAAGCCACTCGCACCACCGGGGTCGCAATCAAAATCAGCAAACCGAGTTGGATGATTCCACGGCCGTGGAACGAGAGGGCGTAGCTCAGGATGCCGGAAATCGTTCGCAGGTCGGTAGGCTCGCCCTGAAAGACGTGATATTCAGGAATCGACGTTCCGTGGCGGGCCAAATAGACCATTCCTCCCAGCAGCACAATGCTCCCGGCCAGCAGCACGCCCGCTCGCAGCAGGCCGCCGATCACCGCCTCGGTTCGATGGTCGCTCCATCGGGTCGTGACTTCTGTCATGTCAGATCTTCCCCGCAAGACCGTGATAGATCATCTCTCCGGCCAGGACTGCCACCGTAAGGGCGAAGACCAATCGCAGGGCTCGGGGCTGCGCCTTCGGTAACATACGCGCCCCCAGGAATGAACCCGCCAGCACCCCCAACATCACCGGCATGGCCAGTCCCGGATCCACGTACCCTCGTTTGAGGTAAATGCCAGCGCTCGCTGCGGCTGTGACGCCAATCATAAAGTTGCTCGTGGTGGTGGACACCTTAAAGGGGATGCGCATCATCTGGTCCATGGCAATCACCTTCATTGCCCCGGAACCGATGCCCAGCAGGCCAGAGATCACGCCGGCCACGAACATGAGGCTGAAACCGCCAGGAATGCCGCGAACCTGATAGCTCTTCGGTCCCTCCAACGTTGGAAAACTGGAATCCATCCGAAAGAAAGCCGCAAGGCGATCAGGCTGACCGGTCGCCTCCTGCCAGCGACCGCCGCGCCTCGACAGGAAGGCTGAGCCGAGCAGGACGATTCCAAATATGACGGCGATCGCGCTGGTGGGTAAGCGCAACGCCAGCGAAGCCCCGGCCACCGCGCCGAGCGTGGTCGCGACTTCAAGAAACATTCCGATCCGAATATTGGAGAAACCTTCCCGGACGTACGCCGCCGCGGCCCCGGATGAAGTCGCAATAACGGAGACCAGCGTGGCGCCGATGGCATAACGAATGTCCACTCCAAAAGCCACGGTCAGCAGCGGGGTGAGGATCACACCTCCACCCAGCCCGGTCAGCGCACCCAGGAAACCGGCAATCAGCGAACCCCCAAAAATGAGGACGGTCAATTCCAAGACGTTCATGCCAGCAACCCCGCGGAACCGCTGAGTCTAATGCTTTTTCGCGCCGGCGTAACAGGGGATTTTGCTGCCGACCGGGGCGCAAAGGAGTCACGGCTTCCCTCGGGGCCGCTTTCCCGGCAGGTCGTCGTCTCGGTCCAAGATGCGCCCCACCCATTGTCTAGTAACTTAGTAGAGTTACTCAAAGCCCCGCTTGACAATCACCCGGTTTCGGGCGTAGTCTACTAACTTCATAGGGTCACCCTAAGAATATGAGGATCTCGAAGAAGGGCCTTTACGCGTTGGAAGCTTTGACGGTGCTGGCGAAAGACTACCCGCAGCGCCCAACCAAAATCCACGACATTGCTGCCTCCGAAGGCATCCCGGAAAAGTTCCTGGAGGCAATCCTGCTCGACCTCAAGACCGCGAGGCTGGTGGAAAGCGTGCGTGGCGCGCAGGGTGGCTACCTGCTGCGGCGCGAGCCTTCCACGGTGTTCCTCGGCGAGGTCATTCGGACCATCGACGGCCCGTTGGCGCCGATGGGCGACGCCGAGGCGCTGCGCCGGCTGGTGAAGATGGACAAAAAGCACAGCGCTCTTTATCGGGTTTTGCTCGACGTTCGAAACGCGGCGGCGGGAATCCTCGACCACACTTCTCTCGCCGACCTGGCTGGAAGGGGAAGCAAGCACCGAGGGTGACGCTGAAAGGGTGCCCTGCCGGCTGCCTTCAGCATCATCCAATAGCAGGTGCGGCCAAATTTGAAGAGTGGGTTGACACGATTTTTGCAGATCAGCTTTTCCTCGTAAGTGAATTTGCCACAGCAGCGAAGCAAGGTTCGGCTTAATTGCAGTAGGGCATCATATGAACTTCAGGGTTTCAGTGTTGGGCTTCGTCGTCGGCGCCCTGGTGGGCATGACCGGAATGGGCGGGGGCGCCGTCATGACCCCGATGCTGATTTTGCTGGGCTTGGCCAAGCCCGTCATCGCGGTGGGAACGGACCTCGTGTGGGGCACGGTGACCAAGGGTTTTGGTGCGTTCGTGCATTTCCGCCAGAAGACCGTCGACTTCACAATTGTGAAGCGCCTGGCGCTAGGCAGCGTTCCTGGCGCGCTCGCGGGATTGGCGCTCCTGGCTCTGCTGCACAAGCGGGGCGGAGATTCCACGGACCACTTGGTGGTCAAAATGTTGGGGGTCGCTCTGATCTGTGTGGCCTTCAGCTTGTTGATCCGCTCGCTGCGCGGCTCTCGCGCCAAGCCTGACGGGCCGCCATCGATTCTTGCCGGGTCGGCGTGGCTGACGACTCTCCTCGGTTTGGTGGTCGGGTTCCTGGTAAGTCTCACCTCGGTCGGAAGCGGGAGCTTGATTATCGCCACTCTCGTAATCTTGTATCCCACGACTCCGTTAAGACGAATCGTAGGTTCAGACATCGCTCATGCCTTGATTCTTGTGGGCATCTCCGCCTTGGGCCACCTGGGGATGGGAAGCATCGATCTTCGCTTGTTGGCAGCCTTGCTGATCGGATCGATTCCCGGCGTCTGGCTCGGCAGCAAAATGAGTGCGGTGTTTCCGGAGACGGTTTTGCGGCCCACGCTGGCGACCACCCTTCTCTTCTTAGGCTACAAGCTGCTCTAATCCGAGCGCCAACTTCCTGCGCCCTAATCTCGAACCTTCCGCTTACTGCCCACTCCCGACTCTCATTAACGGGCTGACGAAGAAGTCGGTTGCGCTGTCATTGAGCCGCCATCGGCCCTCGCTCATTGAAACCCTCGCCTAGCCCGCGCTTGCGAAAGGGGCCATCACTCCCCTACAATGGCGTCTCAGATTCGAAAGGTGCATCCGCCACGGCGACAACCACACCATTGACCGCCAGTACCGGCACTGAGCCGAGGGCCGTTCCTCCATTGTCCGGCCGCATCGCGTCGATCGACGCGTTGCGCGGCTTTGACATGTTCTGGATCACGGGCGGCGAGGGCTTGATTCACAGCTTGTACAAGGCATTGCCGGCTCCGGCGATGGCCGCACTCGACAACCAGTTTCATCACGTTCCCTGGCAGGGTTTCCGCTTCTACGATTTGATTTTTCCGCTGTTTCTCTTTGTAGTGGGCGTGGTCCTGCCCTTCTCGCTGACGCGCCGATTGGAGAAGGGCGCCAACCGCCGCGAGCTTTACCGACACATCGTGCAGCGATTACTCCTCTTGTTTTTCCTGGGTCTCGTCTACAACGGCCTCCTGGATTTGAATTTTCACGAATTACGCCTGGCCGGCGTGCTGCAGCGAATTGCGCTCTGCTATTTCTTGGCGGCGGTCATCGTGATGAACACGAAGGTGCGCGGCCAAGCCCTGTGGGCCGGCGGCATCCTCATCGCGTACTGGGCAATCATGGCGCTCGTCCCCGTGCCGGGTGTGGGCGCCCACGTCCTGACACCGGAGGGAAACCTTTCGGCCTACCTGGACCAGCGCCTCCTGCCGCGCCCGTACTGCTGCTACGAGTATGGCGACAACGAAGGAATCCTCTCGACCCTCCCCGCCCTTTCAACTTGCCTGCTGGGCGTGCTAGCAGGCCATTGGCTGCGTTCGAACCGATCTCCCTCGCGTAAAACGCTGGGCCTGGTCATGGCCGGCGTTGCCAGCCTGCTGGCAGCTCTTTTGTGGAACCCAGCGTTTCCCATCATCAAGAATATTTGGACGAGCTCTTACGTCCTGTACGCCGCTGGGTGGAGTCTCCTGCTACTGGCTCTGTTTTACTGGATCATCGACGTGCGGGGTTACAAGCGTTGGGCATTTTTCTTCACCGTCATCGGGGTGAACCCCATCACCATTTACCTCGTCGATCGCTTCTTCAACTTTGGGATCATCTCCAACATTTTCACCCACGGCTTCGTCAGATACCTGGGGGCTTGGCAGCCTTTTGTCTCCACGGTAGGAGCGGTGGCGGTCGGATGGTTGTTCCTCTATTATCTCTTCCGCCAGAAAATCTTCCTGCGGATTTGAACAAGCGGGGAATGAAATCCAAACCTTCGCCATCGAGCGAGAGGGTGACTTTCCAGTTGAAACCCGGCCGTGTCCCTCGCATAATGGCGGCTGGGTTTTTGTGAGCAGATCGAGGTAGAGCAAAACCGCGTCACGCAGCCACGAGGCCATCATCGAAAGTTGGCGCGGCGCTCCGAGTCGTGAGGCGATTGCGGAGTCCGTGCGGCCGGCGCGAGAGGTCCTGATCAATCACAGGGGAGAGGTTGAGGTTGCGCCATGAAAAACAACCTTAGTCGGCGAGAGTTCATCCAGGGTCTGAGCGTGGCGGCGGCGGGATTCTACTTCGCCCCGTCGGGCCTTCTGGCCAGCGCTGCACCCACGGCTCCCGTGGCTGTCGCCCGGTGCACGGCATATGGCCCGGAAGTCCTCACCACGCTTGCCGGCATGTTCGACCAGTTGGGGGGACTCGCGAAGCTGGTGAAGGGCAAAACGGTCGCCGTGAAGCTCAACCTGACGGGCAGCCCCTCGGGCTTCCGCGGATTGTCGTCAGGGCAGACCTACTGGGTTCATCCCCAGGTCGCAGGCGCCTTGGTTCATCTGCTCGGCAAAGCCGGAGCGCGCCGCATTCGCCTGTTGGAGAGTCCCACGGGGTCGCCCATCCGAACGCTTCAAGAACACGTGCTCGCCGCCAAGTGGCAGCCGGCCGATTTCACCAGCGCCGCGTCGGGCGTGGAGTTCGAGAACACCAACTACCCAGGCTCGAGCCAGCAATACGCGCGCCTTACGGTCCCGGGCGGCGGGCTGGTGTTTAAGGCTTACGATGTGAATCGGGCCTATGAAGACTGCGATGTCTTTGTCTCTCTCGCCAAGCTCAAAGAGCACGGCACCGCCGGCGTGACCCTGTCGATGAAGAACTGTTTCGGCATCCCACCCTGCACGATTTATGGAGATGGAGCCGGCCTTGACGAGTCCAGCACGGTAGTACGTGGCGCGCGGCTCATGCTCCATACGGGCTATCGGCAACCGCCCAAGAGCGCGATGGCCGAGCTCGATCCGCGTTCGCCACGCGCCCAGGGCTATCGCGTCCCGCGCGTCACCGTTGACGTGGTGGCCGCGCGCCCCATTCACTTGGCCGTGATCGATGGCATTGAAACCGTAGCGGGCGGCGAGGGCCCCTGGATCAAAAAGTTGCGGCCCGTCCGCCCCGGTCTGCTGGTGGCGGGCACCAACTGCGTCACCACCGATGCTGTCGCCACCGCTCTCATGGGCTTTGACCCTACGGCCGACCACGGTACAGCTCCCTTCGAATCCTGTGACAGCACACTGCGCTTGGCCGAACAACTCGGCATTGGCACTTGCAACCTGAAACGAATTGAAGTCCTCGGCCTGCCGATCGAGAAAGCCCGAGTCAACTTCCGGAGCGCGTAGCAGTTCTCGAAGTGCTCAGTTGGATGCGAATAGGTTGCAGGAGATTCTTGTAGTCGCAGGCCTCCTGCCGCTCGACGCAGTTCGTCCTCACGGCGTCCGCCGCCGAGTGTGAGTTCTCAGTATTCAGTATTCAGTATTCAGTCAAACGCTTGGGCACGCGCTTTTACTGATTGCTGACGACTGACTCGCCGCCAGGTCTGGGTCTTCAGTAATCAGTCTTCAGTTTTCAGTCAGACGCTCTGCCTGCCGTCTTTACTGACGACTGATGACTGACTACTGACGACTTCTTTCGACCCACTGACGACCTTACTTGATCATGTTAGGCTGGCAAAGACCGGTTTTACCGAAAACCAACACAGGTTGGCCCACCGCGAGTTGAGGCAATATCACAAATAGGGTAGAATCCAAGCAGTGAAAGTTTGAGGACACCTACACATGAAGCAAAAGTTGCTTGGTCGTCATATCGTAACTGATCCTCAGATCTGCCACGGGCAACCCACTTTTCGCGGGACGCGCATCATGGTGACGCAAGTGCTCGAGCAAGTCTCGAGCGGCATGGCCTGGGAGGCGATTGTCGATGAATGGCGGGGCAGCGTGTCCAAAGAGGCGATCGCGGAAGCGGTGCAGTTGGCCAAGCAGGCCTTTGTTGACCACGCGGATGAGTACAAGCTCGAACTAACCTCGGCATGATCATCCTCGACGAGAATTTTCCCGAAAGTCAGCGGCAATTGTTACGAGGGTGGCGGGTGCCGCTCCGGCAGATCGGATACGAAGTCGGCCGAAAAGGGGCTGAAGGACGAGGAGAGTCTTCAGTAATCAGTCCTCAGTTTTCAGTCAGACGTTTTACCTGCGGTCTTCACTGACGACTGACAACTGACTACTGACGGCTACTCTTAAAAGTTTTCAGTAATCAGTCTTCAGTTTTCAGCCAGCCGCTCTGCCTCCCGTCTTTACTGACGACTGACAACTGACTACTGATGACTGTTCTCCATCCACTGACAACTGATAACTGAGTACTGACAACTTCTTCTGTGAAGCGCCGTATCCCGCGAAGCGGGACCGCAGGCGATGGTCAAATGCGAGAAAGGCCCACGGACAGAAAGGCATGCCGCGGCGGGTCTGTGGCTACCACTTCGAGCGCCGGGGCGTTGCCATTCGATTTTCGATTCATTACCGTGGTAATATAAGGGCATGGCACTGGCTCATTCCAAAGTCACGGGGCAGGGGCAGATCTCGGTTCCCTCCGAAGTGAGGCGGAAGCTGGGGATCGGTCCCGGATCGGTACTCGAGTGGAACGAAGAGGACGAGAAAATTGTCGTGCGGCGATCGGCTCGATACAGTTGGGAGGATGTTCACCGCGCGCTCTTCCCCGATCGGCCCCCGAGGCCTCGGACACTCGCTGAACTGAAGCAGGGAATCAGGCGGTACGTCCGGGAGAAGCATGCGCGCCGTTGATACTAACGTCCTCGTGCGACTCATCGCGCGGGACGACGCCCGGCAAGTTGCGACGGCCGCACGGTGGGTGGAGGGCGGGGTGTGGGTCTCCCTTCTGGCGCTTGCGGAAGCAGTCTGGGTCCTTTCCACCGCGTATGAACGTGGCCCCGCTGAGATTGCCTCGGCGGTGGAAACACTTCTCAACCACAAGGATCTGACTCTGCAAGATTCGGACATCATTGCCGCCGCCCTGGCGCAATTCCGCAAGCGGCCAGCAGTGAGCTTTTCCGACTGTCTCCTCCTCGAGCTCGCTCGCAAGGCTGGGCATTTGCCCATGGGTACCTTCGACCGAGACCTCAGCAAGCTCGACGGAGCCGAGAAGCTGTAGCCAGTGAATCCCGAGTAGTAGCCACCATGGCTCGCCGCACGGTGCAGGTTTTCAGTAATCAGTGTTCAGTTTTCAGCCAGACGCTCTGCCTGCCGTCTTTACTGACGACTGATAACTGACTACTGATGACTGTTCTCCATCCACTGACAACTGATAACTGAGTACTGACAACTTCTTCTGTGAAGCGCCGTATCCCGCAAGGCGGGACCGCAAGCGACGGCCAAATGCGAAAAAGGCCCACGGACAGAAAGGCACTGTCGGTGGCTACCACCCACGAGCGTGAATATTGTGCGATTAGATATGCTAGAATTGCGTTCGCCCATCGTGGAAGCCAATGAAAAAAGAGCCTCGTCCTCGATTACTTTTCCCGCGGTTGCGCCACGTGGACTTCGCGAGTTTTTCCCTATTTGGGCAGCAGCCCAACGTTGGGCTTCGTTTTTCCCCGGGAGTTACCTGCCTCGCGGGCGCCAATGGCATCGGGAAATCGACATTCCTTGCCTCCGTCAGTTTTGCCTTGACTGGCCGGGTGCCAATGCCAACGAGGAGCTACTCCTCCGCAGATGAGTACTACCGTGAGTCGAGCTTTTTCCCCGCCGTTTACTTCGAGGGTCGGATCAATGAAGAGGACCGAGCGACCGCGTCGATTTCAGTTGAATTAGAGATCGGCAGTCATTTCCTTAAGTTGACTCGAGGATTCTTCGACCCCGACGGATTACGCGCCTTGAGCATTCGTCGTTCGAATGACAACGACAACCCCGTCGAGTTGGACGGGAGCAACCTTTCTGATACTGAACGGCAACTGCGCTATGCGGAATGGATTACAGAGGCAGTCGGTTTGAGATCATTTGACCAATTCGTTTTCTTGCAGCATTTTGTCCTGACATTTGACGAATCTCGGAATCTTCTTTTCTGGAATGGAAAGGCACTCGAAGCAGCTTTGTTTATCGCGTTTGGTGCAAAGCCAGAGCAACAAGCTTCCGCGGACCGAAGCCGTCGGGAAATGGAGCGCGCCGATTCACTGGGCCGAAACTTTAAGTGGCAGTCACTGCAAGTTCGTAAGCGCATAGAGGCCATTCAAGAGAGCCTGGGAGCAGAAACGTCTGACGATTTTGCGCAACTTGAGGCGACATTCCGCGCCCTTGAAGTCGAGCGAACCAGCGCCATCGAAGCCGCCGAGGAAGCCAACTCAAAAGCGGCCGACAAAGACTTGGCTCTGGCTAACGCAAGTGCTGAGCTGTTAGCCCTCCGTAACGAATACGCCAAAGCGTTTGCACGCCATGTAGGAGAACGCTCGGTCGCTGCCCACCATCCACTCGTACTAGAAGCAATCACCGAGAAGCACTGCGCCGTCTGCGGGGCAACTGGAACTCTAGTAGCAGAAATTGTGCAGCGCCGGATCGATTCCCATGGATGTCCCTTTTGTGAGAGTCCGCTCGGAAAACGGCGCGAGCCTGCCGCAGACTTTGAGGCATTGAGGTCTCTGGACACGAAGATAGCCGCAGCGCGTCGTCGTATGGAATCTGTCAACGCCGCGCGCGCTCGTGTCTCGGCCTCGCGTGATGAGGCTTCGCGTAGGGCGGCTTTAGCCACGGCCGCGCTTCGTGAATTTGAGGAGAAGAACACAAGTGTCGCACAACGCGTTAAGGGTGCAGAGGCATCGGCGGCTGGTGTTCAAGAAGAGTTAGCTCGGCTCGGCGTTGAGCTGAAAACCTTGCTCGCCGCAAGCAAGGAGAACTATCAAGTGCGAGACCGGCACAAGGCTTCGCTGCAACGACTGCAGCGGGATCTCGAGCAACAATACAAGGCTGCCGAGGAGGAGTTTGTTCCGCTGTTCCGAAAGCTTGCCGAGCGTTTTATCGGTTTTGATCTCGATATCGCTGTGGAGCGTGGTATTACGAGTTTCTCCCTGATCTTAGAGCTGCGAAGCACCCGTAGACGCGTGTTCCACCAACTTTCTGAGAGTCAACGGTTCTTTTTGGATATTGCCCTACGGATGGCGCTAGCGCAGTTCGTTTCGGGACAAAAGTCTCCTGCGCCCATCTACATTGATACGCCCGAAGGCGCGCTTGACATCGCTTACGAGGCTCGCGCAGGAGAGATGTTTGGTCAGTTCGTGGCTGGAGGACACGACATCGTGATGACCGCGAACATTAATACTTCACAGCTACTAAAGAAGCTGGCTGCCATGTGCGGTGCGTCGCGGATGACCCTGGTTCGAATGACCGAATGGACGGATCTATCAGAAGTCCAGATGCAAGCAGAATCCCTCTTCCGCGAAGCATACGGCGGCATTGAAAAGGAGTTACTCAAAGGTGGGCGCTGAAACCTACCAAGCAGCATTCGACGTCTTGTCGATCACGAGGCGCCTGGAACAGGCGCTTGACGGAGTCACGAGAGCGGAGATTCACCTGCTCGCATACGTCGCATGCCTTCTTGCTATGTTCCGGCGTGTTCCCGCAGCTGAATGGGGCTACGGCTTCATCCGCTCGCAGTGGGGCGCACCATTTAGTGCTGAGATCGAAGGTGCTCTGGTCATGTTAGCGGAAGGGGGGCTGGTTCGCATTCGCAGAGAGACACTCGCCATGACCACGGCTGGAGAGGAGATGCTTGGGTTCCTGGACGGCACAGTGGAACATGGATGGCGGATTCAGTATCTCGAAGGTGCGTGTGACAGCGCGCTCGCGATGTCTGCAGGCGTCATTCGCGATGCGCTCCGTCAGGAGCCGGGGCTCAGACGAGCGAGCGTGCATCACGAGCCGCGCAACTTACTAGGGGCGGGGGAAGACGCCGCTCTCTATGAACAGTTTGGCATTTTGAGCAGCGTGGTCAGTGTTGAGGTTTCCGACCTAATGGTCCCATCCGTTCTGTGGTTGAGCTATTTGAAAGAGATCCAACGATTGGAAATAGAGCGGCGTTCCAACGAAGTGGGTCTTAACGAGGCTCCCAACCAAAGTGAGTGATTCAGTTAGCATCGCCATCATGCAGGGGATTGCCGAAAACCTGTTCGTCAACGTTGTTCACAATGCATTCGGCGATCCAGGAACTGCAGCGCTCCGTGAAATCCTGGCCTTTTTGCCGCAGCACTACGCGTGTGCAGCACCGGATTTAATCACAGGAACTCTCTTTGTGATTCGGCCATTGGATGCCGATGGAGTTGCTAAAGCCCTGAGCGGGGGACATCGCTCCGAGACTCGGATCGACCGCCTGCCGCGCAGAGTCGAAAGCGTGACCGTATTTGAACTGCTGGACACGGGGGCCGTCCGCGTGTGGGAACAAACATCTATCGATCTCACAGTCGCCAGCAATTCCGCCGTTGTCTACCGCTTCACGCCGGGACGGGAGGATTTCGTCGTCCGTGATAGATCCCACGCTATTCCCAATCCAGCACAGGGCTACATGAGCGTGTTTGCGCGACCTACATTTTCCTCTCTGGCCGACGAGCTCGTGGACTATCGCGACCGCTTGGTACGGACCAGCACTTGCTTCCTGTTCAAGAATGCCTGGGAGGACCATAACCGACGACTTTTCTTCAAGCCAGGCCCGGAGGACTGGATGCGCAAGTCGCTCCACTCCTTCCTGATGATCCGCCTTCGGGACGCGGAAGTCCTCGCTGAGCAGAATGTCGATGAGAGCCATCCAGTGGATGTCAAGGTGACGTGGACCTTCACCCTTTCACAGGCGCTGGTCGAAATCAAGTGGTTAGGGAAATCTCGTAATGCCGAAGGGAAGCTGGTCGAGTACTACGACCAGCGTGCTTGCGATGGTGCAGACCAATTGGCGGACTATTTGAACAAATACCGCACTTGGAATCCAATCGTAGATGCGAGGGGATACCTGGTCGTGATTGATGGCCGGCGGCGCGGCCTCAGCAAGGAAACCACTACCGTTTCACGAGAAGACGGAATGTATTACGAGAATAGAGAGATTGAGTTCAACCCCAAACATCACGTGGACAGAACAGACTTCGATCCTCCAATTCGCATGTTCGCAGAGCCCTTATTCTCCTCTGAGGTCGCGACTTCGTGAGCTTACTGAATTCCCCTGTACGGTGCTCGACGCTCGGATCAATTTCCGTAAGCGCTCTGGATTCCGTCCAGCGGGCCCGTCACCGCTGGTACTTCGTAAAGGAGGCGTTTTCGCCAGACATCGTCACGCACGCCGCAAAGGATGCGGAGTGTAGTCCCAAGGACCTGATCGTAGACCCGTTTTGTGGAAGCGGAACGGTAATCCTTCAGTCTGCGCTCGACGGCCATCGAGCAGCAGGAATCGAGGTGAATCCCTTCTTGGCATTTGTAGCCAAGGCAAAACTTCAGCAGTGTAAGCCGGCACTACTTAAAGAATCAGCAGATATAGCTGCCACTGGAGCATCGAGGAAACGTAAGTCCCATCTGACGGATTTCTCGACGTTCTCGGAGAAGGACGGCGCAACCAGTTGGCTCTTCAATCGTGAAGTACTTGATGCATTTGAGGGAGCATGGCAGGCCATAGATGTTCCGCAAAGGTCCGCTCCAACGCAGCACCTCATCAAACTCTGTCTGATAGGGGCAGCAATGGACGTGTGCAATGCCTTCAAGGATGGTAAATGCCTTCGTTATCGCAAGGATTGGGAGGAACTTGCCTACGATGGAGAGGACTTTATCGCTGCTCTGGAGTCACGAGTAAAGATTGTGGCCGAGGACTTAAACGACGCGCCCCTCGGCCAGACGCTCGTAACGCTTATCCGAGGCGACGCAAGGACGCGTCCGCTTGGAGGTCCGTTTCGTCTGTGCGTCACCTCTCCCCCGTATCTGAACTCCTTTGACTACACGGATGTATACAGGCCGGAGCTGTTTCTTGGAAGATGGGTGCGGGATATGAAAGGGCTTCGAGCGCTTCGATTGCGTACAATCCGTTCCCACGTCCAGGTCCGATGGAAGGATCCAACCGCGAATGACTTCGGTGCGCATTATACGGACAGCATGGCGGCAATCCTGCCGCATTCAAGGCAACTTTGGAACAGCCGCATCCCTCTGATGATACAAGCCTATTTCGAGGACATGCGCCGGGTGCTTCAGAATCTGAGGTCTGTCGCCCACAAGCATGCGAGCGTCTGGATCGTTGTGTCAACGTCGTCTTACGCCGGCATCGAGATACCGGTTGACCTGATTCTCGCGGACATCGGTTCAAGCTGCGGATGGTATCTGCGCGAAGTTCAGGTCTTGCGTTATCTAAACCGTCTCGCCTGTCAGCAATGGTCTGAGCTGGCGGAGAAAAAGGCGGGCGGTCCGCATCTCCGTGAGAGTCTTGTCATATTGGATGCACGACCTAAAGGCCGATCCTGCGCTGCGGTACAGCGCCCGTGAAATCCGAATTCATAAGAGATCCTCTTGGGCCCCTACCAGCCACTTCTGCCGATGATGAAGGGCCCTTGCGGGTGGCTGGCGCGGACCATTCCAGGGGGCTGCGCGCCTAAGGCGCAATTAGGGTAAAGATCGCAGGCCGGTGAGGGCCTACGCCAATCGGCCGAGGCTTCGGATTGGGATGCGACCACGCCAGAGCCTGCACCGGCCCAAAACCACCACCCTGTGGTGGGTTTTGTTCACGGGCTCCTGCCAGCTTGCCTTGATTTATCAAGCGCTTACGACGGGTTTGAATTGGTACGTCAATTGCCTCTACACGGAGTGGTGCTTCCCCCGAGATACGGCGGCACGAGTTTATTGGGGGCAGGAGGCTAACATGAAAAAGCTATTATTGGCGACGGTCATCGGCCTAGCGCTGGCCACAACTGGCTTTGCCCAAGGGCGGGGCGGCGGCGGCGGACGTGGCTTTAGCGGTGGAGGCAGCTTCGGTGGCGGGCACGGTTCGGGCGGGTATAGCTACAGCGGAAACGGCGGGCGGAGCTACGGCGGAGGGAATTTTGACTACAAGGGGCGCGGATATGGCGGCCAATTCTCCGGGCGGACCGCCCGGGGAGGGAGGTTTGAAGGTGGATTCTCAGGATACCGTGGTGGCTACGGTTACGGCCGCTCAGGCTTTGGATTTGGCTTTTCCTATGCCCCGGGATGGTCTGGCTATTATGGTTTCCCGGACCCCTATCCCTACGGTCCTTATCCCTACGGGCCGGCGTACTACCCACCTCCGTACTACCCTCCGGTGGTAGGCGGGGTCGTCATTGGGGGACGTATAGGAGTGGGCCGCGGATTTGCCGGTCGCGGTGAGTGGCACCACTTCGGAAGACGGTAGGAAAAGGCGGTAGGTGGTCGGTTGCATGTAGAAGGTCGGAACTGAGAATCAGGAGACAGAAGTCAGAAAGCGAAAGGTGGCAGGCTTGGTCGAGCCTCTTGCATGGGGCCTTCGGAAGCGGTAGAATCAAGCCCATGACGGATAAACAGGCCGTGATCGACGCTCTTCAGCGGCTCCCGGAGGACGCCTCGCTCGAGGAAATCACCGAGGAGTTGGGCATCATGGCGTCTATCCGGCGCGGACGCGCAGACATTGCCGCAGGCCGCACCAAGACTCAGGAAGAAGCGGAACATTTGGTTGAGTCCTGGGCCACCGCATGGACTTCAAGATAATTTGGTCGGACGCGGCGACTGCGGACTTGCAAGATATTTGGGCTTACATCGCCCAGCACGACCCCCAGGCAGCCACTCGAATCGGGCGCGGCATACTCAGCCACGTTCGCGTTCTCGCGACCTTTCCATTCATCGGACCCACATATCCGCACGGCGCAAGTGGAACATTGCGCCAAATCGTCTTTCGTTCTTACCGCATCTTCTACGATGTCAGCGAGAAGTCTCAGAGCGTCGAGATCCTCCACGTCTGGCACGGCGCGCGTGACGAACCGACTTTTTGAATGGCCCCACCAAAAGGGGATGAGCGTATGCGATTTCAAAAGTTGGAATCAAGGGAGGGCGAAGGAAAATAAATCATGAATGATGAATTATGAATGATGAATGGGCTAAAGGCGGTAGGTGGTAGAGCCTGTCCTGAGCGAAGTGAAGGGTTGGATGTAGCAGGTGGGGAAGAGCGGGAAACACCACGGGCGCGAACCAACGGGCATGAATTATGAATGATGAATTGAAGAAAGCAGCAGACCAACAGAATTCGCACAAGGATCGCCGAAATCTATCGGGGCGCCAGCCGGCGGAATCAAAAATGAGTGGGGCGCGACCCAAAGAGATCTCCGAGACATAGGTAGGATAGATTTGACTAAAGCCCGCGTGTACTCAGTTCGCCAGAAGCTACGGAGGAGCAAGGTTTGCCGAATCGAAAAGCCACAACCGGATGCTGGGCAGTCGCATCGAACAAATACTTATCCTCGGCGGGCGCGGAATGCTAGGCTTGCAATGAGGAGATTGACCACGGAATCCCATCGCGCATCACAGTTCGGGATTGGGCTGGGATTAATGCTCGCCCTCGGAATGGCTGGTGCCCAGGCTCCGCTTCGGGCAGCCGATCAGCCGCCCATCGTAGGCGACTGGGAGGGAACTCTCGATCCGGGCGCCCACCCGAAACAACGAGTCGTGGTGCACATTTCCCAGTCGGAGTACGGAACCTTAACCGGCACCATCGACTATCCTGACCAGGACACGTCGGGAATTGCGATCACCGCCATCACCTATAAAGAACCGGCGCTCCACTTCGAAAGCCAACCCGGCCTTGTTTCCTATGACGGCACCATGAACAAAGACAATTCGGAGATCTCGGGTAACTGGAAGAAAGGTGGGGCCTTGGTGACCCTCGTCCTCAAGCGGTCGCGTTAGAGCCCGGAGGTGCCTTCCTTATTTCTGCGCTCGGAATCGCTGGCCAAGATACAAGCCGCGACACGCTTTTGATGTCGTGGATTCTCAGGTGGCGTCGTTGCCGTGCAACGAAGTCAGCTTTGCGCTGCGCGCAGCCGCCGTTGGACAAACAACGCGGCGGCGATCAGAATCGATACAGTGCAGGCAATCAGGAACAACCAGCCCGCGTACTGCCTCGGATGCCTGAATACCTGTAACGCGTGGCGGCCGTAGTGCGAGGCAAGGGCTCCAATGGCGAAATAGCGTGCGGCTCGGGCAGCGCCGACAACAATAAGGAACCTTCCCAGCGGATACTTTAATACCCCTGCCGCGGCATAGAATGCACTGGTTGGGAAAGGGAATGGGACAAGTGTTGAAAAAACCAGAGCGCCTGTTCCCCATTGTTCGAAGTACTTCAGGATGGTGGCAACCCGGCGCTTGCCAAATTTACTCCCCAAATAGGCTGAACCTGAAGCGCGCGCAATGCGGAAGGTGAGGTAGGCGCCGACCACCGAGCCCAGCGTGGCGGCCGCCGAATAGTAGTACCACGGTTCACCGCGACGAGCGGAGAAGATCGCCGTCAGAATGTCCGGGCCCCCCAACGTTGGCACTGGCGTGCTATCCAGAATCGCGATCAGGAATAGCCCGAACGCACCCAGATGACGCAAGACCGACGCGTAACTTCTGTGAGCCCGTACTGGAGATTGAATCAAGCTCGCCAAAGTATCGAGAAATTGCACATCGCCCTCCTTCGATACGATAAACCCAACTCGGCCGGCGTAGGCATCAATTCGTGGTACTGCTGACATTTGGGAAACACGGGCACCCCCAGGTAAAGTCATTCCCGCGAAAGCGGGAATCTAGTCCGCAAACCATTGGGCATGCTCCGCGGACGGACTGGATTCCCGCTCTCGCGGGAATGACCAGCGTTTCGAAGGGGGATCGAAACCCAAATGACACCACTGCCCAATTTGTGTCGAACTTGATAGACGAAGGCGGCTGGCCCATCTGTGAAGGGGGCGGGCATAAATTATGAAGGATGAATTATGAAGGATGAATTATGAATTGAAGAAGAGAGCAGAATCAACTCCCGAGCGCCCGGCAGGGCGTGAGCCAGCCGGTGAGTTTCGCGGCTCGTCACTTGCCACCCGCCACCGGCTTTTCCGCCTTGAGGTCGCGCAATAGGCGGTCAAAGGCCGAGAGCGGTAGGTAGTAGGTAGCATGTGGTAGGTGGGGAAAGGCTGGAGGCGATAGTCGCCGATGTGGCGGGTACGGCGGAGACGGCCACGAATTATGAATGATGAATTATGAATGGTGAACCGAAGGCAAGGAGGAGCCGACCCTAATCGTTGTAAATCGTGCTTCGATGACCCACGGCCACCACCAGCACCACCAGCCGGCTCTCCTGCAACTCGCAGATGATGCGATAATCGCGCACCCGATACCGCCACAGTCCAAACTTGCTGGCTCGAAGAGGCTTGCCGAAATTACGCGGGTCTTCAGCCGTCGCGACCCGCGTATCCATGTAATCGAGGATTTCCCGCTGGATCGTGCGGTCGAGCTTCTTGAGATCCTTCAAGGCTCGATGATCGTATTCAATGGTCCAAGCCAAGTTCTTTCCGCGCTTGTCGGCTGGTGAGAGTTGGGCCGCGCTTTTCGAGGCGCGCCTCCGCCAGATAGCGGTCTTCGAGGTCTTCAATGTTGCCCTCGATGAGTTCGCGAGCGTAGTAGCTTTTTGTCCTTCCCGTGCGTTTCGCCAGTTCGGACAACCGCTTCTCGATGTCAGGGTCAAGCCGGATAGAAAGCATAGTGTTGTTCCACCGTCTTACATATTATACACGTATGACAGATGGCGTGCCAGCGCGCCGTTCAGATTATCGCGACCCGCGCCGCTCAGGTCTGGCCTTACGTCAGGAGTTTTCCGCCTCCACTGGTTCCAGACTTCAACACCTTGCTTCAAAATCTTGAGGTGTTCCTCATTGGCCATAGCGTGACCTCGCTAAATGCAGAGATTCTTCGCGGAGTCTAGCATGAGTTAAATGAAAAGGATTCTTCGCGCAGTCTACCCCGAGCGGCCAGAGCGAGGAGTGAACCTCGCCCCTGTTGACAGCCGAGATTCATAGCGAGTGCCCGGGCTCGGCCGACTTGGCTGGCAATTCTCCCGCCGTGTCGACCTCGCCTGGGCAGAGCCGCGCTCGGTCCAGCAAACGTGATGAAGAACGCCTCACAGCCCCATCCCGGGCCTGAATTACTGTTAATATATTAACGTGTTATTACTAACGACTTAGACGCGACCTCCCGAATGTAACTTTTGCAACTTTTGAAACTATTGAAACAAAATTTTCTATCTGTGGGAAATAAAGAAGTTGCGCAGAAATATATTTTGCAGAAATTTGCGATTTTGAGAAAAGTGTGGCATTTTGCCCCACCGATTCCATTTTTCATAGGTTCTCAAAAATCTCATAGGCCGCAAAAATTCTCGGCTAAGTCACCCCCCTGCGAAGTGCGGGTAGCGAATCAGAAACAGCACGCACCGGAATCGGGATGTGTAATCTTTTGGGCAGTTGAGAGGTGAGGGTCGCCGTCGGCGCTGTGGGAATGTGGAAATCCGGCGACTTTTGCCGGATTTCCAAGCGCGGTGGAAAAGTCAGCCGTTCAGACTTTTCCA
>JBEKEZ010000029.1:0-78212 GCA_050013575.1 Terriglobia bacterium | reverse complement strand
ACGGGCGCGCTGGGCCGCGGCACTGGCAACCTCGCCACGGCAGGAGCGGCGGGCATGGGCGCCGGTTTGGGTGCCGGAGCCCTCTCGAAAATGGGCTCCGCAGGGGACAATCTCAATAGCGCCCAAAACGCGCTCAATGACGCCATCAACCAGAGCCGTCAAGGCAGCGGAGACTCGAATGACGCCGCCGCGGCGCTCAACGCCGCCACCAGCGCCAACACCCAGACGGCCGCGGTCGAAACCGAGACCGCCAATAATATCCAGAATCAGCAACAGCAGGGCTGCGGCTGCCCATCGCCCAGTGGCCCGCAATAAAACCCCGGGCGGCATGAACCCGGCCGGCTTCCCTGCTTCACGCATCCCTCTACT
The DNA here is from genome assembly GCA_050013575.1 of Terriglobia bacterium. GTDB lineage: Bacteria > Acidobacteriota > Terriglobia > UBA7540 > UBA7540 > DASYXZ01. Next base: position 77,843 of record JBEKEZ010000029.1, on the reverse strand, counting down.
CGTGGGGCGCACTCGCGGCGTGAGTGCTCCCCGCACTCTGTGATATCCTTCATATCGGTTGTGTATCTGAGCAGTAATACGTCCCCTCGCTCGGCGCGGGGAGAGCGCGATGAGCGGCCTCATCAATAGAGCCCTACCCTGGACGTTCCAATTCGTGCGGCGGCATCGTGCCGGGCTCGCGATCAGCGTGGGCGTTTGCGTCGTCAGCCTGGGGCTTTATGTTCCGCTGTATTTTGTCCCTCACCACGCCGCCATCCTTGACCTCCTCTACGATATGGAGCTCAAGAGCCTGGACGCCCGCTTCCGCCTGCGCGGCCAGCGGCCTCCCAACCCTGCGATTGCCATCGTTACCATCGATCAAAAGAGCCAGGACGAACTGGGACGCTGGCCCTTTCCCCGCGACAACTTCGCGACGCTCGTCGATGTGCTGAAAGATGCAGGGGCCAAAGTCATCACCTTCGACGCCGCATTTCCTCAGCCCGATCAAAATTCCGCCCTGAAGCTCGCCCAACAACTCCAGAAAGCCTACGACCTCGTGCCCTCGAAGGACGACGCCTTCGCCGCGAAGCTTCAAGCCTCGGAAGCCCATGCGGACAACGATCGGAAATTTGCCGACGCGCTCTCCCGCTTTGACAATGCGATTCTGGGCTACTTCCTGTTTTTTACCGAGGAAGAAGTCAATCAGGCGAGCCGCCAGAACAAGACGCTGCTGGACGACTTCAAGAATGTCCTGTCGTTTCAGGCCTATCCTCAGGTCATTCATCCCGAATACGGCTACAAATTCAACTGCTTTTATTGCGCCGCCAAGGGGATCGAGCCCAATCTCCCGGCCCTCGCCCAGAACGCCAAAAACTTCGGCTTTTTCAATGTCGTCGCCGATCCGGACGCCGTGGTTCGCCGCGAGCCCGTGGTCATCCGCTTCGAGAACAGCTACTACCCTTCCCTCGACGTGGCTACTGTTCTAGCCTACACGAATCGGCCGCTCGACCAGGTGGCGGTCTTCTTCAACCCCAACGGGCTGGAGCGGATCGATTTTGGTCCCTTCGCCATACCCACCGATCCTGACGGTTACGTTCAGATTGATTTTCACGGCCCCCGCCGGACTTATCCGTGGTATTCCATGACCGATGTGGTGCACGGCAGAATCAACCCAGGGAACCTTCGCGGCAAGATCGTCCTGGTCGGCCCGACGGCCACCGCCATTGCGGACAATCGATCCACGCCGTTCGAGACGGGAGAAAATTTTCCCGGCGTGGAGATCCACGCCAATTTTATCGACAATCTGCTGACCGGCGAATTCATCCGGCGCGGCCTGCGCGAAAACCTCATCGATGTCGGGTTTCTGCTGCTTTTCAGCTTGGGCGCGGGCCTGCCCCTGAGCGTGGTATCGGCGAAGCGGGCCACGCCGGTGGTGGTCATCCTTCTGGCGCTTTTCCTGTGGCTCGCCTATTACCTTTTTGCGGCGCACCGAATCTGGATCGCGGCGTTCCTTCCCACCGCGACTTTGTCGATGAATTATGCGGCCATCGTCAGCTATCGCTTCTTCTTCGAAGAGCGCGAAAAGAGGAAGGTGCGGGGAGCCTTCTCGCAATACGTCGCGCCCGGCGTGGTGGCGCGATTGCTCGATCACCCCGAGTTCCTGCGCTTGGGCGGCGAAGAGAAGGAACTCACCGCCATGTTCACTGACATCCGGGGCTTCACGGCCCTCTCCGAAGGGCTTTCCCCCGAAGCGCTGGTCGTGCTCCTGAACGAGTACCTCTCGGAAATGACGGAAGTGATTTTCCGCAACTGGGGCACTCTCGACAAGTACATTGGCGATGCCATCATGGCCTTTTGGGGCTCGCCTTTCCCGCAGACCGACCACGCCGAGCGCGCCTGCCGGGCGGCGCTTGAGATGCTCGAGACTTTGAAGAAATTACAGGCGCGCTGGCAGGCGCAGGGCCGGGCGCAAATCAACATCGGTGTCGGCATCAACACCGGTCCCATGGTGGTCGGCAACATGGGCTCCAAGAATCGATTCAATTTCACCATCATGGGTGACAACGTCAATCTGGCCTCGCGCCTGGAAGGCACCAACAAGGAATTCGGAACAAGATCGATTATCAGCGAGTCCACCTACCAGGCCGCGAATCACATCGTCGTGGCGCGCGAACTCGATCTGATCCGCGTGAAAGGAAAATTGAAACCGGTGAGAATTTACGAGCTGCTCGGCCACGCGCATCAGCAGGACGAATTCCGCGACTTGCTCGAGCGCTTCCATAACGGCCTGGAGTGCTATCGTGGCGGAGCGTGGGATTTGGCGGCCGAGTTGTTTGATGGATTGGTGCAGGACTACCCCAACGACAAGCCGAGCCAGGTTTTTCTCGATCGCTGCCGCCACCTGATCGGCGAGCCGCCCGAAGGCGTTTGGGACGGCGTGTACGTGATGACGCACAAGTAGTTTGAGAATTAGGAATTAGGATTTAGGGATTAGGAGGCTTGGCCCCATTGGGTGAGAGGGAAGCACCGGTGATGACGTGAAAAACAAAGCGGGCAGCGGCTGCCGGATTTCAAATCTCAAATTTCAGATTTGAAATCGAGCCGCCGCTGCCCGAAACCGAGCCTCACGAGCCCGAGCTATGATTAACTCTCGACCCTCAAATCGTTCTCAACCGAGAACACGCCCGACACTCCGTTGGCGCGAATCCCGGCCACATTCCTGTCAAATTGATCGGCCACCACACCGATCAGCTTGACATGCCCGTTCTTCACAATGATGTGGATCGGCGGGAGAGCCGAGAAATATCTTTCAAACCCGGGAGAGCTGTAAATGGCCCGGTATTCCGCCAAGCGAATTCGGTTGTCAAAGCCGGAGAGCGGGAGCACCTCGATGTTGTTGATCACGCGCTGAACGCCTTCGATGTGCTTTACCACGCCCTCCGCATCGCTTTTCAGAGCCGGATTCGTCACCTGGCCTGACAGTTCAACCGTGTACCCGTCCACCTTGAAGTTCAGATCGTCAAACACCGTATAGTACGGCAGCATCCGCAACTGGTGGAGCACCTGCCGTTGGACGTTCGCCTCGCTCTGCGCCGGGATTTGTCCGGCGGCACCCATGACGCTTAAGGGAGAAACTACCACGAGACCCAGAAGGACCAACACGCTTGCCAAAGCAATCTTCAGATTAGCCCTCATATCGCCTCATCCCTCCTCTCGAAGAATTGAACGGATCGGCCCCAGCCGATCTCGCTCAGCAGTGCCTTTCACCACAGGCACTCTATATGATGCTGGTTACTGGTTGAAAGGTTGGATGGAGGGACAGGAGCACAAGTAACTGATTCATTCTAATGCTGTTACGCGTTGTCCGGCCGTCGTCGCCGGGAGATTTTAAACAAACGGTTAAATTTAATTATCATTGGTATTAAACTTCTAATACGTTAGTCCGTAATCATGCCGGCTTGCCAGGTTTTTCAGCCACAATTCACAAGCGGTGGTAATCTATTGCGGTTGTTTGCGCCAGCCGAAGAGTGGTAGGGGCAGGGCTTGCCCTGCCCTCTTGAGTTGCGACCGCCGCCAGCGTTGGGATGCGGTCGGCGAGCCATGGTGCGCACAGGGTACGGCAAGCCGTACCCCTACCGTGTCACGGCGCGGGGGCATTGAATGATCCTTGGAGTTCCCAAAGAAAGTTATCCTGGCGAGCGGCGGGTTGCGCTCGTGCCCGCCGTCATTCCCAATCTCGCGAAAGCCGGGTTTGAGGTGATCGTGGAAGCAGGCGGAGGAGTCGACGCCGGATATCCGGACGCTGACTACACCGCCAAGGGCGCCAAGATGGTTGCGGCGCGCAACGATGTCTTCAAGACCGCCGACGTTGTGGTTCAGGTGCTCGCGCCCGGATCGAACGACAAGAGTGGCAAGGCGGACATCCCGCTTCTCCGCCGCGATCAGGTTCTGATTGGATTTCTGCGGCCGCTGGGATCGCTCGATACTCTTCGCGAAATCGCAGCTACAGGAGCGACCGCATTCTCGATCGAGTTGATGCCCAGAATCACTCGCGCTCAAAACATGGACGCGCTATCGTCGATGGCCACCATCGGCGGCTACAAAGCGGTGTTGCTCGCCGCGGATACTCTGCCACGACTTTTCCCGATGATGACCACGGCGGCGGGCACCATCACGCCCGCCCGCGTGTTTGTGATTGGTGCGGGCGTCGCGGGCCTGCAAGCCATCGCCACGGCGCGCAGGCTGGGCGCCGTGGCTTCGGCGTACGATCTGCGGCCGGCGGTGAAAGAGCAAGTACAAAGCTTGGGCGGCCGCTTCATCGAGTTGCCACTCGAAACGAAAGACGCCGAGGACGCGCGTGGTTACGCCAAAGCCCAGGATGAGACCTTTTACCAGCGCCAGCGCGAGCTGCTGGGACGCGTGGTGAAGGAAAGCGACGTCGTGATCAGCGCCGCCGTGGTTCCCGGCCGAAAGCCGCCGGTGCTAATCACTTCAGAAATGGTAAGAAGCATGGCGCCCGGCTCCGTGATCATCGACTTGGCGGGCGAGCAGGGCGGAAATTGCGAGCTGACGAAGGCCGGGGAAACTGTCGTCGAGCACGGGGTCACGGTGATCGGCACCATCAATTTGGCCAGCACTGTTCCCTACCACGCCAGCCAGATGTACGCGCGCAACATTTCGGCCTTCCTGCTCCACCTGTTCAAGAACGGAGAACTCCAGCTTGACGCCCAGGATGAGATCGTCGAAAAAACCTTGGTGACCCGCGGCGGGGAGATCGTCAATAAGTTGGTGAGGGACTTCTTTAAATTATGAATTATAAATTATGAATTATGAATTCTAAAACGGAAACGTCCGGAAACGCCAAAGGTCCGATCAAACAGAAGCCGACCGAGATCTGCGAGCGCTCGGTCGCATACGCCCTGCGGGCTATCAAGCTCTACCGATACTTACAAGTGCGCAAGGACGGCGCCGGTTGGATTCTAGGCGGGCAATATCTGCGTTCGGCGTGCTCCATCGGGGCAAACATCGAGGAGGCCCAGGCGGGCGAAAGCCGCTCCGATTTCATCCATAAACTGAGTATCGCTCAGAAGGAAGCCCGCGAAAGTAAATATTGGCTAAAACTGCTGTCGGAATCAGGAATCGTGGCCAAGGAAAAACTGAAATCGTTGATGGAAGAAACACAAGAGCCCTTGGCGGTCATCACCGCAATCATCGTAAGCACGAAGGGACAACACGCTCCAAAGAAACCCGTTTCCCAATCCAGAGGAGGCTCGCACCTTTCGCATGGTGATTCACAGGCGCTTATTTCATAATTTATAATTCATAATTTACAATTCCGAATTTCAGGAGGATCGCTTGCCCTCAGACTTCATTTCGAGTCTTTACGTTTTTCTCCTGGCCGGTTTCGTCGGCTTCGAGGTGATTCGCCGCGTCTCGCCGCTGTTGCACACGCCGCTGATGTCGCTCACCAACGCCCTGGACGCCATCGCCGTGGTGGGCGCCATCGTGATTGCGGGTGAGCACAAGAGCACGCTCTCGACCGTACTCGGAGCGCTGGCCGTGGCCGCCTCCACCAGCAACGTCGTCGGCGGCTTTCTGATTACCGACCGCATGTTGAAAATGTTCAAGCCGGCCAAGCCCAAGAAACCATGACACCACAGGTCACCGAACAACTCATTCAAATCACCTACATCGTCGCCACAGTGCTCTTCATCCTTTCACTCAAGTGGCTGAGCACGCCATCCACGGCGAGGCGCGGAGTGCGCGCCGGCGAGTTGGGCATGGCACTGGCCATCGGCGCCACGCTGCTCAATCGCGGCATCATCGACTACCGTTGGTTGGTGATTGCGCTGGTGGTCGGCTCAATTGTCGGAATCCCACTGGGGCTCGTGCAGATGACTGCCGTCCCGCAGCGGACGGCGCTCAGCCACGCCTTTGGGGCTTTCTGCGTCACGCTGGTCGGAACGGCGGAGTTTTACCTCCGCGCGCCGGGCATCTCTCACTTCATGATGTCGGTACTCTCCATGGAGGTCATCCTCGGCTCCCTAACCGTCACCGGCAGCTTGATGGCAGCGGGCAAACTCCAAGAAGTGCTTCCGCAGCGGCCCATCACTTTTAAGGGGCAAAATTTCGTCAATCTCTCCATTCTCACTGCCGCTGTCGGCGTGGCGGTTTACCTGGTGTTTCATCCGGAAAGCACGCGACTGTTTCCTTTGCTGATCGCCATGCCGCTCGTCTTCGGCGTCATGATGATCGTTCCCATCGGCGGCGCGGACATGCCCACCGTGATTTCCCTCTTGAACTCTTACGCCGGACTGTCGGCAGCGGCCATGGGTTTCGCGCTCGACAGCAAACTGCTGATCATCGCCGGCGCCCTCGACGGCTCCTCCGGATTCATCCTCTCGGTCATCATGTCCAAAGCCATGAATCGCTCTTTCACGAATGTGCTTTTCGGGGCGTTCGGACAGGTGCAAGCTTCAGCGGCAGCAGCCGCCGAAACGCGCAACGTGAAGAGTGCGACGGCGGAAGAAGCCGCCGGGATTCTGGCCGCGGCCAACTCGGTCGTCATCGTTCCCGGCTACGGCATGGCCGTCGCGCAAGCCCAGCACAAGGTCCGTGAACTCTACGAATTGTTGACCAAGCGCGGCGTCACCGTGAAGTTCGGCATCCACCCCGTGGCGGGCCGCATGCCCGGCCACATGAATGTGCTGCTGGCCGAGGCCGATATTCCGTACGACAAACTGCTCGATATGGACGCCATCAATCCCGAGTTTCCCGAAACCGACGTGGCCCTGGTGATCGGCGCCAACGATGTGACCAATCCTGCCGCGCGCACTGACCAAAGCAGCCCGATCTACGGCATGCCCATTTTGGACGTCGATAAGGCGAGAACGGTAATGGTGATCAAGCGCAGCATGAGCCCCGGCTTTGCGGGGATCGATAACCCGCTCTACTATTTCGATAAGACGCTGATGCTGTTTGGAGACGCGCGCGGGTTTGTTGGGGACATTGTCCGCGAACTCGGCGGGGCAGGACACTAACCAGCCAGGTGCAAGGAGCAAATTGCCGATTTTCGATTGCCGATTGAAGAATGCAGCGCATTACTTGCTTCCCCAATCGGCCATCGACAATCGAAAATCGGCAATCACATAAACCGCATTCCGTAAATCCACCGCTGCCCTATAAAAAACGTTTCGCGGTGTCGAATTTCGGCCTTTTGCTCCATGTTCTGTCCGCCTTCGACATAGGGACAGCAGATGGTCACCAGATCTCCAATCTCGAGCTCCATTCCCAAGCCAACCGCCACACCGCCTTTGGACACATTCTCCGTCTTCGCGACCTCTTGATCGCCATTTTTATCGCGTACCAGAATCGGCAATTTGAGAGCGAGCCGCCTGTAAGCGCGCTTTTCAGTCCGTGCCGGGGTCGCCGCGGCTGCTGGCGCTATCGGTGCTTCTTGCGCCGCTGGGGCGGCGGCTCGCTCCGGCGTCCGCACTTCCTCAACGCGGCGATTGACATCAACGTACCTCCACTCCGTGGGCCCGCCGCAAGTCTGGCAGAGCCGCTGCATAGATCCTGACTCCAGGGCGTCGAGCTCCCAGGTTTGCAGGGTGCAAAAACTCTGCGTGCCGCAGTCTTTGCATTCGAGCAGGGCGCCCGCTTGGCTGCTGCCGGTTTCGATAGGCGAGGAGAAGTTGATGTCCCAGATGTTGCGTTCCGTCTCCAGGCACTCGACTCCCCAATCACCGACTTCGCCCGTCTCCAGACGGCTCGCGCCAATCACCCGAAAATCGGCTTCGCGCAGATTTTGCAAATTGACAATTCGGATGGTGTCGTCCGCGGCGGCGCGATGCTGAAGCGCGATGCGCGCTCCGGCACGATTGATCTCCACGGTGTAGGTTTCTTCCGAGAAACTTCCGGCGCTCCCGCCAAACGATGTGACGCGAATAGGAATCTTCAGAAGCAGGCGTTCGGAATCTCTTCGCTCAGTCATGACAGTCCCCGCCGTGACGGAGTGGCTAACCCCGCCCCCAAAGCGGTCTCCATTCCTCTCTTCGTGCCGTGCCCCGCGGCGCGAGAACGAGACGCGGCGACAAGTAAATGGGAAGGCCTGTGCCCTTCCCCTGCGTACTCACGCTTGACTCCTCGCCGCGCTCACTTCGGCAAGAGGGCGGCGAAGCTTGGTGCGGTCGTCAAGTGGAATTCTCACCAACTCAAAGCTCAGTTGTTGCGGACGGGCCTCGCGCACCAGAACCTCGGCATGAATGCGGTGGAATCCCGCTTGGAGTTCAAGACGGGTGACAGTGCCGGGTTTGAGATGCCTCTGGCAACTGGCCACGCCGCCGCCCAGGCTGAGCTGGCTGACCGACAGGCGTGTGTCGCCCTGCGGGGTGCTCACCATCCCCTCCAGAGCATGGGCCAATTGGACGCGCTCGTAGCGCCGCTGGCGCACCCACGGCGTATCCTGAACTGGGTCGAGTGGCGCCAGGCTCAGTTCGACCATGTTCAGGCCGCTGTGCGGCAGGAAAGTGCGCGCCCAAGCCGGATCAATCTTCTGCATCGCTTGAAATGCGCTGATACGCAGTTCATGCGGATGTTGCCAGCGGAGGAACTGGCGGGCCTCGACGAACCCGCGCAAAAGCAGCCCAGCGTGCGAATCTCTCAACCGCCCCAGCGCCTCGACGGCTTTCACGCGCAGGTACGGTTCCGTGGCGGGGCCTGCCGGCGACTCCAGGATTCGCAGCAGTCGCGCCGCTCCACCCCCCTCGCCGCTCATTCCAATTTCATCGACCGCCTCCGGCAGGGACGCAGCATCGAGCACATCGAGCAGGCTCACCAGCATTTGGGCGCGCGCCGGCGCCCCAGCGATAGAGAGCTGGCGGACAACGAGGTCATGAAACGAACGGTCCCACTCTTTTAGGCGTCTCGGGAGGATGGCACCGATGGCGTCGGGCTCCAGGCGGCTCAGCAAGCCAACGGTCAGCGCGGCTTCCGTAGGGGGGCGCGTGTCCAATGTCTTGCGCAGCTGGGCAATTCCCTCCCCGCCCAGCTCGCGCGCGAGTTGCACCAGGCGTTCGCGTTCTTCGCGCAGGGCGCATCGCTGCAACCGGCTCGCAATGTTTTCCACGGTGGCGTGCGGCATGCGCCGCATGACTTCCAGGAGCCCGGCTGGCATGTCGCGCTGCTTCAGGGCGTCCTCCACGAACTCGTGCACGCGAAACGCGACTTTCACGCGCGGCCAGAGCGTTTGGGCAAGGGAGGCCCGGTCTTTCTCGAGGCGCTCCATGGTTTCGAGGGACTGCTGCAGCGCGGGATAATTCAGAACTCTCGCCGCCTCGTGGCTGTAGCGGACGAATCCGGCGCCGATCAAGGTTTGCAAGTCGGTCTCGGTCTCTGGCAGAAGGCTCTCGCCCAGTTGACGAATCACGTTTTGGAGGAGGGTGTCATCCACGCGTACATAGAGATCGGCAAGTTCGTTGAGGCCTGCCCAAGTCTTCTTTCGGGCATCGGAGTCCTCCACGCGAAGGCACTCGGAATAGTTGAGCAAGATTTCCCGAGCGATCGTCCTCTGTCCCTGATTGAGAAGCTCTTCGACGTAGTGCCGAATGTTGCGCGGGGGAATGGCCCAGGCCTCGGAGGATAAAAGCACTTTGCGCTTGGCCGACTCGGGCAAGGCCGTCCAAAACTGGCGATCGAGAACTTCCGCGAACGATTCCACCTGCATGCCCGCGCGCGACATGGATTCCTCATGCAAAGAGAGTATGCCTCGCAGAGCTTTGATCTCGCGCTTCAATCGGTTGAGCAGTTGGACCACCGCGCTCACCTGCGCATCGCCGCGTTCAAAGCTGTCGATGGCATATCGAATGGCAACCTGCTCCGCCAGTTGCAGAAGCATCGGAGTGTCTGGCTTGGCGGCGGGCGACATCGACGCCAGTGCGGCGAGGGCTTGCGTCAGCGAGAATTGCGCGGGCGCGGGCAACCCTTGAACTTGTTCCTGGAACTGATTGACTTCGATCTTGCCACCCTCCGGGCCCGATTCCTGGCCGAGTTGGGTGAGCAGGCGCATGATGCGGAACACTTCTTCTTCGCTCGGCGGAGGCGGCGACACGGCAGCCTTGCTTTCCACCGACGGCGATTTCGTCGCAGTAATCCCGCTCGGTGCTCCACTGGGCGCGGCTTCGCCTCCGCGGCGGACGCCCTCGGCCGCAACAATAAGCTGAAGAAGCTTTTGTGGGTCTTCGAGCCACTCTTTCAGCTTCTGAGCTTCCGCCCCCAGTGACTGAGCGACAAGTTGTGCAGCCACGCCGGCCTCCGCCAGCGCCGCATCCTGCGCGACGAAGCGGACCTCGTTCACACGAATGGCCGGCTCGCCTGTGGTGGCCAGGGCCGCTTTTAAGTCGGCTGCGACGAGTGCGCTCTTGGGGCCGCGCGAGCCGAAAGCTCGCACAAACCGGGTGAAATCCTCAGCCGTCACGCGGCGGGAAAAGTGGATGCTGGATAAACCCGCGGACGAAAGTAGTTGAGCGAAGCTGCGGTCGACGGGGCGAGGGTCGAGCGGGATGCCATCCATCAGCACTTGCGAACTCGATACTCCCAGCAGCAGGCCCGTTTCTCCCCCTTGCTGCAACGCGTCGAGCAAGCTGCTCCACGCCGTCTCGAACAAGGCGGAGGTGCGCTCGTGTTCAACCCCATACAGCCGGACCGTCTTCAGCAGGATGTTCAGGTTACGAGTAAAGGTCCGTGCTGCGACGACGCTCGTGTCGTTTTCCATAGCGCGAAGGGAGCTCCAAGGAATCCCTTCTACTCCTCGCTAACCCACGCACGAGGCTCTCCTCCGATGTCGTAGCTTACCGCACCGCAATTAAGGCAATCATAGCACAAGTTTGCCGTTAGGATTATTTTGAGGGGCCGACTTTACGCTCCATCTGATCGGGCTCTTAGAACAGCCGGAAGGTGATCTCCACGATCATGCGCACGGCGACGGGAACGTCCTTGCGCGTGGCGGGCTTGAATTTCCAGGTGCTGACCGTCTCGACGGCCTTTTCGTCCAAACCCATGCCAAGCGACCGCATGATGTGAATGTCGCGCGGGTTGCCTTGCGCGTCTACGACGATCGCCAGCGTTACCACGCCAGAAAGCTTCGCCTTGCGGGCTTCCTCTGTGTATGGCGGCTCGGGACGATACACGGGAACCGGAGCGGTGACATCGCCGCCGACGCTGTAAACTCCAGGGCCACCCGGCCCCGGCCCGTACCCAGGCCCCCTGTCTGGCCCGACGCCGGGGCCATTGCCAGTGCCAATCCCGTCGCAACAGCCGGGACCATTCGACCGCGTGCCCAGCACGCCGTTAGGGTCGCCCCAAGAGTCGGCGCCCGACATTTCGGGGAGTTTTAGATCCGGCGGACCAAGTATGCTCGCTTGCACGGGGAGCTGAAGATTCACGATAGGGTGAGCGGATGGCGGAGCTAACGGCATTTGCGAAAATGGCGGGATGATTCCCCTCGAGGCGGGCAAAGGCTCGCGTTGGCCGCCCCCGCCACCACCCCTGGTTTCGACCTGCAAATGGTAAGGTGCGGGATAGTAAATGTGGATGATTGGATCAGATGCTCTCACACGACTCGTCCGCGTGCCGAAGGCGTACGGCAGCGCAATGGCTGCCAATATCGCCACGTGGACAAGCAGCGAGTTCACCCAAGATGCGGGGTGCTGCCGGTAATCTCGCCAACTGCTTTGAAGTGGAATCGAATCGAAGTCACTGGCCGCCATCGGAGCCCCCCATGCACGCTGGCAGGGAGATGCTCTCCGCGTCGGTACGGGTTGCTCCACTTCCGCAATGAAGAGTGGCGAGTGGCATGCGGCAAGTTATTTTCGATTGACGATTTTCGATTGACGATTGAACCGTATGAACATTTGTCTGTCTCTCAATCGTCAATCGGCAATCGAAAATCGGCAATCCGTTGCTTTCCACTTGCCACTCATTTACTTCAGCCACTTCACCAGGTTCTTGAAAATCTTCAGCCCGTCCTGCGAATACTGCGCGGGCAGCGAGGCGCGTTCGGGGTGCGGCATCAAGCCGAGGATCACTCCGGATTCGTCGGTGACGCCCGCCACGCCGCCGGGCGAGCCGTTGGGATTCTCGGGATACTGGGTTGTAGGCCGGCCATGTGCGTCGGCAAATCGAAACGCGACACGAGTTGATCCCGCAGGGCGGGACGAGGTCTCACAAAACAGCGGCCGCCCTTCTCCGTGCGCCGTGGGCATGGCGAGCAGTTGGCCTTCCAGGCCTCCAGTCCACATAGACTCGTTGGAAGAAACGACGAGGTTGATCTTTCGATCTTCAAAGTGCGCGGATTGATTTTCGAGCAGCGCCATCGCGCGCTGGCCGGGTGTGCGGCCGGGCAGGATTCCCGCCTCCGCCAAGACTTGAAAGCCGTTGCAGATGCCCATCAGCGGCTTCTTGGCGTCCATGAATTCCACCAGTTGCTCGCGCAGTTGCGCCGCTAGCATCGTGCCGAAAATTCGCCCTGCTCCGAGGTGGTCGCCATACGCAAACCCGCCCGGTATCACCGCTGCCTGAAATGCGCCCAGCCGCTTCTGACCGTTAACCAAATCGTGCAGGAGCACGAGCTCGCTTTTTCCGCCCGCCAGCTCAATGGCCGCCGCGGTCTCTTCGTGGCAGTTGGTGCCAGGCGCATACAGAATGGCCGTGACGGCTTCGCTCATTCCATCACCTCGCGAAAAGTTTTGCCCCAACCCTCGGCCAAATCGGCAACGGACTGCTGCCAGATCACCTTGCGATCCTCGGCCAATTCCAAGTGCGTCGCCGCGATGAGCGAGCCGATGTGCCCATGCGGAACAGTGTCCGAGATCTCATGCAGATCGACACCGGGCAAGACCTCGAGCAAGGCCGAGCCGACAAACTCACCGAATAGCAACCCATCCTTTCGCCCACGGTGTGAGTCACATTTCACGCGCGCGCCGATTCCTGACCCCAACGCACCTTCAAACAGGCGGAGCGCGATTCCACCTTCCGCAATCGCCGAGCCCGAAACATACAGACCTTGCTTGTGCAGCCCTAGAATTGCGTCCCAGACCGCGCGGATGGAAACTGCGTTGCCAGGATCAAAAAGCTTGTCGCCACGTTGGCCAGAGCTATCGGCACACACTGTCCCGCCCAGCGCCTTCGCGTCCGCTGAACCGACCAGGAGCAGCTTATTGCCGGGGCACTTAAAATCCTTCGTCACAATTTTCTTCACGTCGGGCACGCGGCCGATGGCGGCCACCGCGAGCGTCATCGGCACTTCGATGGTGCGACCGCCAGCATCGAAGGTTCCAGAACTCGAATCCTTCCCAGAGATAAACGGCACACCGATCGCTTCCGAAAAATCCGCGATGGCCTCGACCATCTTTTTCAAATCCCATGCCACTTCGGGCCGCACGCGTGGCGTATAAAAATTGTCGCAGAGCGCCATTTCGCGATAGTCGGCGCCGGCCACCACGGCCTTGGTGATGGCTTCAATTATCATTAGCCGAGCCATCTGCGCCGGATCGATCTCGCCATAGAACGGATTGATGGCCACGGTTGTGATCACACCGTAAGGTTTTCCGTGTAGTGGCGCTGACACATAGATATTCGTGGGCATGCGGTGATTGCGCCCGCCGTACGGGCCCACGGCGGTTCTTCCCTGCACCGTAGTATCGAATCGTACGCCGGCCGCGCTCTGATCACAGCAGTGATAGTGCGAGAGCACGCGGCGGAAGGCTTCGCTCCACTCGTCGGGCGTGCGCGGCTCGGGAATGTCGAGCGGCTTGAGCGCGCGCTTGGGCTCGGCCACATCAATCGGATCGATAAGGCACGCGCCCCAGAGAAAATCCATATCGAGGTCGACCGCTCTTTCACCGCGCCAGTTTGCTTCGAGCTTTTTGGACCGAGTGAAGTGCCCGATTGCGGCGTGCGACACTTCAAAGCGGTCGAGAATTCTCTTGGCCTCCTCCAGTTTGTCCGGCGGCACAGCAATCAACATTCGTTCCTGCGACTCCGAAAGAAGAATCTCCCACGCGGTCAGGCTTTGGTCTTTCAGCGGCACTTCGTCAAGGTCTAGCAGCACTCCAGTTTCCGCGCCCATTTCGCCGACCGCGCACGAAATGCCTCCTGCGCCGAGGTCGGTGATAGAGCGAATGCAACCCGCGTCGCGCAAGGCGGGAATGGCCGAGGCAAAGCGCCGCTCCGTGATGGGGTGGCCGATCTGCACCGCGGCAGATTCTTTCTCGAGCGTCTCGCCGGTCATGCCCGTAGAGCTGGCCGTGGCACCGTGAATGCCGTCGCGCCCCGTTTCGCCGCCGATCAGGAGAGCCACATCGCCGGGCTGCGGCGGCTCCTTCAGCGCGTGCCGCCGCGGGATGATGCCCACCGAATGGCCCAGCGCCAAACACTTGGCGTAGCCGGGATGGCACCGATAAATCGGGTGCATCATCGGAATGCCCATCGGGTTGCAGTAATACGACGTGGCTCGAACCGACTCCGTCACCAGGAACTGCGGGTGCAGTGCGCCGGGCGGCACGGCATCTTCCTCCATGCGAGGATCTATCGTCCCCATGATGGTGGTCCCCCCGATGGGATAGGCGCCCTTGCCGAAACCCAGCGTGTCGCGAATCACTCCGCCGTGCTTGGTAGCGATGCCGCCGAAGGGCGCGATCGAGCTGGGGAAATTGTGCGTCTCGCCCTTGATGGTCACCACCCAGTCTTCATAAAACTCGATGCCGCCGGCATTGTCCTTGAATACCGAGACCACCAGCGGGTGCCGAATGCGCTCCGTCGCCTGCGCCAGCCGCTTGAGCAGCCCCAGACCTTTCCACGTGGTGTGATAACAATGATCGCTCCACGATTGAACGAGAATTTCAATCTCCGCGTCAGTCAGATCGTGCCCGCGAGCGCGAGCATGGGCCTGAATCACTTTCATCTGCGATAGCGGCGCGTACCATGATCGCGCTCGGGAAAGGGCAGCCAATTCCGCGTTGGTTAAATGCCCGAGTGGAATGGTCGCCACCGGATCGGGCTTGCCGGAGGGCCTCAAGGTGGAAACCGCTTCGTTCGGCTCGCGAATGCGCTCGACAATTTTATTGTAGAGAAATCGCGCGGCAATCCTGCGCGCCTCGTCGGGCTCCAGGCCCACGAACTGGTAGCGCTTGCTCAGGCGCGCAAATTCCAGGCCAGCTTCTCCCAGCGCGTGCGCGCCTGCCAGAATCGAAGGAGTTTCGGGATCGGTCACCGCCGGGCGATAAGCGATTTCGACGACAGGCCCGAGTGAGGCGTCAAGCTGCGTTTTCGGCGACGAGACTTGATAGAGAGGATTGATAAGCAGCGGCAGAAGCTTCTCAACGTCGATCGCGCCTTCCAGCCAATAGACTCGCTCGATCACCAGGTTCGCTAGCGCGGAATGTCCGTGCCGCCGAAAAAATGCCAGCCAGTTGCGCGCTTCGGGATCGTCCTTGGACAGGGTATAAACGGTGTGAATTGCCATCGAGCGACATTATAGCTGCATTCGACAGGAGTGTGAGCGCACGTTCAGTGTGCCTTATTATGAGAACCAAAGCTTCCCTTGCCCAAGCTGGTTCGTGCTAGAGTGGGGGCATGACGCACCCAAGAGTCCGCATAGCGTTCTTTCTCGCCGTCATATGCGCTGCGTGCGCTCAGATTGCTACCGATTCACCGACCAATGACGGTCTGCTGGTATGGCAACCGCCCAAGTTGCAATTTCCTCACACGCTTCCGCCACCGACTGTTTCCAAGGAGATCATAACGACACTGCGGGTCGCAGCCGTACCCATCATTCTCGAAGAAACCAAACTAGAGGATGTGAAGACGCGCCTCGGAGGGAGTATCGGGCAGAGGGGCGATGCATCTGAGTTTCTTGAGTGGCTCTGCTTTTACGGAACCGACGCGAACGGGCGATGGGGGCTCTGGCTTGAGAGTAGTGAAATGGGCGGAGGCTGGGTCGATGGCTTCGCATTGGAGCGGTTAGGCCGGAATGCAAGGACCGATCGGCGCTGTCGGATGATACGAGAAGGCGAGGGTGGGATCGAGTTGCCCATTGCGCTTCGGCTCGATCTGACCGAAATGCAGGTACGCAAGATCCTGGGTAAACCTACCGTTAGATATCGTAGCACCCTTATTTTCGATCACGAACACCAAGAGACCATACGCAACGAACCCGCCACAGTGTCGAACACCGTAGCGGTCGCTCTTCGCGATGGGGTGGTGTGGGCCATCCAAGTATGGAAGGACTCTACTTCGTGATGGTCAGCCGGACACCGCACATCGACAATTGTTGATAACAAACCCCTTCACACCATAGATCCCGAAACGGTGGCAGCCACGGTCAGCGCCTTCTTGACCGTCGGCCCTTTCTTCGGCCACAATCCCACAGTCAATCAAAGTACGGATTGACTGTGGCTGCCAGCTCGCAGGCTTCACGAATCCGGAGGGAAATGTCATGCATTGGTCATGGAAGATCGGCAGGCTGGCGGGAATCGACGTCTACATGCACGCCACTTTCCTGTTGCTGGTGGGATTCATCGTCGTTGTCAACTGGATGGGGAGCCACAGCGTGGCGCAAACCATGTTCGGGGTCTTTTTCGTCCTGCTGATCTTCGCCTGCATCGTGCTGCACGAGTTGGGGCACGCACTCACCGCGAGGCGCTACGGGATCCGCACGCGCGATATTGTTCTACTTCCCATCGGCGGCGTGGCGCGCCTGGAGCGCATGCCGGAGGATCCGAACCAGGAACTGCTCGTGGCGGTAGCAGGGCCGGCAGTGAACGTCGTGATTGCAGCATCGCTCTTCGTCGTGCTTGGGATGTTCGGCCATCTGCCGACCCTGCATCAGGCTGAGACGATTAGCTGGACCGGGCATGACGTGCTGCCCAGCCTCCTGGCGGTGAACGTGTGGCTGGTGCTGTTCAATCTCATTCCGGCCTTCCCCATGGATGGCGGCCGAGTGTTGCGGGCGTTGCTCGCTAAACGCATGGAATATACGGAGGCCACGCAGGCGGCCGCACATGTCGGCCAGGGGATCGCACTCATTTTTGGTTTCCTCGGTTTATTGTTCGACCCCTTCCTTCTCTTTATTGCGCTTTTCGTGTGGATGGGCGCCAGCGGCGAGGCAGCGATGGTGCAAATGCGCACCTCGCTCGGCGGGATACCCGTGCAGCGCGTGATGTTCACAGACTTTCGCACCCTTAATCCCGATGACACGCTGGCACAGGCCGTGGAGCACCTTCTGGCGGGCTGGCAGCAGGATTTTCCGGTTGTCTTCGGCAGCCACGTGCTCGGCGTGCTGAGGCGCGAAGATCTGGTTCGTGCCATCGCCCAGGGGGGCACGAGTAAGCTTGTGCGCGACGCCATGCGGCGCGACTTCCAGGCTATTGATTCGCACGACATGCTCGAGCAAGCCGTTCAGGTGCTCCAGCGGTGCCGCTGCCGCTCGCTGCCGGTCGAACACAACAGCGAGTTGGTGGGAATGCTAACGCTCGAAAACGTCGGCGAATTTATGATGATCCGGTCCGCCGAACGACACGCAAAACAGAGTTTGCAGACGTCCAACGCCATCGTTTAAGTTACGGGGCTGGCGCAGACGTTCAGAGGTCTGTGGTTCGACAGCTTGCGAATGAGGTATATTGCCCTCTGGGCGCTTGAAAATGCCTCGAAATCAGAGACAGATTTGTTCGGCGCTATCCGCTCGTCGGCTCACTTCACGGGGACAAATTCCCGAATGAATCTACGGCAATGGCGGACAGTGAGGAGCTTCTTGCCCACCAAAAGTGCCGCAAATATGGCGGCGGCCACCAACGCGCCGCCGGTGGTGACGGGAGCCTCGCCCGGATTCGTCTCGATCTGAACAAGCCCGAGACCTGCCGCGTCTTCACGGATGGAAACTCCCGACAAGGAGCCGAGCGCCGCCGAATGGTCCGGGTAAATGGGTATTCGCGCGTCTGGCACGGAGAACCTCCTAGGATTTGAGTAGAGAGCGGAATAGGCAGGACCGACTATAAGCACTGCCGCCACCGATGACAAGGGAAACAAGGCACCGTTTTGACTCGAAATCTCACCCAGTCGCAACTGCCGTCTGTTAGTATCGCGGGTGCACGGTGTAGGGCCTGGGCTAGCCCTGGCCAACGCCGGTCAGGCAGGGCGGGAGCCGGCCCTGCATGCCAAGTGAGACATCGCATGAAGCCCATACCGCCCGATGACCAACTCGACGGGTTCATTGGCAAGTTCACACCGGAGGTCGCCAAGGTGGCGCGAGCCGCGCTCGCCAAGATGCGCAAGCTTCTGCCTGGCGCCTACCAATTGGTGTACGACAACTACAACGCCCTCGCCATCGGCTTTGGCCCCACCGATCGCGCCTCCGACGCGATTTTTTCCATCGCGTTATTCCCCCGCTGGGTCAGCCTGTTCTTCTTGCGGGGTGCAAACCTGCGCGACCCCAAGAAGCTCTTGCGAGGCAGCGGCAAGGTGGCTCGCCATATCATCCTGAAAGACCCGACGATCCTGAACGACCCGGCCGTGCTTTCGCTCATCGGAAACTCGCTCAAGAGAGCCAGGAAACCGATGATCAACGAAAGCCCCGGACGCATTGTCATCAAGTCAGTGTCGGCAAAGCAGCGCCCAAGGCGGCCAGTCCGGGTTCAGTAGGGGCAGGCCATGGCGGGCACCTACTGGGCGGCCCTTTTGAGCCAGCCATGGCGGGTGAACGGCGCGATGACGCCGTGGAGGGATGCCATGAATCATCGAATGGCTTCGGCAATTGCAATCATCCGTTTACTCGTGGGCTGGGTTTTCCTGGTCGAGGGAATTCTGAAGTTTTTGTTGCCGGATGAACTCGGAGCCGGCCGGTTCACCTCGATCGGCATTCCTGCGCCGCAGGTGATGGGTCCGTTCGTCGGCGTAGTCGAGACAGTGTGCGGCGCGCTGGTGCTTGCCGGTCTTTTCACCCGGCTGGCAGCAATTCCTCTGCTGATCGATATCACGGTGGCGATCGTTTCAACGAAAATTCCCATCTGGCTCGGCCACGGATACTGGTATTTCACTCTCCCGAAGCTGAAACACTACGGTCTTCTCAGCATGTTGCACGAAGCACGAACCGATTTTTCGATGCTCTTGGGTCTAGTGTTTCTTCTCCTCGTGGGAGGAGGCGCTTGGTCGCTGGACACCAGAGCACGCCTTGCGCGCATCAAATCATGAGTGAAGCAACAGCGGGGGCACGGCATGGCGCAGCCCTGCGACTTGATTTCAGCCGCTGTCCGGCGTAGATTAAGCAGCAGGGGATGGCTCGCGCCAGCAGAGAAGGAGGCGTGTATGAAACGAGTTGCATTAGTCGGCGTTCTGATGGCGGGCTTGGCGGGCGGATGGGCTTTTGCGCAAACTTCCTCCCAGCAGTCACCGCCGCCGAATCCGGATTCGATCGCGGATTACGCCAGAAAGATGCGGGAACAGCAGAAGGGCAGCCAGCCCGGGAGCAAGCCGGCCAAGGTCTACACCAATGACGACGTGCAGCAACTCCAAGGAACAAGCGGCGTATCCGTTGCCAGCACGCCTGTTGCTCCCGCGACCAGTGAGACCGCAAGCGGGGGCCACAACAAAAAATATTTCCAAAAAGAGTACGGCAAGCTGCTGGCGCAGAAACAGATCCACGAGCGCCAACTCGAAGTGCTTCAGGAGAAGCTCGGCCAAAACAACATTCAATACTACCCGGATCCAAACAAGCAACTGGAGCAGGAAAGTACCCCGAAGGCGCGGTCGGACATCAACAAGATCCAGGCCGACATTGACGCCAAGAAGCTGGAAATCCAAAAAGACGACGAAGCCATTTCGAACTTGCAGGACCAACTTCGTCGAGACGGCGGCGATGCTGGATGGCTTCGCGAACCTTTACCCCCCGACAGTTTAAGCGCAGAGAATCCGCCAGAGACTAAAGAGGAAGCGAATCCCAAGGACAAGAAAAGAACCAGGGAGTATTGGCAAACGAAATTCCGGTCGCTGCGTGCCAACCTGAAACAGGCTGAGGAAGTTCAGAAGCTGCTGCAAGACGAGGTCGAGCTGCTGCAAAAACGCCAGGTCATCGAGATGTCCGCGGATGCGCAAACCGAAATCACCCAGAAGCTCACGACTCGCCAGGCGGAGCTTAATACGTCAACGGCCACCCTCGAGAAGTTAAGAAAGCAACTTGACGACCTTCAAAAAGAGTTTGACGAAAGCGGCGCCCCATCCGAATGGAGCGTGACCGAAGAGGCCCCTTCGGGTTCGTGACCTCGCTATGTCACTTCCCGAATTCCAAACCCCGCCATTTAGAGCAGGCAATTAGCGGTCTGAAGTAGGCAGCAGAAGAGCCCCGCGGACTTCGTTTGACTGGCTTCTGCTTACTGCCTACTGCCTTCTGCTTGCTGGAGGAGACATGGATGCATGGAGAAACAAGTGGGCGGTGGTAACCGGCGCGAGCGCGGGCATCGGCTGGGCGATGGCGGAGGAGCTTGCCTCGGGCGGAGCGCATCTGGTGCTGACGGCGCGGCGCCGTGAGCGGCTCGACCAGTTGGCGAAGAAGCTCACCACCGAGCGCCGAATCAAAATAGAAATCGTCACTGCCGACCTCGAAACTCACACCGGACCGGAAGAAGTCTTCGCTTTCACAGAGAAGAAAGGCCTCCAAGTCGACTTGCTGGTGAACAACGCGGGCTTCGGCGCGTACGGAGAATTTTCCAAGAGTGACCTGGCCGCGCAGCTCGGCATGGTGCGAGTGAATTGTTCGGCCGTCGTTCACCTGACTCGTTTGTTCCTTCCGGGCATGATCGAGCGACGGCAGGGCGACATCCTGATTGTGGCGTCCACCGCCGCTTTTCAGGGCGTTCCTTACATGGCTGCTTACGGAGCGAGCAAAGCGTTCGATTTGCTCTTTGCCGAGGCGCTGGCGGAAGAAGTCTCGCGTTACGGCGTCCGCGTCTGCGCTCTCTGCCCCGGCCCAACCGAGTCTGAATTCGGCCAGGTCTCGGGCTCACCGCTGCGCTCTCCCAAAGGACACGAGACCGCGCCGAAGGTGGCGCGCGTCGGGCTGCGCGCGCTGGCAGCCGGTAAGCACTCGGTGATCTCGGGCTTCACAAACTGGGCAGGTGCTGAGATCCAGCGCGTTTTGCCTCGGCGGCTTGTGACCAAGGGTACAGCGATGGTCTTTCGGCCCAAAGATCTCCGTTGACCGCTGGCCAATGATTGCTGCTTCCCTTTTGACCTTGTTTTGAGTATATTCTCCGCCCTATGCCAAACGTCGATAAACACGCGCCGGGTGATTTCTGCTGGGTTGAGCTAGGGACCACGGACCAAACCGCGACCAAGAAGTTCTACCAATCATTGTTCGGGTGGTCGTCTCAGGACTTCCCGATGGGCCCGAGCGGTTTCTACACGATGTTCAACATCGATGGCCGCAACACGGGCGCCGCGTATACCTTGATGAAGGAAATGCGCGAGCAAGGCGTGCCGCCGCACTGGATGCTTTACATCGCGGTGGAAAGCGCCGACGCAACGGCAGACAAGGCCGCGCAACTTGGCGCCAAGTTGCTGAAGCCCCCCATGGACGTTTTCGACGTTGGTCGCATGGCTGTCATCCAGGATCCCACTGGCGCGGTCTTCTGTGTGTGGCAAGCCAAGAGCCACAGCGGTTTCGGCATAGAGGCCGTTGATGGAACTTTCTGTTGGGCCGACCTGAACACGCCTGACCGTGAGCGCGCCGGCGAATTTTATTCGAAGCTCCTCGGATGGGAGTTGGGCAAAGAAGACGAAGACCCCGCACACGCTTACTGGCACATCAAGAACGGCGAGAAATTTATCGGCGGCATGCCGCCCGCGGCTCACCGCCCACCCAATACGCCCGCCCACTGGCTGTCTTATTTCCAAGTCTCAGACTGCACCGCTTCGGCCAACAAAGCCAAGGAACTCGGCGCCAATCTTTATATGCCTCCCACCACTATGGAGGACGTCGGCTGCATGTCGATCGTCGCTGACCCTCAGGGCGCCGTGTTCGCCATCTTCAAGTCGTCGCGGAGCGCGTGATCGCCAAACGCTGGCTGGTTCGCGACCGCCCCGACCGACCCTCAAAGGTTCTCCGCACGGGTTTTCCACACTTGCGGATCGCGCCGTCCGTGAAAGCAGCCGATAATTACGATGGTTTCTTCCTCGACGAAATAAAAGATTCCATAAGGATATTTTCTTAGTAGAGCTCTCCGAACCTGCCCATGGACAACCTGGTATGCAAACGGATTGCGTTGAATTCTCATCAGGCACTCATCGACCCGGTCGCGGAATAAAATTCCCAATCCCGGTACTCGTTCTTCGTGCCAGTGATAAGCCTCCGCCAGATCGGCCTCGGCTTCAGGGAGTACCGACAATTCGTAATTCATTTATGTTTGGTGATTCGCTCTCTTACTAAATGCCAAGGAGAGCCTGACCGTGGATTTTGGCGATGGCGGGCCAGGCGGTGGTCCAGCTCCTTGCGTTGTGAGTCAGTGACCGGAAGGGATTCAGGATGATCCGCGATGCTGTCCCAGATCTCCTCAACCAGCTCGATCCGATCGGGGATATCCAGCCTTAGAATCTCAGAGAGGGATTCGTTGCGCATGGTGACCGTAGAATAGCACGCCGTCGACTAACTCTCAATTGACAAACTGCTGAAGCAGCCGGATTCCCTATTTCTCTGCCATGTGAAGCGCTGCGGCGCCCAGGAAGAAATTCCGATAGCGCACCTTCTTGAAGCCGGCCTGGCGCATCAATCCCGCCAGAGATTCCTGGTCAGGAAAACGCGTGACGGAATCGGGAAGGTACTGGTACGGGCCCCGAACGCCGGAAATCAGGGTCCCGATGCGAGGCAGGATGCGGCGAAAGTAAAAGCGAAAGAGCGGACCGACAACCGGCAGGTGGATGCGAGAGAATTCCAAAATGGCGAGCGTGCCCCCGCGCTTGAGCACGCGGCGCATTTCCTGAAGCCCGCGAGCGTAATTGGCGAGATTGCGGAAGCCGAAAGCGACGCTCACTACATCCAACGAGCCCTCGCGAAAAGGAAGTCTCGCCGTGTCCGCTTCCAGAAAAAACGCCGGGTGCTTCGCCCTGCGGCTCTTCTTGAGCGCCCGCTGAAGCATGAGGCGGCTGAAATCAGTGCCTAGCACCGCTCCGCGAGATAGCCGGGCGAGTTGCAAGGCCAAATCGCCGGTGCCGCAGCAAACGTCCACCGCCACTGAGCCGGGGCGCGCCAGCGTTTCTTCGAGCGCAAGGGCGGCGGCGCGTCGCCAGGCGATGTCGCGTCCCGCAGACAAAAAATGGTTCAGAAAATCGTAGCGATGAGCGACGGAATCGAACATCCTGCGCACGGCGCGGCTCGCGCGCATTTCGTCGTTGGGAGATCCCAGCGGGCTTCCCCGTGGTAAGGAACGCGCTCGCTTACGCATGTGCTTCGCCCAGCGGCCAAGGGGTTTTCTGAACCTCGCGGAAAGCTGCGGCCACCTCGCGCGGCGCAATGCCGGTCACGATTCGTACTCTGCCGATTCGTTCCGGAATCACCCACTGGATTCGTCCCCCGATGGCTTTCTTGTCGCGCGAGAGAAGTGGCAACACTTTTCGCGGATCGAGATCGCGGAGCGGCGGCAAGCGGCCGACCTTGGTGACCAGCCGCGCCATTCTTTCGGCGTCGCGCTGGCCGAGCAATTTCAATCGTTCACCGAGCCGAATAATCACCAGCAAGCCCCAGCCGATGGCCTCGCCGTGCAGAAACCGCCGGTAGCCAGTGGCCTCCTCAATCGCGTGCCCAAACGTGTGCCCGAGATTTAGCGCCATCCGCAGGCGCGCCTCACGCTCGTCGCGGCTCACCACGTCCACTTTCACCTTCGCCGCCGATGCCAGAAGGGGCTCGAGTACTGTCATATCGTCGGGGCGAAGCGTGCCCAGCTTCGCTTCGAGCTCGTCAAACAGTGGAGAGCCGGCGAGCATGCCGTGTTTCACCATCTCATAAAGTCCGGAGCGAAACGCCCGCGGCTCCAGCGAGGTGAGCACGATGGGCTCCGCCACCACGATGCGCGGTGGATGAAAAGTCCCAATCAGATTTTTCATGGCGCCCAGGTTCACTCCGGTCTTGCCTCCGATGGCGCTATCAACCTGCGCCACGACGGTGGTGGGCGCCTGAACGAGATCGATGCCGCGCATGTACGTGGACGCCACAAAACCGCCGAGGTCGCCCACGACGCCGCCCCCCAGGGCGATTAGCAGCGAGCGCCGGTCGGCGCCGCATTCGAGCAACTCACCGGCAACCTGTCCGGCCATCCTCAAGGATTTTGAATTCTCCCCGGCGGGCACGAAGAGAATACGCGCCTTCCGCAGGCCGCTCTCGCGCCGAAACAGTTTCGACCAGCGCTGCCAGAGAGCCTTTTCCGTCATGACGAATATTGAGGAATATCCGGCGCCGCCAAACGCGCGCAAGGCCCGCCACGCCCCTCGGCCGGTCACCACACTGTACTGAAAGCTCCGCGCCCTGACTCGGAATCGCTTCATGAGAAGTCCAATATATCAGACATCGAAGCTCACCCTGGAAGAGTTGTTGCAGATGCGGCGTGCGAAAGGTAGAATTCAACTTTCCATGCCAGCCGGAAAAGAACCGAAGGCGGATTTCGTGATTGTCGGCAGCGGCATCGCGGCGCTGCGAGCCGCGGTGGATCTCGCGTCGCACGGCCGCGTCCTGATTCTAAACAAGGGCGAGCTTTTCAAGCCTGCCGCGCATTATCAACTGGGCGGCGTTGCCGTGGCGCTCGCCGAGGACGACGAAGTCCATTTGCACCTGCACGACACCTTACAGGCGGGGGACGGACTCTGCCGAGAAGAGGCGGTACACGCCCTGGTGGAAGAGGGCCCGCGGCTGATTCACCAGTTGATCGAGTGGGGCGTGAGATTCCACCATAACGGAACCAGGCTGTCGTTCAAGAAGGGCGGCGAACATAGCCGGTCACGCATCTTGCACGCGCCGGGCGACTCCACGGGCGGAGAAATGCGGCGGGTGCTGATGGCCAAGGCGAAGACGCTCGATGCCATTCACATTCAGTCCCACGCCTTCGTGATGGATCTGCTGGTGGAAGACGGGCGGGTGGCGGGTGTGCAGTACCTCGACGAGAAAACGGGCGCCTTGAAGAATGTACACGCCGAAGCGGTCCTGCTGGCGACGGGCGGGCTGGGCCAGGTCTACAAGGAGACGACTAATCCACCCGGGGCCTGCGGGGACGGTGTGGCCATGGCGTGCCGCTCCGGCGCGCTCTTGAGCGACATGGAATTCATCCAATTTCACCCGCTGGTGCTCTATGCGAAGAGCGCGCCGCGCTTCGTGCTGACTGAGGCTCTGTGCGCGGAGGGCGCCCAGCTTCGCAACATCGATCTGGAGCGATTCATGTCTCGCTACCACGAGGCCGGCGAACTCGCGCCGCGCGATGTGAAATCGCGCGCCCTGGTAATGGAAATGCAGAAATGCCACAGTGATTTTAATTACCTGGATTTGACCGGCATCGACGCCGAGCGGATCAAAAAGCGATTCGCGAAAATCTACCAACGATGCCTGGAGTGCAATATCGACATCACCGCCGATTTGATCCCGATTCGCCCCGCCGCCCATTACGCCATGGGCGGAATCGCCACCGACCTTCACGGCGCAACCTCACTCAGCGGCCTTTATGCCGCCGGCGAGGTGGCCAGCACGGGGGTGCATGGGGCCAACCGCCTGGCGAGCAATTCGCTTCTGGAAGATTTGGTTTACGGCGCCCGCGCTGCCGCGGCGATGGTGGAACAGCGGCCTCCCATGCAACCTCCCGCTCGCGCCGCCAAGCCTGCTCGAGCGGATCGAGATGTGCGGGAGCGCGTTCCGCCGCCCGCCGCGCCGGGACCGTTGAGCGAAGCCGAACTCCAAAAACTGACCGATGAAGTTCGTTCGACGCTCTGGAACCATGTGGGCATCATTCGGCAAGGCAAGACGCTGAAGCAAGCCGCCGAGCGCCTGTACGAAATTCTGCTGCCTACGGCGGCCAGTGCGTGCCGTCGCCATCTCGAGGCCCGCAATATTCTGGATACGGCCCGGCTGATTGCCCGCTGTGCCCTGGTGCGCGAAGAGAGTCGCGGAGCCCATTACCGCTCGGATTTCCCCCTCAAGAACGAATCTACCCCGCCTCTGCATTCGTTTGTGTCCGCGAAGACGGCCGTGTATTTCGCCTAGACCCGTTCGAGTGCTCGGCCTCAACTGTCAGCCCCGGGACTTTGGATTGTTTCCGCAGCGCCTCTCGCGACCGACGCCACAACGGTGACGGCAACAAGGGAGCAAATCACCGCCAGCGAGGCCCAGGTCGGCACGCGATAAAGGTGCGAGCCCACCATCGTCGCACCCACAAAAACCAGCACCAGACAAATGCCGATGTGCAGGTAGCGGAACTTTATCAACGCTCGCGCCAGCACGAAATAGAGCGCCCGCAGTCCCAGCACTGCGAAAAGATTCGAAGTAAAGACAATGAACGGATCGCGCGTGACTCCCAAGACCGCGGGGATGGAATCGGAGGCGAGCAACACATCGGTGGTCTCCACCATGATCAAGACCAGAAACAGCGGCGTGGCGAAAAGATGACCGTTGCGCCGCACAAAAAACGTCGCGCCTTCGTAGTTCTCCGTGACTGAAAATAGTTTTCGGGCGAGCCGCAGCGCGAGGTTGCGCTCCGGCCGAATCGTCTTTTCCTTCCTGCGAAGCAGCGTGAAACCTGAGACTACGAGAAAGACTCCGAGCAGTGGCAGCGCCGGCCGGAAGTGCCCGATCAACTCGACGCCGGCGACCATGAATATGGCCCGCATCACGAGAGCGCCGAGCACTCCCCAAAACAAAACCCGGTGCTGGATTTCGGTCGGCACCGCGGCCCAGGTGAACGTCAGCGCGAAGACAAAGACATTGTCCAGGGAGAGCGAGAGCTCCAGCACGTAGCCGGTGAGGAATTCCAGCGCCGACTGCGGCCCGCGGAAGAAGTACACACCGGCGTTGAAGGCAAGCGCCAGCGCAATCCAGATAACACTTGCGAGCGTGGCTTCCCTGAATGAGAAGTGTTTTGAGCGGCGAGCGGCGCGAAGTTCAATTGCCACGAGACCGAAAACGAGGACAGTAAAAAGCGACAGCGATGCGAGGTTGGTCATTCTGAGAAAAGTGTCGGGTGACAGGTGACGAGTGACAAGCCAAAGTGCAAAGAATTGGGGCTGAGGGCTCGCGTTTTCTCGTCACTGGTCACTCGTCACTTGTCACTGCCCTTGAAGGTGCGGAGATTTCTCAAGCTCCTCAAGCGAGGCCAGGACCACACGGCCCACAACCGCCAAGCTCGCGGGGCTGCATTTGTCTGCGGTGTCTTTGGCCGTGTGCCAATAGCTGCCGAAGGAAGCCGACGGCGAAACCGGGCCGACGTTGCCCAGCAGATCGACAGCCGCCACCCCGGCGTTCACCCACGGAAGGTGATCGTCTTCATAAGCCTGTTTTTCGTTGATGAAGTTTTTGTAGTAACCCAGCCGCCGCGCAGTTGAAAAGACCACATCAGTGAGCCAGGAAGTCGAATTCGCATCGCGATAGATGTCCAGCTTGGCGTCGCCGATCATGTCGACCAGAATCATGGCGGCGATGCGGCCGAGATCGCCGGAAGCCGTCAGTTTCTCCGTCAGATGGCGGCTGCCGTACAGGCTGTCGGTGGCGGTCCATTGCCCGATGGCTTCTTCGCCGTCGAAAAATACCAGCCAGATAGTGAGCTTGTTTTTGCGATGCGCGAGAACGCGCGCCATTTCCAGCAGGAACGCGGCGCTCGAGGCGCCGTCGTTGGCTCCCACAAACTGAAACTTGTCAAAGCGCTTCGTATCGTAATGGCCGGCGACGATCACCACCTGCGAACTAACGCCGGGAATTTTCACCAGAAGGTTCGTCATCGGAACGCTGCCGGCTGGCGTCGAAGCCACGAATGAGTCCTCTTCCACATGCAAGCCCGTGTGCTGGATCTGGCCGATCATCCACTGCCGTGCGTCCGAGAGCGCCTTCGAGCCTGACGGCCGCGGGCCGAAATCCGCCAAATGCTTCAAGTCGTCAAAGGCGCGATCGCCGCTGAAGGACGCATCCGGCCCGCCCGCAGCAAGTCCCCATGGGGCGGCAAGGAAAAGCAGCGCGCCGCAAGCGCCCAGCAGAATCCCAAACGCGCGATGCTCAAGCTTCCGCATGCTTCTTTTTCCGTTTCTTTTGCAGGTAAACCAGCCAGGAGAGTCCGATGCTCAAAATGTAAAGGCCAACGAGCGGAATCCACACCACGAAAATGGAAGCCATGTCGTTCGTGGGCACAATCGCGGCGGCGATGACCGCGGTCAACAGCACCGCGTAGCGAAAATTCTTCAGCAGGAATTTTGGGGTCACAATCCCAAAAACGGACAGCAACAAGATGACGACCGGCAATTCAAAAACAACGCCCACAGCTACCAGGATGGAAATCGCCAGATCCCAGTATTCGTTGATAGTGACCATGGGCTGGAACTGACCGGCAAACTCCAACAGAAAGCGCAGCGCCTTGGGCAAGGCGAGCTTGTACGCGAAAAACCCGCCGGACATGAACAAACCGCTGGTCAGGATGACAAACGGCCACACATAGCGCTTCTCGTTGCGATAGAGGCCGGGCGCGATGAAGAGCCAGAGTTGCCACAAGACGTAAGGTGAAGCAATAAACAAGCCGGCCACGATGGCAAGCTTGATGTAAAGGTTGAACGGATCAACCGGGTTCGTATAAACGAGCTTCGGCGACATGTGCAGCGCGACGAGCGAATCGGTGAGAGGCTTCGAGAGGTAAGCGTAAATGGCGTCGCGAAAGTAAAAACCAATCCCGGTACCGATGATGATGGCATAGATGCTGTGCAGCAACCTGGTCCTGAGTTCCTCGAGATGCTCGAGGAACGACATCTGCTTGCCCTCGGTCAGCTCTTCCTCAGGATCGGGGTTGGGATTCTGTGGGGGCGGGTTCTGAATGGTGGTCGCCATACGTGGGAGTCGTTCCGATTACGTTCTCGCTGCGATTGGCGGTTTCGGAGTAACGGTCCAGGTTTGTGATTTCTTCTTCCAACGAGCGCTTCAACTCGTTGGACGCCCGTCGCAGCTCCGCCATCCCCTTGCCCAGCGTCCTCGCAATTTCCGGAAGCTTCTTCGGGCCAAACAACAAATAGGCGAGGAATAAGATAAACCCGATTTCAATGCCGCCGTTGAACAAGGTCACCCTCTGTCAGTCATAATAGGAGCGCGCCGGCGTGATGTCAAGGCGTATCGGAGGGTCGCTCAGCCCCGAGGGCAGAGCTTGAACCAAAATCCTTGCGCTATCTCGAATTTCAAGTGATATAATTCGTCGCGGTTTGGCGGGCTGTTTGTCTCAAGTGACGGCAAAACCTAAGCGCGTGCTAATTGCCGTCTGAACTGCTGGATCTCTTGCCGTCATGACCCGAGAGTTTCGAAGCATTGAAACTCTGCGCTACCAAGGAGCGAACCATGAAAGGAAAAAAAGGCAAGCATCGGAAGCCGGCCGCGGAAAAGGTCGCCCTGACACGGCGCGACTTCTTGCGCGGCGCCGGCGTGGCGGTTTCCGGCGGCCTGCTGGTGAGCGGCAGCGCTGCTGCGGCATCTCCAGATCCCGCGTCGGAAGTCTTGGGGCCAGGCGCAGTGCCCGTTACGCTTAAGATTAATGGGACGCCGCACCAACTGAGCCTGGAGCCGCGGGTGACCCTTCTCGACGCGCTTCGTAATGATCTTGACCTGACGGGCGCCAAGCGCGTGTGCGATCGCGGAGCCTGCGGCGCATGCACCGTGATTATGGACGGCAAAGCCGTCTATGCCTGCGACGTTCTGGCCATTGAGGCGCAAGGGCACGAAATCACCACCATCGAAAGCCTCTCGCACGACGGCCACCTGCATCCCGTGATGCAAGCGTTCATCAACAACGACGCGCAGCAGTGCGGCTTTTGCACCCCAGGCTTCGTGATGGCGTCGAAAGCGCTGTTGGACAAGCACCCACATCCGACCGCGGCCCAAGTGGTCGAGGGACTGGGCGGCAACCTCTGCCGCTGTGGGACCTATCAGGGATTGAAGAAGGCAGCGCTCGAAGCGGCGGGCAAATAAATCAGAAAGTAGAAGTCAGAAATCAGAACCAAGCAGAAAGTGGAAAGCAGAACATGGAAACCAGAAAACAAATAGGTCAGGAAACAGAAATTAGAAGTTCCTTTCTAATTTCTGATTTCTAATTTCTGATTTTCGCAAGGGAGGACGCTCATGGCGGCATGTAAATACGATTGGCCCCTAGCCGGCCAACGAAAATTGATCGGCAGGCGCATCAACCGAATCGACGGCCCCGCCAAGGCCAGCGGGCAAGCCAAGTATAGTTTCGACATCAATCGCCCGGGAATGCTGCACGGCAAGATCCTGACCTGTCCTTATCCGCACGCCAAAATCAAGTCGCTCGACGTCTCTGAGGCGAAGAACCTGCCCGGCGTGAAGGCCGTGCGGGTGATTCAGGACGCCGGCAAAGAGATTCTGTGGACGGGCGATGAAATCGTCTACGTGGCGGCGGAGCGAGAGGAAATCGCCGAGGACGCCCTGCGCAGAATCAAGATCGAATACGAGCCACTTCCCTTCCTGGTGAACGAAGAAGACATCAGCCAGGCGCAGGGTTACACCAAGCCCGCGCTCAACAAGGTGGTGGGCGATCCCAAGGCGGCGTTTGCGGCGCCTGACGCGGTCATCTCGGAAGGGTATTACGGTATTCCAGTAATCACCCATTGCTGTCTTGAGGCCCACGGCCAGGTGGCGGAATGGGACGGCGACAACCTCAAGGTATGGGCCTCAACGCAAGGCGTGTCGGCCATCGGTGGCCAGCTCGCCGAGCCTCTGGGCATTTCGGCCAACAACGTCGAAATTATTTGCCAGTATGTCGGCGGAGGTTTCGGCAGCAAGTTCTCGCCCGATCGCTGGGGAGTGGAAACCGCGCGGCTCTCGAAGGACGCAGGGAAACCTGTGAAACTGATGCTCGATCGAAACATCGAGCTGGAGATTGCGGGCGCCCGGCCGTCGACCTTCGGGAATGTTCGCGTCGCCGCGAAGAAAGACGGCACCATCACGGCATGGCAATCCGACACATGGGGCACGGGCGGCCCGGGCCCGAGTGGAGTTCCGCCGATTCCGTATGTTTTCGAGAAGATTCCCAATTACGAGAGGAATCACACCTCCATCAGCACGAATATCGGCCCCAGCCGCGCCTGGCGCGCTCCAAACCATCCTCAGGCCTGCCTCATCACTATGGCGGCATTGGACGACCTGGCGGCCAAGCTCAACATGGACCCCATCGAATTCTTCAGCAAGAACGCGGACCTTGCGCCCTCCGCCGAATTCGCCAAAGTCTATCGCGAAGAGCTCGCGAAAGCGGCCGAGTTGGCGGACTGGAAGAAATATTGGCACCTGCGTGGCGCCAAGACCTCCGGGCATATTAAGCGCGGCCTGGGCGTTTCCATGCACACTTGGGGTGGTTTCCCGCACGCCGGCAATTGTCAAGTAACCATCCAGCCTGATGGCTCAGTGGAAGTGAAGCTCGGCAGCCAGGATTTGGGCACTGGCACGCGGACGGTGATCAACATTGTGGTGGCCGAGACGCTGGGTCTGCCTCTCGAAGCCGTCAAGGTCACCATCGGCGACAGCGCTTATCCCGCCGATGGTCCGTCCGGCGGCTCGACCACGGTGGGTGGAGTATCCGGTTCAACTCGCCGGGGCGCCGTCAACGCTCGGGATGCCCTCTTCGCAGCCGTTGCACCGAGCCTGGGCGTGCAACCCGACCAACTCGAAGCCGTGGATGGCCACGTTCGAGTCCAGGGCAACGCGGCCAAAAGCCTCACCTGGAAGCAAGCGTGCGCCAAGCTGGGCGTCAAGCCCGTTGAAGCTACGGGCGTCCAGAGGCCGCGATATACCCCGGACCAGCTCAAGGCGGAATGCAAGTTGAATGACGGCGGCGTCGGCGGCGTCCAGATTGCCGATGTCTCGGTCGACACGGAGACGGGCAGGGTCAGAATCAATCGAATGATCGCGGCGCAGGACTGCGGCTTGATCATTGACATGAAGACCGCGGAGAGCCAGGTGATGGGCGCCATGATTATGGGCGTGACCTACTCCCTCTTCGAAGAGAAGATCGTGGACCGCCAGACCGGCCGCATGTTGAACCCCAACATGGATTTCTACAAGCTGGCGACGATCGGCGATGTGGGCGAGTTCATCGTCCACATGATGACCGGCCCCGGCTACGACGAACGCGGCGTCATCGGCCTGGGTGAGCCGCCCGTGATATCGCCGGGCGCGGCGATATCCAACGCCGTCGCCAACGCCATCGGAGTGCGCGTGCCCACGCTGCCCTTCACGCCGGACAAAGTGCTGGCCGCGCTCGAGAAAGGAGGGATGGCCTGATGCAACCATTCGAATATGCAAGACCGACTACTAAAGAGGATGTCGTGATGCTCCTCTCCGCCGACTGGGGCGAGACCGAAGTCCTCGCGGGAGGTACCGATCTGCTCGACCGCACCAAGGACTATCTCTCGACGCCGAAGCGTGTGGTCAGCCTCCAGGCCGTCAAAGAACTGCGCTCGATTCGCTCAAGCGCCGCCGGGCTGAGCATTGGCGCCACGGCCACGCTCACTGAGCTGGCAGCAACGCTGCAAGTGCGACGGGACTATCCCGGTTTGGCGCAAGCCGCCGCGAGCATCGGCGGCCCGCAACTCCGCAACGTGGGCACGGTAGGCGGCGAGCTGTGCCAGCGGCCTCGCTGCTGGTACTATCGCGCCGGTTACGGGCTGCTGGCGCAGGATAACGGCAAACCTCTGGTGCCGGACGGCGACAACCGATATCACGCCATCTTCGGCAATTCCGGCCCGGCGTATTTTGTCAGCCCTTCGATGCTGGCGCCGATTCTCATCGCCTTCGGCGCCAAGATCGGATTGTTCGGGCCCGCTGGCGCGCGCGAGCTGCCGCTCGACCAGTTCTTTGTCACGCCGAAAAGTGACCAAGACCGCGAACATGCACTGAGGCCCAACGAGATCGTCACTGAGATTGTCGTGCCGCCGGCGCACGGAGCGAAGAGCGCCGTCTACTCGGTGACCCAGAGAGAAACGCTCGACTGGCCACTGGTTCAGGCCGCGGTGGTGCTCGCCATGGAAGGCAAGACGGTGAAGAGCGCCCGCGTCGTGCTGGGCCACGTGGCGCCTGTGCCGTGGCCGTCGCCCGAGGCCGAACAAGCGCTGGCCGGCAAAACCATCAGCCAAGCCGTGGCCGATGAGGCCGGCAAGGCCGCGGCCAGCAAGGCGACTCCGCTCAGCAAGAATCGCTATAAGGTCCAACTGACGCGCGTGGCCGCGAAGCGCGCCATTCTCCGCGCCGCGCATGGGGAGGCCTGATCATGGCTGAAAATTTCACTGCACACGACATGTTTGAGGGCCACTGCCGCCGGCTCCGCTGCAAGGAAATGTTCGTCGAGACGGAACGCGACTTCAAGATTACCGAGTCCGGCAGCGGCATCTATTGGTGCAGCCACACGCAGACGGTTCTCGGCCCCGATGGCCAGACGGCCGAACCGGCCAATTGCAAGACCGGGCGCGGATGCTACGAAGGGCTGTGACCGATAGCAGCCGGCAGTCAGTTGGCGGTGGTCAGTGAGCATCGAAGACGATCGTGGCCCGACAAAACTTCGACCGGTCGAACAATGTTTTCGAGCTTGACCTGCACGGATGCTCCATGGAAGAAGGCCGCACGGTTGCCGCGTCGCGGATTCGCGAGTGCAGCCGCTATGGCATCGAAGAGTTGCGCGTTGTTTACGGCTCGGCGGATCGGGCCGAGGGCACGCTGCGCCAGGCCGTAGAAGAGGCAATGGGCGAGGCGCGCCGCTCGGTCTCTGGCTGCTCTTATCGTGACGTCTACGGCATGTTCGCGCCGCCGGAAAAATCCACGGAGCTCAGAATCACGCTCACCCCGAATCCTCACCCGCAGGCCCAGGACCGGAACATGGTCTTTGCCGCCTTCACTTCGCGGTACGATCGAGGGTCCCGCGCTCACCCACCCTATTATCCGATGAGGGCGAGCGGCGGCGATCCAGAAAGAAGTCACAGATCACAGGGCAAGCGGCGGAAGTAAGGCGTTCATCTCGTTTTTGTATGTCTGACCTCGAGGGCGGCGTGTGGCCATAGTCAGTGCCTGCCTGAGCGTAGTCCTCGTCTGCGGAATTGGACTGCAAATTGCGCGGTGCTATCCGCAGGGTTTGGGTAGCGGGCCAGTTTGCGGGTAGCTGACATAACTGGCCAATCATGATGCCCGCTTGGGGTCTAACTCTAGCAGAATATTGAGGTTACAAGCGCGTGCACAGATTGGACCAGTTATGTCGAAATTAACCGGCCAAACTGCTTGATTGTAGAACGCCTACGCTAGATTTAGGTCCAAGCAGATTTGGACCGGTTAATTTTAACTCACCAGCCAAGTGCCCGCGACCGGATTGCGCGGTGAAGTCTCAGGTGCCGGATTGTTTCCGAGTGGCCGACTACTCGCGAGTTGGTATCTGGACCGAAAGAAGGTATCGGGTCTGGACGTGAAATCAAGCAGTGCACTTGTCAGGTAGCGAGCGTCTTGCCCTTAAAAAAGCTAAAAGAGTATGCCAGCCTATTGGCCGCCACGAATACTCTTGCACACGCGCTGATTTCCGTCTTCGCTGAGGGACTGGCAAGAGAGACTGGAGGATCGTTCTCTCAATCGATTTGGCATAGCGGGAAGCCGGTCGTAAGCTACCCACTCCTGGCTTCGGCGCTCGTCACCTCGGTATGACAACAGTTCTGCTCAGCGCCGTAAGATGCCCACCTTCCGAGTCCCGCACGACCTGGCGAACCAGATAGGAGCCGGGCACGAGCGCAAAGATGGTGCGCATGCTCAAGCCCTGGGTGCGCAACTCGGCAAGGCTGGCATCAGAGACAGTGACATCGAGGTCTTTCTGCTGCCCCGTGACGTAATTCCCATCTTCGTCGAAGACCACAGCCACGAAGCGCAGGTGGTTAGTGTCGGTCGTGCCCTCTTTGCGGAAGCTTAGCCCACGGGCGTCGACGCGGGCAATCAAAGTCAGTTGCGCGCCTCCCGCCTTGGTCTTGAAGAACTGCGTTTGGAGATTCACGGGTAGCTCCATCGTCTCGCCAGCTGAGTAAGCGGCTTCCTTGATTTGGGCGTCGATCTGCTCCTGCGCGCTCGGCACCTCGCGCGGCGCGAAGTAGCCCTTGCGCGCGTCGACGATGAGGCCGCGCTCGTTGTTGAGCCTGACCTTCAGCGTGTGGAACTTCCCGTCGGATTTCAGGTCGGTGGGCGAATATGCCAGCGTGTAAGAGACTGGGGGAGGCGCCGAGACGCCGACGAGGCCGGCGGCGAGGTCGTTGGTATTGTGAATGGCTTCGCCACCGGTCGCCGCCGCAAGTTCCGCCGGAACCGCCCACGCAGCCCAGTCGCGCATCTGCTCGTAGTTCATCCGGACGCTAGTCTCCTCTCGCCGGTCGGAGTCGCTATCGATGTTGAACTGCTGGTCGCCCGCGTCCGCCGTTTGCACGGTGTTAACCAGCCCTCGCGGGTCGAGGGCGCCAATCACCACGTTGGAGCGCACCGCCAGGTCCGCCGCATCCTCGAGCATCGACCGGAAAGTCAGGGGCATGAAACCCGGTGTCACCAGCACGATTTCGCGCTGTCCCGGCAGTTGGGCCACGCGGCGAATCATCTCCTGGAGCGTGTAGAGCGAGGTGTGAGCCTGAAGATCGTACAGCTCGAACACCTGCTTCGCCCGGGCGAGGATCACCTCTTTGACTCCGCCCACGTCGCCGGCGGTCGTGAGGCCGATCGCTCGGGCCCCGGCGCCCCCGTGGGTGGGCGCGCAGCCGCGTTTTATGGCTTCGTTGACGGCGATCGTGACCGCGTCAGGGTCCTCGTGGTTCGCAATCAAATCGGCTTGGTAGTCGGACAACTCTGGGCATTCACCCCGCGGATCGCCGGTATTCGGACGGTATTGGAGCTTGGCCAGGGCAGCTTCCAGTTTGGTGTGGTCGCTGGTGTAGTCCTGATTGACGAAGCCGGAGGTGGTGAAGATTCCCAAGCGGTCTTGCGAGCGGATTCCGTTGGCGAGAAAACGCAGGCCCGCCTCGCGGACACGCGCCAGGTCTTCGGAGCGCGCGCGCGTGTCGTCAATGTAAAGAGCCACAAAGCGTTCGGGCGCCGCGAATGTGGGTTGCAATTCAGAAGGCTGCGCCAGCCTTTCACTGGCAGTGGCGGGCGCCTTCTCAGCGGAGGCGACGGGGTGCTCGACCGCGAATTGCGCAACGGTCTGCAGCTTTCCGTTGTCGAAAAGTTGAAAATCGTTTTGGGTGAGCCCGTCGACAGGTTTGCCCTTGGCGTCCCGCACCACCACGCGCACCACCACGACGTTGGTTTTGGATTGGATCTGGAAGGTGGGCTGAGTTTGGGTCGAGGATTGCGCCGGCGGCGAACCCGGGGCCGCGCCACCGCTCGCCGGGAAGGCGGCGCAGGCAATCGAAAACAGCGCGGTCATGGCGAACGGCCGCCTCAGTATTGTGCTTAGTCGCTCCTGAAATTGCGTCATTGAATCACCCCCTGTGAGGGTCGAGCGCAGTCGGCGCAGCGGGCATCTTTTATGTCAGATGAAGCGCGGGCGGGTCCGGTTGCCTTTACTGGTGGTGTTTTATACCCGACGGCACCCAGCGTACAAGGCTCCAGCCAGGTTCTTGGCGCCATAGCCTCTTCCGGGGTTGTGGGAAAACTTCAGATCCAAAAAGCCGGGCCCTCTCCAGCCCGTTTTCTGAGACCCTTTCTTTCTCCGATCAAGCACAATCACAGTAACCTGGGCTTCCCCTGGATGACGGCGCGCTCGGAAACAATCCACCTGGCCTGCTAACGCCCTTCTTTGAATTGAAAGTGACCCACTACCGGGTAACGGTGTCATTTGGAATTGGATCCCCTTCGAAACGCTGGTCATTCCCGCGAAAGCGGGAATCCAGTCCGCCGGCGGCGCATTTCCAACGGTTTGCGGAGTAGATTCCCGCGTTTCCCGAGGCCCCGTCGGGACGGGGCGCGGGAATGACTGCACCAAGGAGCGCCCGTGTCTCGCAAATGACGCCAGTACCCACTACCGATTTCTGTTGACTTTCTGTAGAAAGGTATTCATACTGTCAATGTGGGCGGTTGGGTTTGAGATTGACAACCGCCCTCAGAGAAGAGCGACGCAGTTGGTGAGCGGAGGTGCAGTTCGCAGTTAGAATCTTGCCTTCGGCGGATCGATTCAGCAGCCAGAAACACAGGCCATCCCCAGACCAGAAGAAAGCGAACCCAACCGAACCCATTGGGGTTAAATCCTTACGCACCAATGAGATGTGCCTCTCTAGAGCAAGACGAACCCATTGAGGTTATTGTCTTTATTTTCAGCTCATTAGGACGAAAATTGGCCTGTTTTTGGCGAAACATGAATGGAGCGGGGCTTTCACTATTCCCGATTTGCCAAAAGCTGGAACCTGGAAATCGGAAAATGGAAACTGGAAGCTTGAGAGCTGAAAACCAAACTGAACGCCATCGGTCGGGGAACGAAGCCGGAATGTGCTTTAGAATCAACAGATGGGTGGCGCGGTTCACCTCACTATTCCCGATTGCAGAAACAGGAAAATCGAAACTCGAAACTGGAAGATTGAAAATGGAAGTTGGAAACTGGAAATTGGGGGCCGGGCGGGCATCTAGTCGTGGCACGGCCATCCCGTCGCGTTGCTCAGGGCAAGCTTTGGCCGCGGTCGGCCGCGGGCGGGAGTCCCTGAAAAGCTCCGCACCCTCCATGTTGAACATTTTCGAGTTTCGACGTTTGAATTTCCATTTTCCAGTTTCTATTTTCCAGTTTCGAGCTGCCGAGCCGCGGTTGAATGGCGGCCGGAGGAGCGTTATAATGGAAACGTCGGGCACGAATTTCTTTGGCGAGGAGGCACTTTGATGCGAAAAGTGTTTGCACTGGTATTTGTGTTTGCCATGGTGTTGGCGGTTGGGTCGGCCAAGGCGGGCATGAAGGGTGACTATGTGGAGGTGCGCAGCGCGGACATTTACACTGGGCCGTGCTTTGCCAATTCCGAGGTGAACCTGGAAGGCAAACAGGCTATCCTGGCATGGCGAGTGAACCAGGGCGATTGGCAGGGCGTGAATCTGGACGGACTCGGCGTGGTGGCGGTAGTCAGTGCCAGCGCCACGCTGGGCGATGAGTTCCACGATCCTTACCCCGCTAAGTCGGTGCTGATCATAGACGAGCGGGCCAACGGCGCGCAGCGAGCGGCACTCCAGGCGTTCGCCAAACACATGGGCGGGGCATTGCTCGCTCACGTGGTGCGCGTGGACGCTGCGCCGATTAAGCTGGAGATGGGCGAGACCCACGGTTCGCTCAAGCTGACGGCCGGGAACCTGGCTCGCATTCAGACGCGCAGCCTGTGCGCCGGCGATCATCTCTGCGGGAATGAAGAGGTCTATTACCCGCCCCTCACTAAGGTCGCGCACGCCATGCCGGCTTTCACGCTGGAAGAGGCGTTTGGCGGCAAGGGCCTGGGCCAGGTCTGGAGCCGCGCCGATGCACGAAGCGCGTTTGTGGGGAGTTTTAGTTTGTGACCTGAATTCCTGCTTGCTTGGGACAGAGATCTCTCGGGACCTCGGTGCGCTCAGTGATGAATCTTCGGAAGCGCGGAGAACATAGAGAGTCTCATTTCGACCAGGAGTTCGATTAATGAAAAGATCGCGTCGTTTTGTTGTGCCACTGGCTGTCGCCGCCCAGTTGGCTTGCAGCGTGATGGCGTGGGCGCAGGGAGCTTACAAAGTACAGCCGGCTTCCCTGCCCGCTGATCTGCCGGCGGCGCTTGCCGCCGCGCTGCTGCCTCAAGGCAATCAAGTGGTGGATTCGACCGGAGCTGTTTTCTGCGAAGTCTGGTGGGGGAAAGCCATCCCGACCAAGGCCGGCGGGGGCGCGTCGGGGGACCTCCTGTACGGCAGCCTCGAAGTGGGCACGCTGGTCGGCGCCCTCCATTTTCCCAAAGCCGGCTCGGATTTTCGCGGCCAAAACATCAAGCCGGGATATTACTCGCTGCGCTATGCGCTCATTCCGCAGGACGGCAATCACATGGGCGTGAATCCCACCCGCGATTTCCTGTTGATGAGTCCGGCAGCTTTGGACACGAACCCAGGCCAGATCGTGGCGCTGAACGATTTGTATATCCTCAGCCGCAAAGCATCCGGCTCGAACCATCCGGCAATCCTGACCATGAGCGCCCCGAGCGGCAACGCGAAAACTGGTTCGCTCACGCAGGATGACCAAGGCCATTGGATATTCGAAGCCAATGGAAAAACAGCCGGCGGTCAGGACCTTCCGCTGGCCGTGGTCGTGGTTGGACAAACTGCGGCGCAATGATCCGCTCCGCAGATTTCGCAGATTTCGCGGATTTGCTGCCGCAGGGTTGTGTGATGCCCAAATTCTTTCTATAGGGAAAGTGCATGTTGGTCAAGGAAACCAATGCGCTTGCGGCTTCGGCCCGCTGGTTACGCATCTTGCGCAGACTCGCTCCTGCAATCTGCGCCCTCTGCGTAATCTGTGGATTCGGATATTGTCGGGCGGCGGAATCGCCGTCGTTTCTGGTGGGCGAACTCGTTTCGGTGCCAGGGGGCTGCCCCATCCTGCAAGTCGACAAAACGAGATACACGTTGACCGCCAGGACGACGTACCTGCTCCACACCTTGCAAGACCCGCGGCTTGCCCACCGCGAGATTCGAGTGCTGGGCACGGCAAAGCCGGACGGAACCTTGGAGGTTTC
Organism: Terriglobia bacterium; assembly: GCA_050013575.1. Classification (GTDB taxonomy): domain Bacteria; phylum Acidobacteriota; class Terriglobia; order UBA7540; family UBA7540; genus DASYXZ01. The sequence goes on along the minus strand of JBEKEZ010000029.1, from coordinate 37,877 downwards.
GAAATTCTATACGGTGCGCGATGGCAAGTTATACCGCGTAAGGTATTACTGCGAAGTGTGCAACATCGAAGCGCTCGAGCCCGGCAACTGCGTCTGCTGCCAGCAGCCCACTGAGCTGCAGGAGATACCCGTCTCCCCGACCCAGTAGGAGCCGCGAATTGTCGATTTTCGATTGACGATTGCCGATTTCTCCAGTCGTTAGCTTTTACCTTTCAGGAGTCAGCGAGCAGGAGAACAGATATTCGTTCTAGCCGTGGCTCAGCGCTGACCGCTGAAGGCTTTTCTCTTCAATCGACAATCGGCAATCGAAAATCAGCAATGCCTTCACAGCCAATTTGACACTTCCTGCCGTGGAGTGCTACAAAGGATTAAGGAGCTCGGTGTGCCAAGCGCCTCGTGTGGTGAGCGTAGCTCAGCTTGGTAGAGCGCCAGACTGTGGATCTGGACGTCGCGGGTTCGAATCCCGTCGCTCACCCCAAAACTTCAGTTGTCAGCCGTCAGTTCTCGGTCGTCAGTAAGCGTCTTCGGACTTCCTGCCGTTTGACTTGCCTCAGCGGCAGTCGTTATCATCATTGCTTGAGCGCGGGCGTGTAGCTCAGCAGGATAGAGCATCGGATTTCTAATCCGAGGGTCGGGAGTTCGAGTCTCCCCACGCCTGCCACTCGTTTCCGAGCACTGAGTTCTCACTGGGACCTTTTTCGGTGTTTGAAATCCGATGCGAGTTGAGGAATTTTGCTGGCGCAGGGCCGGGCTACGCTCTCCGTCCGCGCTCGGCATCAGCGCCTTAGACGCTTCGCGAGGAAGGAGTCAGTGGCGCGGCGTGGACTTCCTCTTTCATCATGTTCGCTTCGAGCCTGGTCATCCTTTCCTCGATGCTGGCGAGAGAGCCTGCCAGCGATTCATGGTCATCTTGTCTGCGGAAAATCGGGTTGTTGACCCACCAATCCATTCCCATTTCTTTGGCTTTGTCGACCGAGCAAATGACGAGGCGAAGCTGAATCGAGAGGAGCTCAATGTCGACGAGTTTCACCCGGATATCGCCGGCGATTACGATCCCTTTGTCGAGGACGCGTTCCAGCACGTCGGCCAAAGTTGAACTTTGCACCGCGTGGATCATGCTGCGTTGCTGCGCCATGACATCTCCTTTTACAGAAGCTTTCCGAGCGGGCCAAGATCCAAGTTGAGATCCTCTTCTTCCAAGCCAAACTCTGTTCGTAGCCGATCAATCTCTTGGGCTTGCCTCATCAGCGTCACTCCCAGCCTTTCAATCTGCTGGTCGCTCAGCGAGCCGGCTTCGATGCGCCGGATGGCCTGGCGCTCCAGCAATTCGTGGAGGAGCTTGACCAGAGTCAGCACCAGTTGTCCCAGCCCGTTCTTGGGACTGCTTGAATCGAGCTCCAAGCGGGCGGCCGGCCGTTGCTCCCCATCCAGCGCCCGACCCATGCGGCCTGCGGTCATCACGCGGGCGAAGTCGCCCACTGACTCCGAGTCGACGCGTGCGGTCTCAGGCGGATTCATTTCCCCTCTCCCTTCCGATTCCCCAGCCTGCGGCCAGTCCCGTCGATGCAGGGGAGAACGCTCGGCGTGCGGTCTCAATCGAGGTGAGCACCACTTCCAGCCCCAGGTAGATGAGGTCGACGTCTGCAACCGAGATGGTCAGATCGCCGGCCACCACCACTCCTTTGTTCAGGACGCGGTCGAGCACCTCGCACAGACACACGCGCGCATGGTCATCGAGCGTCAGCTCGGGGAAAGTGCGCGCGCGATCTCTGGCGCCGCTTTCAATTGACATACACCCTCGCTTGCACCGCAGCGCCAAGATAAAGGACGGTTCCTAACTCACCAAGCCGCTGCACCCCCGTGATTTCTCCCCGACGATAAACCACCGTGATGTCTTTGCCCAAAAAAGTCTCCTGGAATTTGCCCAGCACCAGAGCCTCTCTGCGGTGCAGCGCGGAACACAAATCGCAATCGCCGGGGGGTGTAACGAGGTTAAGGAAAAGTCCTGCCACACTGATCCCTAACCGGTCACAGGCGGCCAGCAGGTCATGTGTTTCCTCAAAAGCCATATCGGTGGGAATGCTGACCGCGTAGACCGCTGAGCCGTCCGGATCGCTCAGCAGACTCCTTAACTTCTTGAGGTTTTTTGAAATCTCGACGAGCTGCTGGGTGAACTTCGAAAATCGGAAGACCTGGGGGTATTTGAGGAACAAGTCGAAGAATGCTCTCAGCCATTGGTCGACCGTTTCCGGAAGTTCCAGGAGGCGAATCAGGTGGCCGGTGGCGGCGGAATCGAGGACCAGAACGTCATAGTCGCCCGAGGCGAGCAGCGCCATGACCCTGGTCAAGCCCATCACTTCATCAAGACCAGGGGGAGAAAGGTCAAGGATTCGCTCCAGCACTTCGCGGTCGAAGGTCAAATCGAAGCTGCTCGATATGGATCGCAAAAACCTCTTGATGTCCTCCTGGTAGCGTGTCTTGAGAGCTTGGAATTCCGCCTCCGAATCGATCTGCACGGCGGAGAGGCCGGCAGTCACAAGCTGCGGCCGAGAACTGACTGGCATCTCAAGGCAGCTCGACAAGGCGTGGGCCGGCCCGGTGGAGAAGAGAAGAATCTTCCTCTGCGAGCCTTCTTGCGCCAAGCGCAGGGCTGTGGCACACGCTAAAGTGGTCTTTCCGACGCCACCCTTGCCCGCGAAGATCAACAGGCTCGCCTCCGGACGCGGGTGCTCCACGCGCGGTTCCACTGCCAGCTTCCGGGTCAGCGGTGCCTTCTGCGGCAGCGGCGGCGCCTCGGTAATCCGGCCGACCTGATCCCAGAAAGTCTCCAATGCCTTCCCGCCGCGAACCTCTTCGGGGCAAAGCGGGACGATCCAAACCGCAAACCTCGACGGACGGGTTTGGCTGAACAGATTTCGCAGTTCTTGCACCTGGCGAAACCGTTCGTCCCGGCAGGCCGCACACGCATTCTCCGGAACCAGTTTGTTGACTACGATATCCGTCATCGGGAGTTTGAGGCGGTCCACCTCATTCACAATCGAGAACGTCTCGCGAAGGCTCATCGCCTCGGCCAGCATCACGGGAACGAATCCGCAGCGGACCGGATCCTGTAGCAGGCCTTCCACTCGTTTCACAGACCCGCCCAACTCTTCGAGGAAGGCGTCGAGTTGATCGCGTTGGGCCGAGCGGGAGAAAGCCCATTTCATGTAACGGTGCTTTGCCAGCAAGGCTTCTAACATGCCAAGCCATTTGCGTAGGAATTCCGGCATGGCGAGCAGGCGAAGGGTGTGACCACTCGGGGCGCTATCGACGATGATGCAATCGTAGCTGCCCTTCTCTACCCAAGCCGCGATCTCCAGAAACGCCATGAGCTCATCCAGGCCGGGCAACGACAGGTCCAGAAAGCGACTGATTTCCTCGTCATCGAGGAAAGTCCCTCTTGCCGCGATTTCCCGGAGCTTGTCGTTGTGCTGCTTCTTGAAGTCGGCGAGGTATTCGCGGGCGTCCAGTTCAAGGACGGTTAAGTTGCCAGGCGGAAGATACCCGGCCAGGCTATCCTGGAGCGAATGAGCCGGGTCAGTGGAAACCAAGAGGAATGAAGATGTCGGAGAAGTCTTGGCCAGTCGCAGCGCCGCAGCGGCAGCACAAGTGGTCTTACCCACTCCACCTTTGCCGCCGAAAATAAGCAGTTGGAGGCCTCGCCTGTCCAAGAACGATGGAGCAGCCATATTCTCTGCGCATTCAATGCGCCCCTCAAGCAGCCCTTGCCCTTTCACGCCGACCCTGTTCTCCCCTTCCGCCTTCCCTCTCATCGGGGCTACCCTGGCGTCCCTGCAATCTGTCCAACCGTTCCAGCAGGGTCTTCTCCTCCGCCGCAAACTCTTCCTCGGAAATCCTACCCGTCTCCAGCCTCATATAGAGATTACTCAGCTCACCCGTGATGGAGTCGGCTTCGTTGGCAAGCTCCTCCTCCGCGGCGTTGTGAATCTCACGGAAAACCCAAAGCACGCTGCGGATGGGAAGCATCAGCAGGTCGTCCACAAGCACCATGGGAACTTCTCCCATTTCTTGTCCTACAGGTCAGCGCCCGCCTCGACAAAATTGTGCGGGGCCCATGGTCCGTTGTAGTCGAAGGCGAAGTTGTTGTCGAACTGCTTCGCGGCTTCGAACACACTGTTTTCGAACGGGGCCGACCCCGTACGCTCGATGAGACAGGCCAGATTCATCACCTCGCACTCGTTGCGGCACTTGCTCCGCACGATTTCGGCGCAATGAGGGGCCAAGATTTCTTCCACTTTGCCAGCGTAAGCATCGCGATCCTCGTTAAGAAGACGGTCAAACATCCTCCCGAGCTCGATCTTTTGGTCCTGCCTTGGCTCGCGGGGGCCGGCGAGAAGCCGGTCCCGCGCCAACCTGAGCTCCGGATGGGTGTTGACAAAATACTCGAAGATACTGGGCACGTCCCACGTCACTCGCAAGCCCATCTCAACTTTGCCTGCCACGCGACGGAGTTGCTCCAGCAGGGGGGCTTGGTGGCGGGAGAGCATCTTGCGAACCGCCTCCGGGCTCTCCGCCAAGATCCCGAAACTCATCGGCAGCGGCGTGATTTCCGCCAGGAGCCTCTTGAGTACCCCCTGATGGGCAGCAAGACGGGATCGTTCCGGACGGATCTTCTCGCCGAGCAGGTCGCTGACGACGGCAGCCACTCGCCCCGCAACGATCGAATATACCTGGAGTCCGTCAATGCCAATGTCTCCGAACGTCCGACTCTGTGGCTCCGAGATAATCGCGTAAATATAAGTCTTGGCTCTGGGTGCAGCTTGCCGTGGCGGCTGCTTTCCAACGGATTTGGCAATCGATAGGTGGCCCATGTTTAATGGTTTCTCTCTTTCGCCCAGGGGCGCGCGTACTCCAGGATGATCTCCACTAGCATCGCAGCTCGAAACGCAGCGTTTTCGGGCTCGGCAGTGAGAACCTGAGCGGCAATTTCCTCCGAGGCAAAACCGGCGGAATGAAGTTCCAAAATACGCTTGAGAAGAACCTGGGAAGCTTGGCGGTGGGGAACCTCGGTGAGGTGGGGCTCGGACGGGTCTGTCCGGGGAACTGGTATCTTGGGATTTTCTCCGATCAAGTGCATCTCACTCCTCCCCCGGGACCTGCCCCGCCAACATCAACATCGGCCATTTCTCAGTTTTCCTTTAATCCAAGAGAAGGGCGCTCGATGCACTAGCCTCCTATGCCACCTCTTTCAGCGGGGTGTCCACGCGCACGGGGAGTTCCACGGTTGGAGAGTGCGATACGAGACTCGCGTGCCTGACCGCCCTGAGGCTGCCCTGTTCTGCGCGGACCTCAAGGATTGCCCCGCATGCGAAGCACTTGACTGGGCCATCATAATCGTCGTAGGCGTCGTCCAGGTCCACGTTGTGGCCGCACGACAGGCAGTTGACTTTCATATTCTCTCCTCAAAGCCGCCGCTCCCGGGCGTGGCGGGAGTCCACTCTTCGACCCTGACCCGGCGCATGCTCTGGCTAGGTGACTTCCACGGGCTCCTCACTCAATTTCCTCATCGCATGCCTGACTGTTCTTCGCGCTTTGATTTCCAGCACTACGCCCCCGAGGTATGCGGCCATTCGGTAAATCGGCTTCCACGGCACGATCAGCATCACTAGCAAAACCGCAAGGAGGGGAAAGCCCCAACAGGCCAGCGCCGTGGCGACGGCAATCTGAAGCGCCTGCCGAATTTCCTTTTCGGTCTCCAAAATCATTTCCCCTTGTCTCCCGCAGGATCTCAGCGGTTCGCGGAAACGAGGTCCGCGACCGTCGCCACCGCGCCGGCAGCCCTCAGTACTTAATCCTCAGCGTGCCGAGACTCCGGTGCGGTGCCAGATTGATCGCGCTGCCAGAAGCGCCACCGCGTTTGTCGGCTGCCAAACGCTGCAATAGCTTGGCCTCTTGGACCTCGATCTCTCGGAGGCGGGCATCCAGCTCCGCCACGCGCTGACTGGCGCTTCGTCGCTCACTCGCGTGCCTGGCCTTTTCGATCTCCAGACATGCGATTTGTATGTGCGCCCGGTGAGGGAGACGCAGGCGATCCACTCGCCCGGCCACTGTCCGGATGGTCCTGAGACCTCTTAGCGGTATCGGCATACTGGCGCTCCTTTCACACGGGGTGAGCCCCATGATGATTCTTCCGGCGCTTGGCGTGATTCCCGCAGACTTTCGCGATGGCTTCCTCCACTTTCTGCAACATGAGGGACCTGCCGTCGTGCGTGACCTTGGCCGTATCGGTCTTGAGCACATCCGAGCAGACCCACCAGAAGACGGGATCCTCAATCCGGGCGTTACCCTTCCGATGCGCCAGGATTTTGCCGATGGCAATACACGCCCGAATTGTGGGGCGATGATTGTCCACTCCCACCCCGCGCAGCTCCCTGACGACGTCGACGATCCTTTCGGAATCCAGCCGCGCCAGACCTGATTTCGCCTGAGTGATTTCGACCTCCGTTTCGCGATCGAAGTGTCCGAGCTCGATGGTAATCAGCCTGTCGACCAGCGCGTCCTGGGTCTTGTGGACGCCGGCGTATTCTTCGGGGTTCGACGTCAAAATGGCCCGGAAATCCTCGTGGACGGGCACAAATCCCTCGCCCGACCGGCCCAGGCCAGGCAGATTGAGAATACGCCCCTCCAGGATGCCGAGCAGCGCGTTATTGGCCTCCGGCCGGGAACGGTTGAACTCATCGTAAACGAGCGTATGTCCATGGAGGCAGGCAGTGGTCAACTGGTGGTCTTCCCACATGGTACTCAGACACTCTTCCGTCTTGACCACCGAGTGAATGTAATTGTCGACCATCTTGAACTTGCGATAGCCGGAGTCCTTGCCGATCAAATCGGAGCCGCCCAGCTCGTCGTCGCCGTGGATCAGCACCACCGGCCGGCCGAGCTGCGCGGCAACATGGAGAGCGAGGGTCGTCTTCCCCGTTCCTGCAGGGCCGGCGAAATGCACTGCATATCCAACCTCAAGATAGCTCAGCGCCCGGTCGGTCAAGGCCTGAACGTGGGGCGTCAGAACGAACTCCTTGCTCGGCTCCGGTAAAATGCTGTGTGCTTCCGGACCGGGAATTCCTTCCGCGACTACGACAGAGTTCGAATCGCCATTCATTTGCGGTGTGTCCTTTCCCTTGAGCCTCTCGGCTGCCATCGGCCTTCATAGAGAGGGGGAGCCTCAGGCCGATCGACTGGCGCGAAACGCTACCGGCGGCGGCGAGATGAAGTCCGCCGTTTCCCTTTGTCCCCCGCCCGCTTCCCGTTTTTTGGTTCGCCCGCCCGGCCGTCTTTAGTTTCAACCTCAAACCCATATTGCTTTTCTTCGCCTTTGGCGGAAAATGGGGGTGCGGGTTTGTGTACGTGTTTTCGCCCCCGAAAGGTATCGCCCAACGGGCTCTTCAAGTTGACAAAGGCCTGTTGGGCATGGCCCAAGTCGGCCCGCACTCCGCTTCGGAGGTCGGAAACCGCTCGCTTGATGCCCGAAAGCATAAACTGACGATCGGCTTTCGTCCCACGGGCGGCTGCCGCAAAGTCTTTGGAAAACTGAGCCAGCGTTCGAGACACTTCAACCCTTCGATCCCTGGTCTCCTGCTCGAGATCCGCCAGGAATCCGCACCGCCCTTCGCGCAAAGCCAGGATCTCATCACGCAATCGAATCACTCCGTCAGATATTGAATGCATCGTTCTTCTCCTTTCCCGCCTCTGGTTTTCTTCTTTTTGGCACGCGCAAAGCGGGCAAGCCTGCGTGCTTCCTAGGGGATTCAGCGCCGACCACCGCCCTTGGCCACTCAAAGCGACGTCCACCATTCACGAGGAGAAAAATGGATGCCGGTCGAGTCGCAATCAACTGCGGCCGGCCCATGCGCATCGTGACACTGCGAGATCGGCTCGCATTTCCCTTTTCTGGCGGGCGACATTCCGTTTGAGGCTGCTCAAGAAGGCCAGCCGACTCTCGAGCGTTCGCTCGGCCATCCGTGCCCTGGTTTCGGCAAAGTCGGCGCACAGCTCGAAAATGTCGCGTTGGCGATCCTTGCTGCCGTCTTCGAGCTCTTTTCTGAGCGCTTGACGATTTCCCCGGAGAGTTCGAATCTCCCCGCACAACCGAGTTATGTCCTCTGCAAATTTACCCACAGTCGTCCTCCCTCCTGGTTTCTTGCCTTTTGTTTTTCTTGGTTCACTGTCAAGGGGAGGGCCAAACCGCGGCCCTCCGCTCGACGGTGTGCGGCCCTCGTTGACGCATTAGGCAGGGGCCGCAGCGGTGGCCGTGAGACCGATGGCCTCGGCATACTTCAGGTACGTCTCGACCGAGGCAATCACCACGCGAGCTTCAACCGACAGGAGCTCGATCCCAACCAGGGACACCTTCGCCCAGGCGTCGATCACGATTCCCTTATCGAGAATACGATCGACAACTTCCGCCAGGCTCGAAGAATCAGTTGACTTTTGGACCTTGGCCATATCCGATCTCCTTCCCGGTAACAAGTTACCCAGAGTTTCACTTCAGACACGCTGAGGTCTTCGTCGCGTGTCCCGCCGCTCCTGCTTGCAGAACGGGTGCCACGGCCAAGTCATTCTCATCGTCTTCGATATCTCTATGATCGGAAAGGAGATGCTGGCGGTCTGGATAAAGCCGCGTCACTCGGACCGCGTACTGGGGAACTGATTCCATAGCGTGCGAGCCGTACATGCGGGAGATTCATCCCCTATCGAGGAAATCGACAAAGTTGAACGGTGGCCACGGGCCGCTCAGAAGCAGCTTGGCCGGCGTAGCCACCTGGAACCGACAAGCCGCCTGGCGAAAGTCGTGAATGCATTCTCTCCGCACCAGGAAGCAAAGAGATAGCAGCGAGCTCTTGGCCGAATCCGCGAGTTTCATTTTGCGACGGACGAAAAACCCGGACAGAGCATTGCAGAGCGCATCCGCCAAGCGGCGTTGGCGCAGGGCTTGCTGGTCCCGGTTCAAAAAGAGCTCTCGCTTCGCGGCAAGATAGGCTGCCCCGGATGAAGCCGAAGACCGGCCGACGTTCATGAGGCCCGCGCCTGTGGGAGTTGCCGCGGCGTCGGCCCCATCAAGGAGAATGTGGACGCCCATCTCGCCCATGCCCTCTAATTGCTCAAGCAGTCTCACATACTCGCTTTCACGCTCTGCCAAGAGGGCAAGGGCTTCCGATACTTCGCCGACCTTACATCCATATTGCAGAGGGAGGACCGTCTGCTCGCTGTAAAAGAACTCGATCACGTTTTCGTAGGCTAGAAGATCCGGGATTCCCGCGCTCAAGTCCGGCACGGCAAGCTTGGAAAGCGCCGCACTCATCCCGTGCTGACTCGCCACAAATACCGGTTGCCCTTTGAATTCGGGAAAGTCGCGCGAGCCGGATTGCTCCGTGCTGCGAAAGATGCAGTAAAGCAAATAACTCATGGGGACGCATCCATCGACAGGGGAGGAACAAAACGATACGGCGGCCAGGGTCCGGACACCTCCCAAAGCAAACCCTGGGGCGCGTAGCTGGCATTGAGCTGATCGATTCGCGTGCGGAATGCTGCCACGCCATTCTGGGGCAGCAGAAAGGCCCAATTCAGCACCACCTCGCGCCCGCTTTCGGGATGCTCCCGAGATACCACCGCACACTCGCAAAAATCCGAAGCCTCGTGCATCAAATCGTCTGCAACTTGGTGGGTGGTCGCGTCCAACCAGGTACGCAATTGCTTCTGAGCCTCTGCCCGTGCGCGCTGTTCCTGGAAGTAACGGGTTCCCGGTGGCATGGCGGTTAGTTGCGCCTGCTGTGTGCGCAGACAAGCATCGATCAGTGCCTGACCAGCTTCCTTTCTGTCAAGCAGGCCCTTGACTGACCATTCCTCTTGATTGGCCACACGGAGGAGGAACAGTGAGATCGTGTCGCGGTGCATCTCGAGAAATTCCGCCAAGGCCTCCCGCGAGGAGAAGAGAGTTCCGAAGCGGACAGGCAGCACCGGCGAGCGACGCATCACCATTTCGACCACCGCCTCGTGGCGGCATGCGCGTGGGCCCAGCCATGCCAGTTCCTGCATTCGCTGCTCCGCTGCCGGGCCGCAGAAGTCCTCCTGTAGCACCTCGCATACAATGGCGCAGAGGTCCGGCGAAGACGGGAATACAAAGAGCGGCAGGCCACTATCCACGCCGGCCCCGTCGACCGTCCCGACCAGATCTGGGCGAGCAAAGCAGAAAACGTAGAGTACCCGTTGGCTTGTCTCCATCTAGTGATCACCTAGGCTTAGCATGCTCTGCTGACGAATCTCCTCCAGCGCGACTTCCAGGTCGCGGGCCTCAATCATTACCCGAGGCTGTCCGCTCTCGGGCTTTGCGCCGGGTTGAACCACTCGCCTGACGGCTCGCAACGCCGCCCGGTTGCAAGCTGAGAAGATATCTGCGCCGCTGAAACCATCGGTCTGCTTGGCCAGGGCCTGGAAATCGATCTTGGCGCCGAGGGGTTTGTTCTGAAGGTGAATCTTGAAAATCTCGGCCCGCCCACTCTCGTCGGGAAGGGGGAGTTCCAAGACTTCATCGAATCGGCCCGGCCTCAGAATGGCAGGGTCCAGGATGTCGGGTCGGTTCGTCGCTCCGAGCACGATGACGCCCTTGAGGTCTTCCACCCCATCGAGTTCCGCGAGAAACTGACTCAAGACCCTCTCCGCCACATGGGAATCCGACGTTCCGGCGCTCCGGCTGGGGAGCAAGGCATCAATCTCATCAAAGAACACGATACAGGGCGACGCCTGCCGCGCCTTTCGAAAGATCTCTCGCACGGCCCTTTCGGATTCACCCACGTACTTGGAAAGCAATTCCGGGCCTTTGACCGAAATGAAATTGACCTGGGTCTCGCTGGCGGCAGCTTTGGCCAGGAGGGTTTTCCCACAGCCGGGCGGCCCCGAAAGCAGAATTCCTTTCGGTGGTCGAATCCCAGCTTGCGCGAAGACCTCGGGGAACTGAATGGGCCACTCGACGGCTTCGACGAGGCGTTCTTGGATTCCAGCCAGCCCTCCGACGTCTTCCCAGTGGACGTTGGGAACCTCGACAAACACCTCGCGCATTGCGGAAGGCTCAATCGCCTGCAAGGCTTCGAGGAAGTCATCCATTTTCACTTCGAGCTTGGCGAGTTGGTCATAAGGGATGCTCGCCAAGCCGAAGTCGACATCGGGCATGATGCGTCGCAGGCAAATCATCGCGGCTTCCCGGCAGAGCGCCTCCAGATCGGCCCCGACAAAGCCGTGCGTGATGTCGGCGAGGTGAGTCAGGTTGACTGCTTCCGCCAACGGCATGCCCCGGCTGTGAATTTCCAGGATTTCGTGGCGCCCATTGCGGTCGGGAATGGGGATCGCAATCTCCCGATCAAACCGCCCGGGGCGTCGCAGAGCTGGATCAAGGACTTGAGGAATGTTGGTCGCCGCTATGACGATGACCTTCCCGCGCCGGGATAGCCCATCCATCAAAGCTAATAGTTGAGCCACCACGCGCTTCTCCACTTCGCCCACCACCTGCTCGCGGCGCGGCGCAATGGCGTCGATTTCATCCAGAAAGATAATGCTGGGGGACTTACGGCTCGCCTCTTCGAAAATTCGCCGCAAGTGGGCCTCACTTTCACCATAAAACTTGTGGATCACCTCCGGTCCGCTCACGGCATAAAAGTTCGCCTGCGTCTCATGCGCGATGGCCCGGGCAATCAGCGTTTTCCCGCATCCCGGCGGTCCGTAGAGAAGCACTCCCTTGGGCGCATCAATCCCCAACCTCTCGAAAACCTCGGGATAGCGCAAAGGAAGTTCAATCATTTCGCGGATTCGAAGCAGATGAGGTTTCAGCCCGCCAATGTCCTCATAGGAGACCGCGCCGGCCACTGCTTCCTCGGGCTGCCCTCCTTTGGCGATCACCAATTGGGTGGTGGGGACAATCAGCACGTAGCCCTTGGGGATGGTCCCATCCACCTTGAAGTCCGCCCATCGAGATCCAAAAAGAGTGGCGCGAATGCGGTTGCCTACAAAAGTCGGCAAGCCGTCGAGACGGCTGCCGATGTAGTCGAGATCCCGCTCCGAGGGAGTAATATTCGTAGGGGCAAGTACTATTCGCTCGGCCGGGTGACAGGCTACGCCGCGCACTTGCACAGACTCGTCGAGGCTTGTCCCGGCATTCTCCCGACTGAGCCCATCGAGTTGAATCCGTGACTGCCCGCGCATCTCCTTGTAAGCGGGCATGGCCTTGCATACGGTCTTTCCCTTACCGACGACTTCAACGATGTCGCCCACATTCACGCCGAGCTTGGTCAAATCCTCCGGCCCAATGCGTGCGTAGGCTCGGCCCACGTCCTTGCTCAGAGCTTCAGCGACTTTCAACTTCAGCGACTTGCTTTCGGCTTCGACGGTTTGGTCTTCACGGCGCGCTACTTGAGACATTTGATCTCCAGGACTCCGTTATGGCATGAGACCTGCATCTTCTCCTTGGAAACACTGCGCGGGAGCAAGACTTCCTTGCGGTACTTTTTATCTCCCTTTTCGGCGGTAATCGTGAGCACGTCATCCTTCACCTCGACGTGCACATTATCGGCACCAATCCCCGGCAGTTCCGCCACCACCAGGAAATGGTCCTCCTCGTCGAAAACATCGACCAGCGGTTCACGGACTTCCTGGACCTCGGTCCGTCCCGATTTGGCGTCCCTCCGAATATTTCCGAAGGATTCGACTTTGGGCTTGTCCTCGCCCAGGCCGACTTTGACGGTGAACCCGTAAATCCCTTTCAGCTCTTTTCCGTCGCCACGAAGTTCCCCCGTGCGCGAAATGGTCTCGCCCGACTCGGCCATTTCGCCGAGCTTCTCCACCAAGTCACCTAAGCCTCGAAGCAATCCCCCGAGCCCGCCTCCCGCCCTGTCGGATACGATCCTGTCTTTCCCTTTTTCACTCATGGGTCACCTCATTCCCTTTGACCGATTGCGATACCGTACTCCCTTATTTTCGAGTGGATGGTCTTGTAATCGATGTGAAGCAGACGAGCCGCCTTGGCCTTGTTGCCTCCGACTTCACGCAAGGTCTGAGACAAAATCTCCCGCTCCATAACCACGACCTTGCGTCGTACGTACTCCTTCAACGGAAGATCGTTTTGAAGTGTCTCCAAAGCCTGCGCCTCGGGCTCACAGTTCAAACCGTCCTCCCGGCGAAGCCCCCCATCCATGGCCAAATGCTTTGCGGTGATGCCGTCCTCTGCCAGCAATACGGCGCGGCGAATCACGGAGCGGAGCTGCCGAGCGTTGCCGGGCCATTCGTAGGCCAGCAACGCGTCCACCGCGGCTTGGTCGAAGTTCTGCACGTTCTTCTGCAACTCGACATTGGCCACATCCATGAACCGTTTGGCCAGATAGAGTATGTCCTCGGGGCGCTCCCGGAGCGCTGGCACGGTGATCGTGAATTCGTTCAGCCGGAAGTAAACATCACGGCGGAATGACCCTTCTTCGGCCAGTTTGCGCAGGTCCTGGTTGCTGGCGGCCAGGACCCTCACGTCCGTCCGGATGGGTTGCGTGCCTCCGATGCGGTAGATGCCCTTGTCCTGCAAGGCGCGCAAAAGCTTGGCCTGAGAACCGACGGGCATGTTGGAAATCTCATCCAAGAAAAGCGTTCCGCCGCAAGCCAGCTCAAAGGTTCCCGCTTTTTGCCTGTCCGCGCCGGTGAACGCCCCCTTTTCGTGCCCGAACAATTCGCTCTCCAAAAGGGTCTCCGGGATGGCGCCGCAATCCATGGCGATGAAAGGGGCATCGCGTCGGGAACTGAGTTGGTGAATCGCTCGCGCCACCAGTTCTTTCCCCGAGCCGGTTTCGCCGATAACCAGAACACTGAAATTCGTTTTGGCCACCCTGCCCACTTCCTCGGTCAAGCGTTTGACAACGTCGCTGGGCCCCATGAGCTCGCGCAGCGCCGCCTCGCCCTCGATCTGGTTAGCGAGGCGCCGGAGTTTTCGTTTGAGAGCGCGTTCATTCAGCGCCCGGAAGACCACACGCAGCACCTCACGGTGCCTCAGAGGTTTTGCCAGATAGTCGTGAGCTCCAGCCCGCATGGCCTCGACCGCCCCTCGGACTTCCGGAAATCCTGTAATCAGAATTACCGGAAGGTCCTCGTCCATGGCCTTCGCGGCTTTCATCACTTGCATCCCTGTCATATCGGGCAGCTTCAGATCCAGGATCAGAATGTCGGGTTGTTCCGCGCGGAACGTCTCCAAGCCGGCTCCCCCGGTGTTGGCTACCAAGCAAACCAGGCCCTCTTGCTCCATGAACTCGGAAAGCAGGACGCCGATGGCTGGCTCGTCGTCCACGATGAGAATCTTGCTCTTCACGGTTATCACCCCTATTGCGCTCCACGCTCCGCGGGCCCGTGCATCGGGAAAATGACTCGAATATCCTCATCGAGCCAAGGCCGAAGGGAGTGGAGCATTCCCAGGAAGATGATGCCTGTCTCCCCCATTGACAGTGTGTCGCTAATTCGGCGGCCGATGTATTGGTCGCGCCTCTTGAGCAATGAGTCCCTCAACGCTTTCCCGCTGGCCCCCACCCGCCTTGCGGCCGGGCTCTTCCCAGGAGCGAGGTCCTCCTGGACGAGCTGATATTCCTCTACGAGGAGCTCGGAGGATTCCGTGCCCATGAGGGTGGCCCCTTTCTCTCTCAAGCGAAGAAGCAGGCGGTGGTTGCGACTCCCCGCCTTGGCCAACTCTTCCACAATCTTCGCCTCGCGACCGCAGACCGGGAGTCCATCTTGATAGAGGCGAACTCGTTCGTAAGGAAGTGCCAGGCTCTCGATGACTTTTTCGATCCGAATCCATAACTCCTCGATCCGGTTCACGGTCCGCGCCCAACCCGTTCGGCCGAGCCTCTTAATTTTCAAGCGTTGGATCGACTCACTCAGACCTCCCATATCCGCTTGAGAATGGATAATCGGTATATGGATCAGAGTCCTTTCCGCATATTCGCGAGGGCTGGCTCCAACCTCTCCCTTTCTAATGTCCCCGCCCATGGTGCATCTCGCACTCGCTCTCCGGACCCGAGGCCGCAGGAGACGCGCGTTGTCCACCGAACACTCCCTTTCATTTTATCGGCCTGACCGGGGTAAACCTTGAGGACTTTCGTATCTGCCGTTCGTTGATCTAGAGGACCTGACTAGCGCACGGTGAAGGAGTCGATCCAGGCCAGCGGGACCGTGATGGCTTGCTCCGAGCATCGATGCATCATGCTACCCTGTATTGAAAGACGTAATGCGGAGCACCCGCGGGCGAATCCTCGCACGACTTGACCTGCAAACGGCCAGGGTTTTAGGATGGTTGAAACTCGTTGAACTGAGCGGCTACAAAATTGACTACAGCGGTTCGTCTGCGCTAGGCTAAATGGTGTGGAGCGTGTTAATTCTGAATACGTTGTTCGGTGCCGCGGAGAATAGGGCAACCGCTTTGTGATTCGAGGGTCGAAGTTGGAGTCGCTCCACGCCTGCCAACGATTTTAGGCGGAAGGCCATGCCGGCCAATCTCACGCCAGAATATCTCGAAGCTGAAAGAGCTTTCAAGGGCGCCAAGACCACCGACGAGAAACTCGAGGCGCTCGAACGGATGTTGTCCACAATTCCCCGCCACAAGGGAACGGAAAAGTTGCAGGCCGACCTGAAGCGGCGCCTCTCGAAGCTCCGCGCCGGACACGAGAAGCGAGCGGTCAGCCGCGTGGGGCTGATCCATCGCGTCGAGAAAGAAGGCGCCGGGCAGGTGGTGCTCGTCGGGCCGCCGAACAGCGGCAAGTCGCAGCTTCTGCGCAGTCTCACCCATGCCATGCCGGAAGTGGCCGACTACCCTTTCACAACTCGGATTCCGTTACCGGGGATGATGTCGTTTGAGGACGTTCAGATTCAACTTGTGGATTTGCCGCCCGTCCATCCCGACGTGCCGGAATCCTGGGTGTACCAAATTATCCGAAACGCCGACGCGGCTTTGCTCGTGGTCGACTTGAGCGATCCTGACCTGCTCGAAGACCTCGAGACGACGCTGGCCGAGACTCGGAAGGCGAAAGTGGAGTTGGGCGCTCGACCGATCACGGAGCCGGGCTGGATTGCGCTCAAAACGCTGCTGGTCGGGAATAAGATCGACGCGAGCGGCGCCGTCGAAGACCTCGAAATTCTGAAAGAGCTTTATGGCCCACTCTTCCCTATTCTCCATATCTCAGCCCAGACCGGTGACGGCCTTGCGGAACTCCGGCGCGCCGTGTTTGACCTGCTTCAGTTGGTTCGAGTCTACACCAAGGCTCCGGGCAAAAAACTGGAGCGTGAGGCGCCCTATGTTTTGAAACGCGGCTCGCGCCTCATGGACCTCGCCGCGCACGTACATCACGACTTCCTCGAGCGATTGAAATTCGCGCGCGTCTGGGGACATGGAAAGTTCGAAGGGCAAATGGTCAACAAGGATTACCTGCTGGCAGATAAGGATGTGATCGAGTTACACGAATAGTGGGTGTTCGGTGATGGGTGCCAGGTTTCAGGTCCCATCTTCGAATTTGGAAACTCGAAATTCGAAACTGCGACTTACCGCCCAGCCCCCAGCACCTAGCCCCTGCTTTCCTGCTCGGCCCTTGTCCTCTCCACTCGCCACTGCCCTTGAGACCGAGAAGCCCGCGGCGCCAAAACCGTGGGCTGGCTACTACTTAAGTGGGATCACTGGCACCTTGAGGGCGAACTTTCTCTGGCGGAAGCAAAAGTTGTAGAGACTTACTGCGGCCTTGACCAACACTCGGGTAACCGGTCCCATTTTCTTTCGTCGAACGCTGTCGGCTGCCATGCCATACCCGGCGTACGCTTGCCGGAATGCCAGGCACACCAATAGATAGGCGGCTCTGGCGGTCAACGGCCACGTGCGGGCTTTTCCCCGCCTGGTTCGCTGAAAGCTTTCTCTTAACGAGTAAAAGCTATCCCAACACTTCTTGTTCTCGACGTGCAAGTCATGCCCGGAAATATTCGGGTGTTGCATAATGTCGACGGGTCTCAACGGTTTCAGCCAATAACGGTCGTGCATAATTCGAGTCTTATGTTTCGGTTGATAGTCCGCTCTTCCGAGGTTCTTCTTGTCGTTCATCATTTCATAGAAGTCTTTGGTTCCCGGGTAAGGGTTATAGACGGTAAATTGGGCAAGCATTGTTCCCGACTCGTTGGCGAAGCTCTTCATGGTTCGGATCGTCTGGACGGTATCGGATTCGAGACCGGAAATGATCGAGCTCAAGACCAGGATTCCGTTTTGCTGGAACTTTTGTATCGCCTCAACCATTTTGTGTCCAACCGGGTTCCACTGCTTGTTGGCAGCCTTTAGACCCTCTTCCGAAAATGACTCGACCCCGACTAACGCCCCCCTAATGCGCATCTTTTGATGTATGGCGCGAAGGTACTCTTCATCGGTTATAACCTCGGTCGTCATCTGGGTGAAGGCATACATGTCTTTCGGTACCGAGCGATCATATTCATCGAAAAACTTCAACCGCGCCTCACGCATTTGCTCAAACTCGCGTTTCTTGTGTTCGCTCGGCTCGCGAGCGATACGGCCCAAGGTGACCGGATTGAAATTATCATCGGCGAAGATGATGTAACGAAAGCCTAATTCGTGCAGTTCATTCACCTCCTCGATGATTTTCGCACTGAGCCGCTCACGTGGCTGGCGCCCGTCCGTCACCCATACGGAACAGAAACTGCAATTCTCCGGACATCCCGCGACGGTTTGAACTGAAGGAAAAATATATTTCGTTGGATCCAGAAGGGACCATCTCGCTTTCAGCATCTCCTCGCCGGGTAATCGGCCACCCACGTACTTCCGCTGTAGCTTGCCTTCCAGCGCATCCCTTACGGCCTTGTTCCAGGCAACTTCCCCGTTGCCCGTGACCACCGCATCCGCACCCATCTCCAGAGGTTCATCGGGGAAAATGGTGGCGTGGACGCCTCCCATGATCACCTTGGCGCCTTTTGATTTCGCTGCCTTCATCACCTCGTAACCCGGAATACAGTTGCCGGTGGTGATCCCGATGCCGACAATATCTCCCGGCTCGACGATCTCCGGATTGAACTTCTCAATCGATTCATCGACGAGTATGGGATCCCCAACCAGGTCGGCCGGCGTCGCCTGAGCAATAACGTAGAGCCATCTCGGCGTTATGAAGCTGTAGCCCGCCGTTGAAATCGAGGGATTAACGATTATGGCTTTTGCCATTCTTCACTCATTTCGTATTTGGACAGGAATTTTCTTTATCGACGCCTAGCCCGCCCGACAACATACGCCTGAATGCCGCGGAATGCAATTGCCACTCGGGTTTCCAGACGGTAGCCCAGCGTCCGTTCTTGGACCGCTTCGTCTGCCCCCCGACACCTAGCACCCTTCTAAAATTCTGACTCCTGACTTCTAGCTCCTTTCTTCTGCCTCCTGGCTCCTGAGTTCTGCTTCTTGGCTTGCCACTTGCCACTCATCACTCGCCACTGCCCTTCCAGACCGCGAAGCCTACGGCGCCAAAACCGTGCCTTGACTATCAGTTGGCAATGCAAGTTGACGCGGCGAAGCGATAATAGAATCACGAGCGGAAGAACTTCCAGCACACAAGGAATGCTATTGAAGAGCTGCGACAAGGCGCTGGCGTGCGGCGCGAAGGCTCGACTGGAAGGCGACCGCCGCAGAGGCGACAACCACCAAGCCCCATGCGCCGAAGGCGATCCATTGTTCAACTGAGCCCATCGGCTCGAACATGACCAATAAAGAGTAGTTTTCCCAACAAAATGCAAACGTGAACACTGCCCAGCCCAGCGTAAGAAGATCGAAGCGGGCGAAAGTCCAGCTTAAGACGAAGCAATCGACGAAGACGACCAGCAATTTTAGCTGGTATGGCCACACAGCGCCCATGGCAATCGCGGGATTCGGCACAAAAACCGCGGCGAGGACCGCGCTAAGCAAGATCGCAAGCCTCTGAGAACCGCTCCAACGAGACAGGAAAGAGAACAGGACCGAAACAACGCAGCCTATCGCCAACGCATGGGATAGTGCCCAAAGGGCGGCATCCGCACTCGGCACTGGACTGGCAAGAAAACGTGACCCGTACTGAATGTGTGCTGCCACATCGAGTCTCATCATTAAATAGTTCGTACCGAGCCATACCAATGAACTGTCCAGCCCGAGTATGGCCAGACCGATCATTGTGCCGCGCAGGATGCCAAGGCCAGTGGGCGCGGAAGCGGCCTTTCGTTCAAAAATCCGCAGAAACCCCCGGAGCCGGTCAGAATCCAGCTTGCGCACGGCGTGCTCCACGGCAACGGAGGCAAAGAATGCAACCGACCCCGCCGCAACGATGGCAACTGAAGAAAAGAAAAGCAAAGGGGCATAGTCCTCCCCGAGGAAAGAATTGAGCCACCTCCATAAGAGCCAGCAGGCAACTACAGATCCTGCCAGTGAGGTTGCCACACGCCATCGGGCGCGAGGATTCACCTGGTGTACCTGCAAGAAGCCGAGGGGAACAAAGGCGAGCAAGATTAACGATGCGCAGGGCAGGAATTGCGGAAAAGTACTTTGCAAGACATATCCGGCGGGGGGCGTAAAATCGCTCGCCAAGTAGTAAATCTCTCGTCCGATCAGCACGACGTAGTAGCGGTGGGTGAGCCCACCATAGCTTTTTCGGTCTCTCCAGGTGGAATAGGTGTCCTCTCTGCCGGAGCTTCCATACGTGTCACCTCCTTCACCTTCCAGGACGAGTTGAGCCACGTCAGCTCCGAAAAAGTCCTTCAGAGCTTTCTCGGCTAAAGGCCGAGCTTCATCAACCGAAAGCCTTTGGACCTGAGGTATGTCGCCGGAGTTGTCGCGAGAAAACTGTACGAGTGACCCGCGATTGTCGAGTTTAACTTCCACCTGCGCCGGGGAGTCCATGTGGACCCACCACGTCCAATACGGGATGGGATTGTTGGCAAGTTCGAGCGCCGTACGCGCACCCGCGTACCGGGCAACGTAACCATAACCCACTTCTGTAATGGCGTACGGGCCTTGCATCTTCCCGAGCGGTACGCCGAGTCGCTGTGCATAATCCTGTGCAATTCGGAGGAAGACGCTGCGGTCGAATGGGACTTTGCTACGCGGTGCAAGACTTGTGCGGTTGAACGATGGAAAGTAAAGCGCCAGCCCGGCGATCGCGGCAGCGACAAGAAGCCAGTCGCTTCGTTGCCAACGAGCGAGGTGTTGGGGAAGCGGGCTCTCCGCGTCCTGCGGCCTTACGTGTTCAAGCTCAGCGTCGGCCGTGAGCGCAGCCTCAAGCTCATCCGCCGACTGAAAGCGTTTCTTCGGGTCCTTTTCGAGACACTTGGCGATGGCCCGCTCGATGTACCTGGGAAGGTGCGGCTCGATATCGGTGGGCGGGGTGGGCGTCTCGTGGATTTGCTTCAAGGCGTAGCCAACAGGCGTGTCGGCGTGGAAAGCTCGCTGGCCTGTAAACATTTCGTAGAGAATTAAGCCCAGCGAATAGATATCACTGCGCGCATCGGCCGGCTCCCCCTCCGCTTGCTCAGGGCTCATGTACGCCGGCGTGCCCACGAATGATCCGGTGGTGGCAGTGGTCTCGATCGACCGGGCAATGCCAAAGTCCATTACGCGCACTGTCCCATCCGCTCCGATCAGGATGTTTTCCGGCTTCAGGTCGCGATGAATGACTCCTTGCTCGTGCGCCTCGGCGAGGCCGGCAATCATTTGCCGCGCCACTTTCAAACCATGTCGAATCGAGAGCCCCTCGACCCGGCCGAGCAAGCCGCGCAAGCTCTCGCCCTCGATATACTCCATGGCGATGACCACGACCTGGCCGAAGCGATGGAGGTCGTATACGCGGCACACATTCTTGTGGGTGATTTTGCGGGCCAGGAGCAACTCGGTCTTGAATCGCTCGATCAGCTCCGGCGAAGAGGCGATTTCCGGTTTGAGCACTTTGATGGCGACAACGGCGCCCGTCTCGCGGTCGCGCGCTTGGTAGACGATGCCCATCCCGCCACGCCCGAGTTCGTTGAGGAATTCGAATCGCGCCGCAAGCTGGCGCCAGGAATCTGCGGTGGGGTCGTAACCGCTTGCCGATGCGGCCGCCGAGGAACTGGGAAAAGGCGTGGTCCGCACTTCGGCCGGGTCGGTGTCCCGAGTGCGGTCGTCGTCATCCCGGTCAGGCCCAAACATGCCGAGCTCCGAAACGAAAGATGCGAAGGGGGGGCCTTAGCGCGAGCAATTATATCGAGAATTTGGTAGGAGTGTCCAAGCGACTTGGTCGTAGTAGCTCGACCGCGCAAGAAGTGGACGCAATCATTGGCTCCGCGTCCTCTGTGGCGAACAAAGACGAAACACAGAGATCACTGAGACGCTCTGTGGTCCCGCCCTGCGGGATTGAGATCTTTAAAGCATGGAGGCCACGGAGAACTTCCCTTTGGTTGCGGCCACGGGCCGTGCTGTGCTACCCCGCTGAGAACTCGCAAAAAAAGGATGCGAAACGGATTTCCGCCTCCATTTCGATTGCCGTTATCCCGATCGTCTTACGACGATCTTCGGCCCTGCGAACGTGCCTTCCGTAATGGAAGCCTCGCCGCCGAAGTTCACGCCGTGGCTGGCGACCACATGGCCGCCGACCTCGGCGCGGCCCGTGAGCCGCACGCCGTCGGTGAGCACTGCGTGATCGAATACACGGCACTGCGGACCGACATGCACCGTCCCGTCAACTGAAGCCGTTTCCGCGACCAGGCCCTGGCCGTTCGCGTGGCACCGGTAGCGCACGCCGTCGGGACCGATGTAGTCAAGTCCGTTCGCAGCAGGGTCCGAGCGGTATTCCCGGCCGCGGATCGTAAGCGTGGTTTCCTGAGTAATTATAGCGTTGCTTGTTTCCATGGCGTCCTGCCGGATACTTTCTGCGACAATTTCCGCGATATCGAGTATCGCGAAATCATCGCGGTTCGCATGGTTCGCCGCATCGCGAAGCATGGTCAGGCAGTGGGGACAAGCGACGGCCGCCATCGATGCGCCCGTTCCCACGAGCTCCGCGAAGCGCGCGTGGTTTACCCGTTCCTTGCCGCGGTCGAGTGTGTCGTCGGCGATAAAGATCTGGGCGCCTCCGGCTCCGCAGCAGGAAGTGCCCAGGCCGTGGTTTTCCGGTTCGAGGAGGGACGCGCCGCAGGCCTTAAGTATCCGGCGCGGGACGCCGGTTACGCCCAGGGTTCGCGCCAGATAACACGGGTCGTGGTACGACACGGCGCGTTCGTCGCCTTGGAGATCGAGCCTCGGCAAGAGTCCGGCGATGAATTCCGAGTGGTGGACCACGCGGACGCCGAGCTTCGCGTAGGCTTCGATCTGCCGGTAGTCCTTGTCGAGCGCGGTAGCGCAGTGCGGGCAGCAAGTGAGTATGTTCTTCACCTTTTTTTCCGAGAACATCTCGATGACGCTCTCCGCGAGCGTAAGGTAAAGATATTCGTTACCCGCGCGCCGCGCCGGCTCTCCGCAGCACACCTCTTCCGTGAAAACTCCGAAGGAAACGCCTGCCGCGTCGAGGATCTTCCGCATGGCAACAGCGACGGACTGGCCATGAGGGTCATAGCTCAAGCCGCAGCCCAGCCAGAGAAGCCATTCCTCTTTGCCGCTCCAAATGGGGAATTCGTGTGCGGCAACAAACTTGCGCCGCCTTTCCTGCCCAATGCCCCAGGGATTGTGCGGAGAACGCTCCATGGTCCTGAAAAGTCCGGCCACCTTCTCATTCGTCGTCAGGCCATTACTTACAAGGGCGCGGCGCAGGTCGAGGATCTTCCTGCCGACGTGCTCGATGCCTGTTGGACAGGCGTATTCGCACGCGCCGCAGGACAAGCACTGGAAGAGATCGGATTCCGCCACACGCGCGGTTCCATTCCCGCAATCGCCGTTATTCCCGGCGATGGTGTTGCTTCCCGCGCCTCCCGCCAGGAACCCTTTTTGCATGGAAAGGATGAGCTCCTTCGGGTTCAGCGAGCCGCCCGTCCGGTTCACGGGGCAAAACTGCGCGCAGCGCCCGCATTCGACGCAGGCATTCAGATCCAGGATGTCCTTGGCGCCGAGGTCGGCGAAGCGGAACATGCCCAAATCGAGATCATCTTCTTGCGGTTGCGTTCCGTCGGATTCGACCTCGCGGAGCGGGCGCATAGCGCTTGTCCGTTCGGAGCGGAAAAATATCGCGAATGGAGCCAGCAGAAGATGCAGGTGCTTTGAATGAGGGATAATGATGAGCAGCGCGAAAAACACGCCGGTGTGCGTCCACCAATTCACCTTCCATGCGGCGGTTCCCGGTGAGTAAATTCCCCAACCTAAGAGGTAGGTCGCCATAAGCGCGAGGATGAGAGCGGCGACCAGTGCCGACGTCGGGGAAAAGCGCCCAAGGAATTTCGGCCGCAATACGAAGCGGCGGAACGCGAGCCCCGTGATGCCCAAAGCGACTGCCAGCGCCCAGAAAGCCACAAAACCGCCGTACCAACTGCGCTCGCCAGAGGCGGCATCGAGGCCGCGGATGCCGAGCGAAAGATGCTTGAGGCTCACCCACGCGAAGGCGAAAAAACCCCACATCATCAGAGCGTGAAGCGCTCCCGTAACGGGTCGGTCGCGGATAACCCGCGACTGCAACATCACTTCAAGGAAAACTCGCTGGAGCCGTTCGGCGACATGATCCCGCGGCAATTCTCCGATCCGGGGGTACATTGAGGAGAGCCGCTTCCAGAGGGTTCTTGCGAAAAGCCAGCAGCTTCCCGCTGCAACGGCGATAAAAATGATCGTGGAAAATAAGCCAAATGCCGTGAGTGTGACGAACGCAGTCCAAATGACCACGAGAAACAAGGGCATTCTGGTTTTCCCCTTCACTTCCTGTCACGGCGATACTGGGAACTCCCGTGAGGCCGCCGGCTGGCACAGAGTGAAGCTCACGCAATGACTTATAGCCACCTCGGCGGGCGAAGTCAGTGATGCCGGTCACGGCGCCCGGCGATCCCGGCGTGCGTTCTCTGCGATTTACAGGCGGGCCGGGGGCAAGCGTGATACAAGCGTCACAGCAGGTCGCCATGGATGCTTCCCAGAGCGCCGCGCTTCCCTGACTGGTGATAAGATGAGGCGTAGAGAAACGTCAGAGTCGAGAAGAAATAACCGCCGAGTTCGAGAGGGATGAACTCTTCGCCACTCGCTTTTATGCTAGGATTCTTTTGCGGCCGGGAAGGCAAGCTCGACGGAAGCAGTAGAGATCGCTCAGGGGTTGACGCGCAAAATCTTTGAGTCCTGCATCGAACGCGGTGACCCGCTCCCGCCGGCGCTCGCAAAGCTTCGCAAACCGCCTCTGGATTTGCTTATTCCGGTGGGCGTCCGCTGACGGGGCGCCTTGCAGTCTTTAAGTACCGCGAGGTGGCCCGCAAGTTGCGGACCCTCGGCTTTGCCTTTGACCGCTCGGGGCCTGGCAGCCACGGAGTTTGGCGGCACACTCTTTCCGGCCGGAAAGTTACCCTTCCTCGTCACAGTCACGATATGGCCGAAGGAACGCTCTGCGCGATCCTGCGCGAGGCGGGCGTCCCGGTGGACGATTTCCTGAAGGCTTAGGCTCCGCGTTCATTTGGCGTAAAAGCCGGCCAATTCCTCCGCGTGTTCCAAGGTGTCATAAAGAGGTTGCGCCGTGCGCGTTTGTGCCGCCTCATTGGCCACGGTAACAGCCATGACGCGGATTTTCTCGTTATTGGGCAGCGTGAGTGAAGTCGTGCCCGCCGGCAGGTCCACTTCGTAGGCGAACAGGTAGGAATAGGAATACGCCTCATTGGACCCATCGTCGTTGTGGCGATGCGAAGCGAACCACGCGACGGGCGCGCGCTTGATGTAGCCCGGCTTGAGACCTGTGCATTCCATCCGAGTCCTGATGATCGGCCCGTGCGCTTTCACGTAGGCTCGCATCCGTCGGGCTCGCTCGGCGCGCGGGCTATGGTCGTCGGCGGCGGGCTCGGGCGGCACCGGGACTTCAAATCGCCTCTCCGTCCACGTCCGATTGTCCCATTGGCCGATGTAGCCGCCCCAGTCCTCGATCCTCAAGTCGAAACGGGACGCCGTCGACGGGCTTGCGACCTCGAACGCGCCCGTCTGGTCGCCATCATAAGAGGCCGCTAGGATGTACAACCGGTTGAATTTGCCGGCCGGCAACTTGATCGTCTGGCCGTGCGCGGCAACCGCATCCGGCTTCCCTGCCCCCGCCGCGGCCAGGTGAAAACGAATTCCCGCATAGTCGATGTCGGAAGGCAGCATCTCGGCTGCCAGAGCTCGGCCTTGGCCGGAGCCCTGGTCATTGATGGAACAATCGAAGCAGCCGTCGCCCGGCTTGCCATCGCGGGTGGATACGGCGACATCGTAAGGCAATGCGACCGGCCGCGAGACCGGAGCTGCCAATTTTGAGTGCGGTGGGGCCAGCTTCACCGCAAAGGTGCGCGGCTGATAGGCGCTGAAAGAGGCCACCAGCTCGCCGCCTTTCACCGTGGCCGCACCCACCGGCTGCTCCTGGCCATTCACTTCACGCGCCGCCGCGACCGGCGCCGCAAAAACAATGTGGACATCGGGCGCGGCTTTGCCGTCCGTTTCCACCAGCCGGATGATCGCCTCATCGCCAGTCTCCGCCTTCTTCATGGCCATTAAGCGAACTCGACTGTTGCTGACTTTGAGCAGCTCAAAACTCTTGCCGAGAGATCCCGGATGGCTGGCCGTCTCAAAACCCATGAGTGGCTCATTGAGGCGATACGCCTGCCAGTCGGTTTGTGCCTGGCGCCAATCACCCTCGTGGCCGGCGAGGCCGAACACCAACTCGTGGTGGCCCCAATCCTGCGTGCCCTGATCCTCGTAGCCTCCGCGAGTCCCAGGAGTACGGATCAAGGTAAGGCGCAGCATGTTATCGCTGGGTTTGTCGGAGGCGGTCTTGGCATCCGTCAAGATGGTCACGCCGTAAGATCCGCTCTGGTCGGTGAGGTCGATCCAACGATGTGTGGCAACCTCAAACTGACGGTCATTTTCGCTCGGCCGCTGTACGGTGCCGATGTCCCAGTTGTAAGTCGCCATTGGATTCGCGGCGCTCAGCGGAAACACGACCTTGAGATTGGCCTCCTTGGCTTTCCAATCGATGGCGTTCGCGAACTCCACGCGATTGCCCGCGTCGCCAGCCGAAAGCCGAATCGTCTGCACAAACCTGGAGTCTTCGCCCTCGCGCGAGATTTCCACGGCCACGCGCGCCGGGCCGCTCTCCACCACCCGGATCTTTGCCGGTCCACCGACCAAGGTGCGCGGCGGCCGCTGCTCGTCCGCGAAGTCCATGTTCCACGCCGGCCAGTGTTGTGGGTTGTCGGTGATGATGGCGAAGCGAATGGGAGCGGCAAGGAGTTCGCGATTGAGTTTCTTATCGAAGATGCTCGAGACGTCGCCGTTTTCATCGACCTTAACTCGATAGCGGCCGTTTTCGAGCAAGGACTCGCTCACCTGAAGCGATGAGGAAGGAGCGGCCTCGGCAGGCTGAACGCCGTAGACCGCATAGCCAGCCGGAGGCGCCTTGGCCAGGAACAAGATCTTGGCAACGCCGTTGTTCGCGCCATTTAACTGTGAGGGGACTTCCCTGCCGTCAGGCCCGGCCACGCGAACCGCCTGCGGCACGCCGCCCGGGAAAGTGATGCTCGCTTCCACCACGTCTTCGCGCTCGATGTTTAACGGGTTGAATACGACGATGGCTGTGCCCTTGACCTCCGTATTCATGCCCGATGCAATCGTCTCCGTCGCTTTAGTCAGAATGCTCGCGAACTGGTTCGACGCCAGGACGTCGTCGTTCCAAATGAACTCGTAGGCCTTCGGTGTGGACGTACCGGCCATGTTGTCGTGGAACTGTCCGGCCAGCACCAGCCTCCAGGCGTGATTCAGCCGCTCCTGGGGATAAGCGGGCCCGCCCAACCACGCCGCGCCCAGAGAAGCCTCCTCCGCCGCGCCGGCCAGGACCTCATTCATTCTGTTCCATCGCTTGTGATAAGCCTGCGAGGTAATAGAGCCCGCAGAATGATTGATCAACTCGAGATCGCCTTTGTGGCGAGGCATGTGGCCCGTTTCGCCGGGCTTGATGTCGCGGAACATCTGGTCGGCGTCCGACCAGATGACATGGAGTGGGCCGTCCCCCACGCGCACCGTCTCGCGCGGTGCAGACGCGGGCTGTTGATCGCCAAAATCATCGTCAAACCGCGGCCACGGTGGAAGAGTGGTGACGCTCTTCGTCGCAATCGCCTCCATCAGTTTCACGGTGTCGCCGTTGGGCGAGCCGCCCGTATCGCCGGTGCCCACGTAGTGGTAGTCTGTGTAAACGCCGGTCACCTTTCCGTTCAAATCGACACGGTCGGGCCAGTTCCAGACGTAATCGCCCCCGTATTGGCCTGCCTCCGGCGGGGGAGTAATGTTTTTGCTCAGGTCAGTGAGCACGTCGCCGTCGTAACTTCCCGGATTCAGCGCCGCGATCACCGTTTTGCCATCGGGGCCTTCCCAGATGCCGACGTTGAACGGAATGCCTTCGGGCGTCTTTTCCGGCGAATCCGGCCCGCCGACGTGGGGCGCCGGCTGCCAGGCCGCGTTCAGCTTCTGCGTGGAAAACCCCTTAATGCCGGCGTGCGCCAGAATGCTCGGTAATGATGCCGGGAACCCGAAGCAATCGGGCAGCATGAATTCTTCGCTGGCCTTGCCGAATTCACGACGGAAGAATTCGTTGCCATAGAGGACCTGGCGAAGGATCGACTCCGCGGAAGGCGAGTTCACGTCATTCTCTTCCATCGACGAGCCCGCCGGGAACCATCGGCCTGCCGCCACGTAGCGTTTGAGCTTGGCGAAGTCATCCGGGAAGTACTCTTTCATCATCATGTAGCGGTTCGCGCCGGAGAAGTTGAAGATGTAGTGAGGATATTTCTCAAACAGCGCGAAGTTGTTGCGCATCGTCTTGGTCAGGTATTCCTGAATCACCTGCGGATACTCCCACCGCCATTCGGTATCCAAGTGAGCGTAGCCGACCACATAAAGCGTCGGCTGCTTGGTCAAGTCCCGGCCCGCCGGTTTCCTCGCCGGTTCGGCGGGCGGCGCGGCGGCCGGCGGCGCGGTTTGCGCCGACGACATGGGCGCAAAGGGGAAAAGCGCCAAGAAGGCGAAGGCTGCAACAACCAGAACTCCACTCATTCTGGACGTAACTCCGGATCTCAACATCGAATTGCAAGCTGATGGTTTCATGGTCCACCCCTTTGGTGGGACGTCTCTAAAGACTTTCCCGAAATGTGAACTAGGCAGCACGAAGGCTGTTGTTGAACTCAGCGGGCGCTGGGCAGAGTATACCACTCGTCTGGTAGGTAGTAGGTGGAATGTGGCATGTGGGAAACCACCTTCCCACCCACCACATGCGACATGCCACCTACTTGTGTCACCCGGTAGGTGGAATGTAGCACGTGGGGAACCGGCCCCCACATTCCACCTGCTACCTGCCACCTACCTGTTTCACTTCATCAGCCCGAACAAGCTGCTGTAGTCATCCGTCCACAGTCGACCGTGGTCTTTCTCGGGCTCGACGCCGGCCGCTTTGATTTCCGGCTCGTTGAAGAACTCGCTTCGGCCGCTCACCAGGACCCAGTGCGCGAAGAAAACGTCATTCTCTTCATCATCCTCGCTTTGGACGGTGACGGCTTGCTTTCCGATCGACGACGCGACCCGCTGGACCACCGGCTCCAGGTCCAAATATTTGTTCGAAACGTGGACGGCCAGCACGCCGTCGGGCTTCAGGCGGTGAAAGTAAAGAAGGAACGCCTCCCGCGTGAGCAGGTGTACGGGGATGGCGTCGCCGGTGAAGGCATCGACGGCGAGCACATCGAATTCCTGCTTCGCCTGCCGCTCTAGAGAAAGTCGCGCATCGCCGGGCACGATTTCGAGCGCGGCCGGCGAATCCCTGAGGAAGTAGAACTGCACGCGCGCTAAATCGATCACCAAGGGATTGATCTCGTAAAACGTATAGAGATCGCCAGCCCGGCCATACGCGGCGAGGGTGCCCGCGCCGAGGCCGATCACTCCCACTTGGATGGGGCCCTTCCTTTGCGCGACCTTTAACGCCAGTCCCACGCCGGAGTTCGGCCCGTAGTAAGTGGTCGGTTGCATTCGACGAGCCGGCGCCAGGAACTCCTCGCCGTGATCGATCGTCCCGTTCACCAGCTCGCGTGTCGCTTTCTCTGGCTCAGTTTCATCCGCGTTGATAATCTTCAGAACGCCATAGAAATTGCGGACCATCAAAGCCGCATCCGCAAATTTCTTCCGCGTTTCCGTAATAAAGAAAACGGCCAGCACGAGGATGGCCAGTAGCCAAACAGGCCGCCAGATAGATCTGTTGAAGGCGCTTCCCGGGTCACGGTGCAGTGCGATCGCCACCAGCACCGCGCATCCCGTCAAGCCGATCGGCAACTCCAAGTACCAACGAAACACATGCGGCGCAATCAAACAGACGAAGACGCCGCCCAGCGCGCCGCCAAGTGCCACCATCAAATAAAAGGACGTAAGGTACTCCGTGGGCGGCTTCAAGCGCGCCAGTTCCCCGTGGCACACCATGCAGCAAATGAAGAGCCCAACACAAAACAGTGGGATCAACACCATCAACTGAGTCCCGGTGAATCTCGCCGAAAGAGCGTAAGCCATGCTGCCTATCGCCACGGCCAGCAGTCTCAAGAACAGCCCGCGGTGATACCAGCCTCTTCCCTCGAAGCACAGAATGAAGCTGAATAAATACAAGCTGAGTGGAAGCACCCACAAAAAAGGTATCGCGGCGATGTTTTGCGTGAGGTGATTGGTAACAGCCAGCAGCAGGGTTGAAGCACAGGCCGCCAGCGCCACCCAGAGCGCCCGGAGAGCCAAGCCCGGACGAGGATGCGATTCCACCGGCTGGTTTCGGACCGTTCCGCTCTTGGCGCGGAGCGCCAACGTTGTGCACAAGGCCGCGAAAGCGACAAACGCCAGCGACCAGCCCATCGCTTGGTGCCGCGTCGGAAAGTAAGGCTCGACCAGCACCGGATAGGTCAGCAACGCCAGCATCGAGCCGGCATTCGAGAGAGCGTAGAGGCGATAAGGTCTGGCGCCCCGCCGGGCGCGCCCGTACCACGCCTGCAACAGCGGACTCGTGGTGGATAACAAGAAGTAAGGCAGCCCAACGGTGGCGCCTAGCAGCATCAGGATGCGCAACGTCGGCATCTCCGAACCCATGGGTTTCCACGAATCTTTGGGAAGGATGGGGAGCACGAGCAAGCCAAGCGCCAGCAAAGGTAGGTGGACGCGAGCCTGATATACCGGCCGCACATGCCGCACGAGCCAATCGGCGTAGAGGTAGCCCAGCATCAGAACGATTTGGAAGAACAACAGGCAAGTGGCCCATACTGCCGACGAGCCTCCAAACCAGGGCACTATGATTTTGGCGATCATGGGCTGCACTTGAAACAGCAGGAAGGCACTCACGAAAATAGTGAGACCGAAAAGCAGCCCACCCGTTTCGCCTTCTGTGTCTTCGCCTGGCAGAGGGGTAGGCGCCGGGGCGAGGGCGGCCGATTCCACACTTTCGGACTCTTGGGGGCTCGCGAAGGGCTGTGTGTCCAGCGAGCTTGTTGCTTGACCAGTTGAATCGGGCACAGGGTCGCTCATGCCGGGTGCAACAGAAAGTATCGCGCTTTGGCGTCAAAAGCAAAGTCGAATTCCGCTCGACCCCTAGAAGATTGGCGTTGAGATGGGCTCGATGGCATTGACGACGCACGAGTCTCAGAGGTCAAATGGAGTACGGGCCCATGATGTGCAGTGGAAGAAACTGCCGCCGCGCTGCAACGCGAAGGGCCGAGTTTTGCATCATGGGAAGAGAATCTCATTGTGGTAGGCAAAGGAGCGCTCATGTCCCGTGCTCGTAGGCGTCACGTTCTGAGGCGGAGTCTTGCATTAGGTGTGGCAGCGATTTTCGGTTTCGTCTTTCTATCGACGGTCGGGCGAAGTCAGACGAGCAATGCCGCCGGCACGGCGAAGCTGGCAGGGCCTCTTGCAGATCTGGCGCAGACGGTTCCGCAAGAACGGGGCGCAGCTCCGAAAATCCGTCAGGCGCCGAGGAACTTTAGCATCGAGTCCCTTCCAAAGTCCGCGCGCGACGCCCTGACCACGCGCCAGATGCGCATCACCCCCAGCGGCGACGTGCAGGTCTACGTGATCGTGACCGAGATCAACGCCGATAACTTAAAGGCGCTCGAGAGCACGGGCGCTGCCGTTCAGTTGCAAGACGAGAAGCGCCATATCATTCAATCACTCGTTCCCGTTTCGCGGCTGGCACAAGTCAGCGAATTGCCGTTTGTGAAATTTGTGCGCTTGCCGACTTACGCTCGCCGGCGCACGGGATCCGTGGACACGGAAGGCGATGCAATCCTGCACGCGGTGAACGCGCGCCAGAACCTGGGCATTGATGGCACCGGCGTTAAGGTGGCAGCGATTTCCGACGGATTGAAGGGCGTCTTCGCCACTGGCTGCACGACTTGTCAGGGCGTTGCAGGCGGGCCGATTTCCACGGGCGATCTACCTAATGCCACTGGCACGCGAAGCAGCGAAACGATCAATGGTGTTACCTATAACATTCTCAATTCCTCATCCGGTGGCATCACCGGCCGGTCGTTTGACACCACTTACAACGACCTAGAAGGCACGCCAAGGGACAGCAGCGGCAATCCCACAACCTGCGGATTTGCCGGAGCAGGCGCGGAAGGCACCGCGCTGCTGGAAATCATTTACGACATCGCGCCGGGCGCGACGCTGTCTTTCGCGAATTTCGGCGACACCGACCTCGAGTTCAATACTGCCGTCAACGCGCTGGCCGCCGCCAATGACGTGGTGGTGGACGATATCGGATTCTTCGGTGAGCCCTACGACGGCACCAGCGCGATTTCCACGAACACATCGAACGCCCTCAACAGCAGCACCAATCAAATTCGCGCCTACGTCACTTCCGTGGGCAACGACTCCGACATTCACTATCTGGGCCAATATACGGATTCCGGAACCGATGGTGGATCACTGACCGGCATCACCGGCCACCTGCACCTGTTTCAGGCCTCGAGTAATCCGCCCACGGCTGACACTCTGAGCTTGGGTCCGCAAACTCACAACGAGATCGAGCTGCCCGTGGCGACCCCGACATTGGCCGGAGGAGAAGTAGTCGTTTTCCTGAACTGGGATGATCCCTTTGGGTCCTCGACGAACGAGTATGACCTGTACCTGGTTCAACACGGCACAAACACCATAGTGGCCTCAAGCACTCCCGCGAATTGCTTTGGCGCAGGCTATCCTGTGGACTGCTTCGAGTATGTAAACAATACGTCACAAACTCTTTTCGACATCGTTATCCAAAATCGAAATAACGCTGCCATTGCTAAGCACCTGAACTTGTATGCCTTTAGCCCGGAGTGCGCGCAGCAGGCCTTGCAGACCTTGAATCCAACAGGTGACCCATACCGCGCCAAGGTGAACTTCAACACCCGGTCGCAAAGCGTCGCCGCTGAATCTGACGCCGGGGGCGGAGTGATCTCGGTTGGCGCCATTTGCTCCGGCAGCAGCGCCGCGCTGAGCAAGGATCCTTATAGCTGCAACGATCCCAACCACGACCAAGCCGAATTCTTCAGCAGCCTCGGTCCCACCATCGACGGGCGCACCAAGCCGGACATTGCCGCGATCGACGGCGTCTCCGTCACCGGCGCGGGCAGCTTCGAAAATCCGTTTTTCGGAACCTCGGCTGCCGCCCCGCACGTGGCGGGCATCGCGGCGCTCACTCTGCAAGGCGCGCCTTGCTTGCTGAGCAGCGGCTCGGTGGCCAGCACTCCGGCCCGTACCGCGCTGCGAAACTTGCTACTGAGCAATGCAGACGCTGTCGGCAGCGCCAGTCCCCAAAATCCTGATGATACTTTCGGCTCCGGCCGGATCAATGCCCTGACTTCGGCCGAGGCGACAATGCCCGTCTTCAGCGGGTCGCCCGTGGTCACCATCAGCGGCAACACGCCAAGCGGCGCGAGCATCACCGCCTCTCAGCTTGGGTTCTCCGACCCCAATACGTGTCCGCTCACGACCATTCAGTGGTCGGGCGGATGCGGTGGGCCAGGCACAGCATCCAGCATGAGTTGCGGGTTCGGCACCAAAGCCGTGACCGTGGCTGCCAGCAACAACGGCGTCTCGTTTTCGTCCCCGGCTAGCGTCCAGGTCGTGGTGACGGACTTCAGCGTCGGCGCTGCGCCGGGCTCGCAGACAGTCTCTGCCGGACAATCGGCAAACTATACGGTGACGGTCTCGGCGCAGGACGGACCGTTCACCAACTCTGTGACATTGAGTTGCGGCACCTTGCCGCAAGGCGCGAGCTGCTCGTTCAATCCCGCCGCCGTCACGCCCGGCGCCGCAGCGCAGACTTCGACGTTAACTATTTCGACGACCGGAAGCTCGATTGTCCCACCGTTGAACAACCCTTCCAAAAACCGCAGAATGCCTTGGGCGCCAGTCCCTGCACCGCTTCGACGAACTCCGGTGACTTTGTGGCTGGCCCTCGCCGCATTAGCTTTGGCCGGACTGCTCAGCACTCGCTTCGCTCCGGCGGCTTATCGGCGCCGGGTTGCCGCGGCGGGAGGGATTTCCTTGGCCGTGGCCGCGTTCGCAATTCAGGTGGCTTGCGGCGGTGGGGGTGGAGGCGGCACTCCTCCTCCAGCGCCGGTCGTCAGTCTGTCCCCCTCCAGCCTCACCTTCGCCACTCAACAGGTCAACACAACCAGCGCTGCCCAATCCGTGACGCTCTCCAACCCCGGAAATGGTGCGTTGAGCATCACGAGCATCGCAGCCAGTGGCGATTTCGCGGAGACGAACAATTGCGGCACCGGGCTCCCGGGAAGCACCGGAACGGCATTGGCCGCGTGTTCCATCAGCGTCACTTTTACGCCCACTGCCGCCGGAGCGCGCACCGGCAGCGTGAGCATCACGGATAACGCTTCCGGCTCACCGCAGACGGTCAGCCTCTCCGGCACCGGCAAAATCGCGACTCCGGTCGGAAATTATTCAATCAATGTCAATGGAACTTCCGGGACGTTGGTGAATTCCACCACCGCCAATCTCGTGGTCACGCAGTGAGGCTATTAAGTGATTGGGCGATTGGGTGATCGGGCGATTGGGTGGTTAAGATGTAGGCTCAGGGGATTTCAATCTCGAAGTCAGCTTCGCGGTTCAGCCGGAAGTTTACTCGAAACCGATTGAAGAACCCGCCTTGCCCTAAAAGACCAACTCCGAGCTGATTCAAGCCTTCAGTGAATCCCACGCGGACAGGGAAAGTGGTGATGCCTGGCAACTCAACAACTACGTCCCAGAAATACACAGGCACCTGAGAGCTGCCCAAACCTCCGAACAGTTCGCTTGGCCCGAGATAGGGATTCAATCCGAGAGCAAGAGCAAGCGGAAAAACACATTGATCGGCACCGGAGTCCAGTAACGCGAATCCTGAGACGCGAGACGTTCCATACTTTAGTATCAGGGGCACGACAGGTCTCGCTGCAACCCGGCCTTCAGGAAACGCGGGACTCGGAGGAAAAAGGGAAGAACGAGTATTTTACGGAGTATACGCCCATGAAAGAGCTAGAGTATCCACCCGCTTTGGGTCTCCGGAACACGAATTACATATGGCTCAGGCTCTCCAGCTTCCTTGGCCTTCCTTATGGCCTCGTCAAGTTTCACATCGTAAGCGACAACACGCTCTTCGTCATGAGACAGAGCCACCCATGAGCCACGCGGAACGCCCTCGAATATTTTCCCGAAATCTCTTACGACCGGCATCTTGACCTCCGACCTATTGGATCCCAAGTTGATTAGATGCGGCCGGCCGGCGAAAGTCAAGCAACGGACTCATGTTGAAATTTCGACAACAACTTGGTTCTTGCCCGCGAGTATTGAACCAGGCAGCACTACGCGATCCGGGTTAAGCTCGCCGAGCGAGGCGCTCTTGAGCGGCTCGCGGTTGGGCGGATGGATGTGAACGATCAGGTCCGCCTCAAAAGGGTTGGCGAATTGAATTTCAACCCGCCACTTCATTTCCTTTCCTTCTCCCGGGATCGCTTCCGTCGTCCAACTGACCGGGCCGAACCGAGTCGGACAGTTCTCCACGTGGATTCTTTCGCCCGCGGCGAACCAGTGCTTGGGCGCGGCTTTCTGCAAGTGCACCACGTTGCGGTCGTGCTCCTCATAGCAAAGCAGCCAGCGCAATCCCATAGTGGGCTGGAGTTCGCTATTCACCACCGCCGACCAGGCGTAAGGGCTTCCTTCGCCGGGAAAATTTCCCGGCAGCAGCGCGTCCTCGGGCGCGCAGCGATTGCCGGAATCCATGGCGTAGCAGAGGTTGCCATAAAGCGCCAGCAGGAAGGGGCGATAATCTTCCTGACGAATGCGCCCGGCCAATGTTCCGTGCTCCATGAAATTTGAAGTGCGGGGATAGTCGCCGTCAATATTCATGCCGAGAATCTGTTGGCCGGCGAGAGCTCGATGCTTGAAGTGGCCGGCGTCGAGCGAGGCGTCGCCCCAGTCGCAGGTCCACCAGTCCATCATATAGCGATGGTTCTCGTAGCTCGAAAGCTCGTTCGGCTGGCGCGTGGTATCGAAGGCGGTGAAGGGCGTGATGCCCGCGCGCTTCATTTCGGGATTGCGGTCGTCGAGCGTTCTCTTCATTGAGCGGTCGATGTCGGAGCGCATCTCGGCGGCGATGGGCGCAAACTTTTCTGCTTCACGAGCGAGCTCATCGTCGTTGTGGTCTTTTCCCGCGCGAGCAAGGGCTCGAGCATGTTCGTGGAGACCACGCCAGATCCACGCCGCGTTTTGGTAATAGTAGGGATGGGACTCGGGAAAGTCGTCGTTGGGGTCGCCGTTGTCGGCCTCGGGCGAGCCCCAGATAAGGCCGTGCCGAGGATCGCTCTCCGGAAATTGCGCCTTCGAGTAGCGATACCGCCGCAACACGAAATCAATCATTCGCCTCAGCACCGGCAAGCGCCGCTTGAGCGCATCGAGATCGTGGATGAAGTCGTAAGCGCGCGCCGAGAGTTCCAGAAAGACGCCCGCATTGAGCGGTGCCTCCACCTGGTCTTGCGTGTTGTACGTGAAATTTCCGTCTTCGAGAATGTAATGCTTCAGATAATGCTCGAAATAGGGCTCGACTTCTTCGCATAAACTCCACAGTTGCTGCGCCCATACGAATTCATAATGTGCCACGGGGAAAAGCGCGTGGCTGCGCACGGGAATCTTGGTGTAAGCGCCTTCGCCGATCTGGTATGTGGGCTCCAGGCCGTGATAGCTGCATCGTGAGAGCACGATGCCGGCGCGCGCCGCGTCCAGCAGCCACTCGTCGGGAATCTCGACCGTCATGCGGTCGCCGAAAAAGTGCCGCCACTTGCTCCACACGCCCGCCAGCGTCGTGAAGAAGTCTTCCGCCGAGCCGTTCCAGTAACGCTCACTAAATTGACTGCTGGCGTTCGCGCCGGTGTAGCCGCTGTCACCGGGCGGGATCATCTTGTCCTTCGGGCCGGGTGGCAACTGGGCGCGAATGCGGGCGATAGGCTTGGCATCGACGCCCACTGGCATCGCCATCATCACTTCGTAGCCGACGTGAAATTTCGGATTCCATACGCCGATGTCGGCGGCAGGCAAGTACCCGCCCAGCAGCGTGCGCTTGCTGTAGCCGGGCACATACTCGTAAAGATATTCCGAAGGCAGAAAGCGGCGCGGATCAAACAGGCGGCCGGTGAGGTCGGGTGCCCACGGCGCCTGCGCGTCCGCCGGCAACTGGCGCGACTTGCCGTCGGCCTCCAGCCACAGCGATTTTTCGGGCGCGGCCTCTTCGTTCGCCACCAGTGTCCAGCCGATTAGTTCTTCGCCCAGCGCGGCGATGTTTTCATAGCTGGGATCTTCGCTTGAATTCAGGATGTAGTCGCCGCAAACATCCGGGCCGGGGACGTAGCGCGCCGGGCGCTCGAGCTTCACGCCATGCAGATTGTTCGCGGGACGCGGCCGAATTTTCGAGAGATCACCGATGCGCTTGGGAATGTGCGCGATCTCGCCCATTTCCGTGACGTAGGCGATCGCGCCCTGATGCGTGACGTGTTTCTCGAAGACTGCCGTCGCCGTGCCGTTCAGCCAGGGGAGAATCGCCACGAGCTGCCAGCCGCCGATCGCGCCGCCCACTTTGAGCGGTCGTGACTCGGTCTCGCCGCTCAGGATCGCCTTTACTGTGTCGCCGCTGATGGAAATGACCCTCGGAGAATGTGCGAGCGCCTCGCGCTCGCCGGGCAGGTACAAGCTGTATTCGTTCTGGATTCGGCCCGGTGAGTACTTCCCTGGGGTTCGGGATTCGGGGTTGGGGGTTCGGGGTTCCTCGGAGCCGTGCGGCGCCACCGAACCGGCGAGTGAGGCCGACGCCCCGAGGGCCGGAACGGCCACAGCGCGCTTTAGAAAAGATCGTCGTTTCATGGCGGCGTAAGTATACCCCGTAGGGTCGACTCTCGGGTCGGCCTTTTGTGGTCAGGGCGACCTCGCCCGACGCAGTCGCGAGCCCCCCGGCCTCGGGCCTTCCGACCCACACATTTCTCACTGTTGTACCTCGATGATAATGTCCCCTTTTCTCCTCGTTAAAAATGTCCCCTAATGAGGCCTCCGAAAGGAGGTCAGATTGGGGAGAACGGAGATGAGCGCGAGGGAGTTGAGTCGGGTGGGGGTG
>JBEKEZ010000028.1:0-79513 GCA_050013575.1 Terriglobia bacterium | reverse complement strand
GAAAAGTCTGAACGGCTGACTTTTCCACCGCGCTTGGAAATCCGGCAAAAGTCGCCGGATTTCCACATTCCCACAGCGCCGACGGCGACCCTCACCTCTCAACTGCCCAAAAGATTACACATCCGCTTTCCGCAGTAGGGGGACGGCTTGCCGTCCCCCCTCCGTACATTGCCGCCGAAGCAAAAAGGGTAGGGCAAGCCCTACCCCTACCTGGTGATCGAGTTGCGCAAGGCGGGAAGCTACAAGCGCAGATATTACAGTTCGAACGGCGGCTGAGGTTGTGTTACCCAGACGTAGCCACGGTCAATTCGTCTTTGGAATTGCGTGGGTTCGTCATCGAAGGAAGAGCCCACGGTCACGAGAGCGCTGACCGTGGCCGGGAGAAATGTTCGGGTGGGAGCGGAATCCAAAATCAGATATGGGGCTTCCTATTTCAAGGGGGACAGGTGTATAGTGCCGGCTAACAGGGAAGTCAAATTGGAAATCTTGGCTCAGGAGGAATGAACATGAACCGCAAACTCATTCCGAGTTTTGGTTTTCTCGTTCTATTGATCGTGCTTGCCCTGCCGGCACAGACCAACGGCCAAGCTCCAGAGCGAGCCGTGCAGCGCATTCAGAGAGAAGTGATGCATGAAATCCTGATGCTGCCGTATTTCGGGGTGTTCGACAATATCTCTTTCAAGGTCGAAGGTTACACCGTAACTCTGATGGGCCAGGTCACCCGGCCGACAATGAAAACTGACGCGGGAAACGCGGTCAAGCGGATTGAAGGCGTAGAAAAAGTGGACAACCAGATTGAAGTGCTTCCCGCCTCGCCGATGGACGATCAGTTGCGCCTCCGGCTCTATCGAGCCATCTACGGCGCTCCTGCCCTGGAACGTTACGCCCTGCCGGTGAACAGGCCGATCCGGATCATCGTGAAGGGGGGCAACGTCACCCTGGAGGGCGTCGTGGACAGCGAAATGGACAAGAATCTGGTTAACATCCGCGCCAACGGGGTCTCCGGCGTCTTTTCAGTAACCAATCACCTGAGGGTTGAGAAGTCGGGATAATTCTCTGGGACGCGGCGGGCGAGAAAGGCGACTTCCTCAGCACCACAGCCACTGACCCCGGCCACTCCGCCGGCGAACATCGCCACATCACGGTCGGGTTGTCGAACTTGGGGCGGTTGCTGATCGTCGCCCACGCTCGAGCGCGGTGAAGGGATTCGGATCATCAGGGCTCGAGCCCCGACCGGAAGAGAAAGAAGAGCCCATGAAGACGCGCAAGAAAATATGTAGCGCCCCGATTTATCGGGGCGGCTCTTCCACCGCGCCGTGGTTTTGGCGGCGCGGCCCATGAGGACTCGGATTCTCTCTAGTTTGCAGCGCGGCAAGAACCCGCACCGCGGGAAAAGCCGCAGAGCCTGCCCTGAGCAGAGCGAAGGGGCCGCACCGCGGGCCCTCCGCTACCACGCGGGTACAAATCTCGTTCTCTTGAACCTCGATGTCCGCAAGGCCTGTCGCTGTAGGGGGACGGCTTGCCGTCCCCTCCGTGTACATTGCCGCCGAACCAAGAAGGGTAGGGCAAGCCCTACCCCTACTTCGTGCTCGCGTTGCGCAAGGTGGGAAGCTACAAGCACAGAGATTGCAGCGGGTAGCCACGGTCAGTGCACTCCTGACCGTGGGCCTTTCTCGATGCGGCGCTCGTTTACGAGCATTGCCACGCGGTGGCTCGGCACGTCCCCGGCGAGCAGGACGAATACCTGCACCTGGTTAAGCGGCTTCTTCGCGCTCTAGTGCGCTAATTTGGATTCATCCCGGTGCACGAAGCGCTGTCATTCTGAGGAGCGCCAGCGACGAAGAATCTCGCTCCGGCAGTGGAGCCCAGTCAAAGCCGCAGGGCGAGATCCCTCGCTGCGCTCGGGATGACGGATTCCCGGGGAATGGCGTCATTCCGACCGGCGCGAAATCAATCCCGCGCTGCTCGATCAGCTTCACGCCCGACTCGTCTCCGAGCCCGTCCCGCACCAGGCCTTGCACCTGGTCTTGTGTGAAGGGTTTTGCCGGGGTGGAGGTCGGCGTTGTAGAGCCGCCCTTTAGGGCGGCACGTGCCGGGCTGAAGCCCGGCGCTACAGGTTTCTGCTGCGCCCAGGCGGACAGGGCAAAGACCAGCCCCATCGCTAGCAAGAGAAGAGTCAACGCTTTGCGGAATCTCATTGCGACCTCGCGAGGCTGTCGCGGACTGAGAAGAATCTATGGGGGATTGTAGCGCAAATGCGGAACGAAGAGGCCGAAGAAGAAAGTTCTCAACACAGAGGTCACGGAGTCCTCAAGGAGATCACAGAGCCTGCTCCGTGTTTTCTCTGCGACCTCAAGCGTTTTGCTCTGTGCGCTCTGTGCTGAGTCTTTTCTTCGCGAGCCGGGAAGAACGCTGGGATCAGTGCCGTGGAGCGCACAGCGTCGCGGACCGACTGGATTCCCGCTTTCGCGGGAATGACCAGCGTTTCGAAGGGAATCCAATTTCAAATGAGACCATTGCGCCTGCGAAAAAACACTTGACAGGGTATTTCGCGCCATGCTATTATGTCCGTCGTATCGGCCCAGGCGGCTTTCCCGCATGGAGGTAGTCACCTCGGGGGTGCTGCGAGAAGTCTTGAACGTGTAGGGGCACGCCATGGCGTGCCCCCACCAACCTGCCGCTGCCTGGACCGCAAAAGGAATCTGCCATGTCGATGCCGAAGCCGCCTTCGGGTGTGTCCAGCCCTCTGCGCCTTGCCGCCAATTGCCGGGTGATTAAGGGCGGTGATGACTGGCTCCATTCCCCATTTGGGGGACGCACGTTGATTGCGTGCAGGCAAGAACGAACCCAAACGAACCCATTGAGGTTAAGTGCTTTTTATTCTTTAACATAGGCATCGTCAACCTAAAACGAACCCATTGATGGTAAGATGCTCGTTTGCAATAAGTTGCGAAGAAAAAACCCCGGATTTTGGAGAAATATGAATGGCGTGCAGGTTTCACTATTCCCGATTGGCTGGGGCCGAAACTCGAAACTCGAAATCCGAAACTGCAAGCGAGCGAGTTCGGAACTAGGAACGAAGCCGGAATGTCCTTTAGAATAAGTAGCATACGTCTAGCGGTTACTGCCTCTATTCCCGATTTGGCAAAGGCCGAAGCCGGAGCATGGAAAACCGAAACTGGGGAAGGCCAATGATGAGAGCAAGGAGGTGCTCGGTGCCGGTCACGTTTTTGCCGAGCTGTCCACAGCGGAGCTTGAGCAAGCCGTGCATGACCCGGTCCGTTGCGGGGTCGCAGAGCGCTTCTCCGCGAGCGCCGCGGACGGACTGGATTCCCGCTTTCGCGGGAATGACCAGCGTTTCGAAGGGAATCCAATCCCAAATGACACCATTACCCGAGGCCACAACTCGATTGACGCCGGGACGACGGCCGTGTTATCAACATAAGGGCGTCGTGTTAGAACACCACCTTGAAAGAGAGAAAGCCAGATGAGCTTCAAACATAGTCGTTCCCCGCGGCCGGGGAAAGCGGCGGCGTACCTGTTACCGTGTTTGCTCGCTCTCCTGATGCCATCGCAGATGCTCGCTTCAGTGACGGTGTCGCCTACCCTTCTGCAATTCGGCAACGAGGGGTTCGGCACGACCAGCAAACCGCTTCCTGTCACCGTTACGAACAACAACGCCACCTCTTTGACGATTTCGAGCATCTCGATCAACAACGCCGAATTCGGACAGACGAGCAATTGCTCCAAGCCGCTGGCGCCGGGCGCGAAGTGCACGATCCGTGTGACCTTCACGCCCAACGCTCTGGGAACTCAAACCGGCACCCTAAAGATTTTCGACAACGATCCGAGCAGCCCTCAGGCAGTGAGCCTGACCGGAGTGGGCATCGCGATTCAGATCACTCCCATCTCCCTGAACTTCGGAAATCAAAATGAGTTTACGACCAGCGCTTCGAAGACGATCACTCTGACGAATTACCTCTCTACGCCTTTGAACATTGTGAGCATCGTGGCGAGCGGCGACTACGCGCAGACCAACACTTGCGGGGCAGCCGTGCCCGGCACCGCGAGCTGCGCCGTGAGCGTGACCTTTACTCCTTTGAGCACCGGAGGACGGGCCGGCTACGTGACCTTCAGCGACAGTGACCCTTCGGTGCTTCAATCGGTGGCGCTGCACGGCGGCGGTGTGGCTCCAGCGAGCACCGTCAGCGTCAGGCCGCGCTTGGGATCCGTGACCTTCACCCAGACGCTTCAGTACCAGGCCAAGATCAGCGGCGTGCCAAGTAGCAACGTGAATTGGCTCGTGGATGGGATCGCGAACGGCAACAGCACGGTGGGGACAATCACCAATTCGGGTTTGTACACGCCCCCCGCCACGACGGGCGCCCACCTGGTGACCGCCGTCAGCATCGCCGATCCGACCCAGAGCACCAATGTGCGCGTCGTGGTCACCGACTATGCCGGGACTTTCACGTACCACAACGATCTGGCTCGCACCGGACAGAATCTGGACGAGACCGCCTTGACCACCGGAACCGTGAACTACACCCAGTTCGGCAAGCTCTTCTCCTACACGGTGGACGGCTACACTTATGCCGAGCCCCTTTACGTCGAGAACCTCGACATTCCTGGCCAGGGCTCGCACAACGTGGTCTTTGTGGCCACTCAGCATGACAGCGTGTACGCCTTCGATGCCGACGGCTTGGTGAAAGCGCCACTGTGGCACAGAAGCTTCATCGATCCAGCGCATGGGATTTATACGCTCTCGACGCAAGATCTCGGATACTGCGGGGATATTATTCCGGAAATCGGAATCACGAGCACGCCCGTCATCGACCCCGTCACCAACACGCTCTATGTCGTGGTCAGGACGAAAGAACTGGTTAACGGCACCTTCAACTACTATCAGAGACTGCACGCCCTGGACATCACGACAGGAAACGAGCAGCCGAATAGCCCGGTCGTGATCCAGGCCACGGTCCAGGGCAGCGGCTGGGGCAACGACGGGAACGGTAACATCGCCTTCCAGCCGCTGATTCAAAATCAGCGCGCCGGGCTGGTTCTGGCGAACGGCGCGGTGTACATCGCCTGGGCTGGGCATTGTGACTACTATCAGTATCACGGTTGGATGATGGGTTACGACGCCGCGACGCTCACTCAGGTCGCGGTGTACAACGCCACGCTGAATGGCGCGCAAGGCGGCATTTGGCAAGCCGGCGCCGCGCCCGCGGTCGACGCCAATGGACATGTTTATTTCGAGACCGGAAATGGCACGTTCGACGGGGGGGCTGATCTCGGGGACAGCTTTGTGCAGCTCTCGCCCGCTGGCGGGCTGACCGTTTATGATTATTTTACTCCTTACGATGAGAATTATCTAAATCAGAATGATATCGATTTAGGTTCGGGTGGCAACATGCTTCTGCCCGACCAGCCCACGGGTCCGGCCCACCTTCTGGTGGGTTGCGGCAAAGAGGGAACGATCTATCTCATCGACCGCGACAACATGGGGCAGTTCAATTCCTCTTTCAACAACGTGGTGCAGTCTCTGGTCGGAGCGGTGCCCGGGACATGGAGCATTCCGGCTTATTGGGAAAACCAGATTTACTATTTGGCGCAAAGCGACGTTCTTCGAGCCTTTCGCCTGTCCGACGGACTGCTCTCCACCTCGCCGGCCTCAACCGGGACCACGGCGTTTGGATATCCCGGCGCATCGCCGGCCATCTCCGCCAACGGTGCGACGAATGGCATTGTGTGGGCTCTGGACACCAGCGCCTATGGCACCAGCGGTCCCGCAGTTCTACACGCGTATGATGCGGCCAACGTCAGCCGGGAGCTCTATAACAGCCACCAGGCCGGTAGCCGCGATCAGGCCGGAGGCGCCACAAAATTCGCGGTCCCAACCGTGGCCAATGGGAAAGTCTACGTCGGAACCAAGAATCAGTTGAACGTTTACGGCCTCTTGCCTTAGTCCGCAGGCGGCGACCGCCCTGCCGCTGAGCCGCTGGGCTCCACGGCCCGTCTCCAACCTATCGTTCTGATCACGCCGGCGAGGATGCATCCTGGAAAGGCATCGCTTGCGCCAAGTCGCAAGGCGTGATAAGAACTTCCCATCACTCGCGGAAAGCCGCCCGGAGGGGCGATGCAAAACCGTTTTAGAACTTCGCTGGCCGTGATCGTTTCCGTCTCCTGCCTCGGAGCCGCGGCGGCCGGCCAGACTTACACCTACAAATCGCACATCGAACATCCGATCGTCCGATACAAGATGTCGGCCCGGCTGGACCCGGCAACCAAGATCGTCAAGGGCCACTACCAGCTCACGTGGTGGAATCACACCGACGACACGATCCCCGACCTCTTCTTCCACCTCTACCTCAACGCCTTCAAGAATGTTGATAGCACCTTCATGCGCGAGAGCCAAGTGAGGAGGCGCAGCGGCAACTCAGGATGGCTGGATCGTCCCGAGAAGGAAAAATGGGGCTGGGTCGATGTGGACAAGATTCAAGTCGGTGGCGCTGACCTGACGTCAGGCCAAACTTTCGTCCATCCCGACGACGATAACGCCTCCGATCAGACGGTAATGCGGATCGTTCTGCCGCAACCCATCCCGCCCCATGGGACGATCGAGCTTGCGGTGGACTTCACGTCCAAGATTCCGCGCGCCTTGGCCCGCAGCGGGTTTGAGGGCGACTACTTTCTGCTGGCGCAGTGGTTCCCGAAAATCGGCGTCTACGAAGGCGCGGGCGAGCGCGGACGGAAAACCGGCGGATGGAATTGC
Organism: Terriglobia bacterium; assembly: GCA_050013575.1. Classification (GTDB taxonomy): domain Bacteria; phylum Acidobacteriota; class Terriglobia; order UBA7540; family UBA7540; genus DASYXZ01. The sequence continues at coordinate 72,738 of JBEKEZ010000028.1, read as the reverse complement.
CACCAATATCACGCCAACACCGAGTTCTTCGCCGACTACGGCGTCTACGATGTGGACTTGACTGCGCCTTCCAATTATGTCGTTGGCGCAACAGGTGTCCGTCGCAACGAACACGCCAACGCCGACGGCTCGACCACGTACAACTATTTTCAGGAAGACGTCCACGACTTTGCCTGGACGGCGTATCCGCATTTCGTGAAAGTCACCCGCCCGTTTGTCTGGCGAGAACAGGTCACTCCCGACGAGATTTTAACCTGGAGCAAAATTCTCGCTCTTCCACCCGAGCAGATTGCGCTGCGCGACGTAAACGTCACGTTTTTGCTTCAGTCTTCGCACACCAACGTGGCGGACCGCTATTTCCGAGCCCTCTTCAATGGCCTGAAATACTTCGGGCTCTGGTACGGCCAATATCCGTACGACACCATGACGGTCGTCGACGTGCCGCGCAACTCGGCCACTTGCTGCATGGAGTATCCCACCTTCATTACGGTGGGCACAAATTTCTGGCCGGCCGCGCACGCGCTCAGTCCCGAAGGCGTGACGGTGCACGAATTCGGGCATCAGTTCTGGTACGGCTTAGTCGGGAACAACGAATTCGAGGAGGCGTTGCTGGACGAGGGATTCAATACTTACTCTACCGGGAAAGTGTTGGAAACGGCGTACGGGGAGGGATGCGATTACGAGCGCCTGCTCAACGTGCCGATCGCGACGATGCCCTGGCTTGACATCCACCTTCCTTTTGCCGGCAGCGTTCCCGTGGGCGCTTATTTTTCCTGTATGCCGGAATCGGAGCGCACCGCCGGGCGCGGCTTCTACCTCGAGCACGCCAAGGATGACAATCTCGTCCGCAACGGCTGGGAGTATGTCAGCGGCGCGAGCTATGGGTTGAATTCCTACACGCGCGTCGGCCTCAGTCTGCGCATGCTCGAAAGCTACCTGGGCGCGGAGACAATGGCGCGCGTGATGCGCACCTACCAGCAACGCTGGCGCTATCGCCATCCGTGTACGGCTGATTTCATCGCCGCGGTTAACGAAGTCTCGGGCCGGAATATGGACTGGTTCTTCCAGCAATTTTTCTACAGCTCGAACCTCGCGGACTACGCGGTGGCCGAAATCGAATCGACTCCCATTGAGGGCAAGATTGGCCTGTACGGCGGCGCAGGCAACAAGACGCTTTACGACAAGAAGGCAGCGGAAGAATCGTTTGAGAAGAACAAGGAGAAACGCTACCGCTCGACAGTACTCGTCCAGCGACTCGGAGAGGCCATCGCGCCGGTCGATGTCGAGGTTCGATTTGAAAACGGCGAGAGAGTTTCCGAGCATTGGGACGGACAGTATCGTTGGATCCGCTACATCTACGAAAAGCCTTCGAAGGTAATTTCCGCGGAAGTGGATCCCGAGCGGAAGCTGGTGCTGGACGCGAACTACACCAACAACAGCAGGGTGACGACCGCTGACAATCGGGCTGCGGCACGATGGTACGTGCGCTGGATCTTCTGGCTGGAGAATTTATTCTTTGCCGGCAGCTTTTTCAGTTGACAGCGAGCCGAGCGATTCCGCGCTGAGCATTATGATGACCTCGAGAGCGTCTTTTCGGCAGGGTTTCGGGCTGGCGCGCCGCGCCCGCTCGGCGGCCTGGATTCTACTGCTGGTGAATCTTGGGCTGGCGGCTCTCGCTGCCCTGCCAATCTACCGCGGCATTCTCCGCTTCACAAGCGACAGCAAGATGAGCCAGGAACTTGCTTCCGGCTCCGTCGTCGACTGGCTCACTGATTTTTCGTTCAACAATCCAGGCTCGCTCTATCGTTACGGGCAAGTGATGATAGCAGTCGGATTGATTTCTCTTTTGGTGAACGCCGTGCTCTCGGGCGGCGTCCTCAGCCGTTTTCAACTAGCTGAGGAAGACAGGCCGGCTGGCAGCGTCGTCGGGGTTTTCTTTCGAGGCGCAGGCCGCTATGCGTGGCGCATGGTCCGATTGATGATCATTGGCCTGATCTGCTACTGGATTGTCTTCCGACTCTTCGACCAGGCCTTGGGCGGTTTCATCGACAAGCGCACAGCGGACTGGCTGGACGACCGTTCGGTGTTTTGGGTTCGCCTCGCATGGGGAGCGCTGGTCGCTGTCGGCGTCTGCTTTGTCAATGTGGTCATGGACTACGCGCGAGTCAAACTGGTGATGGAGGACGACGCGAGCGCGGTGTACGCATTCCTGGGGTCGCTCGGCTTCGCTCTTGGACGCTTGAGGCGGTCCATCACCGTGTGGGCATTCCCTTCGCTCTGCGGCGTCGCTCTGCTTGGAATCTACCGTGTGCTCATTCCCTGGGGCTTGGTCAACGCGGACGCGGCCGCGCCGGTCGGATCGTGGTCGAATATTCGAGAGCCCCTGACACTCGCTCTGTTGTTCGTCGCCCAGCAGGCGGTCATGTTTGGGCGCTACTGGTTTCGTGTCGCTACCTGGGCTAGCGAGTGGTCGTACTACTCCGGCAGCAGATGAAAGCCGCTTGCTCGAACTCCGGCGCCACAACCTGGCGCGGGACCCCAAACGCCAACCCAGAAGGTCACTCGTTGGCCGATAGGTCAAATCATCTCCGAGCTGTTGAAATAGAGCGGAGAGTTCTCCAGACTCTGTGCCAGCAAGGGCTCGATGATTCGCGGCGCGAGACAGCCCTGCGCCTTTTGTCGAACTATCGCTGGTGCGAGCCGACACACGGAGTGATTTTCGATTGCGTGACTCGAGCGCCGCGTGGCGCAAACGCTACGCTCCGCGACTACCTCGTCCGCTGCACCACGCGCAAAGGGTTTCCGGACATTAATTGGGAACAACTCTTCGAGGCGGCTTCTTCTTCGAACTCAGCGGCGGAGAATCTGATGAAGGAACTGCACGATCTGGAATGAAACGCGTCTCGCCACTCGCCGCTCGCGTTGGGCGCGACATTCCTCATCGCCTATTTGAAGATCTCGTTGAGGGGCGGTTGCGAGCCAAACTGCGGGTCCTCAATCCCGAGGGCTTTGAGCAATGTGGCTGCAATGGACGTCATGCGAATGCGATGAAGATCGATTCCGCTCTTGATGTCCGGCCCCCAGCCAATAAACGCGGCTTCGAGGCCCTCGCGATATGGCAAGTAGCCATGCGATCCAGCGCGGGCTCTGAGCTCGGCCACCACTGGCCCAAGCGCCGCACTGCCGTACATCGCCCCACGGGGAGGTTCGAGCGCCATCTGCGCGCTTGGGTCAGCGCCCATTTCTTTCAAAGCCTCTCGGTCAAATACTGCCCAAGCCAGCGGCCCATCCAGTAATGGCTTCAACGCGGCGTTGACTTCGCTCCGAAGATGATCATCATTTTCGGGCGGCCAGTAAATAAAGAACGAGCCGCCGTTCGACACAGTGGCCACCTTCCCGTCAGTGATCTTGCCGCTCGCGTCCAGAGTCAGCAATCCGGCTTTCGCCAACAGCACGTTGGGCTGGATTTCCCGCTCGACCGACATAAAGCCGTGGTCCGACACGATAAAGAAGTCGGTCGAGTCGGCGAGACCATCTGCCTTCACGGCATCGACGATTTCACCGATGCGATCGTCGATGCGCTCCAGCGTGGCCGCGGCTTCCGCGCTATCGGGGCCGAAACGGTGCTCGGCTTCGTCGAGCGTATCGAGATGGATGAGCAAGAGATTTGGCTTGTGACTCTTCAAGAGAAAAGTCGAAAGATGAGTCCGAGTGACGTCGCCATCTTCGCCAGCCGGCGGCGGGCCGAGCGCGAAGAACGCCTCCACGAGCAAACCCGGTGTGGCGAACTTCGCCACATACATCGGATCGCCGACCTCACCCTTGGCGGGATCCCAAATCTCCGGCAAATCCCAGTCGATGGAGGCGCCCGCAGTGGCCGGCCAGAAAACCGAGGCCGACGTCAGGTGTGCCTTGTGAGCTTCATCCCAGAGCGTGGGCACCCTGATGGCATTGGCGAACCAAAACCAGTCGCGCGGATTCTTGCCGGCCTCGCGCGAGGAGAGATTCGTGTAAATTCCGTGCTCGGCCGCCGGTCGTCCGGTGACTATCGTGGTATGCGACGGATAGGTGACTGTGGGATAGATACCCTCCACCGCCTCGGCAAAACTGCCTTCGGACTTCATCCGCAACAAATGAGGGATGCGGAGGTTGGCGTGAGGCGACATGTAGAACTGCGCGCCCATTCCGTCTACGGAGATGACAATCACGTGCCGGGCCGCGGATGGGGTGGACGGTGCAACCTGACCGCTTCCGTCGAGCGCTCTCACGGAGACGTACGACAAAGTAACGAGCAGCAGGAGGGCGATGCCTCGGGGAATTCGTCGATTCAACCGAAAAAACTCTTGCGCGACTCTGCGCATCCCACTTGTAGTGACCACGACCACCTCGCGATTTGAATTTCCCGCTGCCAGCGCCCGGCGGCCACTCGAGCTTGCGGCCACGACGACGGAGGTTCTGCTCGTTTATTCGAGCATTCTAGTTTATATCTGGCGCTGGCAATTCTCCTATCCTCGAGTCTCGATAGTTCTGCTGGCGATCATCGTGGCGACGCACTTCTGGCATGGTGATTCGCCCCGCGAACTGGGCCTGACGCTCGACGGCTTGCGCGCCGGCGCCCGCGCCATCGCGCCCCTCTTTCTGCCGCTTGCCGTGGCGCTGGCTGTGGTTGCCGTTGCACTCTTCCGGGGCACACTTGCCATACCCTGGCAATACACGCTGAAAATGTTTGGAATCTACTGCGCGTGGTGCGCGTTCCAACAGTATCTTGCCCAGTCGTATTTTCACCACCGTCTGATGAGCGTTATTCCAAATCGTCACGTGAGTTCGGCGATTGTGGCGTTGCTTTTCGGTGCCGCGCACATTCCGAATCCCGTCTTGGTAGTCGCGACCACGCTGGGCGGATTCATTTTTGCTGAGCTGTTTGCCCGGCACCGGAACATCTGGCCCATCGCTCTCACTCAAGCGGTGGCTGGATATTTGATCGTCGCGATTGTTCCCATCGCGGTGACCCACAACATGCGCGTGGGGCCGGGATACTACTGGTTTGGACATTGACTCCGTCAATCCTCCCGAACGTCGGAAAGCTCGCCCGCGATGTGATATCATGGGCAATGTGAGGCTCGTGCTGGACACCGACGTTGTGGTAGCGGCCATGCGTAGCCCTCAAGGGGCCTCTGCTGCCATTCTACGCGCCGCCCGGCGGGGCCGAGCGACTCTACTGGTCAGTGTTGCTCTTGCCATGGAATACGAAGCAGTGTGTAACGAGGCGGAGCACGGTGTGGCTGCGGGATTGTCTGACCGGGAAGTCGACGTCTTTGTTACTGCGGTGTTGGCGCTGGCTGAGCCGGTGGAGATTCACTTTCTGTGGCGACCGCAGCTTCGCGATCCGGGCGATGAAATGGTGCTGGAGACCGCAATCAACGGGCGTGCCGACAGTCTGGTCACGTTTAACGTGCGAGACTACGGTAACGTGCCGACAAAGTTTGGAATAGAAATTCTTCTTTCGCGTGAGGCAATAAGGAGGATCACCCGATGAGTACGATTCGAACCTACCCTCTCCGACTACCTCAATCACTCAAGACGGCGGTCGAACGGCTGAGCGAACAAGACGGAACAAGCATTAACCAGTTCGTGGTGACGGCGGTCGCGGAAAAGGTTTCGGCTCTGGAGACCGCGCGGTTCTTTCAGGATCGGAGAGCGCGAGCGAATTTCAAGGCATTCGACAAGATCATGAAACGCCGCCGTGGGCAGCCACCTAGGGAAGGCGATGAGATCCCTGGATAAGTCTGCTTCCTCAGCAAACTGCCCATGGATGACTCGACGAGCGACGGAAGTGCGGCAGGAAGGGAGAAGAAGCGATCTGGCCCTCAAATGCCCGAGCCCATCGCCCTGGGATGTTGGTCCCGCAGGACGGACACGAGCCTTCCGGTGTCAGACGGTAACTTCGAACCAGGTATCCGTAGCGCTCGATCAAAAGATCACTGCATTTCGGGCAGCGCGTGTTCTCCAGGTCGCCGACGTGGCCCGGAAGGTTTCCGGCATAGACGAATCGCAGGCCCGCCTTCCGGCCGATCTCTGCCACTCGCATCAGGGTTTCAGGGCGTGTGTCGTCCGGGTCGGTCATCCTGTAGTCTTTATGGAATGCGGTCACGTGCCACGGGGTGTCCGGTGAGACAGTCACCAGGAATTCGGCCATCCGCTTCATCTCATCATCCGAGTCATTGAACCCCTCAATGATGAGGGTTACGACCTCTACCCAGAACCTCATTTCGTGCAAGCGACGGATCGTCTCGAGAATAGGCCCGAGCCGCCCCCCGAGTTCGTGATAGTGACGATCGTCGAAGCTCTTCAAGTCAACCTTGAACAGATCTACCCAGGGGCTCAGGTATTCGAGTACTTGAGGCGTGCCATTCCCGTTCGAGACGTAGGCGGTGCGCAAACCGGCGGCGCGCGCTTCTTTGAAAATCGCCACTGCCCATTCGCTGGTGATCAGCGGCTCGTTATAGGTGCTCACCACCACTTTGGCCCCGAGTCTCACGGCGTCGCGCACGACTTCTTCGGGGCGCATGGCGTAAAGCGGAGACTGCGCCGCCGGATCACGCACCGCTTGCGACGTGACCCAGTTCTGGCAGTACGAGCAATGCAGGTCGCAGCCCAACATCCCAAAGCTATAGGCTAGCGCACCAGGATAGGCGTGATTGAAAGGCTTCTTCTCTATCGGGTCGCACTGAACGCCGGCTGCGTATCCCCAGGGCACGTAAAGCTTGCCGCCTCGATTGAAACGCACTCGGCACACGCCAGCCTGGCCGTCAGGAATCGGACAACAGTGCCCACAGGCGTAGCACCTTACAAAGCCGCGATCTTGCTTTTCGTAAAGTTCGCTCGCGCCCTCGCGGACATTCTCTTCCAGGACTTCTTTCAGAGTCGCCATGATCGTTCGTCGACCTTCTTCTGGCGGCAGACCGTCCCGCAGACTGTCGTTAGCTAAATCATAATGCCACTCTCCGGCAAAAGCCAGCGGCAGACGCCTGCATGTATCTCGACCAGAAAAGCCAGCTTCCCCTCGCGCCGCGAAGAGTTGTCCCCCTCCCGGTAGTGCCTCTGCGTCCTCTTGGGCCAGAAAAGACTCAACACAAGGGTCACTGAGGCTCTCCGTGTCCCCTGTATCCAGTCTTCAGAAGCACAGGGCACGCGGTGCGGCCCGGTGGCCGCAACTAAACGCATCTTGTGGGGCCGAGTACGCTTCGGGGGCCGGGGACCCCAGCCTTGGCTGACGTCCCGCCGTGCGGGATCGGCTCTACATTCGGTCCACTAACTCTTCGGCGCCGCTGCTGCCGACGGCTTCACCAGCAGAGCGTGCAGCGTTTCCAGCGCTTCGGGCGCGCGCTTCTCCGTCCACTTTTCGAAACGCTCTGCCAGGTTCTCCAGATTCTTCCAAATGTAAGGGTTCTTACGAGACTCTCGGAGCGCGGGCGCCAAATGCTTGAACTTCGCCCAGACGGCCCAGAATTCACTCGTATTCTCGAAGAAGAATTCCTCTTTGATCAGTCCCTGATTCACGATGGAGGCGGCCATGTCCCAGTAGCTCAGGACCATGCGAATGAAAGCATTCTCAGTTGAGCCGCGAGGATATTTCTTGAAGTATTCTTCCGGCGACTCCGCTTGAAACTCGCCTGCCATCCATTCCCGCGCCTGGCGCAATTTCGCTTCGCGGCGAAGGTCGTAAAGGCGCAGCAAGAGTTCTGCGTCGTGATGATCGGCATGATCGCGCATCTTGTCCTCCGAGAAATTACCGAACTGTGGCTGGCTGCGGCGGCAGCCATGATTTTCGTATCTGCATAACCGCCCTGGCAAGGGGCAGCTCAAAGACGCCGAAAGCGCACCTTACCCTTCCGGAGCGGCCCATGATAGCACAAGTGGGAAAGTGCTATTCATCCCCAGTGCTATGGGTGCGAGCGCGATGCCAAGTGAATCGTCTTTGTCCTTGCTTTCACCCGTCAACCTTTTGACTCTTGCCTTTTGAACTTCGATTCTTGACCTGCCGTGATGACGGGTCCGCCCCCGACGCACGCCGAGTTCCGCTTGCTTTCTGGCCATGCGGATCAAGATAATCCACCAACGCCACCACCTGCCGCTCGATCAAATCGCGGACATCGCGGAAATACTCGATGCCGAGTCCATACGGGTCCGGAATGTTCCACTCCACCACTTGGCCTTTAAACCCGATGGGCACCGGGCAACTCACCTCGCAGCCCATTCCGACGACAACGTCCATCTCATCCAGGGGCACGTCTCTCAAGCTCTTGGACCACTGCTCATCGAGCGTGTATCCCTTTTCGCGCATCACTTCGTAGGTTTTGGGAGTAATCTCGCCCAGCGGAGCCGATCCAGCGCTCCAGGCGCGGACGCGACCCGCACCGTGTTTGTTGGCGAAAGCTTCCGCCATTTGGCTGCGACAAGAGTTCCCGACGCAGACAAACACAACGTTCAAAAGCCGCCGCGGTGCGCCAGTTTCCATTTTCAAGTTTCTCCCGCAATGGCTCGATGGCCTAATGACTCAATGGCTCAATTTCCTGAGGAACCATCGGTGAACGGCCTCGTCCTCAGTGAGTTCGGGATGGAAAGTTGCGGCAACGAGATTACCTTGTTCGACTAAAACCGGGAGGTCGCCGCAGCGGCCAAGCACGCGCACGTTTTCGCCGACCCGGCGAATAATGGGCGCGCGTATAAAAACCATTTCAATGGGATGATCGGCGATTTCCGGACAGTCGCCTTGCCGGACCGAGCTGTCAATCTGCCGGCCGTAGGCGTTTCGCTCCACGGTGATGTCCATGAGCGCCAGGCGCTCCTGCGGCGGATTCAGGACGTCCTTCGCCAGCAGAATCGTTCCCGCGCATGTGCCGAAAATCGGTTTGCCCTGACGCGCAAAATCCTTCACCGCCGGGCCCAAACCTTCCGATTCAAAAAACTTCAGCATCGTCGTGCTCTCGCCGCCCGGCATGATGAGCCCGCTCACCTCATCCAGATCGGCGGCGTGCTTCACCAGCCTCCAGGGCTTTCCGATGCGGTCCAGCATTTTGGCGTGCATCGCAAAGTCGCCCTGAATAGCAAGAATGCCGACGGGCTTGTGTCCGTTGTTCATGGTTCGAAATTCGAAAATCGAAACTCGAAATTCGCGCCTAGGCCGATTTTCGAATTTCGATTTTCGAGCTTCACCACCCCTTTGCCTTCCTCAATTCCGTTATGTGTGCGACGTGGTGCCGGCCGTGCCAGGCATAGGACGCCAGGTATCGGTCCAACCGCACCACACCCAATTCCGGGTGGCGAAGCGTTCGCGCAAAATCGGCAGGCGTCATAGCTCGGAGCATCAGCACCCAGCGCCGGTGCAGCGATTCCAACAGATCGAGCGACATATCGATCGGCGCCGTCTTCGAGTCCGGCAGCTCCGCCCAGAGCTGCTGCTCGTAGGGCTTGATTGTCGGCTCCTGCTCGGTCAGCGCGAGCTTGAACCGGATGTAAGCATTCAAGTGGCTGTCCGGCAAATGATGCACCACCTGCCGGACGGTCCAGCCGCCATCGCGATAAGGCGTGTCGAGCTGCCCGTCCGTCCGTCCCGCTACCGCGGCCCGCAGCTTGGCAGGCGCTTCGGCGATCTCGGCGATCATCCGCCGCCGGTCATCGGCGGTGACTTCTTGCGGCCACACAAATTTCCCCACTGGATATCTCGGATCCATTGCGATCGCGCCTCCCCGATGGAAACTAGAAATTGGAAAATGGAAACTGGTTATGCCCGAGCGGTTTGCTGGTTCCCAGTTTTTAATTTCCAATTTTCAATTTTTAATTTCTAATTTCCAGTTTCCAATTTCCCGTTTCAGTCCGCTTACACAAGCTTGGCCTGCAAACTGATCTTCGTTCCCGCCAGCGCCTTCGACACCGGGCAGCCGTTCTTCGCCGCTTCGGCGAGTTCTTGAAACTTTGCCGCGTCGATGCCCGGCACTTCGGCCTCGGTGGTGAGGTCGATGCTGGTGATGGCGAATCCGTCGCCCACTTTCTCAAAACGCACTCGGGCTTGCGTATGCACGCGCTTGGACGCAAAGCCGTTCTTGGCGAGTGTGGCCGAGAAGGCCATCGAGAAGCAGCCCGAATGCGCCGCCGCAATCAATTCCTCCGGGTTGGTGCCCGGCCCGTTTTCCATTCGCGATTTGAAGGTGAACGGCCCGTCATAAGACGTCCCCATCTTCATGTGCCCTGATCCTTCCAGAAGATTCCCCTTCCATTCTGCTTCTGCGCTGCGAACTGGCATTGTGCGTCTCCTTGGTGTGTGAGTTTGGTCTAACTTCTAATCAGATGTGCGCCGGGCTGGATACGATGCTGTTTCCCGTGTCGACGTAACACGGCCCCGTTTTTCATGTAGAATAGTCCCATGAATCGAACCCAGCGTTTCCTTGTGAACCTCATCTACGACCCGGAATACAAGGGCTACGTGGCCGATGTCCCGCAACTCCCTGGCTGCATGTCTCAGGGCAAGAGCGTGGAAGCCGCCTTGAAAAACGTGCGAAAGGCCATCAAACTTTACCTCAAGAGTTCAACTACTTCTGAGCCTCCGCAGGTTCCCGAGGTCCTCACCAGCCAAGTTGAGGTTGCCGTTTGACGCGTCTCGCGGGAATTTCCGGGCGCAAAGCCGTGCGAGCATTCGAGCGCGCCGGATTTGTCGCTGGAAAGCCAGAAGGCAGCCACGTAACGCTCAAAAAGCCGGGATTCCCCATTCTCGTGATTCCGCTGCACAGGGAAGTCTCCCCATTTCTTCTGCGTTCTCAGGTAAAGCGCGCTGGTCTCACCGAGGAGCAATTTCTCAAGCTGCTGTAGCCGCACGGATCCGGTGTAGACAACCCAATCCGAGTGGCCCGTCGGCTGAGATCAAGCCGAATTACCTACCACCCTCGAGTCTGAAGCATTTCTTTCGGGTCGAGCTTGGCCACGTCGATGCCGCGCATAGCCTCGCCCAATTCTTCCGAGCACTCGGCGACGACTTGAGGCTCATTGTAATGCGTGGTGGCGCGGACGATGGCCTTGGCGCGCACGGCGGGGTCGGACGACTTGAAAATCCCCGAGCCGACGAAGCAGGCCTCGGCCCCAAGCTGCATGACGAGGGAAGCGTCCGCCGGCGTGGCGATGCCACCCGCCGAAAAATTGGGCACCGGAAGTTTACCGTGCTCGGCCACCCATTTAACCAGATCGAGCGGCGCGCCCAGTTCTTTCGCCTTCGCCATCAGCTCTTCTTCGCGCAGCGTGGTGAGCAGGCGGATTTCGCTGGTGATGGCGCGCATGTGGCGCACTGCCTCAACGATATTGCCTGAGCCGGCCTCACCCTTGGTGCGAATCATGGCCGCGCCTTCGCCGATGCGGCGCAGAGCCTCGCCCAGGTTGCGCGCACCGCAGACGAACGGCACTTTGTAAGGCCACTTGTGGATGTGGTGCTCTTCGTCGGCGGGCGTCAGCACTTCGCTCTCGTCGATGTAATCGACGCCGACCGCTTCCAACACTTGAGCCTCGGCAAAATGGCCGATGCGCGCCTTGGCCATCACCGGAATGGTGACAGCCTCCATGATGGCCTTGATGATTTTCACCGACGCCATGCGCGCTACGCCGCCTTCTTTGCGGATGTCCGCCGGCACTCGCTCCAGCGCCATCACCGCGCACGCGCCCGCGTCTTCCGCGATTTTGGCCTGCTCGGCGGTGGTCACGTCCATGATGACGCCGCCCTTCAGCATTTCCGCCAAGCCGACTTTTAATTTCATCTGCTCATCGTATTGCCACATCTTCCCCTCCAGTCCCGACTGGCTAATGGCGAGTGGCTAGTTGCAAGCGAAGGAAGCTTCGAATCTTGCGACTTGCCGCATTCCACCGTCCAATTCGCTCTGATGAAATCGGTTGAGTTCTCCGCTCGTACTCAAGCTAAGCTTCTATTTCCCAGTTACTTATCTCGCCGGCAGACTCTCTCGGGTTCGTTCCCTCAGATTTGTCGGTTCGAACCCAAGCTTCACTGATTCTAAAAGACCTCTCGGGTTCGTGATTTGCACAAACGCGCATTTTTCTTGGGTTCGTTCCAGTCACTTTTGTTGATTCTAAAGCACTTGTTGGGTTCGTTCCTCATTTTTAGCATAGGGGTATATTCCGGCAATGTATTGAAGCATTGCTAAACCAAAGCCACTCCCGTGCCGGTCGCCACACTCCTTTTCCCGTTCCTTCCCGCCCGCAGCTTCCGAATCTCCGTCGTCAGCACTTCGCCCAAAATGGCGATGCCCTTTTCAATTTGATCGTCGGACACGCCGGAAAAGCAAACTCTCAGACCGTTGTGCTGCACGTTCTGGAAATAGAAGAATCTCGAGGGGCCAAAGATCACTCGCCGGTCGCGCGCTTTCACCAGGAGATCCGCCGCGTCCATTCCGGCCGGCAATTCAACCCAGACGGACATTCCGCCTTCCGGGTAAACGCACTTCGCCTCGGCGGGAAAATATTGTTTCATGGCGCGCGCTGTCAACGTGAGCTTGCGTTCGTAGAACTTGCGGGCGCGCCGAACCAGTTTGTCGAGCCAGCCGCGCCGTCCGAACTCTTCCAGCACCGCCTGGCCCAGCATGTTGGTGTGCAGGTCCGAACCCTGCTTCGTCCAGCGCACGCGCTCAATCACCCGCCGCTCCGCCACCATCCAGCCGACGCGGAGCCCGGAAAAGCCAACCTTGGAGAAGCTGTTCAAATAAATCACCAGCCCGGCCGAATCGAGCGCCTTGAGCGGAGGCACTTCCCTGCCCTGATAACGCAGAACGCCGTAGATGTCATCCTCCACAATCGGTGCCTGGAAGCGCGCGGCCAGCTCCAATAATTTCTTGCGCGCCGCGAGCGGCATGGACCGGCCCGTGGGATTCTGAAAACTGGGGCTGGCCAGGATCAGCTTCACTTTATTCTGCTCGAGCACGGCAGCGAGAAACTCCAGGTCCATTCCTTCGGCGCGAACCGGAACACCTATCAAGCGAACGCCGGGAGCCTGGAAGACGTGCCACAAACCGGTGTACGTCGGGTTCTCGCAAACCACGGCATCGCCCGGAGCGAGCAACGAACGGCGCAAGAGATCGAGCGATTGCTGGCAGCCGTTGGTAATCAGGATTTCGTCGAGTTCCACCGCGATGCCGTCGCGGCGCAACCGGCCCTGCAAATATTTCTTCAGCGGCAGATAACCCTCGCTCGATCCGTATTGCAGGATTTTCGCTCCTTCGCGCCGCAACACGGCGTCCGTGGCGCGCCGAACCAGATCGACAGGCATTAACTCATCCGGGCCGTGAGCCGTGGCAAAGGAAATCATGCCGGGTGCGGCAGCGCTGCGCATCAAGCGGCCCAGGGCATCATCATGCGGCTCGTCGGAGAAAAAGCTGTTCCAGAAAGCATCGTGATTGGCGCGCCGCAGGACTTGATGCGACTGCTTGAGCGATTCGGCCATACGCGAGACAAACGTCCCACGCCCGACGGTCCCTTCAATCAAGCCCTCCGCTTCCAGGTCGGCGTACGCGTTGCCGACCGTGGTTCGATGAACGCTCAAGCGCTTGGCGAGCTCGCGGCTGGGTTCGAGCCGTTCGCCGATTCTTAGAGCGCCGGAAACAATGCGCTCGCGAATCTGATCGCGGATCTGCGCGTAAAGCGGTTTATCCAATGCCGAGTCAAGGGTGAGCAACATAGCCGCTCCAATTTGGACTGGCTTACCAGACCAATCTACGCCGCTAACGTTCGAATGTAAAGAGCCAATTAGGCCAAATCGAAAACCGGCCAAGGGCAACAGGAAATATATCGCAGAGAAATGGCGTTTGGGAGCGCAACAGCTTGCTACCGCATTGTTTGAGCACCTGCGGGATCCGGCGCCATCGCGCCGAGGCAGGGCCATCTCTACCGGCTTGGTCCGTTATCCGGCGGCAGCGGCTCCAGGAGCCCGATTTCCTTCATGATTTCCAGCCAGGACGTCGGCGAAGACAAACCCATCGCGTTCTTCTACATGTCCGACACGCGCTGGAATTGATCGGCGAAACATCGGTCCCGCGATGGCAAAAGTGTGGAACTCACCATGCTCGCCGCAAGGGTCCACGCCTTCGGGTAGAGCGGCGATCAGCCTGCTATCGAAAGAGCGGCCAGCAAACGAGCGGTCCAATTTCCGCGGGTCGACGCAGGTGATAAACGCCTGTAAACCCCGGCCGATCATCTCTCGCGCCAATTGCGCCGTATCCAAACCCCAAATCGGAAATAGCGGCGTGAGTCCTGTGCCCGCCATTCGCTCCTCGCGATACTTGCGAATATCCTGCAGAAACAGGTCGCCGAAGACAACGAAAGTGACTCCGGCCGACCGCGCATGGGCCAGTGCCCGCTCCATTGCCTCTTCGTACGCGGCGTTCGGGCACGGCCAAGGAAGCGGGACCTTCGCGAGAGGAAGGCCAACAGCCTCTGCCTGAGCTTCAAGCAATTCCTCGCGCACGGCGTGCATCGCCACGCGCGAGAACGCCTGATTGACCGTGGTCAGGAGCCGAGTGACTTCGACGCGTCCCTCGAGCCGGACTTTGTGCAGGGCCCAGGCACTGTCTTTCCCCGTGCTCCAGGACATCCATGCTTTCGGCAGGCTCATTCTCTCCGCCCTCAGTACACGGTTCGGCTATAATGCAACGCCGGAAGAATCATTTAGCCACAAGTGAGGCGGTGCCCGCAATGGCCGAATATATCAGCGGCGTTATCAGACCAATGGTGCGATGTGGGCTATCACTATTAGCCCTCTTCACGACTGCGCTGATTTGCTTTCTGTCGCAGCCCGCAATCTGCGTCCAGCAATCGGGGACTCCGATTCCCGCGACAGCGAGCGCAAACAGCACTGCCGTGCCAGCACCGATGAACTGGACAACCGAGCAGGACCATCAGAACATGATGGACCAGCTCGGGATCAAGGCGCTCCGTCCGGGCCCGAGCGGCAACGAGAACGCACCCAATCACGCCAATTACGACGAATCGAAGGCCAATCCCTTTCCTGTTCTGCCCAACCCTCTGACACTGAAGAACGGCAAGAAAGTCACCAAGGCGAAAACGTGGTGGCAAAAGCGCCGGCCGGAGATCGTTGAGGACTTCGAGCGGGAAGTGTACGGCCGCGTGCCCAAGTCCACGCCCAGAGTGAGCTGGGTGGTGACCAGCACCGAAAAGGAGACGAACGGCGACGTGCCGGTGATCACCAAAAAACTGGTCGGCCACGTCGATAATTCGGCGTACCCGCTCATCACCGTGGACATCCAATTGACCTTGACCATCCCGGCAAACGCGACGGGGCCGGTGCCGGTGATGATCGATTTTGGCTTCGATCCCGCCTTCATGCGCGAGATGCGCGCACGGATGGAAGCTCGCGGCATAAAGTTCCCGCCGCCTGGTGAGGGAGAGCCCGGCGGCAAGGGCCCCAGTTGGCAACAGCAGCTCCTGGCCGATGGCTGGGGTTATGCGATCCTCGTCCCCACAAGCGTTCAGGCGGACAATGGCGCAGGTTTGACCAAGGGCATCATAGGGCTGGTCAACAAGGGCCAGCCCCGCAAGCCCGACGACTGGGGCGCGTTGCGGGCTTGGGCATGGGGCGCATCGCGCGCCCTCGATTATCTTGAAACCGACAAAGACGTGGACGCCAAACATGTGGGTATCGAGGGCGTTTCACGCTACGGCAAGGCGGCCCTCGTGACCATGGCGTTCGATACTCGCTTCGCGGTTGTTCTCGTCGGTTCTTCCGGCGAGGGCGGCGCCAAACTGCATCGCCGCAATTGGGGAGAAGCAGTGGAAAACCTCACGGGATCGGGAGAATACCATTGGATGGCGGGCAACTTCCTGAAATACGGCGCTGCCGAAGCCACCTTTGGCAGCAAGAACGCCGGCGACTTGCCTGTCGACGCCCACGAGCTGATCGCCTTGTGCGCGCCGCGCCTGACCTTTATCAGTTACGGCGTCCCGGAGAAGGGTGACGCGAAATGGCTGGACCACCAGGGTAGCTACATGGCGGCTGTTGCCGCCGGGCCGGTATTCAGGCTGCTCGGTGCGAGGGACCTCGGGATCTCGGACGACTATCACACTGCGAAGATGCCGCCGGTCAATGTGGGCTTGCTCGATGGCCAGCTCGCCTGGCGCCAGCATGACGGTGGACACACGGACGGCCCTAATTGGAAGTACTTCATTGCCTGGGCCGACAAATTCTTCAACCGGACGGCCCCAGCGGCCGCATCGATGCCTGCGGCAGCTCGCGACGCCGCGCCACTTCCGGCCGACGAACCCGCTCCCCGAACCGACCAGAACTCTCTCATCGCCCACGCCCAGTTGTTGGCGAAGGCCCGGAAAGGCGGCATCGACATTTATTTCGAGGGCGACTCGATAACGCGGCGCTGGGGGGCTACTGACTACCCCGACCTCCTGGCCAATTGGAAGCAGAACTTTTACGGCTGGAATGCGGCCGACTTCGGCTGGGGCGCCGATAAAACTCAGAACATCCTCTGGCGCCTCAACAACGGGGAGCTGGACGGAGTCAATCCAAGAATCATCGTCCTGCTCGCCGGCACGAACAACGTCGGCGACGCGATGCCCCTGGGCGGCGATGACGCCAAAGTGGCGGATATCACCCGGGGCCTTCAAGCGATTCTCCGCGTCATGCAGGCCAAGGCGCCCGGCGCCACCATCATCGTGACTGGCATCTTCCCGCGGAATGACAATATGGCCGTCATGCCCGTCATCAACAAAATCAATCGCAATCTATCCCAACTTGCCGATGGCAAGAGAATTCGATGCGTGAACATCAATGACAAGCTGGCAGATCGAGATGGCAAGCTCTTCGACGGCATGATGAACGCTCACGACAAACTGCATCCCGCCGTCAAGGGCTATCAGGTCTGGGCCGATGCGTTGAAGCCCATCTTCAGCGAACTGCTTGGCCCTCCCGGAAAGGAAGACCACGCGCCACCCCCTACAGGTGATCCCAGCGCTCGACCCTGAACAAGCTCGGGCCGGATCATCTCGCGTGCTTTCCTCGAAACGAGCTTCGCAGCGCGGCTTCGCCCTCAGTATCGACGTAACAATTTCATCTGGGATGGCATCCTTGATTAGGAAGCCCCGCCCGTCGGCGTATCGCCCGATGGCCGCATTCGAGCGCGCAAGGCCTCGCGCAGGTCTTGGGGCGTCGAAGGATTGCAGGCTACAAGAAACCAGAGTGGCTCCCTCGCGTCTTCCGCCATGCGCCGCAGGACTTGCGCTGGAGTCCGCGGATGTCGCGCCACGTTTTCTCGCACTGCGGAATATGGATGCGCGGCGAGATGCTCAAGAAGCTCCGCAGGAGCCTCGGCGTGTTCCGTGAGGACTCGGGCCAACAGATAGTCGTCTGGCGGCAGATTAATGGCCAACCACAGTAGTTCGCGCGGAGTGGTCTTGGGATCGCGGGCTTTTTTGAATTTTCGGTCCCAGCCGGAGTTGATTTGGTTCAGCTCCCCGGTGCGAGCCGCGATCAGCTTCTTGAGTTGGCTCATCTCGGTCCGTTTGCGCGCGGCGGAAATCCTTGCTTTCTGAACCGATCGCAAAACTTCCTCGAGGTGCTTGCGCTCTCCCAGGATTACCTGAGTGCCGCGATGAATGTTCTTGGTTACGAATTTCTTTCGGAGGTCTGCGATTGGCATATTCAGTTCTCATTTCTCAGTTTTCAGTCGTAGCGCCGACCTTTAGGTCGGCATCTTCGCTGCTCCCCTAAACTGCCGACCTAAAGGTCGGCGCTACTGCGCGCTGCACCCGCTTGGGCAGGCCGATAACAAACCTTCCCGACCAAATGGCAGCCTACGACACACAACGGACGTCATCCACCTTAATCCAAAATCCCAAACCTAAAACTTGTGCTGAGCGAAGCGAACGCATCCAAAATTAGTCAGAATCCCCGCAAGAAAGGATTGTGCTCGCGCTCGTCGCCGATCGTGGTGGCCGCGCCGTGACCTGGGAAGACTGATGTCTCGTCGGGAAGACGCAAGAGTTTGGCAGAGATGGAGCGAAGGATTTCCTTGAACGATCCACCCCACAGGTCGGTGCGCCCGATGCTGCCCTGAAAAAGTGTGTCGCCGCTGAAGACCCTCTGGCCGTCGCCGGGCATGTGGAGCGAAAGGCTGCCCGGCGAATGTCCCGGCGTGTGCAATACCTCGAGCTCCAATCCGCCCCACCGCAAGCGGTCGCCTTCTTTCAAGAAGCGATCAACCTCAACGATTCCGGGCGGCGCCACACCCAGCCAAGCGGCTTGCGTGGCGAGATTCTGATACAAGGGCAGATCGTCCTGATGCATCAGGACGGCGGCGCCGGTGGCGGCTTTGAGTTTCTCGATCCCGCCCACGTGATCGATGTGAGCGTGCGTCGCAATGATGTACTTGGCGCGCAGCCTGTGCCGCGACAAGATTTCCTGAACGCGCTCAATCTCGTCGCCGGGATCGATGACCACAGCTTCGCCCGACTGCTCGTCGCCCACGATCGAGCAGTTGCACGCCAACATTCCGACCGGGATAATCTCGTGGATCATTGCTGTCCTTTCGGCCCTAGCCATTCTACACGAAGGCGGGGAACAACAGCGGAAGGTTAAAGGGTGAAGGATAAGGGCTAAAGGAGAAGTAGTAAGATTATGGTCCGTGATGTTTACCCGTTTCCTATAATACGTGCTATTGATACCGTATACGGTTCACCGTCCACCGTTAGTCGAGTTGACTTGGCGCGCGGCCCTTCTTATACTCGGCGGCGTCAATTCCGGTTGGGCTGGGCCGACGATGAAGACGTTTGTGGCCGCCGCACACACCTCCCACCCGAAAAAAGGAGCAACCGTGTCAGCATTGAGCAAAGTGGAGATCCACGACAAGCTGAAGGTGATGCCGAAGTGGTCGCACCTCGGCAAGTCGATCACGAAGAAATTCACCTTCAAGTCGTTCATGCCCGCGATCGATTTCGTCAATCAAATTGCCGCGGCCGCAGAGAAGGCCGGCCACCACCCCGACATCACCATCAACTACAGCGTCGTGTGCATTTCACTTTCGACTCACAGCGAGGGCGGCGTCACGGAAAAGGACTTTGCACTCGCAAGAGAAATCGATGAGCTCGCCGGCGGCGCTTGAACCGCCTGATTCCTCCCGGCGCGTATTGGCGCGCGTCTGGAATTCATCGGGGTGCGCGAATTGTCCGCGTTCATGCAATGGCTTCACTTGGTCGCCGCTGTCATCGGCGCCGGCGGCATCGCATTTCTCACTGTCATTCTTTTGCCATCGTTGCGCGTCGTCGACCGCGAACAGCGCGAGTTAATTCTGAAAGCTGTCACGGGTCGATTTCGATGGATTTCGTGGTGCGTGGTGCCGCTCCTGATGGGTACGGGCCTCTACAACGTTCGCCAGTATTATTGGGAGGTCCCGTGGGGTCGCGAGTGGAAACTATTGGTCGCCAAGATCGCTCTTTCTGGCATCATGTTTGCCATCGTGCTCGCGCTGACACTGCCTTTCAAAATCTTCGACTGGTTCCGCGCCCGGCGCGCCAGATGGCTGGCCGTCGCGCTGACGCTGGCCATGATCGTCATCTACCTTTCAGCATATTTGAGGCGCACTTGAATGGCGGATCCAGCTCCGAGCCCCTTGGCTGACGCGTACGCCGCGGAACACCTGCCGCTGGTTGAATATCACGGCGGCCTCGTGCCGCTGCGTTTTTCGGATTCAGCGGCCGAGCATCACGCCGTTCGGCAACGGACAGGCCTATTTGACTTCTCTTTCCGCGCCAAGCTCGCGGTCAAGGGTGATGACCGCTCAAAGTTCTTGCATCGCATCGTCAGCAACGATATCCGGAAGCTCGTGCCCGGCCAAGGCACTTACGCCACGCTCTTGAATGCCCAAGGACACATCCTTGCGGACTTTCGTGTTTATTGCGCGGAGGACCGCCTGCTGATCGACACCGACGCTGACTTGCGTGACAAGCTGATGCAGGCGCTCCGGCGATATATCATCGCCGATCGGGTTCAGATTGAACCTCTCGATAGTGTGGCTGTGGCGGCGCAAGGGCCGACTTCGCGAAGCGTTCTTGAGAGCTTCTTGCAAACAAAGCCACGGCTCGAGCAGGAATACGACCACTTTTCGGCGACCCACGCCAGCTTGCCCGTACGCATCGTCCGCGCCAGCGGCACGGGTGAAGAGGGCTACGAGGTTTGGGTCGAGCCTCACGGGTTCGAGGAAGTCTGGAAGACGCTGGGCCGCGAACCGCCCGCCGAAGGCGCGACGCCGGAGCGTCTTTACTGTGGTGTGGCGGCCCTCGAAACGCTGCGCATCGAAGCCGGCATTCCTCGCTATGGGCCGGACATGGGCGAAGACACGATCCCGAACGAGGCCGGCCTCGTCAATGCGCTCAGCTTTCAGAAGGGCTGCTACATTGGGCAAGAAATCGTTGAGCGAACGCGCAGCCGCGGGCACGTGAACTGGAAACTCATGGGCGTGACTGTCGACTCACCGTCGGCTCCGGCGCCCGGCGAACTATTGCTGGCGAGCGGAAAAGAAGTCGGCGAAATCACCAGCGCCTGCGTCTCACCGACTCTCTCGAAGACTATCGCGCTAGCCTATGTCCGCCGCGAAGTCTCGGAACCCGGCACCAAAGTTGCGCTCGCTTCGGGCGTTTCGGCACAGGTTGCTTCCCTGCCGTTCTATTCACGCTCTCGCCTGTAGGGGCACGGCTTGCCGTGCCCTCTGGGCGGGACAAGCCCCGCCCCTACGACTTCAGCACTCGCTCCGCGGCGGCTCGTCCGGTGCGGACGCAATCCGATATCCCGATACCCGAATAAGCGTTGCCCGCAAGTGCGAGAGACGGATGATCCTTGAGCCGAGCCTCGATTTGGCTCAGGATTTTCCAGTGGCCGACGTGGTACTGCGCCATCGACGATGGCCAGCGATGAATGCGATGAAAGAGCGGCTCGGCCGAGAGGCTCAGGACCGTTCGGAGCTCCTCCTCGACTAGCGAAAGAACTTCGTCGTCGCTGAGATTCAGGACACCACCGTCACGAGCGCCACCGAGAAAACAGCGCAGCAGGGCGTGGCGGGGGGGCGCACGATGATCGAACTTGTTGTGCACAAACGTGCACGCAAGAAGCCGCCGATTCTCCTTCTTGGGCACGAGGTATCCGAAACCCGCTGGCAGCCGGCTTGCCACTTGCGAATCGTAGCCGAGCGCGACCGTCATAGCCGAAGTGTATGAAATCGCTGCGAGCGTCCGCGCCAGCGGCGCGTCCAGCGTGGCGAGCAACCGCGCGCACTCAAACGTGGGCAGCGCGAGCACCAACGCATGGGCGATGTGCGAAGCGCCGCCTTCGCATCGGATGCGATAAACGGGCTGCCCAT
The DNA here is from genome assembly GCA_050013575.1 of Terriglobia bacterium. Classification (GTDB taxonomy): domain Bacteria; phylum Acidobacteriota; class Terriglobia; order UBA7540; family UBA7540; genus DASYXZ01. Next base: position 51,316 of record JBEKEZ010000028.1, on the reverse strand, counting down.
CGGCCTGCTCCGTCTCAATCGCTTCAATACGCTGCCGCATGAAGACTCGATCGCGATCCAGATTCTTGGCGAGCGTCGCCGCCATCTCACCCAGTCCATTCTTCAGAGTCGTAAAGAGGGGTGGGTCGGCCGCAGGGCGGAAATTCGGATCCTTGCGCCGCGCCGCCTGGCGCTTGCGGCGCGCCGCGAGCACGCCGCGAGCGAGGCTTCCGTAGTTCTCTTCCATTTGCCAGAACCGGTTGAGCACAGAGCGGGCGCTGAGCAGTGCGGAATCGCCGCCATAAACCCCGGCTAGGAGCGGATCAGCGATGTTCTCCAGCATGGAGCTGCCAAAATGCCGCGTCACGAAACTTTCCACGCTCTCATCGGCAGCTCCATCTCGAGCCGGGGGAGACATGAACCGCTCAGACGCCATGGCCAACTTCGATGTGAGAGGTAGCAAGCGCGTTCTGACAATCGGCCAAATTTTCCTCGGCACCAGCAGCATCAGGCCATCAGGAAGCGGCACCAGCTTTCCGTGGTGCAAGACATAAGTGCGTCTTCGATGGTCGTTCGAGCCGATCAGCGATTCACCCAGGCCCAGCTCGCGACACAAAGCTGCTGCCTCCGGTTTTTCGGTCAGGAAGCTGTCAGGGCCCGCCTCGATGACGAACCCATTCACGTGTTCGGTTTGTACGACGCCGCCCAAACGGTCCTTCGCCTCGACCAGAAATTCATCGATGGGAGCGCCGGCCTGCCGCGCTCGCGCCAGAGTGTAGGCGGCCGTGAGGCCTGAAACGCCGCCTCCCAGAACGGCGATGCGGCGACGGGTTGAACTGGAATTCGTCAAGCAGTTTCTGGACAGGTTGAACGTATATGCGGCCATATGCGAGCCATGACGATTGACGCCAAAGCTTGGATAAAGAGCGGGCTGTCGTTCAGCGATCCGCTACGGAAAATCGTGACGCCACGCGCCGCGCCGTATTGCCGAAAAACCACATCGATGTCATACAGAATCTCGACGTGATCGGAAACGAATCCGATAGGGGCAATCAGAACGTGCCGATGCCCCGCCGCCGCGAGCTCGTCAATTTGAGATTCCACAGTCGGGCCGATCCAGGGTTCGGGCGTCATGCCCTGGCTTTGAAACGCGACGCGCCAGTTGGGCAAGGACATCGTTTCCGCAATCGCCGCCGCCGTTTCCCTCACCTGCCGCTCATAGGGGTCGCCTTCGGCAATGGTTGTTTGCGGAACGCTGTGGGCGGTGAGAATAACCGGCACGGTCTTGCCCGTTGTTTTCTGCGCCTGATCCAGTGCCGCCGAAATCTTCTCTCGGAACGCCGCTATGAGGCAGGGTTCATCGTGCCAGCTTTCGATGAAGTCCACTTGCAAGCCGGGCGCGGTCCTCTCGATGGCCTCGCTCAGGTGTTTCCGATACAAACCCACGCTGGTTCTTGAATTGTGCGGGGCAAGGCACAATGCGACGAGGCGATTCACTCCGTCGGAAGCGATTTTGCCGATAGCCTCCGCGATGAACGGCTTCCAATTTCTCATCCCGAGGTAGACCGGAATCGGCGCGTGGCCTTCTGTGGCGGCCAAGTCCTTTAGCATCTCTTCGAGCGCTTGCGCCTGAAGATTGGTGAGCCTGAGCAGCGGCGAGCCTCCTCCAATCAAGCTGTAGCGACGCACGATTTCCTGAACCGCCGCCTCGGGCAGCTTTCGCCCGCCTCGCACGTTCAGCAGGAATTCAGGGATGTCTTCCAGACGCTCGGGCGCGCCGTGCGCGAGCAGGAGCACGCCCCAGCGGTCCGAAGCGCTCTTATCATCAGGCGAAGTCATGCTTCTAAATTATGAATTAAAAATTAAGAATTGCGAAGCATTCTCAGACAGCCACTGATGCCATCCTGCCCCTCGCCACTTTCCGTGTCTCCCCTCCTACTCCCCACTCCCTACCCCCTCTCGCAAGGTGTGATGTAGGTCACTGCCAAGGCCTGGCGGGCTGTCTTAGATTGCGAGTGTCGGGCAAAGTCGTTTTGGCAACGCCTTGTTTTTTGATGCAGATCGAGCACTCAGGAATACAGGAAATGGGGATTCGGGGTTGGGGATTCGCAGAAAAAGCCAACCCTGTACCTTCTCCGCGAATCCCGAACCCCAAACCCCGAATCCCGAGAGGATAGTATATGGACACACTGAGGCAGGCTCCCAACGAAAAGCCCCGACTCGTTTTTTGGGAAACGACGCAGAAGTGCAATCTCCGTTGCGTGCATTGCCGCGCCTCAGCGACAGAGTTCTCTTCTCCGGCGGACCTGCTCACGAATGACGGATTGGCCGTCATCAAGCAAATCTCTGAGTACGCATCGCCGATTCTGGTTTTGAGCGGCGGCGAACCTCTCTATCGTCCCGACATTTTCGATTTGGCGTCGTACGCCACCGCGCGCGGCCTGCGCGTGGCGCTGGCGACCAACGGCACGCTGGTCACAAGGCCGGTGGCAAGTGCCATCGTGGCTGCGGGCATCCGGCGCGTGGCCATCAGCCTGGACGGGGCCGACGCTGCTACCCACGACGGGTTTCGCGGCATCCCGGGAGCGTTTGACGCGGCGCTCAGCGGCTTTCGAAACTTGAAAGAGCTGGGCATGTCGCTTCAGATCAATACAACCATCGCCCGCCATAATGCGCATCAGCTTCCCCAGGTGCTCGAGCTAGCCAAGCGAATCGGCGCGGACGCGCTGCACACTTTTCTTCTGGTTCCCGTTGGCTGCGGGGTCGACATCGCCGAAGAACAGATGGTCCCAGCGCCGGAGTATGAAGGGATTCTGAATTGGTTCTACGACCGCGCGCAGGACGGGGAAATCGAAATGAAAGCCACCTGCGCGCCACACTATTTCCGAGTGGTGCGGCAAAGGCGCGCGACCGAGCGCCGAGCCGCCGAGTCCGGTCTGCCGCAGTCTGCGCCGCCGGAGGGCGGCAATGGCCACAGCCCTTCCGCGCTGTCATTCCCGCGGCAGCGGGAATCCACTGATATCGGCGCGACGGAGATCGCCATGCCGGGTTCGACTGCCGTCAACCTTCGGCCCGGCGGCAATGGAGCGACTGCGGTCTCTTCCCCGCCCGAACATGCCGGTGACCCTCGCAGGCCTGGCGGGCATCCGGGAGGCCACCCGGGTGGCATGGATGCCATGACGCGCGGCTGCCTGGCCGGTTCAGGCGTGTGCTTCATTTCATTTCAAGGCGAAGTTTTTCCCTGCGGTTACCTGCCAGTCAAGGCCGGAGACCTGCGAACGCAATCGTTCGCGGAAGTCTGGGAAAGTTCCCCTGTGTTCAGGCAGCTTCGCAATACCGACAACTTGAAAGGCAAATGCGGCTGCTGCGAGTTCCGGAACATCTGCATGGGCTGCCGCGCTCGCGCCTACGCCGCCACCGGCGACTACATGCAGGAAGAACCGTTCTGCGTTTACCAACCGGGAAAAGGAAATCCTGCTCGTGCGGTCACGACCGTTTGCGAGCGAGATCTCAAGGTTGGAACTTCAGGTTCGAAAACCCCTAGACGGTCTTAAGACCTCCTAGGGATTTTCCTGATTGACAGATAGCAGCTTACAGTTCACTGTCAATAACTGACGGCTGAGAAGTATTGTGCGATTGAGCAGTTTTAGGGAGCTGGAACCTGACCACCAATATGCCGGACTATTGCGAATATGAGATTTGAAACCGCAGCCGCCCGCCCAGACTTCCGTCATGGCCGACCCGACTGAAAAGCGGAACCTCGAAACTCGCAAGCAGAGCAACCGATCTGCACATCAGGCAGAAGAAAAACGAACCCAAACGAACCCATTGAGGTTAAGTACCTATAAATCAGAAGAATACGCCATTTCAGGGTAAAACGAAGCCATTGAGGTCAACTGTCATTTTTTCAATGTGTTATCGAGAAAAAAGGGCTGTTTTCTGAGAAATATGAATGGTGCACGACTTCACTATTCCCGATTTGGGCGAAGGCGATCGTTCGACTGTCAGGTTGTGCGGGGTATACACATTACGAACGAAGCCGGAATGTCCTTTATTTTCTTTAGGATCACTTGCACGGTTCCTGCTCCTAATCCCGATTTAACCGAAGCCTATGGCGGGCGGCAGAGGAGGCAGGACCATTTCGGGTTCGAGATGCCGGATTGCGGAGGCCGGAACGATCCGGGTTCGGGACGCTCAAGATCGTTTGGCGCTCAGTTCATGGACCATTTCGACCAAGGCGACAACGCTTTCGAAGGGCGTGTCGGGAAGGATGCCGTGACCGAGGTTGAAAATGTGGCCAGGCCGGCCGGCGGCTTGGCGCAGAATCTTTTGGACGCGCTCGCGGATATAAGGAAGCTCGGCGAAAAGCACTACAGGATCCAGATTGCCCTGGACGCCCACCCAATCGCCCAGGCGGCTCCACGCGAGATCGAGCTCGACGTCGGAATCCAGACCGATGATATCGCCCCCCGCGTCCCGCATGTCTTCCAGAAACGCTGCCGTGCCTGTTCCAAAGTGAATAATAGGCACTCCTTTGGTAATATCTGCTATGAGCTGACGCGTGTAAGGCAATGCAAACTCGCGATAGTCCGCCGGGCCGAGGCAGCCAACCCAGGTGTCGAAGATCTGCACCGCCTGGACGCCGGCGGCGATCTGGCCGTTAACATACCGGGCAAGGTTTCGCGCCAGATGCTCCATGAGCGCGCGCCAAGCGCCCGGGTCGCGATACATCAGGCTCTTGGTGTGGCGAAAACCCCGGGAGGCGCCGCCCTCGATGAGATACGACGCCAACGTGAAAGGAGCGGCGGCGAAACCGAGCAGCGGGAGCGCGGCGGGCAGTTGGGCGCGGGCGCGGCGAATAGCCTCGAACACGTAGGCCAGCGATTCCGCGGGCTCGACCTCGCGCAGCCGGGCCACGTCCGAGGCTTCGCGGAGCGCCGGAGCGAGGACCGGCCCTTCCCCTTTCTCGTACTCCAAGGCAAAACCCAGGGGCTCGGCAATCAACAACAGATCGGCAAAAATGATGGCGGCGTCGGCGCCGATCTTCTCCGCCGCCGTCACCGTGATTTCCGCGGCCAATTCGGGATTCTTGCACAGATCGAGAAACGGAAGCCTGGCGCGCAAATCGCGATATTCCTTCATGTATCGGCCCGCCTGGCGCATCAGCCACACGGGCGTGGCATCGACGGGCTCGAGGCGGCAAGCCCTCATAAAGCGAGAATCATTCCATTGCTGATTGCCGATTGCCGATTGCCGATTTTCGAGTTTCGAATTTTGGATTTCGATTTTCGCCTTTCGAGTTTCGAGTTTCGAGCGCAGCAATTCCGCGGCGCGCCGGGCAGATTCGCGGACGAGCGCGCCCATTTTGCCATGCTCCGGTTCGAGATCCACCTGGATGCCGTGCAGGCGCAGAGCCTCACTGCACGTGGGGCCAATCGAGCAGACCACGCAACCTGCGAGCGACTCCAGGAGCCTTTCTTGCAGCCCATTCTTGGCGGCGATCTGCATGACGTGATCAATCTGGGCGGCGTTGGTGAACAAAACTACTCGGGCGCGCCCGACGACGATGGACTCCACGGCTTGCTGAAGCGGCCCGGTATCCTCGGGCAGTTGCCAGCGGTAGATTGGAACCTGCGTCACCTCGGCGCCGCGCTTCCTGAGCTCGGCTATCAGCGCGTCGTTCGAGACGCCGTATTCCTGTACGGCCACACGGCTGCCGTCGAGAGCGAAGCCGGCAGGACGCTCATCCAGCTCCTTAAGAACCTCGCGCCACGTGTTCGGCTCCGGGATGACAATGGTGATGGGAACATGGAATTCGCGAAGAACTTTGATGGGTTTGGGGCCGCGCGCCACCACCGTGAGCTTCGAAATGGCCCGGACGATTTCGTCGCGCGCGTAGCGGGTTTCCAGCACCGTGAAGAGGGTTCGCGTGCCGACGCCGGTCGTGAAAATGATGGCGGCGAACCGGCCGGCAAAAAGCTGCTCGGCAAACGCGAAGGCGGCGGGGTTCTCCTCGAGCGGAACTTCGCGCATCGAAGGAGCAACGCGCGGCACGCCGCCGCATCGCTCGATCAGCGTGGCCATCTCTTTCGCCCTGCGGCTCTCGAAGGCGACAACTTCGAGGCCGCCGAAGTCTATTGTTTTTTCGTTGGTGTTGGACGTCATACAGAATTAGTGACGAGCGGTCGATTGCGGATTTTCGATCGTCGATTGACGATTGAAAGACGGCGCATTCTTCTTAGGTCAATCGGCAATCGACAATCGTCAATCGAAAATCACTAGCCGCTGCCCTTTTATGTTTGCCTCGCGCACAGACTGGCATCTTACACCGAACCGGCTCTCGCTGGCACTCGCGGAGCGTCGGGCTCGAAACCTGCCGATCCTCGATCTCACCGAGTCCAATCCCACCCGCTGCGGATTTGACTACGATGCGGAGGAAATCCTTGGGGCGCTCAGTGACCCGCAGGCACTCACTTACGAGCCCGACCCGCGCGGGTTGATGAAAGCCCGTCTGGCCGTGGCGGAGTACTATGCAGAGCGCGGCGTGAAGCTCGATCCCGCTCAGATCTATCTCACCACCAGCACGAGCGAGGCGTATTCCTACGTCTTCCGCCTGCTCGCCAACCCGAGCGATGAGATTCTCGCACCGACGCCCAGCTATCCGTTATTCGATTACCTTTCGCGCCTCAACGATCTTGAGCTGGTTCCTTATCCGCTGGTCTACGACGATGGTTGGCAGATCGACCTCCACGCGCTCGAATCTCGCCTGCGGACGCGGACGCGCGCCATTCTGGTGGTCCATCCCAACAATCCTACCGGATCCTTCGTGCGGCAAGAAGAATTGGACTTCCTGGTGCGCTGCGCGAACCAACAGCCGCTCGCGATAATCGCGGACGAAGTGTTCGCGGACTACGTTCTATCCCCGGATGAATCATCTCGAGAGTTGCCTGTCGCCGGCGCTCAAGCCCGCGCCCCGGCAGCGGGCGAATGGGTCCGAAGTCACGCCGGAACATCAGAGGCGCTCACCTTCACGCTGAGTGGCTTGTCAAAAATCTCCGGGCTGCCGCAAATGAAGCTGGCGTGGATCGTGGTGAACGGGCCTGGCGACTTGCTCGTTCGCGCCCAGGAGCGGCTGGAATTAATTGCGGACACCTACTTGTCCGTGGCGGCGCCGCTCGCCCATGCACTGCCGCGGATGCTTGAGATGCGGCGCGCTCTCCAGCCGCAGATATTGAAACGCCTGCATGAGAATCTCGCTGGGCTCGACCAGCAGCTTCTTCGCGATGGGCTGATTCGCCGCCTCAAGGTTGCCGGCGGCTGGTACGTAACCTTGAGGCTTCCCTCGATTCGCACCGACGATGAGTGGACCCTCAACTTGCTTCAGGAGGGCGGCGTGCTCGCTCATCCCGGCCATTTCTTCGATTTCCATATCGACCATCACCTGGTGGTCAGCCTGCTGACGAGAGTTGAAAGTTTTCAGGAAGGCATCGAGAGGGTGGTGGCACGCGTGGCCAAAGGAGGGTAACGCGTGTCGGGTGGGACCGACCAATCATGGCTGTTCGTGTGACGAGTGACGACATGGTGACGCTCGGCCGTCATTATCGGAGTTGTTCGGAGCAGTAGTATTGACTTCGGGCGCATGCCCTTCCCAGCGGTTCGAGCCATTGCTTCACCGCGGCACATCATTTCTGCTCGAAAGAGGAACTAATTTACCATTTATTGCCTAAGAACACTCTCCATCCGTTGACGTACTGCTATTACTTTCAGCAGATTAACTTCGTGAGCGGCTGGCCATCAAATTGCAGTAATTCTCATCTTTCGGTTGTGCAAGCCTTTCGAGACACGAGGAGAGGTGCCCTGATGGCAGGTGGAAGCCTGGCGCCAAATTCGGACAAGCGGAAGATGTCGCAATCGACGTCTACGACCGTTGCGCCGGCGTCAGCGGCATCGAGGGCAGAACGCGATACTCCGCTTCGGCGCAAAGTCCTGATCGTCGAGGATGAGTTGTCCATCTCCAACCTCCTTTATGTTCTTCTCGAAGACTTGAACTACGACGGGGAGGTTGCGCTCGGCGGCCAGCAAGCGCTGAGGATGATCGAACGCACCAGTTTCGACGCCATCCTGCTCGACCTTCGCTACTCCAACGACGCAGCCGAGCAGTGTGTCTCGCAGATCGCGAAAATCCATCCCAGCCTGCTCGACCGAGTGCTGGTGATCACAGGTGAGTTCGCTGATTACAGGGTCATGGATTTAATCCAACGTCATTGCCTTCCCCACGTCCCGCAGAGTCGCCTGATGGAGGACATTCATCAGAGTCTGCGCGCGCTCTTCGGACTCTCCCCGCAACCGGTCCCCAAATTCTGACGGATATCGCCGGCTAGTGTGCACGCGATTCGATGCGCAGCACGGCCGCGCCGCGGATGGCGTCGTTCTTAAGCGAATTGAGGGCGCGATTGGCCTCGGCAAGCGGGAAGGTTTCAATCTCAGTCTTGATGGGGATTTCTGCCGCCAGCCGCAAGAAGTCCTCGCCGTCCTGCCGCGTGTTGTTGGCCACGCTGCGGATCACGCGTTCGTGGTAGAGCAGATTGTATTCGAGCGGCGGAATGGGGCTCATGTGGATGCCGGCGAGCGTAAGCGTGCCGCCCTTTTTGAGAGCCTTGAGCGCCGCCGGCACAATTACGCCCGCCGGAGCAAACACGATGGCGCAATCCAATTTCACTGGCGGCTCGTCGATCGCTCCTCCCGCCCACGCCGCGCCCATTTCGAGTGCCAAGCGCTGATGGCGGGCGTCGCGTGAGCAGGCGTACACCTCGACATTCCAATGGCGCGCCACCTGGATCGCCACGCTCGCTGCGGCTCCGAAACCGTAGAAACCTAGCCTGCCGCCCGGCTGAATTCCCGAAAGACGCAGCGATCGAAACCCAATGATGCCGGCGCAGAGCAGCGGCGCGGCTTGGTCGTCGGGGAAACCGTCAGGTATCGGATAGACGAATTGCTCGGACGCGAGCGTCCGCTCGGCGTAGCCGCCGTCCACCACGTAGCCGGTGAAGATCGGGTTGTCACACAGATTTTCTTTTCCGGCGCGGCAGTACTCGCACGCGCCGCAAGTACGGTGCAGCCAGGGAATCCCGACCCGCGCGCCGATCTTGAATCGCGTGGCGCGCTCGCCCATGCGCTCGATCACACCTACAACCTGATGACCCGGGATCACCGGCGACTTGCGCGGCGGCAACTCGCCTTCAATCACGTGCAGGTCAGTGCGACAAACCCCGCAGGCCGTCACCCGCACCAGCACCTGATCGCCCCGAGGCTCGGGATCGGGCGCGTTGGTGAACTCGAGCGGATTCGACTCAACGGGCGCAACGTGCCACAGCAAGCAGGCTTTCATGGATCTGATTGTAACCGAATGCTCGAGGCGGCAAAATTTTATTCGCGGTCTTGCGGTCAGTGATTCGGCAGTGGACATAATACCTTTGTTTTCAACAACTTGGTGGCTTTGCGGCCAAGGGAGTCAGACTAAATTATTTGTTTTATTATAGATACATAAATCGGAAGGCTGGATTACGGTTTTTGGCTTCTCAAATTGGCTTTGTTCCAGGCGGTTTTGTTGATTCTAAATGACCTCTTGGCTTTGTTCCTCGTTTTTTAATTATTTTGCATATCGCAGCCTCTTGGTGGCCTCGGGTTTCGAACTCCGTCCAGGCAGCGACCAGCTTACACTCTGCCTAACACTTTGTCAAGAGAATAATGTCGGTTGGTGAAACGAGCCGCCAACCGCCGGGCCGCTGAGCTAGCCACCAGCCACTTGCCACTGCTCTTGACGCCACTTGCCAGTGCATTTGTGCCGTCTACTGCCTACCGTCTACAGTCTGCCGCCTTTCCCGCGCGTCACTTGTCACTCATCACTGTAGTTGAAGCCCCCACTTGCCACTAGCCACTCGCCACTGCACTTATGACCGAGAAGCCCACGGCACCAAAACCGTGCCGAGCCTACCAGCTTGCCGCAACGATCTCCGTACTTCAATAAAGAACTGCTCCTTCACCTTTCTGGGCAACGAGCTTTTGGAAGATCTCTACGATTTTGTCCCGTCGCGCCAGCAACGCTTTGACTTCCGTCTTGTTCAGATGTGGCCGGGTTCTCTCGTAGACCTCGTCAAAATTCAGTTCCTTCAGTTTCTGCAGCAATTGCCGGTCGCACATCACCAGATCCTTGGGGTCGGGCAAGGTGTTATAGCGTCGAAACGCGCGGGTAAAGTCGATCCGCCAGATCTTCCAATCTTCGGTGATGAGCACATTCGTGAGGTTGGGGTCGGTGTCATAAATAAGCTGGTCGAACACCCGGATTTTGTACATCTGCTTATTCCATGCATCTACGTCCGGCGCATGCAGGCCCTGTTCATCATGCATGGCCTCATCCCACTTCCACGGAATCCACCAGCTTAAGGAGCCAATCTGGCCATCCCACTTGCGCTCAACATAGGGCGGAACCATGTTACTCATTCCGAGCATCCGGGCCAACTCGTAGCCGGCAATATTGTAGTGGTAGGAATCGACGAAGTTCAGTTCGGTTCGACCGCTCGCGAGAGTCATCGAATCCTTGCGTTCGTCCACAGGCTGAAAGGAAGCCTTATGGGTAATCGTTCCGTCGGTTAGAGTTAACGTCCACGGGTGCGTGATGCCCTTGCTGGATTGTTTGCTGGCAATCACCTTAGCCTTTAGCAGAAATTCCTTCTTCTGCTCGTCCGTGAGGTTTGGCTCATCCTTGGGGCTGGATTGACCCGATGCGGAAATCGCGCCCGATAGGCACACGCACGCTAAGGCGATCAAAGCCAAAGAGCGAATTTTTTGCATCATAAAGCGCCTCCTTTCGTTCCTTATGCTTTTCGCAGGTCGATTTGGGTTGCGTTCAGCACGACGCTCCCGCTGTTGTAAGTACCGATGAAGCGCGGCATGGCGCTAAGAATGTCAGACTAAACCCCGTGCCGCGATGAAGCGACTATCCTGCGCGAGCCCGATCGACGCATCTGTGGTTGTGTTCTATGGATGCACTCGTAGATCAATTCGGGAGGCGATGAACTCGCCTTTTTCATCGTACGTTCCCAAACAGATCACCCGCTCCTCCTCTTTGAACATGCTCTGGTCGGTAACTGGCTTGTTGAGTCTTGTCCAGCTCGTCGAACTGGTCCAGTGAATTCTCTTCTCTACGCCTTTAGCGTTGCGAACGTCCATTCTGGAGGCGTCCTTATCGATCCTTACAATGTGACCGTCCCAACGGGCTTGTTTTGCGGCCGCAGCTGTTTTCTCCTGCCCATTGGCAACAGCGTTCTGGGTGGCAAGTCCTACCACCGCGAGCACCGCGAACAGCAGCATGACTACAACTTTTCTCATCGTATCCTCCTTCGGTTGCGCGTGCGGGCAGCCGCGCTTTTGATCTCGTGACTATCCTAGTCGGTAAAGCTACATGATTGGCCGGAGCATAGAATTATTTATTACAAAAGTAAAGCATTTCTTGCTAGTTTTTTTGGGCCTGCGGAACGGCTGGAGAGAATGCCTTCTCCAGAGAAAAGCATCTCCGGCTGTGCGGAAGTAGTTCCCTTCGAATCGGCGGCATAAGGTCGGCTCGAATCCAAAAGTCGCGAATTGCCGAGTATCACTTGCAATCGCTGCGCAAGGAGATTAGAGTGAGCCGAGAAAAAGTTGACAAGGCTCGTACTGGCGACGAAAACGAATTCAGGCGTTTTTCTCCGCAGGACAGGGTGCATGTTGATCACGCTCCTGATCCTGACGGTGGATGCCGCGGCACAGGTGCGGGTTGTCGCGGTGGGCGATCTGCATGGCGCCTATCCCGAGTTTGTCGCCATTCTGCAGCGAGTCGGATTGGTCGGCGCCAATCGTCAGTGGATCGGCGGCTCGAGCGTTCTGGTACAGGCCGGTGATGTCATCGATCGAGGGAATGGGTCTCGCCAGTGCCTGGAGCTCCTGATGGATTTAGAACGCCAAGCGCCGAAACAGAACGGGCGGGTCATTCCGTTACTGGGCAACCATGAAGTAATGAACCTCATGGGTGACCTGCGCTATGTCGTGCCCGAGGATTATCGAGCCTTCGCGACGGACGAGTCAGAGAAAAGGCGTGAAGAGGCTTACCGCGATTACAGGAATTTTTTCACCAGCCACAGCGCGCATCATCACACGCAGTATTCCGACGACGATGCTGGCCGCCAGAAATGGATGGCCGATCATCCGCCAGGCTTCTTTGAGCGCCATGACGCCTTCGAGGCGCAAGGGCGGTATGGGCACTGGATCCGCAGTCACGTCGCAGTGGTGCAAGTGGGTGACGTGCTGTTTGTGCACGGAGGCCTGAATCCCGCAATGGACTTTAAGACCATCGAGGAATTGAACGAGCGCGTTCAATCCGAGATTGCCCGCTTTGATTCGCTTTGGCAGTCGCTATGCGAGAAGAAGATCATTTGGCGTTACATGAAGCTGGACGAAGCGTTTCGGCAGATGCAGGAGGAGTGGATGTGGATTCAGGCGCGTGGCCAAGTCGAGGACCCTGAAGCCGTGCAGCAAATGAAGGAACTGTCCGGCGTTCAGAATTGGCTGATTCTTTCTCCCGACGGCCCGCTCTGGTATCGCGGCTTGGCTCTGGAACCGGAGGAAAAGCTGAAGGCCCCGGTGGAAGCAATGCTGGCACGGCTGAAGGTCCGATACATCGTGGCCGCCCACACTGTGGTGCCCAAGCACGATATTTGGCCTCGCTTCGATAATCATGTCTTTCTGATTGATACTGGAATGCTAAAAGAAGTCTTCGACGGCCGAGGTTCGGCGTTGGAGTTCCGCAATGGAGGCGTCACTGCCTATTATACCGACGGACAGCCGCAGGTCCTGGTGGCGCCATCGGTCGGAGCAACCAACCCAGCGTCCGGCCACGAATAAAGGTGGGGGCAAGCCAAAGTCATGAGCACCCACGTGCAAAGAATGTTCAGTATGCGGCGCGACGAAGTCGGGCCAGCGTCGCTGCTGTTCTTCTATCTGTTCCTGATAATCGGCGCCTTCATGATGGGGAAAGCGGTGGGTAACGGCCTGTTTTTAAGCGTCTTTGCCAAGCGTCTGCTGCCTTACGCGATGATCGGGTCGTCGATAACAAGCGGGGCTTTTGTTCCAGCATATATCCGGCTTTCCCATCGGTTACGGTTGGAGCTCCTAATCAACGCCACTCTGCTCTTCTTTGCTCTGTCCTTCACCTCCTTTTGGTGGCTGACGCACTTCAAGTCCCGATGGGTGTATTTACTGGTTTACGTCACGGTGTATGCGGTGGGGGCGATGGGCCCGATGATGGGCTGGACACTGGCCAACTACGTGCTGACCACCCGGGAGGCGCGGAGACTTTTCGCTTTTATCGGTGCGGGAGGAATCCTGGGTGGTACATTCGTGAGCTTTTTCACGGCCGACCTGGTGAGCCGCGGCCACGTGCCGCCGCAAACCCTTTTGCTGGCGGTCGCCTTCATCCTCATGCTCTGTGCGCTGTTGGTTCGACTGTTATTTCGGAGCACGCGGCAGCGGCTGGCTGCGGTAAGTCTGGCCCCTGCCGCCGGCCACAGCACGCCCAAGAACTTCGCCCAGAGTTTCAGCCTGATTCGTGGCTCCCCTTATTTGCTGTTGCTCACCGCGCTCATCACCGTCGGGTGTCTCGCCACTTGCATTGTGGAATATCAATTCAACATCATTGCCCAGGCGTCTTATAGCGGCAATTCCGCGGCGCTAACCGTATTCTTCGGCCGCTTCTACGGCTATATGGGACTGGCTTCGCTGGTCTTCCAACTGGCTCTCACCGGGCCGCTGCTGAGCGCCTTTGGTATCCGCATCACCCTCTTCTTGCTTCCGATTGCACTTATGGGCGGCAGCCTGGGCGTGTTTCTTGCACCGACGCTGCTGATGGGGGGCATCCTGAGAGGAAGCCACTACGTCCTCCGCTACTCGCTGGATAAGTCTTCGACCGAACTGCTCTATTTGCCCGTGTCCCCGGAGGTCAAGAACCAAGTCAAATCCTTCATCGATACTTTTGTGTGGCGGTCGGCGGACGGCATTGCGGGGCTTACGATGCTGGTTTTTGCTAACATGCTGAAGTTCGGCCCCAGCCGGGTGAGTCTGGTGAACCTGTTTTTTTTCACGGGTTGGATGGCCATCGCCTATGGTGTTCGCCGGGAATATCTGAACGTCCTGCGGTCAGCTATCGAACGCCGGACCCTGGATCCGGAGCGAACTGCTACTTCCATGCTGGATTCGACCACCATGGAGGTTCTGGCGCAGGCGGTGGAGAGGGGCGGCGAGCAGCAGCTTCTCTACGGTCTGAGCCTATTCGAGATTGGAGGCGAAGCAGGCTTTCATCCCGTGCTGCGCCGGATGCTGGACCATCCTTCGCCTTCCGTCCGTCAGCGGGCTCTGCGCCTGCTCAACGACGCTGGAGACCTGAAGATCCTCCCCCAGGTCGAGAAGCTGCTGGCCGACGAAAGCCTGGATGTCCGCACTGAGGCGCTACACTACTTGGTCGTTCACGGAGGGCGCGATCCTCTCACGCTTCTTAGCACCGAGCGTGATTTTCCCGATTATGGACTTCAGGGTGCTGTGGCGGGTTACTTGGCGCGCAGCGGAGAGCCGGAGTACTTGGCGGCGGCGGAGATCATCCTCCGAGACATGCTCGCACGCGCTGGTCCCGATGCCGTGCACTCGCGGGCCGAGGCAGCGAGGGTGCTGGGCGTAATTCCCCCACCCTGCGGGCTGCACTCAGAGTTGTTAAAGCTGTTGCGGGATGAAGACTCTGAGGTATTGGAGCAGGCCCTCCTAAGCGCGGGCAGAACTCAGGGCAGTGAGTTTCTCCCTCAGGTCATCGAGAAACTTGGAGAGCCGCGCTTGAGGGGAACAGCGCGCGCCGCACTGATCCAGTACGGTTCCCAAGTAGTGCACACGCTCCGGGACTACCTGAATGATGCCACTGTGCCGCTGGCCATCCGCAAGCAGATTCCGAAAGTGCTGGCCCGCATCCCCGGGTCCGAATCAGCCGCCGCTTTAGCCGAAAGCCTGATCCAAAGCGATCCGGGAATGCGCTTCGACGTGCTGAAGGCGCTGAACAAGCTGCGTTCCGCAGATCCCGGCCTCGTGCCGCCACGTCGGGATGTCGAAGACATGCTGAACGCTGAGCTGGTGGGCTACTATCGCTCTTTCCAGATTCTAGCCGCGATTGACCCGAACGCCGGTTCCGCAATCTCGGAACTGAGCTCGGCAGGCGGCGGGTCAGTCCTGACGCGAGCCTTGCGTGAAGGCATGGCTCACGAACTCGAGCGCATCTTCCGCCTCATGGCTTTGCTTTATCCACCACGCGACGTCCACAATGCTTTCCTCGGTTTGACCATGGGCACGGCGCAACGCCAGGCCAACGCCCAGGAAGTTTTGGAGCATCTTCTTCAGGCGGATCTCTACCGGCGGCTTGTCAATGGGCTTGACCCGGAGATTCCCTTTCGCGAGAAGGTGGACTTCGCCCGCCGCCTCTGCGGTTCCGGCGTGGACTCGAAGAACGAAGCCCTGCGCATTCTGCTGCACTCGGAGGACAGTTGGTTATGCGCCTGCGCTCTTTATGCTGTTGGCGAAGAGCGCCTCACGGAATTGAACGATGAGGTAAGCCAGGTGCCTCACGCCACCGACCCTGTGCTGGATGAGACTTGGCATTGGGCCGTCGGGCGTTTGAAAGCCGCGCCCCTGGCTTAGGAGCTTATATGCTTACGGTAATGGAAAAAGTTGCCCTCCTGCAGACTGTCCAGGCCTTTCGGGCTGTCCCCACGCAAAGCCTTGCCCGCGTTGCGGCCATCGCCCAGGAAGTTGATTACCAGGCGCGTCAAGCGCTCTACAAGGAGAACGAGGCCGCCGACACCATGTTCGTTTTGTTGGAAGGTGAGGTCGTCTTGCTGCACCCGGGACTCGCAGGGAAAAAACTGGGGCCCGGCCAGGTGGCAGGTCTTCTTGCGTTTCTGGCTGGGGATTCGGAACCTGAATCGGCCATAGCCACGCAGCATGTCCGCGCCCTGCGGCTTGACCAGGAAGATTTTTACGACGCGATGGCGGAGGACTTCAACTTGACACGCGGCATGCTCCGGGCGGTGGTGAGATGGGCGGCCGGCACATGATGGCCGATACCGCAAAATTGATGACATCTGCGGCGAAAATAGTGGGTAGATACAAGCCAAGCATGCTTTTCATGCAGTGGGCTATCGCGGGTTCCGAACATCGACATGCCCACGGCGCCAAAACCGTGCCGTCGCTACCAGCTCTGGCCGCTGACCTCACACTGAGGTGGCGGCAGGCTCTCGGTTTGAAGAGTCGCAGACCCGCAGGACAGGGCGGCGCTACTTGCCGCGGCGGGCGAGCAAATAAGACTTAATAAACGGATCGATATCGCCGTCGAGGACGCGGTCGGCGTCGCCCATCTCCAGCTTTGTCCGATTGTCCTTCACCAACCGATAGGGATGGAGCACGTAGGAGCGGATCTGGCTCCCGAAGCCGATTTCCATTTTCGAGTCCTCCACCTTCTGCGAGGCCTCGCGGCGCTTCATCAACTCCAACTCGTAGAGTTTGGACCGCAACATCTTCATCGCCATATCCTTGTTGCGATGCTGGGAACGCTCGTTCTGGCATTGCGCGACGGTGTTGGTAGGGATGTGAATGATGCGCACGGCGGAGTCCGTGGTATTCACGTGCTGGCCGCCGGCGCCAGTGGAGCGATAAGTCTCGATCCGCAATTCGTCGGGCTTCAGCTCCACATTGATGGTCTCATCAATCTCCGGGCTGACAAAAACCGAAGCAAACGAAGTATGCCTGCGCTTCGCCTGGTCGAAGGGCGAGATGCGCACCAGGCGATGCACGCCAATCTCGGAAGAGAGCAACCCGTAAGCGTAATCTCCCCCCACGGTGAACGTCACGGACTTCAAGCCGGCTTCTTCACCCGCCTGATACTCCGCCACCGTGAACTTGAAGCCGTGGCGCTCCGCCCAGCGCTTGTACATGCGCAGCAGCATTTCCGCCCAATCCTGCGATTCGGTCCCGCCCGCGCCTGGATGGATAGTGACGATGGCGTTCATGCGATCGTGCTCGCCTGAAAGCAGCGACTCGGTCTCCAAGCGCTGCACTTCGGCGCTGAACGCGTCGAGCTCGGAGCGCAGTTCGGCCGACACATTCTCGCCTTCGCGCGCCAGCTCCAGATAGGCTTCGACGTCGGCGAGCTTGCGCGCCAAGCGCTCGTCCGTCTGCACGGTTTCGTCGAAGCGTTTTCGCTGGGCGAGAATTTTCTGCGAGGCTTCCTGATCCTGCCAGAAGCCGGGCAGGGCTATCTGCTTTTCGATGGATTCGATCTCACGGCGGCGTTCGGGGGCGTCAAAGAAAACTCCGCAAGTCGGCGACGCGACGCTTCAGCGCGTCAATTTCGGTTTCGAGAACTTCGATTCCTTCAATCATGATAGGTCCCTCAAAGTCGGGATTCGGGGTTAGGGTTTCGGGTTTCGCGAACCACGAATCCCGAACCCCGAAACCCGATTGCCAGCACGCCCACCACTGCCAACACCACGCACGCCCATGCAAAAACATCGCCGTGCGCGGTATAGAAGGTCGGCGCGGTTCGATAGTCAAATCGTCCCGCGAGCACCAGCGCCTGGTGCATCGGCAGCCGTTCGAGCACTCGCCCGTAAGGATCGATCACTGCGGTGATGCCGTCGTTCGTCGCGCGCAGCAGATACCGGCCATTTTCGATGGCACGCAAGCGGGCCATTTCCAGATGCTGATACGCTGCCGAGGAATTACCAAACCAAGTATCATCCGAAATGGTGACCAGCACCGTGGCGCCACGGCCGGCAATTCGCCGCACCAACTGCGGGAAGATGGCCTCGTAGCAAATGAAAACTCCGACGGCGCCTTCGGGCATCCTGGCCACCGAATAATTGGAGCCCGGGACGAAATCACCAACCTCCATAGTGATTTTCCCGATCTTCCCCGGAAATGCCCAATCGGGGACGTACTCTCCAAACGGCACCAGATGAATTTTATCATATTGAAGCAGCTCGCGGCCCTCGGGATTCAAAACGATGGCGCTGTTGCGCGGCCGGCCGCCGTCTTGCGGCATGAAGGTCACCGTGCCCATCACCACGTCGGCCTGCGCGTCGCGCGCCATCTTCACGACCGCCGCATGAAAGATCGGGTCGCGGTCCCAGTAAAACGGCGCGGGATTTTCCGACCAGATCAACAGCGGCGGCGTGGAGGAATTTCCGCCTGCGTGCAGGCGGCTTTCCAGGGTCATGTTCACCAAGCGCTCGAGTTGTGCGGGATTTCTCCATGGCGCCCACTGTTCGAGCGCGGCCACGTCCAGCGGCACGTCGGGCTGAACCAGGAAGGCCTGTACAGAGCCCGGGGGCAAGGGAGACGGAGTGAAAACCCAATTCGCGATCACCAACAAGCACAGCCAACTCCCCAGCGCGCCGGTTGCCCGCGGCTCGCGAGGCGCAAGGACCACCCACGCCAGCAGCGCACTGGAGGTGGCCGCTATAAACGACAGACCGTAAACACCAGCGACCGAGGCCACTCTCTGCAAGCCGACGGATTGGACGGCGTAGCCAAGCAGGTCCCATGGAAATCCCGTAATCAGATACGTGCGAGCGATTTCCATCGAAACCCACAAGAAAGGACTGAGCGCCAGCGCCCATCCTCGCGATGAGCGGGCGACCCCCGCGGTGACCAGGCCGAATCCGCCAAAGAAAGCGGAGAACACGAGGACGAAGAGCAACAGGACTGCGGCCGCGAGCGCTGGGCCCAAGCCGCCATGGCGCTCCATGACATAAACGAACCAGTAGCAGCTTCCGGCAAGAAATACGGCGCCGCTGACATACCCCAGAAAGAATCCGTGAACGAGACGCCGCTCGCTCACGAGTGCCAGAACTAGCGGCAGGCACGCGACCCAGACCAATAGATTCCAGTCCGGCAGCGGAAAACAGACAAAGAGGAGCACGCCGCTAATTAAGCTCGCGATGTAACGGTGGGAAGATTTAGTCAAGCAGGATTTAGGATTCAGGATTTAGGATTTAGGAGCGAGGACGCGCGAATTAACCCGCAATCTCAAAATAAACGCACAACGCTCATTCTCGCGTCCTAAATCCTGACTCCTAAATCCTAAATCCTCCAACGTCCTTTCAGTGTTTAATGAACGGGGATTTGAACCCGTCCTGGATGAGCTTCTCGCGAATTCTTTCGGCGCTATCGTGCGTGGTGAAAGGTCCGACCTGCACTCGATAGAGGTTATCGCCCGCATTGGCCTGCTCCGGCGTAACCATGATGACTGAGTACTCGAGAGCCCTTAAGGCTGCGACGATTTTGTCTGCGTCATGTTTGTTGCCAGTCGCCGCCACCTGAATCATGAGATTTCCGCCCGGAGCCGCCGCGGCCTTCTCTGGCGCTGCCGATTCGGGGCCCCGAGGCGCGTTCGCCTTCGAAGCCACGCTCGGCTGACTTGGCTGAGTGGTCGCTGTAGTCGCCGGGGCTTTAGCAGTGGGCGCTGGTTTGGTTACCTGGGGCGCCGCCGGCTTCGCCGGCTGGGACGAAGACAAGGGTTGCGGCCGCAATGGCTCAGGATGAGTCACCTCGGTGGTGGGCGCTTCTGCCAGCGCAGAGGCTGGCTGCTCAGTCGTGCTCGTGGCCTGCGGCGCGGCTGCCGGGCTTGCCTGAGCCGGCGCCGATTGCGTCACCAACGGTGGAATCTCCGCCGGCGCGGTCACTTGCTCGGTCACAGGCGACGCTTTGGAGAGTCTTTCGTTGTAGCCTATCAAGAATCCGGCGGAGAAAAAAAGCGCACACACCGCAACCCCTGCCAGAAATATCAAGACCAGTTGGCCCGCCGACAGGCCTCTGGGTTCTTGGGCTACGCTGTCACTCACAGACATAGTCGTCCTCTCGACAAAACGATCCGGCACAATCCGGCTCCGGCTTCACCCCTATTTAGGGGCTCCGGGCGCGGGCGAACCGGACGGAGGCGCTGCTGAAGCCGGCCTAGCCGGCGCGGCCGCGACCGGATGCGCGGGCGCCGGCGACGGGGACGATTTTCCAAAAATATGGCTCAACAGGTCGACCGGCAAAGGAAAGACGATGGTCGAACTTCTCTCCGTCCCCAGCTCGGCGAGCGTCTGGAGGTAACGCAGGGTGATGGCCACCGGCTGACGCGCGAGGACCGCAGCCGCTTCTTCCAACTTGGCGGCTGCCTGAAACTCGCCATCCGCGTTGATGATTTTGGCGCGCCGCTCGCGCTCGGCTTCGGCCTGACGCGCGATGGCTCGCTGCATATCCTGAGGCAAGTCCACCTGCTTTACTTCCACCTTGGTCACTTTAATACCCCACGGCTCGGTGTGCTCGTCGAGGATCGATTGCAGCCGCGCGTTCAGCTTCTCGCGCTGGGAGAGCAAATCGTCCAGTTCGTATTCGCCTAGCACGGAGCGCAAAGTGGTTTGCGCCAACTGCTCGATGGCATAGCGGTAGTTTTCCACTTCGTTGAATGCCTTCTGCGCGCTGATCACACGAAAATACACGACGGCGTTCACCTTCAGCGAAACGTTGTCGCGCGTGATCACGTCCTGAGGCGGCACGTCCCAGGTAACGATGCGTAGAGAAATTTTCACGATCTTGTCGATGGGCCAGAAGATCAACACCAGTCCCGGCCCTTTATCCTGCGCGAGAACCCGGCCCAAGCGGAACACCACAGCGCGCTCGTACTCGCGCAGAACATTCAGGCAAGCCATAATCCAGAAAAAGAAAATCACCACAGCCACAACCAATACCGTACTCATGGTCCACTCCTTTCAAACGATCAACCCTGCCGTCGGGCTTCGGGGTTTGGATCTCGCGAACCCCCAATCCCGAACCCCGAATCCCGGCAAATTTGTTGCGCTGAGTCTATCGAGATTCGGAAGCAGGTTCAACCACCAAGGTCAGCCCGTCGATCTCGCGCACCCGGACGCGCGCGCCCTTCGGAATCTTCCCATCGCTGCGAGCTTCCCAGATTTCGCCGTGAACAAAGATCTTGCCTTGGGGCTCGAGGTCGGTCTGCGCGGTCCCGATCGAGTCGATCATGCCCTTATCACCGGTCACGATCTTTTGCCGCCGCGCCTTGATGGCGAGGCGGAGCAGGATTACGGTGATCGCCGCCACGGGCAGCGTCACGCTGATCGAAGTTGCGAAGCGTATGCCCGTTCCCGGCCACGGAGAATCAATGAGAATCAGCGAGCCGATGATCATGGCGACGATGCCGCCGCTCGCGAGCACGCCGTGCGAGCCGACTTTGGCTTCCAGGACGAACAAGATCATCGCCAGCAAGATCAGCGCCGCGCCCGCCCAATTGATGGGCAGCAAGTGGAAGGCGAAGAGCGCCAGAATCAGGCAAATCGCGCCGAACACGCCGGGGGCCACCATGCCCGGATGCGTGAATTCCACATAGAGCAGCACCACGCCCAGCGCCCCAATAATGAATGCGATGTTCGGGTCAACGATGTAGAACAAGAACTTTTCCCGAGCCGTCATCACGTAGGGATCGAGAGTTGCGTCTTTCAGGTGAAGCGTAGTAGTCGTGTCGTTGAAGCGTTTGATGGTCTTTCCGTCGAATTGCGCGAAGATATCCTGCGGCGTGTTGGCGATGGCATCAATCAGGTGGCCAGCCAAACATTCCTTGTCCGTGTAGGAACTGCTCTGTCGAACGCCGTCCTCCGCCAGCCTGATGTTGCGTCCACGCTTGTCAGCAATGCTTCGGATTTCGGCCGCGGCGTCGTTCTCCAGCTTGGTCTCCATCGTCTTGTCGAGGCCGGCCGCGCCCAGCGCGCCCAGCACAATAGGATGCGCGGCGCCGGCGTGCGTGCCAGGCGCCATGACGGCGATATCCGCGGACAGCAAAATGAAGAATCCCGCCGAGGCCGCCCGGCTGCCTTGCGGCGACACGTAAGCAATAACCGGTACGCGCGAGTCGAGAACGGCATGAATGATGTCTTCCATCGACGTCATGAATCCGCCGGGAGTATCCATTTCGAGCAACACCGCATTGGCATTGATTTGGTTGGCGTACCGGATGCCGCGCGCGATGTATTCGGCGCTCATCGGCTGCACCATATCGTCGAGCTTGACTTCAACAACGACCGGCCGCGTTTCCGCAAGGTCGCGAGTCGAGGGGACGACTGTGATCAGCAGGGCCACTGTGACGGCCAAAGCTATGCCCGCCGCGCGTGTGAGTTTTCTACTCGGAAGAAGTCGAAGCAAATGGGAGGTCATGGCGTTCTCCGCAGTCCCGGCGCATGCGAGCGGATCTGGTCCAGCAACTGCGCCGCCTCGCGATTACCGGGGTCAAGGCTGAGAGCGGCCTGGTCCTGATCTCGGGCGGCATCGACGCGATTCAGCGAAAGATAGACCCGGGCCAGCATCAGGTGCGCGGTCACAGAATCCTTCAGTTTCAGCGAGTACTCAAGCTCCGCCGCCGCTTCGCGCCGTTTGCCCTCGGCGTCGAGAACCTGAGCCATTGCCACGTGGGCTTCGTCATCCAGAGGGAGAAGCGAGACAGCTTCGGCCAAGTCGCGCTCCGCTTCGGACAGCCGCCCTGCCGCAAGAAGCTGCCGGCCGCGGGCCAGATGAAACTGTCCGTGTTCCGCGGCTGACATTCCTTCCATGCTTTGCTCTTCCGCGTTTCGCACGGCGAGCGCGAGCAAGCGGAACGCGCGGCCGTCGTAGTGTTTGGTAATGCGGGTCTGCAACACAAGGTCCTGCTCGGCAACGTTGTTTGACGATCCGCTTTCGTGCTCGGCCAGCCATTTTCCCTCGCGGCGCTGGCCTTCCAAGTCTCCCACCTTGCCCAGTTCGAGCCCCAGCAGGGTGTGCGCGCCCGGGTCGTCACCGTCGATGCTCACCGCCTCCTGAAGGTATTTGATGGAGTCGCCATATCTCTTCAGATACCACAGGCAAACCCCCATGTTAAAGGCGAACTCCGGAACGGTCGGGTCGCCGTTGTAGGCTCGCTCGAAATTCGCGAGGGCCTCAGCGTAGTCGTGGCGGCGAGCTTCCAGGACTCCCAAATTGTTTGAAACTTCGTTCAGCGGGATCTGCTTGGCGAGGTCCGCGAAGTCTTTTTCGGACGCGCCATCGCGCCCGAGGAAATACTCGCCAACGCCCGTCAGGAAGAGAGATTCCAAATAATTCGGGTCTCGATCATCCATCTTCCTCAGCCAGAGCACCGCCTTGGCGTAGTCTTTTTGATCGAAATAGTACCGGCCTAGTTGAAAGGCGGGATGATGATCGCGAGGATCACGCCGGTCTGCCTCCGTCAGATAACGCACTCGGCTGGCATCGTCGGTGGCCAGGATTCCTCGGATGTAGCTCTCAAAAGCGTCCAGCCGAACCTCGGGAAAGTGGAGGCGAAAATCGTCTTCTGTCCCCACGGTGAACTGGGGGTCGTGAGCCGCGAGAAGTCTCCACGCAAGCCTTGTCTGCAATTCCACCAGGTCGTTCAATACACCGGTGACCTCGATGGGGTCCGAAAGCTTCAGGCCTCGGGCGTCGAGCAACCGGGCCTGCGCCGTCAAGTGATCCCCAGCGACTGCAAAACTTCCCACTACGGCCCAGTCCACGCCCAGAACCTCGGCCACTTTGTAGTCACTCGCCAGCGTCAAGGGCGTCGCCGTCCCCAGCTCGAGTTGGGCATAGGCTGCATCACGTTCTTCCCTCCCCAGAACGTAGCGATCCGGCGCCGCCAAGCGCAATGACAGAAAGACGGCAAACCCCTCCGAGAGCCAACTCAGATCCGCGCGGTTGCTCTGGTTCTCGAATGGAAAAACGAGAATCGTGCGGGCCGTGGTTGCGCCCGAGAGCGGGCACGCCACAAGCAGCGCAATGACGATCGCAGCCAGGCGGGATGTTCGCTTTACTGCGCCCAGACTCACAGTAATAATTATAGCACTAAGAGCGGGCGCCTCGAACGCACCCCGACGGAACCAGGAGTCTCAGTCACGCTCAACGATCCACCCTCAATCTCGTATCGGTACGGGAGGGTTCTTCATCAGTTCAAGGTAATCGGGATTCTGGCTGATCTTGCGAAAATCGGGGTCCTGGGCGAGCAATTTATCGTCATTGAAGCCGACCTCGAAAGCCCTCCGCAAATAGCGGATGGCTTCGTCGGTGCGACCCTTCATAGCGAAGCTCTTGGCCAGGTAGAAATAGAATTTCGAGTCCGCGGCGCGGGTCTGCATGACGGTGCCGGAGGGCGAGTGCTCCGTCAAGATGTTGGGATCGAGCGTCAGCGCAGTGCAGTACTCGTCCACGGCCTCCTTATATTTCTTCAAACGGTAATATCCGGTCCCCAGATTAAGGTGGAAAGAAGCGGAGGCAGGACTCAACTCGACGGCGCGCAGGTAGTACTTGATCGATTTCTTGATCTTGTCTGCCATGTAGAAGTTCGTGCCGAGATTATTCCAGGGCTCTGGAAAATCGGAGCGGAGCCGGATCGCCTTTTTGTAGGCGGCGGTCGCAGCGTTGTAGTGCTCTTGTTGCTGATAGGCAATGCCCAGCTTATTCCAGATGCTCGCCGTGTCACGCCCAGAGGGCCCAGGCTGCTTGAGCGCGCGATAGTAGTAATCCACGGCATCGGCATAGGACTTTCGCGCCATGAAAATATCAGCGCGCTCTTCCAGCGTGATATTCGCTTGAGATGGAGTCGCCGGGTTTTGAATCTGGGAAGGCGCAGGCGGATGGTCGTTGCTGCCAAACGCCTGCACGTTGAAGGAGACGGTCGAGAGCGACAGGACCGAACCAATCAACAGGCCCGAAGCGTGCGCTGTCAATCGACTGCGGAGAAATGCCGTCATGTCTCACCCCCGGAGTAAGACGTCTGAGAACAGGATAGCGCAAGCAAGTTCAAGGCGCAACCATCGTCCCCAGCGGCCGGCCAACCGAACTTTCATCAGCCTGAACGAGGCTCAACGGGTGTCACCTACTTGGATGGTGGGGTCTGGGCCGGCGGCGCTGAATTCTTTCCCTTAAATGCACCCAGGAGTTTCTTGAAGACGTTCTTCCCCTTCGGCTTTCCCTGAGAATCCGGAGTCTGCTTGTTGTCGGGAGGCACAGTCTGCGCGGCTGGGGCGGCGGGCGGCGGCGGAGGAGGAGCGGGCTCCGCGTGACTCTGGCCCCCGTGGAAGATTTCGCTCAATATTTTGGAAAGCCTCGAGGGGTGGGACTCGTTGTTTTCAGCCTTCCCGGGATAAGGAGCGGCGGCGGCAACGGGCTCGGTTCCTTCTATGAAAACCTCTGGCCGCGTCGAAACGTCGCCAGGCGGGGCAACCAGGTTTGTAGTCGTGTCGATGGGCGCGGTGACGATGCCGGAGGGCGGCGTGAAAGCCTGGACATCCTTGTAGGCTGGGAGCTCGACTGCGCGCTTCATAAACTCGGTCCAGATCGGCAGCGCCGAACTCGCTCCTTCGAGGTTCAGTTCGTGGTCGTCATCGTAGCCGACCCAGACAGCCGCCAGGAGATTGGACGTGAATCCGACAAACCAGCCATCGTGGGACGTGCCCGTCTTCCCCGCTGCCGGCAAGTTGAAGCCGCGCGCCCGCACTCCGTATCCGGTGCCGTGGTCCACCACACTTTCCATCAAGTTCACCATCAAGTAGCTCACCCGCGGATCCAGCACTCGCCGGGTGACCACGCTGCTCGACCAGCGAACGTGGCCGGCAGCATCGTGAACGCTGAGGATGCACCGGGGCGCCACGTACTGTCCGTCATTGGAGAAGATCGTGTATGCCCCGGCGATCTCCAAGGGCGTGGCCACATAGGCGCCCAAGGCCAGGGCTGGCGTGGAGCCAAGGTCCTTGTTGATTCCCGCCTGAATGGCAAGGTCCCGCACTTTGTTGTAGCCGATCGCTTGCGCCAGGCTTACGGTGGCCACGTTCAGCGAGAGCATCAATGCCTGGCGGACGGTCACATCGCCGTGGTATTCCTGCTTGTAATTGTTGGGCTCGTAGGGCTGATCTCCAAAATCGAACGTGGTGGGCTCGTCCTTCAGAATGGTGACGGGGGTGATGAGAGGCTGCGAACCGTCAATCCCCGAATTCAACGCCGCGGCATAGACGAATGGTTTGAACGAAGAACCGGGCTGCCGCCGCGCCAACACGTGGTCCAGTTGACTGACTCCGTAATCTCTCCCGCCCACCAACGCCCTGACGATGCCCGTGTGCGGGTCGAGCGCCACCAGTGCCAGTTGCGGCTGGTTGGGATCGCGTGGCGGAGCGTTCTTGCTTCGGTGTTGCTTTTTGATCTGCTGGTCCACATCCACCACGCCCACGCGGGCGCCCTCGGACGCGGCGCGCTGAAGGTCCAGATCGAGCGTGGTGTAGATTCGGTAACTCTGGGAGAGCAATTCACGCTCGGAAAACTGGGCCAGCAACTGCTCCTTCACCATGTCGATAAAGAACGGAGCCTGATTAGCCTCGACGTTCCGCTGCGTGAGCCCCAGCGTCGTCTGGGACGCTCGTTCCTCGTCCGCACTGGTGATGAAACCGGTTTCAACCATCCGATGCAGCACGTAATTCCGGCGCTCCAGCGCCCGCTGGGGATACTTATAAGGTGAATAAAGGTTGGGCGCGCGGATCAGCGCCGCCAGCAAGGCGGCTTCAGGAAGGGCGAGGCTCGAGACGTCTTTATCAAAATATTCGTTGGCCGCTTCCCCGAATCCATAAACGGAGAAACTCCCGCGCTGGCCAAGGTAGATCTGGTTCGCGTAAAGCTCAAAAATCTGCTCCTTGCTCAGGCGCTGCTCGAGCATTAAGGCCAGAAAGGTCTGCTTCAGCTTCACGCTCCAGGTGCGCTCGCGGCTCAGAAAGAACTCGCGCGCCAGTTGCATGGTGAGCGTGCTGCCGCCTTGCAGCCCGCGGTCGCCGCGCAGGTCGGCGAACGCCGCGCCCAGAACGCGGTAGAAGCTCACGCCGTGATGCGAGAAAAAACGATGGTCTTCCGCGGCCAGGATGGCGTCCACCAGCACCTTGGGCAGGTCCTGATAGCGCGCCAGCCGCCGCTTGGAGCGGCCGCGGTCGAACAGCGTGGTGATCACCACCGGCTCCAGCCAATAGTTCGCGAGCGGCGTCGAATGGTCGATGTCGGTAATAGCAGCCAGCCGGCCGTCCTTGAAAACCAGCGCGGCCGGAGCCTCCTGAATCTGGTCGCCTTTGAAAAACGACTTCGGTCCTGGATAAATCTCCAGCCGGTCGTATGATCGTTTGTAAGTGCCCACATCGGAGCCGTTGGCGCCCTCGGCGTAGAACCCCCTACGCAGGCGCTCCGCCAATTCTGTGGCACTCGCCGGCTGACCGATACGGACCTCGGTCGGCGCCGCAAACACCAGCGAAGCGTTGGCAAACACTTCGCCGCTTAACCGCGCGTCAATCACCCGCGCGTAGCGGACGTAGACATAAACGAAGACGCTGGTCCCCAAAAGAAAAACGACCAGCGCCGCTCCCAGCAGAGTCTTCTGCCACCAGTTAAGACGCGCCAGCGGGTTGACGATAAGGCTTGCCCGCGCTCTCTGTGATCCCGGATGCCTGCGAGATGGGACGGACGGCCGTAAAGGCACGGTTTATATCTGCCTGTTTTCGGCGGAAGCGGTGAGGTGCAGGTTCAGCGTGTATACTTTCAGATCGATGGGGTCCGTGTAATCGACATTGATGGTGACCGTGCTGCCGACCTGAACGGTTATATTCTCGCGTTTGACCGGAAGGCCGAGGTCTTTGGCGTAGTCTAGAACGCGGTCTTGGACCGCTTGGGCTGAACTGCGATCCACCGTCGCCTGAATGGCCAGTTGGCGGATTTTGTCATTGAGCTCGTAATTGGAAACGTAGACGGGGACGATCTTGATCGCGCAGTAGGCCGCCGCCGCCAGCACCAGGAGCGCGAAGATGAGCTTGCCTCTCCCTGCCCCCTTATCTGTCCGCCACATATCTCCCCTCCGATTTCCACCGATCGAAATCGGGCTAATGAAAGCACTTTTTCTTCGGTGACTCCAGAACATCGCTCAGCTTAACACCTCCGGTTCGGATTGTCGAGGAGCCTTGTCCCTGCTGACTTTTCGCGGAGCGCTGGAGGCTGTTTGCTGATAGCTCCTGCTCGCCACATGTCACTCGCCACTGCTCTTCTAGTACGCCCGCGCGAACACGCCTTGTTCTTTGGCGGGCTGGCCGCAGTGGACGCATTTCCCCTCGCCGCCCGGCTGCTCCAGAGGAATGCAGCGCATGGTCGCCTTGGTTTCTTCCTTGATTTTCTGCTCGCAGTTGCCGTCGCCGCACCACCACGCGACAGCGAAGCCTTTTTCGACCGCGATCTTGAATTCCTCGTAGTCGGAGGTTTCCACCGTGTTGGCTTTGCGGAACTCGAGGGCGCGATCGTAGAGCGCCTTCTGAATTTCTTCGAGTTTCTCGGTCACAGCGGCGGCAATGCCGGTCTGCGCGACAAACGACTTCCCCTCTTTTCCCGGCCGGTCGCGCCGCGCCAGGACGACTGACCCCTTCGCCACATCCTTTGGGCCGATTTCCAGGCGCAGAGGCACGCCACGCATCTCCCAGTCGTTGAACTTGAAGCCCGGGCTCACGCCTTCGCGGTCATCCAGTTTCACGCGAATGCCGGCATCGGAGAGCTCGGCCCGCAGCTTCTGCGCGACAGCGAAGACCGTCGCCTTCTCTTCATCATTTTTGAAGATGGGCACGATCACCAACTGAAACGGCGCCAGGCGCGGCGGCATGATGAGTCCCTGATCGTCGCCGTGCACCATGATGATGGCGCCCACGAAGCGCGTCGAAAGCCCCCAGGATGTTGTCCAGCAGTACTGGAGTTCGCCGTTCTTGTCGAGGTAGCGAATCTCAAATGCCTTGGCAAAATTTTGCCCGAGGTTATGCGAGGTGCCTGACTGCAACGCCTTGCCATCGCCCATCATGGCTTCGATCGAATAAGTCTGGTCAGCGCCGGCGAAGCGCTCGGCCAGCGACTTGCGGCCTGCAATCACAGGGATGGCGCCGTCGCGCTCGGCAAAATCCGCGTAGATATCCAGCATCTGCCGTGTTTCAACTTCGGCCTCTTCGGCGGTGGCGTGCGCGGTGTGGCCCTCTTGCCAGAAGAATTCGAGGGTGCGCAGGAAAAGCTTGGTGCGCAGCTCCCAACGCACCACGCTATTCCATTGGTTGATCAGCACCGGCAAGTCGCGGTAGGACTGAATCCACTTGGCGTAGGCGTAGCCGATGATGGTCTCCGAGGTCGGCCTCACCACCAGCGGCTCCTCCAACAGCTCGCCGCCGCCATGCGTGACCACGGCCAGCTCCGGCGAGAAACCCGCCACATGCGATTTTTCTTTTTCGATGAAGCTGCGCGGAATCAGCAGCGGAAACGCCGCGTTCACGTGGCCCGTCGCTTTGAACCGCCGGTCAAGCGCCTGGGTGATGTTCTCCCATAGCGCCCAGCCGTACGGCCGCACAATCATGCAGCCGCGCACCGGCGCGTAGTCCGCCAGCTCGGCCCGCAACACAACCTGGTTGTACCATTCCGAAAAGTCTTCAGCCTGCGTGGGGAGCTTTTGTTGGTCGGCCATGTCTTCTGTTGTTAGTCCTCGGTCGCCAGTTTTCAGTTCTCGATTTCCAGTTCCCGCCGTTCGCTTTTCACTGATAGCTGATGGCTGCAAACTGAAAACTCTTCTAGCAGGTTATGGGAGTGGCTGGAATATGTCAATTGTGCCATGTTTAGCCGCCTCAGCAACAACGGCGCCCGAGCCGCAAGAAACCTGCTATTATGCCCCGCCAGAGGAAAAACCTATGCGCATTGTTCGAAGCACCATTCTGTTCTTTCTTGTCGTTTGCTTCACGGCGATCGCAGCGCAGGCCCAGTTGGCTCCTGCGACTGCCGGCAACATCGATTCCATCGTCACCAAGGCTCTCGCGGAATCGGGAACCCCCAGCGTCTCGCTTGCCGTGGTCATCGACGGTCGGATCGTTTACACCAAGGCTTACGGCAACGCTCGCTTGGAGCCCGCCACGCCTGCTCAGGCCGGCATGCGATACTGCATTGGCTCGGTGAGCAAGCAATTTCTCGCCGGAGCGATTCTGATGTTGGCGCAAGAGGGCAAACTCTCGCTCGACGATCCCGTGGGCCGCTACTTGCCCCAGCTCACCCGCGCCAGCGACATCACCGTTCGCCAACTCCTTTCACACACCTCGGGGTATCAGGACTACTACCCGCTTGATTATGTCGCCCCTTTCATGCTCGAGCCGGTGACCGCGGATGGCATTCTCGACCGTTGGGCCAGGAAGGCACTCGACTTCGAGCCCGGCACTCAATGGCAGTACAGCAACACGAACTACGTCGCCGTCGGACGCATCGTGGAGCAAGTGGCCGGCATGCCGCTTTTTGCATTTCTCCAGAGCCGGATTTTCGGTCCTCTCGGGATGAAGAGTGTCATCGACCTTGATGCGCAGCCTCTGGCCAGCTCGGATGCCGCCGGCTATACGCGCTTCGGGCTGGGGCCGGCTCGTCCAGCGAGGCCGGAGGCACACGGCTGGCTGTTCGCGGCGGGCGAGTTGGCAATGACGGCGAGCGACCTCGCTTTGTGGGACCAGTCGCTGCTGGAAGGAAAGCTCCTCAAGCCCGCGTCGCTTGATGAACTGATCAGACCGACTCGCCTGAAAAACGGCGCTCCAGTGAACTACGGTTTGGGTGTGAGTGTTTCCAACGCTTCCGGACATCCGAGACTCCAGCACGGCGGCGCGGTCTCGGGATTCGTCAGCAGCAATGCGGTGTGGCTCGACCAAGGAGCGGCGCTGGTGGTCCTCTCCAACATGGACGGCTCCGATGTTCCGAGCTCCGTCACCAGCCAGATTGGGCCGCTGTTGCTGGCTGAGAGGCAAGACCCACAGGCCGCGCAACAGCTCGAACAGGCGCGGAGGATCTTTAACCAATTGCAGGAGGGGCAGATCGATCGCACCGTCCTGACGTCGGACGCCACGTGGTACTTCACACCTCAAGTGTTGGCCGACGCGGCCGCCAGCTTGAAGCCGCTGGGCGCGCCCCAGACATTCGAACAAGCGGGCATGGCGTTGCGAGGCGGAATGACAGTGCGCGGTTTTCAAATCCGGTTGCCCTCCGGAAAATCGCTCAAGTTGACGACATTCTCTGAGCCGGACGGGAAGTTTGCGCAATACCTGATCCAGTAAGCGGTAATAGACCTCTGACCTGCCTCTCACAACATTGTTCACGCGTAGCCGAGCTTGGCGCGCCCGCCAGCATAGGTCAGTGCCAGAAGAAATCCTGTCGCGAGCAGATAAAATATCGGCGCGCTCGAGCCGGGGCTGGTGCTCGTGAAATCCAGTCCGGGAGCGTGGCTCATGGGGCCGACGTACCACCAAACGGTGTAGAGCACCTCAAACAGTTTGCTCGACCCGCTCCAAACGCCAAGCGCCAGCGCCAGAGATGGAATGAATATCGCGGCCGCCAACCAGGCCAAGAGTGCGTGAGTGTCGCGGCCGATCAGCAGGCGCAGCGCGAAACCACCGCCGGTTCCGATCGCCACCAGCACACCGGCCATCCACACTGCGGGGAGCTGCCGATACAGCGCGCGCTCGCACGAAAAGACCAGCGGCTCAGTCCCGTTACGCGCTTCGCGCGCGCCCATTTGAGACCAGATCAACACGGGCCAGAACCACGCCACAGCGGCAATCACTTGACGGACCTCCGCCACCGGCACCGCGAAGCTGGCGACAAATAATCCAGCCGCCACCAAGTACCACCACTTGCTGCGCCCCTTCAGCATCAGGCGCAGCTCGGCGTTCACGAGTTGCGCCATGCGAGCCCGTCCTGCGGGCCGAGAGCGATCGAGCGGCGTCAGTTGGACAGGCAATGCTCTTGCTTCCACCTGGCCTTCCGGAGATTCCTCTGCGGCGGCAGGCGTGGTTTTCTTGCGTGACGGTCTCATGCGCCATTTCTCTCGCGCCGGGTCGAAGCGCTGAAAGAACGTGGCGGCCAACAACGCCAATGCCAATGCCACGCCCACCCAAAGCAAGCGGCCCAGAACGAGCCCGAGCGTCCAGTGAATACCATCCCAGCGGAACGTGGTCAGGTCCCACAACTGCCCATCACCCTTGAAATTGAATCCCATGCTGAAAGACTCGTGCCCGCCGGTGCATCCTGGGAACGCTGCTTCGCAGGCCGAAGCGATGCCGGGAACGGCGAGGCTGAATCCGAGCGGATCGCTCAGGCGTGACCGAGTGAGAGCATCTTCACCCAAGTTCGGCACACTCAACGCAACGATCCAAAGGAAGAAATAGATCACGTTACCCAAACCGCCCCGCAGCCACGAGACAGTTTCAAAGAGAATCGCCGCGCTCGCCACAATCGCCATCACCGGCAGAACAAGGAACAGAAACGGCGAGAGCAATCGCCAAGGGTGAATGGCTGTGTCCTCGTGCCGCATCAACTGCATCGCGCCTGCCGAAATCGCGACCACGCCCACCATGGCAGCGAGGACAGCGAGATTACTCAGCGCCTTCCCGATCGTGTAGTACGGTCGCGTGAGAGGCGTGGTGGCTAGAATCTCTCCGACGCCGGTTTGAAGGTCGCGATCGAGAGCATTCCGAACGACGTAGAAGCCGGCGAGCGACAGGATCAACACCGACATCATGGCCACGAGCGTGCCCATATAGGCGGAGTTGTAGAGCGCGCGATGCCCGCTCATCTGCATGGTGATGTACTGGCTGTGGTTCGGCGGCGCGGAAATGTAGCCGAGGTAGATCGTGAGACCGAGAGTGATCAGAAAGCTGTAGCGGCGAACGCGCTCCAGAAAATCGGCGCGCGCCAGGTGATACAGAACGCGAGCCACTCTCATGTTGCGGCGCCCTCCCGAAGGTCGGCTCGGTGGGCCGACAGGCAGTAGAGGTACGCGTCCTCAAGCGTGGGCGTAGCTGGTTGTGCGCCATCCGGCGCAGCATCGCCTAGCAACCGCGTGTGGACGCCGTCGCTGCGGCGGGCCGTGCTGCTGATCAGATAGTGTTGCTTGGCGGCGTTCAGCTCAGCACTGGGAATCACCCATTCCCAGACTTTGTTTTCGACCTGGCAGAGCAATTCTTCCGGCGACGAGTGAACCACCAGCTTGCCCTGGGAGACCAAGGCGATGTCAGTAGCGGTCGCTTCGACGTCGGACACGATGTGCGTGGAGAGAATGACAATTCGCTCACCCGAGAGCTCAGATAGAAGATTGCGGAAACGGACTCGCTCCTCCGGGTCGAGGCCGGCGGTGGGCTCGTCGACGATCAATAACAGCGGATCGTTGAGCAGGGCCTGCGCGATGCCCACGCGCTGTTTCATTCCGCCCGAGTAGCCACCCAGCGGACGCTTGCGGACATCCACCAGATTCACCAGATTCAATAATTCGTCGATGCGCCGGCGTGACGCGGCGGCGTCCAGCCCTTTCACAGCCGCCAGGTATTCGAGGAATTCCACCGCGTTCAGGTTTGGGTAAACGCCGAAATCCTGCGGCAGGTAGCCGAGCACCGACCGGACTGCGTCGGGCCGGCGGGCAAGATCAATGCCGTTCCACGTCACAGCGCCGCCGGTGGCGCGCGTGATCGTGGCGAGGATATTCATCAAGGTCGTCTTGCCGGCGCCATTCGGGCCGAGAAGCCCCAGCACGCCCGGCCCCAGCTCCAGGCTGAAGTCCCGCAGCGCCCAAACTTTTCCGCCGTAGAGCTTGCTGACCTTGTCAATGGTTAAACGCAATCTGTCCTGGAAAGGAGCCTGCCTTCTGCTTTCTGCCTTCTGCCTACTGCCTACTGCCCTCTGAATATTGTGGTCCAGCGCCCGCCAGCTCCGGCTCACGAATTGACTCCGGTGCTTCGGCCGTCAATTCTCGTTCGGCGCGCCGCCTGCCGAACAACCTGCCGACGAATTTCTGGAACTGATCGAGGTACGTGTAATAGACCGGAGTGATGTAAAGCGTGATGAGCTGCGAGACGAGCAGCCCGCCGACCACCGCCAGTCCCAGCGGCCGCCGCGTTTCAGCGCTGGAGCTAAGTCCCATGGCGATGGGCAGTGTGCCCATCAGCGCGGCCATAGTAGTCATCATGATGGGGCGGAAGCGGATGAGGC
Source organism: Terriglobia bacterium (assembly GCA_050013575.1). GTDB lineage: Bacteria > Acidobacteriota > Terriglobia > UBA7540 > UBA7540 > DASYXZ01. Next base: position 17,125 of record JBEKEZ010000028.1, on the reverse strand, counting down.
AGCCTTCGTAGATGGCGTCCCGCGTACTCTTCCCCTCATTGCGCTCCGCGGCCAAGGCAAAGTCGATCATCATGATGGCGTTCTTTTTCACAATACCGATCAACATCATGATGCCCACAAAGCCATAGAGGTTCAGCTCGTATTTGAAGAGCATCAAAATGGCAATGGCGCCGAGCCCGGCGGAAGGCAACCCGGAGAGAATCGTCAGAGGATGGATAAAACTCTCATAGAGAATACCCAGCAGGGCATATATCAAAAATATCGTCAGCACCAGCAGGACGCCCAGGCCCACGAGCGAAGCTTGGTAAGCCTGAGCCTCGCCCTGGAAGCTGCCGGCGATGGTGGCCGGGAGAGTCTGGCGCGCGAGGTCCTCGACCTTCTTCACCGCGTCGCCCAACGCCACGCCCGGCACGAGCCCGAAGCTCAGCGTCACAGACGGAAGCTGACCGGTGTGGTTGACGGCCAGCGGACCCAAATTCTGAGTGAACTTTGCGACGGAACTCAGCGGGACCAGTTGCCCGTTTGAGGACCGAATGTACAGCATGGAGAGCACATTCGGGTCACGCTGATACTGCGGCTCCAGCTCCACGATCACCTTGTATTCGTTCTCGGGCCGGTAAATGGTGGAAATCTGCCGGTCGCCGTAGGCGGACGCCAACGCGTCTTCCACTTGATAAGCCGTCACGCCCAGCGCCGACGCTTTGTCGCGATCGATTTCCACGTTCACTTGCGGGTTGGCGATCTGCAAGTCGGTGTTCACGTCCCGGAGCCCTGGAATCTGGGCCATTTTCGCCATCATGACGTTCGACAACCGATAGAGTTCCACCGTGTCCGCGCCCTGCAAGCTGTATTGATAGGGACTCTTCGTCAGGCGGCCGCCGATCTGAATGGGTGGAGGGTTCTGCATGAAACCCAAAATGCCCGGAATGCCGAAAAGCTGAGGGCGCAATTGGTTAATCACGTCGTCGGTGCTCATGTGCTTCGGCCAGATCTTAACGGCCGTACGATAAAAGCTCATCATGCCCGGCACGGCTAGAACACCTTCGGCCGGCGGAAGTGGCGCGAGCTGCCGTTGCTTATAATCCTTCAAATGGCAAAAGAAGATGCCGGTGTTCCCCGCAAACCCCGCGAAGCCGGCGCCCGCCAATGACATAGTGCTCGCGATGTTGGGGTCGTTGATCACGAGATTGGTGAGGGCGATTTGGTGTTGCTTCATGGCGTCAACCGAGATTCCTTGTTGCGCCTGCGTGAAGCCGACGACCAAGCCGGAGTCTTCGCTGGAAAGGAAACCCTTGGGAATTTGGAAAAAGAGGTAAAGGGTCGCCACGAGCACGACGATGGAAGCCAGCAGCGTCGCGAATCGATGCCGCAGCACGCCTCTCAGGCTCCAGTCGTAAGTCTTCAGCATGCCCTTGAAAACGCGCTCGAAAGCCATGTAGAGCCAGCCGTGTCTCTCCGATGCGGGCGGGCGCACAAACCGGCTGCAAAGCATCGGGGTGAGAGTGAGCGAGACGAAGCCGGAAACCAACACGGCGGTGGCGATGGTCACCGCAAATTCGTGCAACAGCCGGCCTAAAATCCCCGCCAGGAAAAGCACAGGGATAAACACGGCCGCCAGCGAAAGGGTCATGGAAAGAATGGTGAAGCTGATTTCTTTCGACCCATTGAGCGCGGCCTGCATCGGGCTTTCGCCCATCTCCATATGGCGGACAATGTTTTCGAGCATCACGATGGCGTCATCCACCACAAAGCCCACCGAAAGAACAAGAGCCATGAGCGAGAGGTTATCCACCGTGTAGCCCAGCAGGTACATGATGGCGAACGTGCCGATGATCGACATGGGCAGCGCCAAGCTGGGAATGACGGTCGCCGACAGATTGCGCAGGAAAAGGAAGATCACCATCACGACCAGCGCTACAGTCAGGTACAGGGTAAACTTCACGTCCTGGACCGAAGCGCGAATCGTCTCGGACCGATCGTAAGCGACGGTGAATTTAATGGACGCGGGAATCTGTGACCGGAAGGTGGGCAGCAGGCGCCTGATGTTGTCCACCACCTGGACGGTGTTGGTGCCCGGCTGCTTACGGATGGCCAGCACCTCGGACTGCACCCCATTGGTCCACATCACCACCTTGTCGTTCTGCACGCTGTCGATCACGTTGCCGAGCTCTTCGAGCCGCGTCGGCGAGCCATTGCGATAGGCGACAATCAGAGGTCGATAAGCGGCCGCGTCCAGGAGTTGGCCGTTGGCCTGCACGGAAAAAGCTTTGTTCGCACCGGTGAGGAGTCCCGTGGGCAGATTCACATTGGCGCGCTGAATGGCCGACATCACTTCATCGATGCCGATGCCGCGCGCCGCCAGGGCTTTCGGATCAAGCTGGGCCCGCACCGCGTATTTCTGCTCGCCAAACACCTGCACCTGCGCCACGCCACTGATGGTGGAGATGCGCTCCGCCATCACGGTGTCGGCGTAGTAGTGCACGGTAGAAAGCGGAAGCGTGGCCGAGGCGATCGACATGTAAATAATCGGCTGGTCGGCGGGGTTCACCTTTTGATAGACGGGCGGGCTGGGCATATCGGTGGGAAGTTGCCCTTCGACCGCCGCGATGGCCGCCTGAACGTCCTGCGCCGCCGCATCAATGTTGCGGGTCAACGTAAATTGAAGCGTAATCGATGTGAACCCCTGCGTGTTCACCGAACTCATCGAATCAAGGCCCGCAATGGTCGAGAACTGCCGCTCCATCGGAGTGGCCACCGCCGAAGCCATGGTGTCTGGGTTGGCGCCGGGCAGAGTGGCGGATACCTGAATGGTCGGGTAGTCGACGTTGGGCAAATCGCTCACCGGCAACTGTCGATAAGCAATGATGCCAAAAACCAGTATCGACGCGGTGACCAGCGTGGTCATTACCGGCCGACGGATGAAAATCTCCGCTATGTTCATCGCTGTCCCCCGGAGGCCGCGGGCGAGGCATTCCGAATCAGCGCGTGGGCGCCTGGATACAACATCAACTGGCCATCGGTCACCACCCGTTCGCCGGATTGAATTCCCTTCTCAATCACCTCTTCGCCCGCGAGAACTGTGCCCGAAACCACGGGGCGAATCTCGACTGAACCATCTCCCTTGACGACGAACACATACTGGCCTTGCTGCCCGGTTTGCACCGCCGCCGAGGGCACCACCACGGCGTCGTGCATCGCGGTCAGCGTGAGCACGACATTCACGAATTGCCCGGGCCACAGCCTCTTGTCCGGGTTTGGAAAAGTCCCCTTCAACAGAATGGTTCCCGTCGTGTTATCCACGGTGTTGTTGATGAACGTGACTTTGCCCTCTTCCGGATGATTCTCCTCCTGCGGCACAATGGCCTCCACCGGCAGATTGCCTTGCGCCTGGTATTTCTTGATCTCCGGCAAGTGCTGCTCGGGAACAGAAAAGTCCACGTAGATCGGACTGATTTGGTTGATCACCACCAGCGTCGCGTCGCCGGATTTCACCGTGTTGCCGGGATGGACCATCAGGTTTCCGGTGCGGCCGTCGATGGGAGCGTAGATGGAGCAGTAACCGAGCTGGATTTTGTCTGTCTCCAGCGCGGCTTGGTCGGCCTTTACCGTGGCTTCGAGCGACGCCTCATTGGTGCTGAACTGGTCGTATTGGTCCTTGGAAACAATGCCTGCCTTGAACAGGGCATCGTACCGTTGGGCCTGAGCTTTGGCATTTTTCAGGAGCGCTTGATCCCTGGCGAGATTGGCCTCCGCCTGCTGGACGGCGGCTTCAAAAGGACGAGAATCAATTGAGAAGAGCAGATCTCCCTTCTTCACATCCTGGCCTTCCTGAAAATGGACGCTCTCAACTCTCCCATCCACTTGGGATTTCACGTTCACGGTGGAGAAAGCTTCGCCGCTGCCAATCACCCGGACCTGGACCGGCACGGTTTTCAGACTGGCCTCGCCAACGGTCACCGGCACCGGTGGCATCTGCGGCATGGCGGCTGGGGAGGCTTGGGCTGGCTGAGTGGGCTTACCTGCGACGCTCTTGTCCGAACAGGACGGCAGCAAAGCCAATCCGCCTGCCAGTAAAACTGCTACGACTACACTTTCCTTACGATTGCATCTCATCCTTCACCTGTACTTCCCTATCCAGTTTCGAATTTCGAGTTTCCAGTTTCCGCCCTCTGCAAATCGGGAGTAGAGACGGAGCCGCTGAATTCATCTTACTCATTCTAAAAGACATTCCGGCTTCGTTCCAGGACCTTCTGAACTCATCAAAAAATGCTTCAAATTGGCTTCGTATTTGGGTTCGTTCCAAATCGACTTCCTTTGTTTTCAGCAACATGGTGGCTTCGAACCGCATTTTTGCACATTGTTTGGTCGCTGCCACCTTCGGTAGGCTCTGTAACCGCCACTGGCTCGCCAGCGCCCCATGCAGTCTTAAACGGTCGAAGGTGGCTTTGGTTACGGGGTCTGCAATCAGGAGCTTCCCCTTCGCATTGCGCTGAAGGCATCGCTGTCCCTCGCTTCCCTCTCACCGGTACGTTAAGAGCTTGCCTACCTCTTTCAAAGGCGCGTGACCTGCCTGAAGCTCCTTTTCGACTTCTTCCAGGCGGCGGATGGTTCGCCGGTCATAGTGTCGCTCCCCACAAGATTGGCAGACCAGTGTCCAAACCGGGACGCATCTGTCATTCCCGCGAAAGCGGGAATCCATCGGCCCACCCGGATGTCCTCTTGCACGTTTTGGAGCATCACGTCTTCGCCGTGACAGACAACGCAGGCGCGAATGACCTCGTCCCAGTTCACCTCGATCCCCGGCTCCTGTTCGAAAAGTCCACCACGCCTATTGTAACCGAACTGGTGAACGGGAGGTAGGTGTTGACAACTTCGCATTTTGCGAATCTAATTAGAGTGAAGGCTGCGCGTGCACATCATCAGTCGTAAGAGACTGCTTGAAGCGGCAGAGGGTCACGGAGACCTCAGTGAGCCGCTGGACATCTGGTACCGAATTGCAAAGAAGGAGAGATGGTTAAACTTGATGGAGGTGAAGCGCAATTTTCCCACGGCCGACGCTGTCGGCAGGTTTACCGTTTTCAACATCAAGGGCAATTCGTACCGTCTTATCACTGAGATTAATTATCGGACCGGAAGAGTTTTTCTCCGCGACGTGCTGACGCACGCTGAGTACAGCAAGGAGGACTGGAACGAATGAGCTCGCTCACGGTAAGCCGAAATTACAGTACGCTCCTTTCAAGATTTACTCCAAAGGTCATTCGCACTGAGGAAGAGAATGAGAAGTACACCGAAATCCTTTATGATCTCGACCGCCGCAGCAAAACACTGACGCCAGCCGAGAAGGAGCTCGCCGACCTCCTGACCCTGTTGATTGAAGATTTCGAGGAAAAGCACTATCAGCTTCCCCGGGCAAAACCGCTGGAAGTCTTGCGCTTCTTGATGGAGCAGCACGGCCTCAAACAGAAAGATTTGATCGACGTGTTCGGAACTCCAAGCATCGCCTCCGAAGTGCTGAGCGGCAAACGCGACTTGAATAAAGAACACATCAAGCGATTGAGTGGGCGCTTTCAAGTCTCGCCGGAAGTCTTCTTTTGAATTCAGACCTAGTCATCCGGTCGCCCGGCGCCAAAGCAAGCCTTGGCGTCCTCTCTCGCCCCTACGCCCTATTCCACCTTCACCTCTCGCAGAAATCTGGCATCTTCCTCCGGCAGCGAGACATTGATGAACATGCCGGAGCCCAACTCAAAGCCGGCTACTCGGGTGAGTCTGGGAATGATGCTGACGTACCAGTGATAGTACCTCACGCCCTTATATTCGATCGGCGCGGTGCGGACCACGTAATTGAAATCCGGGTTTTTGAGGCCGTAGTACAGCTTGGCCAGGGTTACGCGCAGATTGTGCGCCAGATCCGCCGCCTCCGCGTCGTTAATCTCCGGGAAGCAAGCCATGTGACGGCGTGGCATGATGAGCATGGAGAAGGGCGAGAGGGCCGCGTACTGAACCAACGACACAAAATGCCGGGTCTCATAGACCACCCGAGTCCCCTCCTTCTGTTCCACTTCCAGGACGCGGCAGTATAGGCACTCCCCGAATTCATCGAAATGCCGCAGCGAGTTAATCAGGCGGTCGCGCACCTGGGGCGTAATCACCGGCGTGGCGATCATCTGCGAGTGCGGGTGCTCGAGCGAGGTCCCCGCCGCCTCGCCGTGGTTCTTGAACAGCGTCACTTGCTCCACACGCGGGTCAGCCGAGGCAAAGTTGAAGCGATTGAGGTATGTCTGGATGACGGTTTCCACATCGCCGTCTTTCATCAAAGCCATGGTCTTGCTGTGGTCCGGAGTTTCAATGATAACTTCGTGGATGCCCACGCCCGAAACCGACCGGCGAATCCCCTGCGCGAAACGTTCGCGTTCGCCCACGTAGGACAGGGCGGCGAACTTGTTGGGCGTGACGCGGACCTTCCACCCCGTCGTATCGGGGACCACGTAAGTCTCGGGCGGGGTCATCTTCTCGTTGCCGGGACAAAAGGGGCACGTGGGGACGAACGCGGGAATCACCTTTCTATCTTTGTTTTTCGTGGCAAACTCTTCCGGGCGCTTGGCGCGCTCGGTGGCGATGATCACCCATTCTTTCGTCATGACATTGTGTCGAAGTTCAGGCATTTTGGATTCTCCTCGATTCCTCGGTGAAGGATCATCGGTTGTCAGTGATCAGTTTTAAGCAATCAGTTATCGGCGCCAATGGCGGAGTCGTTCGAGCCCTCAGATGATGCCTCACCCAGACGACGTTAAACGAAGACCACTTGCCGAAACCGATGACTGAGAACTGATGACTGAGAACTGACAACTGCTCTCCTCACACGTCGCGCACCACTCGAAATCCGTAGTCCGCGTATTGCAAGGTCGGCGGAATGCTTGACCGCGCCGCGCAACGGCTGACCTTGATCTGGTGCCGCCAGGAGCCGCCACGTGAGGCTCGCCGCACACCGGATTCGGGTCCACGCGGATTTCGCGCCGGCGCTCGCGAGTAGTAGTCTTTATCGAACCAGTCCGCGCACCACTCATGAACGTTCTCGCCGATATCATGCAGGCCGAACGCGTTGGGCGCACCTTCACCGACGGGCAGAGGTCCCTTCACCTCGCCACCCCATCGGCGGAGGTATTCCGGACGCGCCTGCGGTGGTTCGTCGCCCCAAACATAGAGGAACCCTTCGCGGCCTCCGCGCGCCGCGCGTTCCCATTCCGCTTCGGTCGGAAGGCGATGGCGGCGGCCGGTCAACTGGGTGAGCCACTCGCAATACTTCACCGTCTCAATCCAATTCACCCCGACCACCGGCTGGTCCGGATGACTAAAGTCCGCATCGTTCCACTGCTTGGGCTGCGGATGGCCCGTGGCTTCCATAAACCCCGAATAGTCGCGGTTGCGAACCTGGTATACCGCCATCTCGAAGGCGTCCACCCAGACGCGGTGGACGGGCCGCTCTTCGTCTTGACCTTTCTCGCAGCCCATCAAAAACTCTCCGGCGGGTATAGGCACGAATTGGATTTCAGAAATTGGGTTGCTTGCGGATTCTGGGTTGGGTTTCTGGTCGGAGTGGCACTCTGTGCGTGCTTCGATCACGGTCGAAGGTCCTTCAGACTGCGGGCGGCTCTCGTTCCGGTTTCCGGCTCTTAGGAAGCAGCGGCATTCTATAACATTCCTCAGGGAAACGAAACTATTCGAATCGGTGATTGGTGATTTGCGATTGGCGATTGCTGATTCACATCAATCAGAAATCGCAAATCACCAATCGCAAATCGAAGGACTCGCTTCTCTTCACCTCAACCGCGGACTCGAGTAGTATTCTAGCCGTATGTCGAAGAAGCACAAAGAAGCGGTTCGGAAACAATTCGCCCGAACGGTTGAAGCGTTTTCAAAGACGGCGATGCGCGACACGCCGGAGGTCCAAGCCGAGAAGCTGGCGTTCGCCAAACCGCAGCCGACGGACATCGCGCTCGATGTCGCCTGTGGCCCCGGGGAACTTGTGCTGGGGCTCGCCCCTCGAGTGAAATTTGCGCGGGGCATCGATATCACCTATGAAATGCTGTGCCAGGCGCGAGAGTTTCAACGCGAGCGTCAGATTGCGAACGCCTGCTTCGACCTCGGAGAAGTCGAACAGCTTCCCTACCCCGACGGCTTCTTCGATCTGGTAACGTGCCAGTGCTCCATTCATCATCTCGAAAAGCCCCAGCTCGCCCTGAAGGAGATGTCGCGCGTGATGAAGCCCGACGGGCGCTTGATGATTATCGATACGCTGGCGCCAGAGAGCGACGCGAAGTTCGATCTCCACAACCAAATCGAAAAGGTGCGCGACCCTTCCCACACCGAGGCCCTCCGGCTCACAACTTTCCTTCAAATGTTCGAAGAGCTCGGCCTTGAGATCGCGCGGCAATCGCTCAGGCGCCGCGAGCGATCCTTTAACCAGTGGATGCTGCGCGGAGGGCTCAATCCCAAGCACAAGCGTTACGTCGAAGCAAGAAAGCTCATCGAGGAATCCATCGCCGGAGACCGAGCGGGCTTTGCGCCCAAGATGCAGGGAGAGGACATCCTTATCACCCACAATGAAGGAATGTTCTTGCTGGTCAGAAAACAGGAGTAGTCCTTGGTCCTTGGTCCTTCGTCCCTTGTCCGTTGTTACAAGCCGGTTACACGCTGCCGCGCTGGAGATGTTGTTCTGCTTTTTGCTTTTTGCTTTTTGCTTTTTGCTTTTTGCTTTCTGATTTCTGATTTCTGATTTCTAATTTCTGATTTCATCTTTTCGGAATGGCCATTCGCCCCTCACCCGCGCCCGCACGAAGTATGCCGCAGACCCCACAAGAAAAATTGTCAGCGCGACCATGAGCCGCTTGAGCTCTGAGGTCCCGAGAACGTAAAGCCAACCCGCGATGGAGATAATTCCCGGCAGAGGATAGAACCACATGCGAAAGGGCCGATGAAGCTCAGGCGCCCGGAAACGCAGCAGAAAGAAGCCGATCGTCTGAGGCAAGTATTGGATGAGCACGCGGGTGGCGATCAGGCTGCCGATCACATCCGAGAGTCGAAACAGGCTACAGCACGAAGCCACCAGCCCCAGCGTGATGAGCGAAACATAAGGGAAATCGCCCTTGGGATGCAGGCGCGCAAAGATGCGGAAGAAGTTGCCGTCTGTAGCGGCCACGTAAGGGATGCGCGAGTAGCCGAGCAGCAGCGAAAATGCCGACGAGAATGCAATCCAGAGGATCAATGCGGTGATGACTCTTCCCGCCGAGGGCCCCTCCAGCATCTCGACATAGGTTGAAGCGACGAACTTGCTCGCCAGGAGCTTTTGCCAGGGAATCACGCTCACGAAGGAGGCCGTCATGAAGACGTAGAGCAGGCCCACCAGGATGATCGAAAACATGATGGCGCGAGGAATCACTCGCCCGGGATCGCGGATTTCCTCGGCCAGATAGCAGACATTGTAGTAGCCGAAATAATCGTACAGGGCATAAAGCGTGGCATGGCCGAGTCCCGCCCAGAAAATCCAATTGAGATGGAATGCTCCAGCCGGAAACGCAAGCAGTCTTGTCGCGCTCAAGTGCGGAAGGCCGGAGACGACAATCCACAGGCATCCAAGAAGCACGCCGACGACGAGGACAACTGACATTTTTCCGATCGCGCCAATGTGCCGATAGAGGAGAACAACCAGGAGAAGCGGGAAAGCTCCGGCGATGACTCGCTCACCCCAGGCGGGCATGGAGGGCGCGAGATAGTGCAGGTAGCTGGCAAAACCGATGCTGCCGCTCGCTACTGACAGCGGCGCGGAGAAAAGGATTTGCCAGACCATCAGGAATGAGAGCCAGCGTCCCGGGCCGGTGGGGCCGAAGGCCTCGCGCAGATAATTGTAGCTGCCTCCTGCCTTGGGCATCGCCGCGCCGAGCTCCGCCCAAACCAGGCCGTCACAAAAGGCCAGCAGCGCACCAACAAGCCAACCGAGCATCGCTTGCGGCCCGCCCATCGTTGCCAAAAAGAGCGGGATGGTGATGTACGGACCGATGCCTACCATGTCCGTAATGGCAAGCGCGGTAGCCTGGATCAAGCCAAGCTCGCGGCGCAAATGAGGCTTGGGGTCCGAGGGGACCAACGACGTTCCGAGGTGAGTCATGTTAGGCGTCAAACGACGAGTTCCCTGATCCCGTCTGTTACGGGGTGTCCTCGTGCAGGAGGACAAAAACCATCGAAGTAGTTATTGCGTTCCGAACCCGGCGCCGGGCATCATCCACATCACCAAGCCTAGTGACGCCAGCACGCCCACAAAATAGGCAGTTGTCACAGGGCTCGGTTGCGTCGGCGTGTCTTTGGTGAATAACCGGTAGACTGCACCCCCGGCTACAAGAAAGAAGACGCTCTGCCCGAGAAACAGCCACAGGGCCACGCAAGCGGTCAGCAACACCAGGCGCTCGTTCTTGTTAAGGGCCAACACTGCTTGTCCCCCGTCGAGCACCCAAACTGGGATCAGGTTAAGTACATTCAGCCACGCGCCGGCACGCGCCAGCGCTGCCCATAGGCCGTTTCCTGTGCTCCACCATAAAAGCGCGCAGGCTGCGGCCGCAAACCATCCAAAGAGCGGCCCCGCCAAGCTCACCGCGGCACGCGTCTCGATGGAGACACCCATCGCCTGCCATCGCACATATGCGCCCAGCCCAGGCAAAAATACGGGCATATCCGCGGGCAGCCCTCGGCGTTTAATGTCGATGAAATGCCCCATTTCGTGAATCAGAATGAGCACCGCGAATCCAACACCAAATCTTGCCCCATACAAGGTCCAGTAGAAACCCATGAAGGCAGCCAGGCTCAAAAGGAAACTCAGCTTGAACACGGACAGGAGAACTTTGGCCTTGGTGAGTGCGATGGCCACTGGCGCCAGAGGTCCCAGCCTAGCGGCCCATTTGCTTTTCGCCTCGGCTGAGCTTTTCGCGTTCGAGGCAAGCCTTAGTTTCTGAATGTGGTCTCCTACCCACTCGAACTGAGACGAATCCGTTGGCAAAAGGGGCAACGCCTGCGACCACCGCTCGAGGGCCTGGTGGAGTTCGCCCTTCTCTTCGAGCGCCTTGGCGGCTGCCGACAGGGATTCGAGTGCCTTCGCATGCACCAAGGCGTGGCATTGCCCGCACACCAAGTCGTTTGGCGCGAGCGCGCCGGAGCAGCGTTGGCAAGTTCGGATGAGTATGGAAGGTATGGACGACACAATTCCAGCCGTGCTCTTCAAGCCGTACCGGGTCCACCGGGTGCGGCCGGGGTACTGCTGAAGGGCCCAAGGATCTGCATTGCCGTCGCGGCAGTCATCTGCCACGCGATGCGAATTCCCACGAACAAGATGATCAGGCCGATCGCTCCGTGGACGGGGTCAGCCAGCTCAAGGAAGGGAGATGCGAGCCCCGCCAGGGCCACAGCTCCCAGCGCCGCGCCCAGACTCATCTCGGGCTTTGGTGGGGGCTGGCCCTTCTGGGCGACAGCCTCGTCCGTGAGCGACGGGGACTGCTGCACTTGGGCAGGCTTTTCCGCTTTGTTCTGTTTGGCGGCTTGCGCGATCCAAATGGGAACCGCTGCCATCGAGACCGCCGCATAGGTGAGCAAGACAGCGGCAATCTGATATCGCCGGCCACCGATTCCCTTCGAGCCCATCTTGATGGCCTTTCCGACGATATAGCCGACCGCGAGCGAGACGTAGCCAATCATCAATCCGGTGATGATGCCGAAAGCCGCATAGAGGATCAATCCCCCGATTGCTCCGCCTGCACCAAATAGAAGTCCCCGCACAAATGCCGCGTGGCTGTCCTCAGGAATCTTGAGCTTTGCCTGCTCCGCGCAGTTGGAACAGGCCATTGCGCCATTGACGCGGTAATATCGCTGAGTGATAGCCTGATTGCAGAACCTGCAGGTATCCTGTCCCGGCTTTCCGGCATATTCGACAGTGTTGAATTGAGGCGTGCCGCTCATGGAACAATCCTCAAACTTACAGCGGACAATATCACAACCGCTATCCGCACACCATGAATCTTTGCGAGGGAACGCCTACGAAGTGGCGGAGAGGCGACTATCTCTTTCTAAGCCGCTTCAGGATCTGCGACCTCAGTTTCGGGTCGGGCTTGACGGCCCGCGTGGACAGGAGGAGATAAATAGAGAGCGCCGCTTCCCGCAGATGTTCCAGGCAGTACGAGCAGCCGTTCTCGACGTGATCGCGAATGTCATCGCCCGCGCCATCGGCGGCGACGCCAAGCACGTAGAGCTCGTAGTATTCGTCTAAAGGTTCGCAGCCCATGTCCTCATCACCGCCGCCAGACGATGCCGGATGAAGCTGGCGCCCGCGAGCAACCCCGATCTGACCCTTGCCAGCGGCTCGCCGAGCTTCTGCGCGATCTCCGCCTCGGTGTAGCCATCGAAGAGAGCCAGGTCCAACATCTCGCGCTGCGGCTTCGGCAGTTGGTTTATCACTTTCTGGAACAAACTGCGGCGGCTGTCGACCAGGGCAACCTCGGCCGGCCGCGGAAGCCAGGAGTAAGATCTCGGAACCGCTTCCGCCGGCGCCCCAGTGCGCGCGGTGAGGCGGCGCTGGGCGCGGAGGCGGTCAATGGCCAGGGCGCGCGCCAGAAGAACCAGCGCGGCGTTCACACTCACACGTTCGGTGCTGAAGCGCCGCGCCTTGCCCGCCAGGCAGACAAAAACCTCCTGTAGAACTTCCTCCGCGATGGCGCGCTCCGTGAGAATCCGAGTCAGCAGGCCCAACAACGCAGGCGCGAAGCGGTCGTACAGCTCGCTCAGCGCGTCTTCATCGCGTTCTGCGGCGCGGGCCAGCAACTCCTCAGCCGTGGGCGGGGTAGCGATCTTCATCTCAGCGTACGCGACAGGATTCTATCGCATCGAGGCGCGGTGAATAGGGAAAATCGAGAGCCATCGAAATGGAAAGGTTTTGTTGATGGACACGATAAAGAAAATCGATTGGACAGGGGAGTGGCTTTGAGCTTAGAAGTATCGCCAGTCCCTTTAAGCATCGGACCCGCGTCGCGCAGTCCTTGCCCCCAAGCTGCGTGGCGCGGTCCGGTGCGGGATTAGTCCATTGGGTGATTGAGTGATCGGGCGATTGCGTGAATGAACAGAGGTTCTTTCAATCGCTAAATCGCTCAATCACCCAATCGCAAGTCGCTATCCTTTGATCGCCTTTCTCGACTCGTCCCACACCGCCACGGTTTTCTTGAAATAAGAATAGTTCGCCATGTGGCAGGCGATGGCTGTGTTGTTGCCGAAGCTGGCATCCTCCACTGAAGGCCGGCGCGTGCGGACCGACTCGAAGAAATTCCAGAGATGCTCACGATCGTCGTTGTACCCCGGAGGCGTGTAGAAGCTCTGGCTGGGGATGATTGTCTGTGTCGCGGGCTTGGGCGCGTGCTCCGTCTGCCATTTTTCAACGAATTCTGCCCGCAGTTTCTGCGGGTAGCTATGGGTGTAATAGCAGGGCGCGTGGTCCATGCTATCTTGCGCGAAGACCGTCACTGCATTGTCTTGGATTTCCATGATGCCGCCGGTGCCCATGAAGCGCGTCGTTTCGGGCGCGTCCGTGTCGAGGGTCACGCGAATGGTGACATTAAAATCGGGATACGCATAGAGAGTCGTCATCGCATCCGGCACGTCGCGGCCGTGGTCTTTCCAACGGTACTGGCCGCCGGCGGAAAGCGCGCGTTGCGGCGGTGCTGTCGCCCCCATGATGTAGTGCGTTCCGGTGAGCAGATGCACCATGAGGTCGCCGGGGATTCCCTCGCCGTAGTCCTGAAAGGCGCGCCAACGGGCGAAGCGGATGGGATCAAACGGCCGCTTCGGCGCCGTGCCGAGCCACGTTTCCCAATCCAGGGTCTCTGGTGAAAGATCCGGGGGCGGCGGATACTCCCACGCGCCGCAGGGATCGTTGCGGCCCATCATTCCTTCCACCTGGTAGACTCTGCCGATGGCGCCTTGCTCGACCAGCTCTTTCGCCTTGGCAAAAATGATGGAGCTGCGCCGCTGGCTGCCGATTTGCACGATGCGGTTGTTCTTCTTCTCCGCCGCGATCATTTCAAACCCTTCGCTCACCTGATGCGTCATCGGCTTTTCGCAATAAACGTCCTTACCTGCGTTACAGCAGTCCACCACGACTTGCTTGTGCCAATGATCTGGAACGGCGGCAATAATGCAATCGACGTCCTTGTTGTCCAGAAGATCTTGATAGCGTCGAGTGGTCGCAATCGGCTTCTCCACAATTTCCTTCGCCAGATCGTGGCGGCCGTCATAAAGATCGCACGCCGCGATGCACTCGACGCCTGGCAAGCGAATCGAAGTCGCCAGCAAACCGTTTCCCTGCATGCCGACGCCAATAATTCCAAAGTGCAGCGTGTCGCTCGGCGCCAGCGGGCCCGGCGATGCGGGAATCGGCGCAGCTTCCAGCACCTCGCAGCGTGCTACGAGAGCGGCGCCCGCGGCTCCGCTGGTCGTTTTCATAAAATCGCGGCGAGTCAGTCGATTCTTTCGATTCATTTGGGTATCTCCTTCAATTCATTCGTATGGAGCGATGGAGTGATTCAGCGATTGGGTGATCGAAGAGCGAAACTCGGAACTCGGCGCGCGGCTTTCCAATTTCGAGTTTCCAGTTTCGATTTTCTGCGATCACACAATCACTCAATCGGGATATGTCGGGCGTCAGTCTGACAGAAAACTTCACCCAAAGGAAGAGGGACAGCGAACAAGGCGGTTCCGGAAGGCGGAGCACACGGCCGTAGCAGGACAAACCGGCTGGCGGCCTTGATCTACAAGGCCAAGCCGATTCCCAGATCTCAACCTCAGGCCGGATGCCCTTGAGGCAGACTTTCTGCCACGCGCGCCTCGGTCTGCTGGCTCAGTTCTTCCATCGCGCGCCGCACCAGTTTCTGCGTCTTCGGATCGAGGCGGCGTTCAACCAGGGGCAGCAGCCGGCCGTTCTCATTCAGCAGATGCCCGCGCACCCACTGGATGTAGCTCCGGCCTGATCGCATCACCTCCGCGCGGCCCGCACCGTTTTTTACCATTCGCTTGAGGCAATCAAAAAATGCCTTCTCCACTACCTCGCCCGTATCAAGCTCGTGACGCATGCGTTCCAGCGTGGTCTCAATGCCCTCGATGTGCTTCTCCAGCGCGGGATAGAGGATTTGCTCCTCCTCTTCCAAGTGCAGGTGAAGCGTCTGGGCAATTCTTTGGCCGCTTTTTTCAAGGCGTTCAAAAGCTTGCGGGGCGTTCTGCGTGGCGGGCAGCGATTTCAGCTCTTGCGAGAGTTGGTTTAAGAGTTGAGAGAGTTCCTGGTGTTCGAGCAACAAATACTCACTCACACTTTTCGGCATTACTTCAGAAGACCTCCTGACTTCTTTACAGTAATTGTATCACCAAAAGCTCAGGAAGTCTTTCGCGCTTGCGCCGTGCTGCAACATATCCCCACAAAAGCAAAATGGCCGCGATGGCTCGCGGCGCGCCAGAAGGTCTTAGCCGCAGACCTGAAATTGCTGGGCGAGGGCGGGTCACATGAATTTGATCCGCTTGTTGGCTGCTGACTCGGCGATCAGTTGGCGTAAGCGCCGAAGCTGCGTCTCTTCCTGCTTGGCGCTCGCGACCCAGCCGATGGTCATCCGTTGATAGGAGGGAGGGAAACGCTGGAAAATCTCCCAGGCGGTTTCCTGCTTGCGGAACTGCTCTTCCAGAGGGGCAGGAAGCTTGGTGGGGAGTGCGGGGGTTTGGTTGCGAGGGTCGAAGACCTTTAATCCGGCCGCGGTCATCTTCCCTTCCTGGATCATCCTCTTGGCGCGCGCGATGTTGCTCGGAGACCACTTGCTCTTCGGCTTGCGGGGCGTGAACAGTTGTGCGAACTGCGCTTCGTCAAGCTTTCGGATCTTGCTGTCGATCCACCCGAAACAGATCGCCTCTTCCACCGCATCCCCGTAGTCGACGCGCGGCCGCCCCGCGCCCTTCTTGTAATACACCAGCCAGACTTCCCTCGCCCGCTGGGAATTCGCTGCGAGCCATCTGCGCCATTGGCTGCGATCCTCCGCGTACAAACTCTTCATTTCGGCACTAGAGTATTACACGTTTCTTTGAGGCTGCAACCCGGTTTGGGGGACGAGGGTGGGGAGGTAAAAGCAAAAACGGCCGCGATTGCTCGCGGCCCCTTTTGAAATCTCAGATTCGAGATTTCAAATTCCAGATAATCTTTGAACTCTTAACTCACAACTATAAACTATTAACTGCTCTTTGACCGTTGAGTTGAGCTGCCACGCCCTCTGAAATCTCAAATTTGAAATCTGAAATCTCAGAAGCCGAGCGATTGCGTCCCGAGCCTTCCCGATAAAATCGGGACTCGGGACCGGTTCTCTCTTAGAAAGGAGGTGATCCAGCCACAGGTTCTCCTACAGCTACCTTGTTACGACTTCACCCCAATCATGGGTCATACCTTGGGCGCTATCATCCTTGCGGTTAGAATTACGACTTCTAGTACAGCCCACTTTCGTGATGTGACGGGCGGTGTGTACAAGGCCCGGGAACGTATTCACCGCGTCGTTCTGATACGCGATTACTAGCGATTCCAGCTTCATGCAGTCGAGTTGCAGACTGCAATCCGAACTGAGACCGGTTTTTAGCGATTGGCTCCCCCTCGCGGGTTTGCGACGTTTTGTACCGGCCATTGTAGCACGTGTGTAGCCCTGGGCATAAAGGCCATGAGGACTTGACGTCATCCCCACCTTCCTCCCCGTTATCCGAGGCAGTTCCCTTAGGGTGCTTGTCTTGCGACCGAGCAACTAAGGGTAAGGGTTGCGCTCGTTGCGGGACTTAACCCAACATCTCACGACACGAGCTGACGACAGCCATGCAGCACCTATTCTGCCGTCCCTTGCGGGAAAGTCTCATCTCTGAGACGGTCGACAAAATTTCGAGTCCAGGTAAGGTTCTTCGCGTTGCGTCGAATTGAACCACATGCTCCACCGCTTGTGCGGGCCCCCGTCAATTCCTTTGAGTTTCAGCCTTGCGACCGTACTCCCCAGGCGGAACACTTAATGCGTTAGCTTCGGCACAGCCCCGT
>JBEKEZ010000027.1:0-79878 GCA_050013575.1 Terriglobia bacterium | reverse complement strand
ATTCCTCCAGCATCCGTCTTCGTAATTCGGTCATTCAAACCTCCTCTCAGAAGTTGAATAATCCGAATCGCGGTGGAATGCCAGCGGTTACCTGCCGCGCAGCGGCTTAGTACAAACGCCCTTCCACACCAGCACGCAGCCCGCTCCAATGCAGTGCGCCAGTTGATGGCTAGGCGACTTACGGGGAGTAATCCTCGGCCGTTGCACAGCCACATGGTCACAGCCGAAGGGCGTTGATCAAAGCGGAGAGCGCGGCTGGCTGCTGGCGCCGACTCGGGTAGTAGAGAAAGAAACCAGGGAACGGCTGGCACCAATCCTCCAGCACGCGGATGAGCTCTCCGCTCGCGAGTTGCGCTGCTACGCGCTCGTCTGACACGAAGGCAAGGCCGATGCCATCAATCGCAGCGCGAACCAAGGTCTCCACGTCATCAACTATGAGAGGCCCGTTCACCGCAACGGACAGAGATTTTTTGCCCTTGTCGAACTCCCACCGGTACACGCCGGCGGACCCATGTCGAAAGTTGATGCATTTGTGGCGGAGCAGGTCATGCGGAGTTTTCGGCTTTGGATGCGACTTAAAGTATGCCGGGGCGCCCACGATGGCCGCCCGATGGTCCTTGGACACCCGGACCGCGATCATGTCCTTCTGAATGTATTCGCCGAAATGGATGCCTGCATCGATGCCTCCAGCAACAATATCCATGCGGCTGTCGTCGGTAGTAACTTCGAGAACCACGTCCGGATAATCGCGCGTAAACTTCGCCAGTTTCGGTCCAAGCATCGTGGTTCCGGCAAGCCGCGGCACGAGCAGCCGCACGCGGCCCGCGGGTTTGTCGCGTAAGCCGGAGAGCTGGTCCAGGGCATCCTGGATATCGGTGAGAGCCGGGCGCAACCGCGCGAGGAGTTGCTCTCCTGCGTCCGTCGGCGCAACGCTCCGTGTCGTCCGCGAAAGCAGGCGTACCCCTATGCCCTCCTCCAGTCCCCGAATCGCGTGGCTCATGGCAGAGGGAGAAACGCCCAGCCGTTTGGCGGCCCGTGTAAAGCTGCGCTCCTCCGCTACGGCAAGGAACGCGGCAAGAATGCTGAGATCATTTCGTTCCATTTGTGAATTATACTCACAAGCCCTTGTATTTTATACATACTGCTCAAAAACGCGATTCGGCAGTACCTTGGGATTGAGGGACACGAAGAACGGCTGGTAAAGGCAAGAAGTGAAGGAGATACGATGCAAAAACGCAAATTAGGGAAAAGCAACCTGGAAGTTTCGGCCATCGGCCTCGGCTGCATGGGAATGAGTTGGTCATATGGGCCGCCCAAGGACAAGAAGGAGATGATCGCCCTCCTCCGCGCCGCCGTGGAGCGAGGAATCACGTTCTTTGATACGGCGGAAGTGTACGGGCCGCTCACAAACGAAGAACTCGTGGGCGAAGCCCTCGCACCGTTCCGCGGCAAGGTCGTGATCGCCACTAAATTCGGATGGGAGGCCAATCCTGGCGATGGGAGCAGGTGGAGCGCATTAAACAGTCGACCGGAACACATCAAGCAGGTTGCCGAGGCTTCGCTTCTGCGCCTGAGGGTCGATGTGCTCGACCTGTTCTACCAACATCGCGTCGATCTGAACGTGCCGATCGAAGATGTGGCGGGAGCGGTGAAAGAGCTCATTCAGGAAGGCAAGGTCAAGCATTTCGGTCTGTCGGAGGCAGGAGCGCAAACCATTCGTCGCGCCCATGCCGTTCAGCCCGTCACTGCCCTGCAGAGCGAGTACTCCCTCTTTTGGAGGCAGCCAGAACGGGAGATCCTGCCATTGATTGAGGAGCTGGGGATCGGATTCGTTCCGTTTAGCCCACTCGGCAAGGGTTTCCTGACGGGCAAGATCACGGCCGAGACGAAGTTCGACAGCTCAGATTTTCGCAGCACCATCCCGCGCTTTAGCGACGAGAATCGGAAAGCGAACCAAGCACTGGTGGACTTGCTCACGACATTTGCGGAACAGAGGAAGGCGACACCTGCGCAGATCGCGCTCGCCTGGCTGCTTGCGAAGAAGCCATGGATCGTTCCGATCCCGGGTACAACGAAGCTCAATCGTCTTGAAGAGAATCTCGGAGCACTGAATGTCGAACTGACGTCCGAAGATCTCTCGGCCATCGAAAGTGCCTCCTCACACATCAAGCTCGAAGGGGCGCGTTATCCGGAATTTCACGAGAAGCTAGTGGGCCGCTAAGCGGCATCAGGAGTAGACAAGATGAAGACGATCCTCTTTGGAATCCTTGTCATGCTTGTGACAGTCTGCGGAGTTTCGCAGACACACTCGGCGGAAAAGAAAGGCTCGGGCTCTGACAGGGAGAGATTGATCGGCGCGTGGCACCTCGCGTCTATAGCAGGCCCGGATGGAAAGCCGGTGACAACCGGTGTGCTCGGCATGCTGATCTACACCCGCGATGGCCACATGTCGGTGCAGCTCATGTACCCCAAGTCTGCGAGTGCTCTGTCCAATGAGTACGTCAAGAACGGCTACGAGGCTTCCTTCGGTAGCTTCGACCTAAACGAGGCGACTCACACGGTGACTCATCACGTCCAGGGGTCGAATACTGGCGACCTTCTTGTCGGCAAGGACTTGCCGCGCGTCTACCAGTTCAGGGCGGACGGACACTTGGTTATCAGGTCGGCCCGCCCGGACGAACACTGGTCAGTTACATGGGAGCATTACTGACCACAAGTTGTGAAAAAAAGGACCATGAGACAGGGAGATAAGGTATGGATTCAAATCCACCTCGTTCCGCGCTGACACTTGAGGAAATACGCATGGTTTCGCCGGCGCTTGAGAAATACACCCAAATCGCGATCAGCGATGACTTATGGACGCGTCCCGATCTATCGCCACGAGACCGCGGCATCGTGACCGTCGCTGCCTTGATCGCCCGGAATCAGACGATCGGGATGCTGCACTATTTCAACCTGGCGCTGGACCATGGCGTAAAACCAAGTGAGATCTCAGAGATCATTACCCATCTTGCGTTCTACTCCGGCTGGCCGAACGCCTTTTCTGCGGTTGCGATTCTGAAGGATCTCTTTGCGCAGCGGAGGATTGGACTTGATCAGCTTCCTACAGCATCGCCTGAGCTTCTTCCGATCGATGAAGCCGCCGAGGCCAAACGCGCAACACAGGTTCAGCAGGATTTCGGCCTCGTGGCGCCTGGCGTTGTGCAGTACACCCGCGACCTGCTTTTTCGTGACCTATGGTTGCGTCCTGCCTTAACGCCTCGGGACCGTAGTCTCGTCACGGTCAGCGCGCTCATCGCCTCAGGCCAAGTCGTGCAGGTTACTCATCACCTCAATCGAGCAATGGATAACGGCCTGACCAAACCTCAGGCATCCGAGGTGCTGAGACAGCTCGCTTTCTATGCGGGTTGGCCGAATGTTTTTTCGGCTATGCCCGTCGTCAAAGACGTATTTGAAAAGCGGCCCGATTAACGGGCAGGGAGAAGTCAAAACATGCCTCACGTCGTCGTCAAGCTCTGGCCTGGAAAATCAGAAAAGCAGAAAGCACGTCTCGCAGAAAAAATCGCCCAAGACATCATGGACGTTTTGAACTACGGAGAGGAGTCCGTTTCAGTCGGATTCGAGGAAGTTACATCCAAGGACTGGCGAGAGCAGGTCTACAAGCCGGACATCAAGGACAAATGGGACAAGCTCTACAAAAAACCTGGATACGAGATGTGAAGGCTGCGGCCGGCTACCTGAAAGGCAGGAGATAACCATGAAAGGCGCTGTTCTTTACGGACCCCGCGACGTGCGTTTCGAAGAACGTAGCACGCCGAAGATAATTGAGCCGACTGACGCCGTTATCAGGATATCGGCGACCTGCGTATGCGGGTCCGACTTGTGGCCATATCGCGGCATTAACGCTATAATCCAGCCAACCTCGATGGGCCATGAATACTGCGGCATCGTCGAGGAAGTCGGAAGTGCGGTGACGACGTTCAAGACCGGCCAGTTCGTCATCGGTTCGTTTTTCGCCTCCGACAATACCTGTCCCCACTGCAAGGCCGGCTATCAGTCGTCCTGCCAGCACAAGGAGTTTGTTGGTACCGCACAGGCGCCGCTGCTGCGGGTCCCGCTCGCGGACGGCACGCTTGTGGCGACGCCGGAGGTACCCCCTGACGACCTAATCCCGAGCCTGCTGGCGGCCTCCGACGTCCTGGGTACCGGCTGGTTCGCCGCCGTTGCTGCGAACGTCAAACCGGGCGCGACAGTCGCGGTCGTCGGTGACGGCGCGGTCGGCCTGCTGGGTGTGCTCTCTGCCAGACAGATGGGCGCTGGCCGGGTCATTGCGATGAGCCGTCACGCGCCGCGCCAGAAGCTCGCCCGCAAATTCGGCGCGACCGATATCGTGAGTGAGCGCGGTGACGAGGCGGTGGCCCGCATTAGGGAATTGACCAAAGGCATCGGTGCTGACTCCGTGCTGGAATGCGTCGGCACACAGGAGTCGATGATGCAGGCTATCGGGTCCACGCGGCCCGGTGGGTACATCGGCTATGTCGGTGTGCCGCACGGGGTCGAGCTCAACGGCGAGAAATTGTTCTACGCCCATGTCCACCTTCATGGCGGCCCGGCTCCGGTGCGGCGCTTCCTGCCCGAGCTGATCGATCTGGTGTGGAACCGAAAGATCGACCCCGGCAAGGTCTTCGATCTGACTCTGCCGCTCGACCAGGTCGCGGAAGGCTACCGCGCGATGGATGAGCGCCGCGCTATCAAGGCGTTGCTGCGCCCGTAAAAGAAGGAGCACGTACAAATGACCGCATGGTCGAAAGAAAAATTGCAAAAGATTGTAAAGGCGGATGACTTGCATATTGCTCCATTCTGCGACGACGGCAAAACCTATGGCACACCGACGTGGATTTGGTCCGTCGCAGTTGGCGACGCGCTCTACGTCCGCGCTTACAGTGGAATCGAGTCTCGCTGGTATCAGGCCGCGCTGAAGCAGAATGCAGGCCGGATCATCGCCGCCGGCATGACGAAAGAAGTGACCTTCGAGCCGGTCGACGGCCCGATCAACGACAGCATTGATGACGCCTACCGGGCAAAGTACGACACGAGTGAGTACCTGAGCCCTATGATCAGCGCCCGCGCCCGCTCGGCGACTATGAAAGTCATGCCGCGCGGCGTAACGCCGCATTGAGGGTAGGAGTCGGTGTCGATGCACAGAGCCGAAGCGGAGTGTCTGCCGATGTATGCCAGAACCAGTGAGGAGCCGCTGGCGGCCAGTCCCGTGGTCGCAAAGTTGTCGCCGATCGTGGGTGCGGTCTCAAAAGGAGACGAACAATTCGAACCCACAACAATAGAGGTTAATCATGGAAATTAAGAGATGTGGTTCGCGACCCTCTGGAATAGGACCAGCGGAGTATTTCACGGGAACGGTCCGAGTCGATCCGCTATTCGAGGCGGTCGATCCCGCGCGTGCTCGCGGTGCGAGCGTCACTTTCGAACCCGGCGCCCGAACGGCGTGGCATACGCATCCGCTTGGGCAGACGCTGCTCGTTACATCCGGTGTTGGCCTTGTCCAGCGATGGGGCGGCCCGGTCGAAGAAATCCGGCCGGGCGATGTCGTCTGGTTCGAGCCTGGAGAGAAGCATTGGCACGGCGCAAGCCTGACTGTGGCGATGACCCACATCGCCATTCAGGAGGCTCTCAACGGGAAAGTCGTCGACTGGATGGAACAGGTCAGCGACGACCAATACGGGAAGCAATTCTGAAAGCTTTTGAAATGTGAAATGCAGCGTTCGCGGCAATGCCCAAACCACCGATCTGCAAGCCCTGGGAGTCCTTGCGACAGATTAGGAACGAGAAACGTTAGTGCTGTATCGGAAGCGCGCCGGTGAAAAAGCGGTGGAGTCGCGCGAGAGCTCCAACGGCGCGCTTTCGATACAGCCGTTTGAACGAAGCCGCGTCACGAGGCTATGGGATTTGAATCGTGTTTCCCGTGCTGGGTAGGAGGGTGGTGCAGGAGAAAGGCGTGTGGGACGGAGGGCGCAACGAGGCGGAAGAGGTGATTGGAGTGTAGATCCACCTCGATATGCAACGATGGAGCAGCCATGCATGAGTACTGCAGGCCCCGAGAGGCACACGAAGAATGTGGCGCGGAAGGCCCTGAGTCTTCTCGGAATGACCGCGAGGGTCTCATGCGTTTCTCGCCAGGGGAATGGGTGGAGAACGGAGGGTGATTTGGGCTGCGCTTAATCGCTCCAAGATGATCATAGGGCCGCCGCACTGAGGACAGTTCCAGGGAGAAGTAGAAGGCGAGGTGGTGGACGAAACCTCCCCGTCCAATGGCGTGGGTGGTTGAGCCAGGGGCGAACCCGTCGCCGATCCCCGGAGCCGGAAACAGAGGGGTAGAAGTCGAGCGCGACGGCGATGGGCCAAGAAGCCGAAGTGGCGGATGCGCACGAAGCGTGGGGGAAGCATGTGGAGCAGAAAGCGACGCAAGAACTCGTCGACGGAGAGGGTCATGAGGCGCTGCCGGTTGCCGTGGGTGGAGTCTCTCCAGCGGAAGGTGACCTGGTCGCCGGTCAGGGAAACGAGGCGAGGGTTGGAGATGGCGGAGCCATGGGTGTAGGCGCCCAGGTAGTGGAGGACATACTGGGGCCCGCCGAAGGGCGGTTTGCAGTAGACGATCCAATCCCGGCGGAAGAGTGGGCGCAGGAAGGCAGAGAAAGCCTTCGCTGAGGCGAGCGGCTTCAACTGGCCGTGGAAGCCCAGTTGGCCCTCGGCGAAGGCATGTTTCAGAGCGGCGACGAACTTGCCCCGAAAGACCCGAGCCAGAACGGGGATGGGAAGAAAGAAGCGGCGAGGGGCACTGAGCCAGCGGTTGTGGTCCGGGGAGAGTCCGCCGGCGGGGACCACACAATGGACATGAGGATGATGCTCCAGCTTCTGGTTCCAGGTGTGGAGGACACTGAAGAAGCCGATCTCGGCGCCCAAATGCCGGGGATGGCGAGCGACTTCGAGCAGGGTTTGGGCGCTGGCGCGGAACAGCAGATCGTAAAGGAGCTTTTTGTTCTGCAAAGCCAAGGGTGCCAGAAGATGAGAAAGGGTGAAGACCACGTGCACGTAGCGGGTGGGCAGGAGTTCCTGCCGACGCGCCTGCAACCAGCGGTCGCGGGCCTGAGCCTGACACTTGGGACAGTGTCGATTTCTGCAGGAGTCGTAGGAAATGGCGCGATACCCGCAGCGGGAACACTCATCGCGGTGCCCGCCGAGCGCGGCGGTGCGGCAACGCTCGATGGCCGCCAGGACCTTGCGGTGCCGGGCGGTCAGCCAGGAGCGACTGCGTTCGATGAATTTCTGCCCCGCCACGCGGATGAGACCGGCCACCTCCAAGGGTGGCCGGTTCATCTAGGCATCTCCCGGGGGCTCGTTTTTCTTCCCCGTGGCCGACAGCACCAACGCGTCCAGGGGACCGGCCGTGGCGTTGAGATGGCGGGTGGAAAGGTGCAAGTACTGAGTGGTCTCTTTCAGATCATGGTGGCCTAACAGGATCTGAATTGTGCGCAGGTCCGCACCGGCTTCGAGAAGATGTGTGGCGAAGCAGTGGCGAAGCGTGTGCGGATGCACACTTTTCTTGAGCCCGGCACGCTGCGCCGCATAATAGCATGGGTGCCAGAGAGTCTTGGTGCCGATGGGCTGTGGGGCGGTGTGCCAACGGTTGCCAGGGAAAAGCCAGACTTTCGGCTTGAGCCGGCGCCCGTGCTCGCGTAAGGCTGCGAGCAGGGCAGGGCTGAGCATCACGTCCCGATCGACACGGCCCTTGCCGCCTTGAATGTGGATGACCATGCGCTGGCTGTCGATATCCCGGACTTGGAGCTGCGCCACCTCGGCGCAACGCGCGCCGGTAGCGTAGAGGGTCATCAACAGGATGCGATAGAAAGGAGTGGGAGCGGAATTAATGAACTGGGTGACTTCTTCCTGACTCAGCACCGTCGGCAGGCGACGCACCTTCTTGGGGTAAGGGGTTTCGTCCATCCCCCAGCGCTTCTTGAGGGTCTTGAGGAAGAAGAAGCGTAGCCCCGCCAACCGCTGCGTCACACTGCTCGCATCCAGCTTCCGCACGCGGAACAGATACGCTTGGTATTCACGCACGTGTTCGGGGCGCAGTCGGTCGGGAGAGCGGTGGAAGTAACGGGCGAAATCGGTGACCGCACGGAGATAGCAACGGGTCGTACCCTGAGAGTAATTACGACGCTCGAGTTCTTCGAGCATCATTTGGCGTAAACGGGTCATAGGGAACCTCCTTATGACCCGACAATATCCGATCAGGGCAACCACTGAACTCCACGCACGCGAAGCGTCCGCCGCCCAGCGGCTTTGTTCAAACGCCCTTCCACACCCAAATCCATTCACGCAGACGAACCCAGTTCTTCCAACTCTGCCAAACCAGGGACCGAAGGCTGGAAACTCTTATAGTGGGCTGGGAACGGGCCGGACCGCCTGAACATCATTCGCAGGCTTGTCGAAGCTTGCTTACTTCGCCTCATCCCAACAAACCGTGTGTTACTCAAGTGGCAGGATGTCGGCGTTGAAAGGTCACACCGGTCTGCGCACGACGCAAATGCGTGCGATTGTGACCGGGATGTACGGAATCTCACAACTTTTCGGGTTGCCGACCAAATGCAGTGCCCTTGCTGGAGATTCAGCACGATTCTAACGCCGTTCACCAAAACGACGCTCTGCTGTATCAGGTCATGGTTGGCGTCGGCGTCCGCAAGTGACGAAATGGATTGAGGGGACAGATGGACTCTATCGCCTCGGGTGAGGGCGAAGCCGATCGAGAGAATTCGTCGAGGAGCGTGATATCGACGAGGTGAGTTGCGGACCTTGACTTCCTCACTCAGGCTCTCAGATACTCTTTCAATGCCACCATGTTGTTGTGTTCCGTGTCGTGGGCGGTATCGATGGAAACGCTTTCACTTGCGGTGGCACAAAACCTCGGTCGGGTCATGGACGGCTTTGGGACGGAAATGTCAAGTTTTTGTGCAATAAAACCTGACACATGGAAGGGAACACACCAATAGCGTCTGGGGAAAATTCCAACCCACATCCCAACCCACAAAACTCGATGTCTTGTACGACTTCCGCGAACTTTGGCAGTCCCCGCGGTGTTATAAGTTGTTGAAAGACCTATCCTTGAAAGATTGACACGGCAGAGGTCGGGGGTTCGAGTCCCCACGAGCCTACCATAATGTCCAACAACGTAGCCTCATAGGCAGCCGCTTGCAAAGCTCCAAGAAGCTCCACAATTCCGTGATAGCTCGTTCCCTCCGAATTCGCTCGCCGGGGCGGGGTTGGGCGTTACGGAGTAACTTACCGGCCGGTCGGTAGGTAGAGGCTTCACCAGACAAACGCGCCACTTACATCGTATAGCCGCCGGACTCGGAACGCCGCAGGCCCGCGCTTTCGCGTCCTTCCCGTCCTGCCTGCTGCATGACCTCGTGCGGAACATCAGGCTTCGACCATGAAACAGACGCCGGGCGTTGGGTCAGCCTGCTGCATGGCCTCGTG
This sequence comes from Terriglobia bacterium, assembly GCA_050013575.1. Lineage (GTDB taxonomy): Bacteria > Acidobacteriota > Terriglobia > UBA7540 > UBA7540 > DASYXZ01. The sequence continues at coordinate 70,323 of JBEKEZ010000027.1, read as the reverse complement.
CGGAACATCAGGCTTCGACCATGAAACAGACGCCGGGCGTTGGGTCAGCCTGCTGCATGACCTCGTGCGGAACATCAGGCTTCGACCATGAAACAGACGCCGGGCGTTGGGTCAGCCTGCTGCATGGCCTCGTGCGGAACATTTGGCTTCGACCATGAAACAGACGCGGGGCGTTTCGTCAGCCTGCTGCATGACCTCGTGCGGAACATCAGGCTTCGACCATTAGACAGACGCCGGGCGTTTGGTCAGCCTGCTGCATGACCTCGTGCGGAACATCAGGCCTCGGGCATGAAACAGACGCCGGGCGTTTGGTCAGCCTGCTGCATGACCTGGTGCGGAACATTTGGCTTCGACCATGAAACAGACGCCGGGCGTTGGGTCAGCCTGCTGCATGGCCTGGTGCGGAACATTTGGCTTCGACCATGAAACAGACGCGGGGCGTTTCGTCAGCCTGCTGCATGGCCTGGTGCGGAACATCAGGCTTCGACCATTAGACAGACGCCGGGCGTTTGGTCAGCCTGCTGCATGACCTCGTGCGGAACATTTGGTTTCGACCATTAGACAGACGCCGGGCGTTTGGTCAGCCTGCTGCATGACCTGGTGCAGAATATCAGGCTTCGATCATCAGCAGGCTGATGAAAAATGTCATTCTGAGGAGCCCCTTCACTGCGCTCAGGGTAAACTGCGGCGACGAAGAATCTCGGAAGTGTTTGATTCTTAAAATGCTGAGATTCTTCGCTGCCATGAAAATAGCCGGAGCGCCCGTTAAAAACAAATGACTTAGTCGCCAGCACTGGACCCCCGCTTTCGCGGGGGTGACGGTCATTCCCGCCCCGTTGTCGTTCCCGCGAAAGCGGGAACCCACGGGGTAAACTCCAGCGGGAATCCAAGCCATTTTCACGCATAGTGGCGAGCCGAAGGCTCATGAAATCTTCGCTCCGAATGACAGTGCAACCGACTTTTTCATCAACCCGTAGGACAGACGCCGGGCGTTTGGACTGCCGGGGCTGTTCTTCGAATCTCGCCTGCTGCCGCCTGATCCACCCGAGTTTGCCGACTACCGCCAGCCGCACGGCCTCATCGTTCAATGCCAGAGGCGCGGCCACCCGCTTGCGCTTGGGTCGGGCGCTGGCTGCGATGAGTTGCGTGATCCCGCGCCTGCGGGACCATAACGCGCCGACAAACGTAAGGTCGTCAGTTGTCAGTCGTCAGTGGGCCACTCACAGGAAGTCGACAGTTGACCGCCGCCTGGCTGCTAATTCTTACTGTGAACTGTTAACTGTGGACTGTGAACTTCTTGAGACAAGTCTACAGTTGACAGTTGAGAGTCGACAGTCAGTCCGTCCTGTTAGCTGTAAACTGTGAGCTCTTTGAAGAGGTCTACAGTTGATAGTCGACAGTCAACAGTCAAGGCGTTTTAGTCCTTACTCTGAACTGTAAACTACGGACTGTGAACCGGTTTGAAGACTGTGAACTTCTTCGAGAGGCATCGAGTCCGAAGCGCTGCTCATTCTGCTTGACAAGGAAGGAATCTGCGCGTCCTCCGGTTCGGCGTGGCTCGCTGATTCCGACGAGCCCTCGCACGTGATCAAGGCGATGACGCCCGAATCCGCCGCCTCGCGGCAGATGATACGGTTTTGGCTTGATTCGGACATCGGCTAAAGGAACAATGGCGCGTAAAGCGCCGAGAGCTCCGCCAATCGGGTGGGCCGTAACGTTTCGAATTCCTTCTGAAGGATCTTGCCGTACTTCCATACTGTCCCGGAGAGCTTCGACGCATTCTCGCACCACTGAGTTGCGGCCATATCTTTGCGCGGCACCTGAACGGTTTCCTGACCCTTTGTTTCGAGCAGCCAATGGCCCCCTTTATCATCCACCGCAACGAAGTCTGGGTAGTACGACTTCAGGTTCATTGCCGCATCGGTATATTCGATAGCGAAGCCGAAAGCTTGGGGGAGTTTGGCGAAGGCGCGAACGTCGAGGGCGTTGTCCAAAAATTTGGCAAAGTTCCTTTCGAAGTCGTTATCGCAGGGCACCAAGTTGAAGACAGTCTTTCGCCCCTCCCACACCGGGCGCGACCAGGGAAACGGCTGGCAGGTGGAAAGCATCCTCGCCGGTTCGAGCAGTGTCGGCGTTTGCTCTTCGACGGTCAATTCGAGCAACGCCTTCTTGAAAACATCGACGCAGATGTAATGGGCGACTGGCGTGCCCATAGCCTTTACCATAACCGGATCGTTTAAGTCGGCCCAATGCCCGTAGGCTTTTTCTTCAAAGAACTCGCGCACCTTCGGCGCCAAGGCCGCGAATTGAGAAGGCAGTTTCACGGCTTCGGCGATACGCCGCGCGTAATAGCCGATCACTTCCTGCGCGGTCTGCGGCTCCGGGATGGTGTAATCGCGCTCCACTTCCTTTTTCAGTGTAATGATGTCGTACCCTTCGTAGCGAAACGTCTTGGTGCGAGGGTCATCTTCGCTCATCGGCAGGACGATAGTCTTGAACCCCATCACATCTAATCCTGCGATTTCCTCTGCTAGACTCTTCTTCCGTACCAGCGAAGGCGTCAAAACGGGCAAACCAATGTCAAACTCTTTGCGGTCTTCCATGGGCATGATGGTGACGATGTGCAGTTTGTCTTTGCCGAGCTCGAAGCTTTCCAGCTTCAGGTCTTCGAGTTTTTCCAAATCATCCACGAATTCCAGGAAAGCGTTGTTGCCGATAATATCCACGCGTTCGGTGTAAGTGGTCGGAATCTCGCGAAACATCAGGCGCAGGCCGCGTCCAATGGTTTGCTCGGGCAAAATATTGGCCTTGGCGGTGTACGGCCGCAAACCTACGACTACGGTCACGTTTTGCACGTCCCAGCCTTCACGAAGCATCAGGACACTCACGATGGCGTTGATGGGGCTCTCCTGCTGGTCAACGTTTCGGACCGCTTTACGGGCATCATCCAGGTCTCTCTTGCTGACCTCTCCTGACTTGTCGGTGTGAATCACCTGCGTTTTCTCGTCCGCGAATTCGGGCTGATACTTTGTGCGCAGCCAGTCGGCCACATCCTCCGCATCTTCGGTGGTATTCAGCATGATGAAGAGCACCGGCTTCTTTTTGAGAGGTTTCAGTTGCCCGCTGTATTCGCGCCAGCGTTCCACTCCTGCGGTCAGGTAGGGTTTGTAACGGACGCTCGCGTAGTCGGACTTAGCCTCGGTAATTTTGGCAATGCCCTTCATGGGACGTTTCACAATGCCGTCGATTATGGCCTGCTTGAGCGGATAGTCGAAAATCGTCCACGGAAAGATGGCTCCCTTTTGAAAGCGAGGAGTGGCGGAGAAATCGAGTTGAGCCGTGAGCGGCGTTTTGGCATGCAGCCTGCGAATCACCTTGTTCCACTCGTTGTCTTCCTCGTGCGTGTGGTGGGCTTCGTCGTTGATCACCAGGAGGTTTCCCGCCCGAAGGGCAATGCGGTCGCCAAAGTCGGTCAATTCAAGTTTTTGGGTGGGTGGCTTTGGGCCAAGCATTTCCGTCATTACTTCCGGCTCCTCTTCGCCGGACCGATCGGGCCGTTCGTAGAATTGCTGGATGTTGGTGAGAAATAGCGTGCCCTCAGCGTGTGCCTTCTCGCCCTCGTCGCGCATCACGCAGTCAAAGTCCCAGAATATTTCAAGCTCCTTGGGAATTACGGGGTCGGCGCGGAAGATTCGCCCGCCCGCGAAGTCCGTTTTTAGCCGCTCCAACACAATCACGTTGGGTGCGATCAGCAGAAACGTTTTGGCATAGTCGTTCGAGACCTCGTCGGCTTCGCGTGCCGCGTTCAGGAATTGCCAAGCCACGGCCAGCGCCATGACCTTAGTCTTGCCGCTGCCCGTCGCCATCTTGATGCAGTAACGGGCGAAGTCGTCGTAAGGCGGCAGCCGTAAGTCGCGTGTATTCTGCGCATACCGCAGCAGGAGGTCTTTGCGTGTTCGGACCTTCTCGAACTCCCAGACGAATATCAGCGTCTCAATCGCTTCCTGCTGGGACTCGTGGTATTTGAAAGGAAGTCCGGTCCGCAGTTTGTGGTGAGCAATAAACCAGTAGTTGAGCAGGGTGCGTGTGGTGTCGGTGATGCCCTTGTAGCCGCCCGCCTTCCAAGCCTTCACCGCCTCGCGCAGCGCTGGGACGCAGGGCGCCGTGCGCAGCCGCGCCGTGATGTCCAGCAATTCACTCTGGCTCGGGTCAGCGGGTTTGGTTTTCCGGCGTGGCATGGAAAACTTTCCGGCCGTCCACTCCTCACGGCTGGGCGGCGGCGCCAAAACCGATTCTGCGCCGGGGCTTTGCCGGCGGCGTCATGAGTTCCCGGATGGCGTCAAACACCACCCTGAATTGCGTGTCGTATTTCATTTCCATCTCGTCCAGGCGGCGGGCCAGATCGCGATTCGAGGCCAGCATTTCCCTCAGCTTGACGAAAGCGCGCATGATCGCAATGTTGACGTGAACGGCGCGCCCGCTTCGCAGCACGCTGGAAAGCATCGCCACGCCCTGTTCTGTAAAAGCAAGGGGAAGATAGCGCCGCCCGCCCCTCCGATTTGAGGTCACAATTTGTGACCTCGAGTTTGAGGTGCCAAAATGGCACCTCAAACTCTCGAATTCGCTCGCCGTGAGCTCGAACATAAAGTCCCCAGGGAAGCGTTCGATATTGCGCCGTACAGCCCGGTTAAGGGCTTTTGTTTCCACCTCATATAGCTCGGCCAAGTCCGCGTCCAAAATAACTCTTTGTCCGCGAACCAATAGAATTCGCCGCTCGACGCGCTCCGCCGGAATCGCCAGATTTGAGGTCACAGTTTGTGACTTCAAATTCCTCACACTTACTCTCCTCTTGAAGATCAAATTTCTGTGAGCGCTCATGGAAGCGCGACGGAATTGAGATCGCAATTTGCGATCTCAAACTTGAGGCGCCAAAATGGAACCTCAAACCTTAAAACAGCTTTGAAATCATAATTTGTGATTTTAATTCTTTCTTCCCTCACTATCCGCTTCAGTCCCAAGAAGCCTGTGCGTCGAAAAGAAGGGCAACAATCATGAGGTCGCAGTTTGCGACCTCATCTCACATCGACCTCCAACGTCTTTGTCGTGTCGTTTCCCAGGATGTCGATGACCTTCACCACAATCGTGTATTTGCCCGGCTCGGGATAGAGGTAATTTACGTTCAGTGAAATCTTCGGGTCCTTGCGCGTGCGGTACGATTGCCACTGGTTGTGGAACGTATCGTTCTTGTAGTCCCAGTCCACAGCCCAGTAGTCCACCATCTGGCTCCAATGCTTAATGGCCTTGCGAACTTCCTCCGGGACATCGTCAGTGGGGATAACGAAATCGCTCAGCTCGAGGGTGACTTCCCGCTTCTTGGCCTTCACGTCCACCGATAGCGCCCCCAGTTCGAAGAATTTGATGTCGCCCTGCTCGACGGCTTTCTTGTCCAGGGCCTCGTGAGGAATCTTCTTAAACGCCACGTTCACGCGCGATTCGGCCGCCACCTGCTTTGCCGTCTCGTTGAGCTCCAGCGCGAATTCCCAACCCAGGATATCGACTCCGGCTTTCTCCGGGGCGTCTTTCCCTTTCCCCACCGCCTTCCACACCTCGGCAGCGATAGCCTTCACGTCGGCCAGCGTCACCGGCGCATCGACCGCGCCAACGTGTACCATGCGCCCGGCCTTTGCGCCATGCAGCCAAGTGCGGCCCGTGATCGGCGTCGCGTGATACAGGTCGAGAATGAATTTGCGATAGGCCAGTTCTTTGGAGTGCGGCGACCTGTCGCCGCTTTCTAAAGCGGAAGGGGGCTCCCGCACTCCAAATTCCGCGGCTTGCCACGCCTGGCGTTCGTATTTGCCGAGGTTTTGCACCACAAATGGCCGCACGTTCGGAATCCCCAGCAGTCGCTTGCGCGTGGTGTGAATGGCGAAGCGGCCCAGGTCGCAGGCAATCCAGCGGCGGTTGAGTTTTTCCGCCACCGCCGCCGTCGTCCCGCTGCCCACAAAGCAGTCGAGGACAAGGTCGCCTTTGTTGCTGCTGAGTTTCAGAATGCGCTCCAGGAGCGATTCCGGTTTTTGGGTGTCGTAACCCGCGCGTTCGGCAGCCTGGCTCTGGATGGGCTTGATATCCAGCCAGATGTCCTGCAAAGGGACGCCCGGCATTTCATCTAGGTATCTCTTCTGCGCTGGCACCGTACCGGGACTGGTTTGCACTATTCGCCCCTGCTTGTAGAGCTCCTTCATTTTCTTCTCGGAGAAGCGCCAATAACGCGTGACCCCCAGGAATTCGTAATAAGGGTTGCCCTTCAGCGACCTTCCCGGTGCCGTGATGTCGCTAAGTCGGTACCGACGACCAGTCTGGGCTTCAACGTGTCGATAGAATGCATCGGTGTATGAATCGTCGTAGGGGGTGTACTGCACTTGCCAATGGTAGGATTCCGTCTTTGTGTATAGATAGATGATGTCATGCAATCGCCCGAGGTGCGCGGCACCTTGCGCAACATCGCTGTGAGCAGTTTGGCGCCTCCAGATAATCTGGTTGAGGTAACGGTCAGGGCCGAACACTTCATCCATGATCAGCTTGACCGGGTGAGCGATGTTCTGGCCAATGTGGACGTAAACGGTTCCGTCTTCTGCCAGCAACTCCCGAAGCAGAACGGCTGCCTCGGAGAACCATTGCATATATGAATCAAACCCTCTGCCCCACGTGTCCCTGTAAGCCTTCTGCTCGATAATGGAAGGCTCCTTCGCGAAGAAGGTCGTTTCGTCTTCGCCCCCGTCCGGATGCTCAGGAATGGCGGCCGTGTAGGAAAAATCTGCGCCGGTATCAAACGGTGGGTCGATGTAAATCAAATTCACCTTGCCGGCGAATTCGGGCAGGAGCGACGGCAGGACATATTTCTTGTCGCCCCAGATCAGCCGGTTGCGCCATTCGGTCTCGCGGCCCGCCGCAAAAATTTCGAGCGAGCGCTGGCGCTCCTGTGCGCTCTCGTTCACCGTTTCGATGGTCTGAAACGGCAGGGCAATCCGCACCGGCCCCTGCTTCTTGCCGTCCTTGTATTTCCCTTCCCAGATCAATTCGGTCATCAGGAGGTTCCTGTACGTTTGCTTATATAGCAGTTATTGTTCCTGCGCAAGTCCGATTAGGTGGGGGAAAATCAGTGTCCGCTGTATGGGCGTTCTTGGATCGTGCGACCCCGTTACGCGGGTCGTTGTTTCGGCTATCGCTGGAACGGGTAGAGCAAGGTCGGGGCGGGATTCTTCTCCCGCGTCTGCGGGATCAGGATGACAAATGGGACGGCGAAGAAGTCAGAGCGGGATTCCTCGCTTCGCTCGGAATGACAAAATGACAACTTTGGGCATGGGTTGTCTCAGTTCTTCGAGGCCGTGGCGGAGCGTTCGAGGTCGCCCTTGGGGACGTTGAGCAAGTCGTCGGAGAGGCCGTGGGCCGCTTTGCAGGAGATCACAGAGTCGGGAGCCCGCATTCAACGCGCCGGGGCTCGTTTGTAGCTGTGACTCCAGGGGCCAGCGATTCAATGAGGGCCTTCAGCGCGGGCCGGTGAGTGTGCTCGGTTGCATTCCCGGCTTGCAGCTCGCGCTCTATCTCTCGGCGGTATGTGTCGATCGGACTTGCAGCCATGCGTCTCTGCCGGAAGGCGTCCGGACGCTCGGAGATGATAGTTACCACGGGTGAAACGACGGGGCAATACTTATTTGGGAGTGTGGGGCGGGCAGACGGTCGAGCGCCAAGGCCGGCTGCCTTTTTCTCGCTCTGAAGCCAACGGGACCGGGGTGGGTCACGCCGCTAACGCTTCCAAATGCACGCCATAGACCACGCGCCTCTGGCTTTGCAAAGGCCGGCGCCAGACCACGCGCGCGTGAACTTCAGTTTCGTTCTCTGCCGGAGAGCAGGCCAGAGTCAGCCTGATGATTTCGCCGACCGCCATCAGCTTATCGCAGATGAAGCACACGCCGGTCTTGGACAAGTTCTCACTTTTCACAACTTGTTCCCCGCCAGGCTCCTTGCGCGTGCGCACTGGCAGTTTCACCGTCGTACGCGCGGCGCGACGCCTTTCCGGCTGTGGAGATGGAGCACCGCTCGCCAGACGTTGGGAGGCGCGAGCATCGCCTGTCTGGGCGTCCGCAAAGCCGAAGCGCCACTCCCTCGCGACCCCGCATTTGGGACACGGTCGTGTGAGCGAAGAGCGGGCGACCAGCGATCGGTAAACGTCAAGGGCGAGGGACGCCAATTCTCGATCGTGACATATCGAACACTCAAGCAGCGCGTCGACCCTCTCTGCGGCGGGCGCCGTCAGAGTTTCGGGAAACAGAATGCCCCAGAAGTTCACGATCGACTCCAGGCACTCGACGACGCACTCTGACTCGTCGCTGAGCGAATCGCTGGTCTGCGCCACTACTCGAAAAGGACACGACAACTGGCTTTGGAGATTGATGATCCTGATCTGGTCATTGGAGCCCACGGAGTGGTTCAACCGGATGAGCGCTCCATTGCGACTAATCATCAGCGTGTAGGTGTCTTCCCTGAACCGCAGCCGACCGTCTGAGTCTGCTCCCTCCACCCGGATGGGGATTCGCAACAGAGCCCGCTCGCTGCGGCGACTCCAATCCTGCGTTGTTAAGCTGGACGGCTGACTCATATTCGTAGATCCTTGGCGGCAACTGTTGGCCGGGTGCCATTCTACCCTACCGGATACGGTTTCTCAAGCTGTGTCGCGAGGAAAACATTTATCGGCATCAAGCCCCCGCCGAAGGCTCTGCCGTTTTTCGACGCTCGTCGCATGGCGGCCCGCCGAATCCCAATGTGGCCGCAATTCCGCCAGGTTCGAGTCCGGGCCGAGGAGCCGACCCATCTCGATTTTCCTCAGTTCATTCCAACAACATTTGGCGCGGTGATGGGCAGACTCGCTTGCGGGCATTGCTTGCATTGCACTCTGAAGCCGCGGCGCATTTTCCCATGTTCGGCGCAGATCGTCCGGCCGCATTGGGCGCAGCGGAAGTGAGCGCGGCGGCCGCAGTCGGCGCAACGGTTCCGCCACGAAGAACGAGCCGGAGCTCGTCAGGTCCCTGAGAGGGCTTGCCCGCGCGTTGGACGAGGCCCTTTACACGTGGGCGGAGGAGGAGGGCTGGTAGGAAGGAGGCCCGCCCCCGGACGAGCACCATGGAGAAGGGTGCGTCCCTTGCGGCAAGCTCGACGACGAGCTGGACGAGATAACTCCTAGTCGCCCCAGCCCGTAGGTTCCCGGCAACCTTCGAGACTTGAAGGAGGGAGACAAGGTAAGTCTGGCCGGCGGGCGCGAGGTCGTGGTCGAGGGAAAGTGGTATGACGACGACGCGAGCGACCCCACTCCGCCTAAGAACTCGCTACTTCACCGTCCAGGTGGCCAGACGCGCGTCCTCCAGCTTCTTCTTGCCCTCCTCCTCGGTCATCTGGTCGATCTTGTTTCGTGCCTTCATGATGCCCATCTCGACGTGTTGCTGAATGTAATAGGTCTTGCCCGCCTCCACCTTCAGCGTCAGCAAGCTGTGGTTCTCCGCAAGGGAGCAGAAGTAGTGCTCGCCAGGATCCAGCGTGAAGAAAAAGTAGTTATTCCCCCGGTTGACACCCTTCCATTCGCCGTCCACAGCCAGCTTGGTCTGTATTTTGTTCCCCAGCATGGAAGGACGCAGCACGTAGATCAGCGCCTTGTCGGCAGGTTGCGCCGGCGTTGGATGCTGGCTCTTGTCCGTACCCGCCGTATAGTGGACTTCTTTGTCCTTCGACCCGCAGGCCTTCAGCTCTAAGTCTTTGTTGTCCTGCGCCTTTGCGAATGCGCCCATTGCGAGCACGAACGCAACGACTACGACTACCGCGAGTGATCTCCGAAACCACACCATGAATGGTTCTCCTTTCCTCATGTTTGAGCCGGAATTTCGTTTAGCTCTTAACCGCGCCGCATCATACACCCTTCGTGGGGTTCCAGCGCCGTTTTCTTTCGTTGCATGGGTCCGCCGCCTCGGGACAGAGCCGGGGCTGCCGCAACGTGAAGCGGGTAGCCGCGGTCAATGTAGTTCTGACCGCAAGTTCTTCCCTTGATGGCGAAGGTGTGGGGGCAAGCTAAGGCACAAGGCACAGCGCCGGAACTGAAAGGCTGGAGGCTGACTGCTGAAAGCTGAAGGCTCAGATTTGAACGCTCCACATCCTCGTCTTGCCAGATCGACGAAGCATCGAGACCGTGCGACAATAGCATGTTCGATCGAGCAGCATAGGAGTTGGAATCATGCCAAAAACTCTCTTAATCAGCGGAAGTCCTAAACCCGACGGCAACACGGCGCAGCTTATCAAGGAGTGTGCCAAGGTTATTCGGGAGCATGGTGTCGAGGCGGAAGTGGTCTCGTTGGCTGACATGAAGATTGAATCCTGCACCGCCTGTGGAAAATGCTCCGAAACTGGCGAGTGCAACATACAAGATGGGTTGAACGACGTCATCAAAAAGCTTCGAAGCGCGCAGGGCTTCATTGTGGGTTCGCCCGTTTATTTCGGCACCGCGCGCGGAGACGTGATGGCGGCCCTGCAGCGCATCGGGTACGTTTCCCGCAAATCCGACCAATTCCTGTCCGGAAAGGTCGGTGGCGCTATCGCGGTAGCGCGGCGCGGCGGCCAGACGTTCACGCTGCAGGAAATGCTCATGTTCTTTCTGATTAACGACATGATTGTGCCGGGATCGACGTACTGGAATATGGTGTTTGGCCGGCTCCCGGGTGAGGTCTGGAAGGATCAGGAGGGAATCGACACCATCCGGCACTTCGCCGCCAACGTTGCGAAGTTGGTCAAGAAGCTTTTCCCGGACACGAGCCAGCCCAGTTGACGCCTGCGGCGGGAGAAATTCCAAGGCGCCGGGAGAGGAAATCACAGCCGCGCTCGAGGGGACAGGGCGAGAGGCGACCTCGACATCGTTCTACAAGCCATCAGAAATCAGGAATTGAGTCCGCCATCGACTTCGGAAGCGGCCTCGGGCCGACGACCGCAAAGTGCTGGAAGGCATTTTGTGGATTCTGCGCAGCGGGGCTCGGTGGCAGGATTTGCCGGAAGAATTTCCTTCCCCGGCCACCCGCTGGCGGAGGCTGCGGGATTGGGAAGAGCAAGATGTTTGGCTGGAGATCTGGCGCGCGTTTCTGGGCGAGTTGAATGAACGCCAACAGTTAAAGTGGAGCGAATCCTTCCTGGATGGTAGTTTCGCTCCCGCCAAAAAAGGGGCTTCGCCGTCGGCAAAACCAAGCGGGGCAAGGGAACGAAGTGGATGGTGGTGGTCGACGGCGCGGGTGTTCCTTTGGGAAACCACCTTCACTCTGCTTCCCCGTCGGAGGTCAAGCTCGTCGAGGCGACGCTCGCCACGATCCGGGTAAGGCGGCGGCACAGGGCCGGTCGTCCGAGGCAAAAGCCGCTCCGCCTCAGCGCCGACCGGGGCTACGATAGTGACCCGTTGCGCGAGCAACTGGCGGCGCGCGGCATCGAGTTGATCGTCCCGCACCGGAAGAATCGGCGCAAACCTCCGACCCAGGACGGTCGGGCGTTGCGCCGCTATCGACGACGCTGGACCGTGGAACGCACCTTCGCGTGGTTCGGCAACTTCCGCCGACTGGTGGTGCGTTACGACCGCTCGCTGACGATTTACCAGGCCTTTTTTCATATCGCCTGCTTCAGGATCGTCTTACGGAGGGTTTTAAAATAGCTTCTAGTGTCGCCCCGAGATAGCCGGTCTGGACCTTCCAGCCCTCGGGAGACTCCTTGAAGATTACGTCGAATCCGCACTTTCCGTTCGGCATGTTCCTGTCTGTGACAGCCCTGCCCTGCCAATCGCAAAGATGGACGAGCGAAGGGTCCACCCGCCTGAGTCCCGTCATCTCCGATACCTTCGGAAGCTATTCCGGAGATGCTACATAGGGGTGCTTTTTTTCATATTCCTGTTTTTTGATGTTTGTGGCCTGCGCCTTTTCGACCTTCTCGACGATGCCGGTGACAATCAACCCAACGAAGGATGTGACCAGGGTAACCCCGACAGCCCCATTTATACCGTGAACTAGACCGCCGAGAATTGCCATAACTATCATCATAAAGAAGGTTGCACCCATAGACTTGTCTCCTTTGCTTCCCCACGAAAACCCGTTTGATACGCGATAGATGGCAATGAAGAGAAGCAAAACCAACAGCACATAATGAATCAGTTCAACATGAAGGTACATAAGTAGCTACCCTCCTTCAGGCGTCGTTGCCTGAATAGGGCGCTCATCCCGGTCGCCAAGTTCAGTCCAAGGTCAGCGAAACACTTCCGCTATCTGGAACGCCTTGTCGAGAAGACGCTCGACATCAACAGTGCTATTGAGGGGTTCGAAAGCCGAAAGCATGCGCTGCTTTGCCTGATACAGATTGCAGTCAGGAAAAGCGGAGCCATGTCCCCTCCTGGCCAGGTTCATGTTAGAATCCGTGCCTTGAATCGTCGCGGAGGTGAGGGCACGGGTCTCGCCAGGTTTACATTCGTATCGCCGGCCGTGTTGTGTTGCTTCTTGGCCGCAGCGGGCCAGGAGAAGGACTATCGAGGAAAGCCCTTCCACGACAGCGTGTACCACGGCGGGGCACAAAAGATTCCCGGGCGGGTACAATGTGCGTATTACGATCTGGGCGGGGAGGGCGTGGCCTATCACGACACGGATGCGATCAACCATGGAAGCGGCGTCCTAAACCCGGCGGATGGAACCTACCTGAATCAGTTTCGCATGAACGAAGGGGTTGACACCTCCTATGCCAAGTTCCATCGCGACATCCTAACGGACGACAGCCCGTATAATTTGGTCCTGCCCCCGGAAAATCAGCTTTATGTCGGCTGGACCGAGCCGGGCGAATGGTTCAAGATTACGGTCAAGGTGGCCCGCGCCGGAACATACACCATGGACCTCTTGTACACATCAAACCGCGGCGGCACGATCTCGCTGGACCTAGACGGGGAGAAGCTGACCGGTCCGTTGGAGATCGTGTCCACGAAAAACGACGCCGACCCGGTGGCTTGGCGCCAGTGGCATCATTGGAAGGTCACGAAGGACATGGCTGTGGGATCTTTGCCGAAGGGCAAGCATGTTCTCACCGTTCGCATCCTCACCAACGGCAACATGAATCTTGCCTATTTTGATTTCAAGGAGCGGAAGGGTGCCGCTCCGGGAGGGTCGAGTGAGAAATAAAAAATCCGGTGACAAAGGCCACGATCGCCGGGAATTCATCAAGATCGGCGGAGCCGTCACGGCGGGGGTGCTAGCGCAAGCCGCGCTGCCTGAAACTATCCATGCAGGTCCTGGTATGCCATCGAACCCGGCCGTTCCGGAGGCCATGCCTACCAGAAACCTGGGGAGGACGGGCTGGCGAGTGGCCGTCTTCAGCTTGGGAGGCCAAGCCGCGCTGGAGATCAAGAACAATGAAGCGGTGGCGGTGCCGATCATCAACCGGGCGCTGGATTTGGGCGTCAACTATCTTGACACCTCCTCGATTTATGGAGGACCGGATCGCTGGAGCGAGCGCTACCTCGGGCAGGTCATGAAGAGACGCCGCGTGGAGGCATTTCTGGCCAGCAAGACCAAGGAGCGCACTCGCGATGGGTCGCTGCGCATGATCGAGGAATCGCTCAAACTGCTCCAGACCGACCATCTGGACCTGTGGCAGCTCCACGACGTCGGCACGATGACCGATGTCAACGAAATTTTCGCCAAGGGTGGCGCCATAGAAGCGCTCACCGAGGCAAGGGAACAAAAGATGGTCCGCTTTCTGGGCCTCACCGGCCATTTTCGCCCTGAACCGCTGATGGAAGCCATGCGCCGGTTCAAGTTCGATTGCATCCTGATGGCTTTGAGCGCAGCCGATCCCCACCACTACAGCTTCCAGGAACAACTCTTGCCCATGGCCGTCGAGCAACAGATGGGCATCATCGGGATGAAGATACCGGGGCGCGGGCGGCTTCTCTCTTCCTGGACGCCGCCGCCGATCGAGCAACAGAAGCATTCCTGGGAAGGCATTGTGCTTGCTCCCACCCCGGGCACGCTCGAAATGCGCGAGGCGCTGTACTATACGCTTTCGCATCCCGTCTCCACGGTGATCATCGGGTGTGACTCGGTCGCGCAGCTCGAGGAAAACGTGCAACTGGCGCGCGAGTTTACGCCGCTCAGCGAAAAACAGATGGCCGCGCTTCAGGCCAAGGCTGGGCCGGTATCAAAGCAGGCTCTGTTTTTCCGGTTTTTCGACCGCGCCTAGGGTGGGTTGGGCGCCGCGGGAATTAACAAGGATCGCGATCAGCCGTGTGGTGGTCCGCGTCTTTTCCGTGTCGCAGGTCATCAATCCAATTCCATAGGCTATTACGCTAGGCTCTGCGCACAAAGAACCGCAGGCCGCGGAATCGGCGCTACCCTCTCACACTTATGACCAAACCAGCGAAGTGATGGAGTCCGGCGGAAGCACAACGTCCAAGCTGCGAGCTCCCAGCGTACACTGCAGGCGCTGCTCCAGGCTCTTGTCACTGTTTGTCAATACCAGCACGCGGCTGCCATCCGGATTCTCCGCCGCCACGTGATTCATTCCGGGCAAGTCGCCCGAAGATGCGAAAACGTGCGCCCCTCTGTCAATCAGCTTTGAGTAGTGAGCGAAGGCGTAGTAGTTGCCGCTGTACGAGAGTTGCTGCGACTTGGTATCCACACACACGAGGCCGCCCGGCCGGTTGGGACGCGGCGGGTTCGTGATATCCGGACGGCCGTTTTCATTCAGCAGAAGGTTCCACACGCAAATCATGCGGGCCCAGTTGCGGAGCATGTCCGTCATGGCATCGGACCATCGGGCCCAGTCCGTCCCGTAGGGCGGAAAAGTAAACCGGCGATGTTCTTCCGGCGTAAAGAGGTGCGCAGGAGGTCCGCCCTCCGTGAAGTACATGTGCTTGTCGGGAAACATGTCGTGCACGCGGGTCATGGCGTCCGGTGTCCCCGCGTAAGAGTGCCAGGCGACACCGTCCACGTACTTATACACTCCCTGGTTGCTCAGTTCATCGACGGCGCGGCCCCAAAGGTCATAGTTGTGATCGAGAATCCAAATCTTAGTGTCCGGCGCGGCTTTTTCCAGACCGGGGCCCAGGTGATTCATCACGAAGCCCATTTCGTATTGCTGCCCCCAGAGCGTGGCCGGAAAATGCCCATCCTGGTCGGTGTCCACTTCATTGTTGACGGTCACCGCCTGGACCTTCACGCCGGCGTCGGCATAGGCCTGAAGGAACTTGACGAAATATTGCGCCAGGGGGGCGAACCAGCGCTCGCGGATCGAGCCGCCCAGCATCGAACCGCCCGCCTTCATCCATCCGGGAGGACTCCACACGCACGAGAAGAGGTACAGATCGGGATTGAGCTCTCTCGCCTGAC
Organism: Terriglobia bacterium; assembly: GCA_050013575.1. Taxonomy (GTDB): domain Bacteria; phylum Acidobacteriota; class Terriglobia; order UBA7540; family UBA7540; genus DASYXZ01. The sequence continues at coordinate 54,886 of JBEKEZ010000027.1, read as the reverse complement.
GGAGAATGGGAAGCAGATACGGCCGGTCATGGTCGATGCTGAATCGCTTCAATTCAGGGTCTTCGGGGCCATCGTCGTAGCTGTACATCTCGGTGGTGTAATCGCTCGAGCCAATGCAGGTTCGCCCCACGGACAGGCGCAGTCCCGTCGGCCCATAGAGATCCAGCAGAAGCGCGTGGCGGGCCTCCGGCGCCATCTGATTCATCAGATAGCAGGAGGCATCCGTGAAGGCGCCTCCGAATCCCACCAGTTCCTGGTAGCGCGCGCCGGGATCAAGATGGACGCCCAGCGGGGAGACTCCCGCTCCGGTTTTCCATTGCGGCGGCGATTCGATGGGCTGAAACTTTTCATCCTTCGTCGTTCTCCACGCACGCACCTGCCCTGGAGGGGCTTGGGAGCGAGGGTGCAACTGAGCCGCGTCTGCCACGACGGCGGATGCGCCAACAGATGCAGCCACCCTCAGAAACTCGCGACGATTTGTCGTATTCATAATCGCCCTCCTAAACGGTGTATTGACTTCAGATCAGTTCATATCGCTTGTGGCGCTGTACTGAGGGAACTCTTGTACACTACGACCGGCTTGTGGCTCGCTCTTCTCACGGGCCGCCGTCAGCAAATGTGCGATCTCGCGTTCCGGACATATTCCAGTGAGTCGGGGGAATCGGGCAGTTCCGTAGTCTGAAGGGCACTCGCTCATGCCAAACCATAGAACACATCGAGCCGCTGGATGGTCCCCAAGCGATCGAACACGGCAGCACTCGTCGCCGCATCCAACTTTAGTCCATCGACAAGTTGCGATATTCCATCGGCAAAGGTCACACGGATGTGCTGCGGGCCGCTTCGATGCGCTACAACAGGAACCTGACAGTAAGTAAAGGCCACCGTGTCCCTCTCCAGATTTAGCGTCCTCTGGTTGCCTTTGACATCGCAATAGTGAAACGTCTTGGACTCGGCAAGAAACTCTGTTCTGGAAGTAAGCTGGGGAACGAAAGCAAGCTCTCCATTCTCAACCTGAACGCCCATCTCGCCCATGCGAGCGATGAAGTCTTCCTTCACCTGGCCGGTCATTCCCGGCTGCTGTGCCCCGGCGAATCCCGGAGTGTGCGAATACGGATCCGTGGGAATAGCACCGAAGACCGCTGGAGACTTGTGTACTCCCAGCCCGTCATAAACGCTGTTGTAATGAGCTCTCAATTGTTGAAGGATGGATTCGTCAGCGCCGCTCGCCACCGCTCGCTCCAACACCTCGCGCACAGCAACCAGCAGCTTTGAGACCATGTGCCAGTAAATGCACCCAAGTCCTTCGTACTTGTAGAACGTGCCAGAGCGCCCCGTGAACGATTGATGGTCGAACACCTTCTCGTAGAGCTCGAGGATCTGTCTCTCTTCCTTCTTCGCAGGTTGGCGGAACTCGCTCTTCTTCAGCTCGTACAGCACTTGCTTAAGAATCTCCGAGTTGCGAAATGAGGCACTGAAGTGAATGCCGCCCTCTACATCACGAACAACTATGCGGCGATCGTCCCGCTCCAGCATGGACATCAGCAGCTTCGACTTCTCGACTTCGCACTGCGGCACATTGTTCTTTTCGAGAAAGTATGGCAGCGGCCGGTCAGGATACAAAATGTAGCTGTTCTGGTCGGCGCGGTACAGACTGCTGTTTCGAAGCACTTCCAACAGAGCCACGCTTTGGGCGGGTGTGAGCGCTCCAGAACTTAGCACCGCCACCTGGCCCTCCAACATCTCGTGCAGTCTCCGAGTCCTGATCTCGTCTCCCGCGATGGTGATCAGATTGTACGCATGGTAGAGCCCATCGCTCCTGTGATTGGCGCGGATCGAATGATCGAGGTGCTTCAAGGCGCAATCACAAAACGACTGCAAGCGCGCCACAGATACCACGCTTCGTTCTCCGGAAATACCTTGCGCGTAGAGCTTCTCCCGATAGATCGATCCGGCGCTTCCGAGCGCGTCCAGAATTGACTTGCGGTCGCGGTCCGAGATGGGAGCATTCAGAAGCGGCATGTAGCTTTCGAGCGTGTCGAAGACTTGTCCGAAAAGCGCCGCCAGTTCCGCTGACAGCTCAATTTCTCCTCCTTGCTCCTGTGTGAACAGTTCGCGTGTGAAAACCAGGAAGCGACGCAAATAGTACAGCGTCACCATCGAAGCGCCCGCGCCCACCAGCGCGTTATTCGCGTCGTTCCACTCGGGCCGTTGCGTGTTCATCCATATGCCGACTTCCGGAACGTAGTTCGCGAGCTTCGTCAGGATCACGATAAGAAGCTTTTCCGCCAGATTAGCGCGAGCAAGCTGACCCTCGCGAGTGAGCAATGCCTTTCCGTCCGCTCCAAGCTCCGACGAGCGCTTCATGGCCTTTTGATGCGCCACGCGATCAAAGGTAATTGTGTTCCGCGGATCCTCGAGCAGCGACTCATAGGGCATGATGCGATACGGCACGTTCGCATAGGCGAATACGGCGCGCGACAGCAGCTTTTGCAGGCTGTCCGGGTAGTGCCGCTTGGCCTGCTCGAGCAACTTCAGCAGGTAGATGACTTGGTGATCTCCCCAGTAGCCGATGTACGACCACGGGTCATGCGGATCAATGATTTCCCACTCGTAGCCGTTGCTGAAGATACGATATGGGTTATAACCATCGGCCGTCGAGGAGTCCAGAAACTTATAGATCATGCTTTCGGCAAAGCCGGGAAATGACACGCTGAGGGCTTCCCAGTTCTGAAAGATGTCGCGCCAGTTTCCTTGGTAGCTCAGGATCTTACGGCCGTGATCATCCTTCACCTTGATTTCGAATATGTTCCACGGCCGGCTCGGGTCTCCATGACGGCGGCTGAAAGTCAGCGGCAAATACTCATTGGCAAGTCTCTCCAAATCCGGATCCTGCTGTTTGCGCACCTGCTCGAGGAGGACGCCGTGCAGTAGCGACTCCGGCAATTCTTCCAGAAAGGCTTTGTGCTTCTGTGCGACCTGCCGATTGGCCTTCGAGATGAACAGCTTCAGATCCGCACGCGAAATCCGGTAGTTATCGTTCGGAATGCCACCGCGCATGACGTTGAAGAGGGTGCTCGAAAAATGGTGCCAGATGGCCGGCTCGTCCTGAGTTAGCTGGAGCCCATCTGCCCCGGCCACAATTCTCACCAGGTTCTGCGTGCCTCGGGCAACGTCCTCATCAATCTCCGCTGCGATGGTCTCAAGGGAATGAAGGTGGTGAATGATAGACCTCACTCCCGCCGCGTCCTGGTTGACTTCGGAGACGATCTTCCATTCCTTCTCGCCCTGGGCCGGCAAGGTGAGTGATGCCTTCAGAAAATAGGCGCCGCGGCGTCCACGAATATCTGTCTCTTGCCTAACGGCGCTGCCACGGCGGAACGCGTCTAGCTGAACGCTGGAGAGCAGCCGCGCCTCAGCATCCAATCCTACGGACCACGCCATGTTTACGCGAAGCGACTCGCTGGGTTCCGGCCTGTCAACAGGAATCGACGATAGACGAAACAGACCCAGCCCTGTCGTGCGCTCCAGTTCGGAGCGCTTGTAACCATCCACAAGCGTGCTGTATTCCAACTGGAATCGTCGCGTGACGCCGCACGGCAAAACATTCTGAATACCGTCGAGCAGCTCGACCGCGACCGCAGCGGCGCTGTGATTAACCAGTTGTGCGCGGCGCACAAACCCAAAACGCTCGCTCGTCATCCATCCATACGAGAACGTCAACGCAAGATCGTGGTTCACTTCTTCAAAGATGATCTTGTTTCCGTACACGCTCTTGTACAGATGGCGCGACACATGATGGCGTCCCTCAAGTTGCCCTGAGAACGGCTCCCAGAGCACGGCTCCGCCGTCTCCTATAACACGAATGATCGTTTTGCTTCCCGTATGCTCGCAGCTATCGTGGATTCGATCCTCGGGGTAATACGGAAATAGCGCATGGTCGGGATCTTTGCGGCCCGCAGTCAGGCCACCGTTGCTTGAAATGAAGAGCCAATGATCCGAGTCGCTGACGATGCTCATGAAGAACGGTGGAATCGCATCGTAGTGTGCGATGCGGTAGTACCGTTCACCGCGAATATCGACGAAGGAGCCCTCCGCAGCTTCAGGAGTGAACTGGGCCTTCCGCCCGGCAGCCAGCGCCTTGGCGTTACTCATTTTGTCCCTCGGGTGGATGGGGAGCCCATTACCATAACTGCGAATAGAACCGAGGGTAGCGCAGCAAGAATCGTCTTCATGCCCGAAACTCCCTCCTAAGTGTGCTCGCGAGGAATTAGCGCATCCGCTGACCCAGCAGCCCTCGCGCCTGTTGCGCACTTCGCTCTAGGATTGCAATGCCTGGCGCTGCTTTAGATCCCTTTCAATCTGGACCATCGTGGTATCGTCCAGCTTGTAGAACAGCACCGACGCCGCCGATAGGAAGCCAACCACAGCCGGATAAAAGCTCATCATGTAACGTATGCCGGTCTGTACGTGGAGAGGCTGCGCCACGTTAGCCTTAAACCCGATGTAGCCTATCAGCCAAAGAAAGAACGAACTCCCGGCAGCCCACCCCAACTTCTGCGAGAACGATGCTGCCGAGAACACCAGCCCCGTCGCGCGGCGTCCGGTCTTCCACTCCGAATAATCAGCCGTGTCCGCGTAGAAGGCCCACAGCAGCGGGGAGGTTGGAGCAAACAGCGTCGAAATTGCGATGTGTGCAACAAAAATGAGGGGAATGTTGCTGAGGGGGACAAAATAGAAGAGCACAGTTAGCGTGCTTGCTAGTGTCATTAGAATCATGTACGCGCGCCGCTTGCCGCCGAGAAGCGTGGAGAGCGGACGCGCCATCGCAGCGCCAAAGATCACGCCCGCGGTTCCAAATACCATGAACCACGATCCCAGCGCCTCAGGCGCGAAGTCGCTCTTAAAGTGGTATCCCAGAAACGTGCGCTCAAAGTGGTACAACTGTCCAGGCTGCGCGACGCAATACTTGAAGTAGTACAGGATGGCGCCCATGCGAATGGAGATATAGAAGACCGCGAAAACTCCGATGAAGCACACCATCACCCAGGGCACGTTCTTCAGCAGATCCCGCAAATCGTCCTTCAGCGCGTCGCCCGCCCGGTGGGCCGTCTGCACACGTTCGCGCGTGGTGAGGAAAGTTGTGAGAAAGAGAGCGATCGCCAGAACTCCGTAAACGACCATCGCTAACTGGAATCCCCTCTGATCATTGCCGTGGCCGAATCGCTTCACCATCGGAATGGTGAGCCCCTGAACCATGAAGAGTCCGCCATAGGCGAGAACGAAGCGAAAGCTCGATACGCTCGTGCGTTCCAGAGAGTTTGGCGAAATCACTCCCATCAGCGCACTGTAAGGAATATTGATGAATGTGTACGCCAGCATGATCAGGCCATACGTCACATAGGCGTACACCAGCTTGCCCTGCGGCCCCAGATTCGGAGTGGTGAACATCGCCACCCCCATCAACGCCATCGGCACGCATCCCCACAGCAAGTAGGGGCGATAGTGTCCCCAGCGTGTGTGCGTGCGATCCGCAATCAGGCCCATCACGGGGTCAATGCACGTGTCCGGAATGCGTACGGCCAGGAACATGGTGGCCGTGGCTGAGGCCGCGAGGCCAAAAACGTCGGTATAGAAGAATGACAGAAAGTTGAGAAACGTCTGCCAGTAGAAGTTCGAGGCGGTGTCACCGACACCATAGCCAACTTTTTCAAAGAAGGAGAGCTTACTGCTTTCAGCTTTCGTTCCTTCCGCCGGCCTGCCGCTCGCAAGTGCGCTCAAACGATTCTCCATTTCTTAACTCACAAGGAATCCGTCCGTGGTTCCAGACCAGACACCTGAACCGGTTTAGAAAAGACCTTATCACCCCAGCGCGTCTGTTTTGTCAAGAATTATTTTCATGGGCTGAACGAATGGCCATCGTAGAAGCTTCGTCGTGAGCCCAGCGCGCACAAATGAGGTTATGGGCACGGACGAGGGTGGCACTCCCAGGAGAAACGGGGAGAAATAGATAGGCCGAACCTACGGCGTATGGCGCCAGTCCTCGACCCAACCCGCCGAGTAAGGCGAAGAGCAGCGCGAGAACAAGCATTCTCGCTGCCTGTTAGACGCGCTTGGAGCGGGTGGCGCTGGCGGTTGCAGTGGAGTTGCGGACGACCAACTCCGGGGTCAGAACCAGTTGCTGATCCTTCACGCCGTGCGTGATCGCGTTGATGACCTCGCGGGCAGCAGTTTCGCCCATCAGTAGCAGAGGCTGTCGCACGGTGGTGAGCGCGGGATAAGCGATGCGGGCTGCGACCACATCGTCAAAACCCACTACGGAGAGATCCTGAGGTATGCGCCATCCGTGCTCTCGGAAGCGGTTGATGGCGCCGATGGCAGAGATATCGTTGAACGCCATCAATGCGGTGAACGCGCGATGGCGCGATAAGAGCTGTCCGGCGCAGCACGCGCCTTCTTCGATTGCAGACGTCTGCTGCGTGCCGAGTCTCTCCAGTTGCACAACCAGTTTCGGGTCCACCTGTATCGAGAGGCTTCGTGCAGCGGTGACGACCGCGTCCCAGCGGTCCTCTGTATCCCCACTGTCCTTGTGGCCTTTGAAAAATGCGATTTTGCGGTGGCCGAGAGAGACAAGATGTTCGAGCGCACGCCGGATTCCCTCATGATTGTCAATGACGATCGAGGTGCCTCGTTCAGCGATGTCGGCCTTGCCAATCTTCACAACCGGAAAGTCGACCTCAGAGCCAAGGTGTGTATTGATGAGAATGAGGCCATCGACGCCACGCTCCAGAAACATCTCGGTGGTTCGTTCGATTCTGGTTTTCGACCATTGGTGACTGGCTAGAAAGTAGTGATAGTCGCTGTGGAGGAGGTATTCCTCAATTCCCGCCAAAACGCCAGCGTCGTAACCTTCCGCCAAGTCTGGCGAGAGCACGCCAATGAGATAGCTACGCCGGTGGTTCAAATACCGGGCAAAGTAGTTTGGCTTGTAGTTGTACTCTTCGGCCGCTTTGAAAATGCGCTCGCGGGTGTGCGGGGCGAAGGTCCTAGCCAGGGGAGAGTTATTGAGAACACTGGAGATGGCTGATTTGGAAAGGCGCAGACGCTCGGAAAGGAACTTTAATGTCACTTTCTTCGGCATCTCCCCAGCCTTTGGCGTAACCACCAGCGCAGTATAGCACGAGGGCCACTTATTCAGCTCATAGAAATAGCTCTACAAAACAGGCCCACCGGATTAGCGAGCTTTGCTGAACCGGTTTAGGTACGGTATCTGAACCGCGCGGCGGTAGCGTTTGTGGCGGGAAGCGAAAGTTGCCGCTGTTAATTTGCCGTTGTCCGGTCCTTAAGCAGGCAGGACAGCGGATACCTTGCGCACTCTGTCGACTGTGGCATGGAGCCGGCATAGGGCGTTTCTCGTTAGCGTCGAGTCTTCGATCACGAGGATAATATGCGTTGCCGGCACTGGCAACGGCGAGTCGAGGGCTCGTTCAACACCTTTCGAAGCAGGTCAACAAGCAGGAAGAAGCGACGAGAGAGCAAGCGCTCCTTCAATGGACTGCGGGCACTTGCAGTTTTGCTTGTTCTCAGCGGGTCGGGAGCCTCCGTTGACCGAGCTCACGTATTCAGCACTTCCGTAACGCCGGTTGTCATCGCTCCACTGGAACTGAGAGCTCGCCTGGCGCCGCTGACTACCCACGACATCGGCAGGGGTTTTACCTTCCCTGCGACAACCCATAGGGTTGGCCCCTACAGCCTCGACCGTGCCGACAGTGAGTGCAGCGGCAATGCAGTGCTGCATGTTCTCGTGTGGTCGGGAACCGGCCAGTTCCGCGGCGCCACTTACCGGTTCGAACACAACAACGGTCTCAACGCTATGAATCATCTCTCGGAGCGCTGGTTAAACAGCCCTCCCTGGAATAACCGGGAAAACACCAATACTCAGGGCGCGTTGCACCACGGGTCGCGGCCGGCGGCGCTAAGCTACAACTGCAACCAGACCTTACTAACGTCGGTCGCCTGTCGGTGGACACGCCACTCGCACTACAACGCAGAAGTCGGGAGTTGACAAAGTTTGTTTTACAGGAGTGCCCAAATGCAACACTCTGAAAAACTTAAGTTCTTGCTAATGGAGGTGGACATGAAGCAGCTTAGTCTTCGAGGAATTTTTCTGATTTGCGGATTCCTGTGAGCATTTTGTCTTTCGGCACTAGCTCAGGAAGCGACCATTGTTGGAACTGTGACGGACCCGTCGGATGCCGCAGTTCCGAACGTGGCCATTGCGGTCACAAACACCGATACGGGTCAGGTTCGCCACGTCACCAGCAATGCGGCTGGCGACTATGTGGTCCCCGACCTGCCCATCGGACATTACCTTCTCCGCGCGGAAGCGGCCAGCTTTAAGGCCTTTGAGCAGACGGATATCGTGCTGGCCGTCGGCGATCGAATCCGTGTGGATATCAAGTTACCACTCGGCACAAGGACAGAGAGTGTTACCGTCGAGGCAACTCCCGTCGCTGTGCAAACGGACTCGGGGGAGGTCAGCAACTTGATCAGCGGCCAGCAGATCATCGGGGTCGCCGTCAACGGGAGGAGCTTCTACAATCTGGTCGCACTGCTGCGGGGGACCTCCAGTCTCATGCCCGACTTCCAGGTCCCCACGCCGGTGGCTGGTAACGCCAACGTGAGCTTTAACGGCAACCGGATGTCGCACAACATTTATCTGATCGATGGCGGGGAAGATCTGGACCGCGGGGGCGCCGGAACGATAAGCGTCATGCCTTCCCAAGACGCCATCGCGGAGTTCCGCGCGCTGAGCTCGAATTACAGTGCCGACTACGGCCTCTCTTCGGCCGGCACCATGACCATGGTTATAAAGTCCGGAACTAAGCAGTTCCATGCCACGGCGTGGGAGTTTGACCGTAACGACGCCTTGGACGCGATCTGCGCCTTCGCCGGAAGAACCTCGACCGGAGCGCCCGTTGTACCGGAGTTGAGGTTCAATGTGTTTGGCTTCAACGTCGGCGGCCCGGTCAGTCTGCACGAAAGCGGCCAGCACAAGACCTTCTTCTTCTATAACATGGAGTGGCGCAAACTCATCCAGGGCGGTACGCTGAACTCGAACGTTCCTGACCCGAGCCAGTACGGTGGTGTGTTTCCTGCCGCGCTGACCAATGCCACACTGCACACGCCCTGCTCGAACGCAGTCTCGACGACGCTTGCTGCAGAATATACAGCCGTCGGTCAAACCCTCAGCACGGCTGACTCCGGTGGCGCTTGCGGGCCACCTCCGGCGAGTCCGCCGTCAGGCTACGTCCCAGCCGTCTTAGTTCCATTCACCAACAACACGATCCCTTCGGCGTTACTCGACCCGAACGCGCAACTCCTGCTGAACACTTCCAAGATTTTCCCTACTACAAACCTTGTATCGACTGGCACAACTGGGGTCTTGCAATACAGGGGCGGCAACAATTCACCCACGAACGTCAAGGAAGAGACTGCCCGGATTGATCACCAGTTCAGCGACAAGTTCTCGATTTTCGGACACTGGATTTCCGAACAGATCTTGCAAACCTACGGCACCACCATGTGGAGTGGCGATAGCGTGCCCAGCATTGGCAACACGTTCGGCAATCCCTCTTATAGCGGCGTGGCGCATGCGACCTACACCATTAGCCCCACGCTGATCAACGAGACTGCGTTTAACTATAACGGCAACCGCATCAACATCCTTTCCATTGGCACGTACGCAGCGCCCAGCGGGTTCACGTTCAACAGGGTGTTTACGGGCCCGAACATCGACAACCGCATCCCAGCGGTTTCCCTGGGTGGCGCTACGGGAACAAACTACACTGCCAATTGGGTTCCCTGGGTTAACAAGGCGGACGATTACCAGATCCGCGACGACGTCTCCTGGGTGAAAGGGTCTCACCAACTCAAGATGGGGGGCAGTTGGGCGCTCTACAAGAAGATCCAGGACGTGTTCGCCGGTACCCAGGGCTCGTTCGGCTTCAACGGCTTCTACACCGGGGATGACTTTGCGGACTTCCTGCTGGGTTATTCCAACAGTTATAGCGAGAACGGCGTTCACGACAGCGGTCACTGGAACAACATTTCCTGGGCGGCTTATGTTCAGGATAACTGGCGTGCCACCAAGCGCCTGACCTTCAACCTGGGCCTGCGGTGGGATGGAGTCCCGCATACCTACGAGGCGAACAACCGATATTCGAACTTCTATCCCAACCTGTGGAACCCGGCCGACGCGGCCACCTTTCTGGCGAATGGCACGATCGACCCCAGTGGCCCTGCAGCGGGCGCCCTGGGCACGAGTCCCAATCCCATCTTGACGGGCTACCAATTCTATTTGAACGGCGTGGGCCTCTCCGGAAAGCCCGGAATTCCTAAGGGTATGGTGGGCAACCACTGGGCCGCTTTTGGGCCGCGCATCGCCTTTGCCTATGATCTCACGGCCTCGGGCAAGACCGTTATTCGCGGCGGCTTCGGCATCATGTACGAGCGCGTACAGGGCAACGACATGTACGACGGGGGTACGGACGTTCCATTTAGTTCAGCCGTCACGCTCAACAACGTCTCTTTTGAGAACCCCAAGACCAACCTTGCCACCGGCACCACGGTGACTATCCCACCTGCACCGGTCGTTGTGGCCAGCTTTACTGGGCTCTCGAATACTTACTATAAGCTACCGGTAAGCGACCAGTACAGCATTGGCGTGGAACGCCAGTTGGGGGCCAAGACCGTCTTGTCCGTGGCTTACGTCGGGAACCAGAACCGGCATCAGAGCTACTACCAACACGTCAATAACCCGCCCGAGTCCGATTTGGCAGCTCTGATCGCGAACGGCGGCTCCACTTACAACACACTGGTACCGTATCTCGGTTTCCACGATATCAGCCTGGCTTCAAATGCGGAAAACGCGCATTTCAACGGACTCCAGATTAGCCTCCACGGACAGATCAAGAGCGACCTCTCGCTCCAGGTCGCCTACACGTATTCGAAGGCTATTGACCCGACCACCGGGAATGGTGGGAACGGCTGGGATCTCGATAGCAGCTCAAATCCTTACAACCGCAATTACGATCTCGGGCCGCCCGTATTCGATCGTCGGCAGGTCTTCGTCACCAACTTCATCTACCAGATCCCGCTTCTCAAGAACAGTCCAAACCACGCCCTGAGAACGGGGCTGGGCGGATGGGAACTGTCAGGCATCGTCACTGCCGAGACTGGCTCGCCGATGAACATCACTCTGGGCGGGACGGCCGGCGGCAATGGTCTCCCCACTGCCACGAACCGGCCGGACCTTACGGGGAGCGTCTCGTATCCAAAGACCGAGGGTGCGTGGTTCGATAAGTCGGCTTTTTCGACACCGACGCCCGGAGATTGGGGCACTCTTGGGTACGACGCGGTCTACGGTCCTGGCCGCGACAACTGGAACATCTCGCTCTTCAAGACCTTCTCGATTAGCGAAGCGCGCGGCAGCCGTCTCGAACTTCGCTTCGAGAGCTTTAACACGTTCAACCACGTGCAATGGAACTCCGTCGACAGCGGCTTCTCGTCTGGTACCTTTGGCAAGGTCACTGGCGCCGCCGACCCGAGGACGCTGCAACTGGGGTTGAAGCTGTACTTCTAGACGCATTGAGCACTTCACTCCGCTCGTGCGCCCATCGCGGGGCGGGGCGGGGTCCTAACATCGGCCCCACGCACAAAGGGGACAAGGTTTTAACTACCTCCGTCCGGCCAGTAGCCTCGTTAGCGAGACTGCTGGCCGGTTTTTTTCGTGAATGAACCGGGTCGTCCCCGGCTACCTGGGTGGCTCTTTCACCTTGACAATCTGATCGGCGGGCACGTTTTTGAGTTCCTGCGTGATACCTGATGGCCAGCGGATTTCCACCGAGTCGGCAGACTTGTTCGGGCCTAACCCGAAGTGAGTGGGTCCGGCACTTGAAGAAGCGTAGCCGGCGACGAATGAGACTTGATTGTATTGGATGGTCCCTCCGGCTTCCACCTTGATCCTGGCTCCGATACCGTCGCGATTGCTCTTCGTGCCCTCCAGCCTGAACTCCAGCCAGTGATTGCCCCCCGGGCTGTCGTTGATCCAAATCTCGGCAGGGGCGCTGATGGCGCTGACCACGATGTCCAGACGCCCGTCCCCGTTCAGGCCTCCCACAGCCGAGCCGCGATGCCGGCTGGGCGGCTGCGCCGATAAACCGGCTTCCGCAGTGAGTGGCTGAAATTTGTTCCCGCCAAGATTCCGAAACACGGTGTTAGGCTGCGCCACCTGCGCTCGTGGAGCATAGTCCAGCGACTGAACGTGCCCGCGCGTGACAAAGATGTCCTTCCATCCATCGTTATCGAAATCGGCGATGGTGGGCGAGTAGCCCCCCATGCGCAGGCTGGGCCGGCCCAGGCCGCTTGCATCAGTGATATCGCTGAATCCGCGCCCCGCCAAATTCCGGAATAAGGGAAAAGTCTCGCCATCGAGCGCCACGAAGAAGATGTCCGGATAACCATCGTTATCAAGATCTCGAAAATCCACGCCCATGCCCGAAATGAACTGGCCGTTCTCGGCCATCGCGACGCCGGACTCGAATGCGATTTCTTCAAATCGGACGCCGCCCTTGTTATGAAAGAACGAATTATTCATTTTGTCGTTCGTCACGAAGATGTCCGTCAGCCCGTCGAGGTCGTAATCCGCGACTCCCACGCCCATCCCCTTTCCGGGATAAGCGCGGATTCCTGATTCCTCCGAAACATCACGGAAAGTCCCGTCGCCATTGTTGAGGAACAACTGATTGGGGGTGGGCTTATAGAATTTCGGATGGCAGTAGTCGAACCGGCCCGGCGCCGCCTCGCAGGGGCGTTCAGTGTTGATGTCCCAAGCGAGATAGTTCACCACAAAAAGGTCCAAAAGCCCGTCGTTGTTCACATCCAGCCAAGCCGCGCCGACCGTCCACAACGGGCCATGTTGGCTGTCTGGCTTGTTCAGCCCCGCCTTCGCCGTGACATCCGTGAACGTGCCGTCGCCGTTGTTATGGTATAGCCGGTTGTCGTGAACGCCGCCCACGAATATGTCCTCATAACCGTCGTTATCGTAATCGCCGATCGCGACGGCGTTGTCGAAGCCTACACCCGCGAGACCGGCCTTTTCGGTGACATCCTTGAAGTTGCCTTTTCCGTCGTTTTCGAAGAGCCGGTCGGAGTACTTTGCAGAGGCCTTTTTCAACGTGCGAATATCGGCTCCGTTGGTGAAGAAAACATCCAGATAGCCGTCGTTGTTATAGTCAAAAACAGCCACCCCGCCGGCCATGGTTTCCGGCGCATGGCGCTCCGGCGTCTCGCAACTGTCGAGCTTGAAATCGATCGGCCGATAAACGAAATGGATGGGTGATTCCGTGTTCCGGCTGGATGCGCTCAACCAAACGGTGGCCAACAACGCGCCCGCCGTCCAGAGAAACGGCCACCTGGCCACCGACCGTGCCAGGACGCTGCTGCCGCGACGTCCGAGCGATGCCCGATTCACGGCGTTGGCTCGCTCCCGCGCCCCGGTATCTTGATGAGCGGCGCTTGCTGCTCTTCTTTTGCCAACTCTTTCACCTTGGCAAACTCGGCATTAGCTTCTGCTTTGCGGCTCAACGAATGCCAAAGCGTGCCGAGACGGTAATGCGCGTCAGGCTTCGACGGATCGATGCGGATCGCCTCACGAAAATGACGCTCAGCTCCAGTGTAATCGTTCCTGCTCGCCAGAAGGACGCCCAGATCCAGATGCGCGAGCCGAAAATTCGGATCCAACTTCAACGCCCGTCGCAGATGTTCCTCGGCTTCTTTTTCGTTTCCCGCATGCATTTCGGCGTCGCCCAAGTATGCCAAGGCCTGGGTGTCCTGGGGTTGATTAGCCAATTCTGCCTGAAATTCGCGGCAGGCATCTTCGTAACGCTTCCGCTTTCAGTAGAGGTATCCAAGACCGAAGTGAACCTCGGGCTCCCGAGGCGAGGCTTTCACTGCAGCTTCAAACTCCGCCGTGGCCTCGTCTTCCTGGTTAGCCGCATCGAGCACCTCGCCTAAGAGCATGTGAACGGGTGCGGACTCCGGGTTCTTGGCCAGCAGAAAGCGGAACTCGCTGGTCGCAAGCTGGCATTGACCGGACCACAAGTAACTCTGGGCCAGCTTGTGCCGCAACTCGGTGTTGTCGGGCTGCTGCGTGGCTGCAACTTTCAGTTGGGCCGCGGCGGCATCGAATCTGCGGCTGCCGTAATAGCTCATTCCAAGCAACACTCGGGCCTGAAAGCTGGTGGGGTCGGCTTTTGTGGCCTGTTCGAATTCGGAAGCGGCCTCGGGCAATTTGTCCAGCTTGAAATAGGCCAGGCCGAGATTGAGGTGAATGCCGGGTAGCTGGGGATCCAACGCAATGGCCGCCCGGTAATGGGGTATGGCAAGTTCATATTTGCCCTGACGAGCGAGCTCAAGGCCGGAGTTCGCCTCCACGATGGCTGCGGGATCGGTCGCAGCCCAAAGACACGCGGCTGATAGCAGTGCAACCAGAACGTACTTCATGAAATCTCTCAGCGGCCGTTGGAGCATGCCCTAAAAGTGACCGCTATCCTATGCTATGCTTCACACGATGGCAAACAACGGCGACAGCCATTGATTGTACCGCTGCTCGACCGTGCCGATGTTCTCCATCGGGATGAGCGCCGAGCGCACTCGCGTCAGCTACGAAACGGTTCGATTCCAATTGAAATCTATCTACACCAAGATGCGCGTGACACGGCAGAGCCAAGTGGTTCGCCTCGTTTCCTTGCTCCCGGGCTCGCCTTAGGCTCCGCATCACTCGCCGTTGCACACACTCTCAAAACTCATCCGGGAAATCTGTGCCCTCCATGTGGGAGAGCGCCGCTGGCTGCAAGCCCGGTAATCCAAAGTCATCTCGAAAATCTACGCCCTCGATGTGGAATGGCCGTGAGGGCACATGTTAGGGTCAGCGATTTAGGATGCCCGGTTGCGTATACCAGCAGGCGACAGAAGCCTAAATGCGAAGCTTGAAAAGGCGAAATGGCCGACATTTTCACTCGCGAAGAGCGCAGCGAAATCATGTCGCGCATCAGGAGCTCGGGCACGATTCCGGAGGCGCGGCTGTGCGCATTGGTCCGGGAGACCCTGGGCGGAAGGTGGCGAATAGAAAATAACGTGCGCACCCTTCCAGGGCAGCCTGACGTGGTTGTCCCTAGCCTGCATCTAGCAATCTTCGCGGACGGGTGTTTCTTCCACGGTTGCCCTGAACACGGCCATAAGCCAAAATCAAATATGAAATATTGGCTTCCGAAATTGGCCCGCAACCGCAAACGTGACCGAACTAACCGAAGGGCCTTGCGGAAAATGGGCTTTGCGGTTTGGAGCTTCTGGGAACACGAATTCAAGGGAAGGCGTCTGACACGGACGCATCGAATCCTGGAGCGGAAGCTGAAAGCGCGGCTCGACATTCATAGGAATCGATAGGAAATGGCAATATACCAAAGTTTCAATCCGGTGGTTACGTCAAGGTCAAGTTCCAAGATGAGTTGACAGGCGAGAGCGAGTGGATGTGAGTACGGGTGGATTCCTGCGACGACGAAGCGGGTCTTTTGTTCGGAAGGCTTGACAACGAACCGCTGCTAGATACTGCCCTCCACGCAGACGACGAACTCGCGGTAAGTTACAAAGAAATCGTCGAGCATAGGAAGGCCCCGGACTGCGAGAAGCAGTAAGGGGCGGCCGCCTTCCGGAGCACCCAGTGGCGCAGCTAAGGGTCCGTCTTGGCAGAGTCCATGACGGAGACCATACCCCACCGGTCAAGCTGGGATGGCGTGGGCGGCTTGGAAGACCGATTCCCGCCTGCGCTCAATTGAGCGCTAAAGAGGTTGGGTGCCAGCCCGAAGACCAACCCGATGCTGAACGAACTTACAAGCACTTCGCGGAGTTAGCAGCCCCTATGAGCACCTGTAAGTTGTTGAGAAATCAATCAACTGCGGATTGACACGGTAGACGTCTGGGGTTCGAGTCCCCACGGGCCGACCATATTCTTTAGCAAGTTATTCTCCAGGCTGCTCCCGGCGACTGCCATCAAGCGAGTAAGTTGCGTGTGCGCCGCAATACGCCAAGTGGCCGCAAACGCTCCAGCGGTGAGCACAGCGACGAACTCTAACGGCTGACGGTAATGAATCTCCGAACGAGATAGATTGGCTCAGCTAGCTTGTTGACCGAAGGGTTCCAGGTTCGAGTCCGGGCCGAGGAGCCGACCCATCTCGATTTTCCTCAGTTCATTCCAACAACATTTGGCGCGGTGATGGGCAGACTCGCTTGCGGGCATTGCTTGCATTGCACTCTGAAGCCGCGGCGCATTTTCCCATGTTCGGCGCAGATCGTCCGGCCGCATTGGGCGCAGCGGAAGTGAGCGCGGCGGCCGCAGTCGGCGCAACGGTTCCGCCACGGCAGCACCGCGTAGCCGATGATGAGGCGGTCGAAGGCGGGAGAAATAATCTCGAGCGGCGTGCGGTGATGGCGGAGGTAAATCCAAATCGTGATCCCAAGGATGAAAAGGACCGCAATGGATTGAAAGACGTCTTGCACGACCCAAGCGGGGACGTGGGTTCCGAGATTGACGACGGTGGCGCTGAAGGGCGCCCACGGACGCATGTCCCACGGGATGCTGAAGTAATCCTCCACGACATGCGCGGCAAATGCGAACACGACGAGCAGCCATACGCGTGGGCGGCGCCAGAAAAATATTCCGGCCAGCGGAATGACCGCCAGGGCGGCCCCGGCGTTGTGAAAAAGCATGTGATGATATCGATAGTAGGTGTCGCTGCCGCCGAAGAGCGACAGGCCGTCGAGGTCGCAGGCCGCGCCGGCCAGCGCGACAGCAGCCCGCTCGCGACGATTGAGTTCCGCCCAGTGAGCAAACCACCAGCCATATTGCAAGTGTGCAACCGGACTCAAACCCGCCTCCGCGCGATTGACGCTTCCACGATGATAACCGATAATCTCGACGCTTGGTGAACTTCGGTATCAACAATCCGACGATTCGCGCAGGGCGTTGCCGACTGCAGCGCACGCGCTCCGAAGAGAGAGCATAATGCCAATGCGCCGCTTTGTCCCTCCTGCCTGGGCCACGACCTGGGGCGTGTGTGTTCTGTTCGCGCTGCTGGCGGTCTCGATTCCCCTGCCCTCATATCAGCTTGAATACATCCGAATCAAGGACCGCCTCGGCGTGCCGCTTTGGGTGATCGTCTATATCCCTGACCCGGCAAAGTTCCAACGCGCGCCCGCGGCGGTGGTGTGCCAGCCGATAAACGATTCGCCGGAATACGGACGCATGATGGACCTGGAATTGGTGAAGGACGGATTCGTGGTCCTCACCTTCAACTGGCGCGGCCGCGCGCCGGAAGAGAATCGCCAGTTGCTGCGCGAGCGCACGCAGGAGACGCTGCGCGCCGACCTGACGGCGGCGGTGGCCTACTTGCGCTCCATGCCCGAGGTTGATCCGGACCGCATCGTCCTGGCGGGCCACTCGGTGGGCGGATCGCTGGTGATCGAGACCGGCATGGCGGACCCCAAGATCGCTGCGGTGGCTTCCATTGGCATGGATGCGGACGTCACGCTGAGTGAGCCACGCAATCTCTTGTGGGCCGTCGGACTCTACGACGAATTCCGCGAGGGGCTTGACCACATGCGAGGCGTCTTCAGGGAGAGCGCCTCGACCGACGCGCGCGAAGACACCACGGTCGGCGACTTTGCGCGCGGCACCGCGCGGCGGTTGGGCGTTTCGCCGACCTCCGACCATTTCACCGAGTTGCAGGACCGGGGCATTCACCGCGAAGTGCTCAACTGGTTTCGCCGCGCGGTGGGGCTTCCGGATGAGACGCGCGGACTGCGGATGGAGGCCCGTGGATTGCTTCTCGTAGTCGCGTGGCTTGCGGCGATTGCGGGCCTCTTTTTGACTTTTCGCCGCTTTGCCTGCGGCCGGCTGGATCGTGTCCGAATTTTGCGCGCTGCCGCTGCGGCGGCTTTGCTCGGAATGGCTCTGCTGTGCCGTGTGCGAGGCCTGGGCTTTCTTCAGGCCGGCAACGGAGTCTTCGTGTTTTTTGTTTTTGCTTTCTTTGCGGGTCACGTTTCTTCGCTCGACCCCGTGACGTTTGAGCGAGCTTGGCGATTCGGAGCCCGAGCGGGTCTGGTGTTTTGGGCCAGCTTGCTCGCCACGTTTGTGGCCAACAACATTCCCTACTATATCGAGACGCCGCGTTATCTTGTGGCGCTGCCGGAATTCGCCGTCCGGCATTTGCTGGACCTTGCCGATGGTTACGTGCTCAACTATTCGCACCCCATCTTGTTTTCGATTTACGATTCCCAACAACTCGTGCTCCGCTGGTGGGTGTACGTGGTGATGATCGCCGTCATCATCGTTCCGGATTGGCTCAATTGGTTGGTGGCGCGTCTCCGCCGGCCTCGCCGCGGGGAAAGGGTCAGCCCAAGGAGGGCCAGAGCGGCTGCGTCGCGCGCCCGCATTTCGCCAGCGAGTGTCATCGTGCTGGTGCTCTTGCTCATGTTCCTGGCGAGCGTGGTCTCGCTTCGGCTCGCGCAGGGTTTCTTGACCGGAGATAGCGCGCGCGCCGCCCTCCAATTTATGCTGCGCTTCACCGTGCTGCCGATTTTTTTGTTTGCGCTGCTGTGGCGTATCACGCGTCTGCGGGAAGTAGCGAAGACCGAGGAGGGTCCGGAGCTCAATTAAAAATGCGAAATTCAAAACGGGGATTCTCAGAGGTACTTCGTTTTTAATTTTTAATTTTGAATTCTAGCTTCCGCCCTTTGCTGTTGCGTTGGTCCGCGGTTCAGTGATTTCGGCATACATGTCGGGCCGTCGCGCCGCGATCCGGTTGAATTCCCATTCGCCGGGGACACGGACGACGCGATTATCATCCGCGGCGGCGAGATCGGCCTCGCCGTAAATGATGGTCTCTGCGGTGTCGTCGGCCTCGGCGAGCACTTGCCCGGCGAAATCGACGATCTGTGAGTGGCCCGCAAAGCGGAACCCGCGTTCTTCGCCCACGCGGTCTGCCGCGATCACCACCATGTGGTTCTCCGCGGCACGAACTTTGGGTGTGTGCTGCCAGACATCGGAGCCGATCGGCCAGTTGGTGGGGATGGCGAGAACTTGCGCGCCCTTCAGCTTCACCACGCGGCCCGATTCCGGAAAGCTGCAATCGAAGCAGATGTTAATTCCCACTTTGGCCGCCGCACGATCGCGGCCATCGGGGATTTCAAAAACGGGGAACGCCTTGTCGCCCGGCGTGTCGAAACGGTCGATGCCGAGGCATAGCAGATGCACCTTTCGGTAGGTCCCGAGAATTCCTTGCGGCGTGACCACGGCGGCGGCGTTGTAAATCTTGTTGCCCTCGCGCTCGAGCAGTCCGAAGATGACGGAACACTCGAGGCGCGCTGCGGCCGCTCGGATCTTCTCGCTGGAGGGTCCGGGAACCGTTTCGCTGACCGGCCAAGCCTCTTCACGGCTCGTGAAGCAGTAGCCCGTGAGCACACACTCCGGAAAGACGACCAGCCGCGCGCCGGCGCCGGCAGCCTCTTCGAGCCTGGCCAGGATCTTGGCGAGATTCTTCTCCTTCTCGAGAATCGTGATATCCATCTGCACCGCGGCAATTTTCATGAAGCCTCTCCTCTACGCGAGTTCATCCCTTCGTTCTTGCTATTCTATCAGCGAAGCTGTAGAGCAAGGCTCGCTCTCCAGCCTTGCGGCTTTTCCATTCCTTTGAAAGGAACAAACCATGAAACAGATCCAACTTATCGCGGGAACTTCGATGCTGCTCTGCCTCGCCTTCGTGCCTCTTGCCTCCCAAGCGCCTGGGCCGCAGCCGCTCACGCTGGCCCTCAAATGCGCGGGCGGAGATTGCCCGTTACTGAAAGGGGCGCCGCAGACGGCGGGGATGCGAAGCGGGTTCGTCCGCTTGAAACCCGGCGAATCGGTCGGCTGGCACACCACGGGACAAAACGAGGAAGCTCTGGTAGTGCTGCGTGGCCGGGGCGAAGCGCGCCTTGAAGGACAAGCCGCGCGCAGCGTGGCCGCGCAGGCTCTCGTTTATTTTCCTCCCGCGACCCGCCACAACATGGCCAACACGGGCAATGAGCCGCTGGAGTACGTTTACGTAGTGGCGCCCGCGCCGATGTCGTCCGGGCCTGCGAAAGCGCGCTGAGCGTGGCGGCGATCTGCGACCGTCCAAAGGGTCAAGGGATGACGGTCAGCGTAATCGTATTCGATTTCACCACGGCGTGACTTTGGGGATCGGGGCGCAGAGCCTGGATTGTATATTTACCGGGTCGCGTGAGCTCATAGAATTCGGAGATTACGAGGTCGTCCTCAACGGTCTGTCCCGGCTGCACGGCGAACCACACGCCGCGCGCCATGATGTACGGCACGACCACGTGCTCGCCGTGTTTGTCCACTTGGAGCTGGAGTCTTGCACGTTCGACCCTCGGATTTGCACGCCGTACAGGGAAGCCGCGACTGTCCCAGACATGGTACTCAACGTCTTCGCCGAGGCTGACGACCCAGATCTTCTGATTGGAGATGTTCGTCACCACAGACCTGACCGTGACGGCGGAACCCGACCTGACCACATCTTGCGCCGCGCTGATGCCGACGGAAAACGCCGGACTCACCGCTGGCGGCTCCTCCTGCTGACGCGGGGCCGCGCCAGCAGCGGCAAGCAAGGCAACCAGCAATAACCACGAATTCCTCATGCTTCCTCTCCGTGGCGCGTCGGTGACTCCCGCGCGCCGTCTGGCCTCACTGCTTGACCAATTCGACGCGGCGGTTTTTGGCGCGGCCCTCCTCGTTGTCGTTCGACGCCACCGGCGAGTACGGGCCGTTCCCGAAGGCGCGCAGCCTGGCGGCCGGCACACGGTATTGGGTGGTGAGCGCAGCGAGCACTGCGTCGGCGCGCCGTTTGGACAGGTCCATATTCATGTCCAGCGCGCCCTGGTTGTCCGTGTGCCCGACCACGTAAAGTTTCAGCGTTGTGTTCGCTTGCAACAGCTTGGCGATTTCCTTCAGCGTCGCATCCGACTCCGGCTTGATGTCGGCTTTGCCGGTGTCGAACAGGATCCCGTAAACCGAAGCGTGGCCGGTGCGGGTGATATCGTTCGCCAGCGATGCCGCGTCCACGGTGATGAGGTTGCCCTCCATCGGTTTCATTTCGATGACGTAGAGCTCGACATTGGGTCGGCCATTCCCGCCTTGGTCGTCAACCAGCAAGCTCACATAGACGTCACCCTCTGGCCGCCCGAGCTTCGCAGAGAGGTATCGAATCCCGTGGTCGGGTCCCCAGTAATCGTCGTAATCACCCGTGCCGTACACTCTGGCCGTCGTCCCCCCCGACCCGCTGCACTCCTGCGGGCCGCAAGTAAAGAGCGTCTCGAACCCGGCCTTCTTGAGCGCGCCTTGATAGTTGCGAAAGACCTCCAGCACCGAGCGTCCCTCGGGCGCCGCGTAAACGATGCGGGTGAGCTTCCCTTCCAGATGCTGGCTCTTGGCAAATTTCTCGTCAGCGAGCTTGCCGAGCGGAAGGGTGAATTCATCAAAGTCCTTCTGGAAATAGGCTCCGATGATCGAGCCGGGATAGCGCGAAATCAGCGGATGATCCTTACTGCCCTCGGCGTCCTGACCTTGCCCCGCTCCCGCGATTGGGGTGAGTGCCATCAACAAACAAGCGATCAGTATTCTTCGGCTGAACGTCATCGGTGCTTCCTCCTGCCAAACTGCTTCAGTACGGGCTATTCCATCGTGACGGCAGGCTCAGAGGACCGCAGTGATTGCGGTCACAGCATGGGATTTTGGATTTTAGATTTTGGATTTTGGATTAGTGTGGGCCTCGCCTTGTTGCTCGGTGATGGGATATCTTGCCGTCAAAATTCTACGACCAGCCCGGCTGACGGCAAGGTCGGAATCATTTTGTCGAACTTCGGGTAGGCTTGGCCGGTGGAGGGGTTGAAGCCGTTGAAAGGCTGAAAGCGCATGTTCTCGAAAGACAAAATCGTTGACAGTCTCGAACACCCGCTGTTAACATTCCTGGTTTGCCCGCATGAAATTCATCCCCCATAGAAATCACGCGAAGGAGAAATTCTGTGCCTGATCCACAGGAAAAGTACTTATTCACCTCGGAATCGGTTACCGAGGGCCACCCGGACAAACTCTGTGACCAGATTTCGGATGCGGTGTTGGATGCGGTCCTGGCCGACGACCCCGCGGGCCGCGTAGCTTGCGAAGCGATGGCCAAGGGTCGCAGGGTCTACGTGATGGGCGAGACGACGACTACGGCCAAGCCCGACATTGAAGAACTCGTTCGAGAGACTGTTCGCCACATCGGTTACACGGATGCCGACGGCGGCTTCACCGCGGACGACTGCGAGTTGGACATCAACATGACGCGGCAATCCCCGGACATCGCCCAGGGCGTGGACACGGGCGGGGCGGGCGACCAAGGCCTGATGTTTGGCTACGCTTGCGACGAAACGGACGAGTTGATGCCGTTTCCCATCATGATGGCGCACAAGCTGTGCATGCGTCTCGCTGAGACCCGCCGCAAGAAGACCCTCGACTTTATCCGCCCTGATGGAAAATCCCAAGTCACCGTGGAGTATGAAGGTTCCAGGCCCGTGCGCGTGGACGCGGTGGTGGTCTCGACCCAACACACAGCCCAAGTCTCAAACGAGACCCTTCGAGATGGGGTGATGGAGTGTGTGATCAAGCCGGTGCTGCCGGCGCACATGCTGGACAAGAACACGCGGTACCACATCAACCCGACCGGGCGCTTCGTCACCGGCGGGCCGGTAGGCGATTCGGGGCTGACGGGACGCAAGATTATCGTCGACACTTACGGCGGCGCAGCTCACCACGGCGGTGGATGTTTCTCCGGAAAAGACCCCACCAAGGTGGACCGGTCGGCCAGCTACATGGCGCGTTATATTGCCAAGAACATTGTGGCGGCGGGCCTGGCGAAACGCGCCGAGGTGCAGGTGGCGTACGCGATCGGAGTGAAAGAGCCGGTTTCGCTGATGGTCAACACCTTCGGCACGGGAAAGATCGCGAACGCCCAATTCGTTGACCTCGTTCGGAAGCATTTCGATTTGACGCCGCGCGGCATTATCAAAAGTCTGGACCTTCAGCGACCGATCTACCGGAAGACGGCGGCGTACGGACACTTTGGCCGCTCAGAGCCCGAATTCACGTGGGAGAAAATCGATAAAGCCGCGGACCTGCGGCGGGAGGCGGGACTTTAGATGGCTACCAAGACGACCTCAGCCAAGAAAGTCAACTGCGACGTAAAAGACCTGAAACTTGCCGCGAAGGGCAAAACCCGCATCGAGTGGGCGAACCAGTGGATGCCGGTGCTCCAACTCATCCGAAAGCGATTTATCACCGAGCGGCCGCTGGAGGGCATTCGGATTTCCGCTTGCCTGCACGTGACCACCGAGACCGCCAACCTGGCGATCGCGCTGCGCGACGGCGGCGCGCACGTGATGCTGTGCGCGTCGAATCCCTTGAGCACCCAGGACGACGTGGCCGCCTCGCTGGTTCAGGATTACAACATTCCCGTCTTCGCCATCAAAGGCGAGGACCACAGCACCTACTATTCGCACATCGTGACCGCGCTCGACCACGAGCCGCAGATCACCATGGACGACGGCGCGGATCTGGTCACCACCGTGCTCACTAAGCGCCAGGAGCTGATCCCGAAAATCCTGGGCGGGACCGAGGAGACCACCACCGGCGTCATCCGCCTGCGCAGCATGGCGAAGGCCGGCGTTTTGAAATTTCCTGTTATCTCAATTAATGATGCCGATACGAAACATCTTTTTGATAACCGTTATGGGACCGGCCAGTCCACCATCGACGGCATCCTCCGCGCCACCAATATCCTCTTCGCCGGCTTGAGAGTGGTGGTGAGCGGCTACGGCTGGTGCGGGCGCGGCGTCGCCATGCGCGCCAAAGGCCTGGGCGCGGACGTGATCATTACCGAGGTGAACCCCACGCGAGCGCTGGAAGCGGTGATGGACGGTTACCGCGTGATGCCCATGCCCGAGGCGGCCCGAATCGGCGACGTGTTCATCACCCTGACCGGGGACAAATCCATCCTCACCAGCGACCACTTCAAACTGATGAAAGACAACGCCATCATCTGTAATGCCGGACATTTCAATGTGGAGATCGATATTCCCGGTCTGGAAAAAATGTCCCTGGGCAAGCGCGCCACGCGCGACTTTGTGGAGGAGTACACATTGCGCGATGGCCGCAAGCTCTACCTGCTGGGCGAAGGCCGGCTGATCAATCTGGCCGCGGCGGAAGGCCATCCCGCCGCCGTGATGGATATGAGCTTTGCCAACCAGGCGCTGTCGGTCGAGCATCTCGTCAAGAATCACAAGAAGCTCGAGGCGAAGGTCCACGCCGTGCCGGCGGACATCGATCAAAACGTGGCTCGGCTAAAGCTCGAGTCCATGGGCGTCGCGATCGATAAGCTCACCCGCGAGCAGGAGGAATACCTGGCTTCGTGGGCGGAAGGAACATAATCCCCATTGCGTGATTTGGTGATTGGGTGATTGAGTGATTGCCTGAAGCCGACATTCGAAACTCGAAGATCGAAATTCGGCGCACCAGTTTCGGATTTCCGGATCTTACAATCACCCAATCACCAGATCACACAATCACCCAATTTGCCCACAGTCCAAGACCGACTATGAAGGAGTACGCCGAATGGGCGCTCAACACCGCGCTGGCCCGAGGGGCTTCGTATGCGGAAGTGCGCGTCATGGACGCCCGCCAGCGGTACGTCTCCACGAAAAACGCTCAGCCCGCCCAAGTGCGCGAATCGGAATCTTATGGCCTGGGTGTGCGCGTGATTGCCGACGGCGCCTGGGGCTTCGCGGCCACCGACGACTTGACTCGCACTGGAGTGGACCGCGCCGCCGCGCAGGCAGTGGAGATCGCGTGCGCCAGCGCCCTGTGCAAAAAGGATGAAGTCCGCCTGGCGCCGGAAGAAAAAATCGTCGACCGCTGGAAGAGTCCCTGCCCGATCGATCCCTTTACGGTTCCGGTCGCAGCCTGTCTGAACTTGCTGCTCAAGATCGACACGGAAATGCTGCGCGTGAAGGGCGTGACGCTGGCCGAAGCTCTGATGGATTTCCGAAGCGTCGAACAGCTTTTTCTCTCCAGCCTCGGCTCCGAAATCTACCAGAAGAAAATCCAAACGGGCGCTGGCTTTGCCGCCACGGCTTTTGAGGGCAACGAAATCCAGAAGCGGTCTTATCCGAATTCCTTCGGCGGCCAGTATCAGAACAAGGGCTATGAGCTGATCGAGGAGTTGGACCTTTTGGCCAACGCGGGGCGGATCGCGGAGGAAGCGGTAGCGCTGCTGAAGGCGGACCAGTGTCCGGCCGGCGTGAAAGACATCATTCTGGGCGGGTCGCAGCTTGGCCTGCAAGTGCACGAGTCGATTGGCCATCCCATCGAGCTCGACCGCGTGCTGGGATCGGAAGCCAACTACGCCGGAATGAGTTTTCTCACCGTCGACAAGCTGGGCAAGCTTAAATACGCTTCCGACATCGTCAACGTGGTGGCCGACGCCACGCCCGGGCACGGGCCGGGACTCGGCACTTTTGCATATGACGATGAGGGCGTGCCCGCACAATCCACGCCCATCATCCGCGACGGGCTGTTTGTAGGCTACTTGACTTCACGCGAGACGGCGGCGGCGCTGGGCCAGCCGCGCTCCAACGGCACCATGCGCGCCGACGGATGGAATCGCATCCCTCTGATCCGCATGACCAACATCAGCCTGCTGCCGGGCACGTGGAAGCTCGACGACCTGATCGCCGACACCGAAGACGGAATTTTGTTCGAGACCAACCGAAGCTGGTCCATCGACGACCGCCGCTGCAATTTTCAGTTTGGCACTGAAATTAGCTGGGAAATCAAGGGCGGCAAGAAGACGCTCATGCTGAAGAACCCCAGCTACGGTGGCATCACCACCGAGTTTTGGAATTCTTGCGACGCCATCTGCGGCCCGGAATTCTGGACGCTCTGGGGAACACCCAATTGCGGCAAAGGCCAGCCCGCGCAAGTGATCGGCACGGGGCACGGCGCGGCGCCGGCAAGGTTTCGAAAAGTAAAGGTCGGAGTGGCTTATGGGGATTGAGAGATTGAGTGATTGAGTGATTGAGCGATTACGCCATGAGGCGAAGACATGAATGAACAAGTGAAGAGTCGGCCGCAAGAATTGAGAGAGCGAACCAAGAAGTTTGCGATTCGCATGGTTAGGTTGTTCAGGTCTCTACCTAAAACGGACGAGGCGCGCGTCCTCGGAAAGCAGGTGCCGCGCTCAGGCACGTCGGTCGCAGCCAACTATCGGGCCGTGTGCCGAGCCCGCTCCCGGGCTGAATTTCTTTCCAGGATTGGCGTCGTTCTCGAGGAAGCCGACGAGACCGAGTTTTGGCTGGAGCTGCTGGTCGACGTCGGCATTATCGAGAGCCAGAAGATGAAGGGCTTGCTCACGGAGGCAGGCGAACTGATACGGGTCTTTTCTGCGTCTCAACAAACCTCAAGAAAGCGCCAGGCAAAGCAATCGCCCAATCGCTCAATCGCCCAGTCACCCAGTGGTCCAATCACTCAATCACCCGATCACCCAATCGCTCAATGATGCTCTCCCGCCAACGCGCCCAAGAACTCTTCCAAAAAGTCCTCAAGTACTCGACCGCCGACGAGACGGAGGCCATGATCGGATCTTCGTCTTATTCGCTTACTCGCTTTGCCAACAACATCATCCACCAAAATGTGACGGAGGAAGGGCAATACCTCTCGGTGCGCGCAGTGGTGGAGAAACGCACGGCCCGGGCCACCACCAACAAGTTTGACGAAGAGTCCATCCGCCGGGTTTGCGAGTCGGTGCTCGCCCTGGCGCGGTTGCAGCCGCCCGACCCGGACATGCTGCCCATGCTCGGCCCGCAGACGTATCAATCGCTCAGCCGCTTCTTCGAGAACACCGCTGAACTCAGCCCGCGGGAGAGGGCGGAAGTGGTGCGGCAGACGGTGGCGCGCGCAGAGAAACACCACCTGACCACGGCGGGAGTCTTCTCGAGCGGCGCTGTGGTTTCGGCGCTCTTCGATTCCCGCGGGCTGACTGCCTACCATCAGGAGACGCTATCGGAGTTCTCAGTGACCATGATGCTCGCCGACACAAGCTCCGGCTGGGCCAAAAAGACCTCGCCCGACGTCGCGGAACTCGAGCCGGAAAAGCTCGCGGAGCGCGCCGCGCAAAAGGCCCTGGCCAGCCGCGCGCCGACGGAGATTCAGCCGGGAAAATATACCGTCATCCTCGAGCCGGCCGCCGTGCTCGACCTGCTCGGGTTTTTGTTTATGGACTTCAGTGGATTGGCGGTGCTCGAGCAGCGAAGCTGCCTGACCGACCGCGTGGGCCAGAAAATCTTCGGCGAAAACATCAACGTGTACGACGACGTGTACCATCCGCGACAGAGTGGCGCGGCCTTTGACGGCGAGGGCGTTCCCCGCCGCCGCGTCACGCTGATCGAAGGAGGGGTGGCGAAAAACGTGGTCTACGCGCGCTCCACCGCGCACAAAGCCGGCGTCGAGCCGACGGGCCACGGTCTCCCGCTGCCCAATGAATATGGCGAATTGGCGCTGAACATCGTGATGGAGGGAGGCCAGGCGGGCGTCGAGGACATGATTCGCTCCACCGACCGCGGCCTTCTGGTGACGCGACTGTGGTACATTCGCGAAGTTGACCCGTATCAAAAACTTCTTACCGGCATGACCCGGGACGGCACTTTCTGGATCGAGGGCGGCGAGGTGCGCCACGGCGTGAAGAACTTGCGGTTCAACCAGAGCGTGATCGAAATGCTCAATCAGGTGGAAGCGTTGGGCCCGCCCCAGCGCACGTCCGGCGAGGAATCGTTCGACATGGTCGTGCCCGCCATGAAAGTGCGCGATTTCAATTTCTCGTCGATGACGAAGTTCTGAATAAGCTCTCAGCTTTCAGCCATCTGGTATCAGCAATCAGTTGTCAGACAGGCGCTATCAATGGCAAAATGGTTTGTGTGATGTTCCGGTCGCGCTCTCAACGTTTGCTGACTGCTGAGAGCTGACAGCTTCCATGACGGCGCTATCGTCTAGGGGTTAGGACGTCAGATTCTCAATCTGAAAACCCGGGTTCGATTCCCGGTAGCGCTACCAGACTTTTCCCGCCGGCCCAGGCTCAAGAGAGAGGCTTTCCATCCGTGCCGAGGAATTTCACTTCGCCGAGATTCAACTCGCGCACGCTGGCTTCGATTTTGGCGCGGTCGCCAACCACAACCCAGGCGACGCTCTCGGGGTGAATCACTTCTCTGGCGGCGGCGTCGATGTCGGCAGTTCTTAGCGCGCGGACTTTGCCGGCATAGGTCTCGTACCAGTCGTCTGGCAAGCCGAATTGCACGAGGTCGATGATGGATTGCCCGACGGCGTTCATGGTCTCGCGCGAGCCGGGCAGGCTGAGCGTTTCGTTCGCCTGCACTTTGGCCAGCTCTTCCGGCGTAGCGGGCCGCTCGCTCAGAAGGCCGCGCAACTCTTTGTCGATTTCCGCCATCGCTTCTTTCGTCTTGTCCAACTGCACGGGCGCAATCACGAAGAAGGGTCGTTGTCCCTTGGCGCCGACCATGCGGCTCATCGCGCCATACGTCCAGTGCTTGTCCTCGCGCAAGTTCATATTGATGCGCGCGCCAAACGTTCCGCCCAACACCTCGTTCATGGCTTCGATGGCAATTTCTCGCGGATTGGCCGTGGGCGGCGCAACGTGCCCGCCAATGATCACGGATTGCAGCGCGCCGGGTTTGTCGATGATGTAAACCGTTGGTCTGGCGGGAAGTTGGACCGGGCTGATGTTTTTCCGTGGAACTTCGCCGGGCTGCCAGCCCGCAAAGACTCTTTCAAGTTTCGGCGTCACTTCGCTGAGGGTCGTATCGCCCACTACAATCAGCGTTGCATTGTTGGGCCTGAACCACTGGCGATGGAACGTGGCCAGGTCCTCTCGCGTCATCTTCTCAATGTTGGCCGGCGTGCCCGAGCCGGTGAGGGGATTGCCGTAAGCGTGCGTCTCGCCGTAGAGCAATCGCGGAAAGATTCGCAGCGCGATCTGGACCGGCGTGTTTTCCTCACGCTGGATGGCCGCGAGTTGCTGTTTCTGCTGCCGCCGGAAATCGACTTCGGGGAACGATGGATTCTGGATGACGTCGGCAAAGAGCTCGAGCGAAGCGTCGAGTTTGGACTTCAGCGCCGAGAGGCGGACGGCGGTAATATCCAAATTGGAGTTGGCGCTTAATTCCGCTCCCAGCCTCGCGAGCTCGTCACTGATTTCGAGGGCGGTGCGCGTGGCAGTGCCATCGTCCAGGACTGCGGTGGTCATGCTGGCGGTTCCGGCTGAGGCAAACTGGTCAGCCGCGTAGCCCGCATCGAAGGTCATCCAGAAGTTCACCAGCGGCACTTCGTGCCGTTCGGCAAGGACGATCTTGAGCCCGTTCGCGAGCGTGGCCCGCTGGAATTTGGGAAGCCGGAGCTCGGGCGGCGAGCCGGGCTCGGGCGCCTTGGTGCGATCGACCTCGGCCGAAGCGGCGTCGTAAGGCGGGAACGGATGCACCTCGAGAACGTAGACCCCGTCCGCGAGCCAGCGATTCGCCGCCGACTTCAGGTCCTCCGCCGTAGCTTCTTGAATGCGCCGGAGCGAAATTTTGTACGCGTCGGGACTGCCAAGAAAAACCTGACTCTGCGCGAGACGATCGGATTTTCCTCCTAATCCGCCAATGCGCTCGATGCCGCGAATGAAATCCGCCATCCGTTGCGTTTTGGCGCGCTCGAGTTCGTCCGGCGTTGGCCCGTCGCGCAGGAAGCGCCCCAGTTCCTCGTCCAGCGCCTTTTCCACCTGGGCGAGGTCCTGGCCCGGCCGCGCCGTCGACTGAACGCGGAACTGCCCGGCAATCTCACTCAGATCCACGAAAGCTACGGCATCGGTCGCGATTTGATCGTCGTACACCAGGCGCTTGTAAAAGTGCGACGATTTTCCCTGCGAGAGAATGTCGCTGACCAGGTCGAGATAATCCCCGTCGGCGCTGCCGAATTCCGGAACGTTCCAAACCTTGTAAATACGCGCCTGCGGCACGCGGTCTTGCATCGTTTGCCGGTGAAGCCCCGTCATCTTCGCGATCCAGACGTTTTGGTGCGCCACGGGCGGGCCGGGCGGAATCGCGCCAAAATACTTCTCGACTTTTTCTTTCGCTGTCTTGGCGTCAATCTCGCCGGCAATCACCAGCACGGTGTTCGAGGGCCCGTAATAGGTTTTGAACCACTCCTGCACATCGGTCATTGATGCGGCGTCGAGATCGGCCATCTCGCCGATGGTCGTCCAGGAATACGGGTGGCCGGCGGGATGGGTGTTTTTCGTGATCGATTCCTCCACCCGCCCGTACGGCTGATTTTCATACTGGCGCTTTTCGTTTTGAACCACGCCGCGCTGGAGATCGAGAGTGCTTTGATCGACCGCACCCAGCATGTAGCCCATGCGGTCGGACTCCATCCACAAGGCATAATCGAGCACCGAGGTCGGAACGTTCTGGAAATAATTCGTTCGGTCGGCGTTAGTGGTCCCGTTCAAGTCCGTCGCGCCGATTTTCTCCATGGCCTCGATGTAACGACCTGGCGCGTGTTCGCTGCCGCCGTACATCAGGTGTTCAAAGAGGTGCGCGAACCCGGTGCGCCCCGGCTTCTCCTTCGCCGAGCCGACGTGATACCAAACGTTGACGGCGACGATCGGCGCCTTGCGGTCCTCATGCACGATCAGCGTGAGGCCATTGTCGAGAACGAATTTCTCGTAGGGAATGTCAATTTCCTGGATTGGGGTACGAATGTCGGGGGCGAAAACGGGCATCCACTTAACCTCTTTCCTTGAAATGCGAAAACCGCCGCGCGCTTTACGACACGGCGGCGTGTTCAGGGGGCGGAATTTTCGAGCGCAGCTCTGGTGCGTAGTGCGATGGCCGGTCAGCAGCCGCGATTTCGGCGAAGAACTGCTTCAGCTTGTGTTCGTCCAGCTTTCCATCGGTGCGCACGCCGCTGCAAACATCGAGGGCGAAGGGCCGTACGTAGCGCACCGCTTGCCGAACGTTCTCCGGAGTGAGCCCGCCGGCCAAAAACACCGGGACATCCACCGAGACGCGAATGCGCGAACTGATGCTCCAATCGTGGACACGCCCGGTGCCGCCCAGTTCTTTGACCGCCGCGGACGGTTTGCCCGAATCCAGCAACAGCGCGTCCACGAAGGGCGATATGGAGACGGCCTCTTCGGCGGATTCGTTGCCTGTCACGTGAATCACCTGGATCAGCCTGATGCCGGGGAGAGCTTTCCTCAGTTCGCGGTGGGCGCCGTGCACCAGGCGGTCGACGGTCTGAATCGCGCTCACGCGAGTGCGACGGTGCTGCTGGATGATCGACTCAGCCTCGTGCTTTGAGGTGAGCAGGACCGATAGGATGGGCGGGGGAATCGAGGCGGCAATTTCCGCGATCAGGTCTTCGGGGATAGGCCCTGGCCCGCTTGGCATTTCTGACACCAAGCCGACAGCCGACGCGCCGTGGTCAATGGCCATTTGCGCTTCTCGGACGCTCGCGATGCAGCAGATTTTCACTCTTGGTCCAATGGTCGGTTTCATAAGCAGGTGAGTCCTTGTCAGATGGCGTGAATCGCCTTCACTCTGCCGGCTTTGATGGCCTTCACCAGCAATTCGTGATCGCGGACGCTCTGTTCCGCATAGGCGGAAGCGAATTTAGCGATGGCCTTATCCAGCTTGTCCGAGCTTCCGCCGTAACCGCTGATTTCCGCGGCGTCGCCCGTGCGCGCGTGGGCTTTGGCCAGAATCTCACCGCAGACCAGGCCATACTCGATCAACGCATCGCCCTTTAGCTCGGGTGGATCAACCGCGGCCTTGTGGTCCGCTAATTGTCGCACCAGAAAGTCGCGCCCCTCGATCGAAGTCCAACCGAGAAACGGGTCGCCCACGGTTTGCATGCGGCGTTGGCCATCCGCCACGCGGCGGCCCTGATGCGGGAACGGAGGGACATCCCGCAAGTGGGGCGTGTAGCACGAAGGCGGCTCCTCTTTCACCTGAATGAAGAGTGGATCCTCGAGGCCGTTGCCGAAGCAAAGCACCACGTAGTCACGCGTGCCGACGCTGCCGGTCCCCACCACTTTGAACGCGACATCCACGGGATGATACGCATCGAGCACCTGCTGGCGCTCGGGAGGGACTGTTTCGCGGTACGGTTGGAGCGCCGCGAGCACACTCTTCGCCACCTTCTCCGGAACATGGTGGAGCAGCGGCGGCTGTTCCGCAAATTGCCGCGAGCTGTTCTTGGCCACCGTCAACTTTTCCAGAGTATGCTTGGGCGTAGCGCGCTGCGCTTTCGCCAATACATCGCGGACGCAACCCACTTTCGAGTGCCGCCGCACTTCGTAGCGAGCCAGGTCAATCATCGTCATCTCGGCGAAGCGGGCCATCGCCTCACGATAGCTCGCGACCAGAGCCAAGACCGAGTCGTTGCAGTCCTCGTCATGACTTCCGGCATCTTCTCCCGCCAAAACCAGGCTCGTGGCCAGGCGCTTCAAATCCCATTCCCACGGGCCGGGAATGGTTTCGTCAAAGTCGTTCAGATCGAAAACCAGATGGCCGTCGGGAGCCGCGAAAGCACCGAGATTGCGCACGTGCGCGTCGCCGCACATTTGAACGCGCAGGCCCGTGGTGGGCAGGCTCGCGAGATCGGCCGCCATCAGCGGCGCCGCGCCGCGAAAGAAATTGAACGGCGACATCGCCATGCGCCCCACCTTGATAGGGACCAAGTCGGGCAGCCTGTCTTTATTGACGGCGTTGAGGGCTTCAACCGGATCGGCGCGCTGGGCGGGCGGCGCCCAGTTCGCCTGGTCGACGCGATGCACCACTTCGCGGCGGTTCTTGCCGTACGCCTGCCGTTCTTCGCGCGTCATGGGCCGGGCATGGTTCTCAGCCTTCACTCGCTACCTCTTGGCTCAAATCTCGGACCAACATTTATAACATAACAGGCTGGAAAACCGACGAACAACTCAGGTATCATTCGGCCCGGACGCCGTGCGACACGCGCGCCCCGGAAAGCCTGAGTTCCGAATTCGGGACAACATCGGCAGGAGAAATTCGACATGAACTTTCCGGTTTCGCCCGAAGACGTGAAGATTGTTCAAGGAGCCAGCGGCAAAGGGCTCCAGGTGACCTGCGTCTGCGGGGCGGTGAATTGGAACCACATCGAAATTCAAATTGCCCAATGGCCTTGCCGCAACTGCGCGCGAGTCTTCACGAATTATTTTCCGGGCCTCGTCGAGAAAGTGCTCAAGCTGCAAAAACCGGTAAGCGCACCACAACCCGCCACGACCTAACGCGCGCCGCCGGCTCTACGTAATTCGAAAGTGCGGCGTGAAACCGGAAACAGCATAGTTCACCAGCGCATCGAGCAAATAAGTCGCGTAAGGGTCTGACCCATAGGTTGTGCTCAACGAGAAAGTGCAGATCAGGAGCTTCCCTGCCCCGTAGTTGGCTTGGACCAGCGTGCCGACGTTGGAGTGAATCCAGCCATAGAATATTCCTGACAGGACATCGTCAAAATTCTCCGCGGGCACGCCCTTCAGGACGGCGGCGGGCGTCACCGCTTCGGTTTCAAAACCTGCCAGCGTTTCGAATCCAATCTGCTTGAAGGGTTCGCGGTCCTTGTGCACCCAGAGGAAACTCGAGATCCAATTTCCATCCAAATTGTCAGCGGAGCGCGGCAGCACTTCAAGGCCGGGAGCGATGGTCTGGCGGTCGCCTGCCAACAAAATCACTCGTCCACCTTTGGATAGGGTTTGCCGCACGCTGTCATCGAATACCGAGGCGATTAGGACGGGAAAATTCTCGGCACCCGAAGGCGCTTGATAATTGCGGGCGCGCATTTCGTTCACCAAGCGCCGCAGACGTCCCCCCGGATCGTAAAATGCCACGGCGGGCGGAATCTCAGACTTGCGCGGCGGGTAGAAATAGAACGTCGTGCCCGCTGAATCTTCGGCGATGATCTTGCTGCCGGTCGCGACTCGAATTTTCAGAAGAGCCCGAGTGGGCGCGGCGACAGCCGGGACCAGGAAATCGACATTGCCGACCTTGGCGCTCGATCCAACCGGCGCAGCCTGCAAGGCGAAAGTGCCTCGGAGCGAAGTGCCCTCGATTTGCCACTCCACCGTCGCGCCGGTGAGTGAATCATCGCTGTAATGCGAAAAATAAATGTCGGCCTGCGCCTTTTCCCCCGAAGTGTAATTTCTCTGTTCGGCACGCGCCATCACGATGTCGTCCTGCTGGAGCTTCCCGAGCGCATCGCCAAAAATCTTCGGATGGCGCCACATGTCGAGCAGGCCGTTCGATTCCCAATTGATGTCGGTGAATTCCGTGATGACGTAACCTTGCATCTCAGGGCGCGAGCGAAGGCTTTCGATTTCGTACTTGAGCGATTGAAACTCATGCCACTCGGTGGCATCGACGAGAGCGTTGAAATCCGGAAAGAGAGCATCGTATTTGTACGCCTGAAATCGTTTTTCAACTCCGTCGGGCAGGGTGATTTCCCTTCCCCCGAAATCGCGAGTGAACCACCACGGCTTGGTCTCGGGCAAATGCGGCAATCCCCAGTTGCCGAATTCCGAAAGCATCAGCGGTTCGTCGCCCTTGGGCGCGGCGTCGCCATAAGGACTGTACAGCCAGCCAGGGCGTGTCACCTGGTCGCCAATCAGCCGGTCGAAGTTGGCGGGATAATCGGGGATGGCCACGTACTGGTGAAAATCCGCGAGGTCTCCGGCCACGTGAAAATTGTCGCAGCAGGCACTGTTGTCCTCCACCAGCCAGCCGGGCACAAAGCTCTTGGCCTCTTGATACGCGCCCTTCAGCCGCTCGCGGTCGCGCGCCTCTTTCAGATTCGCGCCCCAGCTCTCGTTGATGATGCTCACGATGACGATGGAAGGATGATTCCAGTCACGCTCCACCATGCCGCGCAACGTGGCCATGGCGCGGCTCTCCGAATCCGGGGTGAGCTTGTCCCAGTTGGGAATTTCGTACCAGATTAGCACGCCGATTTCGTCGGCGGCCTCGAGATAGCGCGGATCCGGAACCTTGATGTGGCAGCGGAGCACGTTCAGGCCCAGCGCTTTGGCCTTGCGCATTTCATCTTTCAGGTAATCCAGCGAAGGCGGCGTGTAGACCGTCTCGGGATAGAAATCCTGATCGAGAGCGGCGCGCAGATAGATCACTTTGCCGTTCAGGTAAAACTTTCCGCCGCGCGTCTCGAAGGTGCGGAAACCGAACTGAATCGACTCCGTCTCGCCCAAGCTCGTGTGCACGCTGAGCGTGTAGAGCGCAGGACTCGCGGTGCTCCACAGGGACGGGCTGGCCACCCTGCCGGTGAATTCGAAGGCGCTGTCCCGCTCTGCGGGGTTGACGGCGTGCGAGCCTTGCCAAACTTGTTTTCCGCTCGGATCGGATACGGTCGCCTCCACGGTGAATGAAGGAGCGGAAGCACCTGGCGCCCCAGCAGTCAAGAATGGAATTCGCACTTTGAATCCTCCGTCCGCGCCTGCGATGATGTGAATTGCTCCGAGGTGGGTTTGCGGACGGATGCGAATCCCCGCGCTCTGCCACAGCCCGCTGGTCTGGACATACCAGTTCTGTTTGCCGTGAGGAATCTCAGCGTAATTGATGCCCTCGACGATTTCGTTCGGCTTCGCGCCCGGGTCAACCACGCGCACTGCAATCTGGTTATCGCCGGCGCGAGCGAGCGCCGTGACGTCGAATTCAAATGGTAGATAGCCGCCTTCGTGCGAGCCCACTTTCTGACCGTTGAAATAGACATCGGCTTTGTAATCGACTGCCCCAAATCGCAGCAACGCGACCTGGCCCTGAGGAATAGATTCCAAAGTGACCGATCGCCAGTACCATGCCACTCCGGCGTAATCGCGCAAGTCGGCAAACTGCGCTTGCCACGAGCCGGGAACATTGATGGGCCGAACGCTGGGACCCGAAGGCAGCTCGCTGACCTTCATTGTCCCGCTCGGGTCGGGAACGAAACTCCAAACGCCGTCCATCGATACGTCGGCGGCGCTGGCCAGTGACGCTAGTGCAAGCCACAGCGCAATGACAAATATATTCCGGGAACGCCGCTGAATGTTAACCAGCATAATGGAACGCATCTTAACAGAGTTGTGGCGCAGACTGCCGCGTTTGCAGTCTGCGGACCTTTTTGTGCGGGTGCAACCTCTGTGCGGCCCGGCTGGGAGTTGAATTGAACCCAATTGCATCAAAATACCCTCAAATTTGGCTTCGAAATTGGGTTCGAACCTCGAGCTTTTATTGATTCTAAAAGACATTCCAGTTTCGTTTGTGAAAAAAACAGCACAAAAAACGTAAGTCTCCGATCGCCACTGATTCTAAAGGGCATTCCAGTTTCGTTCCTCAAGAAGTGAAGTTTCATGCTGATCACTCCTCGCCGCCATTCTTTTCGGCAGATTGCAAAAACTTCAATCTAATTTTATCCAACTGCTCGGGCGTGATGATCGGTGTCCCCTTCGCGATCGCGGCCCGCGCCTGCCCTGAGACTTCGTCGCGTTTTGGCACGCGGGTCTCGCGCGCGTCTTTGTCTTTTCGCCGAGCGGAGGGATCGGCCGACGGCCGCCCGTAACTCCTCTGGCTCCCCTCCTGACTAAAGAGGGGGCTATGGGGTCGTTTGCGCCTGGTTTTATGCTCCCGCCAAACCGCTACTGCCAGCGTGTTGGCGCTTCGCTCCGTCAGAATCTGACCAGCTTTGCCCGGGTACAGGCGCGAGATTTGCTTGCGGAAATTGAAAACGCGCACAGCCTCGCGAACGCCGGCCGTCCTGAGCTTGGCCGGCAAATTCCGGGCGAATCGGCCATGCTTCAAGGCATTCAGTGAAGAGCGCGCTTTGCCCTTTGGCGTTTTGGGGCCGGTACACTTCTGCGCGTTGCGGCGATGCGCCGCAAGAAAAGCGGGAGTCCGTTCGGGTGATTTACGCAGGCCCATAAAGTTCTCCTTTACGGGCCGCGCAGCCATAGATGCAGAACCAGAATAGCACGATCTATTGAGTAGTCAAATTATAAATTAAGGCAAAGTGCCCCTGTAGCGCCGCTGTCGCAGTCTGCGGGTTTTTCTGTGCGGGTGCAACTTCTGTGCAGCCGACTGGGACGAACCGCGGACCTGAAATCCGCAGGACCGCGCTAGCCTGCTGATCAAGTCCGGCAAGGCAAGAAACATGAGCTCGCACTAACCAAATTGAGCGCTTCATTCGACAGGGTCAACCCCTTATGATGGAGTCATGAACCGAATGCAGAAAGGAGCGGCGAGCGTTCGCCTCAGAGCTGAGAGGCTCGCTCTGGCTCCGCGGGAGGCATATCGGCTGTTCTGTATGAGTTCCGACCTGGCCGACGCGTTGGAAGAGATTTTGGAATCCCGCGCGAGTTACAATCGCGAATTCCTCACGGGGCTGCGTGAGTCTCTCAAACAAGCACGAGGAGGAAGCCTCAGGAGAATCGAGAAACTGGCGGACCTCTCGTAGTGCCCGGCATTCCGAATATGCGCGCTTTGCTGGTCACTCCGCAATTCGCTAAAGACCTTCAAAGCGTGCCGGAGAAAATAAGAGACGAGACCGATTAGCTCCTAACTGCGCTGAGGATAAATCCGGTCAGTGCTGAACTCGGCGCGAGGAAGTTGCACGGCATTCGTCCAGCGGCGTATCGAGTGCGGGTCGGTTCCTATCGAGTGATCTACACATTTGATCAAACCGAGCTCATACTACTTCGGATACGACACCGCAAGGATGTTTACAGAAATTTGTGACGCCTTCGCAGCCTGCCTGCG
This sequence comes from Terriglobia bacterium, assembly GCA_050013575.1. Lineage (GTDB taxonomy): Bacteria > Acidobacteriota > Terriglobia > UBA7540 > UBA7540 > DASYXZ01. The sequence goes on along the minus strand of JBEKEZ010000027.1, from coordinate 16,837 downwards.
CCGCACGGCGCTGGCTGCCTGACCTAACAGGCATCTCGTTCTGCCGGCTTTCGCTTCTTTTCCCGCCTGTGTTAGGATAGGGCCGCTCGTTACCGAAACTTTGGAGTCTGGTGCACTTCACCCTATGACTTCTACCGCCACAGTGAAATCAACCCGCGACTATGCCGTACCGCCCGACACGGTGGTAGAAGCTTCCGGCGTAGGCGAGGCTTTCGATCTGGGAGTCAGAGCGGGCAAGCCGGTGCTGATCGTCCTTCGCGTCACTGAAATCATCGAGCAGGAATCGTTGCTCCTTTCCATCTGGGGTTCGCCGGACGGAAAGGATTGGGGCGCCAAGGCTCTGTTTCAGTTCCCGGAGCGGTTCTATCAAAGCGTCACGCCCGCCTCGCTCGACCTGGCGCAGCGGCCGGAGATCAAATTTCTGCAAGCTCGCTGGCACGTCAATCGATGGGGCCGCGGCTACCCTCGTCCGTACTTCAAGATTGGCGTAGAGATTCAGGACGCCACGAGCAGTTAGCCGACTTCCATCGATGGGTGCAAGAATGGAAGAACGTGAGGAACGCCAGTTTGTCACCCCGGAAATAGAAAAGCGGCGGCACCGCAGAGCCAGGCTGGTGACCGCGGTGAAATGCGACGCTTTGGGCCGGGATGAAATCCTGCTGACCCGCGACGTCAGCGCCGGCGGGGTGTTCGTGACCACGAACACCCCCTTGCCGCTCGACTCTAAAGTCGGACTTGCGTTCAGTCTCGGAACGGGCACGCCCGCCATTTCCTGCACGGGCAAAGTGGTGTATTCCAAGCAAGGACTGGGCATGGGCATTGAGTTCGTCGGCTTGAACGAAGCAACCGCCCTCGCCCTTCAAAAATTTGTAGACGAGTCTAGCTGAATCCTGCCATTCTCTTCTCCTGCCTTATGACCGGGGGTTCTTATGCTTCTATTCAGAAGGTTTTGTCCTACTATTGTATTTGCAATCATCCTGCTTCTCGGCGCGCTAACTGGGAAAATTCTCGCCAGCCAGCAGCCGCACGAGAAGACGCCGCCCAAACCGCCGGCAGAAAGTCGTTCCCAGGAAGTGCAGACCGAAAAGATCGCAGCTCCTCAAACCTCGCTGGCGCAGCCCGCCACGCTGACCAGCGAAGCGGGATTGCTGCGCCCGGAAGAAATCGCGGCGCTGCTCAAAAACGCCCACCTCGCCGAATACCGCATCAACGACCTGTTGACCGACGTCAAGCCGGAGCGCTGGAAACTTCCCCAGTCCACCCTCGACTCCTTCAATGTCACGCTCAAGTCGCTTCGATCCGAACTGGATGCGCTGGAGCAATGGCGGGCGCAATTCGGCGAGCGAACCAACAGCATTTACCTTGGCTTTCAAATTTATGCCGCGATTGACGCGGTGCTGCCTCGGGTTTACGGTGTAGCCCAAAGTGTGAACGAACACGAGAACGCGAGTTATGGCGCGCAGTTCAGCAAAGCCGGAGACCAGCTTTTTGATTTGCAACAGAAGTTGGGCGCGCACGTAGCCTCGCTCTTGCACTCGCAGGACCAACAAATCCTGGCGCTCGATAACAACCTCGCCGCGTGCCAGCAAAGCCTGGGTGCCGAGATGCGCGGCAAAACGCCGCGCGCTGTGCCGGTGAAAAACGCCCGGCCCATTCGGCCGGAGCGAAGAAAGTCGCGTGGCACGCCTGCCAAAGGGAAGCAGAAATTGGAAACTGGAAAATAGAAACTGGCCACCTATTGCCGGTCCAGTTTCTAATTTCCAGTTTCCAGTTTCCGGTTCGCCGTCATTCACTCAATCGCTCAATCACTCAATCCGTCTCACGGCTTCAGATACTGGTCCAGCCAGCCCAACACCGTACTGTACCAAAGCTGGCTGTTTTGGGGCTTATTCACCCAGTGGCCCTCGTCGGGAAAGTAGAGCATTTTTGAGGGTACGCCCCGGCGCTGCAAGGCCGTGAAGATTTGGAACGCCTGTCCGTTAGGCACGCGGAAGTCGAACTCGCCTTCGACGACGAGCATCGGCGTTTGGATATTCTGCTCAAAGTTCGACGGCGACCATTTTTCGTAGAGCTGGGGATTTTTCCAGGGCACGCCTTTGAACTCCCACTCCGGAAACCACAATTCTTCCGTCTCGCCGTACATGGAGCGCTGGTCGAAAACGCCATCATGCGAGACGAGCGCTTTGAATCTCTGCGTGTGGCCGGCAATCCAATCGATCATGAATCCGCCGAAGCTCGCGCCCGCCGCGCCCACCCGTGTTTTGTCCACGTAGGGCAGCGACTCCAGATAATCCGCGGCCGTCATCAAATCCTGATAAGGCGCTCCGCCCCAGTCGCCGGAAATTTCTTCCACGAATTTCTGCCCGTAGCCCGTTGAACCGTGAAAGTTGGTCATCATCACCACGTAGCCGTGAGAGGCAAACATCTGGGCATTCCAGCGGTAACCCCAACCGTCGTTCCAATCGCCCTGCGGGCCGCCGTGAATCAGCATCAGGGCGGGATATTTCCGGTCGGCGTTGAAACCCGGGGGCTTCACCAGCAAGCTCTGGATTTCCGCGTCCATTGTCCCCTTCGTGTTGACGAACTCGACCGGATTCAAATCGAGCTCGCCGAGCAGATCCTCATTCTCATGAGTCAAGCGCATGGGAACTCCGCCGGGAATCAAGACTCGATATATCTCCTGCGGCTCAGTCAGGCTGCTGCGCGTGACGACCAACGCGCCGCCACCCGACATCACCTCCAAATCCTCATTCGTGCCCTCGAGAACTTTTTCCACTTTCGGATGGCTCACCGAGGTTTTGAAGACTGGCGAGCGGGCGTGCTCGGGCGCGGTGAAAAAAATCGTGTCGCTATCTTGAGCCCAGGAAAAACTAGACATCCATTGATCGAAACCCGGCGTCAACTCACTGACTTTTCCAGACTGTCGATCATAGGCCCGGAGCCGAAAGAGGTCAGACTCGTAGCCGTCGCGCGCTTGCGACGTGTAGGCGATGTAGCGGCCGTCAGGTGAATATTGCGGCGACGCGTCCGAGCCCGGGTTGTCGCTCGTGATGTCCCTCGCTTCCCCGCCGGCCGTGGAGACCAAGTAAAGATCGTTGTTGGTGGTCCAAGCCGGATGGCCAGTGTGATTGGAGGTGAAACAGACCTCCTTGCCATCCGGAGAAATATCGTAGCCGTCCGGCGCGCCGAGGAAAAATGTGGGCGAATCAAATGCGCCCGGCGTGAGGTCCCGCGTCGCGCCGCCCTTGGCCGAGACAATCAGAAGGTGGGTGTACTTGCCGTCGCGCCAATCCGTCCAGTGGCGAAACAGAAGCTCATCGATGATGCGCGCTTTCACCTTGCTTTTCGAGGCTTGGTCCAGCCGCTTCTTGTTGCAGTCTTCATCCGGGCAGTCGGGATAGACCTGCGAAGTGAAGAGCAGCCAGTCACCTCTTTTGGACCATGTGACGCCGTCGGCCTCAGTTGAGAGCGAGGTGACTTGTCGGGCTTCGCCACCCGTGGTGGGGATAATCCAAATCTGCGAGCCTCCGCTGCGAGTGGAGATGAAGGCAATCTCCCGGCCATCGGGCGACCAGCGCGGGCGGTTGTCCGAGCCGGTGCCGCTCGTCAACTGGCGCGCCTCACCGCCTGCACTCGGCACGAGCCAGATGTGGCCGATTTTCTTGTTGGCTTCCAGGTCCACTGTGGTTTGAACGTAGGCCACCCAGCGACCATCAGGTGAAACCTGCGGATCGGAAATTCGCTTGACTTTCATCAGATCGTCAAAGGTGATGGGGTGCTTGGCGACTGCCGGTGCTGCGGCCACCAGCAGCAAGAGAACAAGCTGAAGATGAAGTAGTTTTCGCATTGGATGTGCCTCCAGAGAGTGCACATTACTTATATCAAATGCTCAGCGCCGCCAGTCAGAGTTTTCACGCCTTGCAACTCCCCACCTGCCGTTGGCCACTCACCCCTCGCCCCGGGTTCCCGTTTATCCAAGTTTCCATTTTCGAGTTTCCACTTTCAAATTTCCAGTTTCGAGTTTCCAATCAGGAGTTTCCAGTTTCTGCTCCCTCTGAATCGGGAGCAGTGAGCTGTGCGCCATTAATTTTTATCCAAAAATCCGCCTTTTTTCTTCTTAAGCCCATGAAATTAGATGAGTTAACGACAATGGGTTTGTTTTGATGTGAAATGTAGTATCTATCAGGTTCCACAACACTTAAGTCCAATGGGTTTGTTTGGGTTTGCTTTCTCGCTTCCCCCTTCCTTTCTCTCCTGGCTCCAAGCTCCGTTTCGTCGGCTGACAGGCTGACCCACGCCCCTCCTAAATCGGGATTAGAGGCGGGAGCAGTAGAATGTATAATGCTCATTCTAATGGACATTCCTGTTTCGTTCCCATGCCCTCTGCCGCAAAGCTGCTCGGCAATTTCTTTTTTCCAATTTCCAGTTTCCATCTTTGGCAAATCGGGAATAGGGGCCATATCCATGATGCTAATCTCGCTGAAAGTAAAAGACATTCCGGCTTTGAACGTACCCGCCCCCGATCCGCAATCCGGTGTGCGAGTTTCCAGCTTCCAATTTCCAGTTCCCTCTATTGTCCAGTTTCGATTTTCGAGCAGGGCGGGTTTCGAGTCGAGGATTGGCGCTGACACACGGCAACCTCCGCGCGGCCAAGCTCCCCCTCAGCTCACCCCTTCATGGCCGGAAGCTATCAGTAATCTAATACCACAACGTGTATCGCCTGTCAAGAGAAAAACTCAAGCTGTCCGCGATTTTCATAGGGCGCCGGCTTGCTCTGGCCAAGGCCGACGGTCCGCCCTCGCCCCCATCCGATCGGGGCGGGCGGAGCAGGACAGGTGTCGGCCCTACGTCCCGGGAGAGCCCGCCTCTCTTAACGGCCAAGCCACGGATTGCCCCGGCTCGTCAGCCGATGGACAAGCCTCTGGCCCCGTTTCGCCTGAGGGCGCCTTTGAGACACAATCTTGACACGCGTCGGGCTAACCCGTACACTACTTTCATCCAGATGCAGGAAATAAGAAAATAATTACGAAACTTGGAGGTTGCCATGAACCGAAACCGACTTTGGGCGTGGGGCACAGCAATGTCATTGCTCGCCGCCTTGAGTTTGCAGGCGCAGCAATCCGACTCGCAGAGCAGCTCACCTGAAACTACGAGCGCTTCAGTTTCTTCCTCTTCGCAGGCGAACGCAGGCGCAGTGCCGCGCCTGATGAAATTCAACGGTGTCCTGCGTGATGTGACAGGCAAGCCGATCAGCGGCCCCGTCGACGTCACCTTCGCACTTTACGCGACGGACTCCGGCGGCGACCCGTTGTGGTTTGAGACGCAGAGCGTCGAAGCCGACGAGCAAGGCCGCTACTCGGCGCTGGTCGGCGTGATGCATTCCGAGGGCTTGCCCATGGACCTGTTCACCACCGGCGAGGCGCGCTGGCTGGGCGTGCAGGTGGCGAATGAGGTGGAACAGAAGCCGCGCGTGCTGCTCCTGAGCGTGCCGTACGCCCTGAAGGCGTCTGACGCCGAAACTCTGGGCGGTCTTCCTTCTTCGGCCTACATGCTGTCACTGTCAGCGAGCGCTGCGGGTGGGCAGGCGGCAGGAGGCGGGAACGGAGGGAACAGCGTGCAGAAGGGGGTCAGCCGCAAAAACACCGCCTGCTCCAGCCTGACCGCGGATGGGAACGCCTCAGCCAACCAGATCGCTTTTTACTCGGCCCCCTGCGCGCTGAGCGAGGATGCCAACCTGGTGGACGTGGGGGGAAAGGTAGGCATCGGCACGGCTGATCCTACCGAGGGAGGCCAAGTCGGCTCCCGGTTCACCCTCAGCACCGCGACCGACGCCGCAACCGGGTTTTCGATTTTCACCGGCAGCGCCAAGCGCTTTGCTATCAACACGCAGTCCTCGGGAGGGTTCTTATTTTATGACGGCCATGGCGCGGTTTGGAACCCCGGGCTATCGCAAGTCGGCGGCAACGTGGGTATCGGCACGGCCGACCCCACCATGTCCGGCCAAGTCGGCTCCAGGCTCACCATCAGCACCTCCACAGACGCCGCAACCGGGTTTTCCATTTTCACCGGCAGCGCCAAGCGCTTTGCTCTCAACACGCAGTCCTCGGGAGGGTTCCTGATCTATGACGGGGGAGGTGGGGCTTGGAACCCCGGGCTATCTCAAGTCGGCGGCTACGTGGGCATCGGGACCGCGGCGCCGGCCCAGGCGTTGGACGTGGTCGGCAACGTGCGCATCGGAACTACCGGTTACGGGCTGATCTTCCCGGACGGCACGGTGCAGAAGACGGCGGGAGCGGGCCAGGGCGGAGGAACCATCACCGGGGTGTTTGCGGGCACCGATCTCACCGGCGGCGGCACGGCTGGCGGCGTGACACTGAGCGTCGACACCACCAAAGTCGTGACCGGCGTCACAGCAGGAGCAGGTCTCTCGGGCGGCGGGACGGGCGGCACTCTGAGCATGGCCCTTCAGACTTGCCCGAATGGACAGGTGTTGGAATCGAACGGTACGGGTTGGGCGTGCGTGGCGGCGGCGCCCGGCACCATCACGGGCGTGACGGCAGGCACCGACCTGACCGGCGGCGGCACGAGCGGCAGCGTGACACTGAACGTGGACACGACGAAAGTGGTCACCGGTGTCGCGGCGGGCACCGATCTCACCGGCGGCGGAACTGGCGGCAGCGTGACACTCAATCTGGACACGACCCAAGTCCCGACCCTCGCGGCGAGCAGCAACGTCTTTATTGGCAGCATCACCGCAGCATCATTTAGCGGCAATGGGGCCAGCCTGACGGGCGTAACTTCGACAGGATTGAACTGCACGGGTTGCGTCGGGAACACACAGCTCGGGATCAGTTACGCCGCCAGCGCCTCGCAAGGCGGCGCGGCAACCAACTCCCTCGAATTGAACGGCCTGCCAGCGACCGCATTTCAGCCTGCGGGCTCGTACGCGGTGACGACGGGGCCCAACACCTTTGGTGGCACGCAGACCATCAGCACGGGGGACCTCTCCCTCACCAATGGAAACCTGGACCTACCTCAGACTACGGGATCAGGAGTCGGAGTCATAACAATGGCTGGCGTTCAGTTTGCACATGCCTTCGGCACCGGGAGCACATTCATTGGACAGAACGCCGGCAACTTCAGCATGTCGGGTCTCGGCTACAACACCGCCGTAGGCGCGTATGCTCTCGCCAGCGACGCCGCGGGCAGCTCGAACACCGCCAACGGATTCAATAGCCTCAACCTCAACACTGCAGGCGCCTACAACACCGCCTTTGGGGCGACCAGCCTCTATAACAACACGACGGCAAACTACAACACTGCCATAGGAACCTTGGCGCTCGCCTTGAATTGTCTCCATGTCTCCGGGTCGTGTGCGGGCGACAATAACACGGCCGTGGGCTATCTGGCGGGGGTGACCGGGACTTCTGCAAATGGCAACATCACCGGGGCCAACAACACCTTCATTGGCTACCAGTCGGGGCCTGGCACGTCAACCCAATTGAACAACGCCACTGCAATCGGAGCAAACGCGTTGGTGTCGGCCAGCAGCGCCCTGGTGCTTGGCGGGACTGGAGGCAACGCCGTCAACGTGGGCATTGGCACTCAGACTCCCACGACCACGTTGCAAGTTGCGGGAGGGGATATCTCCACGACAACGGTGGGAAGCGGCCTGATCGTAAAGAGTCCCGATGGCACGAAGTGCGCCCGAATCGGCATCGCCAACGACGGCGTCACAATTACTGCAACCAGCGTAACTTGCCCCTAAGAAGGCCCAACGGGGGCCGAACGGCGCAGGGTCGACGGCCCCTCAATCCATATCTGCGTAGGAAGGCGTGGGGTCAAAGAACCTCCGCGTTTTGTCGCGCGGCGGTGTATAATCTCGCCTTCGTAACTCGGGCACTGACGGCCGCATCGAATTTCTAGTGGAGGGCAAAACCTGTGCCGGATGGAACCGCGACGCAATCGCCGAAGACTATTTTCGATCAAACGCAGCTCGACGAGCTTTGCATCAACACCATTCGCTGCCTCTCCATGGACGCGGTGCAGAAGGCAAATTCCGGGCACCCGGGATTGCCCATGGGCGCCGCGGCCATGGCCTACGTTTTGTGGACGCGCTTCCTGAAGCACAATCCCACCAATTCCAAGTGGCCGAACCGCGACCGATTCGTTCTCTCCGCCGGCCACGGGTGCATGCTGCTTTACAGCCTGCTGCATTTGACGGGCTACGATCTCTCGCTCGACGAGATCAAGCAGTTTCGCCAATGGGGAAGCAGGACGCCGGGGCATCCTGAATACGGCCTCACTCCCGGGGTTGAGACTTCGACCGGGCCATTGGGACAGGGAGTCGGCAATGCGGTGGGCATGGCGATTGCGGAGAAATATCTGGCGGCATTCTTCAATCGGCCCGGCCACGAGATCGTCGATTACAAAATCTGCGGCATTTGCAGCGACGGCGACTTGATGGAAGGCGTCGCGTCGGAGGCAGCATCGATTGCCGGTTTCCTGGGGCTCGACAATCTGATTTTTCTTTACGACAACAACCACATCACCATCGAAGGCTCGACCGACTTGGCCTTCAGCCAGGAAGACGTTGGCAAGCGCTTCGAGGCTTACGGCTGGTTTGTGCAGAACCTTCCCGACGGCAACGATCTTGACGCGGTGGATAGTGCTCTTCGGGCCGCGGAGGCCGAGAAGCACCGCCCCTCACTCATCGTGGCGCGCACTCACATCGCCTACGGCAGCCCGAACAAGCACGACACCGCTGGAGCGCACGGCGAGCCGCTGGGTGAAGAAGAAGTGAAGCTGACCAAGCAGAATCTGGGTTGGCCCGTCGAGCCACCCTTCTATTTGCCCGAAGAAGCCGTGGCCCATTTCCGCCAAGCCGTCTCACGCGGCAAGCAGGCCGAGGCGGAGTGGCAGACGAAGCTTTCGGCGTGGCGCTCCGCGTTCCCGGATCTGGCCAAAGAATGGGACCGCTACGTCCGTGGCGAATTGCCCGAGGGCTGGGCGCAGAAGATTCCTACCTTCTCGGCGAGCGATAAGCCCATCGCCACGCGCTCGGCCTCGGAAAAAGTGCTCCAAGCGATCGCTCCCCATCTGCCGACGTTTCTCGGCGGCTCAGCCGACCTCGCGCCCTCCACCAAGACCTACGTCAGAGGTTTGGGCGATTTCAGCAAGAGCAATTATGGCGCGAAGAATTTTCATTTTGGCATCCGCGAGCACGGCATGGGCGCCATCCTGAACGGCATGGCGGAAAGCGGGTTGATTCCCTACGGCTCCACGTTCCTCATTTTTTCGGACTATTGCCGCCCCAGCATTCGCCTCGCGGCGCTGTCGGAGATTCACTCCATCTTCGTTTTCACCCACGACAGCGTCTTCGTGGGCGAAGATGGGCCCACGCACGAGCCCATCGAGCACTTGCCGTCGTTGCGGGCGATTCCAAACCTGTGCCTCATTCGTCCGGCTGACGCCAACGAGACGGCGGTGGCATGGCGCGTCGCCATCGAGCATCGTCACGGCCCCGTCGCCCTTGCTCTTACTCGGCAGAATCTTCCCATCTTCGACCGCAGCAAATACGGCGCGGCCGACGGCTTGATGCGCGGGGCTTATGTGCTGGCGGATTCCGAGGGCGGCAAGCCAGAAATCATTTTGATCGCATCCGGCTCAGAGGTTGCACTGGCCCTCGAAGGGTACGAGAAGCTAACGGCCGAAGGCATTGCGGCGCGCGTGGTGAGTATGCCCAGTTGGGATCTCTTCGAAAAGCAGCCGCCAGCGTATCGCGACGAAGTGTTGCCGCCGAGTGTTACGGCGCGGCTGGCGATCGAGGCAGCGTCTCCGTTCGGTTGGGAACGCTACGTCGGACAACAAGGCGCCGTCATCGGCATGAGACGCTTCGGCGCGTCGGCGCCCGCCAAGGTGCTGGCCGAGAAGTTTGGATTTACGACGGCGAATGTTGTGAAAATTGCGCATGAAGTGCTAGAGCGGAAATTGGAAACTGGAAAATAGAAATTGGAAAATGGAAATTTGAAATTGAAAACCGGCGTAAGCCCGGGCAACGGCCGCCCGATCAGGGATTTCAAAGATCTTGAGGTCTGGAGGTCGGCTCGCGAACTCCGGCACGAGCTTTATAAACTGGCGAAGGCGCTTCCGGAGACCGAAAAATTCAAGCCGGCCAGTCAAATTCGGCGTGCCGCTATCTCAGTGACTGCGAACATCGCGGAGGGATTCGGGCGGTTCGGCTATCAGGAAAATGCGCAGATGTGTCGTCAGGCCCGCGGCTCGGTCTACGAATTGCGAGACCATCTGACGACCTGCGTTGACGAAGGCTTCGTGGCACCCGCCGAAGGAAAGAGGCTGGACAGCCTGGCGCAGTCCGTAGCCAGGCAACTGAACGGCTACGTTCGCGCTACCCTGGCGCTAAAGGAGCGTTCAGAGGCATGAACTGCGCGATCGGCTTCGAATTTCCAGTTTCCAATTTCCAGTTTCGACATGGAGGTCACAATGAGTTCAAATCCCCTACGTCAACTGAATGCAGTCGGCCAAAGCGTCTGGCAGGACAACATCCGCCGGAGCGAACTTCGGAACGGCGCTCTGAAGCGGCTGATTGACGAGGACGGCTTGTCCGGCACCACGTCGAACCCCACGATCTTTGGGAAATCCATCGAGGGAAGCAACGACTACGACGAGGCGATCCGCAAGCTGGCGCTCGCGGGCAAGAATGCGAGCGAGATCTTTGACGCGCTGGCCATCGAAGACATCCAGATGGCTTGCGATCTCTTCCGCCCCACCTATGACTCGACCGAGGGCCGCGACGGCTTTGTCAGTATCGAAGTGAGCCCGGACCTTGCCTACGATACGGCACGGACAACCGCGGAAGCGCGGCGGTTGTGGCGGGCGGTCAATCGGCCCAACCTGATGGTGAAGATTCCCGGAACGAAGGAAGGTCTGCCGGCGATCGAGCAGACGCTTGCCGAAGGTCTGAATATCAACATCACCTTGTTGTTTGCGGTCGAAAGGTACGAGGAAGTGGCCAACGCTTATGTTGCGGCGCTGGAGAAGCGGGCGCGGGAGGGCAAGCCTCTTGACCGGATTGCTTCCGTGGCGAGCTTCTTTGTGAGCCGGATCGATACCATGATTGACCAGCAACTCGATGCCAAGATCGCGGCGGCGAGTTCTCCGGGGGAGAAGGAAAAACTCGAGCAGATGAAAGCCAGAGCGGCGATCGCCAACGCCAAGGTGGCCTACCGCAAGTTCAAAGAGATTTTTTCGAGTGGCCGGTTCAAAGCTTTGGCCGCGAAAGGCGCGCGAGTGCAGCGCGTCCTCTGGGCCTCGACGAGCACCAAGAATCCGAAATACAGCGACGTGCTGTACGTCGAAACTCTGATCGGGCCCGACACCGTGAACACCATGCCGCCGGCCACCATCGTGGCCTTCCGCGACCATGGCAAGGTTCGCGTCACCCTTGAAGAGAATTACGAGGAGGCCACCCGCTGGCCCGCCGCGCTGGCGAAAGTGGGGATCGACCTCGGCGGGGTAACCCTGAAGCTTGAGAACGACGGCGTAAAATCGTTCTCCAACGATTACGCAAAACTCCTGAGCGTTGTCGAGAGCAAGAGTCAACAGATTTTGGCTGAGGCCGTGGCGGCCCATCGCTCATAACGCTGGGCTGTAGATCGGGATTCGGGTTTCGGGATTTCGAGAAGCATTCCGTAACAGCTCATTCGCGAACCCCGAATCCCCAATCCCGAATCCCGGCAAAACGCGGAGCGGAAGGAAACTCATCATGGCCGGCACCGAGGTCCTTACCAATCCTTTGCGCGAAGGCATGCGCATCCGCCGCACGCCTGATCCCTGTGCCATGGTCATCTTCGGCGCCTCCGGCGACTTGACGGCACGGAAGCTGATACCCGCGCTCTATTACCTGGCGCGCGAGCGAACGCTTCCGCCCGGATTTTCCGTGGTCGGCAGCTCGCGGTCCCAGTTCACTCACGAGCAGTTTCGCGAGAAGATGCGCCAAGCCCTGAAAGAACACTCGAAAGTTTCCGACGAGGACGCTCCCGTTGTCGAAAGCTTCGTCAACAACCTCTACTACTTCCCGGTCGATACCAATAAATCCGACGGTTATGGGCCGCTCGCTGAATTTCTGAGGACACTCGATCGCGAGCATGGCACGTCGGGCAACCGTGTGTTTTATCTGGCCACCCCTCCCAGCTCCTTTCCTGTGATCACGGAGCATTTGGGCGAGGCCGGGCTGGCGCGACCCCAAGATCCGGAGAAGAATTGGGCACGAATCGTGCTTGAGAAACCGTTCGGCCGCGACCTCCAAAGCGCGCGCGCGCTTAACCGCGTGGTGACCGGCGTCTTCGGCGAGCAGAATGTTTATCGCATCGACCACTATCTGGGCAAAGAGACGGTCCAGAATCTCCTGGTCTTTCGCTTCGCCAACGGGATTTTTGAGCCCATCTGGAATCGACGCTACATCGACCACGTTCAGATCACGGTGGCGGAAGACCTGGGGGTCGAAAACCGGGCATCTTATTTTGAGGAAGCTGGGTTGCTTCGCGACATGATCCAAAGTCACGTGCTGCAAGTGTTGAGCCTGGTGACCATGGAAGCCCCGGCGCGATTTGAGGCGAGGTCGCTGCGCGATGAGAAAGCGAAGGTGATGCGCTGCTTCCGGCCTATCGCCCCCGATCAAGCGGAGCGATTCGCGGCGCGCGGGCAATACATCGCCGGCTTCGTCTCCGGCCGAAGAGTCGAGGCGTATCGTTCCGAACCCGGCGTCGACCCAGCGTCGTACACCGAGACCTACTCGGCGCTCAAAATCTTCGTCGATAATTGGCGCTGGGCAGACGTGCCTTTCTACATTCGTTCCGGAAAGCGGCTGGCCAAGAGGATCACGGAGATTTCCATTCAATTTCGCCGGGTTCCACACCTGCTCTTTGGCGATCGAGTGACCGATGCCATCGAGCCCGATCTTCTGGCCTTGCAGATTCAGCCCGACGAAGGTATTTCCCTGAGATTCAGCGCCAAATACCCGGGCCCAACCATGCAGATTCGACCTGTGAAGATGCAATTCCAATACGGTGAATCGTTCGGCGCCGACCCGCCTTCCGCCTATGAGACCCTGTTACTCGATTGCATGCTGGGCGACAACTCATTGTTTACGCGCAACGATTCCGTGGAGCTGGCTTGGGAATTCGTTGATCCGATCCTGGCGCGCTGGAAGAATGACGGACGCAAAGGCCTCGCCTTCTATGAAGCGGGAACTTGGGGGCCGGCGGAGGCCGACGCGTTGATCGAGCGTGATGGCCGGCGCTGGCAGAGGCTGTAGAAAGCAGAAGGCAGTAGGCAGAAAGCAGTAGGCAGAAGGCCGGGGCGATGAAGAATGGCAAATGGTAAATGTCAAATGGCGGACCGTGGTAAGGGCCATTTGCCATTTCACATTTGCCATTTCCCATTTGCCATTTTTTTCCCCACCGCCTTCTGCCTTCTGCCTACTTTCGACCGTTGGTGTGGGCGATGAGTGACGCTGTGTCATCCCTGATAGCCGGAGAGCCGCGAGAGGCCAATGTCTCCGCGTTGAATGCGGAGCTGGCAGCACTGTGGAGGTCTGCGGCCGAAGAATCCGAGAGCCACAATGCGGTGATCCGGGCCTGCGCCTTGACCCTCGTCATCTACACGGAAAGCGAGGAGGCGGCTCACGACGTGAGTCAATTGCTGGGCGCTTTGACCCTGCAAAACCCTTGTCGCGCCCTGATTATGGTGGTGCGGCCGGACGATAGTCCCGCCGGTCTGTCCGCCTGGATCTCCGCGGTATGTCAACTGCCGGCGCCCGGTGAGAAACAGGTATGCTGCGAGCACATCACCATAGTGGCGCGCGGTGACGCGGTTCGGGATCTGGACAAAGTAGTGGTCCCGTTGATGGTTTCCGGCCTTCCCGTGTACGCCTGGTGGCGGACGGGCTGCACCACGCAGCCCGAGCCTTTCGAGAACATCATGCGCTATGTTGACCGCGTGATCCTCGACTCGGGTTTGTTCCTTCATCCCGCAACCGATCTGGCCGCGGTGTCAGAGCGCATCCAGGCGGCGGGTGGCCAGCGCGCTATCTGCGACCTGAACTGGGCTCGCATCACACCGTGGAGAGAACTGCTGGCACAGTGCTTCGACTCCGAAGACACCCGGCCCTTTCTCCAGCGGATCAACGAAGTTCGAATCGAATATAGTGAGGGCGGCGCGAACTTGCACGCCAGCCTGGGACAATCCCTGCTCTTCACCGCTTGGCTTGCCAGTCGCTTGGGCTGGCAGCCGGCCGCGCTAGAGCGGCGAGAGGCAACTTCGGAGGCGCACAAAGGCGAGAGTGTTGGGCGCCCGTATTCTTTCACCGGCCAGGCGGGTGACATCCAAGTTGAACTCGTCCCCCGCCGGGGAGGGAGAGAGTGTGCGGCGGGCTTTCTTTCCCTCGAATTGAAAACGGCGGGCGATCCTCCCGCAACGTTTTGGTTGGCCTGTGGTGGTGACCTGAACGTGGTCATCACTCGCATCGAGATACCGGGCCGGCAACCCATCGAGCGCACCGTCCGCTTGCGAGTTCTGGATGAGATCGGCCTGTTGAATGAAGAGCTGAAATTTCCGAATCGCGACCGGCTCTACGAGGAAGTGCTGGGCGCCGTCGCGCTCATGGAGAAAATGGAAACTCGAAAATCGAAACTCGAAACTGGAAATTGACACCTACGCGGAGGGCTCCACTTTGATAAAGATTGCGCCGTCAATCCTGTCCGCGGATTTCACTCGCTTGGCCGAGGCGGTCCGCAGTGTCGAGGCGGCGGGCGCCGACCGCGTCCAGATCGACGTGATGGATGGCCGATTCGTCCCCAACATCACGTTCGGGAGTCTGGCCGTGAAAGCCCTCCGGCCATTGACCCGGCTGACCCTGGAGGCCCATCTCATGGTCGAGCCACCGGAGGAATTCATCGAAGAGTTCGCGCGCGCGGGCGCCGACACGATCATCGTCCATCAGGAAGCGACGCCGCATTTGCACCGAGTCATTCAGCACATTCACGCCCTCGGGAAAAAGGCCGGCGTCGCACTGAATCCCTCGACTCCGGCCGCTACACTTTCCGAGGTATTGCAGAACGTGGAACTAGTGCTCGTCATGACGGTGAACCCCGGCTTCGGCGGCCAAGAGTTCATCCCTGAAACGCTGAGCAAGATCCGCCAGGTGAGGAAGGCCATGGCCGAGCAGGGCCTCGCGCGCGAAGTCGAGGTCGATGGCGGAATCAATTTGGAGACCGCTTCGCGGGTGGTCGAGGCCGGCGCCGATGTGCTGGTGGCAGGCTCGGCAGTTTTCGACCCCAAGGAAGGCGTGGCTCGCGCTATCTCCGAGCTCCTATCAAGCGCCTTGGCCGGACAAGTATAGAAAATACCATCTCCCAAGAAGATCGCCGGCCTTGCGACGCGGAGTTCGGGATCCGGGGTTCGGGATTCGCAAAGGTCTAGTCCAAATGTTTTCCCGCGAATCCCGAAAACCGAACCCCAAACCCCGTGCCCCTAGTGAGGCAGGAACTTCGCCAGATACGGTGAGTTCCGCTCCGATCCGACCCCTGACCGGCGGTAATGACCGGATGGCCCCTCGCCCAGGAACTCCGAGAACCAAGCTTCGTGCTCAACCTCCTCGTGGAGGATGGCCAGAGCGAGGTCATACGTTCGGTGGTCTTTCCCAGCCGTGTAATTACAAATTGCTGTATATCCGCCGATCGCGCAGCGTTCGGCGCTCACCAGCACCTGGAGCATGGCCTGGACGTCGGTCGGATCCTTCGGCAGGTGTGCCGGCGGGCACGCTGAAATATCGTGGAATGCATTCATGCTGTCCGGAAGTCTTCCGCCCAACTCGTAGATGCGTGGGACCAAAGCCTCAAAATGGTTGCGGTCCTCGATGCGAGCGTCTTCCGTAATCTCCTTCAGCCCTTCGCCTTCGAGTCCGATCAAATTGACTCGCAGAATGGTATAATACTAATAGGTGGTCAGTTCGGCGGAGGCGTTGCGCAACAGCATGTCCAGAAGCTTGTCAACGTCGATCCCCGCTTTCTGCACTACTTCTCGTGCTACTCTGCCGATAATATCTCCTCCTTCATCTGAATGTGGTAACAGCGAACTGGAGTTCGCGTTCGACTCTTGATTGGATTCGCAAGCTGGCTACGAAGTCGCAAGCTCGCCCACGACCGCTGGTCCCATGAATCGGCGGAGGGTGGGCGTTTTGTTGCCGCTTGAGGCAGTCCAAGACTGCCAGATTGAATCCAGTCAGCCAAGAACGCCCGCGCCGATAGGAACTACGTCTGCGTTTTTCGATCTTGAACAGCCTGTCGCCTTCTACAAACTTGCTGAGTGCGCCGCCGATAACGCTTCTCTTTGCGCCGAGCCGAAGTTCGTATGGCCATGGGGTTGCTCCCGGCGTTGACTTTTCCTTGCGGTCGCTCGTCCCCGGACGCAGCCAATGTCGATCGAAAAAATCTTCAAGAAAGTTCTTGACAGCAATTCGGCGCATCGCGTAAACTCGGCACGTCAGTGAGTGACATTGCTCTTCTAGTATACACTCATACTCTGCGGGCCGCGGGCAACGACCGAGGGCAGTGAGCCCGGGCCAACAAATCGAAAGGAGCATCGATCATGTTGAGCAGGAATCTGAAGGTGCGGTTTTCGCTTTTACTCGTGCTGGCGCTGATGGTGGGTGCAGTTTCGCTGTGGGGCGCGTCGGCGGTAATCGGATCGGTGGCCGGGAGCACGAACGCCACGGTGGGCGGGCAGGCTTTGGTGCCGAACACGACGCTGTTCAGCG
>JBEKEZ010000026.1:0-82297 GCA_050013575.1 Terriglobia bacterium | reverse complement strand
GAAAAGTCTGAACGGCTGACTTTTCCACCGCGCTTGGAAATCCGGCAAAAGTCGCCGGATTTCCACATTCCCACAGCGCCGACGGCGACCCTCACCTCTCAACTGCCCAAAAGATTACACATCCCTGCCGCGCAAGAATGACGAGGATCGAAGGCGGGAGCTACAGACAATGTGACAGTTTCGAAAGTGTCACAGTGACGGCCTGAGGTTCTGACGGCGGGCGGGCCTAATCCGCGTACGCAATGCACTCGATCTCGACCGGCGAGTTGCCCGGCAAATCCTTGACCGCCACAGTCGAACGAGCCGGCGGGTCCGTCGAGAAATAAGTGTGGTAAACGCCGTTCATTGCCTCGAAGTTGGCGATGTCGGTTAGGAAAACCGTGCATTTCAAAACGCGGTCCAGCGATGAGCCGGCGGCTTCCAGGATCGACTTTACATTTTCCAGGCACTGCTTCACCTGAGTCGGAAATGGGCCTTCGGGGAAGTTGTTGGTCTTGGGATCGCGTGCGCCCTGGCCGGAGACGAAAAGCAGATTGCCCAACTGGATTCCGGGACTGTACATCGCAGTTACCGGCCGCTTTTCTCCAGGCCGGGTGATGACCTTCCTCTGGGGCTTGGCTTGTTTGGCGTGCGCTGGCTGCGACATGAGAGTGACGCCCGCAGCGCCCGCGGCAAACCCGCCAACGCCCTTCCGAAGAAATTCACGACGAACCGCTGTTTGTGCGCTCATTGAAACCGACCTCCTTTGAGAAGAAGCTAGAAGTTAGAAGCTAGAAGTTAGAAGCCAGAAGCCAGAAGAAAAACGGCGGCGAACCCGATGCAGGTCATTCTAGCTTCTAACTTCTAGCTTCTACCTTCCTATCTTGGATAATTGTCCGCTTTCGACGCTGGATCGCCGCCCAGCTTCGGCGGCGTAAAGTATTTTTTGGGGGCCTTTCGCCACTCCACCATACTCAGGCCTGACGGATCGTAAACTATTCGGCCGCCGACGATGGTCATGCGGTCAATCAATTGCACGTTTCCGTCCAAGCGGGCGAATCCATCGTCCATGTAGCTGAAGTCTCCGTGCAGAACTTGCAATACAGCGATATCTGCCGGCTGTCCCACGGACAATGTTCCGAGTTCGGACCGATGAATCTCTCGTGCCGGATTCACCGTGGAGCGCCGAATCACGTCATCCAGCGGCACGCCCATGGCAAGGAATTTGGACATCACGTTGGTCATGTTGACGGCGGGCGTGATGATACTCCCAAGATGCGCGTCGGTGGAAATGGAATCGGGCAGAAATCCTTGTTCAGAGGCGGGCACGGCGTTGCGAAACCAGAAGCTGCCCGCGCCGTGGCCAACGTCAAAGATCACGCCCCGCTTTCGCGCCTCGAACATGATGGGATTGACCTTGCCATTCTCCAGGATAATCGGGAACTGTTGCGCGAAAACGTGGGTGTGAATATCGCCCGGGCGCATCTTCGATAGAATCAGTTCGTCGTAGGAACGCTCGGGCGGTCGCGGCCAAAAATCCATCATCACCGGCAGGCCCGTTGCCTTTCCACACTCTTCGGCACGATCGACCGCGGACCAAGGATGGTGCGAGTCATCCCAAGGTTTCTCGGTCCAATAGTGGGCGGTCTTCACTCCGACGATTTCGTTGGGATACTTCTTGATGATGTCCACGCACCGCTGGACGTCCATCTGGTCCACGTCCTGCTCGAGGCCGCCATTCATGCCATTCGCCACGATGTTGAGGAAAGCCAGCACGTGGACTCGGGCATGATCCATCACCGACTCTTTCAACGCCAGAAACGTTTCGGCGCCGTGGCTGCCGGCATCGACGACAGTGGTGACGCCGTGGGTCAGGAAAAGGTCCGCGGGAACGCCGAAGGGCGCAATATGAACGCGCGCGTCCGGCGCGTACCAGTTCGGAGGCGCGCCTCCGTTGCCGACGTGAACGTGAATATCGATCAATCCCGGCGTGACATAAAGGCCGCTGGCGTCCACCACCTTTCCAGCCTCGCTCGCGGCGATGCTCTTCGCCACGGCCGCAATCTTGCCGCCGGAAACCGCGACATCCATCACGGCGTCGATGCGATTCGCGGGATCAATGACGTGGCCACCCTTCAGCAGCAAATCATAACGAGGCGCCTGCGCTCGCCCTTTAACCGCGAAGGCCAGCGGTGCAACCAAAGCTAGTGCGAGAAGGTGCGAGAATCCATTCGAGTTCAGCATCGATGATTGTCCTCCGTACCGAACGTTCGTGTTGGGCGTTGGTTCCCTGGCGGCGAACCGGCTCGCCGGCACTCACAGGGGAACCGCGTGCTCCGAAACATAGCGATCCAGCAGGGATTGAGAAGGGCCAATGTAGTGGAATGCTTCCGCCCAATCAAGTCCGTACTGGCGCCCGACCTCTCGATCCGAGGGTACTCCCCTGAGGTGTTTCGAGTCGTAATCGAGCACAATGTGTTTAATGTATTGGCGATTGGCCGTGTCATCGTCGTTCCCGAGTATGGGGAGCTGCAATTTTTGAGCGGCCAGTCGCGCTCTGAGGCGCGCGCCGTTTTCGCCCGCCGGCCCCTGGGTTTTGTTAGCGAGATTGGCTTCCACCTTTTTGTCGATCCAGGGACTGATATCAACAACGCGGTTTACCAGTTGTGGCCCCCGGGCAAAGTAATACTTTTCCTGCACGGCATGTGGCTGCAATCCCGCCGCCAGGTGTTCAGGGTAGTCTTTCGCCATTCCGGCCATCCAGCAGGCGGCCTCGACCACTTGAGCGGTCACGTAATGGTCGGGGTTCTCTTCGTAGGTGGCCCAAGGGTCGTAACAGATGATGGTGTCGATCTTGAGCGTTCGGATAAGAAAAATCAGACGCTCCCGCATTTCCTCCCGCGAGATGCCATCCATCTGGTGATTGCGGTATCCGAGAGTGAACGTTTGCTTGAGCCCCAGTGCTTTTGCGACTGCATCATTATCCCTTTCGTTGTTCAAAATGGTCTCGCCCGTAGACCCGGCGCCGGCCTTCTCGTCGTTCGATGTTCTGATCAGATGTCCCGAGTATCCCTCGGCGATAAGCTTGGCGACCGTTCCCGCCGCAAAATGGGGGATGTCGTCGGCGTGAGGATGGATGGCGGCCAGGACTTTTCCCGCGTGAGGCTGACCACCCGCGGGGTGCTCGATAACGACCCGCTCCGGAACAGGGAGTCCCCGTAGCGGAGGTGACCCGGCGTCCTGCTGGGCTGTGCCCTTCGTGCTCGATCCCCAAATCGCTCCTCCCACCAAACCTCCGGCAACAAAATCCCGACGATTCATAGGCGCCTCCGCTGATGGTTCTTTGTGCCATGGTATCACCCGCGCGATGGCGCGTCACAAGCTCCTGTGCCTCGCGTCGCTGAAAGAATATTCACCTGTCTACAGAGTACGAGCGCGAGCGCGGAAGCATGACTTGGTGCGCCGGAATTGGGCCGACGTGGTCAGAGTGCAACGGGAAGCTTGTCAAATCTCTTGCTTTCCCCCACGCGGTGGAGTCTGTGGCCTCTGTAGAAAAATCACGGCGCCAAAAAGAAAAACCGGGCAGTTCGCCCCGATGGCGGACTGCCCGGTGAGATCGAAGTCAGAAAGTTACCATTCAAACCGCACGCCAAGCTGGCCGACGCGCGGGCTACCGCCCACAGTCATCACATCGCCGAAATACTGACTGCCGAGGCTGGTGTTGGGATTGTCAAAGTAGTGCCGATTGAACACGTTGAAGAACTCGCCGCGAAGTTGCAGTTTCATGCGTTCCTTGATCTTGAAGTCCTTGTAGAGCGCTACATTCTCGGAGGCGGTCCCAAAGGTATTCAGGCCGGCCACATAGGGCCCGGAGTTGCCAAAAGCGCCGAATGCAGGATTGGAGAAGCCAGCGGTGCTGAAGTAGCGGTTGTTGGCCGCGAAAGCAGGATTGTTCTGATCGGGAACGAACTGCGAGCCGGTGAAGTGCCGGCTCAGGTCAGCTCCAGAGGCGACGTTAGGATAAATCGCCGAGGACAGCCCCGGATAGTAACTGTTCGAGTAGACCGACAGTGGCGTACCCGTGCTGTAATAGAGAGTTGAGCCCAGCGTCCAGTCGCTGACCAGCCCGTTCACCCAGCGGTTCTGGCCGGAGACGAACCGGCGGCCGTTGCCGAAGGGCAGGGTGTAAAGAACATAGCCTTTGACGATGCTCTGATTGTAAGGCTGGATGTAGTTGGCATCCCAACTCAAGTCAGACAGGTTCTGGATATCCGTCCAGGAACCCCAACTTTCCTGGAAATTGCTGATGGTGGTGGCTCTCTGGCGAGCGAAGGTATAGCTCATGTCCGTCGTCAGCCCATGGGAAGTGCGGTGGGTAAGTTCGAGCTGAAGGGAATCGTACTGCGAACGCCCCACAGGCGAGCCGACGTAGAAGAGTTGATCGAAAGCGCCGGAAATCTGCGGGAAGGGGGACAGAGCCGCAAAGGCATAGTTGGAATAACCCGGATAGGGGTAAGGAACGCCCGATGCTGCGGCAGAAGCCTGGTCCCAAACCCAGTCCCATTCGTGGGCTCCGCCATCCTTTTGCAGAAAGCTGGTGTATCCGCTAAGGGGCCCCTGGTCCTGCTGTAGCGACCCGTCGTGCAGGTGGGTGCCGCGCGTCGCCAGATAGTTCACGGAAAGACGAGTGTCATTGGTGAGTTCCAACTCCACTCCGCCATTCCATTGGTTGACGATGCCCGGCAGCAGCGATTGCGGACTCATCGTAACCATGGTCCAATTGAGGTAGTTCGGGTCCAGAGCACCGCTGGCCGACTTGCCGGGATAGCCGTTGTCCCAGTTGAAGGCCGGCGCGAAGTTGGAAGTCTGCGGAACCTGATTGGTAGGGAAGTAACCGGGCGCGAAACCGTAGGGTACGCCATTCCAATAGTCGGTGCCGTTGGGCACGTAGAACATGGCATAGGCGCCGCGCGCGACGATCCGGTTTTTGAGTTTGTAAGCGAACCCGAAGTGAGGGGCAAAGTCCCGCCACCGGATCGAGCCTTCGTAGCTCTGGCTGCCGTTGCTGAGATAGGCGACGTCGCCCGGAGCCCCGGTGGTCGGGTCTTTGTACGCGGTGTCGAAGTTCGCCCAGTGACCGTACTTCTCATGGAACGGATAGGTCTGGTTCCAGTTCAGGCCAAGGTTGAGGGTAAGTTTTGAACTCACCCTAAAGCTGTCTTCGGCAAAAAGGGACGTCGATTTTCTGCGACCGTAGAGGTCATAGGGCGTTCCCATCCCGGCGCTCGCGACATCGCCCAATAGGAAACTGGCAAAAGCAAATCCCACCTGGTTCCCCCAATTTTGCGTGGGTGCGCCGGTCTGGTTGTTACTGAAATTGAAGCCGAGAGTGCCGTTGGCGCCGTGACTGTTAATCTCAAAGGCCCGGAACTCGCCTCCGAAGCGGAGGGTGTGACGTCCCTTGATCCATGTCAAGGTGTTATCATAGATATAATTGTTATCGATGTAAAAGCCGGAGTCACTGTTGCCAATTTCGCTTTCCCCGACTCCGTTGGTGCTAGCGAACTTGATGTCGGGGAAGTTTCCGGCGCCCGTGTTTCCGAAGCCCAGTTTGGAGGGCCAATCGCCGCCCGCCGAGGTCGCGGTGCTGGGGTTCTTGAAGTACTCATAGGTGAAGGCCGCGACGTTCAGCAGGCTGGGCGAGAAGGTGTGCGTGTCGCTTATGCGATACTTCGCGTCGCTCACCTCCTGCATTCTGGCGTGGGAGAGCGGGCCGCCGTTAGGATCTTGAGGGTCCCAAATGCCGCCCTGGTCGTCGAGAATGCGCGGCCGCTGCGCGTAGATGAAGGAACTGGCGAGCCGGTTCTTTTCCGAGAAGTTGTGATCCATCTTGATGCTGAACTGGGTCTGGTGGAACCAGGGGTTATTGGTGGAGGTCATGGGGTCATTGTTGATGAGCCCGGAATCTAAGGGCTTGTAGTACTGTTGATACAACCCAACAATCTGCTGGGAGGTTTTGCTGAATCGGTTCTGCGGGATCACGTTGTTGGGGAAGACCAGGTGCGTGGTGGGATCGATGATCGCTCCCTTATAGATGGGATTGCCGCCGGCATCGGTGCCCAACTGCGTGCTTTTGTCCAGCAGGGCGCCAAAGTTTCCGGTCAGAAAGTCTGTCGTGGGCACTGTCTGACTATAGGAGCCCAGGGTGTAATCGGCCTTCCGATACTGCTCGAAAGCCCCGAAGATGAAGGTCTTGTTCTTTTTGATCGGCCCGCCGCCGCTGAAAGCCAAATCGTTATGCCGGCTGCGCGGCTTCTTGAATTCCCACGCCGCGCTGGGGTCGGCCGCCGCGTTGTAGTCGTCCATCCAGGAGTTGGCATTTAGCGCTTCGTTCTGGATGAATTCAACAGCGCTGCCGTGGAGCTGATTGGTGCCGGATTTCAGATTGAAAGAGAAGGTGCCGCCGGCCGTGTACATAGCGGCCGCGCCGCTCATGCCGCCGGTATCGACACGGAACTCCTCCACCGCTTCCATGGGAGGTTCGCTCTCCAGCACCTGCCCGGTCTCAGATTCCTGCGCGAGCGTGCCGTCGATCAGCACTTCATTGCTGAACGCCTGCGTGCCGGCGATGTAGGTGGTCCAACTGTTGCCCTCCACTCCCGGCGTGGTGGTGAAAGCAAAGGCCATAATGTCGCGGCCGCCGCTGATGGAAAGCGGCAGCTCGCGGAAGGCGGTCAGAGTCACCGTCCCGCCCAGGTCGTTGGTTTGTGATTCGAGGACCGGCGCCGCCGCCGTCACCTCCACGGTCTGCGCAACAGCGCCGAGTTTGAGCGTGACGTCGACTTCCGCCACTTGCGAAACGCTCAGCACAATTCCCCTTCGCACCAGCAGCTCAAATCCAGTCTTCTGGTACGAAATCGAATACTCGCCGACAGGCAAGTTCAGGATTTTGTAAAAGCCTGAATCATTCGTAATCGCGGTGTTGCCCACCTTGGTTTGAATGTTGGTGGCGGTCACCGTGGCGCCCGGTACTACAGCCCCGCTTGTATCGCTGACCGTTCCCGTCAGCGTCGCACGGTCACTCTGCGCAAGCAGCGGAATGACCGAAGCGAATGAAACCAAAAGCAGAAGCGTCAAAGCTCGTCTCATAACGGTCTCCTTTCGAGCCAAACCTCAGAACCCGACCAGACTGATAAAGAGAATGCATATCGACTTGCAACCGACTTCCGACAAGTCGAGTACGCAGTGATCCGAAGCAGAAGGCGAATCGACGTCCCGGGCCGGAATGCAAGCGCTTCCACATCTGCCGCCCAAACAGCCATTCCAGCTTCCCCGATATGAATCCATGCCTAACTACAATATCCCGGCACCCTTTCTGCAATGCCTGGACGAAAAGGCCTTGCCTGGTTCAGGCCGATAGGTCTACCGATTACCAGCGCTCCAGCTTGACCTCTACCAACCCGATCGCGCCCGGTGTCAGCTTGATCCCGTTTTTGTCCGGCGGGACTCCAAGCAGATTTTGGTTTCCGGCATAAAACAGCGTGAACGTACCGTCCCCCTCGGGAACCAGCCCGAGAGGTGTGCGAACCTCGCTGGCCCAAACTCCATGGTCCTTCTGCACGACGAGTGCCTGTCCTTCGTTCCAGTGAATTCCATCGGCTGAGAATGAGTAGCCGACGGAGCGGTCCACCATGTTGTCGTATACGGCTACGTAAATGCCCTCTGGGAGCCTGGTGACAATGGGGTTCTCAATAAAGACCTTCTCAATGGCCAGCGGGTTCAACTCGGTGCGTCGCTTCCATGGCCCAATCAGGCCCGGTGCGGAGGCCAGGCCAACTTGCCAGGATGGGATCGGCAGATTCTCCGTATGCGCTGTCCCATAGAAAGCAAACCACTCGTTGCCCGCTTTGTAGGGGAAAAACGAATCTGTCCCTTGCAATCCTTCCCAAGGGTCCGAGTCTTTTCCGCGCTGCAGGATGATGCCCACGTCCTGATAAGGGCCATCGATGCCGCCCCGCCCGTTGAGCTTCGATACGGCGCGCCAGATCCTACCCTCGTAGTTGTTGAGCCACTGCTTGGCTGTGCTGGGCGCGCACTGATAGGCGACATAAAACAGGTTCCAACGGCCTTCCTTCTGGTCATAGACGGGCATCGGCGACCACAGAGCCGCGCGCGGGTCTTTACCTGTGAAATCGCCGCTCGATTCGAACAGCGTGGATGCTCGTTTCCAGCGCAGGCGGTCACCACTCGTCCAGTGCGCCAGCTTCATCTTGACCCAGTGGGGATCACCCACCATTTCAGACGTGAAAAGATGATAGGTGCCATTTAGCTTGAGGACCCGCCCGCCTTCAAAACCGTACTTGTTTCCCTCAGCGCCCGGAGATAAGACAGTAAGAATGGGGTCGTCGAACTGCCTTGTGACAATTAGCCGCAGATGTCCCACCTGTGGCCGGGCAAGCGGGGGAAAACATAGGACCAAGAAACAAATGAAACCCATCCGCAAGGGTGCTACTGAAGCGTAAGTCTTGCTGAAGGTCATGCCCTCGCCTTGCGCCTTCTTGCTCACCGGCTGCGCCTCCATCGTCCCGACCAGCTTCAGCGCTTGGCATAAGGATTTCAAGGTAATGGCGGTTATCAGAGCGGTTAGTGAGGGACAATTGTCCGTGGTCACTGGTCAGTTGTCCGTTCTTGGGACTGAGCCGATCAATCTTTGGGCTCTCAGGCAATTGAAAACGGAGCCCGAGGGATGCAACGGGCCGATGGCTCACTGACGCGCCACTCACTTGCAGACGCTGGCGAATGACGACCGAGCACCGCCAGCCGACATCGGATGACTGGCCGTTGAAAAAGCTTTGTGCGGTAACCTCCGACCTGTCTCCTGGTAACTGAAAATAACGTGTTAGCTAACCGTTGGCGGGAGCCAGCAGATTTCCGGTGGCTTGAGACATCTGATTGACCTTTCTCATACGGAGTGCTAATTTGCGTATCAGCAGCGGCCTGTCGCCTCGCCCAGCTTTGGAAGTTGGGCGGCGACACTGCGCAGGGTGCTGAAATGCCCGCTCAATATAGTGCGGCGACCGAAACCATCTCCCTCTTCGAAAGGCGGGAAGAACTTCGGCGCGTGCTTCAAAGCAAACACTTTGCCAGCGCTCCCAAAAAGAGCCGCTTTCTGGAATTCGTCTCGGAGCAGACCCTGCTCGGCAACGCCGACAAGCTGAACGAATACCTGATCGGGGTGGAGGTCTACGGGCGTGGCAGTGATTTCAACCCACAGGACGATCCCATCGTGCGCGTGCAGGCGCACGAGATCCGGCGCGCGCTCAAGGCGTACTACGAAGAATATGGCAGCATCAGCCCGTTGAGGATTGAGCTGCCCGCCGGCCATTACGTGCCTTTCTTCACTAAGGCCGGGCCAGAGAAGGAAGAAGTCCTTCCCATTGTTCAAATCCCAAGGCCTTCCGCATCGCCAAATCAGAAACTGGGCTACGCGCTGATCCTGGGACTGGCGGCGGCTTGTATGATTCTGATTTTTCTGCTCATCCATCAGCGCTCGCTGACGGAGCAAGCTCTCCAAGCTCAGCCGTCCCCTGCGAAATTGTCAGAAGACCTCGAGTGGTTTTGGAAACCGTTCCTGCCGCCCGCTGCCCCTCCCATCATTGTGATACCCAACCATCCCCTGCTGCGGGCCGCGCATGACGGAGATAGTGCCCAGACTCTGGAGCGCGGAGTTGACATTCCCAAGCAAAAACTGCCCGAATTTCGCGACACGATTCACTTCCGGGAATTGAAGCGGTTCCTGTTTGTCCCCTCGACAACGGATTTCACTGCGGTCGGCGAAACCTCGGGCCTGCTAAACTTTTTCGAACTGTTCGCGAGTGCTGGCCAAAAGTGCCTCCTGCGGCAGTCGCGGCTGGTCACATTCGAAGAGATCAAGACGGGCAATGCCATCCTGCTAGGCGGAAACCAATCTTGGAGCGGCAGGGTCTTCCTGAACCCCGAGGGCTTTCTCTTTCAGGCCGGAGTAATTCAGAACAAGAATCCAAGGCCAGGCGAAAAGCCTCTCTACAAACCGGAGTTCGACCCCGTCACCAACCAACTGACTCTCGATTACGCGCTAGTCCTGATGCTGCCCAATGAAATGAAAGAAAACCGCATCCTGCTGGTTTACGGCATCTATACGCAGGGCTCGCAAGCCGCGATCGAATACATCACCAGCGCCGAGCGGCTGCCCGAGTTGCGCAAAGCCCTGATCGACATATCGCCAGACCATAAAACACCCCCTCCGTATTTCCAGGCCCTCCTTAAGACGACGGTTGAGAACTACGTGCCTGGCAAAACTTCGCTGGTGTCAGTTCGGGTGGTTTCCAATTAAGTGTGCATTTGGCGCGCGCTTCAAGGAATTCTCGGGGTTGGATTCGTGGGGCACAGACCAGGAACGAGTGGCCGCGCCAGTAGCTTGGACTACAAGTCTCATCGAATCTTCCCATGCGAGGGATCATTCAACCGATGAACATGCAAAAAGCACGCCGAAGTCTTAT
Source organism: Terriglobia bacterium (assembly GCA_050013575.1). GTDB lineage: Bacteria > Acidobacteriota > Terriglobia > UBA7540 > UBA7540 > DASYXZ01. The sequence continues at coordinate 71,780 of JBEKEZ010000026.1, read as the reverse complement.
GCTCCTAGCCGCACTTGCTTGTGTGTCGGCGCAGGGAGCCGCCGGGCAGACACTGCCTCCGCAAAGAACAGCCACAACCTACTACGTTGATTCCATCGACGGCCATGATTCGAATCTGGGCACAACTCCGGCCGCCGCCTGGAAGAGTTTGGCGAAGGTCAACTCCACGACATTCCTTCCTGGTGATCGCATCCTTCTCAAGTCCGGCTCGGTGTGGGAGGGACAACTCTGGCCGAAAGGCTCGGGCGTGGAAGGGCGGCCAATCACTGTGGACGCGTATGGCGGAGGAGTTCGGCCGCTCATTCGCGGCAATGGACTCTTCGAAGACACTGTTCTGCTGAAGAACCAGGAATACTGGGAGATTCAGAATCTCGAGATTACAAACACTGGAACAACTGCTGCCGTCCGCCGCGGCGTCCATGTGGCAGTCGACAATTTCGGCGACGCCCATCACATTTATGTCCGCTCGCTGAGGATTCACGACGTGAACGGCGTGGACAGCGTGAAGCACAACGGTGGAATCGATTACACCTGCGACGGTGGAGAGAAGCCGAGCCGGTTTGTTGATCTGCGCATCGAGAAAAACGAAATCTACCACGTGGACCGAAGCGGCATCTTCGGATGGTCAGACCGATGGCAACGCTCAAAGTGGTATCCGAGCCTGAAGGTCGTCGTGGGCGGAAACATCCTCAATGACATCGGCGGAGACGGCATCGTCGTGGTGGCGACGGATGGCGCGGTGGTTGAGCATAACGTCGTGGGCCACGCCAATCAGAGATCGGAAGGCTATAACGTGGCGATCTGGCCCTGGAGTGCGGACAATACGGTGATCCAGTACAACGAAGCTTACGGCACCAAGGGCCAGCGCGACGGCGAAGGGTTTGACTCCGATTGGAATAGCAAGAACACAATCATCCAGTACAATTACAGCCACGACAATGACGGCGGCTTTCTTTTGATCTGCGACGACGGGAGCCAGAAGCCGGAAGACAGTGCAGGAAACGTGGGTACGATCGTTCGCTACAACATCAGCCAAAACGACCGGACACGAGGCATCAATATCGCCGGCCCAGTGAGGAATACCGCGATCTACAACAATACAATTTACGTCGGCGAAGATCACAAGGTTGATCTGATTCTGCACGCCGATTGGCACGGATGGGCTGACGAAACCTACTTCTTCAACAACATTTTCTACGCCGAGGGCAGCGCGCAGTTTTCGTACGCACTGTTTCGCGCTGCCAACGGAGCCTGGAAAACGGTTCCGGGCTTTGGCCAGAGCAAGCACAACGTGTTTGACTCCAACGTCTACTATGGCCATCTCGTTCCGGCAGATGATCCTCATGCGCTGGCGGCGGACCCCAAGTTTGTGGCTTCTGGCCAAGGCGGAAACGGACGGCTCAGTTTGTCCGGATATCAGTTACTTCCGGGTTCTCCGGCGAGGGGCGCCGGGCGAGCCATCGCGAATAACGGAGGGCTTGACTTTTCGGGCGATCCGGCATCAACCTGCGGCGGCACCGACCGCGGAGCGATGCAATCGCAAAATTGCAGCGCTCGAAAACCATGACGGGCCGGTGAGTTCAGACTTCTTGAAGCTTTCGGGGGCAATTCGACATGAAGACTAAAGTTGCAAGGGAAGTGCGATCTGCAGTCCGGCGGCAAATACGGCTTCAGTGGCTCGATGCGATGTTGCTCGTCCTCGCGCTATTGTGCGCCGCCAATTGGCCTCGCGCCGCGTCAGCCCGAGAGCCATTCCGTCCCGATCAAATGGACACCATTCTCTACGGCGCGGCTTACTATCCCGAATACATGCCCTATGACCGTTTGGACACAGACGTGGACCTGATGCAGAAGGCCGGCATCAACGTGGTGCGCATTGGAGAGTCAAGCTGGGGATTATGGGAACCCGAAGACGGCAAGTTCGACTACGCATGGATGGACCGCATGGTAGACAGGCTTCACCGCGCTGGGATCCGCATCATTATGGGCACCCCAACCTATTCCATCCCGGCTTGGATGTACAAAGAACATCCGGAGATCATCGTCAGCCGGCTGGGAGGGCAGCGCGTTGAATTCGGGCTGCGCCAAAATACCGATCTCGCCAATCCCACCTATCGATTCTATTGCGAGCGAGTGATTCGAAAGATTTTGGAGCACTACAAAGACAATCCTGCCGTCATCGGCTATCAGATTGACAACGAAACTTCGTCGGCCGGCGCCGCCAACCACGATGTGCAGGTTGGGTTTCAGGAATATCTGAGATCGAAATTCAAGACAGTCGATGATCTGAACAGAATCTGGGGCCTGAATTATTGGGGCCAGCGGCTGAATGACTGGACGGAGCTGCCGCCTCGCGACGGCATCATCAATCCGGGATGGAAGCTCGAATGGGAACGCTACTCGCAGTGGCTGACGACAGACTTCCTCGCCTGGCAGGCCGCGATCGTGAACCAATACAAACGGCCCGACCAGTTCATCACTCACGATTTCGCCGGCCCGCCGCGGCCTGAGGTCAATGAATTAGATGTCTCTCGCAGTCTGGATATCGCCGCCGCCAATCCTTATCACGGCACTCAAGACGAATTTGACGGCGAATGGTCATCGCTGGTCGGCGATTACGTTCGGTCGCTCAAGAAAACCAACTACCTCATCACCGAAACCAACGCCGAAGCCATCGGATGGGATTCCAAAAACCAGTTCCCGCCTTATGACGGCCAACTTCGCCTCGACGTCTATACCCACGTTTCGTCCGGCGCGAATATGGTGGAGTACTGGCACTGGCACTCCATCCACTACGGTCAAGAAACCTATTGGAAAGGAGTCCTGGGCCACGACCTGGAGCCGGGCCGGGCTTACGCCGAAGTGAGCCGCACGGCGCACGAGCTGCAACGAATCGGACCTGAGATCGTCGATCTCCAGCGAAAGAACCAGGTTGCCATCCTCTACAGCAACGATTCGCATTACGGGATCGAGTTCATGAGATTCAGCGATCGCGCGAACTATCGCTCCATCCTGATGCAGATGTACGGCGCGCTTTACCGCGCCAATGTGGGCGCCGACTTCATCTTCCCGGAAAGCACCAATCTCTTCGACTACAGAGTAATCGTTGTTCCCCCTCTCTATGTGGCCAGCGACGCGCTGCTCAACAGGCTGGTGGAATACGTCCGCAATGGCGGACACCTCTTGATGGCGTTCAAGAGTGGATTCACGAACGAGTACTCGACCGTGCGCTGGCAGATGGCGCCTGGACCGCTGCGCGAAGCAGCCGGATTTCATTACCAGGAGTTCTCGAATCTGCGCCAACCACTCGCCCTGAAAGATGACCCATTCCACGCCGGCGCGGACAACAAAGTTTCGGACTGGGCGGAAATGTTGATTCCCGATACGGCCAAACCCCTCGCTTACTATGATCACGCTTTCTTTGGCAAGTATCCCGCCATCACACGAAATGTCTTCGGCAAGGGAACGCTCACCTACGAAGGGACAGTTTTGAGCGATAAGCTCCAGGCCGCCGTGGTCCTGGGCGTTCTTCGGCTGGCTGGCTTAACCGGCCCGGATCAGGAGATTCCCGCGTCGGTTCGCGTGAAGCATGGCAGGAACCGCAACGGCAAGACTCTCCACTTCTATCTGAACTATTCGAGCGCAACGCAGACTATCGCCTACCCTTATGGCGCGGGCGCAGACTTGCTCACCCAAACGCCAACAAGCCATGGGCAGACGATCACGGTGCAACCCTGGGGATTAGCGATTGTCGAAGAGAATCAATGAGGTTGGGCTCCAGCCGGGCGCTGACGAGCGCACTACGTCGCAGCGGGGTGAGCCGAATCCACGATGAAGTTCTTCAACACCTGCGGGATCAGGCCCTTGCGGCTAGCTTTTTAATCATGCTGATTACCAGCCGCTGATCTTTCTCGTCTAGCGTCTTGAACCTTGCGATCAACTTTCGCTCCTCGGGGTCTGAGGCAGCAAGAGTCTCGGTGGAAACTGGTTGGGGTTTCCCTTCGCCCGTGAAGAAAAGTTGATACAACTCGATTTCAAGTGCCCCTGCCATTTTCCCAAGAGTCTCGATGCTCGGGACCGTGTGTCCGTTCTCGACTCTGGAGATATAGCAGCGAAAGAGCCCGGTGCGCTTTTCCATATCGCCCTGGGAAAATCCCTTTGAGGTGCGCAGTTCGTATAGCCTTTGTCCGATATTCATGCACCATTGATATCAAAAAGAGTGTCAGCCTTCAAGACTAATTTTTGTCGCAATGGTTTAGCCCATAACGGCGAAACGTGGTAATCGTGCGCGCCACACCCATGCCGACCCCAAAGCCGGACCTGGGGTGTCCGCAACTCGCCGCTTCAGCGTCAAACTGACCCGCTGCCCAACTGACAGGCAGCTTCCCTGACGAACGGAAGTGCTGATAAACTGAGAAACTCGGCGGTGAAAACTCGTGAAGAACAAGATCGCGGCACTCACCGCCATTATCGTTGGTGCGATTTCGCTGTCACCGCAGGCGTTGGCTGTATCTGTGGACGAGTACGCGGTGGGGGCGGATTTGTCATTTCTCCGGCAGGCAGAAAATCAGGGAGTTGTCTTTAAGGACCACGGCAGGCGCGAAGCGGGGCTCCAGATCTTCAGGGATCACGGGTACAATTGGGTCCGGCTGAGGCTTTTTCACACTCCGACAGACCTTCCGAATAATCTTGATTACACGCTCGCGCTCGCCCGGGCGGCCAAGAAACTTGGTTTTCATGTCCTGCTCGATTATCACTATTCGGACACGTGGGCGGACCCTGGCAAGCAGTTCATTCCCAAGGCTTGGCAAGGCAAATCGCACGCGCAACTCGCGGAGGCGGTGTTCGATTACACTCGGGAAACCACAGCCGCTTTCCGAGACGCCGGCGCGCTGCCCGATATGGTGCAGATCGGCAATGAGGTGACCCACGGGATGATGTGGCCGGATGGCCATCTGCCGGAGAACTGGGACAACTTCGCCGACCTGATCAAAGCCGGAATCGAGGGCGTGGTGGCGGGCAGTGGCAATCAGACCCATCCGCGCATCATGATCCACATCGATCGGGGCGGGGACAAAGCCGGGACCAAATGCTTCTTTGACAAATTCAATTCGTACCACTTGAACTATGACGTGATCGGTCAATCGTATTACCCTTGGTGGCAAGGGAGCCTGGAGGCCCTGCGCGAAAACTTGGACTTTATGGCCAATCAGTATCAGCACGACATCATCGTCGTGGAAGCCGCTTACAATTGGAAGCCCGTCGAGTACACCAAGCAGCCCGGCCCCTTTCCCGAGACGCCAGAAGGCCAAAAGCAATTCCTGGAGGAGGTTGACCGGGAGGTTCGAGCGACCCCCAATGACCGCGGCAAAGGGGTCTTCTGGTGGGAGCCGGCGGTCTCCGGCAGGTTGAGGACTCGTGGATTCTTCGACGATGAGGGCAACGCTTTGCCCGTCATCACGGTCTTCGATAGGTCAAGTCGAAATTGACGCAGAAGCGACGGGGCCCATGAGCGCCAGACCTGGCCGCCGCGTTCTTTGAGCCGGTGCAACTCCCTGATATGTCATCCTGAGGTGGCTACTGGCCACTGGCAACTGCTTTCTTATGGGCCGCGAGAGCCGCCGCATTGGCTGCTTTTACTGCCGCAAGAAACTCGTCGTAGGGCTTGTCGCTGATATTGACGACCCCGTAGTTCGAGTTCTCGCCATCGAAGCGGCCCTCTTTCGGCTCATCGGACCATTGAAACCAGTGATAGCCGATCACCTCCGGCAAACTCTCTAGACGCGTGACGTAATCGGTGTAAGCCTTGGCGCGCGCGGCCTGGCTCGAGACCTTGGGCCCGGCGCCCTGGGTGTTCGGCAGCCCTGAGTCTTGGGCGCGAAAGGCGAACTCCGTGATGAGTACGGGTTTGCCCGCGAGCTTATAAAGGCGCTCAGCCAAGAGTCGTGGATCGAAGCTATAGATGTTGATCGAGGCTACATCGGCGAAGCGTGCAGCGCGAAAAACCACATCCGGCACCTGGCCGGCAAAACGGGCTCCCAGATAAAGATGGTGGGAATCAGCGCTGTGAATGGCTTGGGCGCAAACCTGGAAGTACCGATCTGCGACCTCGGCCAGGAACTGCTCGGCGTCAGCCCGGTAGGCATCAGTCATCCCAGGCAAAGGGATTGTAGAGAAGTCCTTGGCCTCAACATTCCAGGCGCGGTTGAGTCTGCCAATATCGTCCCCATAGCGCTTCTTCAGGAATTGGACGGCGTGTTGCCTGCCGGCGGCATCGGGAGACAATTTCAAATACATCTCCAGCATTGTCTCTTTCCCCCGCCAGTCCGGCCCCCAGCGTAACTCGTTATCGCTGAAGTATCCGATCAGGAACTTCTCCTGGGTGCGCGGCATGCACTCCTTTTGCGCGATTTGTTGGGCCGTTGATTCGAAGCGGGTGGCGTACACATCCACAGGCTTCCCGTGCTCCCAGTCAGCCCCTGAGCGCCCGGCTATATCCAAAATAACCGTGTAAGGGAATTCTCGCTTCCACAACTCAGGATCAGACCACGCGCCGATCGTGTTGAAGCCCCACTCGCTCAGCCGCGACAGAACCGCGGACTCCCAAGCGTCGCGGCTAGGATAGCTTCGCTTTACTGCCTCGAGATAAGGAGCGGCGCCAGTTCCGCGAATGCGGTCGCCTTCGTATCGGATCGTGTCCACGCCGCTTGAGATTGACGGCGCGCCGTCAGGTCCTATCAGCCACCAGACGCCGGCGCGCTGCTCGACTTGGAAAAAGCCTGTCTGTGCCCAGCCCAGCTCGGGGCAGGCGCAGAGGCAGGCCAGCGCTGCAAGGGGCGCTGCAAGACACATCGCAACCCTGTTTTTGTAGCTCATTTTCAGGTCTCTCCATTCTGTTTAGAGCGGGCCCGCAGATTGTACATCGAGACTGGTCGCCGATGCGCGTCGGAGCACGCCCCGTCTCCGCTCCGCGAGACCGAGGGACGCTGCCTTGGAGGGCGAGAGGGGGTCACACGCCTGCTGGCCGAGCTCACCGAGCGGCGCGAGAGTCCTGGCTGCGCGATAAAGCTTCAAGCAGTGCTTGCTCGAGCCTGCGGAAGGCCTCTACATCGCGGATGTATTCGGTGAAAGAAGAAATCGCGCCTGCGGCAATCTGGTCGGCTGCGGCGGGATCCCGCGCCTTGAGCGCCTTCAGCATCTCATAGTCTTCAATGCCGGATCGCATGGTCTCGAACCGGATGGAGCTGCGGAATGTGCGGTGCTCACGGTCGGGGTAAACAATGAAGGCGTCCCCTGGCGGCAAAAGCTCCGTGTTGTTGTCGATGACCGGCTGCGTGTCCAGCATCGGATTTGGCGTCCAATAATTCCCGCCCCAGTGCAGAAATCCCGTGAACCCGTAGCGGAAATCGAGCCAGGGGAGAAGCCTGACCTTAACCAAGGGGAAGTCCATCAAGCGGTTGAGATACTTCTTCTGAGGATACAGACACGTGTAATACCACACGCTATGTCCGCTCTCGAGGCGCTGGTTGATAAGCGGCATCTGGTCATCGAACCGCCCGAGCTGTGGAATCCAGACGTCACAATTGGTCTGGAGCACCTCCGGCATCTGCGCCGCGTCCACGGCATCGATGGTGGGAACGCCCGGCATTTGGCGATGGATCAGCGCGGCGAATCTTCCGTAGTAGGGAACCTCGTTCCCGTGAGCTTCGTCAAGCACGTGCTGGAGGTAGAGCTTATCCCACCCTCGATCCTTCAAGTGGGCATAGAGCGATGCCAGGAATTTCGATAGAAATGCCTCCACCCGTGAATCGTCAGGCGGCAAAGAGGCCGCCTGCGGCTTGCCGTCGACAATCTGGAAGGTAGGCACGAGCAGCGGCGCGTCATAACTGCCGGCGCGGTCGAGCAGGTGGCTCCCCTCGATGTACCCGATGGCGCCCGCCTGCTTGAACGTCTCCACCCAACGGTCGAAGTTGGTGAAATCGTAGGCAAGACTTCCGCCCTCGACCCGCGGCTGGATGAGTGTGAGCAGCGGCGTCATGATCACGTTCTGCCGGTAGGCCGCGAGCACACGAGCCACATTGGAGACGAGAGACCACCACTCCGGTGAAAAGGCCGCGACACCGTAGAACTGGCGCGACGTCTTGTCATCCAACGTGAACCAGTTGGTCAGCTTGAGAGACATCTCCTCTGGTACCGAAGCGCCCACCACCCGCACGCGGAACGGATTGCGCGCTATAACGCGCTCCCTAGCACGCATCACAATTGAGCCTTCGTAAACTCCCGTTGCTGCGTCGGCGGGAACGTGGATCGTCACCCAAATCGGCGTGGTATGGTTCGCCTCAAGATCGAAGGGAAAGTCCTCGAGCGGATCCGGATACCAGCCGGGCGCGACTCCCACCAACTCGCCGGGCGGACAATCCGGCGTATGCGAGCCCACCACCACGTAGCCGACGCGATGAACCTCCACACTCGCGATTCGGCCGCGCGCTCCACCCTCCAGCGGTTTGACTTCCGCCCGAACGTCATGGAGTGGATGACTGGAGCGTATGGCAAGCTGCACGCTTAAATGCTGATTCCGTGCTCCCCTGAACTCAGGAATGCGTATGCCCTCAGTCCCGCGAGCATCACTTGGGAACACTTTCATGAGCGAGTCTACAAACCAGGTTTCCAGCCCAGGTGGGGCACTTTCCCGCGCCATGCCACTTGACATCAGGCAGAGCGCGGCCAACACTACCGCCAACGAACGGAACATGACTGTTCTCCAGGAAGAGATTTTCGCGGGCGACTCAGATTATAGCAGGCCGCGTTGTGGCACACTACGGCGCTAGAATGTGAAAGGAGAACTGCGATGAGACCTGTGAATCGAAGAGAATTCAACACTGCAATCATCCGATCCGCTGGTGTTGTTTGGTTGACGCAGAAGGAGGTCGGCGCCAACGAGCGACGGAGCGAAGCCGCGGCGCACGGATCAATCACCGACGTGCCCGGAATCAGGGTCGGGCATTTTACCGACTCGCGCCGTCCGACGGGCTGTACGGCGATTCTTTTTGATGGCGAGGCGACGGCAGGCGTGGACTACGACGGCTCGGCGCCGGGTTCTTACCTGGGAGTACTGCTCCAACCGGTGAGTCCCATCGAAACCATCCATGGAATGTTGCTGACGGGTGGAGGGCCGATGGGACTCGCGGCAGTCCCCGGCGCGGTCCGGTACCTCGAGGAACGCAAAACCGGCTTCGACTGGGGCATCCCCAATGTCCGCGTGCCGATCGTGGTCGGCGCGGTCATCGATGATCTCGCTCTCGGCGATGCCCGAATCAGGCCCGATGCGGAGGCCGCGTACAAGGCCTGCCAGACTGCGTCTTCTAGCCCGGTGGAGGAGGGTAACGTCGGCATCGGCGCGGGCGCGACTATCGGGAAGATGCTCCGCGCCCAGGGCTTCGGAGGCATGAAGTCCGGTCTTGGAACCACAAGCCTGCGTCTCGGCGAAGTCGTGATTGGAGCGCTGGTTGTGGTGAACGCCGTCGGGGACATCGTTGACTGGCGCACCGGAAAGATTTTGGCCGGGGCTCGCCGTCCGGACGGCAAGGGCTATGCCAACATTATCGAAACTCTGAAGTCTGTGGGCCAACGCCCACACGCTTTAGTCCGCTACGTGCAAGACCCGGTGCTGCACAGCACGACGCTCGTAGTTGTGGCGACAAACGCCAGGTTCAACAAAACGGCGATGACCAAAATCGCCATGATGGCCTCAACCGGCGCGGCACGAACCATCAATCCTTACCACACCAACGGCGATGGCGATTCAACCTTCGCCGTCTCCACCGGCAAGATCGATTCTGATCTCGGGATTTCGGTGATCGGATCGCTGGCAGCGGAGACGGTTTCGGAGGCAGTCCTGAGGGCCGTCAAAGCGGCGCGTTCGATCGAGGGATGGCCGTCCTGCAATGACTACGAACCATCGTGCCACTGACTCCCTTTCGCTGAACGCAAGCGATGCCCCAGCGTTCATCCGCGGGTCGTGGTATAAGGACCCCGAACCCTCATCGGGAAAAGCCATCGGCGGGTGCTGTGAGACTCGAAGCAGCCTCGCGGTGGATTGGTCTCAGGTCGGGCGGCATCATCAGAACGAAGTCAAAACGCTCCGGCAGTATTGGTAGCCGCTTCGGGAACTGGGCGGCATCAAGAACGCCAACCTCGGCGCGGCGCTCAATCTCGAGATGACGGCGGGACATGCGGCGCGCATGCGCCGGCTGAGGGGGAAGAACTCGTCGACCCTGGCGAGCGATGCATCCATGATGACCGTGCCGCCCTCACGGATCGAGCGTATTCAAGAACAGTTCCGTCTCAGTGGCTAACTTCCCCAGACTCAATACGAACAAGATTCTTGGTATGGACAGCCCGGTGCTTGGGGAGCAAGACGGGTTGTCGACCCGCTCGCCATTCTCACTGCGAGGAGTGACGCGCGTCACCGAATTATTTAGCAATGTGGAGTACCAAGTGTAGGTGTCCTTTAAGGAATCAGGGGACTTCAGGATGGAACAGAACCTAAAACGTGATCGCAAGGCCTCGCATTCTCTCGAAGAAACGAACGATGAGGAAAGAACCACCCAAATGCAGTGCTCGTGCTAGGAGGAAACATGGCCGAGAAGGAAAAGGCCCCAGCCAGACGCTATGCGGGGGAGGCGATCCTGGCCGACAATCTGAAGATACTCATCATCGATGATGATCCGGACTTCAGAGCATCGACCCGATCTCTTCTTGAGAGTCACGGTTACGCGGTGCTCGAGGCGGGCTCCGGAAGAGAGGGCTTGCGCCGAGTGGTCGAGCAAAGGCCCGATATCATTGTCCTCGACATCATGATGGAGTGCGACTCGGAAGGGTATGGAGTCAACCAGGCAATTAAGTTCCAGGATGCCTACGCAGACTACCGGAGTATTCCGATTGTCATGACTTCGTCCATTGATTTAAGCCCGGATGAACGATTTCCAATGGCCGGCGAGCTAGACATGATCCGCCCTGACTTCTACCTGACCAAGCCACTCGACATCCCCAAATTTCTGGAGGTTGTGCAAAGGGCTTCGGCGCTTTGCCACTCGCATGGGAGAGCATAGTCCTGATCCTCGATACTGTTTTCACCCAACCCGCGCCGGAGAAGATTAGCATGAGCGAACCGGCTGAGCAGGAGACCATCGTCGTCATCGACGACGATTACGCCATGCGGCTTTCTTGCCGGAAGATCCTGTCCAAAATGGGATTTCGGGTCGAAGCCTTCGAGGACGGAGGCCAGGGGCTGGAAGGTGTGACGAAGTTGAAGCCCAGTCTAGTACTGGTTGACCTCAAGATGCCAGGTATCAGCGGCATGGAGGTCGTTACCCGGATCCACGAAGTGCGCCCGGAAATCGTTCTGGTGGTCATTACGGGGTACCCGACGATCGATACCGCCGTGGGTGCAATGAAGTGCGGCGCTTACGACTTCCTCCCCAAGCCTTTTTCTCCGGACGAGCTGCGGTTGATCGTTAACCGCGGGTTGGAACACCGCCGGCTCTCGCTGGAGATGCGGCGAAGCGAAATGGAGCGTGCGCTCCTCAAGCGACGCTTTATTACCTTTGTCTCTCACCAACTTCAAACCCCTCTGGTGGCCATCCACCAGTATTTGGATGTTCTGAAACATCTCGACAACACGGAAAGCGCCACGGCCAAGCGGCAGGAGTGGCTCGAGCGCTGCCTCAAAAGGACCGATGAGCTCCAGGCGATCATCAAGGATTGGCTGAGCCTGGCCAGGATCGAAGGGGAATCCTTTTCCCGACAGTGGATCAAAGTCGATCTCCAGCGGATCATTGCCGACATCCTGAGGACATACGAAGAAATGGCCGCGACGAACGCCGTTTCCCTCGAAAGCCGGATACCCGAAAACACTTACTTTGTGCGGGGCGATCGAGACTGTCTGAGCGTAGTCTTCGACAACTTGATCGTGAATGCCATCAAGTACAACAAGCCGGGTGGCAAGGTCACCGTCTCTGGCGAGGACTTGGGCGGCGAAGTTGCGATTGCGGTGGCCGACACGGGCGTGGGCATACCTGAAAAGTATCATCCCCTCCTCTTCGAGGAGTTCTTTCGCGTCGAAGGAGAGGGGGACAAGAAGACTCCCGGCACCGGTCTGGGGCTCTCCATCTGTCGAAGACTTGTCTCAGAAATGGGAGGAAGCATAAGCGTTGACAGCGAGGTCAACGTCGGGTCCACCTTCCGCGTGCGCTTGCTGGAATACCGCGCGCCGGCGGAAGAGGAAGAGAAAAAAGGGAGTTCAGGATGACCTCAGAAGCGGAAAAGATACTCATTGTGGACGACGACCGTGACTTTGTCGAGGCCCTGTCGTCGTTTTTGGAAGCCCACCATTACGTGGTCCTGAAAGCACACGACGGCCGAGAAGGACTGAGGCTGGCGAAGCTGGAGCGTCCGGACCTCATCATCATGGACATCATCATGAACGAAAGGACGGAGGGATTTTTTACGGTCCAGGAAATTCGCCGGACCGTCGAGCTGAAGACCGTGCCCATCTTCGTCCTGAGTTCTCTGTACTCGCAGGTCACGGATTTTGGAATCCCTCCGGACAGCAGTTGGCTTGCGCATGACGAGTTTTTGCCCAAACCGGTGAACATGCCGGAGCTGCTCGAGAAAATCCAGCGCCGAATGGAAGAGCGTCACCGCAACCTTGAAACGGCGGTCGGGAGAAAGGCGGCAACGTGAAGATTCGGAAACTGCCCAAAGAGAAGCTCGATTTCTTTGCTTCGGTCGTGCAGCAGTTCGGGGAAGTGCATGCGCCCGTCGAGCAGGATGGCAAGTACGTATTCAAGCGGCTCAGCAGGTGGTCAGAGGCTCGCCTCGACTACCCGCGGACGATCCTGCCACCCAAAAAGTACTTTCTCCCTCCGCGGGAGACGCTTTTCCGGTTTCGGGAGGGTGAGGGCTACCTTCCCTGCACCGAGGGGTTGGACAAACGGGTCATTCTTTTTGGCGTGCACGCCTGCGACATCTATGCCCTCAACATCCTCGACCAGGTTTTTTCCGGAAAATACGACGACCCTTACTACCAGGCGCGCAGGAAGAACGTGGCGATTATCGGGATCGACTGCTGGCCGGACGAGCATTGTTTCTGCCGGTCCATGCGTGCTGATTTCGTGGACCACGGCTTCGACCTCTTTTTGGGTGAACTGGGGGATCATTACCTGACCTTTGTGGGGACCGCTTTGGGCGACGACATGGTCCTGGCCACTGGGCCTTTGTTCCAGGATGTAACTCCGGAGGACATCGACGAATACAAGCGTCGTTCGAGCAGTAAGCGTCAGGGATTCAAGCTGGACATTGAGATTCGCGACCTTCCGGAAATCTTCGAGATGGAGTACCGGAGCGAGATCTGGGATGAGCTGGGAGACAAATGCTTGTCGTGTGGAAGCTGTAGCATGGTTTGTCCGACATGTTACTGCTACGACGTGGCGGATGACACGCAGTTGGGCTCCCGTGAGGGAAGGCGCAATCGCTCCTGGGATTCCTGTCTGTTTGCCACCCACGCCTTGGTGGCCGGCGGAGAGAACTTCCGGAAAGGCCGGGCCAGCCGCATCAAGTATCGCTTTTACCACAAACAGCGAGGGTTCGTGGCCGAATACGGCCGGCCGAGCTGTGTCGGCTGCGGGCGCTGCATCAGCGCGTGCCCGGTGAAGATCGATATCATCGAAGTCATCAATAAACTGCGGGGAGTCGAAAATGCTCCTTGTCGATAGAGTTCCCAGTTATGAAGCTGTGCTCAGCCAGAATCCTTATCTGCCGCACCTGGCACGGATCGTGCGGATATACCGGATGGTTGAGGACAACTATCTGTTCACCCTGCGCTTCCTCGAGGATGGTCTGGCCACGATGTTCCGGCATCAGCCCGGCCAATTCGTGATGCTGAGTGTGCCCGGCACCGGCGAGGCGCCCATCTCCATTTCCTCCTCGCCCACTCGGCCGGGAATTCTGGAACTGTGCGTGCGTCGAGCGGGGCGCGTGACGAAGGCTCTCTACCGCATGCATACCAACGATGTAGTGGGGATCCGCGGCCCTTACGGGAATGGCTTTCCCGTCCAGGAGGTCATGGGCAACGACCTGCTGCTGGCCGCGGGTGGCCTGGGGATGGCGCCCCTGCGTTCGTTCCTGTGGTACGCCCTCGACAACCGGGACAAATTCAACCGGATCACCCTGATGTACGGCAGCAAAACCCCCGGAGAGATGCTCTTCCGGGAGGAACTCGTCTCGCTCGTGGATCGCAAGGACATGACGTGCCTGCTGACCGTGGACAGGGACCCGACGGGAACCTGGAAGAACTACGTTGGGCTATTGCCGAAGCTGTTTGACCACGCGGAGATTGATCCGGCCCGCACGTACGCCGCGGTGTGCGGTCCGCCGGTGGTTTACAAATACATTCTGGAGCGCCTGTTGGCTCTCGGTTTTCCCAAGGACCGCATCCTGATGTCGCTCGAACGGCGCATGAAGTGTGGAGTGGGAAAGTGCGGGCACTGCGCGGTCGGCTACAAGTATACGTGCTTGCACGGCCCCATTTTTACGTATTGGGATGCGATCAATCTTCCGGAGATGATCTAATGAGCAAACCCACCGTCGGATTATTCGGTCTCACCGGCTGCGCGGGGGATCAACTTGTCATTCTTAATTGCGAAGACCAACTCCTGGATCTGGTGAGTGCCCTCGATATCCGGGATTTCCTCATGGCGTCATCGGCGAATGATGTCAGTTGTGAGCTCGACCTGGCGCTGGTGGAAGGCGCGGTGTTGAGCAAACGCGACGAGGAAAAGCTCAAGCGGATTCGCGCCCGCTCGAAAGCGTTGATGGCGATTGGAACCTGCGCGGTCTGGGGTGGAGTCGCAGCTCTGAACCCCGAGGCAGACCGGGCGAAGCTTCTCGAGGAGATCTACGGCCATCAGGGGGCCCAGTACGACAGCCTGCCCCCGCGTTCCCTGCGGGAAGTGGTCAAGGTCGATCTGAACCTCACGGGTTGCCCCATCGAAAAAGAACAGTTTCTGTCGGCCGTGTCCAGCCTGTTGAACGGTGACCCGCCCATCTTCCCGGAGTATGCCGTTTGCGCGGAGTGCAGGATGCGCGAGAACAATTGCCTCCTCATCGAAAAGTCGCAAGTCTGCTGCGGTCCGCTGACGGTAGCCGGGTGCGACGCCCGCTGCCCGGGGCTGGGCATCCCCTGCGTGGGTTGCCGTGGCCCGGTCGATGAGGCGAACGTCTCCTCCGTGCTGGCCATGTTTGGGGAGAAGGGCATCCCTCGCGAGAGGATAGCCGCCAAGTTGCGAACCTTCGCGCCCACATCAGGAGATCACTCATGAGCACAAGGATTCAGGTCGAGCATCTGGCTCGCGTCGAAGGTCATGGCGGGATCACGGTGGAGTTGGACGACGGCGCAGTCGCGGCGGTCCGCTTCGACATTTTTGAAGGAGCGCGCCTCCTGGAAGGGCTGGTGCGAGGCAGAAGTTACGAGGATATATCTCAGATCCTGTCCAGGATTTGCTCGATCTGTTCCGTCGCCCATTCCCTGACCTCGCTCAAAGCCACCGAAAATGCTCTGGGAGTCAAAGTCACTCCCCAGACGGAGTTGCTGCGGGATCTCTTGTACAGGGGCGAGAGCATCCAGAGCCATGCGCTGCATCTGTTCTGCCTGGCCGTGCCCGACTATCTGGATTATCCCAGTGTGACCGCGCTTGCCGCGGACCATCTGGATGCGGTGAAGCTAGGCCTGCGCATGAAGAAGCTGGGGAACTCCATCCAGGAAACCCTCGGGGGTCGGGCCGTCCACCCCGTCAACGCCATTGTGGGAGGGTTCGGGAAACTTCCCAGCGTGGACTCGCTGGTGGCGTTGCGCGAGGCCCTCATCCAGGGCGTGGCGGATTGCGAGACGACGATCAAGCTGCTGGCATCCTTGCCCGCCGCCGACTTCTGCCATACTGACACCGTTTTCGCCGCGCTCTCCTCCCCTCAGAATCATGGTTATTATGCGGGGGACGAAATCATCGTCTCCTCGAACGGGCAGCGGCAGAGCGTCCCCGCCGCGGCCTACCGCTCCTTGAGCAATGAAAAGGCAGTCCCGGGCTCGCACGCCAAGCACAGCTCGTTTAACGGTAAGCCGTTCATGGTGGGATCCCTGGCTCGACTCTCCACCAACACGCAGGGACTGACGGAGCGCGCCCGAGCGGCCATGGGCGAATTGGGACTGCGGCTACCCAGCGACAACCCCATGGACAACAACAAGGCCCAAGGGGTCGAATTGGTTCATGATGTACATTCCGGACTCGCCATGGTGGACCGCCTGCTCCGCGACGGCATTAAAGAAGAAGGATGTGTCGCCGTGTGCCCGAAAGCGGGTACCGGCACGGGGGTCACCGAAGCGCCCCGAGGACTGCTCGTTCACAGCTATACCTACGACGACGAGGGTCGAATCACCGCCGCGGACGTTATCACCCCAACGGCCTTTAACGCCGCCAGCATTGAAAACCACTTCCGCTCTACCATCGAGCAAAGCGCGAGCAAGGATGCACCCGCTCTCAGAAAGAAGCTAGAAATGGTCGCGCGGGCTTACGATCCGTGCATCTCATGCTCCGTGCACCTGCTGCAGAGACACCATGCGGCTTGACTTCTCATTTCCGAGGCTCTCTCTCAAAGCGAAGCTGATCTCGGACTACCTGGTCATTCTGGGAATCGGCGCGCTAGCCACATCGCTGCTGGGCTCGTGGATCATGAGCTCGACGATCATGATGCAGGCGCACCGCGCGGTGGACCATGACTTGGCCCTGGCCCACTCGTTTTACGACCAAAAGCTTGAGACCGTGGAGCGAACGGTTCAGCTTGTGGCCTCCGGAAACGTCATTCAACAATTGCTTGCCGCGAGAAATGAAGCGTCCCTCCTGGCCTATCTCGATTCCATCCGGAAAGACAACGGCTTTGATTTCATCACCCTGACGGACCAGAAGGGGCACGTATCCCTGCGGGTCGCTGATCCGGAGGGTGAGAAGGGTGACGTCTCCGCGATTAGTGTGGTCAGGGCCGCCCTGGCCGGTAAAGTGGCCGCCGCCACAGAGATTCTGGAACCCTCGGGCCTGGTGATGATTGCCGGCGCCCCAGTGGCCGGCGCCGACCACAAAATTCTGGGCGTCCTTTATGGGGGCATTGTTTTGAACCGGAATTTCGGAATGGTGGACCGCATCTGGGCACTGGTATTCGGAGAGGACCGCTTGGACCACCAGGACATTGGAGTGGTTACGATCTTCCAGAACGACCTGCGTGTTTCCACCACCCTTAAATCGGCCGGCGGCGAGCGGGAGGTGGGCACGCAGATTGCGGCGGATATTCGTGATGGGGTCCTCAGCCAGGGCGGTAGCTATCGCGGGCGGACTTTCGCAGCGGGGGACTGGTACGTCACTGCCTATGACCCCCTGCGAAACTACGACGGCCGAATCATCGGGATGCTGGGCGTGGGGCGTCTGGAAAGGTTATACACCTCCACACGCGACCGGGTTATCCTTTCGTGGTTCGGCATCGGCATCATCGGATTCATTTGTATTATCGGAATTACCTATCACGAGATTGGCAAGATTATGGAGCCCGTCAGCAAGATGGTGGCCGCCACCCGAAACATCGCCGCAGGCCGCTTCGATCAGGAGGTCCAGTCGAGCCCCCAGCATGGTGAAATAGCCCTTTTGGCCGATTCCTTCAACACCATGCTGAAGAGCCTGCGGCAGATGAGGGCCGATCTCGAGGAGTGGGGACGCACCCTCGAGGAAAAGGTCAAGCAGCGCAGCGAAGAACTGGGCGCGATGCAGGCCAGAGTCGCCCAGGCGGAAAGGCTGGCTTCGCTAGGCATGCTGGCGGCGGGCGTTGCCCATGAAATCAACAATCCCCTGAGCGCCATCCTGGCGCTCACCGCCCTCACCCTCGAGGACGTCAAGGAGGATGATCCCAACCGGGAAAACCTCCAGGAGGTCCTCAAGCAGAGCCAGCGCTGCCGTGATATCGTCAAAGGCCTGCTGGAATTCTCCCGCCATTCCAAGTTCAACCCCGAACTTGCCGACCTCAACACGATCCTCCAAGACACGCTGTCTCTCGTTACAAAACAAGCGCAATTCCTGAACATCACCGTGGTCGTCAACTACGACCCGCAACTTCCTCCGGTCATGGCTGACAAATCCGAGCTCGAGCAGGTGTTCATGAACATGCTCATGAATGCCGTTCAGGCCATGCAAGAGAGAGGCACCATCACCATTACTACCGGCCACAGCACGCGCGACAATTCCGTGGAAGTCCTGATTTCGGACACGGGATGCGGCGTGCCCCCGGATAAGATTGACCAGGTCTTCGATCCCTTTTTCACCACCAAGGAGAGCGGACAGGGGACGGGCCTGGGCTTGTCCATTGCTTATGGAATCATCACCTCGCATCGTGGAAGTATCTCGGTGGAGAGTGAGGTCGGCAAAGGTAGCACCTTTAAGATCCGCTTGCCGATTGCTTCTGCCGTCGCCACAGGACAACCCTCGTGAAATCCCACTTGGTCATTGGTCTCGGCAATCGCCTCATGGGTGATGAGGGAGTCGGGTGGCACGTTATTGAGCGGCTCGCCTGTGACCCGAGACTGCCTGAGGACACGGAGCTACTCTGGTGTGGGACAGATCTCCTCGCTTGCTCTGATCAAATCGAGGGGCGGAGCCGGATCACTCTCGTCGACGCCCTGCTCGACCCCTCTCAAGTGGGAAGCGTGGTAGTTTTTGGGGATGGAAATGGGCTGCGGGGTCTGGAGGATCGACAGTGGCATGTTCACCACCTTTCCCTCACTCAGGTCATACACCTACTGCGGATTGGCTCACAGTCCTTCGAGACGGCTCGGCTCCGTCTGATTGCCATCTGCATCGATTCGGCCCGCATGCAGCCTGAGCTTTCACCCGCGCTGGCCGCGAGAATGCCTCAAATACTGGAGCGCGTCCTTCGGGAACTGATCTGAGGGATGAACTTTGCTGATCGTTTAGAGCGACAGATCTCAAAGGTCTCGCTCGGGAGGAAGGGGCTGGCTTTTGCAAGCTCCTCCCTGGGGAAGTGTCAGACGGAGGTGTCTGTCGCCAAAAGTCGATTCCTTCCCCACCTCGGATTGAACAAGGAAACGCCGGGCGGCAGAGTTCGTTCGGCAGCTCGGGGTCGTGTTGGTTCCCGGCGCGACTCGGCGGCCTGCACCACCGATACGACCGTGCGGCGTAAACCGCACAACAAAATATCTGTGTTCTCTTGCGGTGCTTGCGAGGGAAGTGTTTGCGTTTCCGGGCAAACACGGGCACGACACTGCCAGGAGACATTTCACTGCAAGAACCAACCTTCAATCAAGCCAGAAACTCTCGCTGACTGCGCACCTTCGTAGATGCAGCTTGGATTGCGGCGAGACACAGGATTTTTCGGACAATTGGGCGCCTTTCGACCAATGCATTTCACACTGCTACGCAAAGAGCACACGCCTTGCAATTGACTTGCGGGCCGCGCCTACCTAGACTTGCCGCTATACACGGCACGCCGATCCCATAAACACGGGTGAAAGAGTCATGCGACACACGCTCAGAAGGGATTTCCTCAAAGGGTTAGCGGCAGCGGTCTCCGCCTCAGCGGTTCTCTCAACTTACCGGGCGATGGCTGCGCCCATGCGCAAGAAAGTGAAGATCACCGACGTGAAAGCCATGTTCGTCCAGGCAAACACTGAAACGAACCTGGTGAAGATCGAGACGGATAGCGGCATTGCGGGAATCGGCGAAGCCTACTGGGGGCGTGGAGTGAAAGATGTGATCCTGGGTTACCTGCGCCAACTGGTGGTGGGCCAGGACCCGCTGGACATTGAGCCGCTCTATACCAAAATGCTTCGCTTCACAGGCGGAGCAGGTTCACAGGCGGGAGTGACGGTGACGGCGATCAGCGGAGTGGAGATCGCGCTATGGGACCTGGCCGGGAAGATTCTGGAAGTTCCCGTGTGCAAGCTGCTGGGCGGCCAGTACCGCGATGGCGTGCGCGCCTATTGGACGCGCTCTCCTCTGGACATGCTCGACCCTTCTTCCTGTCGCGAGTTTGCGGCCGCACTCAAGAGCCACCCCTTCGGCATTACCGCCGTCAAGTCGGATGCCGATTCCTTCCCCGCCAAGTACGACCCGCAGTTCCGCGAACCCGGTCACGATCCGAACACCGGCCACTTGACGCCCAAGGACCTCTCGCGGATTGCTAAAGGGTTTGCCAACCTGCGCGAGGCAGTCGGGGAAGACATTGACATTGCCGTGCACTGCCATTGGGAGTTCGACTGGATCGACGCGCTGGAACTGGCGCGGGCCGTCGCGCCCATTAAACCGATGTGGCTCGAAGACCCCATGCCGCCGGACTATTCGGAGTCCTGGAGCAAGCTGACCGCGGAATCTCCGGTACCGATCCTGACCGGAGAGAATCTGTACAAGCGCCAAGGCTTCAAGCCGTTCATTCTGAATCAGGGCTGCCACTTGGTTCACATCGATATGCCCAAGGCAGGCGGGCTGCTGGAGTCAAAGAAGATTGCCGACTTGGCAGAGCTCTTCGAAATCCCCGTCTGCGCGCACATCGCTTCCAGCCCCTTGGGGACGCTGGCCTCCGCGCATTGTGCGGCGGCGATTCGGGACTTCCGGGCCCAGGAATTTTCGCCCGGCCGGATGCTCCCTGAAGACTGGGAGAAGTTCATCATCTACGACGGCCCGGTGATTAAGGACGGGAAGTACAGGATCTTGGACAAGCCGGGTCTGGGCGCGGAGCTCAACGAAGACTTCGTCCGCGGGCACTTGATGCCCGGGGAGAAGTGGTGGGGATGAGCGGCAAGTGCGTCGGCCCGCACTCGCGCAGATCTGATCCTCATCCTTTTGGCAGAGCCGCATCGTCTCGCGGAGCTAGACTCGATTGATGTGCGTGCCGTGCGTCAGCAGGTGGAACTGGACAAGGGTGACCCAACCGTTCGAGCGCGACAAAAAAATGTTCAATCCGATTAAACACTTCATGGGTCTCACGGAACTTTTGCCTTGGAGAGTCGAGAACGGGCCCTCAAGTGATGAAGCGGCCCCGAAGGCGTTCGATATGTAAGAAGCGCATGACTGGAGCCGGCGAAGGGAATCGAACCCCCGACCTACGGTTTACGAAACCGTTGCTCTACCGACTGAGCTACGCCGGCTGCGCAAGACAACAATGCTCACCCAGCGAAGCCGGCGCTCCCGCCCGTGACCCAACCAGGTGAGCATTGCAGAGAGGAGAATAGAAAGGCGGACGCGCTCCGCCAGACTAAACTCGGAGCGAGTGTAAAAAACGGGTAGATTGATGTCAAGGGAATTCTGCGGATTTTTTGTGGCCGTCAAGCGCTTTATTTTCAATGTTTTATGAATGTGCCCTTCTGACCATTCTTGGCGGGGAACCAGTCGGGAAGGCCGTCCACACAACTAGCTGAAAACATTAGGTTTACAATCAAGTCAGCTTCAGGACGGTGAGACATCCATCCTCCGGCTCCACCCAGGGGCTGTCGGGAAACCATTTCCTCGCAAGCCGTTTAAGAATAAAGACTAAGAGTCCACCGCCGATGCCAATTCCCGAGAGGATAAATACGAACAAGAGATTATTAACGATAAGCTCCATCAACTGAACAGTGATGGGCTTGTCGCCGGGGTAGGGCTCGTTCTCGACGACTCGACCTGAAAGGGTGAAAGCGTCAGTCAAGCTCTTTGCTGTCGCTGCGGAGTTCGCGTCCATCACGATGATGACGAAGGACGCCAGGCGTTTGCCGAAAACTGAACCAGGGCCGCGTTCCTGATTCAATCCGAGAATCGATTCCATTTCTCCGAATCGAGCGCGCGCGATCTGAGGTGTGGGGTAGGTAATCGCCAACACCGTGGCTCGACCTCCTCCTGC
Source organism: Terriglobia bacterium (assembly GCA_050013575.1). Lineage (GTDB taxonomy): Bacteria > Acidobacteriota > Terriglobia > UBA7540 > UBA7540 > DASYXZ01. The sequence goes on along the minus strand of JBEKEZ010000026.1, from coordinate 49,799 downwards.
TTCCAAGTAAGATCCCATTTGAACTTCAGCTCCCTGGGAGAAGCCGATCAGGTCAGTTCGAAAAGATGGAATCGCGCGCCGAGCCGCTTCCGGCCCCAGCAGATATTTTTCTGTGCCTAGGATGAGTCCGTTCCTCGGCAGGGAATCGGGCAGATTGGCATTCTGTCCGCCGGTGGGGTGCGAGGCGGCAAGAAGAAACATCAAGGCACGAAGGTCATTGTCCGAAAGCTTGGATGCCGTTTCTGCCGGGCGCGGAATGCGAAAGAAATAGCGCCCGCGCGCCAGTAACCCGACATCGCGTGCCAGGGCAGCGAGCGGCATACCGGAGATCGGCGCCATCTGCTCGGTCCGGTAGTACGTGAACAACCCGAACGCCGTGGATGCGTCCGGCGTTGCTTCGACTCCTACCTCCACGCTAGTGCTCTCCAACCGGTAGCTGCGCACCTCGAGAGCCTCGACTCCATACTCGCGTTCGATGGCCGGATCGCCGCCGAGCTCGCGCACCGCATCCACGTCCGAAGTCCGGGAGCTCACCAGTTGCCAGTCGGCGGCGGGGACGAGAGCAATCGCCGAGGGCCTTTGCTGGCCTCTCGCCAAAGGAGCCAACGCAAGAACAGCGAAACAAAGGCCGAGCCGTTTCGCCATGACGCGGTCCATAGAACAAGAATATCAGAAATCAGGCCGGTTGGCCGGTGACAGTTCGCGCGGTGAGCTCGTGAGGGACGCGTTGGCCTGCGAGACGTGCTTCGAGGACTGAGACTGCTCCGCCACCCGGACGCCACCCAAGTTATTCACATACCGCAGAATGCCCTGATACAACGCCTGAGCAATCTTCTGGCGGTAATCCGGCTGTTTCAGCAGCCGCTCGTCTTTGGGATTGGTGAGAAAAGAAATCTCCGCCAGCACCGAAGGCATGTTCGCGCCGATCAGCACGACGAACGGCGCTTTCTTTACGCCGCGGTCTTTTTGTTTGACTCCCGCCTTCGCCAGCCGCTCGTGCAGTTCGCGCTGCACTTGGGTGGCGAACTCGTGCGATTCCTCAATCTTCTCCGTCAACGCAATTTGTTTGATCAGGTCGCGCAACTGGTGTACGGACTCCTGCGACGTGGCGTTCTCGCGGGCTGCCACTTCCAGCGCATCAGCGTTGGAGGTGAAGTTCAGGTAATAGGTCTCGAGGCCTCGCGCGTTACGATCGCGGCTGGCGTTGGCGTGGATGGAAATGAATAGGTCGGCGGCCTTCTCGTTGGCGATGGCCGTGCGCTCCTCGAGCGGAATGAAAGTGTCATCGCTGCGGGTCATCACCACTTCGCTGCCCGCTTGCTGTTCGAGCAGCTTGGCCAGCCTCTGCCCCACGTCCAGCACCAAGTCTTTTTCTGTAAGCCCCGTCGGCCCGATCGTTCCAGTGTCGTGCCCGCCGTGGCCGGGATCGATCACGATCCGCCCGATCTTCAGCCCCAGGGCGCGAGTGAGTGTCCGTGAGCCGGACTCCGTGGGCGCCGGTGTCTTGGGCGGCGACGCGAGTTTCGTCGAGAGGGTCGGCGATTCGCTCGAAGTTTTCGACGAAGTATCGGCGCCCGTGTTGTCTGCCGCCGATGCCGATTCTTCTCGGGCTGTTTCGCGGCCTGAGCTCGGCGCCCGCGCCGGCTCGGCGGTAATGCTCGCCGTAACGCTGGCGCCTCCGGTGCGGGAAGGTTTCCCCGCCGCGGTTTCGGCTGCTTTATTCGCGCCGCTTCCCGTGGTGACGGGCTTCGAGGCCTCACCCTTCGCCAAGAGCGTTGCGGGGCCGTGAATGTCGATGATGAGACGGAACGGATTGGGAAGAGGGAAGACGGAATAGTCTTCGATTCGCTCCACGTCGAGCACGATGCGAGTGACCGTAGGCTTGAACAGCGCAACACGAATCTGGCGCAGGTAGCCGTCTCCGACCGGAAATGCTTTCCCCATTAAGGCCGGGCTGGGGCGCGCGTTCGAGAGGTCAAAGACCAAGCGATCCGGCGACGACAACCGAATCGTGTCAAACCCCACCTCGCCGTCCACGGCAATCACGATGCGCGTGTAATTCGGTCCCACCCAATGCCGGACGCTGGTGACCTCGAACGCTTGGCCCGGCCGCTGGCTCTCGGCCTGGACTTCGCCCCCCTTGGAGGCCACCATGCCTGTGCTGACCTCCCCGCCAACACCAGCGCGGTCATTCCCGCGCAAGCGGGAGTCCACAGGCGATGCTTGCATTTCTCTCAGCGCTTCTCGGGCTTCAGCCGCTTTCTCCGACTTCGGATAAAGTTCCAGGAATTTCCGAAATGCCTTTTGCGCTTCGACCGGCTCATTGAGGTCGGTGCGATAGATTTCCCCTGCCGCCAGCAGCGCCTGCCGCGTCAGGCTGCTCTTCGGATACTCCCGGATCAGAAACTCGTAAGCCGCGACGGAATTGCGCAGCGCGCGCGCGTCCGAAAACCGCCGGCCCATTTCCTGGTAAAGCTCGGCTTCGGCTTCGATGGCAAGCGGAGCTTTGCTGCTCGTGGGAGCCCCTCGGTACACCGAGCGGTAGGCCGCAATCGCTTTCTCGTAGTCGGCCTTCTGGCGCGAATCCTCGGGCTGGGAGTCGAGTGTCGTGCGTAGACGCACAGCGCGATCGTAGTCTGCGCGCGCCTGCGCTTGTTTGTCTCGTGAGGCAAAAGAATCTGTGGGGGAGGCCAGCAATCCGGCCAGCAGGAGAACTCCGCAGAGCGGGATCGTCCGAGTTCGAAGGTTGTTCAAAGTCAACCGTTCCGTCTTTCCGGTTCCCCTCCGACCTACCTAAGTACGTTGCCCTGTACCGTCCGGTACGGGGCGTTGCCGTTATCCGTGCGGTGCGTTTACGGCGACTGGCGTTCGCCGCGTTGTGATGTCGGTGCCTTGCTAAATTACAGTCTGTTCTTGGCCGGCTCCCGGCCCGTCATCAAATGGCTTCGAACCTGAAAAATGGGTTCGTTCCTGAGCCATTTTTGTTTGTTTTCAACAACATGGTGGCTTCGAACCGCATTTTTTAACATCTTTTTCCAGTGTGGGCCTCAGTCCAGCCTCTTTTGCTTTCTTTTCAATAATATGGCGGCTTCGTTTTCAGTCTTGAAATGGGTTCGACCCTTATTTCCCAACATAGGCTGACAATTCATATCACAGACTCACTTGCTCGCGTCCGTCCTAACCACCAACCTCCCGCCACTACCCAACGCTTTCCTCTTGCCACTTGCCCTTTGCCTGTCGCCTCCTGCCTTCTGCCTCCTGCCCGCTGCCTCCTGCCTTCTGCCTACTGCCTACTGTCTTCTACAGTCCGTCATTCGTATAATGCGCCACTCCGTGCTCGTCCACGGTCTTATAAATCTTAGGCCGCTCAGTCCGCAGCAGGGCATTCTGCGATCCATAGAGGCTCGTAACGCGCTGGACGTAGCCTTTGGTTTCCGTGAACTGCGGTATGCCGCCGTTGCGTTGGACGGCGTGCTCGCCCGCATTGTAGGCCGCAACCGACAGCGGCACGTTGCCGCCAAAAAGTTGGAGCAGATATTTCAGGTAGCTGACGCCGCCTTCGATGTTTTGCTTGGGATTAAAACTGTTTTCGACGCCAAAGCGCTCCGCGGTGGATGGCATCAATTGCATCAAGCCCTGCGCGCCTTTGCGCGAAACGGCGCGCGGATTGTATCCCGATTCAACCTGGATCACGGCGTGAACCAGCTTCGGATCGACCTGCATCTGGCCTGCTGTTTTGTCTACTAGGTTTGAGATTTCGGGAGGGGGCGCGGTGAGCGTCGGTCTCTGACCGACGTGTTTGGTCGGCGTGACAGGCTCGATCTCGTTGACGAAGATCTTATGGCCGTGCTCGTCCACCAGCGTGGCGATCTGGCCGCGCGCCGGAATCGAAAACGTTCCGGCACATGCCACCGCCAGTCCACACGCCAGGACGCAACGCAATATAAGTGTATCCCTACGCATCGAGCTCCTGTCGTCCCCGACTCGGTCGGCTCGGACAGCACTCGTCCGTTCTTGCTCTCTTTCCGTTCTCCACCCAAGCTCACGCGGCTTGATCTCTCCCGCGCGCCCTGCGCTCTCAGGCTGGCGCCACAAACAGCAGGGCCCCGGAACGCTGAGAGTTCCGAGTGGCTTATTTATCTTACCACCGGTTGTTGGTGAAGTAAACTAAAATCGTTTACCCTTTCACCCGCAGAGACTCCGGGCTACACTTGTGGAGCACGATTGATGCGCCTGCTTAAACATGCAGGACACAAGCACTGGGCCGCATTTGACGTCTTGTGGACCAACCCGTGCACAATACCGTCGGCTGAATCAAACTTCGGCGCGATGATGTCGAAATATTGCGCGTCGCCAGCGTTGTATCGGCGAAAAACGGCGTACGCCACGTGATCAGCGAGCTGGATGAGCCTTGAGGCGCCCGAGTCCACAAAAAACGGTATGTCCGCTAGGTTATGAATCGCCCCCCATTGTGTGCCCAGCTTCCGGAATTCGTGGGTAAGGCGTTGCAGCGATGTTTCGTGTGTGCTTTTGTCGAGGATCAGCAACCCTCGCTGCCGGTCGCCAGCCGATCGGAGCCGTGACAAGTACAGGTCAAATCGACTGCAAAGATCTTCAAATGCGAGCGCGACTGGATCGATCCCCACACCCACCGAGTCCTTCTCTACTGCGCATGCGAAAACTCGGGCAGTGTCATAACTTCTGGCCATGACCTGGAGCACGGCTTTGATGACTCCCTGGGCCTCCTCGCGGGTCATCTTGTTCCACGGCGGCGAGCGGCGCGAGAATACCTCCGAAGCATGGAACTCGACTTGGGCTGGCTTGGAGGGATCGATGCTTTCGGCGAGCTTGTCCAGTTCCCGCGTAAACCAGTCCGCCTGGGCCTCGAATACGGAGACTCCTGCGAGAACAAAATACCGCTCGTCTACATTAGGGACAGAACCAGAGTCATCAAGATAGAGGAGATGCACAGGAAAAATGCAGCCGAGTGGACCTTCGTCCAGCGGACCGCAAGTGCAGCCCTCTCAACTGCGGAGTAAGATTAGCATGATCGAAAACGGAAGTCAACAAGAAAACGCTCCTTCGAGGTTCCGGCTTCGCTGCCCCAAAGTGGCATTGACTTACGTTCGCAATTATGCGAACGTAGGCAGGAATGGCAGACCAGCGACGATTCAAATCGCCTGCGCTCGAATACGCTTACGATCGGTATGTTGGCAATGACGCCTCCAAAGCGGCGGCTTTCGAGGAAGAGCTCGCCAACGCGGAGATCGCAAGCCGCATTTACAAGTTGCGCAAAAAGGCGGGGCTCAGCCAGCGCCAACTGGCAGCAAGGATTGGAACCACAGCATCCGTTATTTGTCGTGTCGAAAACGCTGACTACGCCGGGCACTCGCTTCCCCTGCTGAGGAGAATTGGGGCTGCGTTGAATATGCGAGTTGTGGTTCGATTCGTCCCCGCAAGACGAAGGACCGCAGTTTAGATACCTTAACTCACCGCTGCTGTTTCGCCAGCACAGCCGCCAAGCCAACACAAACGGCCACGAGACCTGAAAGCACCGCGGGTTGCAGGAAAAAATACTGCACGCTCAACACGACGCTCACCGCCTGAAGGGCGAAGAACATCCAGCCCAAAGCGCCAATCGCTTGCGGATTCTTTCGGGCCAGGCCGCCCAGGTGCCATGCCAGGTACGCCGAGAACAGCAAATAGGCCGTCACAAACAAGCCGAAGCCAACATAGAAACCGGCGTAAGTATAGGAATGGCCCTGGAGCGGAAAATGGACCGTGTTCATCACCGCCCACACCGCTGCGCCCTCTTCGGACGGCGGTTTGAACTACAAGAAGCCATACGTGTGTCCCGCCGCGAAGAGAACGAGTAACACTGCGGCGGTCCGGTAAAGCCAGGTTGCTTTCATTCTTGAGTCCTTACCTTGTCCGCTTAGCTCCGCGCGCTCAGATGCCGCGTGCCACATACCTTTTTCTCGCCACTAGCCACTGCCTACGAGCCACTGTGCTCTTTCGCCGGGCCATACCCCAGCCAGTCCGGTAGGTTTTCCTCGCACCATTTGCGATATTCTCGCATCGTGTCGAACGAGCGGCACTCGGCGTCGTCCAAGACGGGCTTGTAAGTGTGGATGAACGAGTTTCGTATGTGTTGCTCGATCGGCCTCTTCGCCGCCGCCTCAAAATCTTCCCAATCCGAATTTTGCTCGATATCCGCCATAGAACCCTTGGTGGTGCTAGTAGCGCAAACTACGCGCCCTTATAGATACGGCTCCTTCTCCCTCTCTAGCAATAATCCCAAGCTTGTTCCCGGCTCGCGAACAAATGACTCAACACAGAGCGCACAGAGGAAAGCGTTCGAGATCACGGAGGAAGAGTCTGAGTACAGGCTCTGTGGCCTCTGTAAGAACTTCGTGACCTCTGTGTTGAGATCTTTCTCTTCGGTTGCGGCCAGGCTGCGCTGTGCTACTACGATTTCGCCGTCCATTCCCTCACAAGCTCGGCCAAATCCTTGAAATAGCGGCCATGAGTATGCCGAACCGCCTCTTCGCTGGGAGCTTCCAGTATCACCACCTCGCGCTGAATGTGCTCGCGGTTGAGTTTCAATTCGAGCTGGAGTCGCGCATCCAGCGCAGCCTGCTGCTCCGAATCATCAAATTTGCGGAACTGCACAAGAGTTCCAGTGGGACGATCGTATTCGTTCAGAAAAACCATCTCAGGGGGACAGCGCAGACTTCGCTTTACTCGAAGTGCGGCAGTTTCTCGCGACCCTCAACTCCTAGGGCCGGCTCGAAGTTCAGCCAAAAGCTGGACATCATTTATTACCCGAATGGAGCGCTCCCCCAAGAAGTGCTCCACGGACGCCGAATAGAAGTGCCGGTCGAGAGTGCAAAGGACGTCGGCTTTGCCCAGCAACGCTGTCTCGACCACAGGATCGTCGTTAGGATCGGTCAAGACGACGCTCCGGGCGGGTCCGGGATTGACCAGCTCCGACAAATCGCCCAGAACTTCTACGTACTTCTCCACTTCAGCCGGTGTGAGAGGCCACAGGGCCTGCACACGCGGATACGCGAGAACTCGTTCCACCTCCGCCAGTAAGAACGGTGAGAGGATCAGCGCGTGTTCAGAAGACCGGGCGATTTCATCCAACAGAGCTCGAGCCGAGCCCACAGCCTTCGGGTTTGCTCGGACCAAAACGTTTGTGTCGAGCACAACCCTCATCGGCGCTTGGGCCGCACCTGTTCTAAGGCCTCGTCGAGAGCGGCTTCCATCTCTTCCTCGGAAACATCCTTGACCTTGCCGGCCATCTGGTCAAGGTGCTCTTCAAGCCGACGCGCAGCGTGCCGACGCGCTTCACCCTGCGGTGCCTCGTGAGGCCGGAAAGCCTGAACGCTCACCTGCTCGTCGTCCTCAAGTCGCCGGCCAAGCAGGCTCTCGATGGCCGCCTTCACAGGAGCGTCCAATTCGCTAGCCCGGTTTAGCGTAGCGTTCTGCATGAGAGGTATCTTAACGGCTTTGTCGATCTACTTCAACCCTGCGGTGCCCGCGGACTTTGGGCGCCGCGACCGAACACTTCTCGTAGGGCCCGGGCTTGCCTCGGCTAAGACCGACGCGAGTTGAGCGCGGCTATAGTCTCGGCGAAGGGAAGCCGGCGACCAGGCTCCGTTAGCTTCGCCGACTTGTTGGGCAGCGACTTATGGATCAGGGATGGTTTGCCCGAACGTCATCCAAAACCGGCTGAGGTCTTATCCCTTGCGCGTCAGCAGGCCCAGAATCGGCATGGCCATCATGATGAAAAAGACGATGCCGAGCAACCAGTTCAGCCATTTCTTTCCAGAGTGATTCACCCAGTAGCAGAGCAGCGCGGAAAGCAGCAGGGCTTGGGGCACCACTTCCAGCCAGCCTCGGAGCTGAAACCGGATCGGCGTCGGAGTGTAGAGCATGCCTTCGATCGATCCCGACGCTGGGCCGAAAGTGGAGAGGATGCCGAGCGCGATCAACATCCATGCCATCAGTAGCCAGCCATTCTTCCGGCCAAACAGACAATCACGCAGCGGATAGAAGACCAGCGCGAAGACCAGACCGCGCAGGGGCTGGAAAAGCGGGCCCGCCATGACCCAGGGACTGGTGATGGGGAGCATGCCGGAATCGGGACGGGCCATGAGGGCAGCATAGTTCAGAAAGTGGGCCGCCAGAGCTCCCACGATGAAGTAGGTCAGGCTGTGGGAAACCATGGTCTTGGCAGCGAGAGCGAGGAAACGGGGCCGAGTACTATCCATTGGTTTGGGACAACGGACAACTGACAACGAGCTAAGGGCTACAACATCTTCTCAATAATCGACGGAATGGCTTCGAGTGACTCGTCTAACTTTTCCGGCTTCGTTCCGCCCGCTTCCGCCAGATCTTTGCGCCCGCCACCGCCACCGCCCACAATCGCCGCCGCAGCCTTCACGATCTTGCCCGCGTCGAGCCGGTCCGTGAGGTCTTTGGTGACGCCGACGATAAGTGACACCTTTCCGTCCGCGGCGTTGCCCAGAACGATGACGCCGGAATTGATGCGTGGGCGCAAATTGTCAACCATCTGGCGTAACGCGGCGCGGTCGGTCACCTCGACGCGCTCCGCGATCACGCGCACGCCTTTCACGTCTTTGGCTCTCTCCACCAGGTCGCCCGCCTCGGACGTGGCGCGCTTCAGTTGCTGAGCCTCAAGCTGCTTTTTGAGTTTCTTCTCGGACTCAGCAAGCTTTTCCGCCGCCTGAAGCAGTTCCTCGGGCTTGGCGCGCAAGGTGTCAGAAAGCTGCGCTTGGGTTTGGCTCAAGCGGCGCAAATATTCAAGCACACCCCCGCCCGTCAGTGCCTCAATGCGCCTTGTGCCCGCCGCAACGCTGCCCTCGGAAATCACTTTGAGGAGGCCAATGTCGCCCGTGCGACGGACGTGCGTGCCGCCGCAGAGTTCTTTGGAGAAGTCGTCGATGGTGAGTACGCGCACCTTGTCGGCGTATTTTTCCCCGAACAGCGCCATGGCACCTGAATTCACCGCCGCCTCAAGGTCCATGAGACTCGTAACAGCCTCTTCATTTTTGAGGATGTGTTCGTTTACAAGGTCCTCGATGTCGAGCAGGTCTTGCTCGCCCAGCGCCGCGTAGTGCGAGAAGTCGAAACGCAAGCGGTCCGGCGCCACCAGCGACCCCGCTTGCTTCACATGCGGCCCAAGCGTGGTCCGCAGCGCGGCGTGCAGCAGGTGCGTGGCGGTGTGATTACGCATAATTGCGTTACGCCGTTCGGCGTCCACCACCGCCGTGACAGGTTGGCCGACTTTGAGTTCCTCCAGCGCAACCGCCTTGTGAACAGTAATCCCACTCGCGGGCGAATAAGTGTCCGTGATATGGGCTAGCTCCCGGAGGCTGATAAGGTCCATAAGGCGGCCCGTGTCACCCACTTGGCCGCCCGCTTCGGCATAGAATGGCGTTTGATCGAGAACTACTTCGACAGCGAAGTTTTTGTCCGTTGGATGAATCGATTTAACTGCTTGGCCGTCCACAATCAGGGCGACCATGCGGCATCCATCCAATCTCGTGCAGTCATGGCCTTTAAAACTTGTTTTCGATTTCTCGGCTAGGTCTTGGTAAACCGGAAGCGCGACTTTCTTTGCTGTGCCCTTCCAACTAGCGCGAGCGCGTTCGCGCTGCTTCTGCATCTCGGCCTCGTAGCCTTCGCGGTCAATTGTGAGGCCGTAGTTCTTGACGATATCCTCCACGAAATCAGGTCGCAGTCCGAAAGTGTCGTGGAGCTTGAAGAGGTCGTCGCCCCGAACACGCCCGAGCGGAAGCTCATCCGGCTCCGGCGCCATGCCCATCCACCATGCCTTCCATGATGCAAAGAGCTTCGGGTCGCCTGTCTTGGGCACCACATGCGCCTCATCCAGCCTTTCGAGACCGACCTTCGTCGTCTCGGCGTACCGTTCCTCCTCCATCTTGATTGCCTTCGCGACGTGGTGGGCAGTTTCCACCAGTTCCGCATAGGCGTCTTTCATCATGTCCACGACGTGGCCGGACATTTTGTAAAGGAATGGCTCATTGAGGCCGAGCGTCTGGCCGTGGTAGAGCGCGCGGCGCATGATAAGGCGCAGCACGTAGCCGCGGCCTTCGTTGGAGGGCAGAACGCCGTCGGAAATCAGAAACGTTGCGGCGCGGGCATGGTCGGCGATGATGCGAAGTGACACATCGGTTTCGTGGTTCGCGCCGTACTCTTTGTCGGCCAACTCGGCGGCTTCGTCGATGAGTGGGCGAAAGAGATCGGTATCGAAATTTGAGATTTTGCCTTCGAGCACCGTGGCCATGCGTTCCAGGCCGGCGCCGGTGTCGATGGAAGGGCGGGGAAGTGGCGTCATATTGCCTTGACCGTCGCGATTGAATTGCATAAAGACGAGGTTCCACAGTTCGACGTAGCGGCCGCAGTCGCAGCCGAACGCGCAATCCTCATGCCCCAAATCGCTTGCGGCTGGTCCCAAATCGTAATGGATTTCCGAGCATGGCCCGCAGGGGCCGGTGTCGCCCATGGCCCAGAAATTATCCTTTTCGTCGCAACGAAAAATGCGGTCGCGAGGGACAATCTTGGCCCAGAGGTCCTCGGCCTCGTCGTCCTCGCGAAAGACGGTGGCGTAGAGCCTCTCGCGCGGGATGGCAAAATCCTTGGTGACCAATTCCCATGCCCAGGGAATGGCTTCCTTCTTGAAATAATCGCCGAAGGAGAAATTGCCGAGCATCTCAAAGAACGTGTGATGGCGTGTGGTGCGGCCGACTTGTTCGAGGTCGTTGTGCTTGCCGCCGGCGCGTACGCATTTCTGCGAGGAGCAGGCGCGCGAATAGTCGCGCTTCTCGCGGCCCAAAAATACATCTTTGAATTGGTTCATGCCCGCGTTCGAGAAGAGCAGCGTCGGATCATTCGCCGGCACAAGCGAGGAAGACCGCACATTCCTATGCCCTCTCTCGACGAAGAACTCCAGGAAGCGTTTACGAATTTCGTTCGAATTCATAAGCAGATCAATCTAACCACAAAGTCACCAAGCCACAAAGCCGCCAAGAATGCCAAAAGAAAGATCAAGAGCTGGAATCCTTTCTTGGTGCTTTTGTGCCTTCGTGGTTACCCTCGCTCTTCCGAGTTTTCAAGTTCTGTCAGGCCGGTATTTTCGGCGACAGGACGAAGTTCGAGCCGAGCGCGCACCGCTTTGATGATATCACCGGAGTTGAATCCTCGGCGCAGCAAGCTTTGGCAAAGCGACGCAAGCTTGCGCTGAGTGACCGGAAGTTTGAGCGAGCGAAGTTTCCGGTCGAGAACCTTTTCGAGCAACTGGCGCGGTTCGATCTCTCCGTACGCGGCTTCGATTGCCGGCTCAATGAATTTGTAGTTGACGAGTTTGGCCTTCAGCTCGCGGCGGACGCGATGCGGCCCCAGGGCGCGATTGTGCGCGAGTGAGTACGCGGTCTGTTCAGCAAATTTCTTATCGTCGAGATAGCCGAGCTGGCGCAGGCGTGCGACGGCGTCGCCCACCGCGGGATCGGAGGGGAACTGGCGCTCCAGCGCCCGCCGCAGCTCCGCAATCGAGTAAGGCCGGCGGGCGAGCATGGCGAGCGCCGTCGAGAAAGGATTTTTCGGCGCCGCGCCTTTACGTTTTGGCAAACCGGTCCACCTGCGCGGATCGTTCCATGTCTTCGCGCGCCGCGTCGGACGTGGAGCGAATGCCCTGGATGCGGAGCTTGAACTCGTCCGGATTGGTCGCCCGGATCAAGGCTTCCTCGAGTGTGATCAAGCCCTGCGTGTAGAGGTCGTAAAGCGACTGGTCGAACGTCTGCATGCCGTACTGCGAGACGCCGGCGGCAATCGCGTCGTGGATCATTCGGGTTTTATCCGGGTTGATAATACAATCCCGGATAAACGCTGTGGCCACCAGGACTTCGACCGCCGGCACGCGGCCGATGCCGTCCGACTTCCTCACCAGGCGCTGCGAGATGATCGCCTTCAGGGTGCTCGCCAGTTGCAGGCGGATCTGTTTCTGCTCGGGCGGCGGGAAGACGGCGATGATGCGCTGGATGGTTTCGGTGGCGTCGAGGGTGTGAAGGGTGGAGAACACCATGTGGCCGGTTTCCGCGGCCAGCAGCGCGGTGCCGATGGTTTCGAGGTCGCGCATCTCGCCCACCAGAATCACGTCCGGGTCTTCACGGAGCGAGGCGCGCAGCGCCGAGCTGAACCGCGATGTATCCACGCCGACCTCGCGCTGGTTGACGAAACCCTTCTTGTCGCGGTGCAGGAACTCGATGGGATCTTCGATGGTGATGATGTGGTCGGTGCGCGTGGAATTGATGCGGTCGATCATGGCGGCCAGCGTGGTGGACTTGCCGCTGCCCGTCGTTCCCGTCACCAGCACCATGCCGCGGCGCTCCTCGCAGATTTTGTCGATGACCTTGGGCAAATAGAGTTCTTCGAGCGTCCGGATCTTGGTGGGAATCACGCGCAGCACCATGCCCACGTTGCCGCGCTGTTGGAAAACGTTCACGCGAAACCGCCCCAGCCCCGCCACGCCGTAAGCCATGTCCAATTCGGTTTCTTCCTTGAACTTTTGCTTCTGGCGATTGCTCATCATGCTGAAAGCCATGTTGATCATGTCTTCGCTCGAGACGCGCGGGAAATGCGTGAGCGGAAACAACTCGCCATCCACCCGGTTGTAAGGGTAGTTGCCTACCTTCAGGTGCAGGTCGGACGCCTTGTTTTCGCAGGCGGTCCGCAGAAGTTCGTCAATGTTCATAGGCTGTCCTCATTTAGCCCGAATCGCGGATTTCAGACAAATTAGCACATTGAGAGTCGAAAGTCGAGTCGAAGGTTAAGGGTAGTAAAGTTAAGGGTTGAAAGTTGAGAGTTAAGAGTTCAAACCAAGACCGTAACCGACCGCCTTCCAAACTCCGCCCGGTTCAGCTCTTCGCTCTTAACTCTGAACTCTCAACTCTTTCCTAGTCACCAATTCGTAAACGATCCGTCTGGCCGTTGAAACATCGGGGTAGGCCGCCGGCGCTCGGTGATCTCGGCCGCGAGCTGCAAGGGCTTGGCATCGAGCGTCACACCGAGACCCGGGCGGCGATTGGGCCACATCTTGCCGTTGTGAAAATCATAAGATTCCGGCAAATGCGGGAACGAGCGCGTGCCATCGCCCAGCATTTCCATCAGCACTGGCCCCGAGAAGACTCCGCAGGCGTGCACCAGGGCTGCTTCCGCCACCGGCCCGGTGAAGTGCGGAATCAATCCGACGTAGTGCGTTTCCGCGAGCGCCTGAATCTTCATGTATTCGGTGATGCCGCCGACGTTAGGAAGCGTCACGCGCGCGTAGTCGATCAGTTGCTCTTCGATTAGCGTGTTGATGTCCCACTTGCTGCCAAACTGTTCGCCCACCGCGATCGGCACCTTCACGTGGGCGCGCAGCTCGCGATAGGCGCCCGGGTTTTCGGAGCGGATCAGGTCCTCGGCGAAATACGGCTCGAGCGGCTCAATGAGCGCGCTGAGGCGCACCGCGTCAGGAAAATCTAGCCGAGTGTGATAGTCTAGCGCCCAATCGCCGTCCTTGCCTACACCTTCGCGAATCTCCTGGCAGTCTTCGAAAGTTTTGCGCACCATTTCATGCGAGCTAAAAGTGTGGCCGTCGGGCGGGTCGGCGGTGGCCCAGCGAAAAGCCCGGAATCCGGCTTCGATGCAGGCGCGAGCGGTTTCTTTCAAGCTGCCCTTTAGGGGGAAGGCGGTGGAATAACACTCGATGTGATCGCGCGCCAGCCCGCCCAAAAGTTCGTGGACGGGCGCACCCAGCGCTTTGCCCTTAATGTCCCATAGCGCAAGATCGATGGCGCCGAGGGCATCGAGCTTCTCGCGGCCCGGTGGGTAGAACATGCCGCGAAACATCATCTGCCAGAGCCGCTCGATGCGCATCGGGTCCTCGCCGATGATGAAGCCGGCGCATTGCTCGACCGTGTCCTTCGAGCCGCCTTCGCCGACGCCCGTGATGCCCTGGTCGGTCTCGACCGTGACGATGTGGAAGCTCTGATTGAAGTGCGGCGGTGACTGTGGGTTCTGGTAGAACCGGACGCGGGTGATTTTCATCGCGGGCCCTTCTGTCGCCGCAGCCACGCGCAACGGCGAGGCCAGAGCTGCGGCTGCGCCCAATCCCGCGGACTGGAAGAAAGAACGGCGATGCATGGGACCTCCCGCTTACATCCGGCGTGCGCCAGGGCGCCTGAGCCTGGCGAGGTAATGTTGGTCGAGCGCTCGGCGCAGCAGCGTTTTGATTACAGCCTGCCGGCTGACGTTCAACTCCTCTGCAGCGATGTCCAGCTCCTTCAACATGGGAGCCGTGAAATCAACGTTGACGCGGTGGATGGGTTTCATCATGCGCCCTTGGTTGGTGAAAAAGCGGGAAACGTCTTCGCCCCGATCAGCCCTTCGGGCAATCGCCTCCGCAGAGATTGATGGGGATTGCCTATGAGTTCTTTTCATAAAGCTGGTGCTCCTGTCGCGTTGATTTCCAAAGCGTCACGAGGTGGTAGAACTCGCCCTCCTGATCTCCTCGCACCTCAAATATCAGCGTGTAAAGGCGACCTTTCACCCACCCGATGGCGCGGAACTGTTCCGGGCGGTCCAGTCGCTGGTCGAGATAATAAGGGTGCGAGAAGATTTCCTGCGCCTCCTCGAAGCCGATTCCACGCATCGGGCTTGCCCTCAGCTTTCCGCTTTTTCGGGCGTCAAAATGGAATCGCATCGAGTATAACAGTTATACCCTCTTTCTGGAATCGATGATACGAAGGGTCGGGAGGTCGTTCAGGCCTCGAAGCTCGCTAAGCACCAGCCGTGGAAGCCTAGACCACCACGGTGGCAGGCTGATTGCACAGAGTCAGCCAGCCGTACTTATCCTCCACGTGGCCCTGAACGATGGCTAGGAACCGCTCTTGAAGTTTCTTGGTGATCGGCCCGGGCTGACCATTCCCGATCTGAATGCGGTCCACCGACCGAATGGGGGTGATTTCGGCGGCGGTGCCGGTAAAGAAGATTTCGTCGGCCACATAGAGCATCTCGCGCGCCAGCGTCTGCTCGATGACGGTGTAGCCCATCTCACGCGCCAGGGCGATCACCGAATCCCGGGTAATGCCCGGGAGAATGGAGGAGGCGAGCGAGGGCGTGAAGAGCTTGTCGTCGCGCACCAGGAAAATATTTTCACCGCTGCCTTCGCTGATCTGGCCCGACGAGTCCAGGGCGATGCCTTCCACGTAGCCGTTGGTGATGGCCTCCATCTTGATGAGCTGCGAGTTCATGTAATTGGCCGCCGACTTGGCCATGGCCGGCAGGGTATCCGGCGCCATGCGGTTCCATGAGGAGACGCACACATCCACGCCCTGGGCGAGAGCTTCTCCTCCCAGATACTTGCCCCACTCCCAGGTCAGCAAGTAAATCTCGATGGGATTCTTGAGCGGGTTGACTCCGGTCTCGCCATACCCTCGAAAAACGACGGGCCTGATGTAGCAATGCTTGATGTCGTTAACGCGCACCAGCTCCACCATGGCCTGCTCGAGCTGGGACTGCGAATAGTCCAGCTCCATGCGATAAATTTTGCAGGAATTGATCAGCCGCTCGGTGTGCTCCTTCAAACGAAAGATGGCCGGACCCTGGGGCGTCTCGTAGCATCGGATGCCCTCGAAGATGCACGACGCGTAGCTGACCACGTGGGACGCAACGTGAATGGTGGCCGAGTCCCAGGGGATGAATTTTCCGTTGTGCCAAACTTTTTCGTAGTGGGCGATCGCCATTATTTTCCTCTCCGCTGTCTCCCGAGCGAGCCGGGGAAAGTCCGCGCGATGGCGCGAAACAACGGGATTATATCACGCGGGTTTTTGTTGCCCCGGCGGAAATTATTTTGGGCTTGAAGTTGACTCTCGATTTTGTTGGCAGATTGGCCGGGCGGCTTGGAAAGTGGAAAATGGAAATTAGAAATTGGAAAATGGAAATTTCAAAATAGACAATGAGAGGATTCTTCGCTTCGCTCAGGATGACATGTCATCCTGACCGTCCCTACTTGTCATCCTGAGCCCTTTTCTTGTCATTCTGAGCGAAGCGAAGAATCTTCCTCTGGCGCTCAGGGTAAACTGCACGAAAGATCTGCTTCTCCAGTTTCGATTTTCCAGTTTCCATTTTCCAACTTCCAGTTTCTATCTTTTCTGGCTTCTGGCTTCGCCGGGCAACTGGCGGAGCATCCACAAGAGCAGAGAGCCCATCGCCCCACCGAAAATCGTGCCAAATCCGATGCCAAAGGTGAGGTGGCCGACAATATGTTGCATGGGAGTCAGCATGTGCCCCGAAAATTCCGGCGCGGAATAAATGTTCACCTTGCCCATGAGGGCCGTAAAGGCGATGGCGGCTGCGACCAGCACGTTTGCCCAGCAAGCGAGTAAGAACGAGGCAAAGACAACGTTGGCATAACTTCCAAAACGTCGAACGTGAATCAACACGACAACCACGAGGATGCAGAAAGCTTGGGCGATGGTGACACTGACCGCCAGCACGACGATGCGGGGCGCGCCCGCGGCGGCCACGATCATGCGCAGCGCCCAAACCGCCGCGATCAAGCCGTAGAGTGGCGCAACCAAAAGAAGATGATCCCGAAGTCCGTGTCCGTTAATGTTCACAGTCACTCCTCGTGGAAGCTGGAAACTGGAAACTGGAAATTGGAAAATGAAGAGGTCGCTGACCCCGCGAGCCAATTTCCAGTTTCAAATTTCCAGTTTCTGCTCTTCCAATTTCCATTTTCCAGTTTCCGACTTATCACGTCGCCCGCGCGATGAGCAGCGTCATATCGTCTTCCGGCTCATCGCCCGACCACTTCCGCACCGCCGTAAGTACTTGCTGTTGTATTTCTGCCAGCGGCCTGTCGCCGTTGGTTTCGATCACCTCCGCCAGCCGCGATTCCCCGAATTCTTCGCCACGCTGGACCCCCGCCTCCGTGATGCCGTCCGAGTAAAGGACGATCAAATCTCCGGGCTGGAGAACAAGTCTTCCGACCTCGAACTCGGTTCCCTGAAACAATCCGAGAGGGGGGCCGCCGTCGTTCAGCTTGCGCCCTTGGTTGGACCCGCGCAGGATGGGGACGGTGTGCCCGGCGTTAACGTAGGACAGCATCCGTTGCCCGCGGTTCCACTCGCCGTAGAAGAAAGTGGCGAACCGCATCGTGTCCGTAATCTCGCAGAGATGCTGATTGAGACGGGCACACACTTCGGCGGGCGAGCGGTTGCTTGCCGCCACGATGCGCAGCACGGCTTGCAGATTGGACATCAGAATGGCGGCGGAGATTCCCTTGCCGCTAATGTCGGCGATGGCGAAAATCAATCGCCCGTCCGGCAACTCGACCACATCATAATAGTCCCCGCTGATGCCGCGCGCCGGAACACAAATCGCCGAGAATTCGAGGCCTCCGTCGGCAGGGAAGTGGCGGGGGAAGAGCGACTGCTGCACTTCCAGGGCGAAACTCAGCTCCGCTTCCTTTCGCGCCAGCTCGCGCTGGCTGGCTCTCAGTTCCGCCTGGACGCGATAAAGCACCATCCCCAATACGCCCGCCGCCGTGGTGCCGGCAAAAGTGAGCGCCAGGGCAACGACCGCTGAACTTTGGATCAACCCGCGCCCCACATAAAGCAGGAGCGCCGCGCCCAGTAGGAATCCGATGAGATAGGCTTTGTCCCGCATCCTCGGGTCCAGTGTGGACTAAGAAACGGGCGCTGGCAAGTGGCGAGGCGGGAGGCGTCGGCGGTCAGCCGTCAGCCTTCAGCGAGCCCCTGTCGACCCGGGTTACTTGCTGAAGGCTGATGGCTGACTGCTGACGGCTGTTGCTTGCGACTTGCCACTCGCTACCTGGAGCGTCGCTAGCCTAGAAAAGTATTTTATCGGGGCTAGTAAAACTTTTTTCTTGCATCCTTGCGCCTTGTGGTGGATACAATTCCACTACGGAGCGGCAACACGGCCGCGGGTGGAGGCGCAACCACGCTTTCTTTCAAGAGGCATGCGGATGCGATCTTTGCCGGAGATGCCTCGGCGCGGTGCAGTTTTCCGTGAGTGCACCCATGTTGACTGCGGTGGAATCTCCTCCCGCTTTTAGGGACCGACCGCGCGGTTGGCCCACTTCGGCCGCCACGGCGGTGGTTTTTGTCCACCCCCAGCGGAAAACTGCCGACCCGCAAGGTCAAGTGTTTTCCACTGATCGTTCAGGGAACCACTGGGGACATTCGATCTAAGTCATTGAAATCACGTTGAGGGGTTGGGCCAGAGAGTTTGGCACAAAAACTGCTTAAGCCGATGGCGGGGGTAGTGGAAAGATTTCCACTACCGCCATGCGGAAGGGTCGGGGGCGACGATGGCTTTTATTCGCAAACGCGGTCAGTCGTTTTACCTGGTGCACAACGTCCGGAAGAAGGGCCGGGTCCAGCAGCTTCATCTGGCGCGACTGGGTCCGCGCCCGCGCATATCGGAAAGCGTGATCGAGGGCGTGAAATCCCGGCACCCGTTTGTGCGAGTGGATTGGGAGGGACTGAAAGAGAAGGCTTGGCGGGATGTCGTCCAGCCGTTCTCCAATGATTCGCAGTACCTGCGCGACTTGCTGGCTCAGATTCACAACCTTCACATGGATCTTGCGGATCTGCCCCTGCCGGCTTTGGAACTTTGGCGGGATCGGGAGTTGGTGTCGCAAATGGTATCTGGGCTGAAGCTTCTGCGTTCCACGCTGGACGTGAAGCTGAGCCAGATTCGAAAAGGCCGATCGATGCCCTTTCGAAATTAGGCGGTGCCACGCGCCGGATGGCACGTGGCGGTGGAGGGAACTCCGATGTTGACACAACATCGCACAAAACTTGATCCGACGTTGCACAGTCCCGAGGTCCGCGACTTCGAGGCAGCCCTGCTCCAGCGGGTAGTCGGGCAGGAACGCGCGGTGAGGCGCTTGGCGCGGGTTTACCAGGTGTATTTGGCGGGGCTCTCGATGCCTGGCCGCCCGCTGGTGAATCTCCTGTTCCTCGGGCCGACAGGGTCGGGCAAGACGCGTCTGGTGGAGGCGGCGGCCGAGGTGTTGTTTGGCGACGCGCGGGCCATCGTCAAGATCGACTGCGCCGAGTTTCAGCACAGTCACGAAATCGCCAAGCTGATCGGCTCGCCGCCCGGCTATCTCGGCCATCGCGAGACGCAGCCGCTCATCACCCAGGAAACGCTTGACCAGCACCACACCGACCGGCTGAAGCTGAGCCTGGTGCTGTTCGACGAAATCGAGAAGGCTTCGGACGCGCTCTGGCAGCTCTTGCTCGGCATCCTCGACAAGGCCACGCTCACCTTGGGCGACAATCGGCGCGTGGACTTTTCGCACGCGATGGTTTTCCTCACCTCCAATCTGGGCTCGCAGAACATGATGCAACTGATGACCGGCGGCATCGGATTCTCCAACGGCACGCGGTATACCGACGAGGAACTCGACCGCAAGATTTACAAAACCGCTTCGGAAGCGGCGCGGAGAAAATTCTCGCCCGAGTTCATGAACCGCATTGACAAAGTCATCGTCTTCCGCACGCTCCAGCGCGAGCATCTGGAAAAAATCCTCGACATCGAGCTGGGCCGCGTGCAGGACCGCATCATTTCTTCTTCCACCAACGGCAACCAGTTCGTCTTCAAGTGTACCCAGCGCGCGCGCGATTTCCTCCTGCGCGAGGGCACGGACGCGAAGTTCGGAGCGCGCCACTTGAAGCGGGCCATCGAGCGCTTCCTGGTTTTTCCGCTCTCGAATCTCCTGGCCACGAAGCAGATTCAATTGGGCGATCTCATCACTGTTGATTTGGACGACGCCGGCGCCAAGCTCGTGTTCCTCAAAGACGACCAGGGCGCGCTCATCAAGACCATGGACGAGTCGGTTGCGGAGACAACGCTCGTGCCCGTCTCCGCCCGGCACGCCGGCGCTTCTCGGGCGTTAGCTCGCCGCGCGCCCAGGGATTGAGAGGCGGCTGATCTGTCATTCTGAGCCCGTCAGCCGACGGATCGCGGTTCCGTCGCCCTGTTATTTCGGATCGCATATATCATCGTCGCCGTGCGCTGACCGCCGTCGATTATCCGTCGTGGTTGAGGAGTCGCGCCGCAGACCAGGGACGGAGGTCTGCGCCACGGGGAGAGAATTCCGTTTACAATTTTGTGGTTCTGGTGACGGCTGATGGATGGGTCCACACTTCCGGTTTAATTTGCATTCCGAACCCTGGCAGTTCCGGGGCGCGCACCTTGCCATCGCCTGGCACAATGGGATTTTCGAGCATCGCCGGCCAGGTGGATTCATAAAACACCTGGCAGCTTTCCTGGATCGCCAAGTTCGTTACCGCCGTGGAGAGATGAGTGGAGGCGTAGAAGAGCAGAGGACCGCCCGCGGTGTGCGGCGCCACGGGGAGTTCGAATGCTTCTGCCATGGCCGCAATTTTTTTCGCCTCGCTCAGTCCGCCGCACCAAGTGACGTCGAACATCACATATCGCGCCGCCCGAGATTCGAGCAGTTGCAGGAATTGCATCCGTCCGGCCATGCGCTCGCTGATGGTGAGCGAGAGCGAAGTAGCGTTCGCGAGTTGCCGGTACTGCTCGAAATTCCCCGGCAGGAGCATGTCCTCCAGCCACATGGGGCGATAAGGTTCCAACGCCTTCGCGATGCGGATGGCGGAGGTTAGGTCCCAACCGCCATGAAACTCCATGAGGATCTCAATTTCGTCTCCGAACGTATCGCGCAGCTTGCGCACCGGGGAAAGTGCCTGATCGATATCGGCCGTCGTAATGTACTCGTGCTGGTTGCGCTGCGCGGCGCGGTCGAAGGGCCAAATCTTGATCGCCTTGATTCCATAACGGTCGATCAGCTCGTGCATGATTTTCTCAGGCTCTTTTTCAAAATCATACCTGTAACCAAAACACGTGTTGTAGAGACGGATTTCGGGATTTGACTTCCCGCCGAGCAGGCGGTAGACGGGAAGATTCAAGGATTTGCCAAGCAGGTCCCAAAGCGCCAGGTCAATGGCACTCAGGACCCGCATTTCCGTGCCGCCCGTGACCTGGAAGTCGAAGGTGCGATAGAGGTCTGCCCAGATCCGCTCGATGTCACGCGGGTCGCGGCCCAGCAACGTCCCGGCAACGCTCGAATGTACGAGGCTCGCTTCCGTTTCGGTTCGCGGATAGGTTTCCCCGAGGCCGACCAGCCCGGAGTCGCTATACACGCGCAGCCACATCCAATTCGGCTTCCATGGGAGATCATTGCCCGACCGCCAATAAGTTGTGTCGATCCGCACGATCTTCATGGGCGGCGCTGAGCTCGTCGGCGCGGCCGCCTGGCCGCGAAGGCCGGCGACCGTAGGGCTCAGCAGGAGCGGAAGAAAGGCTCGTCGCTTCATAGGTGGCGCCATTCAGGCTTGACTGGCCTCTTTCTACGGGTTGCAGGTAAGTAGCACGAACCTCCGTCTTTGTCCGGGGCCTGTATCCGGTAGTTGGGTTCGTCGTGTCATATTGTAGCGCCGTGTCGCGGCTGGCAAAAGCGGGAGCCGATGGAAGCGGAAATCAGGAGCCCGCAAAATCAGGAGTCAGGAGCCAGGAGAAATTCGCGATTCCCATCACGAGCCGCCACCTGACTTGTTGGTCATAGCCTCCCCGACCGCTTCGGGTTCCCGCTCTCACTCCAGGGCTACAAGGAAAGTGAAGGGGCGGGTCCGGCGCCATCGATAAGACCGAAAATCCCGATCCAGGGTGAGGATATCCCCCGTGCCCAACTCATCTGCAAGCTGAATCAGGCAGGCGTCGGCCAGGTCCACCGTCCGATCTCGGTACTTGCGCATGATGCTTCGCACGACCGCGGCCGAGCGGTAGAGCTGAAAGGGAATCTGAAAGATCCCGCGCTCCACGTTTTCCATTACCGTATCTGCGCCTGCGGGAAACCGGCGCAACAGATAACAACTCTCCGCGATCACCGCCTCGCAGGTGACCAGCGGCCGTTCCAGGCGCTCCATAACTCGAACACACGTATCGTGATGGCTCTCACTGCGGTCGAGGAGGGCCACGATGACGCCAGTATCAAGCAACACCGGCGTCATCGGCCGAATCCTTCCAGGTGCTTCTTGTTGGAGCCGAGATCAGGCAGTCCGGAGTCGAACCGCCCGACGCCGATTACTCGATCCCGAGCTGGCGCGCCATAGCAGGCATCCAGCAACCGCAGTCCCTCACGCACGACGCGGGAGGGATTCCATCCCAGCCGGCGTGTCAATCGCTTTACCGCTGCTTGGGAGCGGGAATCCAATCGTGCTTGTATTTTCGCCTTCATGGGAACATTGTATCACAAACCACTTCATGTACTACCGGTGATACCCGCGACCCAGTGCTTCTCTGAGTGGGCTGGCGAGAAATAGAAAGGCGAAAATCGAAAATGGGAACAAGAAGATAGTGGCAAGCGGCGAGTGGCAAGGGGCAAGAAAAGGAGACAGGAGTCCGGCGTCAGAGTGAAGAAACGCCAGGCGCATGCGCCGCTCCTCAGGGTGCAGCCGATCTCCATTTGTGTTTCCACTTGACAATTGATGGCGAGCGGCGCATTTTAGCAAATTTCTACTATGCGCGTACGCGTCTGCTTCCACGACCAGTGTTTTGATGGCGCTTGCTCAGCGGCCATCTTCACCCGCTTTTATCGCGAGCGGGTGAATTCCGGGGCACAGCTCGACTATACCGGCATGAGGCATCGCGCCGGGCAGCTCTTTGACCCGGATATGTTCGATGGCGACGAAAACGCCATCGTCGATTTCAAGTATTCCTCGAGTGACCGCCTCACCTGGTGGTTTGACCATCACCAGAGCGCTTTTCTCACCGAGGCCGATGCCGCCCACTTTCGCCGGGATACGAGCGGCAAGAAATTCTACGGGCCGGATTTTCATTCCTGCACGAAATTCATTGCCCACATCGGCGCCACGAAATTTGATTTTCATCCTGCCGATCTTCAGGACCTGATCGAATGGGCGGACATTGTGGACGGCGCCTTGTACCCCGATCCGAAAACCGCTGTCGAGATGCGTGACCCCGCCACGCAGCTCACGCTGGTTATCGAGGGCACTCGTTCGAAGGATTTCGTGCCGCAGCTCATTCCGGAATTGGCTTCAAAGCCTCTGGCCGAAGTCGCGGCGCTGCCGGACATCCGCAGGTCGTTTGACCGGCTGTTCGACCAACATCTGAAGTCCGTGGATGTTGTCCGCGCGCACGGTCGGGTGGAGGGCGGGGTGATCGTGCTGGACACGGCGGATGGGGAAGAACAGCAGACGTTTAATAAGTTCATCCCCTATTATCTCTTTCCCGACTCCGTTTACAGTGTGGCGCTCAGCCGATCACGTGAACGCATCAAGGTCGGCGTAGGAAGCAATCCCTGGAATCCAACACCCAAAACGGCCAACCTGGCCAGTATCTGCGAGCGCTATGGCGGCGGCGGTCACGCCAAGGTTGCGGCGATCTCGTTGCCGCCGGACGCCATCGACCGCGCCCGCGAAGTCGCCCGCCAAATTACGCGCGAGCTTCAGATAAGCCTTGAAAAGCAGTGACGAGAGCAAAGAGCTTATAGGAATCCATCACTTTCTTGTCGGGCGCCCGACACAGGCCATGAATCCTCGCCCAAGCGAAAGAGATTGATATAATCGTTTGCCAGTCTTCCTGCTTTCAAGGCGCGTCATGATCAAATGGCGCTATTTTTTGCCGTTGCTTTTATGTTCGTCTGCTTTGTTTGGGCAGGGCAGGCCAGACTTCTCCGGCATCTTTTTCCGCACGGACGCATTCTTGGGCAAACCCAAACAGAAGCACAAATCTCTTGCACAACCTTTACCGCCTCTGACACTTCTGGTACGTCAGACCTCGGAAAAGCTTGAAGTGACTGCGATTCAGAATTGGGCAACCAATACAAGCCATTACGCCCTGAATGGCGCTGAATCCCGGAATACGGATCGTGACGGCTACCAAACCCAAGACCGGTCTCATTTCGAAAACCAAAGCCTTCTGATCGAAACCCAAGCGCTTGACGGTCTCCGCCAGAAGCAAAGCTGGGAATTATCGCCTGACCAGCAGACCCTGACGCTCACGCGCCGATTCCGCTCAGGTAATTACTCTGGAACCTTCACGGAAACCTACGCTCCCCAGCCTTCGTTAGAGGCCGCGATGGAGCGAGCGGAAGCAATATCGGAAATGAATAAGTGCAACGCGATTCCGCCGCCCAGGCCTATACGAAGACCCCGCAAGTACGATGAGGGTGCGCCGTTGGGTTTTACCGGCTTTCAACAGTTCGGCCGCCACGTGGCATTCTACGCCGGTTTTTCGGGACTGTTCTTCCATAAACTGGTCCGCGTCGAAAAGCGCGGTGTTTCCCAGTTCCGCAGGAAAGTGGGGTCCGTTGAAACGTTCCCCGTTTCGGTTGATCTGGAGATTTGGCCCGGAGCCAGCGTTGCCTCGCTGCCCGAGTTCGATGCGCTCCCAAGGCTGATTCCGTTGCCGGAAGTTCCCACAGAGCTTTGGGACCTGCGCTTTCGCCTCAAATGGTCAGGCGTGGATACCCGGGACTTGGGTGAGGTCAAATCCGTGCTTTTGGACGTTTGGTCAGCAACGATGTCCCCACGTCAGTGGTACCTGCTGCGGGTCCCCGCCAAGAATATACCGCTCACCGACAGCCTCGAAATCCAGATAGTTACGAGTACTGGCCAGCAGCTCGGATGTATTAGCGGACACATCTGAGGCGGTCGTCGATGACCGGCCTGTGCTAGAATCCGGTGCCGGGCGACATTGAAAAGGAGGAGTTGCGAAATGAAGATGGGACTATCGCTTGTAGCTGTGGGAATTTTGTCCGCTGCGTCCGTACTGGGCCAGCAGGCGGAGAAGCGCATTGTCGCCGAGGGCGGCGGCACGGACGATCGCGCCTCTGCCCGTGTGCTCTATTGGAATGAGAAAACCGATGCCGCGGCGGGCCAGCTTGCCATCGATTACGGCCGCCCGGTATGGAAAAAGGCCTACGAAGATCCCGCCAAGTTCGACAGCATGACGAAAGGGAAGATATGGCGGCTCGGCAGCAATTTTTGGACGACGCTCGATACTGACCTTCCACTGAGCATTTCGGGAAAAGAAGTACCGCCAGGTCACTATTATCTTGGCTTGGAGCGCTCTGCGGACGGCTCGCAATGGTCGCTGGCCTTCATCAATCCTGCCGCAGCGGCCAGCGAACATCTTGATGCCTTCGACATTCGAAAGGCAAACGTGGAATTCGTTGCGCCGATGTCCGTCGACAAACCGGAAGCCAACCCGGAAAAGCTGACCATCACGCTCACTTATCCCAAGGACGACTTCACCAACGTGAAGCTGAAGATTGCTTGGGGAAATCTGGCGCTTTCCGCTCCTGTCAAGGTGGCGCTGTGATTGATTGTCGATATTCGATTGAGAACAATCTGTCCGTGGTCAGTTGTCAGTTGTCCGTGGCGACAAACTTCAGAAAGCCAACAGTCCAGGGACGACGGACAAGGGACTACGTACAATTAAATCGTCAATCGAAAATGAATGCGTGCAAGATGCTTGCCTCCAAGCGGTTGGCTATGGTAAATAATAGGACGTTGCCGCAATTACTCAATATCAGCCTTAATCCGGCCGGGGTGGTATGTCGTGAGCCAATCTGCAGGAGAGAGGACATTGGGGTTCGGGGTGCGTGTGCGACGCGCGGAGTGCTGCGGGTTGGGACCGGCGTGTCCGGTTTGCGACGGGTTGCGTAGAGCCTGAATGCCGGATCGAGTGGGCGAGCGCGGCCGAGATATTTAGGATCAGTGGAGAGTGAACGTGGGGGAAATCAAAGGGACTGAAACCAGCGGGATACAAGTGAAAGTTGCCGCACTGTCCGACATGGGCCGAGTTCGCAAAAACAACGAAGACAACTTCGTTGTATGCAACCTCACCACCGGGGAGGTCGGCCTTTCGCCTGGTGTCACGAAGCATGATCTGGGGCCGCATGGGACCCTGTTCATGGTGGCTGATGGGATGGGCGGCGAAGCGTCCGGCGAAGTGGCCAGCCAGATCTGTACGGCAACGGTGCCCAAGCGGATTTACGAGAACTTGAAAACCGTTGAGACTCTGACCGAGTCCATCTTTGTCCTCTTGTTGCGGGAAGCGATCGAATACGCCAACCAGATTATTTTCCAGAAGGCCTCGACCAGTCCGCTTTACAAGGGCATGGGGACCACCACGACGGCGGCCACGTTGTTTGGTCCCTACCTGTTTGTCGGACAGGTTGGTGATTCGCGAGCGTTTCTGATCCGGAACAAAAAGATGGTCCAACTGACTCGCGATCAGACTTTCTTGAACTATCTAGCCGATATCGGCGCAGAGTTGCCCGCCGATCCGGAAAAGGACAGCCGCAAAAGCATCCTGACTCAGGCGGTGGGCAGCAGCGAAAAGGTGGATGTCAAAGTCACTTATGCGAAGGTTCGTCAGGGCGACTCCATCCTGCTATGCAGTGACGGTTTGTACAATATGGTGAATCCAGCCGAGATGCCTGGCGTCCTGGAACACGAAAACGGTCTGCCCGGCAAATGCAAAGCGTTGGTCGCCAGAGCAAACGAACACGGCGGCACCGACAACATCACGGTGATCATGGCCGAGTTTTCGGGCTCGGGCCTTCCCCCGGCCGACCCCGCGACTGAGGTGGAGTTCAAAGAGTTTGTCGAGGATGACTTCAAGGCCGGCGCATAGCGATCCTCAACCGCGGCGCACCCAAGACCGGTTCCGTAATCTCCCCACGCGGAACCGGAGAGCCTCAGATTTCTCGGGAGTGCTGGCCGGTTGAGTTCGTCGCCCGGCGGATGCGAAGGGCTCTCCCGCCGCTCTTGCCTTTGAAGCTCGACTAAGGACGACTGGCATGACGTGCGGCAGGTGCGGAGAACGCAACGACGAAGGCTTTCGTTTTTGTCGAAATTGTGGCGGTCCTTTACTCGTCGCTGAAGATCTCGAAGCCACTGCTCCCCTTTCCAAGTTTCTAACACCCCCCGCCCAGGATGCCGAACCCGCCGCGATTCAGCCGCCTCGCGTTCCCCAAGAAGCTGGGCCCACCGCATTCACGCCATCTGGCCCTGCCCTGGAAGGTGCACCCACCGCCGTTTTGCGTCCGCGCCCTGAGGCCCGGCCGACCTTCAAGTTGGTGGCCACCACGGGGCTTCTCAGAAGCCGCACCTACACCATCGGCGAAAAGGGGTTGATGATCGGCCGCGATCCATCCAACTGTCAAGTGGTGATTGCTGATGACGGAGTGTCCCGCCTCCACGCCTGGATTGGCTTCAACGAGCAAGGCGAGGTGGTTCTCAAAGACCGCCATTCCGCGAATGGCACCTACGTGAATCAAGCGCGAATCACAGAACGCACGTTGCAGTTGAGCGATGAGATCTCGATCGGGAACGAGCGCCGTCACCTTTTCCGTATCGAGGAAGCCCAGCCGTCTTCAGATGGTTTCGCGGCCGGGCAAGTGGCGGAAGCGCGGGGCGCAGCGCCCGGCGGCACCTCCGTCCTCAGCACGGGCGAGGTGCGGGCAGCGATTCGGGAAGAAAAATCGGCGGGGGGAACGGTCAAGATGAAAGTGACCGACCTCAGCGCGCGCCCTCACGTGGAGCTGATCGTCGACAAGTACGCCGTCAGAACCCTGGATATTCCGGATGGCGGATTACTGATCGGCCGCGACCCTGCCCAATGCCCGTTGGTGATGGAGCACGCATCGGTCTCGAGCATCCATGCCGAAGTCAAGCCGACCGACGGCCACATGATGCTCAGCGACCGTTCCACCAACGGAACGTTTGTGAACGGCTTCCGCATCCGCTCCGGTGAGTTGCACGACGGCGACTATATTACGTTTGGGCGCTATTCCGGCAAGTCGCTGATCTTCCGCACCGGCCTGGAGCCGGAACTGAAGGTCGAGAGCATTGACCTGAGCAGGGACCTGATCACCATCGGCCGCGACCCCACGAACGATGTGGCCATCGACCATCCGCTGGTCTCCAAAAAGCATGCCGAGATCGTCAAGCAAAACGGCGTGGTTTACATCCACGACCTCGGCTCCACAAACGGGACTTTCGTCAACGGAATCAAGATCAAAAAGCATCCGTTGCAGGAGCTGGATCGCATCGTGGTGGGTCCGGTCGAATTGCATTTCTCGGGCGCCAGCTTGTCCCACGAGCCGAGCCGGTCTGTCGTCCGCCTGGACGTGGGCGGCGTCAGTTTCCAGGTCACCGATCGCAGCACCGGCAAGCCCAAGCTGCTCCTGGACGACATCTCGCTGGTGGTGCGACCGCGGGAACTGATTGGCTTGCTGGGTCCAAGCGGGGCGGGGAAAACCACCCTGATGAACGCGCTGAATGGGTTTGTGAAGCCCAGTCGCGGGAGCGTTCTTTACAACGGCGTCGACCTCTATCAGAACCTGAACAGCCTGAAGTCCACGATCGGGTTTGTGCCGCAAGAAGACATCATGCACAAACAACTGAGCGTGCGTCACTGCCTCTATTACGCCGCGAAGCTTCGCTTGCCGGCCGACCTCTCGGAAGAAGAAATCAACAAGCGAGTCGATGAGATGCTTGACATTCTCAAAATTGACCCGCAGCGCTGGGATAACTCCGTTGCCACGCTCAGCGGCGGCCAGCGTAAACGCGTGAGCATTGGAATCGAGTTGCTGCCCAAGCCCGGCGTCCTTTTCCTCGACGAACCGACCGCCGGCCTCGACCCGCGGACTGAGACTTTGATGATGATGCTGTTCCGGCAGCTTGCCAATCAAGGCTCGACGATCATCATCACCACTCACCTGCTGGCTTCGTTCGGCGTCTTGGACAAGGTCGTGGTTTTGGTGCAGGGCCGCCTGGCTTTCTACGGCCCGGGCACGAAATTCCTGGATTATTTCAAGGCCGAGGCGGCGCCGGACGTCTACGACGATTTGACCGACAACAACACAGTCTCTTACTCGCAAGAGCTGAAGAAGCGTTTCGCAGAATCGCAGCTCTACACCGATTTGATTGCGGGGCCGATGCAGTCCGTGGCCGAGGAAAGGCAGCCAGCGGTTGCCCCCGTGGCGGCGGCGCGCGAGAAGGGCTTCAGCTTGCACCAATTCAAGATTCTTACCCGGCGCAACTTGGAGCTGAAATTTGGTGATCGGGCTCAGACGATGCTCTTGTTCCTCCAGGCGCCGATTATCGCGCTGCTCGTGGCGCTGATGGCGAGCGAGGCGAACCAGATTCAGACGATCTTCATGGCCATGTTTGCCGCGCTCTGGTTTGGTTGCTCGAACGCCGTGCGCGAGATCGTGGACGAGCAGACCATCTATCGCCGCGAGCGGCAGACGGGCTTGAAGATTCCTTCCTACGTTTTCTCAAAACTCTTCGTCTTGTCGTTCGTTTCTCTGGTGCAATGTCTTTCGGTGCTGCTGATCCTGCTCATGTGGACGCCGGCGCGCCCGGCATTGGACCTGAGTCCGATCGAGATCCTGGGCGCACTGATCATCATGTTCCTGGTGTCGGTGAATGGCACGCTCATCGGGTTGGTCATTTCTGCCGTCGTCAATTCACCGGAAAAGGCCCTGGCCCTGTTTCCCCTGGTGCTCATCCCTGAGCTACTTCTTTCCGGACTTTTCCTTCCCGTCAACAAAATTCAAACTCTGATTCCCCTCACCGTTGAACAGTTGATGGAAGGGAAGCTGTACGCGCAGCCGGAAGCCGTGCGCAAAGCCAATTCGCTGATGCATCAAAATGAGCGGCCGCCCGCCGCAGCTTTGAAGGGCGAGACGGCCCGCGATGTGGTGGGCGCGGTTGCCCCTTCGGCGGAGGTCCAAACCGCTTTCCATCGGTTTACGCCGGCGCCCGTGGACGGGATGCCGACACCGGTGCGGCTGCTCTCGGCGCTGGCCATTTCCCGCTGGGGCATGGAGGCGCTGTCTGATCTGTGTTTGCACGGCCGCCACTCGATGCAGGATTCCGCCTACAAGATCATCAACACTGTGAGCATTTCGCTCCACCCCGACGATGCGGAGAAGCTCGAGAAAGGCTTGGAAACCCCCGCCCAAACCTCAAGCGGGCCGCCCACTTTTCGGTTGCCTTCGGATTTCTGGAGTGACAAAGGACCTTACCTGGGTGTGCTGGCGGGCTATGCGTTGTTGATGATCTGGATGGTTTTGATTCTCATGAAGCGCAAGGACGTAGCCTAAGAGGAGGATGTCGCGTCTCCCTTTACGAATTGTGTGATGGAGCGATTTGGCGATTGGGTGATCGCCTCTGAAAGCGTCAGTTGTCCGTGGTGCCACGCAACGCATCTCTCCCCTGTGAGCGCTGTCCACGGACAAGCGGCGACGGCATCTTTCAATCGCCCAATCACTCAATCACCCAATCACCCAATGGTTTTAGGCGAGAGGAGTGAACATGGATAGCGGGTATTCCACACTGCGCAATTTGCTGTGGTTTGTACTGGTGCTGGCCTTGCTGTCGGTAGTTTCCAACTTCTACGTGGCCTCGCAGCTCAGCCGCAACAGCGATGAGCTGGCGGGCCTCCGCCAATACCTCGAAAAGCAGGCAATGAGCACACTGATCACCCAATCGGAAGACTTGCAGAAGAAGATGGACGCCCTAAACCAGAGCGCCGCCGGCATCGACGCCAAGCTCAAGAAGGCCCAGGATGATTTCGTCGCCCGCATGAACGTGGAGCTGCCAAAGATCATGGACAACTACGTCGCAACCCACACGCCCATGGTCGAACGTCAAGCCGCACGAGCGTTACAGAAGCGCGGCGTCCCCATCCACTAGCAACGCCCCTTGCCTCCCTAGTTCGCCATGCCCAAACGGGTGAGCATGAAAGCGTAGTCGAACGCATTCTCTTTCAGATAATCGTATCGCCCTGACGAGCCGCCGTGGCCCGCCGCCATGTTGGTTTTGAGCAGCAGAACGTTGGGGTCCGTCTTCAGCGTGCGCAGCTTGGCCACGTACTTCGCCGGTTCCCAGTACATCACCTGGCTGTCGTTGAAGGAAGTCTTGACGAGCATGGTGGGATACGCGCCCGCCTTCAGATTATCATAAGGTGAGTATTTCAACATGTAGTTATAGTCAGGCTGTAAATTGGGATTGCCCCACTCCTCATACTCCGGCACGGTGAGCGGCAGCGTGGCGTCGAGCATGGTGTTCATCACATCCACAAAAGGAACGTGCGAGACGACCACCGCAAACAGGTCGGGGCGCAGGTTGGTGACGGCGCCCATCAGCAGGCCGCCGGCGGAGCCGCCTTCGATCGCAATCTTGTCCCGGGCGCCGTAGTGATGGGACACCAGGTACTCGGTCGAGTCGATGAAGTCGGTGAAGGTATTCATCTTGTTGTGCATTCGTCCGGCGTCGTGCCAGGCTTTGCCCAAGTCTCCGCCGCCGCGAATGTGGGCGTAGGCCATCACGAAGCCGCGGTCGAGCAAACTCAGGCGGTTCGAGTTGAAGGAGACAGGCAACGGAAAGCCGTAGGACCCGTAGCCGTAGACGTAGAGAGGATTCGATCCGTCTGCCTTCTTCAGGTCCTGGCGGTACACGATGGAAACGGGGACTTGGGTGCCGTCGCGCGCCGTCGCCCAGATTCTTTCCGACTTGTATTTTGACGGATCGTATCCGCCCGGCACTTCGTTTTGCTTGCGCAGCGCGGACGCGCGCTGGTCAATGTCGTAATCGAAGACCGAAGGCGGCGTGACGAATGACTGATAGGCGTAGCGGAAGACGCGCGTCTTGTATTCCCGATTAGTCTGCGGCGACGCGGTGTAGACGGGCTCGGGGAAAGTAATGCGGGTGGCATGGGCATCCTGCCCATGACTTCCCACGGGCGGGACGCCCGTGCCACGACCCAGTTCCACAACGGTAAGCTGCGGCAACCCGCGCTCCCGCTCGTACAGAACGTAGAAATCCTGGAACGGCTCGAAGCCCGCGAGCATCACATCGCTTCGCACCGGAACAACTTCCTTCCAATTTTCTTTTGCGGGGTCCGAGACGGGCGCGGCCACCAAGCGGAAATTGCGGCCAAGATCGTTCGTCCGGATATAGAACTGGTCGCCAAGATGGTCGGCATAGTATTCCACATCCTGCTGGCGCGGAGCGATCAGCTTCCAGTCGCCCGTGGGATTCGCCGCATCCAGATAACGCACCTCGGAGGTGGTGTGGCTGGACGAGGTCAGGAAAATCCATCGGTGGCTGCGAGACTTGTGCGCGCCGATGTTGAATCGCTCGTCTTTCTCTTCGTAAACGAGGTCGTCGTTGTTGCTGTCGGCGCCGAGCGTGTGGCGGTAGAGACGGTACTGACGCTTGGCGGAATCTTCCACGGTATAGAAGAGCGTGCGATTGTCGTCCGCCCAAATGATCGATCCTGTTTTCTCGGCGGTGTCAGGCAGGTCTCGGCCGGTCGAGAGGTCGCGCACGTGCAGGCGATATTGGCGGAAGCCGGTGTTGTCGGTGGAATAGGCCAGCATGTGGCCGTCGTCGCTCACTTCGTAGGCGCCCAGGGCCATAAACTTCTCGCCCTTGGCTAGCTCGTTGACATCGAGCGTAATCCGCTCGGGGGCGTCGAGGCTCCTGCTCTTGCGCGCGCGGATCGGATACTGCTTTCCAGCCTCCCATCGCGAATAGTAGAAGTAGTCTCCCTCGCGGTAGGGAACATCGACATCGGTCTCCTTGATGTGGCTCACCATCTCGTCGTAAAGCTTTTTCTGCAACGCCTCGGTGGGCTTCATGATGGCGTCCGCATAGGTGTTCTCGGCCTGGAGATATTCGGCGACCTCGGGATTGGATTTCTCGCGCAGCCAGTGATAATCGTCCACCAGCGTCCCGCCCAGGATATGGTTTTCGGTGTGTATCTTCTTAGCCACCGGCGGGACTGGCGACCCCTCACCGTTACTGTCATTCCCGCGCAAGCGGGAATCCATTTGGTCGGGGCCTTGGGCGCCGGTCAACGTCGTTATGCTTGCCATCACTAGGATTAGATGAATCAACTTGGACATTCGTCAAGCTCCTTGCACTTAGGTCTTTCCGGCGCTAAGCCTGTGCTGAGCCCGCCAAAGGAGTGGGACTCGAGCGCCTTGCCGCACGCCGCTTGTCTAACGAAGTTGGCTTCGTTCCACCTGATTTTGGCTTCGTATTTGGGTTCGTTCCAAATCGACCTCGTTTGTTTTCAATAACTTGGTGGCTTCGAACCGTGTTTTTTAACATTTTTTTTCAGCGCAGCCCTCTCCCGCCCCTTCAAATCGGGGATAGTGACCGAGCCGCCAAGCTTATCCTACTCATTCTACAAGACATTCCAGTTTCGTTCCTAAATTCCACTCGCCTGTCATTCCCGTCCCGCTCAGAGCGGGAGGAATCCGGAGGACAGGTTTTCGATCCCCTGGTCATTCCCGCGAAAGCGGGAATCCAGAGGACAAGTTTTCGATCCCAGCCGGCCTCTGCAAGCGTCCAATTCCGGATTAGGAGCGGTATCCTCACAACGTATCTACTCATTCTAAAGCACATTACGGCTATGAACGTCATTTTACAGTTTCCAATTTCCAGTTTCCGCCTCTGCCAATCCGGGATAGAGAGCCGTGCACCATTCATATTTCGCGAAAATCTGGTCTTTTTTGTCCGCAACCAATTGGAGATAAAGGTCTTAACCTCAATGGGTTCGCCTTGCCGTGAAACGATGTATATTAAAGAATAAAAAAGGCTTAACCTCAATGGGTTCGGTTGGGTTCGCTTATCTGGCTGCCAGTCGCCTGAGGGTACAACGGGCAACTGACCACGGACATAAAGAGGCCGCGTCATCCCATTGTTACCACACTATCATACTCTATTCACGAAAGTCAACACAATTCCGCCGAAGTGTAGCTTTTTGGCCCCGAAGTGTAGAAAAACGGGGGTGAATGGGAGGAACGCCTCGGCCCGACCGGTTGACCAAGTGTCGTATGGCTGAATGAGAGCCATCGAGTGCGGTGAGTCGTAGGGGCGGGCCTTGTGCCCGCCCTGGGGCGACCACAAGGGTCGCCCCTACGTAAAACCCATTCGCGACTCTTGGTGCTAGGAAGGCCTACCCCGAGGCTTGTGCGATGCTGGCACCGGCGATCTGCGCAGCGTTTCTTTCCTGCGGATTACTGGCATTTGGGTCGTGGGTGTTGAGCACGCGCCATATCTCCGCCGCCAGATCATTCGGCAAGCACGGCTTGGTCAGGAAGCCGTCGTACGCCCGCTTGTCAGCCTGGACGTAGGAGTGACCCGTAATGACCACCACCGGAATGTGCCTGGTTCGTTCGTCGCTCCTCAAGTGCTGCGACGCTTCCCAGCCGCTCATTTCGGGGAGCCAAGGGTCGAGCAGAACAAGGTCGGGCTGAAGCTCAAATTGTTTTTCCAGGCAATCGCGGCCATTCACCGCGGTGCTCACCCGGAATCCCTTAATGGATAGGAAACGGCTGTACACCTCCCGATCGTCTTCTGAATCCTCAACCAAGAGGACGTGCTTCTGGTCACTTCCTACAGGAAGTCCCTCACTCTCGCTCGCCGCAGCGGTCGGAGAACCCGAGACACTGTATTCCGCAGAGCACCAGAACTCCATCGGGCAGATACCTGAGTGGCGCGCCGAGCGTTCACCCGGCCCCATTTATACCGCTTTGGGTATATAATGGTGGGCGATGGACGAACCGCAGAGCCTCAGGCCACTACATTGGGTCGGCAGCAGCAAGCGGGATCTTCTGGCCTTGCCGGAGGAGGTCGTCGACGTTTTCGGCTACGCTCTTTACCTCGCTCAGATTGGCATGAAGCACGGCCAAGCTAAACCACTGACGGGTTTCGGGTCGGCCGGAGTGCTCGAAATTGTCGAGGACCGGAAAGGGAGCACCTATCGAGCCGTTTATACCGTCCGTTTTGCGAGTGCCGTTTTCGTGCTCCACGTTTTTGAGAAGAGATCCAAGCGCGGTATTGCCACCCCCAAATCGGACATGGACTTGATTCGAGCCCGCCTTAGAGTTGCGGAACAAATAGCGAAGGAGTTGACGTGAAGAGAAAACACAGATTAGTGAACGGCATTAGTGTGGAAGAAGGTCAGGGGAATGTTTATGCCGACCTGGGCTTTGCTAACAGCAGGGGGATGCTCATAAAAGCTCAGTTGGTCACCGAGATAGCAGACATCATCAGGAGGCGAGGACTGACGCAGGAGCAGGCGGCGAACATTCTGGGGCTCACCCAGCCCAAGGTATCCCGTTTGCTTAAAGGTCAGTTCCGAGGTGTGTCGGAGCGTCGCCTTCTGGACTGTCTCATGCGACTGGGCCGGGACGTCCGGATTGTGGTCACGGCCACACCGCGCCACCGCCCGAGCGGCCGGCTCAGCATCCGCTTTGCGTAATCACGCCGTCGGCATCGGTGGCGCGTAGGATGAATCGAAACGCCCGGTTGCTATCCTTCGTAAAACATGCAAGAACCGTCAGCGGCAGACTTCGCGGCGATGGCGGACCGAATGGATTTGGAGGGTATCGCCGGGTTCTTCGGTAAAGCGGATGCGGTAGTCGCCCACTCGAAGGCGCAGCTCGCCGGACTCTCCCTTAAGCTTTTTGATGTCACCTTGGCCAGTCTCAGCGAAATGATGCAGGCCAGCGAGGATGCGCATGGCAGTGTCGCGGTCCAGGCGGCGGATGTCTGCGCGTGCCGGTTCGGACCAGGCGATCTTCTTCACGCCTAGTGTCCTGTCCCGTCTGATTGTTGCCAATGCCAAGGCAAAGCGGCAGCTCCTGTCCCGTCTAATTCTTGCCAATGCCAGGGCAAAGCGGCAGCTCTGCTGCCGCACTCCAAGGCGCCTGCGGCGCTTTCATGGGTTGCGGGCGAAGCCCGCCGTGGAGTGCGGTAGCGGCAGCTACCGCCTTCAAGGGCTCAAGGGAAGGATTGTAAAGACTTAAGCGGGACAGAACACCAGCCCCTCTTTTTCTCGAGGTTGTCTGGGGTGAGGCCGAACTCGGCGACCACTTCTTCGTGAGGAATCCCGTGGCCTCCGTGCCGCGCAAACCAAGCCTTCGACTCCGCGACCGCCCGGCGTTCCTCTTCGGTTTCCTCTTCGTCGTCCACTTGGGCGTTGGCGATGGCGCGGGAGACAGGATCGAGCATCACTTCGAGCAGCCCGACCACGGCGCTTACCTCTGTCGGCCCCAGCCGGTCGATCAGCTCATGCGCGTGCTGTTTTTCGTTGCTGGAATCGCGTGCCATGTGAACAGACTCCTGAGCCATTGTACCTCAAATGGACGTTGACGAGGATGCGTAGCGCAATGCCCGATCTTCGGCGCCCTGCAAGGCGAGAATCTTTTTCTTCACCGAGGGAGGGAAATCCACAAACACAAAATAACTTCTTCAGTTCACTTCAACCCAAGCTCTTGTTTGACCGCGTTCCACGGAATGCCGGGCCTGCCAGTGTTTCGCTCGATGGCCGCGTTGAGGTCACGCAAGTCCTCCAAGTCTTCGACTCTGCGACGCAGGCGCTGAAGTTCAGAGATAAGCTGGCGGACGGTCAGCCGGTTCGGCTTGCGTTGTGTGATCGCCTTCTTCATACGCTTCGCTTCGATGTTTAACAGCAAACACAAAGATGCCCGAACCTTCCAGTCGGAACAGGACCCGGTATGTTCCAACGCCAAGGCGATACTTGCGTTCGCGCGCGGTCAGTTTCTTGACGTCACCCGAGAGGCCAATCTGCAAGTCTTCGAGCCGCTATCCGATGTTTCGTCGAAGCGGTTTTGGCAAGGCCCGTAGCTGCTCGCGGGCTTCCTCGCTGATCAGGAGGCTCTAATGCACGCTTGAGCGGGAGAGTGGGGTTGTTGCTGCTTGATGCGTGCGGCGCTTCTCATTGCCAGGGCCGGGTGCCATCGTGGTCTGCTCGAGCCTTACGGACAACGGGCAACTGACCGCGCCTCAACCCTCCGCAATCTTCTGGATCGTGACGCGAAAGAGTTGCTCGCCGAGGAAGAACTCGTCGTGATCGTGCATTTCGGTTTCGCCCTTGATGCGCCGATAGACGCCGTTGCGGCTCTTCAAGTCCTGAAGGATGAAGCGGCCGGGCTGGACGACGACGCGCGCGTGCTGCCCCGACATGTAGGGATCGTCTTTGAAGACCAAATCTCCGGTGGTGCGGCCGATGGTGGTCTCGGGTTTGTCCAGATTGTAGACCTTAATCACTTCGCCGCTGAGTTGGATATGTTCGAGCTTGGCGGTGGTTGGCCCGGCCTGAAGGCTGGGCGCGCCCCGCATCACCACGGTGCCTTCGCCGAGGGGTTGCTGCATCTCGGCGAGTTTCTGGGTGGCGAAGCGAAACAGTTCGCGGCCAATCAGGAACACGTCCCCCGGAGCGAGCTCCAAATCCTGCCGCAACTTCACAAACGTGCCATTGGTTGAACCGAGATCTTTCAAGAATACCTTGCCCTCGCGCTTCGAGATCGAAGCGTGCCGCAGAGCCAGCAGAACATCGTTGGGGTAGCTCGCATCGCAGGTGCCGCGGCCAATGGAAGTCTCCTTGATAATGCGCAGACTCTTTCCGATGCTGCCATCTTGTCTCACTTCCAGAATGCTGGCCTCGATCTTGGGCGCGAGGCGCAGCCCAGTGAACACCTGCGTTCCTTGCGGAATGCCGGCGGATGGTGCGACTGGCACCACGGTGGTCGGCGGCCGGGGCAGCGGTGGGGCGGCCGGGGCCGCTGGCGGCGCGGCGGCTCGTGGCGGAGGAGGCGGCGCGACCGGAGGGGGCGTGGGCCTTGCAACGGGTGCCGCGGCCCTGGGAGTGGCCGGAGGCGGCGCAGCGGGCGGTCTTGCCCCAGGCGGCGCGACCGACGGCGCTGCAATCGGACGGGGCGGCGCTACGGCAGGCGACGGCGCGGGCGGTCCCGCGGGGCGGGACGGCACGGCTGAAGGCGGGGCCGGTGGAGGCGCAGCCACCGCGGGCGCGCTGACGGCGAGAGGTGAGCCGCAGTAGCCACAGAACTTGGTGCCGGCGGGAAGTTCTTTCTTGCATTTCGAGCACACGATCACAGCGGGGGCACGCGGCGGTGCGGGCGCTGCGGGACGAGCTGGAGGGGGAGCAGGAGCGGCGGGGCGCGGTGGTGGCGCAGCGCTGACCGGGCGTGGCGGTGGCGGCGCGGCTGGCTTCGCCTCCGCTTGCACCGGCTTGCCGCAGCGGCTACAGATGGCGCCAGGCGTGCTCGGATTCGGCATTCCGCAATTCGCGCATCGGATGTACCGTACTGTTCCCTCGTCGGTCGTTTGCTCCATAGCTTTGGCCCTCACAAGCTAGATCACTAGTCTATTGGAAAGAAGCAAGATTAGCTTTCAGCACTCAGCGATCAGCTCTCAGCGGGGGAGCCGGGCTGCGATCTTGCTGAAACCTGATAGCTGACGGCTGACAGCTCGCCCTTGCCACTCGTCACTAAGTTCTTTCCACCTGCCTCACGCTTACTTCGTAACGCGCACCCAAATGGGGTTAGTATAGCAGCGAAACTCCTCGTTCGCATTATTTCGCGTTCTAGCCTCCAAACGAATATAACCCCACCCGGAATTGAGTTTCGCAAGGTGTTGGCCTAAGTCTATCGGATAAAGGCCGTCGCTGGCTAGTCCCTTTTGTGAGGGAAGGGGAATTTCGATGGGTTCGCCTTCCCCCGAACTTGACCCGATGATCAGCCTAACCGATTGAACGGGGCCAAATTCCTTGCTGCTTACCCACTCAATCTGGAGCGGGGGAATGGTTCGGGCCGAAAATGAAACGTGCTGGCCAATACCGATGGGTCCGGCCGCAGCGGCGTCATCGCGCGAACCGCCAGGTTTCGCGTCGAAGCTGGCGGTCAGGAGCGGGCCATTGCTGAGCACGCTGTGTCCCTCCCGCAGCGCCGCGAGCACGTTCTCTCCGCGTCGGCCCATGCCGGAAGGGCAATAGACCACGGTGGAGAGCTTGCCCAGCGCATTGTCTTCCGCATAACCGGAGATGCCGCGCATCGGCCGGGAGAAGTCGAGAACGTCCATCGTGGCTTCGAAATTGAAATCCCCGTGCGCGTCGGAGCCGGCAGCGAGGAACACTTTATGGGGAGGCGAGTCGCCTTCGGTTTTCAGCCCCGTCTGGAGAAGCGGCCGCCATCCGATCTCGATGCCTTTTTCCAAGCGCGCGTACTGGTTTGCGTCTTTGTCGGGCTGAAAGCAGGCGTTGGGGTCGGCCTGGAGATGAAGGCAGTAAGGGTCTCGCGCATCATCCGCAGTCATGGTAGTGGCGCGATTCCACGGTTCCAAGCCGACCAGAGGCGGCTGGAGTTGCTTTCCGTCGGCGGCCAGGAAATCCTGGGCGACGTCCCACGAGCCTCCTTTGAGCAGCGGGCTGATGGGATCGAAGGGATGCGCCGCATAAACAAATCCGCCCGCTGCCGCGATACGCGCCAGGGCTTCTTTGAGCGGAGCCGGCGACGAGCCCGGCGAGCCATCGCCCGTCATGATGACCGAGCTCGGGCCTCCGGCTGATTCAGGAAAGCCTTTGTCCGGATCATCGGGCGAGGGCAGTGCGACCATGTGCACCGTGGCTGCGTCCGAGGGCTTGTTTGACGATACCGTGACTTCTTCGCCGCGAATGAACACAAAACGCCCGTCCCGAAATCCTTGCACCTCGCGCAGTTCCTGAGCGTAATCCTCTTCGCTGAGGTCGGTCGAGTGATCGGCCAGCACGACCCAGCTCAGACCGGTGGCGAGCACCGCTTGCCGGGTGATACTGAGCGGATGGCCGCGCTCCGCCGGGTTGTTAGTGTAAGCGGAGTGATGGTGCAGGTCTCCGCGATACCAGCCGGGCAACTCGGGAAGAGGCGCAGCGTTCAATCTCACCCGCAAGAAAAAGTTTTGGCTGGGCCAGCCGATGGCATGAAAGCTGGCCTCCAGGTCGATGTTATCGTAAGGTCCGCCGACGTAATGTTGTTCGAGGTACAAGCGGATTGCGGCGAGAGGTATCTCCAGCGTTTTTTTCAGACGCTCGGGAATTTCCAGAGGCTGGCCACCGGCGCGCGCATCGAACGAGAAGTCTGCGCTCGACCCCAGAAGCAAGGGCTCCTGGGAGAAGTGGTGTTGGCTCCCCACGGGCTTTACATAAAGATTCACACCCTCGAGCCGGATGGGATCGCGCGTCAGATACTTGGCCAGCATGGCGGCTGTCGAATGTCCGCACTTCTCGATGCCGTTGATAATTTCGAGGGAAAGGGGAAGAAAGCTGTCTTGTTGGTTGCGCAGGACGTAGGGAGCGTCGGCACGGAAGAAAACCCCTTTGCGGATGATTTTCTCCTTCAGGGTCAGTTCGGTCTCTTGTTGGGAGGCGCCAATCGAAGGGACGATCAGCGGGAGAGCGGTGGCCAAAAAGACAATGGCCAGTGGTCCCGCAAAGCGGGAGCGAGCGGCGGAAACGGACAGGAAAATCGAAAATCGAAAGCTTGTGCTGAGCGAAGCGAACGCATGGAAACTCGCGATATTCCAGTTTCGAGTTTCCAGTTTCCTGTTCTTGCGATTTTCGAGTTTCCAGTTTCGAGTTTCCAATTTCACTGGATTACGCGCCGCAGCGCTTCCGCCGTGATGCACTCATGGGCGTCTCCGGCCAGCGCCACGACTTTTCCTTCGGGACCCATCAGCGGCGCGCCGGACTCACCCGCATTCAACGGCTGATCAAGCGAGATCTCGGTTCCCGTCGGCGCCTTCACGAAGGTGAGCTTGGGAACGGCTAGAGGCTGGCTGAGGCCGTACGGAAATGAAACCAGCGCGGCCGGCTGGCCTCCAGCCGTCGCTGGAGAATCGGCGAGGGCCAGGGGTTGGAACCCGGCGCCAGAAATCTGGAGGACCGCAAGGTCATTGGCGCCTTCGGCGTGCAAGTCGAGAACCGCCGCGGCGTCCGAGTCGGGGTCCTGATAATTCTGTTTCGTCATCTGGTCTGGCGCAGTCTTCAAGACCTTCAAAGTCTGTTGGTCCGAACTGCGCGCCGCCTGGAAGTTGAATCCTCCATCGGGCGAAACAACCTGGGCGCCCGCCGGCCAGGCGGCGAGCTTGTAACTCTTGTCCACCAACTCGAGGTGCTGGGTCTTCATCAAGAAAGCGACTTGAGGATCGAACTTCCACGGCTGTAGGACGCGCTTCGCCGTCAAGAGCTTCCCGTCCGCGCTGACGACGAAACCGGTGCCGGACTGCACGAATTTCTCGGTCGCGTGAGTTTTGGGATTCTGTAGCGCGTATTCGCAATAAATCAGATAGAGCGAGCTTTGCGCCAGCATCGAGAGCGTGTGCTCCTGGGTGAGCTTGGCGAGGTGCTCCTTGGCCAGGGCGATGGCGGCGGAAGTGGTGGGATTCGAGATCGTGTCGATCAATTGCTTGGCGGCCGTCAGCATGAAAGGACTGTCGGGCAGGAATTGCATGGGAATCTGCTGGTTGAGCT
This sequence comes from Terriglobia bacterium, assembly GCA_050013575.1. Classification (GTDB taxonomy): domain Bacteria; phylum Acidobacteriota; class Terriglobia; order UBA7540; family UBA7540; genus DASYXZ01. Next base: position 8,264 of record JBEKEZ010000026.1, on the reverse strand, counting down.
GGACGGGCAGTACCACCTGCTTGCCGCCCACGGCAAGTTTTTCCAGCGAGCTCAATTTCACTTCGATAAAGCTTTGTCCCGTGATGCGAATTTGACGCTCGTCCACCAGTTGTTTGAGAGGCGCGAGCGATTCGAGGTCCGTGAAGACGATCGAGCATCGGAGCGGCGCCGGCAGATCTACCGGATCTTTTTTGGAAACCTTGAACTCCTTGTCGAAGGTGTCCAGGTGTACGGGGATGCCCCCGACGCGGACGTCTTGGAAGTAGATCTTTCGAACGGTAGCGGCCCGGTCGACCGGTTTGATGGCGACGAAGAGGTTCAAGAGCAGGCGATCATAATTGATGTCGGCGTACGAAATACTCTTGTAGATCGCAGGGTCCTCGGCCGGCTTGCCGGGCTCCGTTTTATCAGGCAGGTGATAAACCTTGGCGCCGCGCAATTCGGGAGGGAGCTGATCGCTTGCCGGATTGTCCTTTTGGCTTGCCGCCGAAAAAGCCACGAGGCCCAGAACGAGAATAATGGCGAGAACGGTTGGAAGGAATCTGCACCGCGGGGTTATGGACATAAGATGGCGGACCATCCCTTTATCCTGACGGAGCGGAAGAAAGTCGGGTCCCCACCGGGTCGGTGGCGCTGAGCGCCCAGACGACTTCGTAGACTTCAACGGGAGTCTCCTTGCCCTTCACTAAGATAGGAGCGAGCCGCCGCGCCGGCAAGTTTTGGTCGATGGTCTGAAAAGTCGATTCGGAGATCAGAATTTGGCCGCCGGCCGCATTGGCGCAAAGCCGCGAGGCAAGGTTGACGGCGTCACCGATGACCGTATAGTCCATTCTCTTGGACGAGCCGATGTTGCCGGCCGTGACCGGGCCGGTGTTGATGCCCACCCCCATGCGCAGCGAGCGCTTCCCCTGCGCCTCCCAATCGGCGTTGAGGCGTGCCAGCGACTTTTGCATCTCGATCGCAGTTTTCACAGCCCGCAACGTGTCATCGGGCTTGGTGATGGGTGCGCCAAAAAGCGCCATGATGCCATCGCCTAGATACTTGTCCAACGTGCCGCCGTTTTCAAAGATCAGGTCCGTCATCTCCGTGAAGTATTCGTTCAGTAGTTCCACCACCTCCTGGGGCTCCATTTTTTCCGACATGCGCGTGAATCCGCGAATGTCCGAGAAGAGAATGGTGGCGATTTGGTTCTCGCCGCCCAGGTGAACCTGGTCGGGGTTACTGAGGATTCGCTCGACAATGGCCCCGCTCAAGAATCGTTCCAGGGCCTGGCGCTCGATGACCCGGCGGGAAAGTTCTTCGTGCGACCGGGCGTTGTCAAAACTGATGGCCGCCTCGGCGGCGACGACGGAGAAGATGTTCAGCTCATCCTTGGAGAACGCCCAGAGCTTGGTGAGACAGTCCACGTAAAACAGCCCGAAGACCTTGTCCTTATAAATCAGGGGCGCGCACATGGCGGAGCGAATTCCCGACATGCGCAGGCTTTCGCTCGATTTGAATCGCTCGTCGCCGGCCACGTCGTGAATCAGGAGCGGGACGCGATCCGTGGTCACGCGGTTGATGATCGCACGGCTCAGCGCGACGCCACGGCCATCCGCCTTCAGCCGCTCGTTTTTGTAAAGCAAGACCGCGGGCTTGAAATTCTTCTTGTCGTCGAGGAGCATCACAAAACCGCGCTCGACGTTGTCCATCTGGAACACCAGCTCCATCACGCGGTGCATGATTTCTTCAGGGGTAAGCACGGAGGACAACGTTTTCCCGACTCCCAGCAGCAATTTGAGCAATTTGTTTTCGCGCTCGAGCGCCCGCAATTGGTCTTGTACACCCAGCCCGGCAGGCGCGCCGGCTTCTGCCTTGACGCGCAACGAGCTTTGCAGAGCTCCCGGAGTAATCAATTCCTCGACGTGGGCGCCAGTGTCTGACGTTCCGGCCTCAATATGAAGCGGTTCCTCGGCGGCCACTTCAAACTTCAGTTCATAAAGGCCGAGGTTGATTTTGTCCTGGTCCTTCAGCGGGTGCTCGTGCACCTGCTGGCCGTTGACGTAGATTCCGTTGAGGCTGCCCAGGTCAATCAGGAGGGCCGTGTTGCCCGGGAGAACGGTGAGCCGGGCGTGGTGCCGGCTCACGCTGGGGTGATTCAGAACCAGGTCGTTGGAATCGGCGCGTCCAATATTGACGGTCGAATCTCCGATCTCGAAGATCTGAGTCTGCCCCGCTGCATCGCTAATGACGAATCTGGCCATCAGAAGCCGCTCGAATTATTAATGACGGATATCGTCGCGGGAAATCCGCGTTCGCCGGAACCTATGTTAGCAATTCGAGCCGGCGATTTCCATACAAAACGCAACCGGTGTACACTCACGCCTGACCGGGGTTTCGAGCACAGAGATCGCAATGTGGACGTATGGCATGATCCCTTTGACCGCCGACAAGCTGCAAGAGATTCTCTCTCAAGGACGGCATGAGGTCGCGGCACAATTGCTTCAACGTACCGATCCCAGCTTGGCCGCAGACCTGTTCATGGCCCTGCCCTACGACGGCCAGCGCGATCTTTTTCGTGCTTTGCCGATCCCCTTGGCGGCCGCGCTGGTCAGCGAGTTTCCCTACTACCACGCCTATGTCCTGCTCCACACTCGCCCGATCGAAGAGTTGCGCGCGATTGTCGGCAACCTGCATCCGGACATCCGACTGCAATTCTTTGACGAGCTTCCCGAAGAAGCATGGCAGCGTTTGACGGATGAAGTTTCCGGCGCGCTGCCCGCCGAAGCGGGCCCGAAAGGACTGCCAACCGTCGAGGCGGGACCGAAACTGCCACCGCCCACGGCAGCGCCACGGCCCATCATTGAAGCATTGCAAATTGAGAAGCGCTTTCTCCAGCCGGATGGCCGGCAGATTCAAGTCATCGCCCCCATCGACCTGTCCCTGGAGCCCGACACGATCATCGCGCTGCTCGGCCCTTCCGGCTGCGGCAAGTCCACCTTGTTGCGAATCCTCACCGGACTCACATCCCCATCCGGCGGCAAAATCCTTTGGCACGGCGCAACCCTCCACGGGTGCAGCGCCCATGTGGCCATCGTGTTCCAAAGTTTCGCATTATTTCCATGGTTGACGGTGCTGGACAACGTCGAAGCTCCGCTGCTGGCTCGGGGCCTGTCGCACTTCGAACGGCACCGGCGCGCCATCCGGACTTTGCACACCGTCGGCCTGAAGGGCTTTGAGACTGCATACCCCAAGGAACTTTCGGGAGGCATGAAGCAGCGTGTGGGCTTTGCGCGCGCCCTGGCCGTGGAGCCCGAGATTCTGTTTATGGATGAACCCTTTTCGGCGCTGGACGTCTTGACGGCGGAGAACCTGCGGGGTGAATTAATGGAATTGTGGCTGGCCAAGAAAATTCCCACGCGAGGAATATTCCTGGTGACCCACAACATTGAGGAAGCCGTTCTGATGGCGGACCGGATTGTCGTTCTGGGGCGGAATCCGGCGAAGATCCGCGCCGATTTTCGTGTCCCGCTGCCCCATCCCAGGGAGCGGACTTCGGCGGAATTCCTGGTCTACGTCGACTATATTTACAAGCTGATGACCCAGCCGCAGCTCGAGACCGGGCCGCCCTCCGCTGCGGAAGGGCCCCGGAAACAGCCGTATCCGATGCTGCCCCACGCCAAGCGTGGCGCCATTGCGGGACTGCTCGAACTGCTGATCGATCGCGGTGGCAAGGAGGACTTATATCACATGGCGGAGGCACTCCGCATGGACGTGGAGGATCTCTTGCCCATCGTCGAGGCAGCAACGCTGCTGGGTTTCGCTCGAACGGATAAGGGCGATGTCGAGATCACCTCGCAAGGGAGGACATTCGCCGACGCGGACATCGCGGCGCGAAAGGCGCTGTTCCGCGAGGCGGCGCTGGCGAACATCCCGATTCTTCAGCAGATCGACAGCACGTTGAAGAGCAAGGCAGACCAAGCGATGCCGCTGGAGTTCTTCCGCGATATTTTGGAAGCTCACTTCTCCGAGGGCGAGGCGCAGCGACAAATTGAGACGGCCTTGAATTGGGGCCGGTACGGCGAGATTTTCACCTACGACTCGGAGAGCGATCGAGTGTTGCTGCCTCGGCACGCGCCTGCGTCTCATCCGGCCGAGGACGTTGTCCAGCACTGATGCCAGGATTGATGAACGGGCAACGCGAAAGCGCATCATCCGGAGTTCCGCCCTGGGGAATATTCCCTGCGGGCGTTTCGTCCCTCATTAAAGACATTCCGATCATCGTAGCTGGCCTGGCAGTGTTCTACGGCCTGCTGAGCTTCGCGCGCTACGGTGTTGGGGCCATCAACACTCGACCTGAGATTCTGCTCCGCCCCGGGGTGTTGCCGAGGTACGCCGTCTTGTCGCTGGCGCGGATCGCGCTGGCTTATGTTTTGAGCTTGGGCCTTGCGCTGGCCTACGGGTATGCCGCCGCCAACAGCGCCCGCGCGGAGCGGCTCATGATCCCGCTCCTCGACACATTGCAGTCGATCCCCGTTCTCAGCTTTCTCCCTGGAGTCATGGTTTCCATGGTGGCCTTGTTTCCGACTCGTCAATTGGGCGTGGAACTGGGATGCATCGTTTTGATCGTAACCGGGCAGCTTTGGAACATGGCCTTCAGCTTCTATTCTTCGCTCAAGAGCATCCCGCGCGAAATGCGCGAAGCGGCGGCGATCTATCATTGGAGCTGGTGGCAGAGGCTGGTGCAAATGGAGCTGCCCTTCGCGGCCATCGGGCTGGTGTGGAATTCAATGATGTCAGTGGCCGGCGCATGGTTTTTTCTGATGGCGTGCGAGATGTTCGTGCTCAAGGACCGCGATTTCCGCCTTCCCGGCCTCGGTTCTTATCTTCAGACGGCAGCGAACGCCGGCGACACTCGAGCCATTGTTTGGGGTGTAGCCGTGATGATGGCGGTGATCGTTCTGGTCGACCAGATCGTCTGGCGGCCGACCATCGCCTGGGCGGAGAAATTCAAGTTCGAGCAGGTCGAAGCGGCCGAGACACCACGATCGACGGTTCTCGAACTGTTGCGCCGCTCGAAAATCATTCGCCTGGCCGGGCGCGTTTCGGTGGGGCCGGCGCGGGAAGCCTTGAGTCTGTACTTCGCAAGAGCCGAAGCCGCTCCTCGGCCCCGTGGCGTGGGGCGGAATCTCGTGAAATGGGCCTGGCGCGCCGTGTTGCTGGCTGCGCTCTTGGGAGTGACGTATGCCGCCGTCGGGGCGAGTGCCTTGCTCAGCGCGCTTTCGCGGCCAGAACTAAGAGAAATCGTTTGGGGAGCGGGGGCAACGTTTCTGCGAGTCGAGGCGACTCTGGTGCTGGCGGGATTGTGGACGATCCCGGTCGGCGTCTGGGTGGGGTTGCGGCCGAAACTCTCCGCCATCGCCCAGCCGATCGCGCAAATCGCGGCTTCCGTACCGGCGACGGCTTTGTTCCCGATTGTGCTTCTTGTCCTGATTCGGATCGGGGGCGGGCTGGGCATTGGATCGATGCTCCTGTTGCTGCTGGGAACACAATGGTACATCCTGTTCAACGTCATCGCGGGCGCCAGCGCCCTGCCCACCGACTTGAAAGAAGTTTGTGGTGTTTTCCATCTGGGCAAAGTCGAGCGGTGGCGCAAATTGTTTTTGCCGGGAATCTTTCCCTATTTGATCACCGGTTTCATCACCGCATCCGGCGGAGCCTGGAATGCCAGCATCGTGGCGGAATATTTTCATTTCCGAGGGCAAACGTTTTCCACCACGGGTTTGGGCGCGGTGATCAGCGGCGCCACAGACGCCGGGAACTTCCGCCTTCTTCTCGGGGCGACGGTCTTCATGGCCGCGATGGTGGTGACCGTGAACCGGCTGCTCTGGCGACGCCTCTACGCGCTGGCATCAACCAGGTTCAAGTTGGAAAGCTGAAACTATCGAGCCGCCTGATGAAAAATGGCCCGAAAGGTGGAGTGGGTCTCGGCGCCCAGCCGGCTTGCGGAGCTATTCAAGGATGAGCTGCGTTATTCCTGGCAGGCTACAGTCACCGATCTCAGCTTCCCAGCGGAGATGGTGAAGGTCTTCGTAACCTCTCCGGCCGGACACTTGATGGTGTAAGTGTGTTCGCCGGGGGAGATGGTCGCCCGGGCGGGACTCGTCCCTGCGGGTTTCCCGTCCACCTGTATCTCATATGCGCCGGGCCTGGTTTCGATAATGATGGTGGCATTGTCCGCGAGGCCGGAATCGGCCGCCGGCTGGGCAGGCGGCTGAGACGGCGGCGGTTTCACCGGCGCCGCTTCGGCGAGATTCAGTCTTGCGGTGCTCGTCCGTCCACCGTTCACGTGGACGTTTTGGCTGGCCGGGTTGTAACCGTCCATGGCTACCAAGATCTCATGCCGGCCTGGAGACAAGTCCGCAAAGGTGTGAGGAGTAACCCAAGCGGGATCGGTTTCGCCATCCAGCGAAATGTGAGCGCCTCTCACGTTTGACTCCACCATCAGCTTGCCAGTCTTGGAAGCTGCAGTGGGCGCCGCCGGAGTTTCTGCTTTCGTCACAGCGGCGGGCGCTGGTGGAGTCGTCTCCGCAGCTGGCGGCTGTGTAGCCGGCGCGGTCGGATTGGTCGGCGCTTCAGGGTTTCGTTTCGTGGCTTCTGCCCCCGTCGGTGTGGACGGAGTTTGTGTGCTGCTCGCTGGCGGATTGGTGGCAACCGATGGGGGAGTGACCTCCGGCGGATTGGCGCCTTGCTTGTTTTGTTGGAGGAAGTAGTAGCCGCCGCCGCCGACGATGGCGATCAAAAGTAGGGCGAGAATAATCCAGGGCAGTGGCGAACCCTGAGCTTGCGGTTGCGCAACGGCTGCGGCTCGCTGCGGCGCCGGCCGCGGGGCTGGCCGCTCCTCTCGAATCGCGCGAGCCGGTTGTTCCGCTCGCCTTGGTTCGACCCTAGCTGTCGGCCTGACTTCGCCGATTTCAGGCGCGTGATGCGGTTCGGAGGAAGGAGGCTCGTAGGTAGGCTCGGCCGCCGCGGGATGTTGCGGGGCAGCCTGAGGCGGCGGGTAGGCCCGCTCAGCCGGCAGCGATGGTCTTTGTGCGTAGGAAGGCTGCCGAGGAGGCTCGGTAGCCGCCCGGAATGGCGGGACCTTGATCACCACCGTGCCGCTCGGCGCAGCCATCCCGCCGAGATTCTTGTAATTCCTCAAATCGTCAGCGAGCTCGCGGCACGTTTGATATCGCTCGTCAGGATCCTTCGCCAACGCCTTCGAGATGACGTAACAGAGCCCGTTATGAATCGAGGCATCGAGTTCACGGGGCGAGATCGGATTCTCGTTGATGATCTTGTAGATGACCGTTGTGATGTTCTGTCCGCCGAATGGCCTCTCGCCGGTCACCAGCTCGTAGAGAATCACGCCCAAGGAAAAGATGTCCGAGCGCCCGTCGATCTGGCGCCCTTTCACTTGCTCCGGCGACATGTAGTTGGGAGTTCCCAAAATCTGGCCCGCCTGCGTCATCCCCATCGACAGCATTTTCGCGATACCAAAGTCGGTGACCTTTACCAACCCGCTGTCCAGGATCATGATGTTGGCGGGCTTGATGTCGCGGTGGACGATCCTGTGCTGGTGGGCGTGATCGAGCGCGCTGCAAACCTGCTCGTACAGTGGGACGATCGTTTCGATGGGCATGACGGTGTGTTTTTCCACGAGTTGCTGGATGGATTTTCCTTCCAGATACTCCATGGCCAGGTACAACACCCCATTGTCTTCTCCAAAATCGTAGACGGTCACGATGTTGGGATGGGCCAGCACGCCGGCAGCCTGCGCCTCACGTTGAAACCGAGCTTTGAATTCTTCAAACTCGGCGGAAGCCAGCCCTTCAATCAACATCGTCTTGATGGCAACGGTGCGCCCGATCACGGGATCGTAACCTCGATAGACCACACCCATCGAGCCACGGCCCAGTTCGGCGACGATCTGGTAGCGGCCTGCCTTCGTAAGTGCCCCAGCCATGTTGTTCTCTTAGGCCTCCTCAGGACTGTCTACGGGATCGACTCCGGACGCAGACGCGACCTGGCGACACGTGACATACACGAATGTCGGAACTACCCACCCCTTAACACTAGCCTACCGGAGCGCCTGAAAGAAAGTCAAGGTTTTTCCCTTCGACGGTTGTGTCAAGCATTTGTCAGTTGAGCTCCGCGAGAATACAAGACTTCGAACCAAGTTGTTCCGCAGCGAGCGATCCAGAGGCGGAGCTTGAGGAGGCGGTGAGCGCCGCGTCGTGTCC
>JBEKEZ010000025.1:0-82393 GCA_050013575.1 Terriglobia bacterium | reverse complement strand
TGGGGCATGCGCTGGACACGACGCGGCGCTCACCGCCTCCTCAAGCTCCGCCTCTGGATCGCTCGCTGCGGAACAACTTGGTTCGAAGTCTTGTATTCTCGCGGAGCTCAACTGACAAATGCTTGACCAACCCGGAATCGCGCTTGACCTGCGAGGCGGCCAGAGACTACGATATGCTGACCGGCTCTTGTGACGCGGGTCCTGCAAGGGCGGGCACTGAATGACTCCAGTCAAGCGTCTGCTGGGTTTCATCCGACCGTACAGTTTCCGGTTCTTCGGCGCCGTCCTGCTGATGGCCGTCGTCGGCGCATGTGAAGCGCTCACGGCGCTTCTCATCAAGCCCGTCTTTGATAACGTGCTGTCCGCGACCGCGCATTCAGATTCGATCCTCCTGTTCACCTGGCCCTTCACTCGGCGCGGCGTCTACCTGCAGGACCTCGTTCCGCTGCACACTCACAATGTTTGGGCCATGGTCGCGTTCGCCTATCTCGCCGTGACGATGATCAAAGGTTTGTCTGAGTTCTTCGCAACCACGTTCATCAACTTCGTCGGTCACTCGGCGGTGACGGACTTGCGCAATCTGCTCTACACGCGGCTCATCAAGCAGTCGATCGCGTTCTTCACCACCAATCCAACCGGGCGACTGATGTCCGCCATCACCAGTGACACGGAGAAAATCCAGAACGCGGTCTCGCAGGTGGCAGCCGACTCGCTGAAGCAGTCCTTCACGCTGGTAGCCCTTGTTTGCGTGATCATTTACTACGATTGGCGCCTGGCATTGATTTCGCTGGTGCTGGTACCGCTCGTGGTTTTCCCTTCGTCGAAAATCGGCCGCTACATTCGCAAATCGAGCACCTCGAGTCAGGACCGCATGGGCGAGATCAACAACGTGCTCCAGGAAACCTTCAGCGGCATCCGCATTGTCAAAGCGTTCGGGATGGAACTCTTCGAGGCGGCCAAATTCAAAGCGGCAACGAAGCGCCTTTTGCGAATCAATATGCGCTGGGTGCGGGCCCAAGCCGCGACTTCTCCTCTCATGGAAGTGCTGGGAGCGTTCACCATCGCCGGGTTGCTGCTGTACGCGCATAACGAGATCGTTCACCACGCGCAGACGACGGGCGGATTCGCCGCTTTTCTTTACGCCCTCATCAAAATGTATGAGCCCGTGAAGCGGCTGACGGGTGTGAATAATGCTTACCAGCAAGCGGTGGGCGCGTCCGACCAGGTTTTCAAGTACCTTCAGATCAACTCTGAAGTAACGGAAAAGCCTGACGCCATCGCGGTGCCGCCCTTCGAGCGCGAGATCGTTTTCGAGAATGTGGATTTTGAGTACGAGCTTAGCTCTCCTTTGCTTCGCCGCGTGGATCTTCGAATCGGCAAAGGCGAGGTGGTGGCCATTGTCGGTTCGAGCGGCGCGGGCAAAACCACCTTGGCGAATCTCATTCCCAGATTCTTTGATGTGTCGCATGGCCGCATCCTGATGGATGGCCACGACCTGCGCGATGTGACACTGCCTTCGCTGCGAGCCCAAATCGGAATGGTGACGCAAGAGACGATCCTCTTCAACGATACGGTGCTGAACAATATTTGTTATGGCCGGCCCTCTTATGACGAGGCAGAGGTGACAGAGGCGGCCAAGGCAGCACTGGCCCATGACTTCATCATGGAGATGCCCCAGGGTTACAGAACCCTCATCGGCGAGCGCGGCCAGCGTCTTTCCGGCGGCCAGCGACAGCGGATCGCCATTGCGCGGGCTCTGCTCAAGAATCCGCCCTTGCTGATCTTGGACGAAGCCACTTCGGAGCTGGACACCGAGTCCGAGCTGCTGGTGCAAAAGGCTCTCAGCAACTTGATGGTCGGCCGCACCGTCTTGGTGATCGCTCACCGGCTTTCCACGGTTCGTCGCGCCGACCGCATTGTGGTTCTCGACCGCGGCGGCATCGCAGAGGTTGGGACGCACGAAGACTTGATCAACAACGGCGGCATCTATCAACGCTTGCATGAGCTGCAATTCGTGGATGTAGAAGCGTAGCCAAGAGTGAGTCAGTGGGTCAGTAAGTCAGTATGTCAGTATTTCAGAAGTTCAGTTACCGAGAGAGCTGTCATCTTTACTGACCCACTGAAGTACTGATCGACTGACAGACTGCCGTTCAACGGACAACGGACCAAGGACAACCTGATGATTCGTAGTATGACTGGTTACAGCAGCGTACGGGCCGAAGAGAACGGCGTTTCGCTCTCAGTGAGCGTCAAAACGACGAACCATCGTAATCTGGATTTGCAGTTCCGCGTTGCGCCGGCTCTGGCGCCTCTTGAGATTTTGCTGCGCCAGTTAGTGAAAGAACACGTGCTGCGGGGTCACGTGGAGGTGACTGTCACTCTCGATCGACTTGGAAGCAACGGAATCCAAATCGATAGGAAATTGCTTGGCGTTTACCTTGCCGCCTATCGGGAGTTGCGCCAGGAATTCGGCGCCAGCGCCGAACCTGACCTGCTGGCCTTGCTGCGCGTTCCCGGGATGGTGGCGTCCGGCGAGGGAGAATTATCGCCCGAGGAGCTCGAGAAGACTCAGAAAGTCCTGGAAGGGGTGATGGCGGAAGTTTTGCGCAAGCTGAACGACATGCGCGCCAGCGAAGGCGAAGCCCTGGAGCGCGATTTGCGCAGCCGACTGGTTCGGCTCGGCGAGTTGACAGCACGCGTCGAGAAACTCTCCAGCGGCATTTCCCATCTTTATCAACGGCGGCTGGAGGGGCGCCTCGGCGACCTGCTCGCTCAAGAGGGAACTGGTGGTGCTGCTGTGGACGCCGCGCGCCTGGCCCAGGAAGTGGCCTATCTGGCTTCACGCTCCGACATCGAGGAAGAACTGACGCGCTTCCGAAGTCACCTCGACCAGACTCGCCATCTGCTGGACAAAGGCACAGAGGCGGGGAAAAAACTCGACTTCCTGCTCCAGGAGATGAACCGGGAAGCCAACACGCTGCTCTCGAAGACCACCGACGTTCCGGAAGTGGGACTCGAAATCGGCCGGCACGCCATTGAGATGAAGGCCGAAATTGAGAAAATGCGCGAGCAGGCGCAAAACATCGAATAGACGTGGCTCAGAATCGAAAGGCCCCGCCGCGGCGAGGCAGCATTATCGTGATTTCGGCGCCTTCGGGGTCAGGCAAGTCCACCCTGGTGAAGGGCCTGTTGGATCGTGTTCCGGGCCTCGTGTTCTCGGTCTCGCACACCACGCGCCCGCGGCGGCCGGGCGAGAAAGAAGGGCGGGAATATTTTTTTGTAAGTCGTGCGCAGTTCGAACGGATGATTGCGGCCAAGGGCTTTGTCGAGTGGGCCGATGTCTTCGGAAATTATTACGGCACGTCTTGGAAACAACTGCGGTCCGCGCAGGCGGCGGGCAAAGATGTCTTGTTGGACATCGATGTCCAGGGTCACCAACAAGTGCGGCGCCGCCTGCCGGAAGCGGTAAGCATTTTCGTGTTGCCACCGTCTTATCGAGAGTTGGAGCGCCGCTTGCGGCGGCGGCATTCCGACGCGCCGGAATCGATCCGCAAGCGGCTTCAGGAGGCGCGAAAAGAAATGTTGCGCTGGCGCGAATATGACTACCTGGTGGTCAACGATGATTTAGAGCGCGCCACGCGGGCGCTGTGCGCGGTGGTGGAAGCTGCCCGTTTTCGCACGCCAAACCAACAGCAACGCGCCCGCCAAATTCAAAAGACCTTCCTAGGAGGAAAAACTGGATGAGCCTTCCGCAAGGAATTGACAGCAAGTTTCGTTTTATTCTCGTCGCCGCGAAAAGAGCCCGGCAATTGCAGGCTGGAGCTAGACCGCTGGTGCAGACGAGTTCGAAGAAAGTTACGCTCATTGCGCAGCAGGAGGTGGAATCAGGTCTGGTTCCTTTTGAAATAGCGGAGGAGATTCCCCAGGGAGAGTCGGCGAGAAAGGCCAAGGCGGCAAAGTAATCTCGCGCGCCGGTTCTAAGATAAAATCAGGTCTGTCCCGGCCATGGCACGGTGAGATCTTTCGCTTCGCTCCGGATGACATGTCATTCTGCCCTCAGGATCACATGTCATTCCTCAGGATCACATGCCATTCTGAGCGCAGCTAAGAATCTGCTTGGAGCCGATGGAAGCGCAACACAGCCACGATGGCCGTACGACGCGGAATCGGGATGGGGTAACGATGCGAGTGGCTCTCGGAGTAACAGGCGGGATCGCGGCGTACAAAGCAGCGGAACTGGTTCGGCTGCTTCAGGACCGCGGCCTGGAAGTGCAAGTGGTGATGACGCGCGCCGCGCGAGAGTTCGTCACGCCTTTGACCTTCGCCGCCCTTTCCGGGCGAAAGGTGATCACAGACCTGTTTGAGGAGGACGCTGGCGGACCCAACGTCGACAGCGCCATCGAGCACATTGCCGTCGCTCAGTCGATTGGCGCATTGGTGATTGCGCCCGCCACGGCCAACGTTTTGGCCAAAGTCGCGCAGGGAATCGCCGACGATTTTCTCACCACGCTTTGCCTGGCGACGAAGGCTCCGCTCATCGTCGCCCCTGCCATGAACGTCAACATGTGGGAGCATCCGGCCACGCAAAAGAATTTGGAAATCCTGCGGGCGCGCGGCGTGAAGGTTCTCGAACCCGACGAGGGTTATCTGGCTTGCGGCATGACCGGCGCGGGCCGGCTGACCAATGTCGAAACTATCGCGCAAGCGGTGTTCGAGACTCTGGGCCTGCGTGACGATCTGAAACATGAAACAGTTCTCGTGACCGCAGGCCCGACCCAGGAGCCGCTCGACGCCGTTCGCTATCTCAGCAACCGCTCTTCGGGAAAAATGGGCTACGCTCTGGCCGAGACGGCGCGGCGGCGCGGCGCTCGCGTGATTCTGGTGAGCGGGCCGACGCATCTTGAGCCGCCCACAGGCGTCATCTTCGAGCGCGTCGGCACGACCGAGGAAATGGCCGAGGCCGTGCATCGGCATGCCAGCGAAGCCACCACGATCTTGATGGCCGCCGCCGTCGCCGACTTTCGCCCCGCAGAGGCCGCGCCGCAAAAGATCAAAAAGCAAAACGGAATTCCAGAGCTCAAGCTCGAGCCAACCCGCGACATCCTGGAAGAACTTTCGCGACTTCGCCGTCCCGATCAGTTGCTCGTGGGTTTCGCAGCAGAGACGGGAAACGTGGTCGAAGCCGCAGCAGCCAAGCTTCGCGCCAAGCGGCTTGACCTGGTTGTGGCGAACGATGTGACCCAGGAAGGCGCGGGCTTCGATGTGGACACGAATATCGTCACGCTGATTTATGCGGACGGCCGGCACGTCGCGCTCGAGAAGATGTCCAAGCTGGAAGTCGCTCAGCGCATCCTTGACGAGGTTGTTGCATTGAGGAGGTCGCAAGTGGCACGGGCTTCCAGCTCGTGACAGGCGACGAAAAAAGCCCGAACATGTGACATCGCCGGCAGGCTTGTTTATCGGCTTGGAAAAGAAGAAGTCATGAATGACGATGTCCGGCAGGAACTGAAGGACTGGTTCGAATTCTATCGTGAGCTCGGCATCGAGGATTTTTACCGGCGCGCGCCCGAGCAGAGAGTGGGGATGCCAAAGCCCGCCGAACTTCGAGTCGAGCCGGGGCGGGAGCCGACGCCGGCGCCGACCGTGGCACCCACGCTAGCCGAGCAGAAAATGCAGCTTGAGTCCGTCCGAGCGCCTGCCGTTAGTGCCCGACCTGTCATGCCAAGTCAAAAGTTGAGCCTGTTTGAAGCTGCTGCACCGGCGCCAGCCCGTCGCGAGCGCGAGACGCTGGAGCAAATTCGCGAGGATTTGGGCGAGTGTCACCGCTGCAAGCTGGCCGGCGGGCGCAAGACCATCGTTTTCGGACAAGGTAATCCTCATGCAGAAGTGGTTTTCGTGGGCGAAGGACCTGGGGCCGACGAAGATGAGCAGGGCTTGCCGTTTGTGGGGCGCGCCGGCCAACTCCTGAATAAGATGATCCAACTCGTCGGCATGAAACGCGAGGAAGTCTACATTGCCAACATCGTGAAGTGCCGGCCGCCCGGCAATCGCGTGCCGGAAAAGGACGAGATCGAAACGTGCTCGCCATTTCTTTATCGGCAAATCGAAGCTATTCGGCCGCGCCTGGTTTGCTGCCTGGGCGCGCCCGCCGTCCGCACCCTGCTGGGCATTAAGGAAGGCATCACCAAAATCCGCGGCCAGTTCTACGATTTTGCCGGAACCAAGGCGCTCGCCACCGTCCACCCCGCCTACGTCCTGCGCAATCCCCGCGAAGAAAAAATCCTGCGTGAGGATTTCGAGAAGATTCGTGATTTTTTGAAGGCGAGATGAAGACCGCTTGTGGCGAATGAAATGCTGGCTCGCTGGACAGCACGTAGGCGGCCTCCAAGGAGCACGGGTGAACTTTGAATTCCAACCTTCTTTTGGCGAGGTGTATTGGGCCACCTTCGCAGTGATCCGAAGGTCACCCCTTCAGTTGGTGCTCTCCGCCGTCTTTCCGGCGGCCGGCATCTTCCTTGCAGCTCTGGTGCTGTGGTCGCGGAGACCGGCAACGATCGACGTGCTGATAACCATACTCTTGTGCTTTGCCTTTACGCCCGGCATCATCGCGCTGAAATTGTGGCTCGCTCGTCGCAGGAATCGGACCGTTGCCGGCGTACACAGGTTCGCCTTGGATTCGCAGGGGATTCACGTCAGCGGCCCAGCATTCGACGTAGCACTGAAGTGGTCCGCAATAAACAAAGTTGCGGAGACGAAGCGGTTTTTTCTTTTCTTCTTCTCGGCACAGGCCGCTCAGTTCTTACCTAAGCGCGTGATTTCGTCCGCAGACGAATTGCAGGCCATTCGAGACTTGATCGCGACAAACCTCACGACCCACGCCGAACGCAGCGCGTAGCACGGACCCGGTATTGGGGTCCGTGGTTCTTCTTAAAGGAAATCACTACGCTTGTTGGAAAACCAGACGCCGGAAAGCTATACTCTGGTCGAGGACGTTTATGGAAACGCGAACGGAAAGCTTGGCTGAGATCGTTTCACGCCTCTCGCCGGAGAAGCAGGCCGCGGTTCGCGAATTTATCAATTTTGTCGAAAATCGCGAGCTGCGAAACACCCCTTTCATGCACGCTGTCGAGGAGTTCATGGCCGAGCATGACGAGCTCCTTCGCCTGCTCGCGCAGGGACCGCCTACCACCAGGCCGGAATAGCGCTACTTCGTTTCCAGCACCACGATGTTATCAACCGGATCCTTGGCCGTGGCGGGCAACATGAGCACTGGCCCTTGGGGTGTGGAAACAATATCGACCTTGTCTCTCGCGGGGAACATCGCGGCGGCCACCACTTGTTTATCCATTTTCGGAAGCGAGAGCGCTCCGACACTCGCGGCCAGGATGTGCACGTAGACCTTATTGCCCTTCTGTGTGGTGACGCCCCATTTCTGCGGCGCGATGGGTCCGCCGCGTGTCCCATAGATGGTCTCGCCATTCTTCGAGAGCCACGCGCCGATGGCTTGCAGCCGCTCCACGAATTCCGGCTGGATCGTCCCATCCGGTTTGGGGCCAATATTCAACAGGAAATTCGCATTGTTCCCCGCCGCGCGCACCAGGTAGTGGATCAGCTCCGTCGAGCTCTTGAAATTCTTGTCGTTCTTGTTGTAGCCCCACGCACCGTTGATGGTGTCGCAGGTTTCGAGCGGCAGCGCGCTGACCTCAGAGTCCTTGTTGAACTCCGCTGTTTTCTGGCCCGGCAGGTCTTTCTCGAACATCTGGAAATCTTCACCCGGAAACGGCTTCAAGTGATGATTGCTTCCGATGAGCGCGGTGGGTTGCAAGCGGTGAATCAAGCCGTAAGTCTGTGCCAGACGCCAGTCGGCATCCGGCTTGTCCCACATGCCGTCGAACCAGATCCCGCCGATGGGGCCGTAGTTGGTCAGCAACTCGCTCAATTGCGCGTCCATGTAGTCCAGATATTTGTTCCAGTCGCCGCCCGGCGGACGCCCGGCCGCGTGGCCAGTGTGGCCGAGCGGATAATAGTCCGGATTGTGCCAGTCTAATTGGGAGTGATAGAAAAACAGTTTGATGCCTTGCTTATGACACTCGTCGGCGAGCATCTTGAGCGGGTCTTTTTTGTAAGGCGTGCGGTCTACGATATTCCAATCGGATTGCTTGCTGGCGAACATGGCGAAGCCGTCGTGGTGCTTGCTGGTGATGGTGATGTATTTCGCGCCGGCGCTTTTCGCCAGCGCCACCCACGCCGCCGCATCGAGCTCGGTTGGATTAAACTGAGGCGGGAGCTTTTCATATTCGGAGATCGGCATCTTGTGGGTCTCCATCACCCATTCGCCGTCGCCGAGCACGCTGTAAACGCCCCAGTGGATGAACATCCCGAACGCCGCATCGCGAAACCATTTTTGTTGAGGTGAGTAATCGGCGGGGGCGGCAGGAGGATTGGCCGCGGTCGGCCGCCCTCCAAAACTTCCCGCGAGCAGAATCGTAGCCAGCGTGAATATCAGTTTTCGTTTCATAGGTATGTCCTTCTTCAAACGATTCTTCGTTTCGCTTCCACGAAAATCCCGCGATTGTAGGGCCGGGGCTCGCCCCGGCCTGAGGCCGACCCAAGGGTCGGCCCTACTGTCCACCATCACAGCGAATCCATATAGACAACATGCGATGCGCTGCCCGCGGCGACCATCGCCGAGCCGCGCGGAAGACAACTGATGATAATTTGAAACGTATTGGCATGGGTGGAGGCCGGGGTCGCCCAAGAGGGCGTCAGCGCTTTCCCCGGTTCCCTCACCACCTTGGGTTCCACCAGCGCCAGCGATTCGAGGGCCTGGTATGCCACATCGCGCGCCGACCCCATGGCCGTCTCGAAATCATTGGTGCGGAATTCCAACTGCGTGCCCATTTCCGCGAAGTGCCAGGCGAGGCACGCGCCCAGGTCGACGGCCTTCTCGAACTGAGCGAGCGTTTGTTCGTTGGCCATGAGCGTGCGCGCATCAAAGACCAGCACCACACGCCGATCGTCCTCGCGGGTAAATTCGCGAACTTTCAACTGGCGCGCCCTGGCGCTGGCTTTCCAATCCACGTGGCGCACCGTATCGCTTTCCTGATAGTCGCGGATGGAATACAGATCGTGGCCGTGCCCTTTGAAATAGCTCTCCACCTCTCCGCTGACGAGGGGAAGAATGCGAGTGAACTGCTCCGTCGGCCGGACGCTGGGCAGCACGAGAATTTCCTGCCGGGCGGGGACCTCGCGCGTCTTTTTCATAAAGCCGAAAGGAAATTTGGTGCTGACTCGAAATCCCTCCTGCGAATATCGCCCTCGGCGCGGAAAAGTCAGTTCGACGTGCTGGGTCACCGAAGAGCGGCGCGGGAGGTAGGGCAGATAGACAGGCTCATCCAAGATTTGGGTGCGCGGGCCGACCGGTGCCGCGGCGCGCGATCCCTTTTTGCGCGCCGGGTCGCGGGCCGCCACCGTCACTGAGAACGAGGGCAGAAACCACTTTCGGTTGTGCAACGTGAGCCGGGAAATCATCGGCTGGCGGGCGAACAGATGTTCGGGCAGCGCGAAATCCAGTTCCAGCTCGGAGAGCACAATTTTTGAAAGGATTCCCGAGACCAGAATGCCGGCCAGCAAACTAGCCAGGATGATGAAGAGGAGATTGTTCCCGGTGTTGAGGGCGGCGACGATGATCACGGCGATGACCACCAGATAGATGGCGCCCTCGGCGGTGAACTCGTACTCGATTTTCATCATCCAGCGTTCGAGCGCAGTTCGCCGCGCCAGATACGGGACGGTTTTGACGGCGACGATTCCCGCCAGAATCAGGGACAGCGCCGCGCACAAGTGGCCGAACGCCTGATTGCCGGATATATTCAGCGCCCCGGAAAGCAGCGCGAGGAAGAAGGAGAAAGAGAGTCCGAAAAGGGCAAGAAAGAATCGCCGCCATCCGGGGCGGTCGATGGTGGCGAGCGGGCGCCACGGATTCCATCGCTCGGGCTTCGCGTCGCCGAGACGGGGTCGAGAGAGCGTTCGCATCGGAGGATAGACCCTGCGTCAGAGGGGAACAGGCGTCGAGTCGAGGATTTCCTGGAGCATCGCTTCCGCCTGGTCCACTTTTCGTTCGGTCGAGACGTAGCGCGAGCTCACCACGCAGCGGTGCGCGAACACCGGCAGCACCAGCCGCTTGAAGTCATCAGGGATGCAGTAGCTGCGGCCCTCGACCAAGGCGAGCGATTGCGCCGCGCGGTAGAGTGACATCGAGCCACGCGGGCTGACGCCCAGGCTCAGGAACTCGTGGTGCCGGGTCTTCTCCACGATGGCGAGCGTGTAGTTCATCAGCTCTTCGTCCACGGTTACCCGGCGGACGGCCTGCTGCACCTCAACCACCTCTTCCGCGGTCATCACCGGCTGGACGTTGGCCAGCGGATCGGATGTCGCGAAATTGGAAAGAATCTCCTTCTCGGTCTCCAGAGACGGATAACCCATTTTCAGCCGCATCAAAAAGCGGTCGAGCTGTGACTCCGGCAGCGGATAAGTGCCGTGGTGCTCGATGGGATTCTGGGTGGCCATCACCATGAACGGTTGCGGAAGCGGGTAGGTGTGATTGTCAACCGTCACCTGATATTCGTTCATCGCTTCCAGCAACGCGCTTTGGGTCTTGGGCGTGGTGCGGTTGATTTCGTCCGCCAGGACGACGTTGGCAAAGATGGGCCCGGGACGGAATTCGAAGAGCTGCGTCTGCTGGCTGAAAACGCTCACCCCGATCACGTCAGAGGGAAGCATGTCGGAGGTGAACTGAACGCGATGAAAGGTGCAGTTAAAAGAGCGGGCCAGGGCGTGTGCCAGCGTGGTCTTGCCGACACCGGGGACGTCCTCAATCAGCAGGTGGCCGCGGCAAAAGAGGGCTACGAGCGCAAGCTGAATGACCTCGTCCTTGCCGCGGATGACGCCTTGCACGGAGCGTTGCAGCCGTGCGATGAGTTCCGCCGAAACAGGCGCTTGGTGATTGACGTCCGTCCGCTCCATGCTCACCGTTTCCTCAAAAAGGGCTTCGCCTCCACTAGACCTGGAACGCCCAGTTTGTTATCTTGGAGGATGGCCGCGGGCGGTTAACTCAGCGGTAGAGTGCTATCCTCACACGGTAGAAGTCACAGGTTCGAATCCTGTACCGCCCACCATTTACTTTCAATAGCCTAACACGTTCTCCTTTCTCTTCCGTATCAATCCCAGCCCGACAGCCAGCCCGATGTCGCTATTGCACTGAGTCTGAAGCTGGCTTTGCATTCATCAGAGAGTTTCGATCTGTTAGGGATGAACTCTCCTTCTGCATCAGAGCAAGCATGTACTTTCCTTGCGCCTTAAGATTCTCCTCAGGAACGCCGTGGATGTAAGTTCCCGCCGTGATGTCAGGTTTGCTATGCCGCAACATCGTTTGGGCAACCTTCAGGTCCTTGGTAACTGAATGTACCCAAGTGCTGAGGCTGTGGCGCAGCAAATGGAACCCGAACCTCTCGTCGGGCGTGATGATCCCTGCGTCAATCGCTGCTGGTTTCAGATAGCGTTGATTTATCATTTGCCCAGTTCGAGGTTTTTTGCCGCCTAGCTTGCCGCTCGCAAACACATAATCGCTGTCCCGGTGGTACGGACTCTGGCTCCGCCAAATTCGGAGGAATCCCGCCAAGGCTGGACACATCGGAACATTGGCCTTAGACGATTTGGTTTTTGTTGTAGTAATTTCGGACAGGCGGAAAGCCTGTTCGATTCGAATGCTGTTCTCCTTGAATCTCACATGCCTCCACTGTAGAGCAAGTGCTTCACTGATTCGGACCCCGGTCGCCGCAATCAGCACTACGAGCGTTTTCTCCGGGTCTTGCAGCCGGGAGACGATTTGCCAAGTCTCCTCGGGTTGGAGAATCCGAACTTCTTTGTCCTCGTCTTCGGACCCCGGCACACGTACTTTACTGACCGGATTCCGGCAGGTTTCCAGATCGTGAACGTCCGCATGGTCGAAGACCTGCCCCATCACCATCTTGACCTTCGAGACGGTTTGCCAGTCGTAATCGCTCTCGTCGTGAAGGTCGTAAAGCCAGTCACGAATCGAGAGCGGCTTGACCCTGGCGGCGATCTCATCCTGCCAGCGGGGAAGAATGAATTCGTCCAGGGCATGCTGATAGCAGTAAATCGTACCCTTCGACTTGCGGTGTCCGTTCCGCTTGTTAAAGGGCAGACCGTGGTTGATGTAGTGATTTGCAAGCCAGCCGAAAGTGGGCTGGCCACTAATTGGGTTTGAAATGTACTTGTCGATGAGCTTAAGCGTGCCGACCTTCATCCATGCTGCGGATGATGCGTCACCGATCTCAGAGACCAGACCAAGAGGAATGGAATTCTCGACCATCTCTCCGTCACCCGGTCTGAGCTTTTGGTAGCACCAGAGCCAAGTCATGCCGCCCGCCCGATTGCGTTTTCGAAGCCAACCTTGAACCTTGTCAGCCATTGGATTTTCTCCTCTGGCTCACAGGGGCTGCTGTGCGAATTGTAGCATTGCGCCCCAGAACCTCAAAATCTTCGCTCACCTCGCTCAGACGATAGCGATACACATGGCGGATTCTCCCCCTGTAGGCGTACCCGCGAATCGCGCCCTCACGTGTGAGCCTCAGCACCTCTGACCGCCGCACCGACAAGAACTCGGCGACCACTTGAGCGTCCACAAACGGCTCTAGATTAGAGTCGGGCGCTGGCGGTATGCTTCCGGCTTCCGCCGATGTCAACAATGATCCCAAGTTGCTCCCCTCTGCTTGTGCGTCATGGTCGCCTCCCCTGGAAGTACTCTTCGTCCACGACGAGCGTCTGGCCCTTCTCGCGCATTTGCTCCTCGGCCTCGGCCTGGGATCCCGACAGAACGAAGACGGGAGCCGAACGGCACACGTCGACGACATAAATTCTGCCTGACCGGTTGCCGGGGTCCGTGAGCCCGTGCCTCGCTGCCTCGACCTGCGCCGCTTTCGCCTCTTCCGTCGCACGGTGGTACGCGTTGAGGGCGTCCACCCAAGCACAGCCAAGCGCATCATCCTGACGCCTTGCCGCTGCCTTGAGCGCATGCTCGGCTTCGCTCGCGGCATGGTCCGCCTTCAAAATGCGCACCCTGGCTGCCTCGCACTCGGGCGTCCCCCACCTTTCGTCCTGCTGCCTGCGCGCCGCCTTGAAATGCTGGATCGGCTGCTCAAGCTGCTGATCTTGCCCTGTCTGTGTCATGATTTCCTCCTTGCCGGAACCCGGCTGTTTTCGAGATATTCGTCGAGGTCCGAGATCAAGAACCTCAGCGCGCTCGTGTGATCGGAATCGCTGACGTAGCCGACCTTCCCCTGTCGGATGAGTTCGCGGAGCTTCCAGACGGATATTCCGAGATATGCGGCCGCCTGGCCGCTGCGCATGACCTTGCTGTTCACTTGCTGAAACTTTGAAACCGTTTTGATCATCTTCAAAACCTCCTTGCCCTCTAATACAACGGTCCGGAAGTCTTTATTTCGAGCCGGACGGCGGCATCCGAAGGTGATCGTCTTGCAGCCCCCCCGGCTTCGGAGACGATCCCGGGGCGGGGAGAAATCGTTTATGGGTAGCTAGGCGTATGGCCTACAAGGATCCGAACCTCGTGCAATCCATGATCCTCGTTACCCTGCTCCATGCTTCCATCTGCCTCATGCTTCCTCCTCAATTGGAGTTTTCCATGTACGGTCTCAGGAAGTCGTTCACCCTGTCGGCCGGCAGGTCGAATTCATCGTCCAGCCAAGCCTGGGGTACCTCGCAAGCGGCATCGCACTTCATGTTGATGGCCGAGCCGTAGTCGCTCTTGGGGACCTTGACGACGGTGCCGTCCGAGGTCCGCACGGTGTACTCCGGAGACCGGCTCTTCCTCCCGCCGCCCTTGACGATGTGCCCCGTGCGACCGTCTTCAAGCTGGATGGGGATGTGCTGCACCTTTCTGGTCATCGCCGCCTTGCGGGAGGCCTCAGACCGTGCCTTCTTTTTCTCCTCCCGTACTTTCTTCTCCACTTCCTCTTTGCGCGCCGCCCACTCCTCGTCAGTCTCGCCTGGCTGACGGTACTCAGGGTGCTCAGCACGAAGTTGCTTGTCGAGTTCCGCCCACTCCTCATGCTCCCTAGCCTTCTTCTCCGCCCAGGCGGCCTCTTCTTTATCGTTTCCGAGAAAGAAGTCGTTGGCATGGTCGTAGGTCCTTCCTTCCCCGAACTGCCCGTCGTGCCATTTGCTGTATGCACCCGGCATGCACCAGCCATTCAAGTTTTCCGTGCCGCTTCGGTGGCGGTCCCACCGCTCCTGACGCACTCCCTCGTTGAGGATGTCACGGAGCCCGAGGTCGGACAGAGTGTTGTTTCCCATGCGCTGGCGGACCCCGGCGAGCGTGAACGCATGCGACGGGTCGGCGCTGAGGATGGCGAGGATTTCTTGCTTTCTATCCTCCCTGTCCCTCCCCGCCTTCGCACTGCGTGTCTCCTTCGCATTCTTGGCTGCCGCCGACCGTGATGCCGACGTGTCCTTCATGGGGGTCACCAGCGAGTTCGCCGCCTCCCTGATGTCCTTGTAGAACTCGCTGCCCACCTTCTCAAAGAACATCCTGATTCTTTCCTCACGTTGGGTGGGTGCCTTGAAGACCTTGCGGAAGTCATCGGCGACGGTCCTCCACGAGGGGCGCTCCCTGCGCCCTGGCTTCCCCGTCTCGGGGGTCCCCTGCGCCTCGGGCTTTGTCTCCGGCTGCTCCGCCTCCGCATCGGACGGGGCAGGCTCGGTCCGGCGCTGGGCTTCGCTCGGTACGGTCGGGGTTGGGGTCTCCTGGGCTGTCCCGGCTTCCTCAACCTCCACGTCAATCACGGAAGGCTCGGGCTCCTCTGAGGTCCCTGTCTCTTCGGGACGCGCATGCCCTTCGGCGCGCTCGGGCTTCGGCTCCGCCAGCAGCCTGCGCATGTGGGAGTCGGAGAACGGGAAGTACGCGCTCTTGACCTTGCCCCAAGTGGGCAGCCCTGGCACGGGGTTCCTGCGGCCGGGCTGGCTGTACCGCTTCCTCATGGACCGTATCTCGGGCAGGAACCTCAGCACGATGGTCCTCGCTTTCTCGAAGAGCATCTTGCAGTGAAGGCCGATTGCCTGCATCCTCTCCCCGGCCTGCACGTCCGACAGGGCGTCTGCCTCCTCTTCCGTGAGCGGCTCCAAGTCCTCAAACCTTGGGCAGACCGTCGCATCCACAACCTGCGTGATTGCCTCTTCCTTCATGTGTCCTCCTTGTATCCCGACCTGCGCTCATTTTGAGCGGAGGTATGTGCCGACTTCCTGGCGCTGCACCCCGGAGGGGGCGTTTCGCCGGGTCGGGGACGCTCCAGCTCCCCCGCAGGGGTCGAGCACCTTGCCAGCGATCTGCGGCCCCTTTCGGATTCGTGGACGGAGGTCGTCGTCATATTGCTTCATCCACACGTGCGGCCGGGGATTCAAGCGGCCAGCTTCGCGCTGGTACCCACTTCCCCTGGGCCGGCCACGACTTCAATCCTCGCCCACCAGTTTTGCTTTCTGCTGGCCATGATCCTAAATACCAAATCCAAGCCGAACCCCGCGAAGCGCGTCCCGAGCCAGAAATCCGTCGTCGAAGGATTCCCTTGCATCGGATAGCGACCGGCTTGACGGACGTCATTCCCAATCGCCATCTGGCTGAGACGAAAGGAAAGATATTTTTTCATCGCGCCCCCAATTTGGCGGCCATGGATTCGAGTGGCCGGCGTCAAGCTGGTTCCTTGGCCATAGCCGTGATCCGACTGACAGGGAGCAATATCAATCCTGGGCAGTCCCTCACAATTATTCTTCTCTGAAATCGCTCGGCTAGCTTGCCCCGCCCGCGACTCAGGCCATGGCGGATGGTCTGCACGCTGTTGAAATAGGGCCCGACAGGCTGCACAGGCTACACGGGTATACACGGGGATACATACAGTTACACATGATATATGATGCTAGGATGAAATAAATATCTTGACTCCGCCTTCGGCTGGGCGTATATTGGGTTTTGATTTAGGCACGAGGAGCGAAACAATGCCAGCAGACGAAGCAACTGTGAAGGCGCAGCAGAGCGACGTGGCGGCCAGGACAACTTCCGATGCGTTGACATCGCCGGAGCCCGGAGGATGCAGGGCATCGGCACCCCCGCCATCCACACCGAGCGGAGAGGCCTCTGGTTCGAGTACCGCAGGATCGTGCGCGAGCTGCGACCGGCTTGAGTCCTCGTTGAGAACGTTTCTAGGTTCGCGCATACGGGAAATAGCTCCTGGGTCGTCGCCGACATGGAAGCGGAAGGCTACGCCTGCTGGCCACGCCTACTGGGAACTAGAATCCTCGAAGCCCCGCACGAAAGGAAAAGGACACGGGTCCCCCGCCGAGATAGGGAAGCCCCCCTACTCCTCTACTGTAACGACGCCGACATCGACGGCGATCCTGGTGAAGGACTGGAGCCCGGAGGACTTCATCCTCCTGCCCAGCGGGCGGTGGAGGAAACGTACAAAAAGTGGCGTCAATGGAAGCATGAACTGGCTCCAAGAAATGGCGGTGAGGGCGGTGGTGCAGCGGAACCCGAAGCTGATACCTACGCCCGAATTGTGCGAACGGTTTATGGCCATCCCGACCGGGTGGACAGATATTGGTGATGCGGGAACAGCGTTGTCTTCCTCGGCCCTGCGATCATCGGGTGCTTCGTCGCCAGGCTTGGGCGAAGTCCCGGAGTTCAAGGACGGCATCATGGGTGAGAATCTATGCGCGCAAGGCATGCGCGGACCACAAGCTCGCCAAGAAACCGAGGAGACGGAATACGCAGAAAGGCTGCTGGCCGATGCCATCTCGGCCATGGACGGGAACGAAAAGATGGCGACCAGCGAGCTTGTCCAGCGGCTCCGGTCGCTCCCTAACTCGACATGGCGTGCATACCGGGGCAGCGGCATCACCAACGACGCCTCCGGGGCCATGCTCCTGGCCAGCCTCCTCAAGCGCTTTGGGGTTGGGCCGAGGACGATTCGTGTCAGGCCCAAGGGCGAGCCGAATTCCACGGCCAAGGGCTACAGGCTCGCGGACCTCGTTGCAGGTGCCGAGCGGGCCGGTTTGCCGCTCGGAGGCAGGAAAGGTCGTAACCCCGTAACCCGACCAGTAAATCAGAACAGGAATCCGAGGGTTACGGGGTTACGACTTCCCGGACCTGTCCTTTGATTAAAACCGCCAGAAAGTGCCTCAGCATGAGCATCGAAAGGCCAGCCGCGCTTGAATAGGGGAGCGCGAGACGGCGGACCTGGAATGATCGCTTCTCCACAAGAAAGTCCTCGTTGCCCCCCAAAGCGGATTAGGCCGCGCAGTCCCCAGGGCTGGCCAACCCCGAAACTGGCCACCCCTCGCAAGTGACATTCTTGCCTCTTCAGTCAACGACCCCGAAAAGTACGAACCAGAGAAATTCAGTATTCCTCCTTAGCGCACCTGGGCTAGCCGTGGCCAAAGCCCGGAAAGCGGCGGCTGCAATGTGCCGCCCGGCGGCAAGGGAGAACAACAATGCACTGGTCCCACGACGACAATTTCGGGACCCCCGAGTACCTCCGCTCTGCGCTGGAGCGGGAGTTTGGCCTTGATTATGACCCTTGCCCCCTTGCATCGCCGCCCGTTAAGGATGGCCTCGCCGCCGACTGGACCGGAAAAAATGTCTTCTGCAACCCCCCGTGGTCGAAGCCGTTGCCCTGGGTCAAGAAGGCCCTGGCCTCCCGCTGCCTGACGGTCTTCGTCCTGCCCGCCAGGACGGATACGGCATGGTTCCACCTCTTGAAGGACGCCGGTGCTGAATTAAGATTCTTTCGGAAAAGGGTGCATTTCGTCAAGGAGGGCGTGAGGAAGAACCCGACCGACGGGACGCTGGTCGCAATCGTGAGGGGGAAGAAATGACCTGCCTCTGTGCGAAGTCCTGGGCCTCGTCGCGAACTCCGCCTCCTGCTTGGGTTATGCATTACCCAAGAAGCTTGGGTTTCCATCTCCGGTCTCGGCGAGCCCAGCGCGCCTGCGGCGCGGGGAGTGGACGTTCGCGCAAGATGACAGGGCGCGGGCCTGGTCCCGGAAGGCGATGGACGGCCAGCCCGAAACCCGGCAAGAAAATGGGACCAGGAATTTGGAGGTCACGGGGCTACGGCTTTGGCGCAAGGCGCAGCGTGGGCGCGTCGTGGAGCATCCAGTGCGTGACGCAAGCCGAGCAGGACCAATGCCCGCACTCCCCGCAGCCTTTGAGCGACTCGTCGTGGCATACGCAGCATCTCATTCGATCCCACCACGTCACCATTGGATCAGGAAAAGTCCTCCACATCCTCCAGGTCGCCAGGGCTGGTGGGGTCGGGCAGCCTGGTGTATTTCTCCCAGTCCGCCTCGAAGTCGTCGTGCAGGGAGTCAGTCCCCATGACCATCCGTTTGAACATAAGCATCGGGTGCTTCACGCCGTCCCTGAGCAGCTTCTCGTGCCACCTCCCCCTCCTGAGGAACGCGATGCGGGCGTCGAGCTCCAGCGCCCCGTCGACCCCTCCGCCCAAGTAATCGGCCATCTCCGCGCAGTCGCGGACATGGGCCTTGGCCGGGGCGATTCCGAGCGCCTCGGCAAATCGCCTTGCTAGGCCGACGCTGTCGTACGCGGGCGCGACGGGTGGGACTGGGGGGACTTTCACGGGACGGGAACTGTCGGGGCTCGACGGCGATCCCGGGACGGGCTGTCTGGGAGCCGAGGCTGAAGCTGTAGCTGGTGGTTTTGGGTTTGATTGAATAGCAGAGAGCGAAGCCGACCCTCCAGCCGTCGCCGCAGCAGCGGCAGTGGCTGCGCTCCCCTCCCCTCTCCCCTCCTCTGAGCTGCTCTGCTCTGCTGCTGGACTGATCTGCTCTTCCCTGCTCTCTGCTTTACTGCTCTCGGCTCGGCTCTGCTCTGCTTGTTCAACCTGTGTTGAACCTGCGTTCAACTCCGGTTCAGCGTGAGCTGAACTGGACCTGCGGGATTCTCCGGACTTCCGTCCCATCACCGCATACCTGTCCCGTTCTTCCAGGAGCCGCCGCCAGTCTTCAAGGAGCCTGCCCTGCGACAGGACTTCCCGCCCGTCCACGGTCTCCGCCTTGAACATGGCCAGCACCGGCCCCTTGTCCCGCTCCCACTGCTCCAGGGAGTCGGCGTCGGCGATCATCCATAGCTCGCCATCGTCGGCCGGCAGGTACGGCCGGGTGGGCTCGTGGAACGCCGCCTGGAGCATCGTGCGGTACATCGCCCGCTGCCGCGGGGTCATCCTCTGCACCCGGCGCTCGGCCTGGAACGCGGGCTCGTCCCACTGCTGGTACTTCGGCCTGACCGGCCTTCCGTCGTCCTTCGTGAAGTTCTCGCTCATTTTTCTCCCTTCGTCTGATCCGCGGTGGCGGGAGGGGCGGTGCATCGGCCTGCCTCTCGGTCCTTGCGGCGCAGGCCGTTCTTCCTGGCTATCTGGTAGACCGTGGAAATCGTGGTTTGGTTCTTGACCGCCACGGCCTGGAGCGTGAGTTTCCCGTCCCGGAGGTCCCGAACAATGTTCTCCTTCATTTCCAGCCTGAATTTGTTAACGCGGTTTTCTAAGTCCATTTCGCCTCCACATTCGTTCGCCTATCACTCCATACAATGACTTCAGTAGTCCGGACATTTGCTCGACCCCACGTGGCGACCCGCTTCGCCCAAGTGAACTCCTGCTACGCCGTCAAAGCAGACACGAAGGCCTCCTCCTGCTCAACGGGGTGACTTGGACTGTGGCGTTCGACGCGACGAACGAAGTCACGATTCCGGCGACCTCGGCAGCGGCGGGCTTCCTGTCACGCTGACATCCTCGGAATTTGACCGCGCAGGTAGCTCTCGCAAAATCCTGCAAGCCGAGCCGCCGCAGGGTTGCTGCTTTTCTTTCCAATAGTTCGGCTTGCATTCATCGTGTAAAATCCCACGGGAAACCAAGGAGGACGTGTATGGGAACTCCAGCGCAAATGCAAACGCGGGCGACGCCGCTCGCCGTCGTGAATCGGGCGGCCATGAAAGCCAAACATCGAATCGGCATGGATGCGGACCTGGACTTGCAACCGGCCAGTACCGCCGAAACCTACGGAGTGAATCCGGAGGTTTCCCTGAATGCCGCGAC
The DNA here is from genome assembly GCA_050013575.1 of Terriglobia bacterium. GTDB lineage: Bacteria > Acidobacteriota > Terriglobia > UBA7540 > UBA7540 > DASYXZ01. The sequence continues at coordinate 62,195 of JBEKEZ010000025.1, read as the reverse complement.
GGGCAAGCTCAGCCCCAGGGACTGCACGACCGAGCAATTGTTTGAGATTGTGATTGACGTCGCCCGGAGGTTCCGCAACGCCAAGGAGGTCGTGGCGGAGCACAGGGAGTACATCCTGCGCCTGAAGACTGAGGTGTTCAAAGTCAGGTTCGGGTCGGCGGGAGCAAGGGTGCTCGTGAGGTGCAAGACCAAATGGGGCCGTACAGCGGGCAGGAAGATGACCTGGAAGGAATTCTGCGAGACCCAATTTGGCGTAAGCGCAGATTGGATAAACCGCATCTGCGGCGGCAAGGCGGAAGCTACGGGGAATGCGGCTGCCGTCGAGAAGCCGACCAACGGCGGCTCAGGGCCTGGCTGGAACACAATCCTGACCAATTTGGTAAATGCACTGGAGCCGTGCAGCGACAGTTTGCCGCTCCCGGCGAAGGACGCCCTGGAAGCTGCCAGAGAGCTTCTGGAGGGCGAGGCAGACGCCGTGGCGACCTGCGCCAGGTCTGCGTTGTTCCGGACCGCCGAGGGGGAACGTGGCGAGCGGGATTCCGTAGGCAAGTATTGGCTGACGCCTCGGGATGTCTACGCTGCGCTGGACGACGAGTTCAACTTTGACTATGACCCGTGCCCATGCCCCCGCCCTAAGGGCTTCGATGGTCTGGCTGTCCCATGGGGTGCGTGCAGCTATGTGAACCCGCCGTTTACCACCGTCGCTGAGGCGGGCAGGAAGGTAGGAATGACCGCCTGGGTCAGAAAGGCAATAGAAGAACAGGCGAAAGGGAACACGAGCGTGCTCGTTTACCCGCAGCACGGTTGGGTGCATATGCTGGTCAAGGCGGGGGCTGAGTTGCGCAGCCTCGGTAAGGTCGATTGGGTCGATATCGAGGACGAGAGGTCTTCAAGACCGGCAAGCTCCCCCATCATGGCGTTTATCCTGCGGGGGCTTCGTGACGAGAGTCGGTCATACTGCGATGGCGGCTCTCGGTTGGATTCTATGAAAAACGATTAGCATCGCACGGGAGGATGCGTGCAATGAAGGGTCCGCAGCCTCCGGGCGAAGGCAGCCCTCGATGGTCCTTGCGAGCCCTGCGGCGGCGGGCTCCCTGTCACGCCGAAATTCGACAACAAAAAATCCACGCGATACGCGGTTCTTTAGTAGGGAGCAATTTGTCGATGCAATTCCTGCTCCCCAACTTCGAATCTGAGGAGGCACCACCATGGAAGAAACTATCGCGCAGGAACGAGGCCCCGAGCTCGTTCCGCCATCATCGCCAAGCGCAGACTCCGCCGGACCGCCCGAGGTAGAGCAAAAGCCCGCCGACGAGATTGGGGAACTCTGGAGTATCCACCTGGAGGCGAAGAGCGTGGCCAGAGAAGCCAAGCAAGCACTCAAGGACGTCCGCCAGCGGCTGAGCGAGCGGCTATCCGAGATCAAGCCGCTTCTGGCCCGACCCGGCCGCAGCGGCCAATGGTCCGCATGGCTGAAGGAGCGCGGGATTAGTCGCGCCACTGCCGACCGGCTTGTCCGGCGACATGCGGCTGCTCTGCCCGGAAATGAATCGACTCACGAGGCGATTTCGAACCCGCCAGTGGACAGCGCCGAGAAGCTAGCCAAGGCCCAGTGGCCGCGTTTCAGAAAGATATTGAACACGGATGAGTCAGTGATTCAGTTCCTCGGCAGCATCGCGGAAATTTCCGGCGTCGCCCACGAATGGCAAGAGGAAGGTCTGATGATTTTCCGTGCGGTGCCCAAGGCTGCGGATCAATTGTCAGATTCCGACTCTGCAACTGACCCGGTACCGCAGGCTTCCGATAATGGCTCTGGCATTACAGAGGAGCCAATCGAGGAGACTGCCGCCGCGCTCCCGGCGTCCGGGCTGGCCGCTGCCGCTGGCGACGCGAGCGGCGTCCAAGCGCTGCAGCCAGGTAGCGGAGAGGAATGAAAAAATGATGGCCAGATATCTCCAGCCCGAGGAGCCGAAGCAATCCGCCCTGGAGATGGCCCTCGCGGCCATCGAAGGCCGTCCCAATCCTCTCGACGATGCGGAGATGGCAAAAGTCAGTACTGAGCCCGGTTCGCTTGACCTGCCGGAAACAGAACACCAAGGAATGTGCTCGAACCGCCGCCGCACTCGCTCCGACGTGGACGAGTGTATCGTATGCGGCCAGCCGCTGTGCGAGGACTGAATTGGCTTGCCGGGGACGAAGACTGACGAGCCCGCCGAGGCGCAAGCTGGCGTCGCCGACGAGCACAGCGATGAAGTGATTCGGCAGGCTGCCGGGGCCGAGTGTTGTCTGAGCAAGAATTCCGAAGAATTCAAGAAGGCTCAGCGCTCGGTCCCTTCATCCATCGCAGCCCACCCACTCGCTTGGCGATGGGACGCACCCTATCGTTCCGCTGGCGCGGAATCGCTTCGCGGGCGATTGTTGCCAGCAAGGCTACGTTGTGCTAACTTGCCGAGCATGAGCAAGCAAACCGAATCCCCAACGGACAAGCCTGGAGACCGTTGTCCGCTCTGCGGAAAAGGGACGCTCGTGGCCTCCGCATCAGGGAAGAATTTGCTTTGCCACGCGTGCAACCGAATCACCGTGGTGCCCGAGGCGCACAAACCCGATGCCCGACCCGACGCCGCAGGGCCGGGGCACGCTCGCGGCAGACCAAGAAAAGCGGTAAGAAATCCCCAAAATCGCCCGGTCGCTTCGCCCCGCTGATTCTGCGCCGGGAGCCGATTGCAGCCCGCCCTGTCCGCAGAGCCATGCTCCCTTGCTGCTGACTGGTTCGCAGCCTTCCACGAGTTTATTGGCCAGGCTGGCGGGGCATTGCAGGCGACGGCCAGGTCCTGCGGCCCCGCCCAGAATCCGCATCACCAATTGGCACGCATCCTGCCCCCACCGCTGGCCGCACGGTCACGCTTCCCCATCCGGGAGCTTGTGGTGGTACAGTTTAAGTTTTAGAGAATTGCTCTGATTGTATACCCCTGGCTTAGGGCATGACGTTCTTTAGCTTTTCAAACACATCCTCCAGCGCGGTAATCGTCGCTGCGGTCTGCGATGCCTGTTGGAGTCGTTCTTCAAGGGCATTGACGTTTTGGGCGCGAACGAAAAACCGCCAATGAACGGCGAACTCTTCACCCACGAACCACTTGACATAACTGCCGATTATTTCGGCGTCGGTTTTGCCGTCGGGACGTTTCGTAGTAAGCCAATCTGTAAGCTGGAGTGCTTCGCCACTCTTCTGGGACTTGCGCACTTGGACCACCTGCGCCTGGCGTCTCTTTATATCGACGGCCAGAAAGTCCGGGTGCGCGGCATAGGTCCGTTTTCCAGGGCTCTCCTCGAAGCATGGGTTGTTGTTGGCGTCGAATAGAACTGGAAACTGCGGAACCACAGCGAGGTGTTCAAAGACCGTTAGATAAATTCCCACGAGCTGTTCGTATAGGTCCATGGCACGCACCTATTATGGCAGGATGGGACGGGAATTCAAGGAAGAGAAAATTCCAACTGCACCACTGCTCGGAAACCGGGAAGCTTTCATCACAGGTCTTGCTTCTTAGCACCCAGCGGCGAATTTCGGCGGCGCTGGCCTGAACAGCCAGCATATTCATGCTCTCTTCAGCCAAGATGACGCCACAGGCGAATGTGGTCAACCCGCACTGGAAGCAGACGGTCTGAAGTCACGGGTAGCGACCGCCCGTGTTTTCGACCGGCACGAACTTGTGATGCGCTGGCAGGCCTCCGGGTCCAGCACCGGGAGCCGGGCGATGAATCGCTTCGTGCATCCGGTATCCGCACTTGGCACAGCGAGGGCACCGGCACCCAAAGCGGGCAGTGTTAAGCGGGCAGGCTTTGATGTCCACCGCGCCGTCCGTGTCGATGCCTTTGAGCGCCTTCAGTCTTCTCGGACTCTTGACCTTGAAATTCACAGTGTCTCGTCCCTGAGCAGGACCGGCAACGCGGCCCTCACCCGCTGCCTGATGTAATTGTGGAAGCGCTCCGACTCGCATCCGCCAGGGATTGGGCGCAGCGGGAACGCATACATCTCCACGATGTCCTCAAGGCCGAGCATCAAAAAGTCCAAAAACATCTGTATGAGACCTTGCGCCCAATTGTCAAGGCTGTCGCTCAGGGAGACAAGCCCCAGTTCCTCTGCGGCGCTTTCCGTGGCCTCCCTTATGCCGTTCGGGAAGCGCACCAGGTACTCCCAGAGGCTCTTGGGCAGCACGAAGCCCTGCTCGGGCTCGCACAGAGGACCGGGGAACGGGTCCTCCAGGGTGCAAGGCTCGATGCCCACGTCCTTCATAAACTTTTTGTCAGTGTCGGTCACATTTCCCCCCGGTCGCAAAATACACGGCCGGATGGGGCCTTGCCGGGGATTTCTGCCACGGCTTCGAAGTGGGTGTATGGCAGTGCCGAAGCAATCCTTATCGCTGGTTCAGCAATTCCCAAGAGCGAAACCGTATTCTATTCTGATAGGGAGCTCTGCTGACCGCTCGACACGTTCGGGAGGCGTGCTACTTCCCAAATCGAAGGAAGAAACATGAATAGGACAATACGGCTTGTAACGCTGGCCGAGCTCGATGAGAAAACTTGCATCGGTGTTTGGGATTTGGTCTTGTGCTTCGATGAACTCGATCATTCCATCCCAGTCGTGCTTGTTTCCAAACGCGGCGGCGCGGGCGCGCTTGATAGATTCGCGCGAGGGATCAGGGATCATTTACGGCTCCGATTTCAGCGGGGCGTGCTCCCGCATGTAGCGCACGATCCCTCGCCTGAGCCCCCCTTCCGTCGCGGCCAATCCCGCCCACACGATGCGGCCGTTGCGGTCCGTTAGCTCTGCATGGAACCTGTGGTTATCGTGCGAGGAGTGGAGGAGGTAGTCCGCCTGAGACGGATTTACGGTTAGGGGCACGCCCGCCTTGTTGAGGTCCCGAAGCAGAGCTTCGGTATCCACGCGGTTGAACCGCGCCTTGGGCGCGGGCTCGACATACACCAGCCCCTTGTTCTCCGGTTTTGGCGATGCCGGAGCGGTCGCCACCGGAGCCGTCAATTGCGCATTCACTTGTTTATTCTCCGGCTTGGGCGGCGCTGGGCCGCCCGGAGGGTTGGCTGGGCGGAAGGGTGATTGAGCAACGGGTGATGGACCTTGCGTATCTGCACCGTCCGCCATGGAAAATGGCGGCGGAGCGAGACTCAGGTCATCGTCTAGGCGGAGCCAAGCCTTGCGACCCCGATTCAGCGTGAAGTCCCAATAGCCACTGTTTCTCGTAAGTAAATCACCGAGGATGCCGATGCCCGCGCCCACGCCAGCACCCTTGGCCGCGCCGCTTCCTCCGCCCGCGATAGCTCCGACGCCTGCGCCCACGCCAGCGGCTCCCGCAGCAGCCCCTACGTTCCCCGATTTCGTGTTTGGCGTGGGCATTGCGGCCCCTTCGGAATCCACAGATTCGCTCACCCCGAGATTGGCAAGCGAAGCCTTCACCGGGAAGGTGCGTCCATCAGGTAAGCGCACTTGCTCGAAGGCAAGCCGGAGCATCGGGACGATTTTCTTGTGCGCGTCGCCCTTGCGCACGGCGAGCACGCGGGCGGAAAGAACTGTGCCAACCGGCAGGACCTCTCGGCCCTGAGCTTCCACGGGCTTGAGTAAATGGACTTCCACTCCATCGTTGACGCGCGAGATGGCTGTGCCGACCTCAGAATCAAATTGCACTCTGAGCTTTGTTCCCGCCATCACTGCAGGTTGGGCCTCTTGACCCGGTAACAGTGGAGCCGCGAGAAAGGCGAGTCCGAGAATGCAGAACCCAAACCAGCCGGACCCGCGTGAGGTTGAGGTGCCAGCCGCGACAGCCCGTTGGCGCTTGCAGATGTCAGGGGTGGGGATTTGCTCGACGCGTCCATGGATCATGGTGGCCTCCCCCTCGCGTCCAGGATTAGGCCGGGTTTCCTTCTTGGAATCCCAGGTAGCTGTAAGTGTACACCCGCTAGGCCCGACTTGCACCCCACTTCACTTTTCGGTAGTGGGCTACTTTGGTTTAGTTGTTTTAGGGAAAGCCCACGGAATAACTTTCTGTCCTGTTGCGTAACAAGCTTCGCATATTCCAGTTTCCACTGGCTTGCTGAACTCGGATGGGCCTAGCATCACCTGCATTTTGAGAATCACAGAAACTGGCTTACCGCAAATGCCCTCCGAGTGCCCACAGTACTCCGCCGTGCATATGCATTTTACTTCTGACATATCTTTGCTCCTTTACGCCGCTCTTTCCCGGCTCCGCTCTTCACTCTCCCATAGTGCCACCAAATCCTCGACGCTCCAAAGCTTACCTGCCGAAGCCGAAAGCAGAGCGGGGCGGAATCGGGCGATGCATGACGGGCGGCGGCTATCTGAATAACCAGTCAATCGCATTGAGCACGGCGAAAACAGCCTCTTCAGCCGCGCCCTGGGGGATCGCTGTCTTGCCCTCATGCAGCAACTTATTTCTCCACTGTTCGGGGGCCCGCCGTTTGTTAAGGCTTTTGAACGCTCCAAACCGGGTGCAACTCCCAGAGCGTCCCCACCGCACAGGTTCCGTGGCTATTGCCGCGCTGATGGACTTCCTCTGGTGTGAAATGGCAATTGCCGCCTTTGCTGGCCTTCCAGTTCCTTGAATAGTGGGTGGCATCATAAAAGGCATAACCCGTGACCCGTATTTCGACCTGATGCGTCAGGTTGATAAAACGGTAGTTTCCCTTTTCATCCGGTTGCTCGTTGAGAATCTTCTGGCGGTCAGCCGCCCCCAAAAGGTCCAGCACTTGGGTCCGTGCTTGCTCGTTTTCCTGCGGGATCTCGGCGATGACCCTTTGGCTAGCCTTGTCGCCAGAGACATCGGAGAGTTCCATGTGGATGTCACAGTCGTTCCCCTCCAGGCCTATTCGCCAAAGATTTCCAGTAAGCGTGAAGACCTGCGTCTCTTTGTTGTCGATGGCCTCCTGGCTGCTTCTGGTCGCTTTCGAGTCGATATTGGCAGGGAAGCCCCAGGCAAGCATGTCGGGAACGGTGGATTGCGTACCGTTGGCTGGCCCTGAAGGGCGGTGTTTCATTGTGTGGCGCTCCTGTGAATCAATCGCAGTTGTTGGCCTACAAGTCTTAGGAGCCTCTTGTGCCATCAAGCAAGGAAGGCAGAAGGCTGCTATTCCGATAACTCCCATGGCGCGTCTCATCGTTTCCTCCTGTGTGTGGAATTGGTTTATGCAGTGTTGCCAGCCCCTATCATTATGGCCTTCCGGCAGCCACCTGGGCAGCACTGCCTTTGTTGCGTAGCCACCCAAACACTGCCCATGTTGCCGCGAGGTCCTCCTCGTTGTACTTCAGGATTTCGGCCATCCGTGCGTTTCGCTCGGCTTTATCTTCGGTCTCGGTGGCCAGGATGAACTGGGCCATCGCCCAATCGCCGCCGTATTCATCCTTCTTGCGCTTGAACCCGACGAATTTCTCGACGACCTTCAGGCTAAAGCTGGGCAGCGGCAGGGCGACCGCGCTCTTCGTGATCGGAAGCAGGTCGAGCAGGTTCCTGAGCACGCGAGCGGCATGGCCGTCCGGGTCGCCGTATCTGTCGACGTACTGCTTGAGGTGGGTCTTCTCGTAATGGTGCCAGTGGACAAAAGGAACGTCGCCGTGCTCGGCGAAGATTCTTGCGGCAGCGCCGAGAAATCCGGACCACCCTTCGCGGTCGCCATTAGCCCCGAAGCCCGCTGTCACGCCGATGAACTCGCTCGGGCGCTTGCCGTATACCTGCATGCCCCAGAGGTAAATCTTCTCAAGCTCGTCGAGGTGCGGCGGCATGCCCTCAAGGTCGAACATCACGTAATTTTCGTGAGGCGGAATCACGGCAGGGCCGAGGACCCGCTCCTTGCCGCCCGCCAGGACCCCGGCGTACAAGAGAATCCTGTCTGCGCTCTTCCCGACTTTCCGCTCTCCCTTCCCCCATGGCCGCTTGAAGTCGCTCAGCCGTTTTGCATCAAAACGTGCGAGCAGTTGCTGGGCTGATGCGACCCCCGCCGCTCTCAATGCTCGTGCGAGCCCCTGGTCAACTTCCATGACGAGCGACACGTCCTGGCGGGCCTCTGCCTGCGGCCAGCAGCGGCCGTAGTATCCGCAGCCGTTGCATTTCGTCCAGCCCAAGGGCTCGTAGGGCTCGGCCCCAAGCCGCTTCAGCGCCAGGATGCGGGCAAGCTCGGCGAGTGCGGCGGTTCCGCCGTCATATGGCACGTCCACGATGTCGCCCTTGCCCGCATGCACCTGGAGGCGCTTCGCAGGCGCGCCGACCGCCTGCTCATAAAGCCACCCGTACAGTTGCAGTTGAAGGGTGATTTCGATGTGGTGTTCCTCGTCCACCCGTTGGGACAGCTTTGAGTCCCGGATGAGGTAGCCGTCGCCGTCGAGAATGAGGAAGTCCGGGCGGCCGACGATTGTGACCGGGACGCCGCCGAGCGTGGTCTCGAAGGCAAGCTCGCCTTGGTAAATCACCGGGACGCGATTCCGGACGGCATTTGCCGTCAGCCGAACCCGCTGGTCTGCGGGGACGGCACTGAGGTCTTCACAAGGGCCGAGCGTGGCGAGATGTTCCAGCTCGTGGCGCTCGCCGAGGGTCTTAAGAATCTGGTCGAACGCGCTCGGCTCGGATTCCTTGACGCCCTGCTGACACAAGTACACGCGGAGCGAGCACTCCGATGGGCGGTGAAGGCCAAAGATGTCGGAGGCGGTGAGCCGCATGAGCGTGTTTCAGCTTACAGCGGAAGTCTCGCTTCTTGGGTGCGATGCCTGCGAATTACATCGACCCGCTCGATTTCACAACATTCGCGGCGACATAGTGTGGACCCCCGCTGCCGGTGTTACAATCCTCCAAGCGCTGCCCACCGCTCTACGGCCTCGCCCTCATATCGGTGCAGGCAGCACTCACATCGAGACCATAAGCGGGAGTGCCCTGGGCCTTCGCAGTGGGAATCATGGATCTCATGGTACAATTCCGACACGGAATAGTTCAAGCGGTTATGACTTTCGTGCAACGGCTACGAACATCGTTCTCAGGCATCACTCTGCACTATACTTTCCTGTCTGCATCGCACTTATCTGGACTAAAGATTGAATTTCCTGCCAGATTGGAAAAAGCAATCCGAAAGAAAAGCGGCTTGGAGAACGAGCCCGATTTGGATAGCCGTTAAACCTAGGCCGTGGCGGAGTGACGAGAGCATGCTCAACCTACAGTTGCGTGATGAGTTTAAGGGGGAACGTCTCAAGGGGACGACCATTGATTTCTCTGCCGACAAGCCGACGAGCGCCCTCCAAAAAACTGCCGCTGAATTCCTGGGTATCACTTACCCATCTGTTGACCTTCTGCGGGTGTTCGAGGCGACACAGCCGGACAAGTCACGCCCGGTTGTGCTGCTCGGTGGTCGCGGTCAGGGTAAATCACATTTGCTGGCTGCGCTCTGGCACGCCATGAAGGCTCCGGCGGAGGCATCCAAATGGCTGGCGGATTGGGCTGACAAACTGAAGCGTCCGGAGTTGAAATCGCTCAAGTTTCGAGGCGATTTCCACGTGATTGCCGAAAGTCTCTTTCAGCAACGATTCAAGTATCTCTGGGATATTCTCTTTGCGCACCATCCAAAAGGAGATTTCATCAAAGGCAAATGGGAAGGAATGGGCTCAGCAAAGCCAAATGTGCCGAGCATTGACCTCCTTCTTGAAATGTTTAGAGCGCATCCCACCGCCCTGCTACTAGACGAGTTTCAGACTTGGTTCGATGGTCTGACTGACAGCCCGAAGGCTAAAGCACAAACATGGGCGTATAACTTCATCCAATTGCTCTCTGAAATCGCGAATGACCACCCGAATCTGCTTGTCTTCGTTGTCTCAATCCGCGACAGTCAATCGCAGGCGTATCAGCAAGTTCATCGCATAAACCCCGTCCTGGTCGATTTCCAGGGGACGCAGGCGAAGCACGACCGCCAACGCCTCTTGCTTCACCGCATATTCGAGAATCGCCTGAATGTTCCCGCCGATGGCATCAGCTTTCTCACCAAGCCGCCCGTAGAAGAATACCTCCGGCTCGCGCAAATCCCGCCCTCGCAGCATGAACCCAAGAGAGCCGAGTTTCTCGAAGCGTGGCCATATTCGCCGGTGCTCATGGGCTTACTTGAGGACCAAGTGCTTGTTGCCACGGAGGCGCAGGAAACCCGTGACCTCATCCGCATTCTCGTTGAACTGTTCAAGACCCGTGGCGGGAAGTCGCCCGTCATTAGCGCCGCCGACTTCGACATCACTAACGACAAGGGCAGCGTCAATTCGCTGTTGAGTTCGGTTTCCAATCCGCTTCACCGGACGCTGCTGGAAAAAGCACGGCGCAACCTTGATGCCGTTTCCACTGCCGTCCAAGACCCAGCCCATAACGTCCCGCACGCCTCGGAAATCATCAGCGCCCTTTGGTTCCGCTCCCTGAGCGTTGCCAGAGTCAATGGCGCAGAACCCTCCGAGTTACAGTCCGATATCACGCGCACCCAAGCCATCGACGACAACATTTTCGCCGCTGAAATGGCGCTCATTCGTGAGAACAGCTTCAACATTCACCCCGTCGGGAGCCGACTCGTCTTCAAGGAGGAGGAAAATGCCGAGGGCAAGCTCCTCGCTCACGCGAAGAACAACAAACTGTTCGAGGGCGGTCAGGACATAGAGCAACTCGCGGCGGAAGTCCGGTACGTCATCGGCGGCAGCGAGGAAGTCTCTCGCCAATTCCGTGTCGTCGTGCTGCGGAAGAATTGGCAGACTGACCCTTGGATGGAACTCCCCGAAAATGAGCGACCCGACAGGTGGGATGGCCGACTCACTCTGATAGTCCTGCCTGAAAACCCTGACAACGTAGAGTCAACCCTCGGCGCTTGGCTCAAGCAGCACGTGCCCCAACGTCGTAACACGCTTCGGTTCCTCTTGCCGAAGAAGGGGTCGGGCAACATCTATTTCAATCGCGACCTGATCGTGTATTCGAGGGCTGTCTATCTGGCCAAGCAGTGGATGGATACAGATGCGGCATACCGCCCGCTCCATCACACCTACCAAACCTCTCATCTCCGACCACCCCTCAATGACCTGTTTGATGCTTTCGCCCTTCTCGATATTTGGAACTTCGCGCAGCCGGACCAGTGCCGCTTTCTCATCGAGAAGCACAATGCCACAGGCGACAAGATTCCCATGGCCATCCAAGCGAAAATCGAGAACGAATTGTTCGTTTCGGAAGACTTCGAAGAGGTCACCCTGACGCACGCCACAGCTAGCTCTTCGCTCGCCAAGTTCATTGGAGAACTCCAAGAGCCGACCATTGGCGGCAAGCACTGCCTGCCGTGGCTGGGTGAAGTGGCAGCGAAGGAGAAGGTTCTCCACCTGTGCGCAGCCGGAAAACTTGCCATCAATCTGCGCGGCTTGGAACTCCTGCAAGCGCAGCCCGGCGAAACTGAAGATGCCGCGTGGATGCGCATCAAGGGCAAACTCGGTTCCGGCAAGGAGCTTGAACAAACAATCCTATTGATGCCGGGGGCAACACCTCTGAGCGGGGGAACCCTTCCGCCACCTCCACATGTGGTCTCGCCGGTAATTCCCCCCCCGCCGGTGCCGCCTGGCGGAACACCGGTGGAAATATTCGTTCCAGGAAAGCCAGGGCCGCCCCCCCCGCCGAAGCCCCAACCTTGTGGCACACCACCCAAGACTCCGATGAACCTGTTGGGTGAGGTCGAGAAGTGGGGCATAAGCGCGGCGACCAATCTTACCAACGTGAACATCAACGCCTCCCAAATGACGGGAGCGCAGCTAACCGAATTACTGAAGAAGCTTCCGGATGGTGTGACGTATTCTTTGAACCTCGACAAAGAGATGCCTTGACCGTGGGAAACAATTTCACACTCGATTCAGTTCTCAACGCGCAGCCCAAGGATGCGTGGGAGACTATTTTTGCCAGTCTCTGGGAAGTATTTTCGGCTCCATTGACACCTGAGAGAGCAGAAAACGAATTATCCGCCCGTGAACGCAAGATTAGTAAGCTCGAACTGCTCTTGTCAGGCTCGGCATGGGAACTCTGGCGAGACTTTGAAAACTCTGTGCCACGCACCACGCAATCGCTCATCGAGTTCTGGAACAACACCTCTTCCGGCAAGGCAGTACTGATTCTCGACGCGCTGTCGCTGCGCGAGTCGCCGTGGTTACTGGAAGAGGCCAAGCGGCGCGGCTACCTGATTCATCAGGCTGTTGTGCGTGGCTCTGAGATACCAAGCGAAACTACGCCCTTCGCCAAGGCCCTTGGCTTCGGCCAGCGTTCGTCGCTCGAAAACAACGGCGCAGGCTCGGCACACTACCTGCCAGGAGCGCGTACTGAAAGCCTGAACGCCGCTTGGGATTACTGCCTTGATTGGATTGCCGGTGCTCCCGCCATCGTCCTATGGCACCATTGGCCAGACGAGCGGATTCATCAGTTCGCCGAGCCGGGCGATGGTTTTCAAAAACTGTGCCGCGAAGCCACGGAACATCTGACCTCGGACTCGTTCTGGAATATGGTCGAACGCATGTCCACCGGACGGCGCTTGGTCATCACCAGCGACCACGGCTACGCAGCGTCAGGGATGTTTTCCGACGTGGGCGACAGGGAACAATTGGGATGGCTTAAAGCAAACTTTGGCAGCAGTCGGTTCGCTTACGGTCCCGGTACAGCGCACCACTGGGTTCCACCCATTTCGCTCTGTCTGCAAACCGCGCATGGAACGAACCAGTTTGCTCTAGGTCGTCGCAAGTGGCGCAGTGCGGGCGGATATCCTACGCTGGCGCATGGCGGCTTGTCGTTGCTAGAGGTTGCGGTCCCGTTCATCGAGATTTCCAAGACATAAGGACTCATGGCGAAGATCAAAGGCAAATCGAAAAAGGAATTGCTCACCGAGCAAATCGCCGCTGCCGTAGGCGCGGGGCGCGAGGTTGCGGTGGAAACGGTGGACTTTTCCGACCCCAATCGACCCAAGACCTGTCTTGAAGTCGATTTCCCCATCATTCCCATCAATCAAATTTCGATCATCGAAGGCAAGGGGTCGGGGGCCTTGAAACCAATTTACCAAGTATCGAAGTGGTGGGCTCGACGACGTTCCACGGTATTCCGATCCATGCTTATTGCGTCGGCGGCAAAAGCACCGGAGGACCAGAGCAAGGCCGCAAAGGTTACCTGGGAAGTCTATTACGCTAACCACCAAAAGCGCGGAACGCTACGCCATCTCAAAGTTGCTGACCCATTCATGGGCGGCGGGACGACCATCGTCGAAGGCTCGCGATTGGGAATGCAAATATTCGGTTGTGACCTCAACCCAGTTGCGTGGTTCGTCGTTAGAAATGAGATGGCACATGTGGATATTGGGGAAATAGAGCGGCTGCTCACCGACATCGAGGCCGAAGTCAAACCGCAAATTATGCCTTTTTACGCCTGTGATGGTCCGAACGGGGAAAAGGGAAAATGGTTTCGACGCAAAACCGATTCGGAAGACTGGGAGGAACTCCCATCCAGCTTTGACATCTTCGCCGTGCCGTGGCAAGAACGGAAACAGTATCGCTACGAGGGGCCGGAAATCATCTACACCTTCTGGGCCAAGCACGGACCTTGTCAGCGCGAAGGGTGTGGACACCGCACCCCAATCATGTCCACCCCAGTCATCGCCATCAAGACACTCACCGTCGATGCTTGGACCGATTGGGAATGTCCTGATTGCGGGAAACCCTTCGATGTGGAGCGCCACGATGCCCGGATGGCCCCGGATGCAGCCTTGTTCGTCGCCCCAGACGAGAAGCCATTCGTCGTGATGGATAGCGTTGGGCGGTTCAAGTGCCCGCATTGCGGCAAGCAATATGAGGAAAGGAAGGCAGCCCTGGAAGGAAACTCGATGAATCTTGGTAAATCCAAGAACAAAGACATCGAGTTGACGCTGCTCATCCACCCGCAATGGCTCCAAGGCTGTCCGAAGCACGATGACCATGGGCGCGAATACGGCGGCAGCGCGACTGACTCAGTTGAGTCAACCATGCGTTGGAACAATGCCCGCGCATCTAAGCTGAGATTCCTCGAAGTCCGTGGAAAGCTTCCTGAACAAGTAACTTGCCCGGAAACAGGGAGAACATTCTCTACGAATAACGATGGTGGAACTGTTCCCCACAAGTCAACTTTTACATGCCAGATAGATGGAACACCAAATGATGTATTTGAATCCGTTAAGTCTACTGGCAAGTCTGGCCCACTAGCGGCTTTTGCCATTCAGGGCTTTAGCCGCACGTTGAAAGAGTCCGGAAATTCTGTTGGGGGGCGGTTTTTTGCTCCGGCATTAAGCATTACGCGATACAACGCCGCCTTGGCCGAATGGGAGGAACGAAGGACTAAAGATTTAATAGGGTATTGGCCAACGAGCGCATTGTCCCAAGGCTGGAAGACACATGGCTGGGGGATACCAGAATACGGGTTTACCCACTACTGGAAGATGTTCAACTCGCTTCAACTTTTGGTGCATAGTTTGATCCTCAAGGCGATCATGACAAGCAGCTACAGTTGCGACGTGAAGGAAGCGGTTCTTGGTGTTTTTCAGCAGTATCTTCGCAACAACAATTTGTTTTGTTTTTGGAACGTTCAACGGGCTCTAGAACCAATGTTCTCTAATAACTACTTCCAGGCGAAGAATGTCGCCATTGAGAACAGTGTATTTTCATCACTAGGCAGAGGTGATTTTGCTGCTTGCGCAGCTAAATTACTGGAATCGTTAAAATGGAAAAAGAATCCATGGGAGATTGCTGATCCCGATGGAGGAGGGCACAGCGAAAAGGTATATTGCTCGGACCCCGTCACTGCGAATGTGGAGCTACAATGCTGTTCAGCAACAGACCTTGCGATGGTTGCTTCGGAAAGTTATGATTTAGTAGTGACCGACCCGCCGTTTGGTGAACTCCTACAATATGCGGAGTTTTCTGATTTTTTCTACGTGTGGTTGAGAATTGCGCTAAAACACTCCTTCCATTCCTATTTCGAGCCTGAATATGCACCAAGGAGTCTTGAGGCTGTAAGCAATCCATTTCGACAGGGACCCGATTCGGCAAAGCACTATCGCAGACTCCTTACTGAGTGCTTTAAGGAATGCTACAGGATTCTCAAGGTAGCAGGACTCCTAGCCTTTACATTTCATCATAACGAGGATGAGCCGTGGGTTGATGTTCTAGCAAGTTTGTTCGACGCCGGTTTCTATCTTGAGGCAGCTTACCCAATACGTGGTGATGAGAGCAAAGGAGACGGTGATTTCGGTTCTCAGAAGGTTGAGTACGACATTATCCACGTTTGCAGGAAACGGATCACCGCGCCGCAGTCCATCAGTTGGGCGCGGCTGCGGCGGCTGATAGTTGATGATGTCCGTCACTTGAAAGGTCTGCTTGAGCAGCATAGGAGCGATGGACTTCCTGCGGCTGACTTGGACATTATCAAGCGTGGGAAGGCATTGGAATACTTTTCCCGGCATTACGGAAATGTATTCATAGAGCAGGGGCGGGAGTTCACCATCAAGGATGCACTTCCGGCCATCAAGCTATTGGTGGACGAAGAAGGCGACGCCACCTCGGGCATTGAAGCCCCGCCAGCCAATGCGGAGCCTTATACCCGCCAATTTTCCCGTATTTTTTACGAGACGTGCCAAGTGCCCCGCGACCAGATGCAGAAATTCTTGCGTGGCACCGGCATTGCTCCCAGTGACTTTGAGGAGCGAGGTTGGTGTTCTGAGAAAAGCAAGGTCTTCACGCTCACACCACCCATTGAACTGGCTCGGGCATGGAAAGGTGCCTCGCGCAAAGGCATGGCGAGGGATTTCGACCAGACGATGTTTCTGGTGGGTGGATGCGTCGAAGGCAGCAATGTCCGCGTGACCGACACATTAGACAGCCCACATTTCGCGCCTCATCCGGCGACGGTGGAATTGATAGACTGGCTAACGCGGCATGGGGGCTCTCTGGAAATTAAACAAGCCGCTCACCGTGCCCGAACCATTTACCGCGATTGGCTGTCGAAGAACAAAGCCAAAGTCGATGACCAATTAAAGCTGTTTGATCTCGAACCCTAATCAGCCATGAATCTTGATTTGCACGACAACACTTGGATTCGTTCCGGTACGTCGCTGTTGTGGGATGCTGAAGCATTAAACAGCATCTGCTCACCCGAGTCCGTCCGCAGCCTGCGCGAGTTCCTGCGCCTACACCAAGCCGGGTGGCCTGAGGATGCGCTCAAACTCGTCAATAACCGCACGCTTGTCGTCGCCGGGTTGGAAGCGGCAATGGACGCACTTAACCCTGAAGAAGCGGTCGAGTGGTTGGAGAACAAAGTTTACCGGGCAGTGCTCGACTTCCAGGAGAACGTCGCCGATGGCGGTCGCGAAGCCGCACTCCTTCTCTGGCTTGCCGACCGAAAACGGTTGACTCACAAAGCGGCGGACAACAGTTACCACTGGCTCTGTTCCGGGGAGCACCGCCAGCAGTCAATTCCGCTTGGCCGGTGTATCTGGAATGGTGCAGAAGACAGCGTGCGCCGGATTATCAGGACGAACGCGGACCAGAAAGAGGTTTGGGCTGGGCTGTTCCTGCCGAGGATATCGTGAGGGCAAGGCACGCATGAGCGCAGCAGCGACCAACAGCGAAACCCTCCGCACGTTCAAACCTGGTGAGCGTGTGCGCCATGCTGAATTGGGCGAAGGCGTCGTCATAGTTCCCCCCATCGGCGGCTTCATCAAGGTCTTCTTTCCCAGTGGCGAGCGACAGGTGCCGGTCGCGGGGCTGACCTTAGCTCTCAGCCGCTCTGAAGTTGCCGCTCTCAACACGAAGGGCGGAGACGAGCGAGCGCTGCGGGCTTGGCTCTGTTACCAAGCGCACGCCCTACCCTTGATGGACAATGTCAGCGCCCTGACCTCCGCCAAGGTCGATTTGCTCCCGCATCAGGTGGTACTCACCCACCGCGTCGCGACGGCGTCACCGCGACGTTTTCTCATCGCCGACGAGGTTGGTCTGGGCAAAACCATCGAAGCTGCCCTCATCCTGCGTGAACTCATCAGTCGGGGTGAACTCAAACGAGCTTTAATGGTAGTGCCTGCCGGACTTGTCAACAACTGGCATCGAGAACTGAACGAAGTCTTCAACTTGAATTTCGAGGTATTCGGCAGCGAAGGGGATGTGACCGACCGCAAGTCGAACGCTTTTGAGAAGCATAATCTACTCATTGCCAGCATCGACACCTTGAAGGTGCGTCCTCGAATGACGAGGTTGAAAGCCGCTCCGCCGTGGGACTTGGTAGTGTTCGACGAGGCGCACCATCTAACCGCCTACCGGCAAAACGGCAAACTGGTGAAGACGCAAAACTTTAAGTTGGCCGAGATGCTCAAAGAGCACACCCGCGATTTGGTTCTGCTCTCGGCCACTCCTCACCAGGGAGACCACTTCCGTTTTTGGATGTTGGTGCAGATGCTGGACCCAACACTGTTCAACTCCCCCAGTGACATGGTCGAGTATCGGCACCGCCTAAACACCGTAGTATTTCGCCGAACGAAGGCGGATGCTTGTCGACCAGATGGCTCGACCTTGTTTGCGCGTCGTCAGGTACAAACCGAGGCGTTCACAATGTCCTGCCCCGAAAAGACTTTCTACGAGGCATTGGTGCTGTACTTGCAAGACGGATTCGCCCTTGCGAAACGCCAGGGCAAGCGCGGACAGGGCTTGGCGTTCGTGATGACAATCTTCCAGAAGATTGCCGCGTCCAGCTTCGCCGCCGTTCAGCTGACGCTTCGGCGACGGCTCGTCGCGCTCACGATTCAAGAAGCCTTGATGCACGACCAGCAGCTCGATATCGACCATCGCAACGCTGCCCTTGACGAAGCGCGGACGCTAATTCGAGAGTTGTACTCCATCGCTGACGGGCGGCTTGGCGACGCGGAGGTTGATAGGTTGCTGTCCGACTACCGATTCAAGATTTTGCGGACGCAGCGGGAGGATGAGGAGGCGTTGGGTATCGGAGCGGATGAGTTCGGCTTCGAGAGCGGGGCGGCGAAGGCCGAAGAAGCTGCCATCAATAGCGTGCAGGTCGCTTTGCCTGAGGAACGACGGCGCATCAAGGAATTACTCGCCAAATATCCACCGCAGCGTGAGACAAAGGTGGAGAAGCTCCTTGCCGCTTTTGGCGTGCTGTGGCGGGAAAACCCACAGGAGCGGATGGTGGTGTTCGCCACGTATCTCGGAAGTGTCGAGATGTTAGGAGCGGAAATTGAGAAGCAGTACCCCGGTCAAGGTGTCGCCGTTCTCAAGGGTGGCGACCACGGAGCGAAGACAGCGGCTGAGAAAAGGTTCAGAGCGCCGGAAGGACCGAGGGTGTTGATTTGCACGGCGGCAGGGCGCGAAGGCATCAATTTGCAGCACGCCCGGATTCTCTTTAACTTTGACTTGCCATGGAACCCGATGGACTTGGAGCAGCGCATCGGACGCATCCATCGCTACGGCCAAGTCAGCACGGCGCAAATTTACAATCTTGTCCTCTCCGACACCATTGAAGGCTCCATCTTCCTGCTGCTCGACCAGAAGTTGGCTGAGATTGGGCGTGCTCTGGGCAAAGTGGACGAACGTGGGCAGATTGCCGAAGACCTCCGCACTCAAATTCTTGGGCAGCTTTCCATGCAAGTGAATTACGCCAACTTGTATTCGAACGCCCTAAGCGACCCCCAATTGAAACGCACGCGGGTCGAACTCGAAACCGCGATGTCCAATGCCGTCGAGGCCCGCAAGGTGGTATTCGAGTTGTTCCAAGACCTTGACGGCTTCCGGCTTGATGACTACCAGGCGATGGGGAATCCCGATGAGGGCATGGGAGCGCTTGTGAAATTTGTTGACGACGCAGCGCACGCAGAAGGCGAGGCATTCACCAGCCGTGGAGACAAGCTGTTCGCGTGGGTCGATAAGGATACGCAAGCGGAGACTCTGTTCACCACGGAGCGCGAGGTGTCTTTGCAGAAGGAAAATATCCAGTTGCTAGGACTTGACCACCCGCTCGTTGCCGCTCTCCTGCGCAGATTTCGAGACCTGCCGCCAGAGGATATCGGCGTTTCCGTGCGGTCGCAGGATGGCATTACTGGCGTTTTGGCTGCATGGTTGGTCGAATGTCGTGGGGAAAAGGGAAGTCTGAAACACGCGATTGTGCCACTCGCCGTGGACGCCGATGGCAAGCGCCTTGTCGCGTGGGAACGCCACCCGGAAACGCTGTGGCGTTTACAGCCTGCGTCCGAATCCGCGATGCAAAAGGAAAAGAAGCTCAGCCTCCTGCGCGAAGTTTTTGAGCCCATGCTTCAGCGTGAGCTTGAGCATCGTGGGCTGGCTGTAAGCAGCGGCGGATTTGAAGCGAAGCTGATTGGGTGGCTGGAGGTCGTAAGAGTCGCGAGGCCCGCATAAACGGAACCGTGAACTCAGGAGGCGCGTCGCCGTGCGGCCGCCCGCTGGCAAGCTGTGGAGCCAGGCATTGCGGCGGGAAGATGTCGCCGTAGCTCGCCGACCTCGTGAAGTTCCTGGCTCCGATGGAGCGCGCAGGACGACCCTGGGGGTACTTTATGGCCGAGGAAGTAAGAATTTGGCAGGTTGACAAGGCGGACGCATTGACGGAAATC
This sequence comes from Terriglobia bacterium, assembly GCA_050013575.1. Lineage (GTDB taxonomy): Bacteria > Acidobacteriota > Terriglobia > UBA7540 > UBA7540 > DASYXZ01. The sequence continues at coordinate 42,497 of JBEKEZ010000025.1, read as the reverse complement.
AAGCGTTCGAGGCTTGACCGCGAAGAGCGGATTGAAAGATGGATTTCGAGTGACATCTCGCTCCTATCCCCGGATTTGCTCATCATTGGAGAGCAGGTCGAGACCGCCTCTGGGGGACGCATCGACCTGCTTTGCATCAACCGTTCTGGGAATCTGGTCATCGTAGAGCTCAAGCGCGACAAGACGCCCCGTGACGTCACGGCGCAGGCCCTCGATTACGCGTCATGGGTAAAGGACCTGGACGCGGAGAGCATTGGCACAATCGCCGCCGAGTACCTGAAGGGTGAAACCTTGGAAGCCGCTTTCCAGTCCAAGTTTGGCAGTGAGCTTCCGGAGGTCATAAACGAGCACCACGCCATGGTGGTCGTTGCGTCAGAAATTGACGACAGCACCGAGCGTATCATTCGCTACCTGTCTGAGACCCATGGTGTGGATATCAATGCCGTGCGCTTCCAGTTTTTTCAAGCGCAGGACGGGCGCGAGTTTCTCGTTCGGACGTTTACGGTCGCACCACAGGTAGTGGAGCAGAACACAAAACGAGGCGGCAGCAAGCGAACCGTCACCAATGAGACCGATTTTTTTGCCTCACTTGACGACAATGGCAAGGTCATCTTCAAGCAGATTCTGGAATTCGCTCGGGCGAATGGGATGCCCCTCCATTGGGGAGCGAAGGGATTCTCCCTAAATGTTGATTTGCGTGGAACACATGTAGCTATCCTCTACGGATACCCTCCCCATTCAGCGTTCAAACAGTCCGTATATACGGCACTCGTCGGACAGGGTGGATTAAAGATGAAGACTCGGATTCCTGAGGATGAATTCAGGACACTCAGGAGTAAAGCTGAAGCTACTGGGCTATTCCGACCAGCAGGCCGGGAGTTGTGGTGCCCAATCGACCGCACTTTTTCGGACACGGACTTCGGTAAACTTCTCGGATGGTGCGAAGAAGTGGCGGGGGCGGTCGCAAAATATGGGCTGAAGGAACAGGTATCGATTCCAGCCTCGGAGTCGGGATGAAACGCGAGCCTGGAATCTACGCCCTTCTCCTGACATCGACCAGGGCGCGACCATCCGCATTGGTAAGCTCGGCAGCCTCCAACTTCAGCCCGGATTCTACGTGTACGTCGGCAGCGCCCACGGCCCCGGCGGTCTCCGAGCACGCCTGGCACATCACCTTGAGCCGACCGCTCATCCTCACTGGCACATTGATTGCCTCCGGGCGCGCACGAAACCCCAAGAGGTCTGGTTCTGTTACGACCGCATTCGGTGGGAGTGCCGGTGGGCGCAGCGCCTCGGCACGCTGCCGGGTGCGTCCATCCCGATTGCCGGGTTCGGGGCGTCGGACTGTGCGTGCGAGTCGCACCTGTATTTCTTCAAGGACCGCCCGTCGCGGGCTGCCTTCGCCCGGAGCCTGCGGGCGTTCGACAGCAGCCATCCTCCGGTAAGACTCCATAGGCTGAAGTAGGTTATTCGTGTGCCCCGGCGAACCCAGGCGGGACTTCAAGGTTGTTTGGAAATGCGAAGCGCGGCATCATATTCCTTTGACAGGTCAAACCCTATGTCCAACTGGGGGGCTATGCGCTTGAAGCCCACGAACTGATAGCACAGCAATTGCAGCCCCGAGAAGGACCCTTCCATTGATTTCAGGGCGTACCTCTTGTCCGGGTCGTTCACCTTGATTCCCTTCGTTCCCAATGTGGCGATTTCAAATGCGCACCGCTGGATTTCAGCGTGGCTCATCTTGGAAAACTTCTCGATGGCGGAAAGGCAATACATCACGGCGTCAGGCCGGACGCCGCCGATTCCCGCCTCCTTGAAGCTGCGTTCCGCAATCCGGGAAAGCGCCCGAGATTCGCTGTTTTATTCTGGACACATCGACTATAGCGGGGTGCTAAGCGTACCTCGGCTTGGCTGCACCGCCGCTCTTCAGTCGCGTGTGATAATGACAAAAGCAGCATTCGGCAACAATTCGCAAGCGGCGACCTGTACGGGTGTGAAGTTTTCTTTCGACAGGCTCGACGGTTACGTAAAAGCGCAGCTTTCCACACTTGCATCGCAATTTCTTGCTTCCCGGTTCCGGAATATCAGTCTCTTCCCATTTTGCTCGTTTGCGTCGTTGCATGGATTCGCCTCCCAGCGGTGCACATCGGTATTTTCAGCGAGCTTGCCGGGGTCGGACTTCTCCCTGAAAAATGCGGCGGCAATGGCTGCATGCGGTGGCGCGAAGATATAAGGATTCACGATCAAAGTCAAGCAGGCCAAGGCAGGCCAAGGGCTAGTTGTCTCGAAGGCGCGCTGATTCGTGATGCCTCTGGATTTCCTAAAGAAATTCATGGCGGTGACCGATAGACAAGTGGGGAACGGCAGTTTATGATTGTTGCCATGAACGGCTTGACAGGGCTTGCCTGATGGTGATAGGCATAACATCCTCCAATGCCCACAATTCGGTGTAATTCCGAGGGGGACGGGTAACATGACGATTTGCATAGCGGCTATCAGCGACGACTGTAAAAACGTTGTCGTAGCGGCAGATCGAATGTTCACCGTCGGGCCACCACTGAATGTCGAGTTCGAACCTGCAATCAGCAAAATCGAACAGGTAGGGCCATCCTGTGTGGCACTCGCCGCCGGAAATTCGTTATATGCACGAGAGGTTATCAGTAGAGCTTCTGCGAAGACCGGTGGGAGCCAGCACGGCACTATTATAGATTTCTCTAACAGTCTAAAGCTGTGTTACGCCAAGTTTAGAGACGAAAAAATGGATGAGCACTTGGTCCGTGCGATGTTCGGCCTTGATTTCACGGTCTTCAGAGAAAAAGGCGGAATCCTCCCTGTGTATTTGCAAATGCAACCTGCGATTTACGGCCAAGTTATTGCCCAGTCAAGTCAGTATAATATCGACCTTGAACTGATCGTGGCAGGCACGGACAAGGCCGGGAGCCATATCTTTTCGATTACGCACCCAGGTAGCTTGCTGAATTTCGACAAACTCGGCTACAATGCCATTGGTAGCGGCGCAGTGCATTCGGTTGTGGCACTCTCTTTGGGAGGACAAACGCCACGATCACCAGTACTCGATACGCTGTTTTCTGTCTACAGTGCTAAACGGGCAGCCGAAGTTGCGCCTGGAGTTGGAAAAGAGACTGAGATCGCCGTCATCTCAACGAAGGGCATCCTTGTCTGTGGGAAGCCGATTATCGACACATTGGCGTCGGCATACTCTGAGCAACTCAGCAAGGCCGCACCGAATCTAGATAAGGTGAAGGGTGAATATGAGAAGCAACAAGGACAATCTGGTGGACCTAATCAAGGCGGATTGGGAAGCAAGTAGGCGGACGCTTGACGCCTCCATCAATTCTCCATTTCCTTTTTTCCCGAGCACATCACAGGTGACGCCTCAGTATCCGCTCCGTTTGACTCCCCAACCCTCGACAGAGCCGGCCGCATCGTTCCCTTCAAAGCCAGAGGAAGATGTCTAGCTCGGAGTCTTTGGCTTGCGCGGCGCGTCTAACATTCTCTCTGTCGTCAGGCGAGTGAAACGCCGCATCGACATTCGCATGGCGAGGTTCTGCCGCTCGACGAAGCCAGTAGCAACATGCTTCGGGTCAGGTCTACCCGTGCTCGAAGGGCTGGCTGCAAGCCACGAGACGCTAAGCCGCTTCATCTGCCTACTGCTGCGGCTCGGGCTTACCCAATCTTGATGGCGCTCTGGAGGTCGCCCGGGAGGGCGTGCTCCTCGGCGCTGAATCCGGCCTTCTTCAGGGCATGGCCGACATAGCTGTTCAGCGCTGCCTCGGCCTTCCTCATCTCCTCGGTGAGCGCCTTGACTACGATAGGCTCCTCGTCCTTGATTCTACCCAGAATTTCGCTTTCATTTTTCTCGCCCTTGCTGGATTTTTCATGGCCTTCGCTGCTGCGTGCAGATTCTCCCATGGGTCACGGCAGAAAATTCGAAGGGGCGGAGTGCTCTCCCAATAGGCCCTGAGAATTGAAGTGCCTCCCGTCTTGAAGGAGGAGTCAAGCAGCCGCCCAGAACAAGGCGCTCATCTCCCGCCCCGCAGCCGATTCCATAACCCGGCCGCCGAATCCTCCAGTTGCCTTCCATTTTCCCCCGGAAAATTGGCCGCTCGAATGTATACCATAAGTGTGGAACCCCTCCCCGGCATCAGGCCCCCCATATGCCCCCTCGATTTCGAGAGCCACCCAGGCGAACTGGAGGGAGGACTGCCAGGATGAGCGCCACGCAAGTCTGGGAAAGACTCTTCGTTGGCGGCATTGGCGACGCCGAGGCTCTCGCCGATTCCAATCCGCTCGAAATCACCACGGTTGTTACCCTCTGCCGGGAGAAAGTGCGGAAGTTCGCGCCCCGCGTCAACTACTTGCATTTCCCGATGCGGAATGGCCAGCCCATCCCGGTCGGGCGTTTTGATGCCATCGTGGACGCCCTGTGGGAGGAAATCCGCTGGGGGAAGGTGCTGATCCACAGCCTTGCTGGTGCGAGCCGCTCGCCGATCATAGCAGCCGCATGGATGCATGTCGTCGGCTGCAAGGACATCGACGCCGCCCTGGCGGACATCGGGAGGCTGCGCACGGTCGAGCCCGATCCCATCTTGCTCGAAAGCGTGAAGGAGGAGCTGTGATGACGAAATGTGCAGTCTACGCTAGGGTCAGCACGCCTGACCAGCGTGTCGATAATCAGCTTTACCAGCTTCGCGAGCTGGCCGCACGTCGCGGATACGAGGTCGTCCATGAATACACGGATGTCGGCGTGTCCGGATCCAAAGCGAGGCGCGGAGGGCTGGACGCCATGCTCGCCGACGCCCACCGCCGCAAGTTTTCCATCGTCCTGGTTGCGGCGTTCGACCGCGTTGCCCGTTCGGTAAAGCATTTCCTCACCCTGTTGGACGAGCTGAACGACCTCGGAATTGAATTCATTTCCGCTCGCGAAAACATCGACACGTCGGGCGCTATGGGGCGCGTGTTCGTCACCATAATCGGCTGCATCGCCGAGCTGGAGCGGAGCTTGATCGTCGAGCGGATCAAGGCCGGGATGCGTCGCCGCCGCTTGGAGGGCTTGCCCATGGGCCGTGCTCCTCTCGACGTCGACCGCGAGGCGCTGGTGCGCGACCGCCGCTCCGGGATGTCGCTGACCCAGGTCTCAAAGAAGTACTCCGTTTCCAGAGCCAGCGTGGTCCGGTTTACCCGCGAGGCCACGATGCGCGAAGCCGCGCAAGTCGGCGAGTTCCGGCCAGCGATGGCGCAAGCGCCAGCAGAGTGCGTGGCCTGAAGGGGCAGGAAGAGCCATGGCAGATGCCTCCCAAATGACCACCTGTGATTTCTGCAACGCGCCCGACCCGGCGAGGACGTACCGCACGGCAGACGGCAGCGCCGTGCGGGTGCGGGCGTTCATGGAAAGCGGCCCCATGCTCCAGGAGCACCGCTTCACCCCGGAGTGGGAGGCGTGCGAGGGCTGCGGCAATTTGATTGACGCTGGCGACTGGGACGGCTTGGCCACGCGGGTCGCGCACAGCTTGGCCGCCCTCGGGGTGCCAGCAAGCGAGGCTGTCAAGGAGTGGCTCCAGTCAACTTACGGGGAGCTTAAGGCGGCAGGGATGGCGAGGGTCCGGTGACGGCGACCGGTCCTGACCGGGCCAGTTGCTTTCAGAAAGCTGACGGGACGCAGCCGCCCCAAAGCACACCATTTTTGTCGGAGGCAACGCATATGACAGATTCAAATTCCACCACGGCATTGCCCGAGGTTATCGAGTGCCCGCTTTGCCTTGGCAAGGGCGAACTCAGTCGCACGGAAGTATTGGAGCGTTTGGGCATGAAGGACTTTGCTCGCGTCGCCCAGCTCAGCGCAGAAGAAGCCATACGCCTCATCCTGAAGAAGGAGAAGGATGCCGAGCAGGCCCGCTGGGCCAAGTTTGATGCGGAACTGGCAAGGCGGGTCGCCGAGGTCACGGGCAAGCACAACGCCGAGTTGCAGAAGATTCAGTCCGAGAAGAGCGAGATTGCAGCCCGACTGAAAGAATCCGAAAAGAGCGCCTCCGCCACGCTGGACAATGCGCGGCAGCAGGAGCGGCTGGCAGCCGAAAAAGAATTGCAGAAGCAGCTCGCCGCCCTGACCAAGCAAATCGCAGAGCTTGAGGCCGCCCAGGAGGTGGCCCACGAACAGAGAGACACCGAGGTGATGAAGGTAAGGGCTGAGCTTGAATCGGCGCTGAACGCAGAGAAGGCCAAGGCGAGCGACCTGAGCCGCCAGACGAAAGACTACCTCCAGGAAATTACTGGGCTTCGCGACCGCAATCAAAGGCTCGAAACAGAAATGGCGAAGGTGGCCCGCATCGGAAAAAAGGAAGAGATGGACTTCGCCGACGAGGCACGGTCGTGGCCGGGAATCTGGGTCGGGGAGAAGCTGCCGCGAAACGGCGACTACTTGTTGGCTTTCGCCGACGCCGCTGGCAACGCCCTTGAGCCTGGAATGGTCGTCGACAACAAGGACAAAGCGACCGTCGCCGAGGCCGACCTCAGGAAGCTGGTCCGGGACGCCAAAGAGCGCAAGCTTCCCGTCGCGGTGCTCGTCACTCGGGAGGAATCGCAGTTGCGGCACGTTGACCGGCAGAGCAGATGGGGGCAGGAGGATGGTGTGTGGCTGCTGCGCTCGACCCGAGCATGGCTCCCCCGAGACCTTGAAGTGCTGCGCCCGATTTTCGAAAGGATGCGGGCCGAGGGGCCCGATTTTCTTCAACGGAACTCCGCGCTCGCCGACGAGGTCCGCCGAACTTTCGTGGACATTGACGAAATTGAAGGGCAGCTCAAGAAGGCCGGGGCCGCGATCGAAAAGGCGCAGGCGCTCACGACGAATTACCGGGCACGATTGGCGGGGCTGTGCGACACCGCCTCCTCTCGCCAGGAAATGCCGGGCAGTCCAGGGGGAAAGAACGGACGGGCGAGCGCCGGTGCCCCCTAAGACCCTCGGCTCCCCAAGGCATGGTGCAGGAGGAGGAAGAAAATGCTCAATGCGTGGCTTTTTGCTGTATCGGTATTGGTGCTGGCCGTGGCCGGTTGCCTGTTTCTGGACTGGCTCTGGACGGGGGAAGACCCGACATTCACGGGCGTCTCAGGCGACATCGGCAGGGCAATCCTCACCCTGTTCAAGTGGGCCGCAATCGCTGTCGTGGCGGTCGTAGCCGTCTGCATCCTCCACTGGGCAGCCGCGCTCCTGCTTGGGCCATTGCTGCATAGGAAAGACTGACGCATCGCCGGGAGAGGACAAAGCAGTGCCGACCGAACAGGAAAAGAGGCGCTTGAAGCGGGAATACCTGGAGAAGACAGGTCAGGTGGGGCCGGTCAGGAACGCCGCCTACTACCACAGGATCATAGAGAAGGAGAAGGCGGAGAGGGCGGAGGAAAAAAGGCGGGAGGAGGCTTGGCTGAAGAAACGGCAGTCATGGTCCTACCTCATCCTTCACGGGGCCGGGAGCGTGGCCTGGGGCATGGCCTATGCCGTCGGAGCAGTCATTCTTTGCGCCGCCCTCCTGCCGCTGGCCGTCCTCGGAATCTTCGGGATATGGTCCCTGCTCAAGTGGTCGATGAAGTGCGACAGGTTTTAGCCTAAGCCCTGCTGCTGGCGGCCGCGATAGGCGAGGAGAAACAGGGGATGGACGACCGGGAAGAAGAAGCGCTCGACAGAGTGATCGAGGAGGCGATGGAGGCATACCTGGCGGCATGCTCCGAGGTCCTCGTGGCCGAGCGCAGGAAGGACGAAGCCGAGGAGCGCTTCCTCGCCGCCTGCCGGGCGAAGACCAGGGCCAGGGGAAAGGAGAAATAGCGATGAGGACCTGCAAGCATGGCCATCGGATGACCAAGGCGAACGTCAATCCATCTGGCCAGTGCCGCCAGTGCAAGCGGGCAGCCGCCAGGAGATGGCTCAAAAGGCACCGGCAGCGCCAAGCCAAAAAGGACGCACGGGGGGAGGTCCGGGACGCCGAGGAAGTCTAATTGGAGCGGCGCACCAAGCGCCAGGAAGAGAACTCAGATGGGAGACGGATGCTGGCTGAAGCTGTGCTGGAGGAAGAAGGACACGCCACGATTGCTGAAGGCGATAGTGGGCGAGCTGACCTCGTTGGCCAAGGCGGGGGTGACGTTCTACGGTGAGCACGGAGCAGCCGACACCTACGCACCCAGGATGTTCTGTGGGTTCGCCGGGAAGTATCACTCGGCCCGGGTGCTCGACGACGAACTCGCAGTCGCAGCTTTGGCTGCGAAAGGCACGATAAGCAAGGGCTACCTCAAGCAGGCCATCAAGCACGCAAAGGAGGAGAAGAGACGATGACCAAGCTAAACTCATCTCTTGGATATGCCAACCACTGTCCCATGTGCCTGCACAAGTACAAGGTAGGCGATCCGAAGGAGCAGGACCAGCATCTGCCGACCTGCAAGGAGGCGCTGGAATTCTGCGCCCAGGTCGAGGAAGAGGAACTCCGGCTCAAGCCAATCAAGGAGGATCGCATGATTTGGAGATTGACCGATAAAAAATTCCTGGCTACGAACGTGCTGGCGCATCATTGCCCGGCCTGCGGGCACGTCTATCAGCATGGCGACGAGTCGGACCAGGACGACCATCTCTCGAAATGCCAGAAATTCCGTGACTTCATGTTGATGGTCGAGGCAGCGGAATTGCTTTCGAGGCAAAACGGAAGGGTGATGTGATTAGGCGGCGTTCGACGCCCAGGGCAGGGCACCGGACAAAAGCAGGGGTGTTCAACGTTGACCGAGGCCATGAGCCACAAAGGAGAAAGTTGAGCCATCGGCATTTCTGCGACGTCGCCGGGCACTGGTGGGAATGCGAGGGAAAGGCCCCGCGCCTCGGCGACAAGGAGCCCTCCGCCTGCGTGTGCGATGCCTGCCATGCTCCGTTGGAGCAAGGCGACCACAGCCGATGGAAGAATCGCGTCGAACTTGTCGCGTGCCCGGAGCACCGGGATGAGGAGCGGCGCAGGATGGAAGAAGCCAGGAAAGCGCACGAGCGCCGAGCTGCCGAGTTCGGGTTTGACGAGAAGTGGGCGCGGATGAAGGCGCTGCCCGATGGGCCGGAGAAGCACGCCCTCGCTGAGGACATCGTGAAGTGGCTATTCGGGGGCGGCGACAAGCGGCGGCCGTGAGCCTGAAGGTGGATGTGAGTCGGGCAGGCTGTCGGCGGACCTGCGAGCGAAGTCTTGAGGGAAGAACTAGGAGATAGGGCGAGGACGGAATCGTCCTCGGGTCCGAATGTATATTGTCGACGGGAGAGACGATGACCAGCAGCCGGGAGGTGGTAGCGGCTCGCCCCAGGAAGCGTTGCCCGCGCCATCAAGTGCGACGCGTCCGCCATCCGCGTCCCTGACGACCCCAGCCAGGAAGACGAGTTCTGGCAGCGGGTCGAGGACGCCGTAAAGGAGGCGTTGGAGGGGCAGGGAAAACGAATGAGCAATTCTCGCCCAAGGCCCGTGAAGCGGGCGCTCCCTGGAAGGGTCCCGGATTACAGCAGCGCAAGGGAGGGGAGGTTCAATTGGAAATAGAATATGTCCCACCGGAGGAAAAAAGACGGCTCGAAGGCATCTTGTTGCAGAACATGCGCCAGCACGCGTCTGAACTGCGCCGAGTTCTGGAAAACGTCAACAGCGAGTGGTGTTATGAAGACGGCATCTACCGTTACTACCACCAGTCACTGAAGGTGTTCAACCTCCAGAACCAGACGAAAGCGATGGCCGATGCCCTTGCTGCCATCGCGCCAGAAGGGCGGCCGTTCGGCGGCCTCTTTGGCGAGATGCTTCGACGAGGGACGGGTCGTGAATTCTCCCTGGCAGACAACCAACATTGGGTGGAACGAGCCGGTCCCATCGTCGAGGCATTCTTCCACGCCCGATATTTTGTGGAGATGGCGGTCAAGTATGCCGAACTGGCAGAGCCGCCGGAGATGCTGCCCTCCGGCTGGGCAGCGCTCCTGTGCATTTACGGGCTGCGCTGAATCTGCGAGAGCCTTTGTCACGACAAGGGTGGGCCGGGCTGGTGAGGGCCAGAATCAGAAACAAAAGGACGCCGGAGCCGCGACACGGCGCTAGAATACGGCACGGCTGGCATCATCGCCAGAGAAGAGACGCGTGCCGCAAAGTCGGGGTCCGCTTGCTAGGGACGCGCCCGCAGCTGCCCGCGTTTCAACCAATTTGCCAGGAAAAGCGCAGCAATGACAAACGTAGGCCCGGCTATGGTGAGAATCCAGTTGAGTTTGATTGCCGGGCGCAGACGCAGCGACAATACTCGCATCACATACAGCGTCCCGGCCGCTGCATAGAGCACCGCACCGACCCACTCCCACCGCCATGCCAGGAGCAGGACAGCGACGAGAACCAACACCGGACCCAGATGCACGATGAGGGCCAGTAATGTCTTCCAGAAACCGTACCCCTCATTGAACACATCCAAAGCAAACAGACTCAGAAAGGCGATGAACGCCATCGATAGTGCGCGCGGTGCCCAGAACAACGCCAGCTTGGAGAGTTTATTCATACAGGCTCCTTCCCTGAGACCTAAATGAAGGCCGAAGAAGACCCCTTTCGGAACCGTTTGTACCACCCGGAAGAGCTTGGCGCTATTCGTCGTGTGACAGTTTCGGAAGCGTCACAGGTTAGAGTTCCTAAAGTCTGTTACAGTCGGCCTGGGAATGGGAGCGTGGCCAGCGCGTTCGATTCAATGTCAAGCAGAAAGCACGAGGTCCGGTCGCCTGCCCACATCGCCGCTGAAGTGATTTGGTTGCGTAGAGTAACTACTTCCACTTTTGAATCCTGCGCGACGGCCCGATTGCCTTCCGCCGCCGCCTGATTTTCACCGAGGCCGAGCCTCTGCGGCGGGCTCGGTCCCCGAGGGAAGGATTACAACAACTCTGCCCTTCACCAAAACACAGGCTGGGGTCCCGAGCTGCATCGATTTTGAATTTGGAATCGCAGGAGTTTTGGCGGGGGAGAGCCTGGACGCAATCGAAATCGTCCGGCCGCCGTGGAATGGCGGCCAGACAGCCAACTAGGTTACAACCTTTGACCTTCGGTTAATTTGCCCGGAGTTCCCGCTCTGCTCGAAGCCAGTCACCGACCTCGTCGCCCGGCTTGGTGCCTCGTTTGAGGTAGAGTTCGTGGGCTCGGCGTCTCACGTCATCTTCCGTAATGGTCGATTGGTTGAACTTGATCCTCTGAATTGCGGGAGGAGGAGTCCGTTGTTGTGTCTTCGCTGTGCGTTCCATAGAGGTTTCTCCTTTGAGTATTTTTAAGTGATAACAATATAACGTACACCACATCACTAATTTTGTCAACGCAAATCGTTCCCAATCCGTCGATAGCGGCTCTGGGGCTATATCTGGCCAGTTTGATGGCTTTGCGATTCGCTCCGGTTCCCAAGGAAGGATGGCTGAAACGGCTGTGAACAGGCCCTGGGGCGGCTGGTACGAGTGGAGCCCGTCAACCACTATCGCTGCCCCGGCTGCGCCCCCAAGCTGACAAAAAAGCAGGAGCAGGAGGACTGGGACATATGAGGGCGGCGGACATGCGGAGGGGCACCGTATGGAAGAACCGGCCGCGCCGTGTGGCGTGGCTCGCCAGGCACCCCGAGCTGTGGGACCGGAGCCGCCTGGAGGTCCTGAAGCAGATGCAGAGGGCCGGGCTGTACTCCAGGACGACCAAGCCGCTCGACATCCGCCTTGACAGCCTGGTCGCCGAGGCAAGCGGATTCGAGGAATCGAGGATGAAGGTCCTATCAGAGAAGACGAGGCTCAGGCTCGAAGGGAAGCGTCTGGCGGGAGATTGACCCCGCGAGAGCTACCGGCCTTTTACTGCATGGTTTTCACCGGGCCCGAACCACTACGGCGGGCGCGGCTCCGAATCAAGGCTTGCGGCCATTCAAGAGTTGAGCGACTTCGGTCTACCCCATGGCGCTACAACGGTCTATCCGGCGGCGGGGCATTTAATCATGCACGGGACCTCGATCTTGCTTCGGGCCCGGAATAGTTTCCCTGCGCGCCGTCTACCGGGCACAGTCCCACACAGCAGCTTCGCTAAATAGGCAAGGGCAAGCCGTGGCCCCCATGCTGGTGGGCGAGGGGGCCGACCGGGACCTGCACATCAATTTGGCACAACAGATTGCGCGGGCAGCTTCCCTCTGATAGGCCAAGCGCGACAAGCGGGCAGACCGCACGCTCCCGAGAACGCCAACGTCCGTCTGCAACTCACTTGGCAGACTTGCGAGTGAGGATTTCAACTACATTCTCTAGGTGCCGTTTTCGACCATACTCTAGCGCCGTCATGCCGTTATTATCTCTCCAATCTGTGTCCGCGCCCGCAACGATAAGGGTTTCGACGACATCCGCGTGACCATTCTTCGCGGCAGCTATGAGTGCTGACATTCCGTGCGGGTTTGCAGAATTCACTCCAGCATCGCGATCAATAAGCTGTTTTACGATATCCAGCCGATTGTTCTCGGCTGCGACGATCAGTGCAGTTTTTTGCTGACTGTCCCTAAAATTGGCATCTGCTCCAGCTTGCAGGAGGAGGCGAGCTATTTCAGAATACCCTTTCCTAATCGCCAAAATCAGCGGGGCGTTGACGTCAGCGCCTTCGTCAATTAGCGTTTGGACCTTTTCCGTTTTGCCTTCGGAAACGATCTCCACCAACTTGTCGTTTAGTGTCGGATTTCCGAGTGCCCTTTTCAACATCCGATTTACATCTCTGACATCCCTAGTGTAACTTCTGAGTTTTGCGGCGTCTTTTTGGACCACAGCCTGTCTTGTTTCTGTAATGAGCCCCTCAATTTTGTCATTCAGTTCAACTATAGTTTTAGCGACAGTTTCAATTTCTGAGGGGAAAAGGTACTTCGGAAAGGAATCCAAGAATGGTCGAGCCGCGAGCAAGACCTTCGTCGTTGGTCCGATGTTCTTGAACGCGAGCGCTTGAAGCGTGCCGGTGGTTTTGGTTAGCTCAATGGTAATTTCTTCGAGCGCTTCCGCCATTTTTCGTTCCTTCCTCGTCCTGCGCGTTTCCTTGACTGGCGTTGACAATTGCGCGTACACAAATAGACCCAAACAAGCAAGTGTTATCAGGGCACCGACGTCAAAAATCCGCCTTGAAAGTGGAGTCTCATAAATGTGGCCATAGAACATCGTCGCAACGCCAACGAATGTGAACACTAGCGCTAAGCCGCCGACGCGATACAGATTCACCATCTGCCGCGCTAGGACGTCTGCCAATCCTTGTTGACCGTCCGCCGACCTATCTTGCGATCCACTTGGCGTATCCGGATGCTCTGGAGTTGTCATATTTTTTCACAACCACTTAATTCGCTACTCTACGCCATAACCGTCAATTAGCCAATGACATTCTAATTGGTTGCTCAGACCGGAAGCCAAATGGCGAAAAGCTGATCACTCCCAGCATTTGGTTGCCGGTTCCTAGAGGAAACAGATTTCCCCGAGTTCGTGGCGCTTGCGAAGCGAGATTTCCTGCGCGACAGCCCAATTGCCTTCCGCCGCCGCTCGATTCTCGCCGAGGCCGAGCCGCTCCGGCGGGCGCGGTTCCCGATTACGGCTAGCGACTATACAAAAGTTGAGAAACTTCGCTCCATCGTTCGGGGTTAGGAATGTCCTCCTGTTGCCGGATACTTCTCTCCAACAAAATCCTCGACCGCATCAAGCAGCAGTTTGAATTGCTTTAGGCGGAGCTCAAGGTAATGTTTGATGGCTTCAGGTTTGCGGTTCTGCATGTGAGGCAGGTCCAGTTCTGCCGTCGCAGTATCGAAGTCCGCGAATGCGTTATCCAACGAGTCGAGTACCCTGGTGAGATAACGCTTGCCCTCCGGTATAGCTGCAATCCGCCTTTCACTTTCCTCTTTGCTCCTTCCTGAATAATCGGCCAACCAGTATTCCATATAGGAATCGTCAAGCGACTTTGCGAGCGCATCCGCCAGTCCAGGCGTCAATTCGACAATTTTCAAATCCTTCAATCGCACCCTCTCAACTTTGTCTTTCGGCGCTCCACAACAGTCCTTGTACTTCTTCCCCGAGCCACACTCGCAAGGGTCGTTACGTCCAATCTCACTGCTCATCGTTCCCTCCGGCCCGGGATTGTATCCCTCCCACCCCGAGCGCACAACACGACGACGAGCACATGGAACTGAGGGGACCAGAAGCCCGCCGCCGAAGTGCCGGACTGCGGCGGGCGCGGTTCCCCGACAGAATTCCAGAGTTCATTCCAACGTTGAGGTTTGGTGGGCAGGGGAGTAAGGTCTTTAGCATGAGTCAAGAGCCACTTTCCCTGTCTCCAGAAGAAATTGCCATACTTATAGCCGCTGCCGTGCTTGGTGGAACGGACGTCCCGATTGCATTGGTACCCATCGAACAAATCGGAGAATTGATTCTAATAGGTCCGCTCACCATTCCTCCTAATGCGAACAGTCCTGACCGCTCGCTGCAAGAAGAGGAAAGATGGTACGACGCATTTCGCTCACTTTGGAGGTTTCGTCGATTCATTAGACATGATGCGGAAAATGTTTATAAGGTCGCTGGCCCTGGATGGCAACTCATCGACACTCTTAAGGCATCGGGAAGGACGACCGCAGCCGGGATTGCAGTCTGGGAGGAAATCATCAAGAGTATGCGCGATTTGGCCACGGCTCAACAGGCGCAAATCGCGATGCCCAACGAATCTTCCCATGCGCAGGTGCGGCGGTTGTCGGCGCGGCTGGTTCAATTGGCTGGAGAACTCGTTCCTTCCTCTGCAAGTCTCGGCGCATCCCCGAAATCCGGAACAGTGGACTCAGTGCCAGTTCCTAAAGAACCTGAGCACGGAGAGCATGAGAGCTTCGATGTTTTTATCTGTCACGCGACCGAGGACAAGGGTTATGTAGGTCCGTTGGCATGTGCCCTGAAGGATGCCGGGCTCAAGGTATGGTACGACAAGTTTGTCTTGGAGTGGGGCGATGACCTGCGGACATCAATAGACGAAGGATTGGCCAAGTCGAGGTACGGCATCGTCGTGTTTTCGCCAGCTTTCCTGAAGAAGAAAAAGTGGACTGAACATGAACTCAGCGGAATGTTTGCGAAAGAGAAACAGGGGCAGAGGGTAATTCTTCCCATTCGGCACAACATAAAACAAGAAGATATCGCTGAATATAGTCAGTCGTTCGCGATGCGATTGGCTAAGGACTCCAGCGATTCGATTGAGGGTATCGTCGCGAGCCTCCAAGCTAAGCTCGGACGAACGAGCACCGACGCACCGGCTAAAAGTCAGGGGGGCTTGTCGCACCCACCATCGCTTCCTGGTGAGGACGAACCGCGAGTAATCCTGGTCTATGAATGGACAGAGCCACGGCCGCTCGGCGATTCATGGAAAACGGTCAGAGACAGGGAATTTGAGCTTCTAAATCGCGGGAGTGATGCGTTTAATGTCCAAATCCACAGCGTCCAACACGGAAATGGGATTGCCAAATTCGAGATTATTTCCCGGATTCTTCGTGGCGAGTCTGTTTCAATCAAGGCGACCATCGATAAACCCGGCGGGCTTTCTTTTTTGTTCCAACACGATTTTGAATCGCTCCTGATCGAAGAGTGGGAAGCACAGGGGGACATAACGAGAGAAACGACAGTCATTCCCGTGACCGTATCCTATCAGGACATCCGAGGAGCACATTTCGAAAGCCTGAACGAGATTGAGTATCGGTTCTTCGATAAGACTGCGAAGAGCCGATTAGTGAAGTGCGGCAGAATTTCCTAGTTCAATCACACCTGATTTGAATAACCTTACCCACCGGCCCAACGCGGTAGAAATTCAGGAATGGGGTCGGTAGTATTGGGTTGGTACCTTCAACGGCAAAAACATGCTCATTGCGCTCACTGGCTATACCGCCTATTTCGACGCAAGCAGGGAAGGCAACAAAGAAATCATGGTGGCCGGGTACGTCTCGACGGTCGAGGAGTGGGCACAATTTGAAGCTGGCTGGAAGTTGACGCTTGCGAAGTTTGATGTTCCCTATTTCCACATGAGAGAGTTTACAGTGAGTGAGGGAGCGTTCAAGCACCCCAAGTGGAAATGCGAGTCATACCGAGTTGCGTTTCTGTCTGACCTTGTCCGGATCATCAAGGGGTGGACGATGGCGAGTGTGGCGTGCCGGATGGAGCAAAACGTGTTTGACAAGTACAATTCGATTTATGAGTTGGACAAGCGTTTCAACACCTACGCCATTTGTGGAAGAGATTGCGCCGCACAAGTGCGGAATTTTATCCGAACGGAATGCAATCCAGACCTGCCCATAGCTTATATCTTTGACCGAGGAGATGAAGGCAGAGGTTTCTTGACAGCAGAGATGGAAGCCTCAAAACTGCCGCCGCCGGTGTTTAAGCGGAGCCGCCCAGACCCCCGGAATCCCGAGATGGACAAGATAGACCCATTTCATGCCCAATTACAGGCTTGCGATTTCGCTGCTTGGGAATTAAGGCGTGGCGTCAAGGATAGTCTCATCGGCAAAAGGGGGAAAGGGCTGCGAACATCGCTTAGGCTGCTCGCTGGAATGAAACACATCTGGAAGGAGACCAAGGAATCCGACCTTCGAGGGTTAATTCAGGTGGCAGGTATAAACAAGCGGACATGAAAAAGCCTTCAGAATTTGATGAGTTCGACGCCACACTCGACAGGGTTCTCTCTTGTCCGGTCGAGCCTCGGAGGGGGAAAGGAACCCTTGCGGCGGCCTAGTCCATAAGGTTGAAAATCGCGGAATCGCAAATGGCTCACGTCAGGTTAGTTGCAACTCGCAAATTGCCGCTTGTTCGCCGGTCTATTAGCTACAGTCAGTAAACCACGACTAAGCCGTTTGGGCGCTCCCGCCAGACGCATCCTGCAACTTCTCAAATACTCGGTCTACGCTGGAATCGTGCCGCAATGCCTCAGCGACAGTTGGGTCAAATGCAGCCGTCGTAATTCTGTCCAAGATAGCCTCGCGCTCGCGTTCGCCGCCGAGATAAAGAACCAAAAAACCTAAGAGTGCCCGACGGATGAGGCCTGACCATCGCTCGACTTCGGACGTGCTGACGAATTCCCCCTTGTTGTATTTTTCGACGTCGTAGGTGCCGTGGAATAGTCCACTCCTTTTCTTATACATCTCCCTCACATCTGAGAAAATTCGTCGGCGCTCCTCCGCGTCCTCCCCAATGAACTGTGCCACGCTTTGCGAAATACGAAATGTAAGTTCCCCTCTGTCCGAGGGTGAGAAGAGTGATTCAAGAGCGATGGCCAACGCAATCAGCCTCTCGACATCGGATGTTCTCTCGTGGCTCCCCTCAAAATAAATGCCTGCGCGGTATATGGCTTCGCGCAGCTTGCCTTTGGTTGTTCCAATTGCGGCTGCGATTGTTGGGGTCATCAATGCTTGCCACCAACTATTAAGCCGCGCCTCATCGGCTACATCAATCACGTATGCTTTGTTGCCATCTCCATACGGTAGTCGGCGGGGGTTTCCTAAGAAGAACAGACCGGAGCGCCTAACCTGATTTGCCCAATTGGGCTGAAACACCGGAACTGTGTAGCCGAGATGTACAACCCCATCCTTAAAGTATTTGAGGACCATCACGAAGGCTGCCGCCTTATCCCGTCTTGACGTTAGCCAATCGAAGTCGGTGACCTCAGACGCGCCTTCCTGCTCCTCAACAACGAAACAGTTGCCGATTCCCGGTGGATGCAGGAAAGCTTGAAAGCCTGATTCGCCCAGGATGAAAGGTATGGTGCTTGCGTCCAGCCGTTCGATTCGAATGTCTCCTAGAGCGCCCTTATGGCCAGCAACTGTGAGACTGTTGCCGCTCATGTCGAAATTGAAAATGTGCGAAACGGCGATTCTCTTGAATCGTCCTTGATGGTAAGTCAGCATTTCAAAGTCTTCGAAAAGGTGGTCGAGGTGCTCTTTCGAAGCGCCCCCGCGCATCGCTTCCATTGTCGGGCTGAAGAATTGGGTTTCTAAAAAACCCGCTAGATGCAGGCCTGTTGGACAGCACTCTGCCAGGTGTTTATCATTCCCCAGTACGTTCTCCAAATCGCGCTTCACAGCCTCGCCGTCGAAACCCAATCCTGATGATTCTTTCTTGCGCTGCTCTGCATTCTGGCGCTGCTCTGCGGTCAGCAGGTTCCCATCTACGAGCCACGGCAAGGCCAAAATGAAGAATGACAGGGGCGGCTGTTGTACAGGTACGGGGTGTGCTTTTCGGATTTGGGCGACTTGATAAGCATACTGAAACAAGAATTCCTTCAAACGTGGATAGCGTTCATTCGGTGGAATAATCATCGGATTGGTCGCCATTCAGAAACCCTCTTTGCGAGATTTCACGATATTCGTCACAGTTCTTGGCCAAGCTGCTCCAGCGCTTCGGCAAGCTGCCTGTAAATCGGGGCTGGATTGCACGCCTCGGGCGGCATGTGCCCGTCCTGCCGGGCGGGTCGCGCCAGCCGGGCAAGGACTGCCGGAACCGCTTCTTCAGGGATGCCGGAGACCTTCGCGCCCCGGTAGCTGCTCAAGATGAGCGAGGACGAGTGCGGTGACCGTGGATACCCACTATTGGACTTCGACCACTTGAGCTTCACTGTCCACGAAGAGGCAGGAGATTCCAGTCCTTCGTTTGGCGAAACTTGGAAGTCGGTCCCAGAGCGCTCGGTAACGCGGTATGTCAGGAAAGGCAAGGCTGTACTTCGTATCATCGCGTTCCATTCTTTGCAGGAGCTCACCTAGTGCAGTTAGAAAGTAATTTCCCTGTTGTTGTTCACTTCCTTTTCCCCAGCCTTTTGCCTCAATGACCCAGCGCTCGCTCGCCTTCTTTGCCTCGACATCGATTCCTTTGGTTTGGCCGCGCTTTACCGTTACTTGCCAATGTTGCGATTCCAGGTGCCTCTGCAATAGTTCCTTGACTGTGTCTTCCTCCAAAGGGTTCGGGTTTCGCTTTAGCAGGCATTCTAACGCCTTACTCTGTTCATCCTCCATAAAACGCTCCTCCCAGCGGCAACGGCTAATTGTTGGGCTCAGTTCGGCCGCTTCGCCAAGCACAATCCCAGCAGGTAACCCCTCGTAAGCTGCGACCGGTCCATGTTCAGCCAATACGAAACAGTCTGCAAGCGAGCGCACCTCGCCGGGTCCCCGGATTGCAGCGCGAGAGATTCTCTGCAAGAAACTACGCTAGGGGGGAGCGAAGCGTTATTCAGCCACTCTGCGACCTAAGAGCGTGTGGGTACCCTCGGGGTCCCATAACGGAATCGGCGGGTGCGTCAAGGCGTAAACATGCCCGCCCCCCGTACCGCGCCAGCGGCTAGGCGGGTGGTGCGACGGGGACAGCCCTTTTGCTCCTGACCTTGCGGGCGTGCTTCTTGAGCCACCGGAGCGCCGCAGCGCGCTTGCACTTCCTGCACTGCCCGCTGGCGTTGACGTTCGAGGGGCGCATTTCGTGCCCGTGCTTGCATCTCCTGTATGCCATGATGATGACCTCCGCCTGTAAGATACATTGGCGGGAGGGCCGAAACGGGCGATTCTTCGGGGGCGTTGAGGTCCCGGCGAAAACTCGGCATACTGTTGACACCAGTTCAACGGACGGGCATAAGAATGACGAACCGTGGAAGAACCGACCGCTCGGGTCGAATTGCCAATTTCAAATCGGGCGCATGGGCCACCACTTCGCAGGACTTGCTCTTTGTGGTCTCGAAGCTGTTCCATCAGTCAAGGACCGAGGCAAGTCACAAGTCAGACAAGAACAGCTCTGGATTTGTCTACGCTGGCATTCCCCTGCTCTTGGCGGCTGTCTGGTCGTTCGCTGTCGAATATGAAGGCATACAGCGTACAGGTGGTCTTCCGCCCGAACTCTCGGGAGATTCATTAACCAAGCTGATGGAAACGCGCTATGGTGTGTCTGGCGATTTGCTGGATGACCTCCGAGACCTCATGGAAATCCGCAACGAAATCCTGCATCCGGTTCCTCTGCCAACAGGAACACCGGACAACTGGCCGGATTATCTGAGGCGTGTGAAGCAGAAGGGGCTGCTCACCACCTCCGGTGCTCCAAATTGTGACTATGTAATGCTCGGTCAGATTGCTTCTCACAGACTCTTCGTGTGGGCGGTAGATGTAACCAAGAGTCTTTATCGTGCCATTGTCTATTCAAATCCTGCCAAGGTCCAGATGTTCCAAGTCTATCTGGATTATAATTTCAACGGGTTTTTCTCATAGGGGCACGCCCAGTTGGCCAGCTAATTGTCACCCCCCGCTGTAGCTCACGATGGTTGCCAGACGGTGAACCCGATCAAGGGTTGGCTTCAGACATACACGACCCACGGCCATGTGGCCGGGTCAGCCCAGCGGAATGGAGCGGCGGCGAGCATCACGGGGAATGTCATCCGACTCAAAACCGGTTCTCCCGAACCCACCTTGCTACTTCCTCGGCGACGGAGAATTGCTGCCGAGGGTTTCCCTCGAACTGGCGGCCAAGAGCATAGGCGTTCGCTTCCAGCGGGATGCCGTCGTAGCCGCCGCCCGACGGGAACCCCTGGACGTACAGCTCCGAGAATCGCGGAATCCCGAGCTGGCGGTATTGCTCGGCGTGGACGAGCTCATGGAACAGGAGCCCGTCCGTAAACGGCGCGTGCGATACCACGACATCGCAGAAGGTTGTCGCGGC
Organism: Terriglobia bacterium; assembly: GCA_050013575.1. GTDB lineage: Bacteria > Acidobacteriota > Terriglobia > UBA7540 > UBA7540 > DASYXZ01. Next base: position 21,778 of record JBEKEZ010000025.1, on the reverse strand, counting down.
CATCTGGGAGAAGTCGGGCAGGTTCGAGAGGCCCATGCCCGCCAGCATCGGGTAGAACGGCGGATTCTCGACCCGGACGCCGTGCAGGGCGATGACCCGCGCCGCATCGAGCACTTGTGGCAGGAAGAAGCCACCCATTGCCTCCCTCTGTGCTTCCGTGAGGGGTGCCGCTTGCGGAGAGAATATCGCCTGCTGCGCTGCGATGTACTCGGCGACGAGGCCGGAGACCTGCGCGACTTGCTCGGGACCTAGCTTTGGTGACGCCTTAATTTGTGCCAAGCCATTGCATCCTGCCGCAGACCGGCACCGTAAGGGTCCACATCACGCACGGGCTGCGCACGCGGACCACTTTTGTTGAAAGAGCCGCACAGTCTCGGGCGCGTGTCCCGCGTAGTGATTATTGGCGTATCCGTAGATTCGGATGCCTTCTTGCGCGATGCGGCGCAGGATTCTGGCCCATTCTTCGAGACCGCTGCTTCTGTCGATAATCGTTTTGTCCCAAACCTTCGTGCGTTCCTCTATCCCTTTGCGGTCGCCAAGCCAGCGAATGAAGGTGAAGTCCGCCGTTATCGGATTTCCGTTCTCAAAGAGTTCGGCAGGGCGAGGCATCCATGCCTGGTCCACCAGGGCGAGCGCCACATCGTGGCGTCTCAGTGCGCCGTACAGCTTTTCGCTCATCCAGTTTTTGTTTCGAACCTCTACTACCCACCGATGGCCCGTCGGCAGTTTCGCCAGCCACGGTTCAAGCCGTTCGAGGAAGGAATCAAGCCCTTGGAACCTCTGTTTGTTGAAATAGGGGAACTGGAAAAGCAGCGGGCCGAGCTTGTCGCCCAAAATGTCCATCACGCTTAGAAAGGCGCTCAGGTCGCCGTCCGCGTCAACCAGCACCTTCTCGTGGGTAATCGTCTGCGGTGCCTTGGCCGCGAAGACGAATCCTGGGGGCGTGCGCTCCCGCCATTGCGACACCGTCTTGGCCGACGGAATCCTGTAGAAGGTGGAGTCGATCTCGACCGTGTTGAAGTGCTTGGAATAGTGCGCGAGGAAATCGGGCGGCTTGCTTCCGGGCGGATAGAAACTCCCTACCCAGCCATCCGCCGTCCAACTCGAAGTGCCAAGGAATAGTTCGTCAACCTTCACGGCCTGAGCTCCAACATGCATCGATGAGTAGCAAAATGGATTCTACTACGGCGTTCAGGCCATGCAAGGTCGTAGCGGATAGCAATCGCCAGCGACCGATGTGGCAAAAAGCAGAATGCTCAATGCGCTTGACAGCCGCTGAACAGCGTCACTCACGGTCTGCACTCCGAACAGACTGGTCACCAGCCTATCGTACCGCCCACGCGAGGCCGTCCGGTCCGCGGCCGGTTTCAACGTGGCCGGTCACTTCGAGCGTCTTCAGATCGATCACCGCCACGTTGTTGTCCGGGCTGCATGCCACAAAGGCGCGCGCCCCGCCCGGCTCCATCAGGATGCCAGCCGCTCCGTGTCCGACCTTGATGCGTTTCACCTCGCGCCGCAAAGCAGCGTCGAATACCGTCAGGTCTCCATCGCCGAGCGACGAGACCAGCACGAGTTTGCCGTCGAGCGTGAACTTCAACCGGTTCGCCCCCGGCACGTTCGCATTGAGCGTATCGGTAATCTTCTCGCTCGCCAGATCGATGATGGAAATGGTGCCGTCCTGGGCGTTCGCCGTCCAGAGTTCTTTGCCGCCGGGAGCGACATCGAAGCCTTCGGAGCCCCGGCCCACGGGGATCACGGTCTGGTTCCAATCGGGAGGTGGCGTTCCCATACGCGGCCTGGATCCGCCCGGCCTATTCGGCGGTGGTCCACCCGGCCCGTTCGGCGGCGGCGGCGGTCCCCCAGCGCTACGCCGCTTCTCGATAATGCTGACGGTGGCCGAGCTGACGTTCGTCGTGTAGATTCGCACGAGGTCCTGCGACACCAGAATCATGTGTGTCCGGTTTTGACCCGTTCCCAGGACCCAATCGAGCTTCTCTGTGGCGGGATTGTAGCGGCCAATCACCTTGTTGGCTTCGGCGGTGAAATAAAGCTCGCCGCCCCCAAAGGTGAGGCCGTGCGGGCCGTGCAGCAAACCGAGGTCGATGGGCGTAAGCGCTTTCTGCTCGACGAGATCAATCCTGGAAATGGTGTTGTAGGCCCCGAAGCCATAGTTCGAGACATACGCCAATTTCCCATCCGGCGAAGCTTCGACCTCGTGCGGGTCAGGCCCGGCTGGCACCCGGCCCACCATCTTCAGGGTGGATGGATCGATGATGAGCAGGGTGGTGTCCTCTTTAGCCAGCACCAGCAAGGCGGGCGTTGGGGTGCTCTGCGCCTCGATTGCGGGCGCGGCCAAGCAAGCGAACAAAATGACCAAAAGAAACCTTGAGTTCTTCACTGTTTCTGAACCTCCTCGGGTGCTCGGTCCACTCCGGCTTCGGGAAGAGTTTTGCGGACCGGGTCGCTCTTCACAACGAGTCTCGCTTTCGGCCTTAGTCCGCTTCAATATTCTACTCAGCCGCGATTCAATTTTACCAGCGCCTGACTCTCTGTGGGCCACTTGCGCCGGGCGGATTTCTTCGGCACGCTTGGTCCGCAATGGAATCCATCGGGCTGGCTGTGCTCTGGGCGGCGCTTGCGATATTCGTACTTACCGTCCTCGCAGGAATGGCCGCCCTCGCGTGGTTCGTCATCGCTTCGTGGCGCGACGACTTCACTGGGTACGTCGCCTCATTGCCGTCTCGTCCTGGAGCTTCTTCAGGCGGTCCAGCACGTCGCGCTTGGCGAGAATTCCTCGCTCGTCCAACAGCTCCACCAAGGCATTCAATGTGAGCATGTTCGAATAGGCCAGCTCCTCGAAGCTCACCGTCTGCCGTTCCGATTTCGAGGGCATATTCCTCCATTCTGCTTTTCCATGGGGCCACGGCAACGCGATGCGGCCAGGAGGCGGGCTCGGAAGCGACACTGCCCTAGCGTCTCTTCCGGGATTTCTGAGCCTGCAACGCCCCCAGTCGCTTCTCCAGCGGCTCGATTTCTTTCTTCAGCATTCTCCTGTGCGAGTCCTTGAGCGTCGCAATCATCCGCTTCAACTGCCTGACCTCTTCTCGACGTGAGGCTTCCGGCGTCATAGAGTCGGCTCCATCGTCAGTTTATTACTTGCATGGGTCGCCTTTCTTTATCGACTCGTAGCAGGCATACCAGTCGCCCGCGAGAATCTCCTGGCCGCGCCGCAGGGTTATCGACGCGGTCGCCGGTACGTGCGAATTCCTTTTCGAGTTCGGAATGTCGAAGCAGATTTCGTCATGGATGAAGCCCTCCACGACATCTTTTTGGTGAGCGCCCATGATTGTCCCCCCGACTCTCGTGTTGTACGGCTCGGGCCAGAGATTCTTTGGGTCTGTCGGATTTCCGCCGTCTTCGAGGGGAATAAGGTGGTCCTCCTCGTAGCAGGCCATGTTGTCGAAATGCGGCACGCACCGGGTGGTGTCGACCTTCCCCGTGCTTGGGTTGACGAGCTGCGCCCTTGTCTGGTGGATAGTGTCCCCGTATTCCCGAAGCTGTTTCCTTTTCAGCTTGCTCGTGTACCCTGCCGGTGGCCGGATTTGCTTCGTGCTCCACCGTGGGTTGCAGATGTTGTCCTTGATGTTCCGCTGCGTGACCTGCGGATTCGCGGCCCCGGGAGTCCTTGCTGAATCAGGATAGATGTCCGCAGGGCCGATACGGCTGGACTTAGGCTGAACCCCATGCGCCACGAGGATGCAGACTAAGGCTGCGGGAATGGCAAGAAGGATACGGGCCTTCATGCTTGGTGTCTCCCTGGGATTCGGCACGAGTCCTCTAGCGGATACTAGTCCGCATTCTCGTGACGCGGGTCGAGCAACCGATTCATCACTGCGGCCCGCAAACCAAGAAGCGCCCTGTAACGCAGTTGCGGAATCCTAGACTCGTCCATGTGGAGTCGTGCCGCGACCTGCTTCATGGTCAGCCCCTTGACGTAGTACAGCACCAAGACGAGCCGCTGGCGGTTGGGGAGGTCCGCCAAGGCGCGGTTGAGAATCTCTCGCTTCTCGCGGAGGTCGCACAAATCGAACTGGCGGCCCGGCTCCGTCGGCCCCAGCCACTCCACGCCGAGCGACTGCACATTCTCAATCGTCCGGTACCATGCCTCCAGGGTGAAGCCTTGCGCGTCCGCTGCGTCTCCGTTGGCGATGGCACGACCGCGTTTGCCGTCTAGTTCCCGGATGGGCATTTCGGCTCCGTTCCGATGTCGTCAAGGTAGGCCTTGTCGCCCGCACGACCGACAGGCAGCCACGATACCACAGCTTCCCCGTCGCGGCATTGAACTCCTGCCGTCAGACCAGCCGCATTGACTCGGGCCCAAGCACGCCGTAAGATGGCCACCAAAGGCGGGACTCTCGCCATGGTCGGCAAGACCGTTTCCCACTACCGCATACTCGAAGAGCTCGGCAGCGGCGGCATGGGCGTGGTCTACAGGGCCGAGGACACCAAGCTCAAGCGCTCGGTCGCGTTGAAGTTCCTGCCTGAAGAACTCTCCAAGGACCGGCAAGCGCTGGAACGATTCCGGCGTGAGGCGCAGGCGGCGTCCGCGCTCAACCATCCCAACATCTGCACCATCCACGCTATTGAGGAGCACGAGGGCCAGCCCTTCATTGACATGGAGCTGCTGGAGGGACAGACCCTGAAGCAGCGCCTGGCCGGGAAACTTCTCAAGACGGACGAAGCGCTGGACCTGGCCATCCAGATTGCCGACGCGCTGGACGCCGCGCACGCCAAGGGCATCGTCCACCGGGACATCAAGCCAGCGAACATTTTCGTGACCCAGCGTGGCCAGGCGAAGGTCCTGGACTTTGGCTTGGCGAAGCTGGCACCCAAGCCCAGGCAAGTGGCGGAAGCGGCGGGAGCCTCGGCGCTGCCCACCGCATCCATCGATCCCGAGCATCTCACCAGCCCGGGCGCAGCCGTAGGAACCATCGCCTACATGTCGCCGGAGCAGGCGCGGGGCGAGGAGACCGACGCGAGAACAGACTTGTTCAGTTTTGGCGTGGTCCTGTACGAGATGGCGACAGGCCACGCCGCCTTTTCCGGAACAACTTCCGCGCTCATCTTCGATGCCATTCTGCACAAGGTCCCGGTCTCCCCGGCGCGGCTGAATCCCGACTGCCCGGCGGAGCTGGAACGCATCATCAACAAGGCGCTGGAGAAAAACCGGGAGCTGCGTTATCAGCACGCCTCTGACATGCGCGCCGACTTGCAGCGCCTGAAGCGGGACACGGAATCCGGGCGAGCTTCATCATCGAGCGAGGTGAGAGCGGCCCAAGTTCCTGTGGCGGGCAGGAAACTCTGGAAGGTTCTTGTTCCCGCCGCTGTGCTCCTTGTCGCTGCTGCCATTGGGGGAACGTTTTACTTCCGCTCGCGCCAGGCCATGGCCCTCCTGACCGAGAAGGACACCATTGTTCTCTCCGATTTCGACAACAAGACGGGCGATGAGGTATTTGATGACACGCTGAAGCAGGGGCTCTCGGTCCAGCTTGAGCAATCGCCCTTTCTCGCCCTGGTATCCGAGCAGAGAGTAAACGAGACACTGAAGCTGATGGGCCGTCCCGCCGGTGACCGGTTGACGCCGGAGGTCACACGCGAGGTCTGCGAGCGCACGAGCAGCAAAGCGATGCTGACCGGTTCGATTGCGGGGCTGGGCAGCCAGTACGTGATTGGCCTGAAGGCAGTGAACTGCAACACGGGGGACGTGCTGGCGGAAGCGCAGGAGCAGGCGGCGGGCAAGGAAGCGGTGCTGAAGGCTCTGGACGCCGCTACGGTCAGCTTGAGGAGCAAACTGGGCGAGTCGCTCAGCTCGGTCGAGAAATACGCCACGCCGGTGGAGGAAGCGACCACGCCATCCTTGGAGGCGCTGAAAGCCTACAGTCTGGGAATAAAGACGGACTATGCGAAAGGCGTCACACCCTCGCTACCCTTCTTGAAACGGGCGGTAGAACTCGACCCGAATTTTGCCATGGCTTACGCCGTCATGGCGGCTAACTACGTCGCCCTCGACGAAGGGGGGCGGGCGGCTGAGTATGGACGCAGGGCTTACGAACTGCGGGAGAAGGTAAGCGAACGTGAGCGGCTATACATCGATGGGAACTACTACGAGGTTGCGACGGGAGAGCTGGAGAAGGCGGCGCGGACCTACGAGCTGTGGAAGCAGACCTACCCAAGAGACGACTATCCTTACAGGGCGCAGAGTTCGACTTCCAACACCCTGGGAAACTGGGAAAAGGCATTGGGGGATGCCCGCGAGTCACTGCGCCTGGAGCCAAATTATGTGTTCAACGTTCTCAACCTCGGCTTCGCCTACACCGCTCTCAACCGGCTGGATGAAGCGGAGGCGGTGTACAAGCAGGCGGAGGAGCGCAAGCTGGAGAACGAGGGGCTGCTCCAGTACCGCTACGTATTGGCTTTTCTGAAGGGCGACACGGCGCAGATGGCGCAGTTGGTTTCAGCCGCTATGGGCAAGCCGGGCACGGAAGACTTGTTGCTGGCCGTGCAAGCCGACACGGAAGGTTGGTACGGCAAGCTGAAGAACGCGCACGAGCTGACTGGGCAGGCGATGGATTCAGCACAGCACAACGACGCCAAGGAGACCGCCGCAGCCTATCAGGCAGCAGCAGCGCTGCGCGAGGTGGAAGCGGGAAACGGGGACCAAGCGCGTTCCGATGCCCATGCGGCGTTGAAGCTGGCCGCGAACCGCGATGTGCGGGCCATGGCGGCGCTGGCCCTGGCGCGGGCGGGCGATACGGCTGGGGCGGAGAAGCTGGCGGCTGAACTCGACAAGACCTTCCCGCTGGACACGCTAGTCCAGGGGTATTGGCTGCCCACTATCCGGGCGGGTGTGGCCTTGGAGCAGAAGGACCCGAATCGGGCAATCGAACTATTGAAAGTGGCTAGCGCGGTCGAACTTGGCATGCCAACGCAGCTCACGATATTCCTTTGCCCCGCTTATTTGCGTGGCGAAGCCTATCTCATGCTGCGTGACGGCAACCGAGCGGCAGCGGAATTTCAGAAATTCATCGACCACCGAGGACTGGTGGGAAACTTCCCCTGGGGCGCGCTGGCTCGCCTCGGACTGGCGCGCGCTTACGCCATGCAGGGGGACAGCGCCAAAGCCCGCGCCGCGTATCAGGATTTCCTCACCCTCTGGAAAGACGCCGACCCCGACATCTCCATCCTGAAGGAAGCCAAGGCGGAGTACGCAAAGTTGAAATAATCCCTGCGCTCCGACCCCCCGCTTCCAGGACTTCCTGCGCCGCATGGACTTCCCGCCGTAAGGTGCACGCGTTGGCTTGACGGGCAGCGGTGACTACGATAGGTCCAATTGGAACCCCTTCGGCGACAAGCTAGGATTCCCGGCCAAGAATCCATCCTTCAATCTCCCGGACTTCCCGGTCGTCCGGCTCGCCGGACCCACGCTGGCCGAGGCACGCCTGGAGCCCGAGGGACGCCACTCTTGGGATACTTCTTCATCTCGACTACGCCATCGGTGTGACGGGCGCTGCCTTCTTGCCCCGGGCCTTGCGGGGATGTTTCTTGAGCCACCGGGCCGCAGCAATGCGCTTGCACTTCCTGCACTGCCCGCTCGCGTTGACGTTCGACGGCCGCATTTCGTGCCCGTGCTTGCATTTTCTGTAAGCCATGAGGATTGCCTCTGACCGAAATATGCCTGGCCGGAGGTGCCAGCAGGGGGTTGTTCGGGGGCGTCATCCGGGTAGACCCATGCGGGCGCAAACTCCCGGCTGAATCCCACACGAAACCGAACAGTGGCCGAACTATGATCTGGCCGCTCTGGTGAGGTAGTAGCTCGAACCCCGCACTTTGGGTAGTCAAAGAGTAGAATGGAGCACCTGTCCGAGAGCGCAAGCAGCGGGACAAGGACCGGAAGGACGCCACCAATGACCGACGAATCGCTTCACGCCGCCGTGGTCGATATTGGCAAGGTGACAAATCTTGGGTGGGTGGTTGAGGGCCCGTCCGTGAATGGGTGCGGAGACGACATCGACAAGTGCATCGATACGTTGGCGGCCGCATTGAAGAAGGGCCCTCTGGCGCTGGGCTTCGAGGCCCCGATGTTTGTCCCTTACGGAAGGGAACGATCCGAGTTGGACAAAGCCCGCAAAGGCGAGGGAGACCGGTCGTTCTCTGCGGCGGCCGGGGCGTGTGTGCTCACGAAGGGGCTGGTGACCGTTCCTTACATCCTTCAGGGACTCAGGCACCGTGCTGAGTCTGCGATGCCGACTTTCAAGTGGCGGGAAAGATTATCAGAACGAGACCTGCTCCTGTTTGAAGCCTTCGTCGTCCATGTGGGCAAGTCCGTCGATCATGAGGGTTGCGCTCGGCTTGCTATACGGCAGTTTCCCAAAGAATGGGAGAAGAGAGCCATCCTCGAAAGCGCCATCGATGAGCCATGCACCATGAATCTGCTAGCCGCTATGCTCCTGCGCATGGGGTGGTCACACGAGGTGAAGATGCTCTCGGAGCCCTGCCTCGTTGTACGGGCCGGGAAGACTCCATCCGACAAACCGCCCAGACTCGGTTCAAGACACCACCTTTCGCCCACTACCCAAAACCGTTCGTTGGTCTAGAACCCGGCGTCTGAGCAGCGGTGGCTAAGCAAGCCGCATAATCGTGTCACGATGCACGCCCGTCATCTGCAGTTTTTTTCGTGTTACAGTATGCTTTAACTATGCCACTCATCCTCTTGTTACTCGTGATGATCGCTAGCACCCCAACCATGGCAACCCCAAGTATCACAAGTGCGCAGACAACGAATCAATCGTCTAGCGGCGATGCAATTAGGGCTGCAACCAGACTGCATAATCGTTTGTTCGCATCGTACCTGGTAATACTGCTCATTACGGTTATCGGAACGTATTTAGTTTGGTGGTCTGGCAACAAGGTGCAGGATACTATCCAAATAGAGGCCAACCACCGTGTCGCACAAGTAGAGCTTGGGGCACAAAATGAAATTAAGCGAGTAGAAGCCGATTCCAAAGAGCGCATTGCAAAGGCCCAACAGGAATCTGAAGAGAAAATCGCCGCTCTTAACGCACAAGCGGAGTCCCTTAAAGCCGGAGCGGAACAACTCAAGCGACAAAACCTTGAAACCGAATCACGGCTTACGGATGCCCAAGCCGAGCTAATTTCTAGGCAGTCTGCATTGGAGAAGGAAGAACAAAAAACTGCCGCAGCACAGAAAGAAGCAGCGGAGGCCCAACGGAAGTTAAATGAAGCCATCGTGACTCGCATCCTTGGACGCCAATTAAAGGACGATTTCGTAGTTACCCTGAAAAAGTTTCCACCAGGCAAAGCGGAAGTATGGTGCGCGGAAGAATCTGAATCCCGCTGGTTTGCAATCTCAATATTAAACGCTCTAAGAGAATCGAAATGGGACGTTCCTCGTGATCCTATCGCTATTTCATTGAGTCGCTTTGACGGTAAAGACCTTCCGCTCTGGGGGAACCAGTTCTTTTCTAAGGATGTCCGTACAGGATTTATCCCTGTTCCCATTGGTGTCACCATGAGTGCAATGAGTAGGTCTGATTTCATGGGGTTAATGCAGATCACCGACGAAAGGATAGCCGTGCTGGCAACTGAACTAGACATTTCTTCATTCGTTAGAGATCCCGCTCTTCCGAGCGGCCTCTTTAAGATTCTAATAGGCCCACGAAACCCAACCCAATAGAAACTGATAAAAAAGGCACCCAGATTTAGCAGGATCAAAATTGATTGTTTCAAATTAGGGCAATTATATACTTGCCGTACCAAGATTGAAAGTGTATACTTCTGGCGCTTAGTAGTCCGTAATTCATTGTGAAGGGAAGCGCCGATGCCTGATACCATCCCGATCCGACCGGTAGACCTGCTGATTGATGAAGAGAATCCCCGCCTATCTGAGCCCAACACAGGCCAGCGCGAGGCCCAACGAGCACTCGCTCAGCATCTCGGAAAGAAGCTCGCATTCTTAGCCGCTGACATTGTTCGGTATGGACTTAATCCATCAGACCTGCCAATTGTGACGCCGCACCCGAGCACCCCGACACGGTACATCGTCCTTGAAGGCAATAGGCGATTGGGAGCGTTGAGGGCGCTTGAGAATCCTGAGTTGCTGGCAAACGCTATTGAAAATGATGTTCTGGCTAAAGTTCGAAAGCTGAGTAAGGAGTATCAGAAAAACCCAATTGATGAAATACCGTGCACGGTTTTCAAGGACCGCGAAGAAGCCCGGCACTGGATAGAACTAAAGCATACCGGACTGAACGAGGGTGCCGGAACGTTTACTTGGGGATCGGATGAACAGGCACGATGGCTCACGAGGCTCGGTAAACCGCCGCAGCCACATACGCAAGCTCTTGACTTCCTGCAGGCGCGAGGAGATTTAACATCAGATGTACGACGGAGAGTTCCAGTGACGAGTCTCAAGCGCTTGATCGGGACGCCGGAGGTCAGAGAGAAGCTCGGTCTTAAGTTGAAGAACAATACCCTCTATCTGATGGCTGATTCTGGCAAAATTGCCAGAGCCTTGATGCACGTCGTTAACGACCTCGCCTCCAAGCAGACCAAGGTCGGAGACATCTACGAAAGGCCAGATCGCATAAAGTACGCCAACGATCTGCCGCCTGCCGTCACCGTGACTGCAACAGTCAAACCAGGAGAAGGCGTCGCAATCACGAGCGGCGAGAAGATGGCGAAAACAAAACGTGGAAGCAAGGCAGTGAGACCGCCGAAGAAGCGCGACATGCTGATTCCACGGGACTGTGTTTTGAATATCCCCAAGGGCCGTATTAACGACATTGAGCGCGAGTTGCGCATTCTGAAGCTCTCGCTGCACACCAATGCCGTCAGCGTTTTGTTTCGAGTCTTCATCGAGCTAAGTGTTGACGCCTACGTAACGGGCCACCCATTGGGTGTCACGGAAAACGACAAGCTCCACATAAAAATTGAAAAGGTGGCCACCGATCTTGAGACACGTAACAAGCTGAACCACCAGCAGGCACGTGCCGTGCGCCATTCGTGCATGAAAGACTCATTTCTCGACCCAGGCGTGACGCTGCTGAATGCCTACATTCACAACCAATATGTGTTTCCGTCAGTAAGCGATTTGCGTACCCATTGGGACAAGATACAGTCGTTTGTTGCGGCTATGTGGTCATCGTGAAAGAAAACGCTGGCCAAAATGCGATAACTTCACTACACTTGCCTCATGCCATATCACACGCCCTTGCGTTATCCGGGGGGGAAGCGGCGATTGGCCGCTGTCGTCGGTTCTCTTCTTGAAGAAAACAGAATGAAGGACGTTCAATATGTTGAGCCTTATGCCGGGGGCTCTGCACTCGGGCTGTCGCTGCTTTTTGGCGAATACGCGTCCGTCATCCACCTCAACGATCTCAGCAGGCCCGTGTACGCCTTCTGGCACGAAGTTCTGAATAATTCGGAAGATCTTTGCGGTAAGGTGAAGCACGTCAGGATTACGATGGCTGAATGGCGGCGTCAGCACGAGGTTTATAACTGTCGGGACACAGCAGACCTCGGCGAGTTGGGCTTTGCGACACTATTTCTCAATCGCACGAACCGTTCAGGAATCATCGGAGGCGGCGTTATCGGCGGAAAGCAGCAGCAAGGGGAATGGGGCATCGAGGCACGTTTCAACAAGGAAGAGTTGACCCAGAGAATCCGCCGGATTTCTAGATACAGCAACAGAATCAAGCTCTACCAGCTCGATGCGCTGGACTTCATAGACCGCGTGTTTGTGAACCTGGGGACCAATACTATTGCCTTTTTCGACCCGCCATACATCGAAAACGGGGAGGGCCTGTACCTGAACGAATACGACTTGGACGATCATCGAAAACTGGCAGCTCGCATCGTCCAATTGGAGCAACCCTGGATTGTGACCTACGATTACGCGGCGGTCCGCTACGGCCTATATCAACTGCACCCGCGCATTTCGTACGACCTTCATTACAGCGCGCAGAGCCGGTATGAAGCCAAGGAAGTGATGTTTCTGTCGCACCGCCTGAAAATCCCGCAATCGTGGACCCGATCAGAACCTTTCCCTCTAACACCTCCCCGCAGCGAGTACCCCGTTTATGGCATAATGGAGGGGATGAAACCTCACCCTGAAATGGAAGAAGGCCCGCAGGCCGGCAAGCGATTTGTTGAAGCCCTCAAGACTGTCCTTTCTGTGCCAAAGAGCGCGGTTCCTAATCCCTTTAATAAACCCGCGCCGAAGAAAAGACGTTCGGCCATTCGAAGGGGGCAAGCAATCGGTAGGGGTTGAATGAATAAGCCTCAGTCAAATGGAATTCCAAAAAGCACGCAGGATGCTCATGGCCCTCAGGCCGCAAAGGTCGGAACGGCAACCGAGTCAACCGCTCAACCGGCAATGAAGGATGTAAGATCCAATGGAGCCATGAGTTCGTTTGAGATATTTAATTGCTGCATCGAGCGGGCGAAAAATCTCCTGAAGATGCATGAAGCCGCTCACGGCAAGAAGGCAAAACCAGAGAAATACTTGGCGGATGCCCATCGCGCCGCCATTGTGCTGGCCATTTCGGCGCTCGACGCTTTTATTCGGGCATTCGTCATAACTCGTGTCCGTTCACTTCTCGGCGACAAGACAATGATCCTTCCACCGCCTTTAGTAGAAAAGATCAAGGCATTTTTGAAAGACGACGTTTTGTTGGAAGCGGCACGCAAGGATGATCTCTTGGACCGAGTTGAAAAGGCCTTTCGAAACGATTTCGAGAAGCAATCCTTTCAGGGCACCCGCCAGATAACAGAATCTCTCAAGCTGGTCGGCTACAGTGATATCTTTCATCAGGTTGCAATTAGTGCTGAAGAGAATGAGGACACGCTACGCGGGCGTCTTGACCGTTTCACTCAGCGGCGTCATGCGATTGCCCACCGTGGGGACTATGACCTAAGCGTGAATCCGCCCGAGGAGCAGTCCATTACGAAGAAGGATGCGCAGGAATGTATCAAAATGGTTATCTTAATCGCAACACACATCAATAAATTAGAGAGTCAACCATGAAGCGTGTACTCCTCATATTTTACGACCTTGATGAACCGGGAAAAAACCGCGAAGCCCTCGTCAAGAAAATCAAGCAGTATGAGCGTTGGGCACGCCTCGGAAGTTCTGGTTATTTAATCTGGACAGATCAAACTCCGTCTGTTGTCCGCGATAATCTAGTTGCCGTGCTCGGCCCCGAGGATAGAGTTTTTGTAGGGGTCTCCAATGCACCCGCAGCTTGGCACGGAATGCCCGAAGAAGTGTCCAAATGGATACTGGCAAATCAAGGGTAATGCGGTTCACTGCGCCCCACCTAATTGACCTTTCGCTTGCCTCTGTTCTGTCGCTTTAGTTTGCCAGTGAGGGGGGGACCTCCATATCTTTCCCAATCAGATGTCGATAGGTAAGGCGCTTTCCTACGATCTGTGAGGCCGCAAGCTTGAAACGGTCGCCATCATTGAGTCCTTCGCGGTTATTGAAGCGGAAGGCTTGCTCATCGAGGTAACGGAAAAGGTGGAACGGCTCGACGCTTACATAGGTTCCCTTGATTCCACGCTTCAAGAGACTCCAGTAATTTTCGAGGCCGTTGGTGTGGACGTTCTCGACCGCGTAGACTTTGGCATGGTCAATGACGTTATGGACATATTCGGAATCCAATCCGGTGTAGGCAACCCCATGCGTCAGTGAACGCTTTAGCGCCGGGGGCCACGTTGTCCAGAACCTTGCCGCGCAGGGTGAGACGGGTAACATCGGGAACAACCGAGGTGCGGACCTTGCCCTTGCGCTTCAAGATGCCGAGAACTGCGACTTTATCGCGCCCGCCAGTGCCCATGATTTTTTCACGGCGTTTGCTGACGTGCATGTTGCGAGAAAGACCGCCAATGAAGGTTTCATCAACTTCGACTTCGCCGCCCAATTTTCCGCCGTCTTTGTCCTGCAAGGCAAGCCGGATGCGGTGCATCATGAACCACGCAGATTTTTGGGTGATCGATAAATCGCGTGCGACTTCACAAGAGCTTATGCCATTCTTGCAGTTCACTACCAACCACAAAGCGGCTAGCCACTTGTCGAGGCCGAGCGGAGAATCTTCAAAAATGGTGCCGGTCTTCAATGAGAAGGTCGGCTTCTTGTGGCCGCTATAGCATTTCCAGACCCGCGCCTTTGCCAAGTATGTTACCTTCGCAGAGCCGCAGTGCGGACACTTCACGACACCATCCGGCCATCGTAGCTCGATCATGAGTTTTCGGCAATTCTCGAAATCGCTGAAGTGGATGATTGCTTCTTGGAGTGTGTTTACGTTTTTCATGCTTAAAGAGTAGCACTTTTATTTGGTATGTCAAGTATATAATTGCCCAAATTAGGACACCGCAGCCGCCTTGAAAGCCTTGAAAGAGTTGACAGTGCCCGTTAAACGCAGGAGTTATCCCAGCCCGATAATCAGCCCGATGGGAACCGACTTACAAGCACTTAGCGGAAGTTAGCAGCCCCGTGAGCACCTGTAAATTGTTGTAGATTAAAAGACTTGCAGACTCACACGGTAGAAGTCACAGGTTCGAATCCTGTACCGCCCACCACTGCTTCTCTTCCACCTGCGGGAATTCTAGCGGAAGTTGGATTTCTCACCAAGGGAATTGTAGTCCGCGGCTCGACGCGCTGAGTTGCAGCGCGGAGTCACGGGCCTATGGCGTCGTTCCCATGTGATAGTATCCATAACTCAACGGGCGGCATGAGACCTGACGAGATTTGTCGGCCGCTGTCCGCGAGACGGTCAATATGCTCAAAATCGGCATCGTAGGTCTCGCCCAAGTGGGCAAGACGACTCTGTTCCGCATCCTGACGCACTCTCATGGGAGCGGCCTGGGCTCGGGGAAACAGGAGGCGCACGTCAGCGTGGTGCGCGTACCCGACCCGCGGCTCGACCGCCTGGCAGAAATGTACAAGCCCAAGAAAACCGTTTACGCCAGCGTCGAATACGTGGACACGCCGGGCAGCGTGATCGAGATGGCGCGGTCAGGATCTCAAACCGCCAGCTTACGCGAGATGGACGCGCTCGCTCACGTGGTGCGAGCGTTTGACGGAGCTGCGTCGCCCGCCGGCGAGGGCGCAGCAAACCCCAAGGCTGACATTGAAAACGTGGAATTGGAGCTGATCCTTTCGGATCTCGCCGTGGTCGAGAAACGGCTGGACCGTCTCGAAAAGGACCTCAAGAAACAGAAGAATCCGGCGCTCGAAAAAGAATTCCACGTTTTGCAGGCTTCGAGGGCGGCGCTCGAAAAGCAAACGCCGCTGCGCGAATTGGCTCGCAGCGCGGAAGAAGAGCGCATCATTCGCGGGTTTACCTTTCTTTCGTCAAAGCCCATGCTCTATGTGCTGAACCTCGCCGAACGCGACGCGGCGCGCGCCGATGCGGCAGAAGAGTTTGCTCACAGCGCCGCGCTGAAGCAGCGACCTCGAACGGAGGTCACAGCGGTCTGTGGACAGGTGGAGGCGGAACTGGCGGAGCTGGACGACGCCGATGCCGAAGAGTTCCTGGCGAGTTATGGTCTGAAAGAATCAGGGGCAGCTCGCTTGATCCGCTCCAGCTATCATTTGCTTGGGCTGATTTCCTTCTTTACCGTCGGGGAGAATGAGTGTCACGCCTGGACCCTCCGCGCTGGGACGACAGCCCTCGATGCGGCTGGAGAGGTCCACACGGACTTGCAAAAGGCTTTCATTCGCGCCGAAGTAGTGAAGCACGAGGATCTCATTTCCGCAGGCAGCCTCGCGGAAGCGCGGAATCGGGGGCTGCTGAGGTTGGAAGGGAAAGAGTACGTCGTGCACGACGGCGAGATCGTGCACATTCGACACTCCGGATGATTCGTCAGTACGTCAGTTAGTCAGTATTTCAGTTTGTCAGTAAAGAGGACACCTCTCTCCGAGTTCGATGTACTGAAATACTGACACACTGAAATACTTCAGTTCGTCAGTTGCTCGGTATTTCAGTTTATCAGTAAAGAGGACAGCTCCCTGCGTAACTGACCTACTGAAATACTGCCATACTGAAATACTCTGCTATGTCCGTTTTGACCATCAGCCTCGCTCTGGGCGTCGTCGCCGGCCTCGCCAACGTCTTCGGCGGGGCCATCGTCAGCGCACGTCCGTGGAGCCGGGCATTTCTCGCCACCTTCATCGCGCTGGGCTCCGGCTTCATGCTGGCGACGGCAGTCACTGAAATGGTGCCGGAGAGCCTTCGCCTCGATCCGGCGCGTGCGCCCATTCTGATCCTCTTCGGCTACTTCATCGTGCACTTCTTCGAGCACACCGCGCCCGCCCACTTTCATTTTGGTGAGGAGACGCACCCCGATGAATTCGTCAAGCCCTCCACCGCTTACGTGGCGCTGGGCGGGTTGCTGATCCACACTTTTTTCGACGGTGTATCCATTGCCTCGGGCTTTCTGATCTCCGCCTGGCTGGGCTTTGTCATTTTTGGCGCGGTCATTCTTCACAATATTCCCGAAGGATTTACGATTGCCTCCATCATGGTGGCTTCGAGGAAAGGCCAGCGAGCCGGGCTGTGGGCCACCGTTGCCTTGGGCGTTTCCAGGCTGATGGGTATTCTGGCGATGGCGCTCACGCGCCAGTTTGCGAGTTACGGGCTCGCCCTCTCCGCCGGTGTCACCCTTTACGTGGCCGCCTCCGACTTGATTCCGGAGGTCAATCGAACGCGCGGCGTCAGGGTGGCGCTGGCCGTTGCCGCCGGCGTCGTGGCCGTCCTGGTGCTCCGGTATGTTTTCTTTGGGAATCTGGCGCCGTGAGAAAATCAGGATTTGGGAGTTAGGATTTAGGAATTAGGGCTGGAGGTTTTGCCCGGGAATTGGTTTTCTCTAATTCCTAATCCCTAATTCCTAGTCCCTCGAATCCCCATGTATTCAGAAAAAGTTCTCGACCACTTCCATCACCCTCGTAACGTCGGCGAAATTGAAAACGCCACCGCCGCGGTCGAGATGACCAATCCGGTCTGCGGCGATTTGATGAAGCTGTGGGTGATTGTACGCGACGGAAAAATCGCTGAAGCAAGATTCAAAACTCAGGGATGCATCCCCGCGGTCGCGTGCGGCTCGTGGTTGACGGAAGCGATGCTGGGCAAATCACGCGCCGAACTGGCCTCACTCACTGCGTCACAGATTGAGGCAGCCCTTGACGGGCTGCCTCCGGCTTCGCGTCACGCCAGCGTGCTGGCCGCCGATGCGCTCAAGAAGCTGGTGCAGGCGATGCCGGCGTGATCGGTGTCGCGCCAGCCTGCCGGTCTCCGGCCAAATCGTGCGCACAATAGGGGCAGAAAGTGTCCCCGAGGCGCACAGCCCGGTGACACCCAGGACACACCGGATGGAGATTGAATCTGCATTTCGGGCAAAAGTTGAAATCGGTGGTTGCCAGCGTTCCGCACTGCGGGCAGGGCACCTTCAGCGGGTGGCGCAGGAGGAAATAGAGGATGAACCCAATCCCATTGGCAATGATGAACACCAGAGTCGTCCAAAGTGCTCGATTCATCCCTCTCCGCTGGGCGTCGCGGTTCACGTAGCCGCCCAGCAAAATCACTAGAGCCAGGATCGAGCCGGGGATAAATGAAATAAACACCTGGAGCGGAATGGGCGGAGCATTCGGATCGTGCCGAAAGACGACCAGGAGGAACAGCGCCAGCATTCCGATGAACGCTAGGACGGCAAGGACGATGGCCCAGGCGGGGATCAGCTTTGCCTCCTCTCGAATATTGAATCTCTCGTCTCTCATAAGCGTCATCTCACTTTCTGATGTAGATGCCGGCTGGAAACCGGCGTCTACCTTCTTGTGGTGTAGCCGTTCTCGCTCGGGGCTCGTGAGCGCTTCCACACGAGTACTGCGCCAACGAATGCCGCCGGAACTGTCCATAGGACTGGAAATGCTACCAACCCGACGGCCTCCGGTAGCGCCAGGCGCTGACCCATCCATTTCAATCCTTCCCACAACAGTGGGGCCGAAACCACGCCTAAGGCCCAGGACAGGGCGCAGGAGATCCACAGCGCTCGCATTTGCTCAGCGTGCTTGCGCAGTTCTTGCGCGCGGACGTGAACTCGTAGCCGCGTTCGGTCAATGAGGCAAGGATCGACGGGCACGGAAACCGTACGCAGCACGGTGATCGACCGCTCGACCGACTCTGCCCACGCGGAGCAAGCGCGGCACGTTTCCAGGTGCGCGTCCAGCCAATCCCGGCCCGCAGCGGAGATTCCTTCCACGCGGGCCGCAACGATGAGACTCTTCGCCTTGTCATGGGAGTTTTCAGTCATGCTCGTCCTCCCTCCAACAACCCACGGAGCACATCCATGCCGCGGTAGAGCCGGGACTTCACGGTCGGCAGCGGCGCGGCGACCACTTCGGCGATTTCTTCCAAACTCATGTCCTCCTGGAACCGGAGCATCAGCACCTCGCGGTAACTTGCGCCCAGGCGTTCCAGCGCGTGCGCTATCCACTCGCCTTCTTCGCGCTGAATCTGGCGATCAAAGGGAGAGAGGGCGTCGCAGGCAGGTTCCCGGACGTCGCTTGCCTCCCCCAGCTCATCAGGCGCCATGACGGCGGGGTTTTTGCGGCGGAGGTAATCCACAAACAAATGCCGCGCGATCGTGAACAGCCACGTCCCAAACTTCCATTTTTCGTTGTACTGATGGCCGCGCTCGAGCACGCGAATCCAGGTTTCCTGAAACAGGTCTTCGGCCGACTCTCGATTCCCCGTCAGAGAAAGCAGATAGCGGAACAAACGATAGTGGTACTGCTCGATCAAGTGGTCGAGCAGTTCGGGATCGCGCCGGCGCAGCCCGCGCGCCAGTTCCTGTGCCTCGCTGGGCATTGGAATCGAGAAACGTAGCACGGGCGTCCCGACCGTGAAGATGTCCATGGCCGAGATCGCGGTGCCGCGGGTTTGATAGATCGTCGCGCCCATTCTAATCGTTTATACGCACTGCGCCTTGAAAAAGACGCAGGGGGCGCGACGGCACGGGCATTGTGGATGGCTCTAGGGCCGGCCCTTGGGCCGGCCTTAACGGAGGCCGGGGCAAGCCCCGGCCCTACGGCGTCAGTTGCCGATAGGCTTTGGGGTCGTCAATATCGAGCAGGATGCCGGGATCTTGCACTTCGACGCAATGCGTCGCGTCGCGGTATTTGCGGATGATGGTGTTGGCGCCTTGATGCGGATCGAGACTGAGAAGTTCACCGAACAAAGGGCGCGCGATCAGCACGGGGTGTCCGCGCCGGCCTTGATATGTGGGCACGACGACGGGCGCGGCGGTTTCTTGGAAAGCGGCCACGAGTTGTTTCACGATGTCGGCTGAAACGGCTGGATGATCTACCAGGCAAAGAACTACGGCGTCCGTTTCAGGCTGGACGAGCGCCCGCAGGCCCGCTTGAAGCGACGAAGTCTGGCCGAGGCGATAATCCTGATTCACCACAACTTCGGCACCCGCAAGATTTACGGCGCGACGAATCTCTTCGGCGTGATGCCCTAGCACTACTACTGTCCGCTCGAGGCCCGCTTCGCGCTGTGTCGCCACGATATGTTCCAAAAAGGTCTTGCCACGATAGTCGAGCAGAGCCTTGTCGCGGCCCATGCGCGAAGACTCACCGGCAGCGAGAATGAGGGCGGAAATCATGATTGGAGTCAGGAGTGAGAAGAGAAGTCAGAAGTCGGTCAGTGTGTCAGTATTTCAGCAGATCAGCTACCCGGGCGACCTTCTTGCTGAAAGACTGACGAACTGATCACCTGAAATACTGACTGACTTGCGGCGCACCGCAATCATTTCCGCCACCACCGCCACGCCGATTTCTTCCGGAGTAAGGGCGCCGATATCGAGACCGATGGGCGAGCGGACGCGCTCCAACTTCTCGGCGGGAACACCCTCGCCCTCGAGCACCTTCGAGATCTCGATGAATTTGCGTTTGCTGCCGATCATGCCGATGTAGCGCGCCGGCGTGGTGAGCGCCCAGCGCAAGCAAGTCAGGTCGCCCTTGTGTCCGCGCGTGACCAGCGCCAAGTAGGAGAACTCGTTGATCTTGAGCTTCGGGAAAATCTCTTCCCACTCTCCGGCAAAAGTCTCGCGAGCCTCGGGAAAGCGTTCTTTTGAGGCAAAAGCTTCGCGGTCGTCGATCACCACGGTGTCAAAGCCCGCCAGGCTCGCGACTTTGGAGATGGAAAGCGAGACGTGCCCGCCGCCAAAGAGGTATACCGTCGGCGCGGCCAGGATGGGCTCGACAAAAATGTCCAGCGAGCCTCCGCAGATGAGGCCGGTGTCGTATTCGGGATTGTTATTGAGATTGAAGTGTAGGCGGCGCGGCTTTTCCTCGCGCATTACGTCCTGGGCCACGGACCAAACTTCCGCCTCCACACACCCTCCGCCAACTGTGCCAACAATCGAGCCGTCATCTCGAATGAGAATCTTGGAGCTCTCGTAGCTGGGAATCGACCCTTGCACCTGAATGATGGTGGCCAAGGCGCCCTTGCGCCCTTCCTGCCGCAGCTTCGAGATTTCAGCAAAGATGTCCATAGCCGGTACACACTAAGTTAAACTCGGGTCCAGGCCCTGTCAACCATGACAGTCAAGGGGCAGAGATAAGTGGCCCACGGCAGCCCAGTATACGTCACGCGGCCGGGCTCAACGCCAGTTGGAATCGTCGAAGCGGCTAAGGTCGATAGCAAGCCCGGACGTCGGTCCGTGAGGTGCGCGGCTCTCATCCGGAGACGCGTGCTGAGTACTGCGTTTCAGCGCCGGGCAGGGATTACGTCGTCCGTTTTTTCGGATTGGCCCTCCCTCGTCGCCGTGAGTCCGCTTGAAGAGCGTGCCCAGCTCGTTCGTGCCGAACTTCGCCTCCCGGGGCGTCCGAATCAACTAGCTCCTGAGCTTTTCACGCCCGCAAGCTTTCGGAGTTGACCGTCATCCGTAATCAGGACGGCGCCGCGTTCGACGGCTGTCGCAGCGATGATCGCATCGGGAAGCTTGAGTCGATACTGCCCGCGCAGGGCCACAATCCTATCGATCAGCGCCTGCTCGGTTCGGTCCAGACCGACGACATCGATCCTCTCCGAGAACCGTTGGAAAGTCTGGCGATCTCGCTGGGTTATGTTAGGAAATGCCAGAAACTCGATCTGGGAGAGGATGGAAATGCCGATCCACTCCGCTTGCTGCAAGCGCTGCTGCAAAGCTTGATCGCCGCGCAGCAGGAGCACGATGGCGTTGGTATCCAACAAATAACGCTCACCACTCATCGCGCAGCCTTCTTTGTTCCCGAAGAGCGTCGCCTTTCCACTGGAGCTGTCCAGCAACGTCTGCGAAATTGTATTTGGTTCCGTTCGGCTGCGGCGCGCTGCCCACCACCAAGACTAGCTCGACGGCGCCCGCCGGCAGCTCGACGGGCAGATCCAGCCTCAATCGTCCGTCGGTTCCCACTTCCCCTTTGGTTTTGACAACCTGCATACGGACCTCCCCGCGCCCTAGGGCAACGGACTCGGGCTTCACCCTGAGTGTATCACGAGCAAGCGCGGCCACGCGGCCAGGCTCAACGCCAGGGTTGTGTCAAGCATTTGTCAGTTGAGCTCCGCGAGAATACAAGACTTCGAACCAAGTTGTTCCGCAGCGAGCGATCCAGAGGCGGAGCTTGAGGAGGCGGTGAGCGCCGCGTCGTGTCCAGCGC
>JBEKEZ010000024.1:0-85203 GCA_050013575.1 Terriglobia bacterium | reverse complement strand
GCGCTGGACACGACGCGGCGCTCACCGCCTCCTCAAGCTCCGCCTCTGGATCGCTCGCTGCGGAACAACTTGGTTCGAAGTCTTGTATTCTCGCGGAGCTCAACTGACAAATGCTTGACACAACCCGCTTGTCCGCTGCGCTAGACACTGTCTCGGCTTTATCTCTATAATGCGAGGTTTACGTGGGGCGGGAGGTTTCATGCAGAAGACGCTCGACCTGAAGAGCACCATCAATTTGCCACAAACCAAATTTTCGATGAAGGCCAACCTGCCGCAAAACGAGCCTAAGTGGCTCGAGAAGTGGGCGAGGGAAGATCTCTACGGACAAATTCGCGCGGCGCGGCGCAACGCGCCCATCTTCACCCTGCATGACGGCCCACCCTACGCCAACGGCCGCATTCACTTGGGCACCGCGCTGACCAAAATCTTGAAGGACTTCATCGTCAAGTCCAAGACCTTGATGGGCTTCAACGCTCCTTACGTGCCCGGTTGGGACTGCCATGGACTGCCTATCGAAATCAACGTGGACAAGGAACTGGGTCCGCGCAAGGCGCAAATGTCGCTTCCTGAAATTCGCGATACCTGCCGGCGTTACGCGGAGAAGTTCGTGAACCTCCAGCGCCAGGACTTTATGCGCCTCGGCGTTTTTGGCGAATGGGACAAGCCTTACTTGACCATGGATTTTTCTTACGAGGCCATCATTGCCGAGACTTTTCTGAAGTTTTTTGAGCGGGGGTACGTCTATCGCGGGCGCAAATCGATTTACTGGTGCATTTCAGACAAGACCGCGCTGGCGGAAGCTGAAGTGGAATACGAAGAGCACCGCAGCCGGTCGATTTATGTGAAGTACGCGCTGACTTCGGACCCCGCGAAACTTGATCCCGCCCTGTCCGGCCGCAGGGTGTTCGTCATCATCTGGACGACGACGCCCTGGACGCTTCCGGCCAGCATGGCTGTGGCATTTCACCCTGACTTCGAATATGTCGTGGCCGCGGACGGCGGCGGCGACGCCTACCTGATGGAAAGCCGGCGCATGGAGCCGACGATCCATGAGACCGGCCTGCGCGCCCCCACGGTGCTGGCGCGAATCCCGGGAAAGAAACTTGAAGGCATCGAAATGCAGCACCCGTTCCTGGAGAGAAAGCTGCCCGGCGTGTTGGCCGACTACGTGACCGCAGAAGACGGCACAGGCTGCGTGCATACCGCGCCCGGGCACGGTCGTGAAGACTATGAGACCGGGATGAAGTACGGCCTGGAAGTTTACTGTCCGGTGGGCGAAGCGGGAGAATTCACCGAAGGCTTGGGAGAATACAAAGACAAAAAAGTTTTCGATGCCAACGAGCCGATTGTCGGCTTGCTGAAAGAGCGGGGAACGCTGGTTGGAAAGCCCGGGTGGCTTACACATTCTTATCCGCACTGCTGGCGTTGCCACAATCCCATCATTTTTCGCGCCAGCGACCAGTGGTTCATCGACATCGATCACGACGACCTGCGTCGGCGCGCGCTGGAAGAAATCAAGAAGGTGCGTTGGTCGCCGGAGTGGGGCGAGGAGCGCATCTCCAACATGATTGCCACGCGGCCGGACTGGTGCATCTCGCGGCAGCGAGCCTGGGGGGTGCCCATCCCTGTTTTCCACTGCGAGATCTGCCAGAAGCCTTTGATGGATGCGAGCCTTGCGCGCCCGACCGTCGAGTTGTTCCGCAAAGAGGGCACCGGAGCGTGGTACACACATTCTGTGGAGGAATTGCTGCCGCCGGGGACGAAGTGCACGGAGTGCGGCGGGACAAAGCTGCGCAAGGAAATGGATATTCTCGACGTCTGGTTTGAATCCGGATGCAGCCACGCCGCGGTTCTCGGCCATCGGCCCGACGTGCCGTGGCCATCCGATGTTTACGCCGAGGGAGCCGACCAGCACCGCGGCTGGTTTCACAGCTCGCTGCTGGTGGCCGTGGGCACGCACGAGCCCGCGCCCGACGGCCATCGCGCGCCCTACCGGACCGTGGTGACCAGCGGCTGGGTGCTCGATCCCGAAGGGCGGGCGATGTCAAAGTCGATCGGAAATGTGATCGATCCGAATGAGATCATCAAGACGCACGGAGCGGAAATTCTCCGATTGTGGGTGGCTTCGATTGACGCCCGTGAGGACGTGGTGATTTCGCCCGACATCCTGACGCGGCTCTCCGAAGCCTATCGCAAGCTGCGCAACACGTTTCGCTATTGCCTGGGAAATCTTTACGACTTCGATCCGCGGCACGACATCGTGGCGGCTGACCAATTGGAAGAAATCGACGTCTGGGCGCTGGAGCAAACCGCGGCCTTGTTGGAACGCGTGAAAGCCGCTTACGACGATTATGCGTTTCACAAGGTCTATCGCGCCCTCTACGATTTTTCGACCGTCGACCTGAGCGCCTTTTATTTCGATATCCTCAAGGACCGGCTCTACACCGCGCCCGCGGCCTCCCTGCGGCGGCGCGCCGCTCAGACCACGATTTACAAAATCGCCGACGCGCTGGTCCGCGCCATCGCGCCGCTCTTGAGCTTCACCGCGGAAGAGGTGTGGTCTCATCTGCACGCCGCTCCTTCTGCCGCGCCGGGGCGAACTCGCCCCGCACCGCTGGGGACGCCGGCCAGCGGCACGCGCGCCGAAAGTGATGCCCTGAAGGCCGGGCCTCCGCCGCCCCTCAAGCAGACGAGCGTGCACCTCGAGGAGTTTGTTCCTGCCGGCCGGCTGCGCGAAGGACTGTCTATGGCTCAGGTGGCGCGCTTGGCCGCTTGGCCGCGCTTGATCGACATCCGAAACGAAGTGCTGAAGGCCCTCGAGGTGGCTCGGCAGGGAAAATTCATCGGCACCGCGCTGGAGGCGCGCGTGGTCCTGGCGGCCGAGGGCGACGTTCTGTCGCTGCTCGAACGCTATCGGTTCATGCTGCCCACCCTCTTCATCGTTTCCCAAGTCGAATTAAGCGAGGGGCCGTTGTGGGAGGGCCGCGAGACCGCAGTGCCCGGACTTCAGGTGAAGATCGAGCAGGCGGCAGGCAGGAAATGCGAGAGGTGCTGGAATTACTCAGAGCGCGTCGGAGAAGATTCGCGCTATCCTCAAGTCTGCGAGCGGTGTGTGGAAGCGCTCAACGAGATTGAATCATTGATTCATTGAGTCATTGCGCCATTGTCTCTCCGGCCTTGCTCGATTCTTTCAATGATTCAATGGCCCAATGGCTCAATGAATCAATTCTAGTGTCCGAAGCTCTTACAGTTCGCGTGAAGAATTTGTCGCGCCTTATGTCGGTGGCGATTGCTGTGGTGGTGTTTGTGGGCGACCAGGCGACGAAAGCGATGGTAGAGAGCTCAATTCCTGAGCACGCGGTCATCCCGATCATTCCTCACTTCTTTAACCTCACCCACGTGAAGAACGCCGGCGCCGCGTTCGGCATTTTTTCCGATGCCCCATCACCCTGGAAAACAGCCATCTTGATCCTGATATCCGCTGCGCTCCTCGCCACCGTGATCGCTTTTGCGTGGCGAGATCACCGCCTCCGCTGGGAATCCGTAGTCGGACTGGCGTTGGTTTTGGGAGGCGCGCTCTCCAACCTCGTAGACCGCATCCGCCTGGGACGCGTGGTCGACTTCCTCGACTTTTACTTCCGCACCTATCATTGGTATACATTCAATCTGGCGGACAGCGCCATCGTCGTCGGCGCAGGGTTGCTTATACTGCAAGTGCTCATCTCGGATTGAACATTTGTCCGCAGTCCGTCGTCAGTGTTTCAGTCGGTCAGTATTTCAGTACTTCAGTGACTGACAGACTGAGATACTGACCAACTGAGGAACTGGTGACAGCAACGGACCGCGGACAACGAACAGCTCTTCATGACCGAAACCCGCGAATTTGTCGTTCTTCCCGATGAAGCCGGCCGCCGCCTCGACATTTTCCTGGCGCGACACATGCCGGACTGGAGCCGCAGCCAGCTTCAGCGCCAGATTCGCTCCGGCCTGGTCACCGTCGGCGCTGAGACTGTTTACAAAGCGAGCGAAGCGGTCCGTGCCGGGGACCGAATCACGATCCGAGCCACGTTTCGCGAGTTGCGCGCGGTGGCCGAAGACCTGCCGCTCGACATTGTTTATGAAGACGATGATCTCGTGGTGGTGAATAAGCCTGCGGGCATGGTGGTGCACGTCGGCGCGGGCGTGAAATCGGGCACGCTAGTCAACGCGCTACTCCATCACATCGCCCAACTCTCGGGCGCAGGAGGCGAGCATCGGCCCGGCATCGTTCATCGCCTCGACAAAATGACGAGCGGGCTGCTGGTGGTTGCCAAGAATGATTTCGCGCATCGAAAGCTCGCCGAGCAGTTCAAGAGCAGGGAAGTCCGCAAGGTTTACAAAGTGCTCGTCCATGGCCGCGTGGCGAACGACAGTGGAAGAATCGAGCGCCCGGTCGGTCGCGCGCCCTGGCACCGCACTCGCATGAAGGCGGGCGGTCTGAACCCGCGGCAGGCACTCACGCTTTATCGAGTTCTACAGAGATTTCAGTATTTCACCTTGCTCGAAGCCGAGCCGCGCACCGGGCGCACGCACCAGATTCGCGTTCACTTGGCTGCGATTGGCCACCCCGTGGTCGGCGACACGCTTTACGGCGCGCCTGCAAAATTGCACTTGGCCGGGAGAACGCAAGAAACCCTGGAGCGAAACTTCCTTCACGCGGCGAGTCTCGAGATTCGCCATCCTAAGACCGGCGAGCCGCTTCGACTGGAAGCGCCGCTGCCCGAGGAGTTGCAGGAATTTTTGGATTCCGTTGCACGGTAGGGGCGCGCCATGGTGTGCCCTCACGACTGGGGAGGTCAGCAGCCCCTGCTGCCTGGCAGAGGAGCCATCGCGCGACGAGCATTAAGGCCACACGGCGCACTTTATGCGGCTCGGGGGAAGAGCTATACTGAATTTAAGCGAGAAGCTGGATTTTCAGCCGGAAGGTAGTGGTCTCGCTGGTTGGCCTGCGCAGCGCGAAGAGCGGGAGGTGCTCATACAATGTCAATTGAACTGAAACCGGAAACCGAGAGGTTGGTTCAGGAAGAGATCAGTAACGGCCATTTTCATTCCGTCGATGAGCTCATCGTGGAGGCAGTCCACGCTTGGCGCGAGCAGCACGGCGGTGAGCCATCTGCAGACCAACCTGGGGCGAAGAAAACCCTCTATGAATTCTTTCGCGAGTCGCCATTAGTTGGTCTGGAACTTGATCTGGAGCGGGACAAAGACACCGGCCGGGATATCGAGCTATGAGTGGCTTCCTGCTCGATACCAATTTCGTTTCCGAGCTTGTCCGCGTCAGACCTGAACCGCGGGTTGTCGAGTGGATGCGCGCTGCCCAGGAGAATCTCCTACACCTGAGCGTACTTACTTTGGGCGAGATCCGAAAGGGCGCCACCATCCTGCCTGCCAGCCGCAAGCGCGATCAGCTTGAACGCTGGCTGGTGATCGATTTGCCCGGCCAATTCGGCAATCGTGTGCTGCCGATCAATGCAGAAATCGCGGAAATATGGGGCACGATGGCCGGACAAGCGCAGCTCAGGGGTATTACGCTCGCCATCATCGATGGCCTGGTTGCGGCAACGGCAAAGCACCACGGCCTCAGCGTCGTCACACGTAACGTGAAAGACTTTTCCGTGTGGGGAATTCCCGCCGTAAATCCTTGGGAGACGACGTGACCGCGCCAATTCACGCGTGTTGACTTTTCCCAGAACCGCTTTATGCTGTTCAAATGCTTTCCGTCGACGAATTCGCCAGGCTGCTGACCACGATTCCCGAGGAGAAATTTCATCGCCAGGGCGTGCTCGATTTCATGCGCGGGCACAAAGTGGATCCGGAGAGCCTTGGCCCTTATCTGTTCTTTTCCGCCGAGCATTACACCCGCAATCTGATTCACAAAACTCTGATATTTGAGCTAATCGCGATCTGTTGGGACATCGGCCAGAAGAGCCCCATCCACAATCACTGCAACCAGGAGTGCTGGATGGCGGCGCCCATCGGGAAAGTGCAAGTGCATAATTTCAAGCTGGTGCGCAAAGATCCGGCGGCTCACTTCTGCGCGCTCGAACCCAGCGTGCACTTTGTGATTGATGCCGACAGCCCCCAGCAAGTGGACCCCAGCGAGCCGATTCATCTGGTCGCGAACCCGACTTCCTTCGGAGCGCGAGCCGTCACCCTGCACGTGTATTCGAAGCCCTACAGCACGTGCGAGGTGTACGATCTGAAGGCGCAACGCTACGACGTTGTGCCGCTGGTGAATACTTCCGAATACGGCGTCCTCCTCAAACCCAATCTGCAGGTGGAAAAAGTCGCGGTCTAATAATCCTGTCAATTGTCCGTTGCCCGTAGTCCGCTGCTGTCACAAGTTTCTCAGTTGGGTAATGACTCGGTCTGACGGTCACTGAAGTACTGAAATACTGACGGACTGACGCACTTTCGACCGACACCGGACCATGAGCAAGTAGATCCCTAAAAATTCTGCCCATCGGGTTTAACTGGCGTTATAATCCTCGCTCCGTAATCAATTCATGAGTGTGCTAAAGGAGGAACGATGAAGCGAATGCTAGTTGCAGTTCTCGGGGCGGCCGTTCTTGCGGGCCTTGCGGCAGTGTCCTTCGCCCAGGCTCCACGCGGCACCGCAAAGATAACCGTGGGTGGCAAGACTGTGACCGTGGAATACGGGCGGCCGTCGTTGAACGGCCGGACGGTGAACGACCTGCTCGGCCAATTAGGGGAAGGTGATTTCTGGCGGGTGGGCTCAAACAAATCCACAACCTTCACCACCTCGGGCGATCTGAAGTTTGGCGACGTCACGGTCCCCAAGGGTGAGTACAGCTTGTGGGTGCAGAAGGCGAGCGGTGGCTACAAGCTGGTCTTCAACAAGCAGCACGGCCAGTGGGGAACGCAGCACGACCCGGCTCAGGACTTTGCATCTGTGCCACTTAAGGAAGAAAAGGAGGCCAAACCGGCCGAGATGGTGACTATTACCTTGGAGAACGAAAAAGGCGCCGGCGAGATTTCCATTCAGTGGGGCGAAATGGAACTGAGCGCGACGTTTAAGTGAGCTGGGATTCGGGATCCGGGTTTCGGGGTTCGCGAACCCCGAAACCCAAACCCCGAAACCCGATTAACTGTCACATAAAGCGCGAGCGAAAGCGCTCCTGGGTTTCGGGGCTGCTGCGCTCGGCGATCCAGTCACCGACTTGCGCCGAGGCTTCGTAAAGCGGATTCATGGCTCGCTCGGAAACCCGCACAACTCCCGCAGCGAACCAAACCCCAAGACCCACGAGCATCCGCTTGATGGAAGCGGCCGGACGGCTGGCGTCGAATCGGAAGTGATAACGCGGCCCTTCGGTGGCATAGCCTATAATCACCATGCCGATGTAAGCCATCAGCAGTATGACGGCACCAATGTTGATTAGTTCTAGCGTCAAAGTTCTGAGCGTTGGAACCACGTTCTCTCTTCCTCCTTTATTCCTCTCGCCCACCAGTGTCATGCTGATCCCGCGGAGCGGGAGAAGCATCCCAGCAGTCTCTTCTCACTCATATAGATGCGCAGACTCGATTTCAGATTCTTCCTCCGGCCATCTCGCGAAGAATCTGTAGGTTAGCTGCGTCATCGAATTCTTTGCGAGGGCGCGAGCCTCAATCTTGACAGGGCAATGGATGAACCGGTTGAGGGAGGGCCTTGCAAACATCAGAGTGATACTCTAGTATCACTGCTATGAAAACCCAATTGGTGACAACCTTGAAGCGGAGTGCGACAAGGATTCTCGCCGAGATCGTGCAGGATCGTTCCCCGGTCCTCATCACTCAACACGGAATCCCGACTGCGTACTTGGTGGATGTAATCACTTTCGAGGCGCTCCAGCACCGTCTGCAGCTCCTGGAGGGAATCGCGCGCGGGGAGAGAGCCATCCAAGAAGGGCGGATCTCTACTCATGACCGAGCGAAGCAAAAACTCAAGCGATGGCTAGAATAATCTGGGCTGATCCGGCGATTCAGGATCTGGACGCGATCGCCGATTACATTGCGTTGGACAAACCAGAGGCTGCGCGTCGACTGGTCCGAAAGGCGGTGGAGGCCGTTGGACGGCTGCGTAAGTTTCCGCAGATGGGCGGGGTTCCAGCCGAGCTGAGGGGCCTGCCCTATCGTCAATTGGTTGTCCCTCCCTGCCGAATTTTCTACCGGGTTGAGGAGAAGGTCGTTTACATCGTTCACGTCCTGAGGGGAGAGCAGCTCGTTCGCAGAGAAATGTTTCCCTCCAAGCCTCCCAAATCAAAGGCCGGAGAGTAGGATGCCCCCGTGTTCTCCGTGCGGAAAATTCTCCGACAAAGAGACCGCGGAGGGCCCACTGAGCCCAATGGCAGAGGTCTCTGGAACGAGGGCGCAGAGGGGCCGATGGCAGCTCGACGCCACGGCAGAGCCGTATTTTCCATTCACCCCCGTTTTTCTGCACTTCAGGCCCAAAAATCTACACTTCGGCGGAATTGTGTTGACTTTTATGAGTAGACTATGCTAGGCTAGTAAAGGTAGGATGCCCCGACCTCCTTATGTCCGTGGCCAGTTGCCCGTTGTGACCGCCGGCGACTGGCAATCGAAAAAGCAAACCCAACCAAACCCATTGAGGTTAAGTACTTTAGAATCTGAAATATATGCTACTTCAGAAGAAAGCAAACCCATTGAGGTTAAAGAGCCTAGTTTCAGTGAATTAGCAAGAAAAAAGAGCGGTTTTTCTGGAAATATGAATGGTGCACATCCTCTCTATTCCCGATTTGCGAAGAACCGAAGCTGGAAACTTGAAAATCAAAACTAGAGGTCAGGGAATTAAAAACTGGGAACGAAGCCGGAATGTGATTTAGAATGAATATCATACATCGCACGGTTACCGCCTCTATTCCCGATTGCCAAAGGACGGAAACTGGACAGTGGAAGATCGAAAACGGGAAACCGAGCTTGGTGGGCGGGGCTGTGGGAGAGGGTCGCGCAAGAACCAAACACCGAATCCCGAATTCCGAACCCCTAGCCCCAAGCACCTAGTCCCGGTATAATTGCACATGCATATGGCTACAGCGCGCACGATGTACGAGAAGATCTGGGAAGCTCATTTGGTTTCTGAGCCGCCGGGGCAGCCGGCGCTCATCTACATTGACCGGCATTTCATTCACGAGGGTACTTCGCCGCAGGCGTTCTCAGGGCTGAAGGTGGCGGGGCGCAGGGTGCGCCGGCCGGACCTGACGTTTGCAGTGATGGACCACTCGGTTCCGACCAAGGACCGGGATCTGCCCATCCTGGACAAAGTCGCCGTCGAGCAGTTTAAGGCGCTCGAATGTAACTGCCGGGAGACCGGCGTGACGCTCTTCAACATTCAGTCGCGCCATCAGGGCATCGTCCACGTGATCGGGCCGGAGCTCGGCATCACGCAGCCTGGGCAGACAATTGTATGTGGCGATAGCCATACTTCCACCCACGGCGCCTTTGGCACGCTGGCGTTCGGCATCGGCACGAGTGAAGTAGAGCATGTGCTGGCTACGCAGTGCCTCTCGCAGTTCAAATCCAAGAGCATGCTCATCAAAGCGGACGGCCTGCTTCAGTCGGGAGTTACGGCCAAGGATTTGATCCTCGCCATCATCGGCAGACTCGGCATCGCGGGCGGCAATGGCCACGTGATTGAGTACGCCGGCAAAGCCATTCGCGCCCTCTCCATGGAAGGCCGGATGACAGTCTGCAACATGACGATTGAGGGCGGGGCGCGCGCCGGCATGGTGGCGCCGGACGACACGACTTTTGCTTATATGGAAGGCCGGCCGTACGTCCCGCGCGGCAAGGATTTCCAGATTGCCGTGGACGACTGGAAATCGCTGGTCTCTGATTCCGGAGCTCATTATGATAAAGTGGTTGAGATGAGTGCATCTAGTATTGCTCCACAAGTGACCTGGGGCACGAATCCCGGCATGGTGACCGATGTCACCGGCCGGGTGCCCGATCCGAAATCGTTTCCCGATCACGTGGACCGCGAGGCCGCTGAGCGCGCGCTC
This sequence comes from Terriglobia bacterium, assembly GCA_050013575.1. Lineage (GTDB taxonomy): Bacteria > Acidobacteriota > Terriglobia > UBA7540 > UBA7540 > DASYXZ01. The sequence goes on along the minus strand of JBEKEZ010000024.1, from coordinate 75,148 downwards.
GAATACATGGGCCTCGCGCCGGGAACGCCGATGACGGAGATCCCGCTCGACCGGGTGTTCATTGGCTCATGCACGAATGCGCGGCTCGAAGACTTGCGCCTGGCGTCAAAGGTGGTGGCCGGCAAGCACGTGTCGCCAACGTTGAAAGAAGCGCTGGTGGTGCCCGGATCCATGGTGGTGAAAGCGCAGGCCGAAACGGAGGGTCTCGACAAGATTTTTCGCGAGGCCGGGTTTGAGTGGCGTGACGCCGGCTGTAGCATGTGCATCGGGATGAACCCGGACGTCCTGGGTAGCGGCGAGCGCTGCGCGTCGACCTCCAATCGGAACTTCGAGGGACGTCAGGGCAAAGGCGGACGAACACATTTGGTTAGTCCCATGATGGCCGCGGCGGCGGCGATTGAGGGACACTTTGTCGATATTCGCGAGTGGGACGTGGACGGAGATAAAGGTTAAAGGTAAAAGGGTCAAGGGTAAAAAGCTGACGCGTGGCTTTGTCCTTTGACTTTTACCCTTTAACCTTGAGGATTTTTGACTCATGCACTCATACACAAAACACACCGGTTTGGTTCTGCCCTTCGATCGCGTGAACGTCGACACCGATCAGATCGTGCCCAAGCAATTCCTGAAGTCGCTGACCCGCGAGGGTTTTGGGCGCACGCTCTTCTATGACTGGCGCTACTTGCCGGGCGAGCAGCCGAACCCGGATTTCATCCTGAACAAGCCGCGTTACAAGGGTGCTTCGATTCTGCTGGCGCGCGCGAATTTTGGCTGCGGCTCGAGCCGCGAGCACGCGCCATGGGCCATCCTCGACTACGGCTTTCGCTCCATCATCGCACCCAGCTTTGCCGACATCTTCTACAACAATTGCTTCAAAAACGGCATTCTTCCGGTGACCCTGCCCGACGCCCAAGTGGACGAACTCTTCGAGCGCACCGAGAAGAACGAGGGCTATCAATTGACCGTTGACCTGGAGAGCCAGACCGTGACTGACGTCCATGGCCTCAAGTTGGCGTTCGAGGTGAATCCGTTCCGACGCGAGTGTTTGCTGAACGGTTGGGACGACATCGGGTTAACGCTGCGTAATCAGAACCAGATCGACGCCTACGAGAAAGACCACCCCCAGCGGGCCGTCGTGAACGAGCCGGTGGACGCGATCATCACCAAGGCCGGAACCCCAATGTGAGTCCTTCCCCTTTGGACGGATTTTGGGAGCGAGAACGCGATGAACATCAACAAGAAGTTTTTCCTCTTAGCGGTGGTGTGTCTGAGTATGGCGGGCGGCCTTGCGCTGGGCGTGGAGGCGGCAAAAGGCCTGAACTTAAAACCTGGCTTCAACCTTTTTTCAAAGCAACAGGATATTGAGGCGGGGAAACAGGCGGCGGCAGAGGCGGACAAACAACTACCGCTCCTCAACGACCCGGAGACACTCCGCTACATCAACGATCTCGGAAAGCGACTCACTCAATTCGAGCCGCTGCCGGCCGATTATCCGTGGACGTTCAAGGTCGTCAACACCAAGGACATCAACGCCTTCGCCTTGCCGGGCGGCTTCATCTACGTAAATCGCGGCGCCATCGAATCGGCGGAAAATGAAGCGCAGCTTGCGGGAGTGATTGCCCACGAAACCGGCCACGTGGTGATGCGCCACGGAACCCATCAGGCTACAGAAAGAATCGCGGCCGAGGTCCCACTGGCTATTCTTGGCGGATTGTTGGGGCAAAGTTCAAGCCTCATGAGCCAGTTGTCGGAGATGGTCGTCAATGTTGGCGTGAGTTCTCTGTTTCTGCACAATTCCCGGAGCGCCGAGGCGCAAGCCGACGCGGTGGGCACCTACGTCCTTTACCATGCCGGATACGATCCCCACGGCATGGCGCAGTTTTTCACTATTATCGAGAAGAAATATCCTGCGACGGCGACCCAGTCGCGGGCGGCCCAATTTTTTTCCGATCACCCCGATCCTGGGAATCGTATTCAGGCTGTCGATGCCGAGATTCCGCAACTGGGTCCCGCCATTCAAGGCAAGCAGGACAGCCCCGAATTTCAGGCCGTGAAGAGGCGAGTGCTCGGCATGCCCGCGCCGCCGGTAAGCAATCAAGCAGGTCAGACACAGTCTGGGGGCACCATTGGCAATGTGTCGCGAGTTGACGTGATGCCCAGCGGTAATTTCAAGAATTTCAACCACAGCGCCTATCGGATCTCCTATCCGGACAACTGGGAAGTCTTTGGCGACACGAGTTCCGCGGTGACCATCGCCCCACGCGCCGGAATTTCGGGAAACGCCGTGGGGTATGGGGTCATCATCAACAGCTTTCAGCCGGAGCCGGGCCGGGGCAACGGATCGCTCGATGACGCCACCCATCAGTTGATCGATTCTCTTCGTCAAGGCAACCCAGACCTGAAGATGATTGGCCACGGCGAAGATGTCCGCGTTAATCGGCGGCCGGGGAAGGGCGTTGAGCTGACGGGGCCTTCGCCAATCACGGACACTACAGGCCACCCTCTGCGCGAACACGATTGGTTGGTGGCAGTCCAGCGGTCCGACGGGACTCTGGTTTATATGGCTTTTATTTCGCCCGAACAGGACTTTAACACTTTGCGCCCCACGTTTGAGAGCATGGTCCAGGGTTTCCAGCTCCGCTGATGGCAGCCCTTGAGGGTGTTCCTTCGCGCCAGCCGCATCGAGTTCGAGTATCCTTGAGAGGGGTGAATCGCACCCTCCTGCGAAGCACGCTTATCGTGTGCTGGATTGGCACGTCGGCGTTCGGCCTGGGAGCGCAATCCGAGCCGACCATGGCGCGGGACTTTGCGCAAACGGATGTGCCGGTTCCCTCGAGTCAGAGTGAAACCGAACGGCGGATGGCCTGGAAGCGGCTGCTGCCTGACGTGGGACACGATCAGAAAAAGATTTGGGTTTTCCCGTTGCAGGCCGCGCAGGGGAAACATTGGAAGCCCGTCATCGGAGTTGCGGCCACGACGGCGGTGTTGGTGGCGCTGGACCCACACGATGCGCCTTACTTTCACCGCACGTCCTCGTTTCGCGGCTTCAACAAAACCTTCAGCGGTTTGAACACTGGCCTCGCCATGGGGACTCTTCCGCTCGGTCTGGCCATTGTGGGCCACGCGCGCCAGAGCAATTCCACAGAGAAGACCGGGCTGCTTGCGGCGGAGGCGTTGGGCGATGCCGAGATTGCTGCACTGGTGATGAAGAATATTGATCGGCGGCTCCGCCCCAGCGAGGTACCAGCTTCTGGCGACTTTGGGCACACCTGGTTCAAGGCGAAAGGGGGCATTTTGATTGAGCGGGGCAGCTTTCCTTCCGGCCATGGCATCGGCGCCTTTGCACTGGCGACCGTGGTGGCGGAGCGCTACCGACGGCATCGTTGGGTGCCGTGGGTCGCTTATGGTCTCGCCGGCACCATTGCGTTTTCGCGCATCACGCTGCAGGCGCATTTTCCTTCGGACATTTTTGCCGGGGCAGTGCTAGGCTACTCGATCAGCCACTACATCGTGCTGCGGAGGGCGGATTAGTCGTCGGTGGACGAAGAGCATGGGGCCATTTGAACGGGTGGTTCTAATTGTCCTGGACAGCGTGGGCATCGGGGCGATGCCTGACGCCGCCGCCTGGGGCGACGCCGGGCGCGACACGCTCGGCCACATTGCGGAGCAGCGCGGGCTGCGCGTGCCGGAATTCGTCCGCCTTGGTCTTGCGAACATTCGCCCGCTCGCTGGCCTCACTCCTTCACCGTCACCGGAAGGCGCCTTCGGAAAGGCCACGCTGCTCTCACCCGGCAAGGACACGACTGCCGGCCACTGGGAGATGGCGGGGATTATTCTCGATCGTCCATTTCCAACTTACCCGCACGGTTTCCCGCCCCAACTCATCGAGAAGTTTGAAGTGGCCATCGGCCGGAAGACTCTGGGCAATTTTCCTGCCTCCGGGACGGAGATCATCAAGCAACTGGGCGAAGAGCACGTCAAGACGGGCTGGCCCATTGTTTACACTTCCGGCGACAGCGTTTTTCAGATTGCCGCGCACGAGGAGGTGATCCCCATCGATGAGCTGTACCGCATCTCGAAAATCGCGCGCGCGATGCTCGATGGGCCGCACCGCGTGGGGCGCGTGATCGCGCGGCCTTTTACCGGCAAGCCTGGCGCGTTCGTTCGCACCGAACGTCGGCACGACTACGCGGTGGAGCCGCCGCGTCCCATGCTGCTCGACCTTCTGAAGGACGCGGGGCTCGATGTCATCGGCGTGGGCAAGATTCCGGATATTTTCCTGAATCGCGGCATCACGCAATCGCTCCCGGGAAAAAACAACCGGCAGGCGCTGGAGAGCACGGTCGCGGCCCTGGACCTGGCGAGGCGAGGGCTGGTGTTCACCAACCTCGTGGATTTCGACATGCTCTACGGGCATCGGCTGGACATCGAGGGCTACGGCCGCGCCATCGAAGAAGCGGACGCCTTTGTTCCCAATCTGCGCCGCGCGCTCCTGCCCGCAGACCTGCTGATCTTCACCGCCGACCACGGCTGCGACCCGCTCGGGCCGAGCACCGACCACTCGCGCGAATATGTGCCGGTGCTTGCGACCGGGCCGCAGGCGATGCACGGAGTGGATCTCGGCACGCGCGCGACACTCGCCGATATCGGCGCAACCATTGCCGAAAACTTCGGGCTGCGTTTAGCGGTAGGCAAGAGTTTTTTGGACGAGATCGTTAGTTAAGCCGCCAGCTATCAGCCTTCAGCAGTCAGCGAGCTTCAGACGATCGTGACTTCAAGATGAGTACTGATAGCTGACTGCTAATAGATTTCTTGTTATTGTCCTGATGAGGTAGCGGCCGCGGAGGTCTGAACGCTCTTGGGGGCGTAGTAGCCGGTACGGGTACGGACGACGAGTTTTTCGCGCTTGTGGGGCGCGAAAGCGTCAACTCGCACGGTGCGGAAGGACCCGTCTTTATTCATGTTCGTGGGGTAGTAGGCGAGCGTGTACTGATTGCGGATGCTGTGCGCGACCTCGACGCAGGTTGATTCCACTTCCTCCAGCGATTTGGGGAAATACGCGTCGCCACCCGTCGCCTGCGCCAACTGCTTGAGGACCTTGGCGGCGCGATGCGCCCCGGCGCCGTGCATCCCAAACAGGTGTCCGGTGTTATCGTCGTCACCCAGCAGGCCAATGGTATAGATCACGGCGTCGGATTTCTGCGCGTGTTGCAGCAGCTCTTCAAACGTATATCGGCTGGCGTTATCTTCTCCGTCGGTGATGACGAGCAGGACTTTTTTGTCGCGGTTGCCCAGCTTGATGTGGTCGAGCGAGGCGTAAACGGCGTCGCGCAGAGCCGTGCCGCCGCGCGAATCGATCTTGTCCAGCGCCGCTTTCATCTCTTCGATGTTGGTGGCGAAATCGCCCGGCGTATCCAGGTAATAGACGTCGTTGAAATTCACCACGAAGACCTGGTCCTGGGGATTCGAGGTTTTGACAAAGGAGAGAGCCGACGCGTTCACCGCCACACGCTTGGGCTTCATGCTGCCGCTGTCGTCGATGACGATACCCATGGTGACGGGAATGTCCGCATGACTGAATACGGAGAGTTTCTGCAATGCCCCGTCCTCGTAAACCTGAAAGTTATCGCGCTGTAAGTCATTCACCCTTCGGCCTTGTTTGTCGAGGACGCTGGCGTGCAAAACGACGAGGTTCACGTCCACGCCGATCTTGTATTCGTTGGGCCTCGACTGGGGCGCGGGCGTCGCGGAGTTCGCAGGCTTTGGGCCTTCGTTCTGGGCGGCGGCCAGCGACACGGCCAGGGGCAGTCCCACCGCCGCTGCCGAGATCCAGCGGAGGAGGTTCTTTATTCTCAGTTTGGTGTCACTGAGTCGGAGCATAGTATCCCGTTCGGGCGTAGACTTGCAGGGGCGGCAGGCCCCGCGGCGGATTGAGTTTCACCTTGATGCGCCGCCAACGGCCGTCACGAACCAGGTTGGAAGGCTTGTATCCGATGACGTACTGGTTGCGCAATTCGATGGAGATTTTTTCCGCGATGTCGGGCAGCTCGTCGGCGTTTTCAACACTGAAGAGGCGGCCACCGGAGAGCTCGGATAGCTCCGACAACAACGCCGGGCCTCCTGCCTCTTCCGGGGTCCGTGACCGCGAAGCGAGCGGCTCAAAAATCCCCACGGAATAAAGCTGCACATCCGATTCTTTCATCGCTTTTCGAACGTCCCGCTCCGTATACCGGCTGTGATTGTCGCCGCCGTCGGAAATCAGCAGCAGCGCTTTTCGGTTCGTCGTGGCCTTCTTCATTTCATTCAGGCCCAGATAGAGGGCGTCCAGTAGAGAAGTCTTGCCGCCCGATTTCAGGAACAACAGCCGGTCCTCAATGTTTTCAAACTTCGACGTGAAGCTCGCCAGCAGGTTTGGCCTCTCGTTAAAGTCGATGAGCATAAACTCATCTTGAGGATTGGATGTCTTGAAGAATTGCAGGGCTGCCTCTTTGGATTTCTGAATCTTGTCGGACATCGAGCCGCTGGAATCGAAGATGAGGCCGACAGAAATCGGAGCGTCTTCGGTTGAGAACGATTCGATCTTCTGCCCCACCTTTTCGTCGTAGACCTCGAAGTTGCTTTGGTCAAGCCCGGTTACGATGCGGTCGTAAGGATCAGTGACGGTGACGTTCACAATCACCATGTTCACGTCCACCTGAATGGGCGCCGTGTGGACGGGGGGCTTGCGAACGGTGATTTGCGTATCGTCGGGGCTGGCGGGTCGTGGTACCTTCTCGTCGCCGGGCGTGCGCAGCGCGAGCCCGCACAGCATGCCCCCCAGGGCAACCGTTACCGTCGCTACCCGAAAAACGTGACGCCCAATCTCGCGTGCCATCGGTGACGCCCTTCTAGACGCGCCGGGTCACGGCTACGCTCCGCCCTGCCGCAAACAAATTTTACCACACAAGTTCCACGAAATTCTCAAGCGCCAAGGAGCGAAGCCGATTCGGAATCCCCTCGCAGTTCGTAATCCGGAATCCCGTATGCAGCGGGCTTTGCGCTGCCCGCTGTCAGTTGCCCGCTGCAAGAAGCCGTCAGGACTCGCTCTTGAGGTCTCAGCGAACAACTCCCGGCGTTGCTGACTGCTGAAAGCTGACGGCTGAGGGCTGCGTTTTTGCAACGGACAACGGACGCTTTCCTTTGTTTTCACCAACATCGTGGCTTCGAACCGCATTTTTCAGGATTTTTTTGTTCCTTGTCCGCGGCCCGTTGTCTGTTGTCAGTTGTTGAGGCGGCGACCCGTGCCGCCGTGCAGAGCTCTGGCCCTCTCCCGGGCGCAGAGCCTGTCCCGCCTCGGCTCGGCAAGTGCGAGAGCTTTGGCCCTCTCCCTTGGGGAGAGGGTGTGTCGCCGCGGCGACACGGGTGAGGCGTTCCGTATTTCGATCCTCGGTCTTCGAATCTTCGCTTTCCACTTTCGAATTCCCATTTTCGATTTTCGAATTGCGATCCTCCCCGTCGCTCAGGACAGAGTTTTCGAATTCCGGGTCTCCATCAATCATGCCCAGTCCGCAACCGAAATCCTCCGGCAGCGAGTGCCATAACCGTTTCAGCCGGATGAGGAGTTTCACTTTGCCGTCGATCATCCGGTCGAGTCGGGCGTCTTGCATTTGCATCTTGCCCCAGTTATCGCCTCCCGGCAGCCATGCCGAGCCAAACTCGCCCACCGCCTCTTCCGCCTTCTGCGCTTGGTAGTGCCGCTCCTCGAACATCACCGCCAGTCTCTCTTTCTCGATGCACGTCGCCAATTGCAGGCGCAGTGTCCCCGTCAAGTTGTGAGCGGGATCGTCCAGCGGAGCGTCAGCTCGCTCCGGGTGCTCGGCCAATAGTCTGAACAAATCGATGATCATTCTCCCCACGCCGTGCGGGCGCTCCCCATAGAGCAGCTTGAAGGTTTCGCTCTGGTCGCCGCTCCAATGGCGCGCCGCATTGCGAGTGAAGAGGTCGTCGAGCAGCCGCCGGCTTTCGTCATACGCCGCTTGGCAGGGAGGCATGCCGCGATAGCCCAGCTCGCGCAGGTCGGCCGCACTGATCGCATCCTCGTGCGAGAGGGCCAGGTCAACTCGCTCGATGGCCGTTTCCTGCTCCCGCTGATCGCTCAGCCGCGTCGCCCTCACCACTTTCCGCATCATGGCCTTGTCGTAGTAAAGCCGGGCCAGATCACCCACCAGCATCGCCTGCATGTCGTCGGCGGGCCGCCACGACCGCGTCAATTTCAGTTCGAACTGTTGCAGCAAGTCCGGGTCTTCGCCCAGACGGAACATCTCCTCGCGCGCCTTTTTGTCCGGCGCAGCGTAGTACCCGTGCTTGTACCGATTCACGCAGGCCCGGCGCTTTCCCGCCGCCGTCCTCGGCCCCGTCGATTTCCGGGCGTTTCGACGATTGGCCGCAGCCACTCTCTCGGTAACCTTGCGACTCTTTGTGAGCATGTTTGTCTCCTCTCAAAAATGCGGTGGCAAGCGGCGGGGAACAAGGCGGCTCTCAGCTATCAGCGATCAGCTTTCAGCGAGCCAGTTGATCTGCAATTCTTGCTCAAATCTGAAAGCCGACGGCTGGCAGCTCGTGCCTTCCAGTTCCCAGGTGCCACTTTCCACCCGTCTCTTTCATGCTCTGATCATCGCAAGCGGAAATGTAACTATGGTAACTTTTGAAACTATTGAAACTATTTTTTTTATCTGTGGCAAATAAAGGGGTTGCGCAATAAAAAAATTTGCGAAAAAGTCCCTCTTTTGAAAAAGTGTGGCATTTTGCCCCACCGCCTATGAAATTCTGTAGATGTGATAAGGTCTTTGTTTTCATCAGGCGGATTCTCAAGGAGCAGTGCGTGAGAATGTGCGGTTTTGCGGTTGTAGCGCATCTATAATGGCGTCGGCGTGGTCAAGGGTTTTTTCGGGGCCTTTTGAACACACTACGGCCCCTGTGCGCCGGGCGCGGGGTCAAGGGCGCCCCGACGCTCTTGGTCGGGGCATTCATCGCAGACCCTTGACGCCGCGAACGGCGCGCTCACACTTGCGACTGTTACGGGTGCGGACTTCCCCCGTCTCTTCATCAATCCACGCTACAACCTGGTAGCGCGTATGCAAATCACATCCGATTATAGTCATGGCTTCGGCTCCTTCCCCGGCAAACCTTGGTCGGTCTGACAAACCAAGTTGACCGGCGATCTGGAGCCGACGCCGTTATCGAATCAGGGCCCGCCCTTCGGCCCTGCGGCATTTCCCTGTATTCGGAAAACCCGCGAGGCTAGACAGCGAGCCCTGCGCTACTGTCTACGGCCTTTCGGGTGCTGGACGAAGAACTCCCACATCACTCTGCTGGCGCTGATCTCACGGGTCGTGCGCCCAACGATCCATTCCGGCAGGGGCCCGCCGCCCGGCCAGGTATGGCCTCCACCCTCGATGGTATAGAGAATCACGTCCGCATTATCGGCGCAGTTCGTATAAGCGAGACGGCGAACGCTGGGAGAGATTCGAGTGTCGACCGGGTCTGCCCTGCATTGGTTTTTTCGCGCCACGCGGGCCGTCCAATCCGGAATATTCGGAAACGGTCTAGGGGCGATTGGCGATGGCCCGCCGTGGTAAGGGGCGGCTCGGTCGGCCGTTCCATGAAACGCGATCGTCGGCACCGGCTTGGAATCCCCACACTGATCCCAGGACAACCCTTGGGCCGCCGCTACCGCGCCGACCGCCGCGATCCGATCTGAAAGTCTGCACGACAACGCAAAGGCCATGCCTCCGCCGTTCGACATTCCGTCGGCATAGATGCGGTTCGGATCGATGTTGTATTCCGCTTCCAGCTTGTCGATCAAATCGGCGATGAATCGGACGTCCCGTGGCAGAGTATGTGGCCCCCCGGGCCAGATTTGTGGACCTGGGCCTAATCCCCCAAAAAAGGCCCCGGTTCCTTCTGGGTAAACGACAACGAAACCGCGCTCGTCGGCCACGTCGTTCCACCGGCTGATGCGCATTTCGACCGCCGGCCATGTTGCCGCGGGGTGGAGGCTGATGACCAAGGGCGTGGCCTTGGAGCGATCGTAGGCCTTCGGCACGTACAGCAGGTATCGCCGCGTCACACCCGAGGAGACAATCGTTCCATTGGTCCTATCCATGACGTAAAAACACACCCAAGCCGCCAGGATGATCGCCACCGGAAGACCGATGACGATCACCAGTACAACGAGAATGATCTTTCTCAATTTGCTTCTCATCTTCAAAGCCTTTCCGCATAACCAGGTGGCGCAGCCGCAAGTTATCACACCCTTCAAAAGGTCCCTTTAACTTTTGACTTTTGCCTTCTGACTTTCTCGTCGTTCCGAAATTTCAGTTGACATTCCCGGCGCCGCGTTGGGATAATCGGCCGTACCGAATCTTTCCAGATCCAATCTCTTCGGTACACACAAAGTCGAGTAGGCGCCTGGGGTTCCTGAGAGGCGCAATCTTAACAACCCATTGCGGCGAATTCGCCAATCCGAACAATTCATTTTAGGAGGCGTATGGGTGCCAAATATATCTTCGTGACTGGGGGTGTAGTCAGTTCGCTCGGCAAGGGGCTGGCCTCGGCGTGCATCGGGAGCCTGCTGGAAGCGCGGGGACTTCGCGTTACCCTGCTCAAGTTCGATCCTTACCTCAACGTCGATCCGGGCACCATGAGCCCTTTCCAGCACGGAGAAGTTTTTGTTACCGACGACGGGGCGGAGACCGACCTCGATCTCGGGCACTACGAGCGGTTCACGCGCGCTCACATGCTGCGCGACAACAACTGCACGGCTGGCCGCATCTACGAAACGATCATCTCCAAGGAGCGGCGCGGCGATTACCTGGGGAAAACCGTCCAGGTGATTCCGCACGTGACCAACGAAATCAAGAATGTCATCAAAAAGATTTCGAACGACGTGGACGTGGTCATTGTCGAGATCGGCGGGACGGTGGGCGACATTGAGTCGCTGCCGTTTCTCGAGGCGGTCCGCCAAATGCGCCAGGAACTGGGCCGCGAAACGGTCGTCTTCGTCCATCTGACGCTGGTTCCATTCATCGGCGTCTCGGGCGAACTGAAAACCAAGCCGACGCAGCACTCCGTGAGGGAGTTGCGCGAAATCGGTATCCAGCCGGATATTTTGCTTTGCCGTACGGACCGCTACCTTTCCGCCGAGCTGAAGGCAAAGATCGCGCTGTTTTGCAGCGTGGAAGAACAAGCCGTCATCACCGCCAAAGACGTCGGGAATATTTATGAAGTGCCGCTCGTGCTCGCCGGCGAGGGATTAGACACACAGATTCTGCGCTGCCTGAAGCTGGTGACGCCGGAGCGCAACCTGGCCCCCTGGGCCGACCTCGTCGAGCGGCTGCGTCATCCCGCCGGAGAAGTGAGCATCGGCATGGTGGGCAAATACGTCGAGTACCAGGACTCCTATAAAAGCTTGAACGAGGCCCTCGCGCACGGCGGCATCGCCAACAACGTGAAAGTGAATTTGGTTTGGGTGGAAGCGGAGGGGCTGGAGGTCGATGGCTGGGAAGAGCAGCTCAAGAGCTTTGACGCGATTCTGGTTCCAGGCGGCTTCGGCAAGCGTGGCATCCCCGGAATGCTTCGCTCCATCGAGTTCGCTCGCACGCGCAAAGTGCCTTACTTCGGAATCTGCCTGGGCATGCAGTGCGCGGTGATCGAATACGCGCGCAACGTGGCCGGCCTGGAAGGCGCGGATAGCTCGGAGTTCGATCCCTCCACGGCGCATCGTGTGATTTACAAACTTCGCGAGTTGCGCGGCGTCGATGAGTTGGGCGGCACGATGCGGCTCGGCGCGTGGACGGCAAAGTTGAAACCGGGTTCGTTCGCGCATCAGGCCTACGGCACAACGGAGATCTCGGAACGGCATCGCCACCGCTACGAGTTCAATCGCGAGTATCAAGAGACGCTGGCGGCCAACGGGCTTGATTTTACCGGTGTCACGCCGGACGAAACCTACGTCGAGATTGTCGAGATCCGCGATCATCCGTGGTTTCTGGGCTGCCAGTTCCATCCCGAGTTCAAATCGCGCCCACTTGCGCCACATCCGCTGTTCAAGGCATTCATCGGCGCGGCAGTCGAGTATAAAAAGCAGCGTGAGGTGACGGCGGCGGCGGTCGCGGTCGCCACCACTGAAGTCAAGTCGGCGGTCGCGCAATGAACAAGGCAGGATTTCAAATGGCAAATGGGAAATGTTAAATTGCAAATGGCAGAGTAGGTGAAACAGCAGTTCAAAAGGCCAATGGGATATGGCAAATGGCGAGGGTCGGAAGAGTGGCGTTGCAACCGGCGACATGAACGACCCCTCGGCGGTTGCAGAGCGATTACTGGATTATGGGGCGCGAATCATCAAGGTTGTTGAATCGTTGTCCCATACCATGGTCGGAAGACGAATTGGCGATCAGCTCTTGCGGTCCGGCATCTCGGTGGGGGCCCACTACGAAGAAGCACAAGCAGGGGAATCGAGGGAGGACTTCGTTCACAAACTCTCAATCGCGCTCAAGGAATTGCGCGAGTCAAACTACTGGCTACGGCTCCTGATCAAAGCCGGAACTCTGCCGGCCAGCCGCCTGCACGACATTCTCGATGAATCCACACAACTGCGTGCAATGCTCTCAAAGGCCGTGGCGACAACTAAAGGAAAAGCAAAATGAGCGGTTGACGTCCTTGTCGATTTTTCCATTTGCCATTTCACATTTACCATTTGCCATTTGCAATTCTCTTGGTTTATGTGCCACATAGTTCGTCTCGCCAAACTCGTTCTCGGTGAAGGCCACCCGCTCTTCTTGATCGCCGGTCCCTGCGTGATTGAAAGTGAGCGACACGCGATGAAAATGGCCGAGCGGCTCTCCGCGGCGGCGCGCTCGCTTGGCATTCCGTTCATCTTCAAAGCCTCATTCGACAAAGCCAACCGAACTTCCATCGATTCCTATCGCGGCCCGGGATTGGAGCGCGGTCTCGAAATTCTGGGACGAATCAAGAAGAAACTTGGCATTCCCGTGCTGACCGACGTGCACGACGTGAGTCAGGTGGCGCCAGCGGCGGAAGTCTGCGACGTGATCCAAGTGCCGGCGTTCCTCTCGCGGCAGACAGATTTGCTGGTGGAGGCCGGCCGGTCAGGCGCGGTGGTGAACATCAAGAAGGGTCAATTCCTCTCGCCGTGGGAGATTGGCCAGGCGATTCGCAAGGTCGAGAGCACGGGCAATCATCGAATTCTTGTGACGGAGCGCGGGACGACATTCGGCTACAACAATCTCGTGGTCGATATGCGCGGCCTGGCTGTGATGCGGGAATTCGGCTATCCCGTGATTCTTGACGTGACGCACTCCTTGCAGTTGCCGGGCGGGGAAGGAAAGCGCAGCGGCGGTCAGCCGCAGTTCATCGAAACGCTGGCGCGCGCGGGGGTGGCGGCCGGCGCCGACGGAATCTTCATGGAAGTTCACGACAATCCTCCCCGCGCCCTTTCCGACGGCGCAAACGCGCTCCACCTCAAGCACTTTCGGCCACTCGTCAAGAACCTGCGTAACCTCGGCCGATTCGTGCGAGAGCTTGATTAAAATCAGCCAACCTGTGAGTTCCTCCTGCGGCTGTTGTGAACGGATGTCCATTCCCCAACGACGAAAAGCCGCCGATGCGGAGTCGACCAGTTCCAGTTTCCTCCAATCCTTTTCTGCTATGATTCACGCGAACGCCTGCGGACTTCCTCGCCCTCAGACACGCCCGATCCCCAGGCGGTCAAACGAAGTCAGAATATGCCGTCTCAAAACGCCCGCCAAGAACTCGCCCTGCTGGTGAACTCGAACTATCCCATCATTTACCTCGACACGTGGGAAGAGTCTCGCGCGGCTGAGATTTTGGGATTGGTCGCCCAAGATCTCAACCTGCCGCTCTACGGTTGGTCCGTGACGCAGGGCATGGCGCGGGTCGGCGGCGCGCCCATCTACAACACGCAGGAGCCGGCGCAAGTTCTGGCGCAAATCGGGGCCTTGGACGGCGAAGCTCTCTTCTTGCTCATGGATTTTCACAAGTACCTGGACCAGGGCGTCATTGTCCGGAAACTGCGCGATCTGACCGCCAAGTTCAAAGGAGCGCGTCGCGCCATTGTGATCTCTGCGCCGGTTGTGAGCATTCCGATTGAATTGGAAAAAGACGTGGCGCGATTGACGCTTGGCTTGCCTGACGAGGCCGAACTGAGCCACGTGGCCTCCAACACGGTTCTCGACCTCGTCACCAGGCACCGAATCCCTAATCAATTGACGCGCGACCAAATGCCCTCGCTGGCGCGCAGCCTCTTGGGGCTCACCGGCGCCGAAGCGGGACGGGTGCTCACGGAAGCGGTGCTCGAAGCCGGGCGGCTTGATTCGAGCGCTCTCGCCCAGATCCGGCGCCACAAAAGCAGTCTGATCAAGGATCAGGGCGTGCTTGAGTTTCTCGAGGCCGAAGGCGGGCTGAGTTCGGTGGGCGGCATGGCGCGCCTCAAGGCTTGGCTTGAGTTGCGGCGCGACGCATTCTCGCCGGAGGCGGAACGCTACGGACTCGACCCGCCCAAGGGAATCCTGATCCTGGGCGTTCAAGGGTGCGGCAAGAGCCTGTGCGCCAAAGCCGTCGCCCGCGAATGGAATCTCCAGTTGCTGAGATTTGATGCGGGGCGCCTGTTTGACAAATATATCGGCGAGTCCGAGAAAAACCTTCGCAAATCGCTTCAGGTGGCGGAAGCGGTGGCGCCCGCTGTGATGTGGATCGATGAGATCGAGAAAATGTTCCCCAGCGCGGCGCTGCATTCCGACGCCGATGGCGGCGTCACCATGCGCATCTTCGGCACCTTTCTGAATTGGTTGCAGGAAAAGAAATCGCCGGTGTTTGTGGCCGCCACTTCAAACGATATTTCGATCCTCCCGCCGGAACTGCTGCGCAAAGGGAGATTTGACGAGATCTTCTTCGTGGACTTGCCCGATGTGGAAATTCGAAAGGATATTATTTCCATACACCTCTCGCGCCACAAACAAAAGCTCGCCCAATTCGACATTGCCGTGCTGGCCGCAGCCGCGGAGGGATTCAGCGGCGCTGAAATCGAACAGGCGGTGAATTCGGCTTTGTACTCGGCCTTCTCCTCGAAGTCGGCATTGACGACCGAAACGATCTTGAAAGAGCTCCGGGCCACTTATCCTCTCGCAGTCACAATGAAAGAGAAAGTTGCGAGCCTGCGCGATTGGGCCCGCGATCGCACCGTACCGGCGAATTGAGCTGGCGCGTCGCAATTAAAGGTGGTGGGATTTCGGAGCCGGTTCATCGCTTGCACTCTTGTCGAGCGCGATTTTCCTTATTTGCTCGACATCACGCAACATGCTCTGGATCAATTGCTCCCAATCGTACTTGTCTTGGGGATCGAACTGCCGGCCATATCCTGTCATTCGTTTGGGCATCGCGTTCTCGAGAGTAACCCATAATGCGGAGAGCTCCGCCGCCACCACCTGCCGAGGCTCCGGCTCTGTGCGCTGGATTCCGAACCGCGCCACGGCCTGCTGGAGCTGGCGCTGAACGCTCTCCATTTTTTCCCGCACTTGGTGGATTTGTTCGGCGGAAATCGGCCATCCGGTGGTGGCAGTGTCCTGGGGGCTCTCGTTCCGCTGCAACAGCATTTCGATGCGCTCTATCGCGCCTTCGACCACATTGATGACGGTGGCCAGCCGGCGAGCGTGAAGTTCATCCAATCCCATGAGAATCTCAACGCCGCGAACTCTATCCCTTGGACTTTCCTTCTGAGACGGGCCTCGCCAGGGTCTTGGCGATTCGATCCATCACCTGCAAAAGCCCCTTCAATCGAGTCTCCAGATACGACTCGAGAGACTCCGGAACTTTTCCGTAGCCTCGAAGGTAATGCGGATGGAGCTCTTCGATGCCCGTGATCATGGCGGCGATCAACGCCCTGGCCTCGCGGGCGGGGTCTTCGTCAGAACGCTCCAGCCCCAAGTCCGTTTTCATCTCGGCCAGTTTCGCGCCCAGGGTGAGAACCTGTTGGCGGACTTCCTCCGCCTTTTCCCGAGGCAAGGCGCGCCGGGCCGTCAGAATCGAATCCATGGGACGAAAGAGATCAAGCAGCCGCATCCATGATTCTTCCAGTATTCGCAGCCGCACTGAAATCACTCGGCGGTGATTGGAACCGACCTGAAGCCGCAGGTTTTCAGAGGGATCAACCATCGATCAATCTCGATCGCCAGCCGACGACTGGCAGTTCCTGATCTCCTGTTCCAGCACATCCAGGCGCCCTAGTGTTGCTTGAAGCGCCGGCGCCCCTTCGGCTAGCACGTCTCGGGCATGGCTCAACGCCTGTTGGGCAGTGTGCCTGATTTCGTGCAATAACTTTCGAATCTCAACCTCCAACCGGCTGCGGCTTTCTTGGACCCGGTTGAGAATGTCACTCTGCACTCGAGTGCTGTTGATTTCAAGCAGACGGATGAGAAAATCGCAAGCATCACTTCCGATCCAGCGGCGCGCGCCGACGAGGCCGATCGCCAAGTCAGCCAGCCAACGAAGCGGTGATGCTGGTTGCGCGACTTCGATGAGATTCCGAAACGTAAACTCCGACCGATACCGGAATCCGGCTTCCGGGTCGAGCGCATGAGGCAGGCGCGACAATTCAGGAAGGCCCGCGTCGGCCAGACGGCGCAGAAACTCATTTCCCATATGAGTGAATCGCAGCGAGGCGTGGCGATATTCCTTTTCTGCCTCCATCTGTTCCGCCCGGAGCCAAGGCAGGACGCGGCGGCGTGCGATTTCCTGGGCCGCGCGCAACAGGTTCCGCCGGTAAGAGGGGCCTATCCCCGGGGGCGTGGATCGCAGCGTTTCCTGGAATTCATGGCGCGCTTCCGGCAGTGCGCGAGCAAGAAAAGCCTTATGGCGGCCGACGAAAATATCGGATAAACGGCACTGTTCGGCCGTGAGCAGAAATCCCAGATCGCGCATGGACCCTTCCGCCTGCGCGATGGTCTCCTTCATCGCCGCAATTCGCCGTTCGGATTCTTCGATCGGCCGCTGGAGAGCCTGGCGCTCTTCGCCGATGATCACGAGTAACTGCTCGCCGATGCGGCCGAGGCCGCGCGCGCAGGCCGCAAGGACGAGTTGCCGGCCTGAGCTCTCGCCAAGCCGCTCGAGCGCGCCGATCAGTTTCTCCCAATCGCGTGTGGGCCCGCGTTTTTCGAGTCTTTCCACGGCGCTGACTTCCAGAATTTGTCCGACGGAGCGTTGCAGCCGTTTTTCCAACACCTGCCGTGTGAATTCTCGCGCCGCCGTTTTTTCCGATTCTGTCGTTCGATCAGCTTTGTTGAGGACCACAATCAGATTCGGCACCTGCCGGCCGATCGACTCCACAAGCGCAAGTTCTTCGCCTGCGAGCGGCGGGTCGGCTCCCACCACCACGAGTGCCGCATCGATGTGGGGCACAAAAGCTTGCGTGGCCGCGGTGTTGCCGGTAAACACTGACCCGAGACCCGGCGTATCCACCAGGCACATCCCGGTCGCCAGCAATGGGCTGGGCACGAAAACCTCGACGCCACTCACTCTCTTGGCGTTCTCCGGGTTGCGTTCCTCCGAAACGTACTGATTCAGATCGGAAACGGCTATCTCCCGCCACGAGCCGTCGCTGCCCTGGATTCGCGCTCGCCTTTCATCTCCGAGCCGGACTACGGTGGGCACGGCAGTGACCGGAACAATGCCGGCCGGGAGCGCGGCCTCGCCGATCAACGCATTGATCAAGGTTGACTTGCCGCGCTTGGATTGGCCGATGCACGCCACATAGAAACGGCCCTCGGAAACACGAGCCGCCAGATCGCCCGCTTCACGAACGATTCGATCCGCGCGGAGTTCTCCCGCCAGGGCAGCCAGACGAAGAATGGCTCCGGCCGCGTCCGCCTCACGCGGGGCCGGCGCCGTTTCCAGGTCGTGGTCTCTCGCTTTCGTGCTCACCGCCATCGAACGATTGCTCCTCAGCCCTAACAACCACACGTCCAGCAGATAAGCTGGTGCGGATTACTTTTTTGCTGCCGGTTGATTCTCCTTGGACCGGTAGAAAACGACGCGAACCTTCTCCAAGGTGATCATCCCGCCGCCCACCATCTCATCCAGCTTGGGCAGAACCTTCTCGATCTTGTCGGAATACTCCACGACCTCGACAACGATGGGCAAGTCCTGCGAGAGGCGGAGAATGGAAGTGGTGTGGTAAGGGTGCGGCCCCAGGCTGGAAGAGCCGTAACCTCCCACGCCCCGAAGCACGGTGACGCCGTAGAAACCCTCGCGCCGGAAAAGGTCCACCAGCGCCCGATAAAGCGGCTTGCCTTCCCACTTGTCGGACTCGCCAAAGTGAATTCGCATCAACGTGCGCTCGCCTTCCAATCGTTCGTGCTCCATGGATTCCTCCTAAAACCGGTCCACCAGCCACATTCCGACGCGGAGCAAGGCGATTCCGCCGATCACGCTGGCTCCAACGTAAAGTCCCGCCCTCAGCCAGTCACCATCTTCGAGCAAGTGTGCGGTCTCCCAACTGAAGCTCGAAAAGGTGGTGAATGCTCCAAAGAAGCCGATGGTCAAGCCGACGCGCCATTCGGGCGGGACGGAGATGTGATTCAGGGCGAATTGGCCGACGCCGCCGAGAAAAAAGCAGCCGAGCAGGTTTACCACCAACGTCCCGCTGGGGAAGCCGGAACCGGTGCGATACTGGACCGCGCCCTGAAGGCCATATCGGGCAAGAGTTCCGGCAATCCCAAAAACAATGAGGAGGAGTATCTGCAAACCCGCTCGACTTTCTGCTGCAACCGCGCCCAATAAAAAAAACTCCTGGGCGCCGCGAAGCGGCCAGGAGTTATCAGTCCCCCTTTGCGGGACGGTTGTGGCGAACTCCATCGCCTTGATGTCGCCTATTATACACCGAACCGCTGTGCTATCATCGTCGCCGACGAAATCCAGGTTTTCGAAATGAGTCTTGAAACGGCCCGCAAAGTTCTGGAGATTGAGGCGAAGGCGCTCGCTGAATTGCCAAGCCGTCTCGACCAGCGCTTCATCCAAGCCGTGGAAACGCTCTATGCCTGCCGCGGCCGCGTGGTGGTGACGGGCATGGGAAAATCGGGCCTGATCGGACAGAAAATCTCGGCCACGCTCTCCAGCACCGGCACGCCTTCGTTTTTTCTTCATCCAGCCGAAGCCTTGCACGGCGATTTGGGCAGCTTGGTGCGCCATGATGTCCTGGTCGCGCTTTCTTACAGCGGCGAGACGGAAGAACTCCTGCGGCTGCTCGACACCGTGAAGCGGCTCTCGATTCCGCTCATTCTCTTTACCGGGTCGCCGGCGTCGTCGCTGGGCCAGGCGAGCGACGTGGTCATCGACGTCGGCATTCACGAAGAGGCCTGTCCGCTGGGCCTGGCGCCAACCGCTTCCACCACCGCGATGCTGGCCATGGGCGACGCACTCGCCATGGCGTTGCTCGAAAAGCGAGGCTTCAATGAAGAGGATTACGCCGCGCTGCATCCCGCCGGCGGCCTGGGCTTCAAGCTGCGCCGCGTGGAAAACGTGATGCACAGCGGCAGCCAAATGCCGCGCGTCAAGCCACAAACGCAAATGCCCGACGTCATCTACGAAATGAGCAAGAAAGGTCTGGGGCTGGCGACCGTGGTTGACGACGGCGACCGATTGTTGGGCTTTATCTCCGACGGCGACCTTCGCCGGTTCATCGAGCGGGAAGGGAACAAGGCTCTGGGCTTGACGGCGGCCGATTGTATGACGCGGTCGCCTTCGACCATCGGCAGGAAAGAATTGGCCACGCGCGCCCTGAGCCTGATGGAGGCGCGGAAAATCACCGCGCTGCCGGTGGTCGATTCGTCGGGAAAACTCGAAGGCGTCGTCCATATTCACGACTTGTGGACGACACAAATGTTCTAAGAAAAAACGTCCTTCGCCATTTGTCCTTTGTCACTTTCCCGTGATCGTATGTTGATTGCCGCGGGCCTGTGCGCGTGCAAAGGACAAGGGACCAAGGACGAATGACAAAGGACCAACAACATGCTCTCTGCTTCTCGACTTCGCAAGCGAGCGCGCCGAATCAAGCTGCTCTTGATGGACGTTGACGGCGTGTTGACTGACGGCAGGATTTATTACTTGCCCAATCCGCGCGGAGGATTCGTTGAGACCAAGACGTTCTACTCCCGCGACGGATTGGGCATTCGGCTGGCCCAAAAGGCCGGGCTGAAAACGGGAATCATCTCGGGACGCTCGTCACCGGTGGTGGAGTTTCGGGCGAAAGAACTTGGCTTCCATTTCATCCAGCAGGGCGCGCTGGAAAAATTGGAGCCATACGAGAAGATGCTTCACGCCGCTGGCTTGAAAGACGAGGAGGTCAGCTACATCGGCGACGACATCGTGGACTTGCCTGTCTTGAGGCGTGTGGGCCTCGCGGTGGGCGTTGCGGATGGACACGGTCTGTTGCGCCGTTACCTTCATTATTGCACTCGGGCGCGTGGAGGGCTCGGCGCAGTGCGTGAAACCATCGAAATGATTCTGGAAGCACAAGGTAAATGGGAAGCTGTCCTAAGAAGCTTGAAGCTGGGAGCGGCAGGGTAGAAGAGCAGGAGTTAGGTGTTAGGAATTGGGAATTAGGGCGCATGGCCTGGTGTGCAAGTTTTTGTTTTCCCTAATTCCTAACACCTAATTCCTAATTCCTTGTGCCTTCGTCACGTACTCCCGATCCCTGTACCGATTCCCTCTCTTCATAAGCCGCTCCGCCTTGGCGCGCGTGCTGATGCCTCCGCGCGCGCCAAGCGCCGTGCAGTTTAGCGCAGCCATCGCATTGGAAAAGTCCATGACGCGCCGCGGACCCCATCCCGCAAGTAGCCCATACACAAACGCGCCGTGAAAAACGTCGCCCGCGCCCGTTGTGTCTATCGCCTCCACCACGAAGCCGGGTGAGTAGATATATCGGCCTCCTGTCAGCATCAGTGCGCCGTCGCGTCCCAGCGTCATGCCCGGAGTGCAAATCTTGTATTCGCGCTCCGCGGATTCGAGCGCCCGAAATGGGTCGCTGATGCCGGTGAGGGCAGGAAAGAAGTTGTGCGACGCAATCGGATAGTCAATGAGCGGCAGGAGCTTTTCGATGTTTTTGTAAATGGTGTCGAGGTCGGCGACGACGGGAATTGCCGCGTCGCGAGCCCAGCGCGCCGCGAGAGCACACGCGTCAACGTCGCAGCCATCAATCAGCAGCACTCGAGCGCCGCGAATGGCCTCGGGCTTTAACTCCGCCGGCTTCATGGCGAGGCGCGGGTGGCGGTCCCAAAAGACAGTGCGCTCGCCCGTGGCCTCGTCCACAATAATGTAGGCCATCTGGTTGGGCGTGCGCGGCGCGATTCGGATGTAGCGAAGATCGAGACCCTCCTTCTTCAAACTAGCGAGTTGAAACCGGCCGCCTTCGTCATCGCCCAGCGTGCCGATGTAGCGGCTGCGCAAACCCAGGCGCTGGCACGTCACCAGCGCCGTGGCAATCTGTCCACCTGCCTGCATCGATGAGGATGCGATTCGCTCCTTCCCGCCCAGGGCAGGAAAGGACCGCACGCGTACCACGGTGTCCGTAGCGTTCAGCCCGATGCCGACGACATCGATGTTTTTCAATCGTGACTCCCTCAAGGTAGGGCCGACCCTTGGGTCGGCCTCCCGGTGGCCGGGACAAGCCCCGGCCCTACATTCGACGGCCGCTAATCTATCGCAATCGTTGTCCGTTGTCAGTTTTCCATTTTCGATTTTCGAATTTCGAGTTTCCATCTCCCCGCCGATATGTTAATTTTGATTGGTTAAGGCGCCCCGACATCAGCAAAAAGAATGCCTCTGCGCGAAACAGAAGCCATCGTTCTCAGGACCTATCGGCTTGGAGAGGCTGACAAGATTGTCTCGGTGTTTACGCGGCAGTGGGGCCGGCTGAGGGCTGTTGCCACGGGCGCGCGGCGCACCAAGAGCCGTTACGGCAGCGCGCTGGAGCCGCTTAGCTACGTTCGCTTGTGGCTTTTCGAACGCGAGAATCGCGACCTGCTGCGGATGAATTCGGCCGAACTGCTGGAGTCCTTCTTCGAGATGCAGAAGGACTTTCGAGTGCAGGTGGCGGCGCAATTTGTCGCCGAAGTGGCGGAAGCGTATCTCGCGGAGCGCGAGGTAAACGAGCGCGCCTTCCGCTTGCTCCTGGCGGTGCTGCGGGCGCTCAAGCGTTCCGGAGAAGTGAACCGGCCGCTGCTCTATTTCAACTACTGGCTGCTGCGCCTGGAAGGATTTTTGCCCGACCTCGAGCGTTGCGCGAGCTGCGGCCAGGCGCTGGGCGATGAGCCGGGCTATTACGGCCAGGGCGCGGAGGGCCTGCTCTGCGAGCGTTGTCGGGGCGGCACGCGGCAAACGGTGTCAGCCCAGGCGCGGCGGTTCGCTCAATCGGCGCGCCAATCGACGCTCGACCACTGGCTGGCGCAAGAGAAGGCACCGCCCGGATGCCGCGAAGCGCGGCTCTTTCTCGAGGAAGTGATTGACTCGCACGCCGAAAAACGGCTGGTGACAAGGGCTATGTTGAACGAGGAAATGTGAAAGAAGGTCAAAGGGTAAAGGCTAAAGGTTAGAGTTTCGGGGCTGAAAACTGACAACTGAGAACTGACGACTGAAATGGCGCTGACTTTTCAAGAGACCATCTCCCGGCTCAGTGAATTCTGGGCGCGGCAGGGGTGTGTCATCGCCCTGCCTTACGACCTCGAAGTAGGCGCGGGAACGATGTGTCCGGAAACCTTCCTGCGCGTCCTCGGGCCTGACCCGTGGAGCGTGGCCTACGTGCAGCCATCGCGCCGGCCGGCGGATGGGCGCTACGGCGAGAACCCCAATCGGCTCCTGAAGCACACCCAAATGCAGGTGATCCTCAAGCCGCCGCCAGCCGATATTCAGGACATCTATCTTCAGAGCCTGGGCGAATTGGGAATCAATCTGCGCGAGCACGACATTCGCTTCGAGGAAGACAACTGGGAGGCGCCCACCCTCGGCGCCTGGGGCATTGGCTGGCAGGTGATGCTCGATGGCCTGGAAATTACCCAGTTCACCTACTTCCAGCAGTGCGGCGGGCTGGACCTGGAGCCCATCTCGGTCGAGCTGACCTACGGCATGGAGCGCATTGCCGCCTTCCTTCAAAACGTTAAAGACGTTTATGAAGTTTTGTGGAATAAGTCGCTGATTTACGGAGACTTACGCCGCACGGAAGAGCTCGAACTTTCGGTGTATGATTTCGAGCTGGCAGACGCGGCGAATTGCCGAAAAGTATTCGATCTCTACGAGGCCGAGGCGCTTCGGCTGCTGGAGGCGTACAGAAACCACGTCGGCGTGGTGGTCGTTAGTCCGGGCGACGCAAAGGAGCTTCTCGAACAGATCGAGAAGGAGCCGCTGGCAGGACTGGACCACTGGCGACGGCGCTTTCCACTGCGCAAAGTTTATGAGCTTTGTTTAAAGTGCTCCCACCTGTTTAACATCCTCGACGCGCGCGGTGCCATCAGTGTCACCGAGCGCGTGGCGTTGATCGCCCGCATCAGGAAAATGGCCTGCGAGGTGGCGCGGATTTACGTGAACCGGATGGCTCCCATTACGGAGGCTTTGCCAGCGTGAGTTTCGAAACTCGAAAATCGAAATTCGAAAATCGTAGGGCCGGGGCTTGCCCCGGCCGATGGCCGACCCAAGGGTCGGCCCTACAAGGTCGTGACTTCGTCGGGCAAAGGAGGCATGAATGACGGCCAGCGCCTCCAACCCTGTCACCCTGCCATTGCTGCTCGAAATCGGGTGTGAGGAGATTCCGGCCCGCTTTTTGTCGCAGGCGCAAAAGGACTTGGGGGAGCGACTGCCCGCGGCGTTGGTCGAAGCGCGACTGCTGATCCGGAATGAAGGCACAGGCCAGCCCGTTCAGACGTTCTCCACGCCGCGCCGACTCGTCGCCCACGTTCCCGCCGTTTTGGCGCGCCAGCCGGACAAAACTGAAGAAGTGTTGGGCCCGCCAGTGAAGGTCGCTTTTGACGCTGAAGGCAAACCGACGCGCGCCGCGGAAAGTTTTGCGCAGAAGAACGCGGCCGAGGTGAAGGACCTAATTCGCGTCACCACGCCCAAGGGCGAATACCTGGCTCTCAAGAAGACCACTCCCGGCCGCCCCGCCGTCGAAGTCCTGAGTGAAATCCTGCCCGGCGTCATCACCGGCATCAGCTTCCCCAAGAGCATGTATTGGGAAGCATCCAAGACTCGCTTTGTGAGGCCGATCCGTTGGATCGTCGCCCTGTTGGGGGAAGGGAAGTCCTCGCGCGTAATCCCTTTCGCGGTTGCCGGAGTGAAGTCCGGTAATCAGACCTACGGCCACCGTACCCTAGGGCCCGGACCTGTGCCTGTCAGCGGCTTTCAGGACTACGCCGAGAAACTGCGTGATCGCGGTGTGGAGTTTGATCCTGAAGCGCGGCGCGAGTTGCTGCGCCGGTACATCGGGGCTGCCCTCGGCGCGCGTTCGCTTGCCACACACCTGGGAGCGATCGCCGACGGAATCGTCAGACTCCGGGATTCCGCCGGCGAACCTGATCTCGACAAGCGGCTGGAGACGGCACGGGCGAGACTTCAAGCTTTACCTGAGGATTCGGATGAGGCGTCGGGGCTTCGCGTGATCAAGGATCAAGAGCTCGAGGACTGGGTAGTGAATTCCACCGAGTGGCCGCGAGCTCTGCTCGGCGGGTTCGAGGAGCGCTTCCTGAGGTTGCCGCGCGAGATCCTCATCACAGTCATGCGTGACCACCAGAAGTACTTTGCCGTGGAGAACAAGGCAGGGAAACTGCAACCATGGTTTGTCGCCTCGGCCAACACTGACGCGGGTTTGAGGGATTTGGTCCGGTCACTCCCGGCACTGCCGACTGGAATGTTCAGGAGTGTATCACCGGACGTCCAAGAGAAACTCCTGCGCATGGTTCGCGCCGGCCACGAACGCGTCTTGACCGCCCGATTTTCCGACGCCGAGTTCTTCTGGAACGCCGATCAGAAAATCCCTCTGCGCGACCGCGTGCCCATGCTCGATGGCGTAACGTACCAGGCTAAGCTTGGAAGTTATGGGGATAAGGTTCGGCGCATGGAGGCGATCACCAGAGAGATCTGCCACACCCTGGAAGGGCAGGGGAAGCTGACCCCGGCCGACTCGGCGCACGCGCTGCGGGCCGTGCAATTGTGCAAGTGCGATTTGACCACGCAGATGGTGCAGGAATTCACCGAGCTTCAGGGAATCGTGGGCGGGCTTTACGCGAAAGCCCAAGACGAACCGCCGGAAGTCGCCGACGCCATCTACGACCATTACTTGCCCCAAGGCGCCGAGGGCGGATGTCCGCAGTCGCTGGCGGGAGCGGTGGTCTCCCTGGCCGACAAAATCGATAGCGTCGTAGCGGGTTATTCGGTGGGCCTTGAGCCGACTGGCTCAAGCGACTCGTTTGGGGTTCGCCGAGCGGGAAACGGCATCGTCAGGGTGATTGCGCACTTCGGCCTCCGATTAGATCTGCGAGGGCTTGTGGAATTCGCGTTTCCTCTAACCGGTCAAGAGCTCTCGAGGGTCATGGCTGCCTCAGTTTCGTTGTTTTTGAGTGATCGGATTAGGCACTACCTAGAATCGGTTGAAGGCTTGCCTCGTAGTATTGCCAATGCCGCGCTCACTGCCGGAACACGAAGTGTTGGGCTCAAGCGGTTGCTGGCTCACGGCGTCCAGCATTTTCCAATTGACGTCGTGGATCTTATCGCGCGTGCTAGAGCGTTACAAGAGATGCTTGGAAGTGAAGATCTTCAAGCCGTGTGTGTGTCCGCCAAACGGATATGGAACATCTTGGCTAAAGTTGATGCTGGTGACTTAGGAGGGTTGTGGCAATTTGACACTCAGAGGCTTAATCCCGGTCCCGAGGCGGACCTATATAAGGAATACAATCGCGTCAATGCCTTGGTGAAAGAACTCCAGGTTGTCTCCGACTATCGAGCTAGCTTGCAGGCAATCGCGACATTGAGACCTGCTGTCGATCTCTTCTTTGACAAGGTTCTCGTCATGGCAGAGGATCGGGTTTTGAGAGCTAACCGGATTTTCCTGCTCGAGAAGCTCGACAGGCTTTTAGCGAGCATTGCCGACCTGTCGCAAATTGAAAGTCCAAATTCAATTTCTGTCGACGCGTCGACATTCAAGGACCAGTGACAAGAGACGAGTGACAAGTGACGAGGCGAATATTTCTTCTTGACTAATTCCGACCCTTTTTGGTATATGTTTTGTGCACGCTCATTGGTCATCGGAACACGACGGAGGTTATGTGCGCCTACCCAAACCGATGACCGCCAGCCCCCAAATTCGGCATCCGAAACTCGAAAATCGAAACTCGAAGTTCAGGCTGGAGAACAGCCAAGGCGAGATGCTTCGGTTTGCCCTGCACCGCATGGTGCAGGGCTTAGCTCAGTGCGACATGGCGGGTGGTTTTCGGCACCAAGGCACAATGCTGCAAAAAAGATGTTAAAAAATGAGGTTCGAAGCCACCATGTTGTTGAAAATGAAGGAAAGTCGTTTGGAACGAACCCAAGAACGAACCCAATTTTGGGGCGAAAACAAGCTTTTTGGCCAGTTTTTGGCAGCCCACAGCAATGGGCCAGAAAACATTAAAGTAATACTTTAGGTTTAGTCAGTATGTGTCTGTTTTAATTGCTGTTAGTTGCGGTTGATATTGGCATGGTGGCAAGTGGAAAGAAAGAGGTCTGTTGTCAGCAGTTCGTGGTCAGGTGTCCGTTGCCGCCGCCTTCGGCGAGAGTGGATGACATGGATTCCTCCTGCAAGGCGGGACGGGACTGACGACTGGAAGGATCCCCCGCTTTTCCCGAGACCCCGTCGGGACGGGGCGCGGGAATGATGGCGGAGCGGCGATTTGCGCGCAGATGTGACGCGAGTCACTGACCGTCGGTCCTGTTGATGGAAACATGGCGTTGAAGAACTGGCCACGGACAACAGACCACGAACAGTTGACTGCAAATTCAGAATCACTAATCTCAGAGTAGGAGAACATCATGGAAAAATACGTTTATACGTTTGGCGGCGGGAAGGCGGAAGGGAATGGGACGATGAAAGATGTGTTGGGCGGCAAAGGCGCGGGCTTGGCCGAAATGACCAACGCTGGCTTGCCCGTCCCGCCCGGATTCACGATTGCGACCTCGGCCTGCCGGCTCTATTTCGAGAACGGCAACAAGATGCCGGAGGTGATCGCCAAAGAATATCCGCCCGCCCTCGACAAACTGGAAAGCCTGCTGGGCAAGAAACTGGGTGACGCCGAGAATCCGTTGCTGGTATCGGTGCGCTCCGGCGCCAAATTCTCCATGCCCGGCATGATGGACACGGTGCTCAACCTGGGCATGAACGACAAAAATGCCGAGGCTTTTGCCGCCAAGAGCGGCAACCCGCGCTGGGCTTACGACAGCTACCGGCGATTCATTCAGATGTTCGGCAACGTGGTGCTCGATATTCCCAAAGCCGAATTCGAGCACGTCTTCGACGGCCAGAAGAAGAAGCGCGGCTTCAAGCTCGACACGCAGCTTACTCCCGAAGACTTGAAGACCGTGATCGAGGGTTACAAGAAACTGGTGAAAAAAGCAATCGGCAAGGATTTCCCGCAAGAGCCGCGCGAGCAGCTCCGCATGTCCATCGAGGCCGTGTTCCGCTCCTGGTACAACCCGCGCGCCGCAACGTATCGGCGCATGAACAAGATTTCCGATGATCTCGGCACGGCTGTGAACGTTCAGGCCATGGTTTTCGGGAACATGGGCGAGACTTCAGGCACTGGCGTTGGCTTCACCCGCGATCCCGCGACGGGCGCGAAGGAATTCTACGGCGAGTTCCTGATGAACGCGCAGGGCGAGGACGTGGTAGCCGGCGTGCGCACACCCATGCCCATCAAGGAGCTGGAAAGCTACAACCCGGAGGCTTACAACCAGCTTCGCGAAATCACCTCGCGGCTCGAACACCATTACAAGGACGTGCAGGATTTCGAGTTCACCATCCAGGAAGGCAAGCTCTACATGCTGCAAACGCGCAACGGCAAGCGCACCGGGACTGCGGCGGTGAAGATCGCCGTGGACATGGTGCACGAAGGCTTGCTGACGCCGCAGGACGCTTTGCTGCGGGTGGAGCCGGAGCAGTTGGACCAGTTGCTGCACCCGATTCTCGACGAGTCCAAGCCGCTCAAAGTGCTTACTACAGGCTTGCCGGCTTCGCCCGGCGCTGCGGTGGGACGCGTGGTCTTTACCGCCGATGACGCGGTGGCCAAGGGCAAATCCGGCCCGGTGATTCTGGTGCGCGGCGAGACTGTGCCCGACGATATTCACGGCATGGAAGTGGCGGTGGGCATTCTTACCTCGCGCGGCGGCATGACCTCGCACGCTGCCGTGGTGACGCGCGGCATGGGAAAGAGTTGCGTGGCGGGCGCGGGCGAAGTGGAAGTGGACGAGAAGACGCGCCAATTCCGAGTGGGCAATCTCACTATCAAGGAAGGTGATTGGATTTCACTCGACGGCTCCACGGGCCGCGTGATTCTGGGCAAGGCCAACACCAAGGAGCCCGATCCCTCGAGCGGCATTTTCGCCGAGTTTATGAAGTGGGCGGACGAAGCTCGGCAGATGGGGGTGCGCTCCAACGCGGACATTCCGCGCGATGCCACCGTGGCGCGCAAGTTTGGCGCCGAGGGCATCGGTCTGTGCCGCACCGAACACATGTTCTTCGCGCAAGACCGACTGCCTCACGTGCAGCGCATGATCATGGCCTGCAAGGATACCAACGACGTGAAAGAAGCGGCCAAATACCAGAAAGAGCGCCGCGCCGCGCTGGCCAAGCTGCTGCCCATGCAGCGGAAAGATTTTCTGGGGCTCTTCAAGGCGATGAACGGTTTGCCGGTAACGATTCGCACCCTCGATCCGCCGCTCCACGAATTTCTGCCCAAACGTGAGGAGTTGATGGTGCAGATTGCGACGCTCGAAGCGCAGAAGAAGAAAGGCGCCAAGCTGAATCAGCTCAAGAAACTGCTGGAAGTGGTTGAAGGGCTGCACGAGTTCAATCCCATGCTCGGATTACGCGGGTGCCGCTTGGGCATCATGTACCCAGAGATCACCGAGATGCAGGCGCGGGCCATCTTCGAAGCTGCGGTCGAGGCCAAGAAGCAAGGCGTTGTGGCCATGCCCGAGGTGATGATTCCGCTGGTCGGCGACGTGAGGGAACTGGCGCTGCAAAAAGAGATCGTGAATCGGGTCGCCGCCGAAGTATTCAAGGCGAAGGGCGTCAAGGTGGACTACCTCGTCGGGACGATGATCGAGCTGCCAGCGGCGGCGCTCTCGGCGGCGGAGATCGCCAACGAAGCCGAGTTCTTCAGCTTCGGCACCAACGACCTTACTCAAACTACGTTCGGGCTATCCCGCGACGACTGCGGGAAGATCATCAACGCGTACGTTAAGCAGAAGATTTGGCCGTCGGACCCATTCGCGGTGATGGATCCGAAGCGCGTCGGGCGGCTGGTGAAGCTGGCGACTTCGGAAGGCCGGCAGACGCGCTCGAATCTTAAGGTGGGCATTTGCGGAGAGCACGGAGGCGATCCGTCGTCGATCGAACTGTGCTTCGAGGCGGGCCTGAACTACGTGAGCTGCTCGCCTTACCGCGTGCCTATCGCGCGCTTGGCCGCGGCCCAGGCAGCAGTGAAGAAGTCAGCAGGGAAGGCGTATACAACCGCCTGAGTGGCGAGTGCCATGTGGCAAGTGGCATGTGGCAAGTGGAGGAACCTTCCTTCAACTTACCACTCGCCACACGCCACTTGCCCCTGTGTTTTGAATGTCGACGCGTCGACATTTGTTGAAGCAATGTCTTAGACTGGGTTTGCCATGTGTTGTGGAATGTGAATGTTGGGTTCAAAACCTTAAAGTGATACTTTAGGTTTAGGAAGGCCGACGAGGTGAGGCTGGTGGGAGTTGTATTCGTAGAAGGAACCGTAATTGGACCGACTGGGAAGCGAGCCAAGTTGGAGTTCTTGGTCGACAGCGGCGCGACGTATACATTACTGCCGCTCAAGGTCTGGCGCGCCATCGGGCTCAAGCCAAACGACTCAGTTCGGTGTCGGCTCGCGGATGGAACTCCGGTGGAGCGGAAGGTGTCCGACTGCCGCATTACCCTCCCTCGGGGACAAGGGCATACACCTGTGATGCTGGGGAAAAAGGGGGATGAAGCTCTCTTGGGCATAGTCACCCTTGAGGAGTTCCGCCTGATCCTGAATCCCTTCAGCCGCCAATTGCAGCCGATGCGGATGATGTTGGCGTAGCGGGTGAACTTGGCGCTACCTGACTTGGCTGAAGAGCGAATGCCACAGGGAGTTTTCAATGCCTGAGGACGATGACCGTTCCGAACAAATCGAGCGTGAAGAAAGAATCGAGGCGTTGAAGCGCCGGGCGAGGGAACTGGCCGGCGGAGAGATGACCTCGGGAAAAATCCACGAAGCCCCGCCCGAAGTCGAAGAGGGATTCTGGAATTATGTAGTGGCTTTCGAGGAAGCGCCCTGGATCAAGCATAGGACGTTGTTAGAGAGGGCTGGCGTCACTCTGCCGGCGCCCGACACTCTGAGCGATGAGGATCTGAGCCTGAAGCTTTGGGAAGTGATTGAGGCATTGGCCGCAATGCAGCACTTCCTGGAAGAGACGGATCACCTGAGCGATCGCGAACTGTACACGCTGCTTCTGACCGATGTGCTAGAGGAAGAAACCAAGGATATGGTTTTCGACAAGGATTCGGCTTGCCACATCCCACTCTGCGGCTCGGGCAGCGAAGAGGATAACTTCACCTATCTCAAGTACTACGCCGACGACGATTTTCGCGAACAGTTCCACAAGGATTTCCCCGACGAACCGATTCCCGAGCACGAAGACCCGCCTTACGACCGCGACCGATTTCTCCCTTTCCACGATCACGGCGAGGCGGTCGAACCGGGCGATGAAAATGACTAACGGGGGAAGCGCCTGAAGTTGAGGAATGAAGCCGAAAAGCTTGGCGAATCTGTCCCTCAAAACATTAATATTTTACTTTAGGTTTTCGTCGTAATCAACTTATGGCATTAGACTTCCAATGGAGCAGTTAACACGTCACTTTAAGGAATGTCGACGCGTCGACATGGGAATCAGTGACGAGTG
The DNA here is from genome assembly GCA_050013575.1 of Terriglobia bacterium. Taxonomy (GTDB): domain Bacteria; phylum Acidobacteriota; class Terriglobia; order UBA7540; family UBA7540; genus DASYXZ01. The sequence goes on along the minus strand of JBEKEZ010000024.1, from coordinate 43,885 downwards.
ACAAGTGACGAGTGACACGCCTAGTCGTTAGCCCAGCGGCGAAAAGGTTTACGTCCTCACCTTCAGCAGCATGTAGGCTCCGCCGAGCCCGAACAGCACATCTGGCGACCAAGCGGCGACCACGGGAGGGAGCTGGCTGAGGTTGCCCATGGCCTCGAAGAGGCCGGCAGCAGAGAGATAGATGATCGCGATCCCGATGCTCATCGCGATGCCGGAGAGCGCACCCTTGCTGCCCGTGGAAAAAGAGAAGGGAATAGCGATCAGGGAAATGACAAAGGCCATGAGCGGGAACGAAAACTTGCGATAGAACTGGACCGACAACCGCACCACATCAAACCCGCTTTGGCTGAGCTCGTTGATGTAGCGCCGCAGCTCGAAGGCATTCATCTGGGCCGAGGGTTTCACTTCTTTCTTGAAATAGGGCGGCTGTTCGGTGAGCTCGTCAAACGTCGCGACGGCAAAGGGTGTGTACATGGTGACGCGGTCGGCGTCGATATAGCGCACCCACCCTCGCTCCAGCACCCAGCTATTCAGGCTGTTTTCCCAAAAGGCGCGCCCCGCGTAAATACGCTTGGTCAGCTTGAAGGACTTCGGATCGAACTCGAACACAGACAGATTGGCGAACACATCGCGGTCGGCGTCGAAAAAGCGGTAGTTGTAGATGCGCGATTCCTGGCCGAAGATCCATTGCCGGTCGGGACGGTAATGAGTCTGGGCCGGCTTGCCTTTGATCTGGTTGCGCAAGGCGTCCTGGCGCTGGTTGGCTTCGGGCAGAAATGAGTCATCCATGATGAACATCCCCGCGCTCGCCAGCACGGCGGCCAGCATCACGGGCACGGCGATGCGGTACAGACTGATGCCCGTTGCTTTAATGGCCGTGATCTGGTTGGACTTGGTCAGGATGCCGAAGCTGACCAGCGTCGCCACCAGGATGCTCAAGGGCAGCATGAGATAGATCACATAGGGGCACAGATAGCGATAGTAGCTAAACACCACGGATGCGGAAGCATGGTTGCGGACAATATCGCCCAGGAGTTGGAAGAAGTCGAAGATCATGTAAAAGCCGGTGAAGGTCACAAGCATGGCGAGGAAATAGAAGAACCAACTGCGAATGATGTAAACGTCGAGGATTTGGAAGAAGCGTTCTCCGAAGACACGGAGCTTGCGTGGCGCCGCGACGCCTCGGAGCCTGTGGTTCGCGGCGCGACGTCCCTCGATGTGGCGCGCGAATTCCTGCAAGCGCTCCTGGATGAACAGCAGGTGGGCTCGCGCGCCGCTGAGGTTGGTGAGCATCAAGACACCGACCACAGCGAAGACGGCGTTGGCCAGCCACAGTCCGATGGCCGGATGGATGCGCCCTTGCCGCGCCAAGCTCAATCCGAAAGCCATGAGCACGTAATAGACGAACACCAGAAGAATGGTCAGCGTCACGCCCACAGCTTTGCCGCCCTTGCGCGTGAAGAGGCCGAGCGGGATGCCGACCAGCGCCATCACCAGCGACGCCACGGGCAGCGCCATGCGATAGTGCAATTCCACCAGCGCCGCGCGGCGCGCTTCGGCGTTCGAGGCGTGCCGAGCCTCGTTCACCAGGCTTCCGAGCGGCAGCATGGCCGGCGTGCGCCGAGCGTCCATGGCTTCTGCCGGCTGCTCGACCGCGATGGGAAGATCCATCTCGGAAAACGAGACGGCCGAATATTGCTGCGGATTTTGCGCGTCCATCTCGTGGGTGGTGCCTTGGTCGAGGTGAACCAGCAAGCGGCCGCTGGCTGGGTCGTTGGTGAGAATTCCTGTCGCGGCCAGTGTGATTTTGGGCGAGTCGCGGTTGGTTGTGTCGGCGACGAACACGCCCTTCCACTGAGAGCGTGAGCCGGTGACGTCCTCGAGATAGATCAGCAGGTTGGGAAATTGTTCGATGAAGACCCGCGGCTGGATTTCGTAAGGCACCTGGCTGCTTTTCAGGCTGGCCTCCATCTGGGCGAGCTTGCGATTGGCCCCGGGCGCCAGCGCCAGGCTCATCCACAGGGTTGCCGCCCAGCCCAGCACGGCGAAGAACATCACCGGGCGAAGGAACTGTTCGAGGCCCACGCCCAGAGCCCGCACCGCAATCACCTCGCCGTCCGCTGACATGCGGCTCAGCCCGATCAGAATGCCCACCAGCACGGCCATGGGAATGGTCAGCACCACGATGCCGGGTATCGGCAGCGCGAACAACCACAGCATGCCCGAGAAGGTGACGTCGTGGCGCACTACAATCTCCAGCAGACGGCTGATGTGCGGGATGAAAACCACGAACGTGAAGACCACGAGGCCCAGCAGCGAGTGCGAGGAGACTTCCTTGAAGATGTAACGCGTCAGGATGCGCATGACCTAAGTGTGTCAGTACGTCGGTATTTCAGTTCGTCAGTAGCCGCGAGTCCTTCACTGAAACACTGACCCTCTGACATACTGAAATACTTATGCTAACATACGCCTTCACAAATTGCCCGCCTGACACCGTATGCGAAGATATCTGATGCTCCTGTGGCACATGCACCAGCCCTTCTACAAGGACTTGGCCGAAGACGTGTACACCATGCCCTGGGTGCGCCTCCACGCTCTCAAAGACTACTACGGCATGGTGGCCATGTTGCGCGACTTTCCCTCGGTACACGTCACATTCAACCTGGTCCCTTCGCTGATCACGCAGCTCGAGGAGTACGCGCGGGACCAAGCCCGCGAGGAGGCCCTCGACCTCGCTTTCAAGCCCGCCGACCAATTGACGCCGGAGGAGCGGGAGAGTTTCGCCATCGCGGCCTTCCAGGTGAACCGCGAGAATCTGCTCAACCGCTACCCGCGTTTCAAAGAACTCTTGGAGCGCGCTCACCTCGGAAAGCGGAGCGCGCCCGCCGCGCGCCGCTTCTCCGTGGAGGATATCCGCGACCTTCAGGTGTTGTCGCAGGTGGCGTGGTTCGACGAAATCTATCTCGCGGGCGACCTCGAGCTCGTGCGATTGGTGAAGAAGGGAAGGGCATATTCCGAGGCCGACAAGTTCATTCTGCGGAACAAGCAACTCGAATTGTTCAAGGCAATACTGGAAGAGTATCGGAGAGCGGCGGAGCGAGGACAAATCGAGATTTCCACCTCGCCCTTCTACCATCCAATCCTGCCGCTGCTCTGCGACGCCGCGGTTGCCACTGAGTCCCATCCCGGCGTGCGGCTTCCACGCCGGCCCTTTCAGCATCCCGAAGACGCGCGGGACCAGTTGCAGGCGGCGGTCGCGCTCCACGAGCGGGTGTTCGGCCGGCGGCCGGCCGGACTATGGCCGAGCGAGGGCAGCGTTTCGGACGAAGTGCTGCGCCTCGCCGCTGCCGAAGGATTCAAGTGGGCGGGGACGGACGAGGGCGTTTTGGGCCGGTCGCTCTCGGTGGGATTTTACCGCCAGCCCGACGGCACGGTTTGGAACGGCGGCGAGCTGTACCGCCCGCATCGCTTCGCTGCCGGCGACCGCGAGATCTCCGTCTTCTTCCGCGATCATGAGCTCTCGGACCTGATCGGCTTCGTCTATGCGCATGTGGATGCGCGGCAGGCTGCCGGCGACCTTCATCATCGCATCCGCGCCGCAGCCCGCAGCACGGGCGAACGAACCGCCGTGGTCTCGGTGATCCTCGATGGTGAGAATGCCTGGGAGTTTTTCCCGGGGAACGGACGCGAGTTCCTCAAGAGCTTCTACAGCCTGATTGCCCAAGACCCGGAGTTGCAGGCAGTCACGGCAAGCGAGGCTCTGGCGCTCGTCGAGCCGGGCAAGTTGACCCACGTGGTGCCGGGCTCCTGGATCAACGCCAATTTCGATGTCTGGATTGGAGCAGAAGAGGACAACCGCGCCTGGGACTTGTTGGCCAATGCGCGCGACTTCTATGCCGCCCAGAGCCGCTCGCCCAACATCTCTCCGGACAAGGTGAAGCTGGCCCGGGATGAGCTCTGGATCGCCGAGGGCAGCGACTGGAACTGGTGGTATGGACCGGAGCATTCGACCGACAACGACGAGGAGTTTGACCGGCTGTATCGCATTCACCTCAGCAATGTTTATCGGCTGCTGGCCGCTTCTCCGCCTGACGAGCTCGCTGTCCCTATCAAGCACATCAAGGCGAAGGCCACCATCGTCCAGCCTTCGGGCTTGATTGCTCCCTCCATTGATGGCCGGGTGTCCACCTATTTCGAGTGGCTCGGCGCCGGAGTCTACACGCCCGATGCAAGCTCGGGCTCCATGCACGGCGCGGCTCACTTTGTGGACGCGCTCTACTTCGGCTACGATCGCCGGGCGCTTTATTTGCGACTTGATTTCACGCCGGCTTTCTTGAGGGAACAGGAGCAATTTGAAGTGCGGGTGAACTGCCACGGCCACGCCGAAACGCGGCTGGAGGCAGTCATAGCCAAAGGGAAGGTGAGCAGCCTCTATTGTGGGAACGGCCAGGCCGTAGGGCCGAGCGGCGCTCGGCCAAGCCAAGAAGCCCCTGCCGCTGGCCAAGTGGAGGCTGCCTTCTCTCGGATCTTCGAGCTCCGCCTCGGATTCGATTTGCTCGGCGCGACAATAGGCGATCAGGTTCAGGTCCAGATGTCGCTCTGGATTGAGCAACTGCCGGTGCAGGTGGTTCCCCAGGAAGGCCCGCTCAACATCGAGTTGACAGAAAGCTTCGAGGGGTAGGAGCGAGTGATAGCTCGTGCTCGTCACTCGTCACTGCCTCTCATGTCGACGCGTCGACATTTCTTAAAGTAATCATTTAAGTTGGCTTCCGGCAGTTCAGCTTAATGCCTTTATTTTCATCTATCAAAAACGAAAACTTAAAGTATTACTTTAACGTTTAACCCACCGTGAGTTTTCGTTTCCAACTCCTGACAGGCTGGCAAAAAAGCCTTCCTACGATGTCATCCCTTCCCGTTGGTCAGAGCCTGCCCCGAGCCTGCCGAGGGGGTAAACTCCGCGCAGAGGCCTTGCGGCCCGGCCCGGCTCGGGAAATCCAAACGCCGCGTCAGAAACACTTGCGCATGTTCACAGCGCGCCGCATAAATGGCTGCGGCCATTGACCTCGCTGCGAGTTTATTGATGGCATCGCGTTTACTTCTTTTGGGGGTCGTATTGGTCGGCGAGTTTATCAACCAACTCTTCCGGCATATTTCGGTCGTCTATCAACCAGGTGTTCCAGTTATACGTGTACCCGTGGGTTGTTGACACGACCATCGGAAATCCGTTCACCTGGGAGGGCAGGGAGCAGAAGTAATGCTGACCGGGCAGATCGTCGAGAAATTTGGTGTCGTACAGATACGGGGACCCTCCCTCGCTCTTCATGCGCTCCAACTCCGCTGCCAGCTCGTCGGCTGGGACATTCTGGCTCTTCGCGTCTTCTTCCACGCTGGATCTTATCTTTTTCCACTCGTCGGCGAACAGGAACACCAGCTTTTGCTTGGCGAAGTACGGCCGTGTTCTGGGGTCATTCAGCAGTTGCTTGAGATGCTGGGAATGCGGGCACCACGTCGCCATGAAAATGACATCGGTGCCGCCGCCGGGCGCCAGGCGGATCGTCTGGCCGTCCTTGGTGAATGCTAGGATCGTATTGCCGGACGATTCCTCGCCGGGCGGCGAAGCCGTCTGCGGTCCGGCCGCCGCCTCCTGCCTCTTCACATCGTCGGTGGTGTAGACCTTGGCTGATTTCTTGCCTTCCTTCGCTTCCTTTTCTTTTTGCTCTTTCTGCGCACGAGCGATGGCGGCAAGGTCCTGGCCAGCCGTCAGGGCTGGCAGGAAGAGAAGAATGATCGCCAAGCTCACGAAGGAGAGCATCCTGGTTTTCATGTGAACCTCCCATGCAAGTGACGTCGTAGGTCGCGGGCCGTTCAGGCAAGGTATATACCTATTGGGTTTCGGTGGTCAAGCGTGAACTAGTGCCATTCCAACTTTTTAGGGCAAACAGTTTTCAGCCACTCAGAAAGTCTTTGCGCAAGACGTAGGTGCAATACTAGGTGCAACAAGTTGGAACGGCACTAGTCGCGGCGTTCGGGATTAGGGGTCGGGTTTCGGTTTGCGCAGCCCGAATCCCAAACCCCGAAACCCGACTGCTGATGACTCGACGGATTCACTGAAATACTAACGCACTGAGGTACCGATGGTGTCAACGGACTATGGACCACGGACACCTGACGACGGACAAATGACCAATGACCAGGGACCAAGGACCTAGGACGCCTTGCTTGCACTCGCCATTTTTGTAGTAGACAACCTACCTGCCCGTGTGGTAGATTGGCTACTACTATGGCGAAGCAACAATCCGAAGACCGAATCGAACTTGTTTACGGCTCGCTCGACATGCTGATTCTTCGCACCTTGCGCTGGGGTCCGGCTCACGGGCATGGCATTGCCAAGTCTATCGAGCGTATGTCGGAAGAAACGCTCAAGGTGGAACACGGCTCGCTCTATCCCGCGCTCCAGCGCCTCCAGCAAGAAGGCTGGATTACGGCCGAATGGGGCGTTTCCAGGAACAACCAACGGGCCAAGTACTACCGACTCACAGCGGCGGGACGACGGCAATTGGTGGCCGAGACCTCGCGATGGGAGCGCTTTGTACGGGCAGTCACCGGCGTTCTGCGGCCCGCCGAGTCCGAGGAGGGGCAATGAGTGATTGGCGATTTTCGATTGACGATTGTCGATTGAAAGGCCGTCAGCTTTCAGCGATCAGCCGTCAGCAAAAGCATCAGCTACAGGCGAGATCGTTAAGAGCTGAAAGCTGAGGGCTGATGGCTGCCGGATGAGCTTGAAACGACAAGTCGCTAAGCTACGCGCACTGCTCGCGGGACGCAAGCCGACGGACGATCTCGGGGAAGAGATTCGAGCTCATCTCGAAATGGAAGAGCAGGAAAATCTCGAATCCGGCATGTCGCCCGAGGAAGCTCACTATGCAGCGTTGCGCCGGTTCGGGAACGTGACTCTGGCGCAAGAGAGGAGCAGGGAAATGTGGGGATGGAACTGGGCGGAGACGCTCTGGCAGGACATTCGCTACGGCCTGCGCCAACTTCGGCGCAGTCCCGGGTTCACCGTTGTCGCCGTGCTCACGCTGGCGCTCGGCATTGGCGCGAACACTGCCATCTTCAGCCTGATTGACGTGGTGCTGCTACGACCACTGCGCGTCGAGAAGCCTGACGAGTTGGTGCAGGTGTATCGATACGATCCCCAGTGGAATACTTTCGCGGGGCATAGCCTCACGAATCCATTGTGGGAGCAACTGCGCGACCAGCAGGATGTTTTCCGCGGAGTCTTTGCCTGGGGCGACGAACGATTCGATCTTGCCCGAGGCGGCACAGTTCACCTCGCGAACGGAATCTGGGTGAGTGGGGGCTTGTTTGACGTCTTGGGGCTCCGCCCGGCCGCCGGGCGCTTGATTGCAGCCTCTGACGACCGGCGCGGCTGCCCGGCGCTAGCCGTGCTTAGCTACGGCTTTTGGCAGGAACACTACGGAGGGGCGGCCAGCGCCATCGGCAGCACTCTGTCGCTCAGTAACCAGCCTTTTGAGGTGATCGGCGTCGCACCGCCGCATTTTTATGGCATGGAAGTGGGCGAGAAGTTCGACGTGGCGGCGCCGATCTGCGCCACCGCCCTGTTTGACGGCAAGCGATCGTGGTTGGATGATCGCTCCACGTGGTGGCTATGGGCAGCCGGGCGCGTCAAACCGGGAATCAGCGGGGCGCAATTAACTGCGCGACTGAAGGTGCTTTCCCCCAGTATCTTGAATGCCGCCTTGCCCCAGGACTGGTCCCCACAGAACCAGCGCGATTTTCTCAAGGCAACCATCGTCGCCGTCCCTGCCGCCACCGGCATTTCCGAGCTGCGAGGGCAGTTCAAGGAACCTCTCGACATCCTGATGGCCATTGTCGGGCTGGTGCTGCTGATCGCGTGCGCAAACATCGCCGGCCTTATGTTTGCCCGCGCCGCCACAAGACATAAAGAAGTTGCCATGCGACAGGCCCTCGGCGCTTCCCGAACCAGATTGATTCGCCAGTTGCTAACTGAATGTCTCCTGCTTTCTTCAGCCGGCGCGGTCCTTGGCATTTTCTTTGCCCGCTGGGGATCGGCGCTGCTCGTCCGCTATATTTCGACCGCGAGAGACCGGGTGTTCCTTGACCTCTCGTCTGATGGCCGCGTGCTGGGATTCACCGCCGCCATTGCCATCCTCACCGGAATCCTGTTCGGCCTGCTGCCGGCGTTCCGCTCCACGCGCCTATCTTTGATTTCGGCGATGAAAAGCCGGGAAGAGTCCGAGCCTCGCGGGCGCTTTCGCTCCCGCCAATGGATCGTCGCCTCGCAGGTGGCTCTCTCGCTCGTTCTCCTGGTGGCCGCCGGTCTGCTATTGCGGAGCTTCACCAAGCTGGCGACGCTCGACCTCGGCTTTGACCGCAACAACGTGCTGCTGGTGGGTGCAGACCTGGAGGCTGCGAAGGTGCCGCCGGACCAGAAGCTCGCCACTTACGATGCTATCGAGAACAGGTTGCGCGCTATCCCAGGTGTCGTGGCGGCAGGCCGGTCCGTTGAGACACCGATCAGCGGGAGCAGGTCGGGTGGTGAGATTCGGACGGACTGGTCCAAGGCTTTGTCAGGTGATGAAGCTCAGATTTGGTACAACTACGTCTCGCCTGGGTTTTTTGGGGCGCTGCGCATGCCGCTCGTGGCTGGCCGCGGCTTCGATGATCGCGACCGGAGGACCGCGCCTGCGGTGGCCATCGTCAACCAGACCCTGGCGCGCAGGTTCTTCCCCAATCTGAATCCTGTGGGAAGGAGTTTTCGACTGGACAACGTGAGCGGGCAGCCAGGGCCTCCCATCGAGGTTGTCGGGCTAATCCGGGACTCAAAGTATGGGTCGGTCCGCGAAAACGCTCCTGCCACAGCCTACTTCCCGGCTGCGCAGATACGTTCCAGCGAGGGTGAAACCTTTGAGATCCGCACAGCCTTGCCAATTTCGGCGGTTGCGACTGCTGTTCAGGCGGCTTTCGCCGGCGTGAACAAAGGGATCTCCCTTGAGATCAAAATGCTCGCCGAGCAGGTGGACGATTCGTTGGCCCCGCAACGGCTGCTGGCCGTGCTCTCTGTTTTCTTCGGCGGGCTGGCCCTGCTGCTGGCGATGATCGGCCTTTACGGAACCTTCAGCTATCTGGTGACGCAGAGGCAAAAAGAATTCGGTGTGCGCATGGCGCTCGGGGCGGGACCTCGCTCCATTCTACGACTGGTCATGCGGGACTTAGTTTTAGTCCTGGCCGCCGGCCTGGCGGCCGGAAGTTGTGTTTCACTTGCGACTACGCGTGTTCTGCAAGGGATGCTTTTCGGGTTAGGCCCGCGCGACACGGTGACCTTGTTCGCCGCAGCCGGACTCCTCACCGCCGTAGCGCTCGTTGCAGGCTACCTCCCGGCGCGCCGGGCAACAAAAGTCGATCCGATGGTGGCGCTGCGGGACGAGTGATTGGCGATGCGTTCGCTGCGCTCAGCACAAGTTTTCGATTGACGATTGTCGATTGACCGAAAACGAACTTGGGTGGTGGAAGCGTCGTCAGTGGTCAGTTGTCAGTCGTCCGTGTTCAGTCGTCAGTAATCATTGGGAGCGCAGTGGAAGAACTAAAAACTGACGATTGGCGGCTGAAAGCTGATAGCTGAGGGCTTAGCATGAGCTGGCGGCGCGAGCTTGCCAAACTCGGCGCACTGTTTCGCCGGCGAACGCCGGTGGATGATCTCGAGGAAGAGATTCGCTCTCACCTCGCCATGGAAGAGCAGGAGAACCTCGAATCCGGCATGCCGCCCGACGAAGCTCACTATGCCGCGTTGCGCCGGTTCGGGAACGTGACCCTGGCGCAAGAGAGGAGCAGGGAAATGTGGGGATGGGATTCCGTCGAGACGCTCTGGCAGGATGTGCGCTACGGTCTGCGCCAACTTCGGCGTAGTCCGGGCTTCACGGCTGTGGCAGTGCTGACGCTGGCACTGGGGATCGGGGCAAACACCGCTGTCTTCAGTGTCCTCAATGGGCTTTTTCTGCGCGCGCTTCCCGTCCCTGAACCTGAGCGACTAGTGACTTTCTCCGATACGAACTTCTCTTGGGCGGATTATGTAGCGTGGCGTGACGAGGGAAAATCGTTCGCGAGCCTCTCAGCCAGCTACGCCTTCCCTTTCACGGCGAACCTAAATTCAACCCGACCGCCACAGCACATCTATGGAGGGCTGGTCACCGGAAACTTCCTCACCACTTTGGGGATCAAGCCTGTTTTAGGCCGCGGCTTCCTGCCGGATGAGGATCAGATTTCGTCACCGAAGGCGGTTGTCATCCTGAGCTACCAGTTTTGGCGCACTCGGTTCGGTGGTGACCCTGAGATTTTGGGGAAGACCATTCGGCTCAACAACGCGAGGTATACCGTGGTAGGCGTGATGCCGAGCGACCTTCGCACCGTGGATATAGGCGTCGCTCCTGACCTTTGGGCGCCCATGGCCACGATGCCGCAACTGGATATCCCCGAGGCCCAGGCCCATCCCTTCACCAATCCCGATGAGGAGGGCTTCTGGATTTTCGGCCGGTTGAAACGAGGAGTGCCGCGCCGGGAAGCGCAGGCGGAGGTGAACGTCATCTACGACCGGCTGCGCCAAGCGGCAGGGAAGAAGGAAAAGCGGCTCGTTGCGCTCGAAACCGCCGGCGTCCTGCCGGGCGAGTTCGGCAGGATGTTTCTGGGGGTCTCGTCGGTGGTGATGGTGGTCGCCGGGTTGGTGCTGCTGATCGCTTGTGTGAATATCGCGAACCTGCTGCTGGCGCGTGGAACTTCGCGCCGAAGAGAAATAGCGATTCGACTGGCGATTGGCGCCGGCCGCGGGCGTGTCATCCGGCAATTGATGATAGGAAATCTCATTCTTGCGTTTCTCGGGGCTGCCGCGGGATTACTTCTGGCGTTGATTGCGACAAAAGCGGTGGCGAGAGTGGATCTTCCGTTGGACTGGCCGATCGTCCTTAATTTTGCGCCCGACCTGCGGGTTCTGCTGGCGACGGCGGGAATCGCTGTCGTGACCAGCCTGATGTTCGGGCTCGCGCCCGCGGCCCGCTGCACCCGACTGGACGTGAACGCCTCTCTGAAAGATGGCGATACCACCTCCACCGGTTTCTCCACCCAGTGGACTCGCAATGGCTTGGTGGTGGTTCAAGTTGCGGTCTCGGTAGTCGTGGTGGTTACTGCCGTGCTCTTTCTGCACAGCCTCTGGAACGGATTTTCAATCGACCTGGGCTTCCGTCCTGAGAACCTTCTTATCGTGAGGCTTGACACCACAGCCCAAGGCTACTCGAAGGAACGCAGTGCGCTTTTCTTCCAGCAACTCGAAGAGCGGGTATCCGCGCTGCCCGGTGTGCGTTCTGCCAGTATCGTGGCACCGCTGCCCCTCGGCATCTACAGTAGTGGCAGCCAGGTTTCAGTTCCGGGAACGTCCCGTACTGTCGACGCGAACCGGCACGTAGTCGGGCCGCGGTTTTTCGAGACCATGGGGATCCCTATATTAAGGGGTAGGAGCTTCCGCGATATCCCGGCCTCGTCGCCGCCGGTTGCCATCGTTAACCGCGTGCTGGCTGAGCGATTATTTCCTAAGGAGGATCCGGTCGGGCAGCACGTGCATTGGTGGAACAAAGCCTACGAGATCGCCGGCGTGGCGGGTGACGCGAAATCGAAGACGATCGGCGAAGCCCTCACACCTTGCCTCTACCAGCTCGCTGCGCAGAACGAAGCGGACCTTGAGCTTCTCTCATCAGTTGGAATCAGCCTGGTGGTCAGGACGGCAGGAAAACCTAAAGCTCTCGCCTCGGTTGTTCAGAAGGAAGTTGAACGCCTCGACCCCACTCTGCCCGTCTACGGCGTGGAAACCATGGAGGACCAGGTCGGGAAATCCTTGGTCCTGGCGCGCCTCGCCGTCTCGTTCCTGGGTGTGTTCGGCTTCCTGGCCTTGACACTGGCGGTGGTGGGGTTGTACGGCCTGATGAGCTACAGCGCGGCCGCCCGAACACGCGAGATCGCCATCCGGATCGCTCTAGGGGCTTCGGCCCACAGAACGCTTGCCCTGCTCGCCCGGCAAGGTCTTACGGTCGTCGGTGTTGGTCTTCTCGCGGGCCTCGCTGCCAGCTTGGCAGTCGGTCGCCTGGTGTCCAGTCTTCTCTATGGCGTTGGCAATATTGATCCCATAACCTTCATTTCCGTGCCCGTTGTGCTGGCCGCCGTCGCGGGCGTGGCAATCCTATTGCCCGCGCGCAGGGCGACCAAGATCGACCCCATGGTGGCGCTGCGTTACGAATGATGAATTCTGAATTATGAATTAAGGATGATGCGCTTCGCGATCCGCATCTTCTGATTTTGTCTTCATTCATAATTCAGCATCCATAATTCCTAATTTGGCGCTAAAGCGCGGCTACAATCCTGTCAGCTTCGAAGTCTCCGTCCACAGCCGCTAGGCGGCATTATCGTCTTAAGCCGCGGGCGAGGGCGCTGTTCCTCCTGGCCCCGGTTGCGCGGGTCCCGAGCGTTTGTTAAGGTGGATTGGTGATCAAGCTGCTGGAAGAGGCGTTGGAAAGCGTCTTCAACCTCGCACTTGTCACCAACCACTGACTTTGAAACCTCTTCGAATTCTCATTGCCGACGATCACGAAGTTGTCCGCCGAGGGCTGCGCGAAATACTGGAATCGCGCTCGGGCTGGGAAATAATCGGTGAGGCCGCAGCGGGCAGGGAAGCCGTAAGAAAAACTGGAGAGCTCAAACCTGACGTCGTCATCCTAGACTGGACCTTGCCGGAGATGAACGGCCTGGAAGTGGCCGGCCACATCATGGAATCGCTCCCGAAGACCGAGGTCCTCATTCTCACCACGGATCAAACTGCCAGGTCGATTCGCGAGGCCATCGAGGCGGGCGCCCGGAGCTGTCTCTTCAAAACCGACGCCAAGCAAGACTTGGTCAAAGCCATCGAAGCGTTGGCCCGGCACGAGTCGTTCTTCACCGCCAAGGCGACAGAGATGATGTTGCACGAGGCGCTGGAAGCCGCCGGGCCGCGGGAGGAACGCGCCCTGCGCCGCCTCACCGCGCGCGAGAGGCAAGTGATTCAATTTCTCGCCGAGGGCAAGAGCAATAAGCAAATTGCTACGATTCTCAATGTCGTCCCCAAGACGGTAATGTCTCACCGCGCCCGCATCATGCACAAGCTCGATCTGGATTCGCTGAGCGCCCTCGTCCGCTTCGCCATCCGTTACAAGATCATCGAGGAGTAGAGCGGCGGCGCAACTGATTGCCGACTCTCGATTGTCGATTGCCGATTTGAAGAGAATCACGGCGGACAATCGGCAATCTTAAATCGGCAATCGGGCGCTCAGTGCTTCTGGTCCTTTTCCTTATTCTTGTCCTTCTCCCGCTTGGGCGCCGGCTTCGCATTTTCCTTTGGAGGCGGCGCGGCATGGGGAAGTGTTTCGCGATCCCGCATCGGCCCTGCTGGCTTTCCCTGCCTGAGGTTCTCGACCTGCTGCGGCTCGAGTGGCCGGCCAGGATGTTCCTGCATGGCCTGTTGCCGCTGTGAGAACGGAACGGCGGGCGGAGGCGGCGGCGTCTTGGTCATGACCTGCGGCGCAGTGGGCGGCTGGACAGCAGGCTGGGTTCTCTCCCCGGTTGGTCCAGGGCGTGAGAAGGTTCTCAAATTTCCACTCTGGCCGGTCTGGCTTGGCGGATTGCTCGGCTGCGGTGTCGGTCGCGGCGGGGCCCCCGGCTGAGCGGGCGTGGACGGCCGTTCGGCTACGGCAGGCGGCTGTGACGTGCGCGACGGCCAGTTCGGCTGGCCAGCTTGAGGCGACGTCCTGACCACCTGCATGGGCCTCTGTGCTGTCGTCGACATCGTCCGTAGCGGTGCGACGTGAGGAGGATTGACAGCCGGCTTGCCTGTCCCGAGAGCGCTCGCTGCGGGCGCCACGGCCGGGTGCGCAATCACCTGGGCGCGAGCGATTTCAGCCGTGTTTACGGGAACCAACTGGCGGTGCACGGGCGCACCGGTGCGGAACGCCTCAGTGGAGACTACGGTGGTGGCCGCCCGCTGATTCACGTAGGTGGCATTCGTTACATTTGTGATGTTTGTAATATTTGTAACATTTCGAATGTTGGTTATATTGACCTGCCGCACGTAATTGTCACTGTGGTGGTACCACGGCATGTAGGGCTCGCGCGGACCAAGCGGGAACCACCCCACGCCGCCCCCAATGCCAATACTGATGGAGAAGTGCGGCCCGCCGATGAAGGCCACCAGAGCGGGTGCATAGACCGGTCGCACCACCATCGGCCCTGGCACCCAAGCCCAAACTGCGCCCACCATTACCCACCGGCCGTAATGAAACGGACAGAACCCCCAAGGCGCGTCATCAATCCAGGTCCAACCCCACGGCGAGACCCATGCCCAATGGCCGAAACGATACGGCGCCCAGTTGGGCGGAACATTCACCGGGTACCACACCGGACCGTATTGCGAGTGGTTTTCCCACCGTCCATATTCATCGAGATCATAATACCCGGGCATCGCGTGACCCACGTAGCGCGCCGAAGCCGATGTTTCGTACCGGCGATCGCGATCCAGGGACCAGCGGTCGAAGTCATCCTCGGGAGGCAAGTTCACAAACTGGGCCACAATCTGATCGGTCCCCGTCAACTTCACGGCTTCCTGGTTACCCACGGACTCGGACACTCCGCCGCCGCTCACCTCCAGCGCCCCACGGTCGACGATTACGAAGGTCGCATTGTCGTTCGGATAGGTCTCGACGCGATAGTCCCCGGGTTGCTCGATGGTTAGCGCGCCGTTGGGAGTGTCCACCTCGATCGTGTTGCCGGGAAGGATCTCATAGACACGCAGCCGGATCGTGCCTTGGCCTAGACCGAGCTGGAGTACTTCGTCGGACAGGTTGGCTACGGTCAAGTCACTCCCTTCCCAAGCGCGTACCGCCACGTTGCCGATTTCGAGTTCCACGCGGCTGGCTTGGTCCGTGTAGAGGCGATCGCCGGTGGTGAGGGGATAGTTGAGTGTCGCCTGGCTCCAGTCATTCGCCCCACTCGGCATCAACGACACGTTGCCCTGCACCACGCTCAGCCGCGCCGCGCGGCCCGGGGGATCGTCAGCGTCCCCGAACAGCGGCGCGGCCAAAAGGGAAGCGAGCAGTGCAGCGACGGCGAAGATCACAACTTTTCGAAAGCTCGAACTATTCATTAGCTCCTCCACAACTTCCAGCGGGCCGTGGGATTCGGGGTTTGGGATTCGCAGAGAAAAGCATATTAGTAAGCTGTCTGCGAACCCCGAACACCGAAACCCAAATCCCTCCTAAAAGCTTACCCCAATAATGAAACACGCGCGCGTCATCTTTGTTGCGCCCATTGTGCTGGGATGCCGATTCGACAGAATGAGTCGGCAGGGTTGGGGGTTGGGTGTGTCGCTTGGAATCGCATCCCTTTCGAAACAGCGGTCATTCCCGCGCCCCGGCCCTCCGCCCTCGCGGAGCGGGGCGACGGGGTCTCAGGAAAAGCGGGAATCCAACTGCTCGCCACTCGCCGTTTTCCAGTTTCGATTTTCCATTTTCCAGTTTCGGATCTGGCCAATCGGGAGTAGTGACGTTTGTGCTCCATTCATATTTCTCGAAAAAGAGGCCATTTTCCCAGCTAAGCAACTGAAAGGCCTAGCCTTAGCCTCAATGGGTTTGCTTTTCCAGAGAATCACTTATCCTCCTGAATTCAAGACACTTAACCTCAATGGGTTTGGTTGGGTTTGCTTTTTCACCTCCATGCTCGCCGCAATCGGGAGTAGTGACGGTAACCGTATGGCCAATCCCACAGAAAACAAAGGACATTCCGGCTTCGTTCCAGAATTCCTATCAGGCCGATGAGGAACGCTCGTCGGCCTTCTCACTCCGGGCCTGTTCGCTGTCATTCCGAGGCCGCCAGGGCGGCCGAGGAATCTCGCTCTGTCGCTCAGGGGCTCACCTGAGCTTGCCGAAGGGAATCCAGCTCTGAAGACAGGGTACGTGCGGGATTCCTCGTCGCCGGAGTTTACCCTTGAGCGCAGCGAAGGGACTGCTCGGAATGACAGCGCGAGCGGGGTTTCCGGCAGCTTGTTAGACCTTCGAGTTTCGAATTTCCGGTTTCGGAATCTACTTTCGATTTTCGAATTTCGATTTTCGAATGTAAGGCGAGTAGGGGGTTGGCATCCGCACACAATAACCTCCGTGTGGCCACGTTCCCCCTCAACAGCCCTTCATGGCCGGACCAGTTATTGTATTATTAGCATAACAAATGCTTCCTGTCAAGCAAAATCTGCGTACCAGTGTCATTTGCGAAACACGAGCCCTCCCAGGCGCAGTCATTCCCGCGAAAGCGGGAATCCACCCGGCGCCGACTGATCAAGTGTTTGGGTGTGATCGACCGCGGGACTCTGGCCAAGGTCGACCGAGCCATCCAAATCAGCTTGGGCTTGATCGAGGTGTAGTGAGCTGTAATGCGGATCTTAAATCGTCTGCCGCCCCGGGATTTGTTTTGCAGTGTTCCTTTGCCGCCCGCACAAATGCGCTGGACTTGAGCAAGACGCGCTTCACGAGAGAATCTCTTTCACCAATTCGGCGGGCGTGGCGGGCTGGCAGCGTCCTTCGGCGAATTCTTTTTGCGCCGCCTGAACATCCTGAGCCAACTCGGCTCGGCGGCGTTCGCGCAGGCGGCTTTTCAAGACCTGCACCAGCGTTTCCTGCTCCTCCGCTGATAGTGCCTCCGCTCCTTCCAGAATTTCCCGGTACTGAAGGTGGTTCGCCATTGGCTCTCCAGAGTTTATTCTAAACCCATAGCGGCAAAACAACCGGTCGGAATCTCCACAGGTATTGGTATCATTTGGAATTGGATCCCCTTCGAAACGCAGGTCATTCCCGTCCCGTGGGTTCCCGCTTTCGCGGGAACGACAACGGGGCGGGAACGACTGCACCTGGGAGTGCCCTTGTCTCGCAAATGACACCAGTACCCCAAAATGTCGCGCCCCAGGGCGATTTATTTCCTCATCCTTGGGCATTGCGAGAAACGGAGATGCGGGAAACGGCGCCAAGGTAGCGCAGGAAGAACTGCTATGGGAAGGGACGGTTGGTGTCAGTGGCGATGGGTGGTGGCAGGTAGCAAGTGGCGTGTTTTCAATATGTGGTGCAGGTAGTGCGTGCGTGGTTGATGGCAGAAAGTGCGGTCGGTAGAAAGTATCGGTAGAAAGTCTCATACGTGGAATCAGTAACTTAGGGCGTGGCGGGTAGGAGATCTTGGCGGGAAAAGTAGAAAGTATCAAAATCCTAAGGTACACCACTAGTAGAAAGGTGTGTAAACTACTGACGCAGCCTGACTTAGATACTTTCTACTAATATAAAACAAAACCAAAAATCAAAGCGATTTGAGAGCCTATACTTTCTACTGGAATTTTGGCTAGCTAGCTGCCAAATGGGGGGCGCGCATCATGATATATAGCGGCGAGTCGGCGCTGCGGCTCAGTTGGCAGGCTTTGCCTTCTTCCGGGCCGCCACAGTCCTCTTTTTGGCCTTCAAGATTTTTTCTACGTAGTAGCCATTCATCGGTCCAAGGCAACCGGCAGCGCGAAGCTGGTTCTCGAAGCCCTCTCCTTTTAGGTATCCCGCCGGGCTGCCGTAGCGTTTGATAGCCAAGTCGCTATAGGTCTCAATCGCCTGTTGAATGACCTGGTGTGTGGAGTCCTTCTGGTCACCCACTGCGGCGAGTCCACTACAGGCGGCCGTGATCTCCTCGCGGATCGTTTCAAGTTTTCGGTCCTGCTCTTCGCGTTGCTGCTCTGACGCCCACCACGATCCCACCACCACCAGCAGCACGGCAGCGGCCAAGACGCCCAGGAAGGCAGCGAAAAACGTCTTCATTTTTGACCTCATTTCTTAAGATATTTCACCCGGCGCCATTTACCGGCGCTTTCCAGAAGCTGATCGGCGAAGTGGCGCAGCTCTTCGAGCGCACCGTCATTCACTACCGCCGCCTCATAGAGTTCATTCAGCGCCAAGGCTGCGTTATTGAAATATCGGATGGGGGGCGATCCCTCACCGTGTGGCTTTGCGGAGTTTAACGGGGATTTCAACCTTCACCTCCCGCCCTCCTCCCGGGGCTTGTTTTGATGGTGTATCAGTGTACACCCCTTTCTCTCGGATGTCAATACCAAAACTCGCCAGTGATTCGGCGTGTGGACAGAGGCGCATGATTTTCAGCAGCCAATCTCCGGAGGGCACGCGCCGGCCAGTCTCCCACCGCCAGTAAGCACTAACCGTCACCTCGAGCCTTCTCGCCATCTGCTCCTGGGTGAGCCCGAGCCCGACGCGCAGTCTATGAATAGCTGAGCCGATGCTGCTCGCGGTAGCCTGCTGTAAACCAAGTTGTAACACAAAGTCCCTTAGAAGATTTAACTAACTTGCTGCGGGGGAGCAGCGTTAATGGCAGAGGCGATGGATGGCGAGGGGTGGCAAGTGGCGCGTTATGAGCTTGTTAGGATTTGGGGCGAGCGGAGTTCGTGGCAGAAAGTGATGGTTGTGGAAAGTATCAGTGGAAAGTCTCGACAGAAAATACGGGACTTATCGTTACATGGTGCATGGATCGTGGCAAAGGTTGTGCAAAGTATCGGAGAGTTTAACTACTCTGGTAATACGTAGCCTACGTAACGTACTGAAATAGAGTATGTTGGATACTTTGCACAGTAGGCGAAACAGGCTGAAAATTCACGCAAAAAAAAGTCCGATACTTTTCACCGACATTTTTCGGAATTTATATTCTCAACCCCCACGGCGTTGAAAACAAATCTACTAAAGTACTTGACTGTTGCAAGGGAGTTCTCGATAATGAGTGTCGCGTTCGACGTGTCCCTGCCTCTCTGCCACGATCTCTGCACGCCCTTCTGCCACGATCTGTGCTCGCCCACAACTGCGGACCCCAAGAACAGGGGCCGCGCTTCTGGTATACTTCTTCTCAGGTATGGCCGCACACACTGAAAAAGAGCAGGCCCACGAACTGGTCGAGCAGTTGGAGCCCAACCAACTCTTCGCCGTGGTTCGCCTCTTGCAGGTAATGATTGATCCCGTGGCCCGTTCCATCGCCAACGCTCCCGTCGAGGATGAAGAGATTCTTCCCCAAACCGCCGCCGAACTGGATGCCGCCCATGCGTCCATCGCTCGGGGTGAGGGCATCGCCCACGAAGAGATTCTCCGCCAGTTCGGAGCGAAACAGCGCTAATGCCCAACAAGATCGTTACTTGGTCGCCCAACGCTCAGGCCCAGGTTGCCGCCATCGACCGCGAGACTGCGCTGGTCATCTTGCACGCCATCGATGATTATCTGACCACCGCGTCGGCGACGTTAAGAAGCTTCGTCCGCCGCGCCGAGACCTGCGGCTCCGGGTGGGGGATTATCGCGTGTTCTTCCTCTCTCAAAGGCCGAGTGCTATCGAGATTCTCGCTGTGAAACATCGGCGGGAAGCGTACCGCTGAAAGAACGCGCCTTGGCGGGTACCGCTTTCGCGGGAACGACATCGGGGCGGGAATGACTGCACCTGGAGGTGCCCTTGTCTCGCAAACGACACCAGTACCAGGTTCTTCGCGAACCCCGAATCCCGAACCCCGGGTTTTCCTAAATCCTAGATCCTAAGTCCTAGATCTTTTCTGACTACTCCTCTACCTCCTCTGCCACGGTGGGATCACCACATCCACCGGCTCCTCTCCGACGGGAACAGTGGTCACCAGCGCGTTGCGGTCGGTGCGAAGGACGGCGAGGCTGGAAGAGCCGGAATCGGCGACGACCAAGTAGCGTTCGTCGGGCGTCAAGGCGAGCGCGCGCGGAGATATCCCCACGTGCGTCGAGGCCAGCGTCTGCCGGTCGGGGGCATCGAGCGCCAGGATGTTGCCGTCGCCCGCCGTCGCAATGTAGAGGACGCTCGCGTCGGCGCGCAGCACGGCGGCGCTGGGATTAGGTCCAGTCGTAAGGCTGCTCTGCTCCACGTTATTGTGGAACGCGTCCACGATGGTCAAGGTGGAGCCTTGCGCACTCAACACAAAAATCTCTCCACCATCGGGTTTCAACACCAGCGTGCTGGGCGGCGTTCCGGTTTCGAGGTTGGCCAGCAGGGCGCGACTGAGCAGATCAACAACCGTGATCTTGGGTTCGCCGGTGTCCGCAAGAAAAACCTTGGAACTGTCCGGCAGAATTACCATCGAGCCGGGCCGCGTTCCCACCTTCAGTGAACCCTGAACCTTCCGGTCGCCCGCGTCGACGAAGAACAGCTTGTGCGACGCGCTGTCCGCCGCCACCAGCGTTCTGCCGTCGGGCGAGATGGCGAGGTTGGAGAGCTTGGGTCCCAATCGAACGCGTGCGACTTCGCGAAATTCGTCGCAATCGATCACCACAATCTCACCGCTATCGGGCGCGAGCACAAACGCCTGGCTGCCGTGGGGGTCAAAAACCAGGTCGCGTGCCGAGCGGCCGATGGCGAGTGCCTTGGTCACCTGAAGTTCGCCGAAGGCGATGACGCTGACTGTGCCTGAGCCCGAGACCACATAGAGTTCGCGGCTTTGCGGCCGGACCGCTATGTCCTCCGGGTCGGGCGCCACCGAAAGCTTGGAGGCGACCTGGAAATCTGCGAGGTCAACCGCGGTGACGCTGGCGCTCTTCCGGTTGGCAACAAACGCGACGAAGGGAAGCGGCGGGGCATCGGCCGCGCGCTTGCGGCAGGCCCAACTGGCGAGCGAGAGGGCGCACAAGGTTATTTGTATGCCGATGACAGGGAGTTTCGCCAACTTCATCATGTTCGGGTTTCGGGATTAGGGGTTCGGGATTCGCAAACACAACCCGAATCCCGATTCCTGACCTTCCGCCCGATGACGCCAGCGATGGCGGCGATCTCCTCCATCAGTGAGTCGAACTGGTCAGGGTAGAGCGATTGGTGGCCGTCGGAGCGGGCGCGGTCGGGTTCGGGATGCACCTCCACGATCAGGCCGTCCGCGCCCACGGCCACCGCGGCGCGCGACAGGGGAATCACCTTGTCGCGCCTGCCGGTGCCGTGGCTCGGATCCACCACAATGGGCAAGTGTGAAAGCCTCTGCACTTCGGGAATCACGCTCAAATCCAGCGTATTGCGCGTGTGGTCGGCGAAAGTGCGCACGCCGCGCTCGCACAGAATCACGTTGTAGTTGCCCTCGGCCAAAATGTATTCCGCCGCCATCAGAAATTCCTCGATCGTGGCGGACATGCCGCGCTTCAGCAGCACCGGCTTACGCGAGCGCCCGGCGCGCTTGAGCAATGAGAAATTCTGCATGTTGCGCGCCCCGATCTGAAGCACATCGGCGTAGCGCTCCACCAAGTCGCAGTTTTCCGGATCGATGGTTTCGGTGACGATCAGCAGGCCGAAGGCGCGGCGAACTTCCGCCAGGATTTTCAGGCCGTCCTCGCCCAGTCCTTGAAAACTGTACGGTGAGGTGCGCGGCTTGAAGGCGCCGCCGCGGAAAAATTGCGCTCCCGCCTTCTTCACTCGCTCCGCCGCCGCGAACGCCTGCTCGCGGCTCTCCACCGCACACGGCCCGGCGATGATAGTCAGTTCCGGGCTGCCAATCGTGAAGCCTGGGCCCCCGCCATCCGACGGCTTGACGTGAATCAAAGAGGTTTCGTTCTTGATCTCGCGGCTGACCAGCTTGTAGGGTTTGGAGACGGGAATTGCTTCCGCAACGCCTGGCAAAACTTCAAATTCTTCCGGCTCGAGCGGCCCCGGATTGCCCGTGATGCCGATGGCCGTCCGCTGCGCGCCCGGCATCGCGTGCGCGCGGAAACCCATCGATTCGATTTTTGCGCAGACGCCGCGAACGTCTTCCTCCGTCGCCTGCGGCTTCATTACGATCAGCATGTCGATCCACCTGTCTTCGACGCAACTCGCAGATATTAGTCTAATGCAGGGCAATCACCTAAGGCAATTCGGAGGCCGCGACCAGCGTGCGCGGGTCGCGTTCCATGAAGCTGAGTTCCGCCAGGGCGTCGCCAACGTTCTCTTCGGTGAGGTACTGATGCCGGGCGCTGCTAGTCTGGAAGTGCCCACGGGCGACTGGCAGTTTTTCTCAATCCAAAATCCAAAATCGAAAATCCAAAATCAATAGTTCCACGGCTCAGTGCCCTCATTCGCTGGAGCGTTCTTGCGGATGTGCTCCGCCATCATTTTGATGAGATCCGGGAAACTCATCGGTATCCAGCCGTGTCCCTTCATGGGCCGGCCGTACTCCACGGATCCGCCGTAGGAGGGATCTTTGGTACCCTTCAGGAAGTCTTCGAAGAGGTACACCGCCAGGTTTAAGTAATAGTTATCCATATCCCCGCAGTAGAGGTGGATCTTGCCCACCAGTTGCGGGCCGATCTTGGACCAATGGGTCTCGGTGTAGTAGCGCAAATCGTATCCGCGGTCGCGCATGTAATTGGACACTTCGTGGTCGATCTTTCCGGTCAGCTTGTCCCAAAGCGGCTTGGGGTAGCCGTCCGAGCCGACGGGGCCGTAAGCCGCCTCCCAGATTTCGAGTTGCTGGCCTGATCTTCCGTGACTGCCGAGAACCGCCTCCAGCCGGCTGAAGTCCCGCGCCGTGACTTCGGGCTGGCCGTCGGCTTTTCGCTCCATGTAGCGTTCGGCGTGCAACCACTGATGTCCGGGCTCTTCGAAGGCGTTGTCGTCCTCGTAGATATTAGTCAACTGGTAGCGGCGAAAATCGATCGGGTCAGGGAAGAAAGTCCAAGTGCCGCCGAAGAAATCAGGGTGATACACCTGGAGCGCTAGCGATTCCCATCCTCCCGTCGAGCCGCCGCAAAGGACGCGCGCGTAAGACTTGCGAATGATGCGGAAGTGCTCCTCGAGATAAGGAATCAGCTCCGTCATGATGGCGTCGCCGTAAGGGCCGTTGTTGGCTGAATTCACGGCGTAAGAATCGTCGTAGTACGGCGTCGGGTGCTGAAAGCGAATCGCGATCAGGCGCGGGAAATGGTCGGAGGTCCATGCTTTGTAGAAATCAATGCCACTCTGATAGCGGGGGCCTTGCTGAGTGGCCGCCTCGTTGGGGTCGATGAAAGGAAGCGGCGGCCTGAGGCTGAAATGGTCCTGGACGTAAAGCACGGGGTAATGTACGTCGGGATGCTCGCCATAGCCCTTAGGCAGCAGGACCGTGGCGCCCAGGTAAAACGAGTGGCCCCAGAACTTGGTCAGAAGCTGGCTCTGAATCTTGATGTGCTTCACCCACTCGCTGTCACGCGGCATTTCGATGGGCGAAATCACCTTGGTCAGGCTCAGCTTCACGTCGTAGCCTGCGTCCGGGTCGAGATGGACCTCCTGCGTTTCGCTATAGAGATTTCCCGGCGAACGATTGAATTGTTGCCCTTCCCACTGGTCCATGTGAGCCCAGATGACGTGGCCGTCGGAGCGGTGAAACTCCGTGTAGACGTTGAGCAGGGCCTGAACGCGGTAGTCGCCGGCGGGAATCTCCTTCAGGCTATGCGGCGGATAGCCGAGCGTCGTGGAGTCGATGATCGCAGCCTCACCCGGCTTGAGCTGGCTGACGTTCACGCCGAAGATAGGCGCGGTGTCGCCCCAGAAGCCCGCTTCCAGGCGCGGTTCTTCGCGTGTGTCCTTCGAGATGATGACGAGCACGCGGCCCGTGACGGGCTGCGCATGAGTGGACGCAGGAAATGCAATCTCAAACTGAAGCTTGTCCGCAGCTTCGGCAAAATCAACGTTGGCGAGCGCGCAAAAGCTGAGAGAGATGGCCAGGAAAAGTCTGGCGCATGGAATCGATCGCGCGAAGGCCGTTTTTCTGTGTTGCATCCTTTGCTCCCCCATTAGCCCACGAACAGATTTCTTACGACAAACATGAGATTGGCCGGCCGTTCTGTATGGAAAGACCTCCCCATGCTGGAATAATGCTTCCCCCGAAACGAAGGCCACCAGTATATCAAGTCACCGCTCGACCGAACGTATGGGTTTGCCGGAAGGATTAAGGCGTGCGCCGCCCAGGCAGGCTTTGGATCGGCTCTTCACGGGCTAGTGCCGTTCCAACTTGTTACGCCTATGTATTGCACCTACGTCTTGCACAAAGACTCTCTGACTGGCTGAAAACTGTTTGCCCAAAAAAGTTGGAACGGCACTAGTCGGCGCTCACCCGGGCGTGTGCGCATCGTCACAGGAGGATGTGACAGTGGGCACTGAACCTTGCGGACAGACTGGATAGAGTTGCAGCCAACAGGAGGAGAGTCCGCCGAAGAGGAGGACTTTGATGATTACTATGCTGGCTTACGCCGCCTTGGCGCTAGTCATAATCGGACTTGGTTACGTTGCTTTTCGGGTCGCTCGTTCCTATTTCCTCTATCGTGGAACGAGGCTGGTAATCTGTCCGGAGACCAGACTGCCCGCCGCGGTCGTGGTCGATGCCCGCATGGTGGCTGAAGAGACTGTGCTGGGCGTACCGCATCTCCAGCTACGCACCTGCTCCCGTTGGCCAGAGCGCCAGGATTGCGGTCAAGCGTGTCTAAGCCAGATCGAGCATGCCCCGCAAGACTGCCTCCTCAAGAACATTGTTGGCAAATGGTACGCGGAGAAGAAGTGTGCTTATTGCGGCAAGCCCTTCGACAATGTCGAAGACATTTTTCATCACAAGCCGGCCTTGATGGGCCCTGGGGGAAAGTCATTGGAGTGGGACGCCATCCGACCGGAGACCCTGCCGCAAGTGTTCTCAACTTGCATTCCAGTATGCTGGAGCTGCCACATGGTGGAAACTTTCAGGCGCGAGCACCCAAACGTGGTGATGGATAACCCCTGGCAGCCGAAGCACGATGGCGGGCCCATTGAAACCGCGGGACGCCGCGGCAGGACTAAGCCCGTTTAAGAAGATCCGTTCCCTGAGCCTATCACTGATAGTGCTTTCATAATGGCGCTTGCGAACTCGTTTCCCTTTTTCGTTGGCCGCTGACCACTCGCCACTCGCCACCTTACTTTCGGCTGCATCGTTCGTTGACGGTTTTGTGAACCGTTTGTTAAGATGACTTCGGCGGACCCGCGAAAAAATGTATGAGAGTAGGTGTTCACACCTCGATTGCTGGAGCGGTTGAGAACGCGGCGCACCATGCCAAGAAGATCGGTTGCGACACGTTCCAGATGTTCTCGGCAAACCCGCGAGGCTGGCGAACGCTCGAGCCCAGCCCCGAAAGCTGCGAGCGTTTTCGGGCGGCACGGGCCCGCTATAGGCTGACCCCGGTCGTGGTTCATGACAACTACTTGATTAACTTGGCCTCGGCGGATCGATTCATCCGAGAAAGATCGATCGCGGCTTTCCGGCGCGAGTTGGTGCGGGCGCTGGCCCTGGGGGCAGATTTTCTGGTCACGCATCCCGGCAGCGCCAAGGGAACGACAGCGTCAGCGGCCATTCGAACCTGCGTCGAGTCATTGCGCCGGGCGGCCAAGGGTCTCCGTTTGGATGGCTTGATGGTGTTGATTGAGAACACGGCAGGGCAGGGCACCGCCATCGGAAGGACCTTTGAGGAAGTGGCGGAAATCATGCACGGCGCGGGGCGCGACCTCCCCATCGGGGCGTGCATCGATACCGCGCACTGTTTCGCGGCGGGCTATCCGATCCACACTCGGAAGGGCCTTGCGCAAGCGGTAAAGAACCTGGATGCAATCGTGGGATTGAAGAATGTGAAGGTGATTCACGCCAACGATTCCAAGACCGCCTTCGGGTCGCAGGTCGACCGGCACGAACACATTGGCAAGGGCCAGATCGGCGCTCAAGCTTTTGGACGGATCGTGCGCCATCCGAAGTTGCGCGCCATCCCATTTATCTGCGAGACGCCGCTCGACCGGCCGGGCGACGACAAGCGAAATTTGCGAACGATGAGAAAATTGACAGGAAATTATGAATTATAAATTATGAATTATGAACTAAGAACAGACCAAAACTTGGATTTTGAATGATGTCGCGATGATCGCAAGGACCTTTTTTTCAGGTTTAAGCCACGCGCAGATTGATGCCTGGGACATTTATAATTCATAATTTACAATTCATAATTTATGGAACCCGTTTACGACCCTCAGAAAATCGAAGCCAAGTGGCAGCGGCGCTGGGCCGAGCAGAAACTGTTCGAGTCCGACGTCGATCCTGGGCGCGAGAAGTACTACGTCCTGGAGATGCTCCCTTATCCTTCCGGCGACATCCACATGGGGCACGTGCGCAACTACACCATCGGTGACGCCCTGGCACGCTATAAGTGGATGAAGGGCTTTAACGTGATTCATCCCATCGGCTGGGATGCTTTTGGCCTGCCCGCCGAAAACGCGGCCATCAAGAATCAGCGGCA
The DNA here is from genome assembly GCA_050013575.1 of Terriglobia bacterium. Taxonomy (GTDB): domain Bacteria; phylum Acidobacteriota; class Terriglobia; order UBA7540; family UBA7540; genus DASYXZ01. The sequence continues at coordinate 17,459 of JBEKEZ010000024.1, read as the reverse complement.
CCCATCGGAGTTTACCTTCAGCCACATCGACCGTATGCGCGAGCAGTTGAAGCGCATGGGCGTGAGCTACGACTGGCGCCGCGAGATTGCGACCTGCGTTCCCGAGTACTACCGCTGGAACCAGTGGTTCTTCCTTCGGATGTATGAGCGCGGGCTGGCCTATCGCAAGAAGAGCCGGGTGAACTGGTGCCCGCAGTGCGAGACCGTGCTGGCCAACGAACAGGTGCTGAGCAACGGCTGCTGCTGGCGGCACGAAGAAACGCCGGTCGAGGAGCGCGAACTCGAGCAGTGGTTCTGGAAGATCACCGCCTATGCCGAGCGGCTGCTCGACGACATGAGCGAACTGGTGCGGTGGCCGGAGCGCGTCCTGCACATGCAGCAGAACTGGATTGGCAAGTCGGTGGGCGCCGAGATCGAATTCACCGTCAACGGCATCGGCGAACCGCTCCGCGTATTTACGACGCGCGTCGATACGATTTATGGATGCACGGCGGTGTATCTCGCACCCGAGCATCCCATGGTTCAGAAGTTGATTTCCTTTTCCGAGCGGCCCGACCAAATGCGTCGCGAGGTCGACCGGGTAAAGGCGTCCGCGGTCCGGGCCCCGGTCGAGGTAAACCTTGAAAAGCAGGGCGTGGATACCGGCTACACGGCGCGCAATCCGTTCAACGGTGAACACATTCCGATCTGGGTAGCCAACTTCGTGTTGATGGAATATGGCACGGGCGCGGTGATGGCGGTGCCCGCCCACGATCAGAGGGACTTCGAATTCTCAACGGTACACGGGCTGCCCATTCGCACCGTGATTGTGACGGCAGGGACGGAGCTAGCCGCGCCCAACGAGGGCGCCGCGAGCAGCGCCCCCACTCAGGCATATGTTGAGTACGGCAAGCTTGTGAACTCCGGGCCGTACAGTGGCCTGACCTCCGAAGAAGCGATCGAGCGCATGACGCGCGACGCAGAGGCCAAGGGATTCGGCAAGGGAACTGTGCAGTATCGAATCAAGGACTGGGGCATCTCGCGCCAGCGCTACTGGGGCACGCCCATTCCGATCGTTTATTGCGATTCTTGCGGCATCGTTCCCGTTCCCGAGCAGGACCTTCCCGTCCTTCTCCCGCCCGACGTCAAGCTGACGGGTGAGGGACAGTCGCCGCTGGCGCGCGTGCCGGAATTCGTCAACACTCGTTGCCCGAACTGCCGGGGACGCGCGCGCCGCGAGACAGACACGATGGATACGTTCGTCGATTCCTGCTGGTATTTCTATCGCTACACGGGGCCGCACGTCTCGACCGCGCCTATCGATCAGGAAGCGGTGAAGTACTGGTTTCCGGTCGATCAGTATATCGGCGGCATCGAGCACGCGATCCTTCACCTGATTTACATGCGCTTTTTCACCAAAGTGATGAACGACATCGGCTTGGTGGATTTCTCCGAGCCGGTGGCGCGGCTTTTCACCCAGGGGATGGTGATCAAAGAAGGCGTCAAGATGTCAAAGTCGAAAGGCAACGTGGTGGACCCGACGGAAATGTTCGCCCAATACGGCGCCGACACCACCCGTCTGTACACGCTCTTTGCGGCCCCACCGGAGCGGGATTTCGACTGGAGCGACGCTGGAATTGAGGGTGCGTCTCGATTTCTAAACAAAGTTTATCGCCTCATCGCCAAGCACGCCGATTCGCTTCGCGCTGTCGGTGACGCGCAATTTGACAAAACAGCGCTTTCTCCGGAAGAGCGCCGCTTGCTGCGCAAGGCCCACCAAACGCTTCGGCACGTCACCTTGGACATGGAGGGACGCTGGCACTTCAACACCGACGTTTCCATGACCATGGAGCTAGTGAACGAAATGGAGGAATTGGCGGGCTACTTCGCCGAGAATTCGGCCGACCATCGCCGCAGCGTGTTGAAGCAGGCGCTGGAGTTGCTGGTGATGATGCTCTCGCTGTTCGCGCCCCACGTGGCGGACGAGTTCTGGGAGCAGCTCGGCCGCAACGAGCCTTTGCTGCGCACGCCCTGGCCCGCTTATGACGACGATCTTGCCGCCGAGGAAGAACTCGAGATTCCCGTGCAGGTGAATGGCAAACTGCGCGGACGCATCCGTGTGGCTGTGGACGCTCCGGAGGATGAAATTCAACGGCTGGCGCTGGCCGATGAGAAAGTGAAGCAGCACCTCGACAGCAAGCAGGTGGTGAAGGTCATTATCGTCCCGCAGAAACTGGTGAATGTGGTGGCACGATGAAAGTGAGGGCTGGAGGCAAGCATGGACATTGAGAGAACGATGGCTTCTATGACTGAACAGCAGGCGAAGAATGAAGCGGACATCGCCAGGCATAGTGAGACCCTTGACCGCCTCATGCACGGGATCAACGACCTCGTGGAAGCCGAGTGATCGCACAAAGATCGGTTGGACGGTTACGACCGGGCCATCGGTTACCTCGTGCATTGGTCACGCATCCAAAGCGATCGCCACGACGCGTTGGTGCAGGCCGTGGCGGAATCTGAGAAGCGATGGGCGAAGGCTCAAGAGCATTTGGCCGGCGCGATGAGCGATTTGGCCCGTTCTCAGGCCGAAACGGAGAAACGACTCCGCGAATTCATCGCCCACGTGGCGCGAGCCGTGGCCGGCGGAAACGGGCGAAAGCGGCGCCCGCCGAGACCAAGTTGAGTATGAAAGTGACTATCGTTTCGGCAAAGGCGGTGGAGCAGAGGTCGCGCATGAGCAGAAGTGCTAGGATGACGGCAATACAAGAATATACGAGACGGGTGCGCCGACTCGGTCCGCGAATCAAGCGCGCGCTGGCCTCCGCCGGGATTCGGCTAAACGCTGGGCCTACAACGCGAAAGCGATTTTCGAGACGGAGGGAAAGCCTGGCTGAAATTGACAAGGAAATGGACCGCCTTTTGCAATTGGCGGAGTCAGAATTGGAGGAGTGCAAGCGCCTCAGGCGCGTGTCCGCCAAGGCAACGCGACGCGGCAACGTCCTTAATCGCCGCAAACCGAAACCCACGAAGCGCCAAGGCTAACTTCGTCCGCCTCGGTGACTTGTTCGCACTCGAATGGAACAGCCCCGCCCCATTGTTGTCATCGATTTTGGCGCTCAGTACGCCCAGCTCATCGCCAGGCGGGTTCGCGAGTTGCAGGTCTACTCGGTGATCGTGCCCTGTACGATTCCCTACGGCGAATTGGAGGCGATGAAGCCGCAGGCGCTGATTCTTTCCGGCGGTCCTGCGTCGGTTTACGACCCCGGCTCGCCGACCGTGGACGACCGCATCTTCAAGATGGGTCTCCCGATCCTCGGGATTTGTTACGGGCTGCAACTGATGTCCTTCAAACTCGGCGGGCGAGTCGAGCGCGCCGAGCGCCGCGAATACGGATTCGCGCCGCTTCAAATTGACTCGTCGACCGAACTCTTGCGCGGGTTTCCTTCTCCGCTGCGAGTCTGGAACAGTCACGGCGACCACATCGCTCAAGTTCCGCCCGGCTTCACGGTCACCGGCCGCACGGAGAACGCCATTTCCGTGATTGAGAATTCATCCACCAAAATGTATGCGGTGGAATTTCATCCCGAAGTTCACCACACGGACCAAGGCACCGCGATCCTGCGGCGTTTCGTGATGGATATTTGTGGTGTGCAACCCAATTGGTTCCCGCGCTCTTTTATTGATGAAACGGTCGAGCGGGTTCGAGAGCGCGTGGGCGGCGGCCATGCGCTTTGCGCTCTCTCCGGGGGTGTGGATTCGGCCGTCGCGGCCACGCTGGTGGGTCGCGCGATCGGCGACCGCCTGATTTGCGTCTTCGTGAACAACGGGCTGCTGCGCAAGAATGAATTTGAAACGGTCACGGCCGCGCTCCAGCAGCAGGCTCATTTGAACGTCCGCGCCATTGATCGCTCGGCGCGCTTTCTGGATCGCCTTCGCGGCGTCACCGATCCCGAAAAGAAACGGAAGATCATAGGCGAAGAATTTATCCGCGTCTTCGAGGAGGAGGCCCGGAGTCTGGGTGACATTCAGTTCCTGGTGCAGGGAACTCTTTATCCGGACGTTATCGAGTCGGTCTCGGTGAAGGGGCCGGCGGCTACGATCAAGAGCCATCACAACGTGGGCGGGTTGCCCGCCGACCTGAAGCTGAAACTGATCGAGCCGCTGCGCGAACTCTTCAAGGACGAAGTGCGCGTGGTGGGCAGGGCATTGGGCCTCGGCGAAGAGGTCGTGAACCGCCAGCCGTTTCCGGGGCCCGGACTCGCCGTCCGCATTCTGGGTGATGTCACGGAGGAACGTCTTCGGATGGTGCGAGAAGCGGACGCGGTTGTGGTGGAGGAAGTGCGAGCCGCGGGACTCTACACGAAGCTGTGGCAATCCTTCGCGGTTCTACTGCCGGTTTCGAGCGTGGGCGTGATGGGCGATGCGCGCACCTATGCGTTCACGATCGCGGTGCGCGCCGTGGAATCCGAGGACGGCATGACCGCCGATTGGGCCAGACTTCCACCCACGCTGCTCGAGCGAGTGGCGACACGCATAGTGAATGAGGTGAAAGGTGTCAACCGGGTCGTCTTCGACATCACTTCCAAGCCGCCCGGGACCATCGAATGGGAATAAACCAACTCCCTCGGCGATTGCAGGGAACCGTCGACACACCCCCAACCCACGACGCTTGCGAATCGAGAAGAGTTACCGGCTTGCCAGCTTCTGAGCCATGAACAGCAGAAGCTGACGGTCTTTCTCATCGACCTTCGAAAGCAGCTTCCTGACTTTTTCAAAGAAGCGGATTTCCTCTTCGTCCGCTCCCTCAAGAAGCTCTTCGGTCGACCGCCGCTTGCTCAGATTCGGCAACGGAGGAGGTTCTTCTCCCTCGTAAAACAACTGGTACAGAGGAATCTCCAGGGCCGATGCGAGCCGCTCCAAGGTCTCGAGCGAAGGCACGGTATGTCCGTTCTCCACACGAGAAATGTAGCAGCGCAGTAAACCGGTGCGCTTCTCGATGTCGCCCTGTGAAAAATCCTTTGCTTCTCTTAACTGTCTTAATCGTGTTCCGATGACCATGTATGCATCCTCGCACAGTATGATACACCGGTCAATAAATTTTTTTTGACTTTGCGGTAATTATTTTTTTATGGGCATTAGGATGCTTGGGGGGCGCGAGCGCCCGCGTGGGATTTTGTTGCGGGCCATTTCATTCCATGCTATCGACCGCAACAGGGCCGGGGGAGAGCTCCCGAACCCTGGTCTGGCTACTGTCGATGCCGCATTTCATATAAGGTTCGTGACAATGCCACTCGCTCCAAGTGAAGCTCGAGTTTGCTGGCCCGGCGTTCTGGGGTTTGTGATCGGAATCTTTAGTCCGGCGTTCGAGGACGAGCTCGATGGTCAACTCGACATCCGCAGCCTGTAACCCCCAGGAATCCTCACTCGTCCATAGGAGTGAGGCACTGGTATTATGGTAGCTGAATGGAAAGATCGGCTGCCCCCGAGGTTGAGCAGGAAGTCGGCTGGATACACCGCGTTCAGCGCGGCGACCGCGAGGCGTTCGGTCTGCTTATCGAACGCCACCGACACCGGATCTTTTCCATCATCTATCGACTGGTCAGGCGCAGGGACGATGTCGAGGACATCGCGCAGGAAATTTTTGTCAAGGCGTTTCAGGCGATCAGCAACTTTCACTTTGAGTCCTCCTTCGCCACCTGGATCGCCCGCGTAGCCGTGAACCACTGTTACGACTACCTGCGCCGCCAGCGCTCCTCGCGCGTCCACTACTTTTGGGAGATGAGCGAGGAATCGCGGCGCCAACTCGAGACCAGAGCCGAGAGGCAGACGGAAGGGGCTCTGAACGCGGAAGATCAGACGGCCGTTAAGGACTTTGCCGATAAGCTGCTGGCGCGCGCGCCGGCGGACGATCGCGTGGTGCTGGTGCTCAAGGAAATCGAAGACCTCTCGGTGGAGGAGATCGCGGAGATTCTGGAATTAAATGAGAGCACCGTAAAGGTTCGGCTCCATCGGGCGCGTAAGAGAATGCTGTTGGATTCAAAGAAGTGGCGGAAGGGAAAATAACCATGCGCTGCGAAGACATTCTTCGGATGCTGGATGAAATGAGAGTGGAGTCACTCCCCGATCCGGTGCGGGACCACCTTGCCTCCTGTTCTGCCTGCTCGGAAGCATGGAGCGACTGGCGAATGCTTCGCGCCGGATTTCGAGCTATCGCCAACGATGCTCCGCCCGAGGCCCACCTCGGATTTGCCTCGCGCGTGGTGCGGCGGCTCGATAACGCGGCGGATTCGGGTCGGGCTGCGGCAGAGTTCATCGAACGAATTGGTCGGCGCTTCGTCCTGGCAAGCTTGATCCTGGTGATGTTTTTGGTCTTGGGACTGTCGCTGCCAGCCTCGGGACCATTCCGCGGTTCGGCGTTAGACGAACCCTACTGGGCGCAGGCCGAACCGAGCCCTCGCGCCGATGCTTCTCCCGTGGGCTATGAATCTGCAGACTCCACGCCGACCTCAACGACCGGAGGCAACCAGAACCCAAAGTGAGCCGACGCGTTTACGTCTACTTTTTTCTCACATTCCTGCTCGGTATAATCGCTGGCGGCGCGGGCGTGTACCACTGGGCTTTGCACACCGGCCATTGGCACAGCGACTTTGATCAGAAGCGCATCGTTCGGCGAATGGCGGCCGATCTCAAGTTGGATGATTCCCAGGTCCAGCAGATCTCAACCATCCTGGATGATTACTTCAAGAAGCGAAAGGAACTCGATCAGAAACACGCCCCTGAAGTTGATGCTTTGCGCCAGCAGACGCGAAACCAGATCAGGCAACTCCTCAACCCTGAGCAGTTGGCCAAGTTCAACGAGCACGTTCGCAGGACAGATGAGGGGATGAAAAGGGAGCGGACGGAGGGAAACTAGAAGGCAGACACCGTGAAGCGCGGGGACATCACGACCGTCGTGCAGGCGACCGGAACGATCAATCCTTTGACGACGGTTGCGGTGGGGTGTTGAGTTTCGGGCACAGTCCAATACGTCTTTGCCGACTTCAATAGCCGAGTTCACGCTGACCAAGTGCTGGCGCAACTGGACCCGGCAATTTACCAGGCGCAGGTGATTCAGGCGCGCGGCAACCTCGCCAACGCCGAGGCCAATCTGCGGAACCTCGAAGCGAGCATCGCCGCGATGCAGGCGGCGGTCGAGACCAATGAGGCCAACATTGCGCGTTTGAAGGCGGCGGTATACGCTCGTGCTAACGCCCAGCGCGTTGCCAACCTCACCGAAGAAGGGGTCCTTTCGCAAGATCAGAACGACATGATAATGTAAAACTCTTCTCCGCCGTTCTTCGTGTCCGCTCCAGGATTCGACAACCTGCCTCGACGAGCATGGCAAGACTTTTTCCTGCAAGAAACTCCGAGCCGGCGACACCGTGTTCGTGACCGCGAAGCGAGCCGCCGGCGGCATGACCGTCGACGACGTCCACCGCAAATACATGGGCGCGCGATGATGGGGCGGTGGTTCGGTGCTCTGAACGAGGGACTATGCCTAGAACGGAATGTCTTCGTCGGTGATTTCTGAAGGCGGTGGCGGAGGCGGTTCGGCGGGAGGGGAATCGGCCGGAGGTTCGGCGGGTGGGGCGGCGGAAGCGGCAGCGGCTCTGGCTCCGGCGGCCGCGGATTGCTCAGATTCTGCCTTCGAACCCAGCATCTGCATGCGCTGGGCAACAATATCGTAGGCCGTGCGCTTGTTCTTGTCCTGGTCTTCCCACTGGCGGCTCTGGATGCGCCCCTCGATATAAACCAGCTTGCCTTTGGTCAAGTACTCGCCGCAAATCTCGGCCAGTTTCTGCCAAGCCACGATGTTGTGCCATTCCGTCCGCTTCTGGAGCTCGCCATTACGGTCTTTGAAAGACTCATCCGTGGCGAGAGAAAACTTCGCTACCGGTACGCCGCTGGGAGTATATTTCAACTCCGGGTCTTTGCCCAAGCGCCCGATCAGAATGACTTTGTTGACTGTGCCGGCCATAAGAACCTCCACTTCCGATACTGACCACGAACATTCGCGGTTGTAGCGGCGATCTCTGATCGCCGGATGGGGAATCGGTAGCCCGGTGATCGTTCACTCGCTTCTACTCGTTGGCGCGAGCGCGGGCGCTGCCGCCCAACTTTCGAAGCCGCTGTGATGCCAGATCCGCTTCCGGAGTTTTTGGATAACGATGGATCAGTGACCGGAGTTCTCGCACGCCCGCCGACGTTTGGTTCAAGGCCAGCAAGGCATAACCTTTCTTGAGCTGCGCGGCGGGAAGCTTGCTACCGTTTGGGTAGAGCTCGAGACATTTATTGAATTCGTCGACGGCTTGAGAATAGTTCTTCTGGCTGTAATAGCAGTCGCCGACGTAATACTGCGCGGTCGAGGCCAGATCGGTATCGCCGTAATATTTCAAATAGTCCTGAAAAGACTGAATGGCTATATCGTACTGGCCGGCGTTGTAGGCGCTCATGCCGGACTTATACAGACTGTCGGCATCCGGCTTGGCCGGCTGAGGATTCACCGGCGTGCCCCCGCCGGGCGTTGTCTGCCCGGGAGTAGTCGAAGGGGTACTGAGCGTCTGGATGATGTTTTGGGTTTGGGCCAACTGTTCGCTCAGCTTGGCCAGCCGCGCTTTGGTTTCCTCCAGGCTCTCGCTCAGCGCCTGGATCTGGCTAGTCATGGAATCGAACCGTGCATTCGAGGAAGCGAGGCTGGCCTCCGTGGACTTGCGCATCTCCTGAATGTTGACCTTCATCGAATTTACGTTGTCGCTCGCTTGTTCGACCAAGGTCTTCAACACGGCCGTCTGGGTGTCGACGGTCTTCTGGAGGTTCTGTACCGCCTGCTGGAGCGCGTCCAGTTGCTGCATCATTTGCAGCGTCTCTTTGCTGACGCCGTAGGCGGGAAGCGTCGCAAAGACGAATCCGGCGGCCAGGATTATTGCGGTGTGAGCTGTCTTTCTCAATTTTCGGTTTTCCTCACTTCGACAGAGAATAACGTACATGGTCAGTGTACTCTGTGGGCACCGCCCGGGTCAACCGCGGCGCCGGAATGTTGCACGAATGCGGAAGAATGCAGGCTTCGGGGAGAACGCCAAGCGCCTCGACGGCAACAAATCATCGTTCAACCGCAAACGCGCCTTAGGCCGCGAATCCGCGATTCCGAGCAAACGAATGGTATTGTGGCAGCGCGAGGCGGGAATCTGTGCGGATTCCCGTCTCGCACTCTCCAGTTCCAAAGCCGGCCTATTTCAGCTTGAAGTGAACGCGGCGATTCTTCTGCCAGCAGTCCTCGTTGTGGTCAGTACATTGCGGACGATCCTTGCCGTAGGAGACCGTGCTTAGCCGATCCGCCGAAATGCCCAGGTTCACCAGGAAATTCTTGGCTGCCGTGGCACGGCGATCGCCCAGGCCCAGGTTGTACTCCTCGCTTCCTCGCTCGTCGCAATGGCCCTCGATCGTGGCGCTCACATTGGCGAATTCCTTCTGCTTCAGAGTGTTTGCGTCCGCTGTTAAAGCCTCTTGAGCATCGGTACGGACATCGGACTTGTCAAAATCAAAGTACGCGTCCTTCAGCTCCTTTTCCATTTGATCGATGCTCATCACTTCGGCTTGCGGTGGTGGCGGCGGTGGTGGCGGCGGAGGCGGCGGAGTCACGGTCACACGCGCGCTACGAGTGTCTGTTCCTCCCGGTCCCTTGATCGTCAGAACGTAGGTGGTTGAATCGTCCGGAGTGACGCTGGTGGAACCGCTCGCCTGAACCTTGCCTATGCCGGGCTCCAAGTCCAAATCCGTGGCGTTCTCAGACGTCCAACTCAGCGTTGCAGAGTGTCCCTTATCAATCGTAGCAGGCTCCGCCGTCAGGGTTCCCAAAGGCGCGGCTGGGGGTGGCGGTGGAGGGGGTGGCGTCGGTGGTGGTGCTACTGGTTTCTTGTGGCAGCCGCTCAGTAAGAGCGCCAGCATCACCATACTGAGCAGAGCCAGGAAATTACGCTTCTTTGATCCCATGCTGAATCCTCCTTGTGAACGCGAGAAGAGTGTTTATCGTCTTTGATAAATTCCGAGCTTTAGCAGGATGTTGCTCTCTAAAGCGAACCTTATGTTATAAGGCCTGTTTAAGTGCGACATAGAATTAGATACGTCATCAGGAAGTGACACATCCTAACACCGTAAGGCAGGCCAACGCAAATATTTCCTTCTAATTTTTCATTCCTGTGCATCGGTCACCATTGGCTCGGCGCCGGCTTAATTCGACCAACTCGGGTTCCAGTTTTCGCCGCGTTCGGTCAGTTGCTTGGGATTGGTGCCGTCGGCCAGCATGGTCCAGACCTGTTTCGAGCCCGACCGGTTCGACTCGAAAACCAAGTGCCTCCCGTCCGGCGACCAGTAAGGGTGTTCGTTCCGCCCTGCATCGTGCGTCAATTGCACGATCCTGCCGGTCGCAATTTCGATGACGTAGATATCAAACGTGCCCGTGTCTGAGACACGCCAAGAGAACGCGATGAACAGGCCGTTGGGTGACCAGGACGGCGAGCTGGCATCGCCGCCGCCGGTGATCAGGCGCCGGATGTTGGTGCCGTCCGATGACATCACATAAATTTGCGGCGAACCACTGCGGTCCGATACGAAGCCGATTTCGTTCCCGGTCCTGGGGTTCCAAACCGGCGAGATGTCGACGCTTTGCGAAAACGTCAGGCGCTGAAGATTGAAGCCGTTGGTGTCCGAGAGATAAATCTGTGGATCCCCCGTCATGCTGGAGCAAAAGGCCAGCCGCTTGCCATCGGGCGACCAAGCCGGCGTCGTGTTCAGGCCTTTGTAGCGCGGGAAGGGGATTCGCTTGTTGGTTTCCAGCGAAAAAACGAAAATGTCCGGATTGCCCATCACGTAAGTCGTAAACGCGAGCTTTGTGTTGTCCGGCGACCAGCGCGGGGTGAGGGAGAGTGAGCCGTAGCTAGTGATGGGGCGCTGATTGAATCCGTCGTAGTCCATCACCATGATTTCGGTGTGGCCGCTTCGGTTGCTGACGAAGCCGATTTTCGACAACCCAATGCCCGGCACACCTGCCCCCAGCGTCTGGACGATTTCGTTGGCGAAGCGATGAGCGGCCTCGCGCGTCGAGATCTCGTTCATCGTCGCCACGTAGCGCTTGGCCAGAACGGAAGGGCTCGAGGTGCTCGTCAAGTCGAACAGGCGTCCGGTGATCACCAAGTTGCTGTTCACGACCTCCGTCTTGCCAAACACCAACATTCGCGCCGACGCCGGCGGATCGGTCCAGTCCTTGAAGACCACATCGCCCGGCTCCAGGGGAATCTTGAGCGGGAAAAGGCTCTTGCTGACCATGTCGAAGATACCGGCGCTGTCCAAATCGTTTTGTAGAACCTGGTTGAATTCCCCCGTCAAATTGATCAGCGCAGGGTCTGTACCTTGAGGGGGCATCTCCGGGACCGCCAGGCGAATCCTCGGCGCGCCCAGATTGATACCGGTAGCAAACCAGTCCTGGCCTCTGCTTTCCGGAAGGAAAGCGATAAACGCGCTAACTGCTACCGCAAGAACGACAAAGGTTGATTTCCAATGAATGAATTTCATATCGGGGTTCCAATATAAATGATGCGCGCAGCCGGATTCAGAGATGCATCACGTTGCGATGCATCCAACTCTTGCCCCAGCTTCCGCGGGCCTGGCCATTGTGAATCATCGCCGATGAAAATCAAAATAAAAATCGACGGAAACCTTGCTCCCGCAATAGTCCGGCGGGAGCGGTCCGAGCGGATTCGAAGCAAGCACCGCCCGCAGCGCTGAGCGATCCACTTCCGGAATGCCGCTGGACTGGGTAACCTGCACGTTGGTGATCGTGCCGTCGCGCACGATGTCAAACGTCAGATAGACACGCGGCGCCGTCAAGATATTCGGGCTGATGGTCGAAAGCAGCCAGTTGGAACTGATCCGGTTTCGAACCGCGTTGACGTACCATCCGAAGCGCTCGCCAAAATTCCCGTTGCCGAAACTCAGCTCACCCTGGCCCGCCGAATTGCCAAACTGGCCGGTGGTCATTGAAGGCGGCCCGCCCTGGCCGAAGGGCACAGCGTTGGGTGGAGGCTCGATGATCTGTTTCTGAATGCGCTTGTTGACGTTCCTTACTCTTTCGGGCTTCACTTCCTGCTGGAACTTGGGAATCTCGGCGGTTTTCGGCTCGGGCGGCGGAGGTTTCTGCGGCTCGCTCTGATAGAGTCCGGGATTTTGCGTGGCTACGGTATTAAGTGTGGCCAGCACTGGCGCGGGCAAGGGAACCCCAGGCAATGACCGCACTGCACCCACGCGCATGGCACTGTTGCCCCAGCTTCTGCCCCAACCACTGCCCAGGCGCAGCCCGAGATTGGTGTAGGCGAACGCCGCGAGAAAGAGGGATCCGTGAAGGAAGATCGAGAACAACACAGTCCCGCCCAGCGTATCGCGTCGTCCCGGGATTTGAGCAAAAGTTGCAGCGCCCATGATAAAGACAGTGGTTAGTGGCGAGTGGCTAGTGGTAAGTGAAGGAAGAGGACTTTCTTATTCGCACTAGCCACTAACCACCAGCCTCTCGCTACTGCCCTTCAGACTTTTGAATTTCAGGACGCTCCCGCCGTTGACAGCGGCTCAGTCACGATGCTGACGTTCGTCAAGTTGGCCTGCTTGAGCTCGTCCATCACTCTCGCGAACGCGCCGAATGGGACCGCCCTGTCGCAACGAACAAAGATGGGCGTATCGCCGGCGCCCCGAAGCTGATCCAGGACGTACGATCCCAAGCGGTGAATGTTAATCGGATCGTTGCCCACATAAATGGTTTCCCGCTTGTCGATGGTGATCACGACCTTTTCCGCGGAGACTACTTTCACGGTCTTGGTTTTAGGAAGATCAACCTCGATTCCGGATTCGAGGATCGGGGCGGTGAGCATGAAAATGATCAGCAGCACCAATACGACGTCGACAAATGGGGTGACGTTGATTTCTGAAAGGGAAGTGTGAGTCCGGCCTTTAGGAGTCGTGAATGCCATAATCGTAGTCCTTTGTCATTCGTCCTTGGTCCTTTGTCCTTCGGCTCCAAGCGATGGAAGCAAGGCAGGCGCAAAGGACAAATGACAAAGGACCAAGGACGTCCCTCTACGTAAAATATCGTTCCGTCATATTCAGAAATTCGAGTCCAAAATCGTCCATCATCGCTCCGAACTCTTTCACCCGCTGCACGAACTGGTTATAGGCGATCACGGCTGGGATGGCGGCGAAGAGCCCGGCGGCGGTCGTAATCAGAGCCTCCGATATTCCGGGCGCGACGCTGCGCAAGGAAGCTGTGCCGGCGGCGCCGAGGCCAGTGAAGGCATCGATAATGCCCCATACCGTTCCGAACAGTCCCACAAAGGGCGTAATGGCGCCGATGGTGGCCAGCCACGTCAGCCACTGCTCCATACGCGTGAGTTCGGCGGAGGAGGCAATTTGTAGGGCTCGCTCGACGGAATCCAGGCTCCGAATGCGCGGCGTGCCCGGGTTCCCGTCCGCCACCACCTGATTTTCAATCTCGCGGTAGCCGGCCAGAAAGACTTCTACGAGTGGACTCCCTTTGAGGTCCTTGCAGGCGGCCCGGATCTCTGACAACTTTTTCCCTTGGCGAAAAACCCGGAGGAATGCCGCAGAATTCCGGCGGGCCGCTCTGAAACTGCCAAATTTCTTAAGGATGATCGCCCAGGAAAATACAGAGAAAAACAGCAGGAGCAAAAGAACGATCCGGGCAACAAGCTGGGTATTGGCAAGAAGTTGCCAGAGTTCGCCTTGAACTAATATCGCCGGAGTAGCGAGCAATAAACCTCCCTAAATCCTCAACTCAATTCAAACTAGCACACGGCGTTCCATGCCGTCAATGAAATCGGCTGTAGGATCGCCGGGCATGAAGCCGGCGCAATTTGGCATGCGAGGTCGCTCCTTTTCACATGCCACCAACCACCTTTCTGTTGTGCGGCCAGGCGTCGGTCGCGATGTGATAGACTCCCTCGCATAGCGATGCTGCGCGAAATCCACATTCAGAACTACGCGGTGGTGGAGAAGTTGGCGCTGGAGTTCCGGCCGGGGCTCAATTTACTTTCGGGCGAAACCGGGTCGGGCAAGTCGATCCTGGTGGATGCGTTGGGTCTGGCGCTGGGCGGCCGCGCCTCGCCGGACGTGATTCGCACCGGCCAGGATCGCGCCACGGTGACCGCGGTTTTTCGCGTCCATCAGCCGACGGATCGCGGCAAGCGGCGCACATCGTGGCAGGCGTGGTTTGAGGAATACGGGCTGGTGGGCGCCGATGACGATGAGATTATTTTGCGCCGCGAGATTCAGTCGGGCGGCAAGAGCCGCCTGCTGGTGAACGATCAACCAGTGACCGTCGCTGCGGTGAAGTTGCTGGCGCGCGCGCTCGTGGAGGTGCACGGCCAGGGCGAGCACGCCGCGCTGTTCGAGCGCGAGGCGCAGCTTGACCTTCTGGATGACTTCGCCGGCGTGGAGGCCCTGCTCGAAGAGGTCCGCGGGCTTTTTCATCGGCGGCGCGAACTCGAGCGCGAAATGGATGCGCTCAACCAGAACGAACAAGACCGCCTGCGGACGATTGATTTGCTTCGTTTTCAGACTCAGGAATTGGAGCGCGCGCGACTTGAACCCGGCGAAGACGCCCGCCTGGAAGACGAAAAACGCATCCTCGCCAATTTGGAGAAGATTCGAGCGGCAGCCTCGACGGCCTACGGCGAGCTTTACGAGGAGGAAATCTCCGCCACTTCCCGAATCGCCGCCGCGACCCGGTCCCTGGATGAGTTGCGCCGCTACGACGCAGTTTTTGAGCCTCATCTCGAGCCTCTGGCTGGGATGAAAGCGACCCTCGAAGACCTGGCATTCTTCCTGCGCGACTATCTGGGAAAACTGGAAGCGAATCCGCACCGGCTGGAAGAGGTTGAAGACCGCCTGGCGCTGATCGATCGGCTGAAACGAAAATATGGAAAGACGATCGGAGAAATGCTGGAGTACGAGAAACAAACCCAGCAAAGGCTCGCAAGCCTCGAACACGCCGATGAGCGCCGTGCTGACCTCGAACGCGAGCTCGAAAAAGCTGCCAACGATTATCAGAAAGCCGCGCAGGGGCTTTCCGCCAGGCGCCGCGAGGCCGCACGGAAGCTCGAAAAACTGGTGAGGCAAGAGCTGGCCCAATTGGGCATGGAGAAGACTCGCTTTGAGGTGCGCTTTGCGGTGCCTGAGCGTCAAGAAGAGGGCTTGCGGGGCGGCGCAAAAGGCATCGACGAAACCGAATTCCTCATTTCGCCGAATCCCGGTGAAGAACTGCGGGCGCTGGAAAAGATCGCGTCGGGCGGCGAGCTTTCGCGATTCATGCTGGCGCTCAAGACTGTCGTGGGCGGGGCGCGAATGGGAGATTCCAATCGCCGCATGGCACCCACTTTCATCTTCGATGAAGTGGATGCGGGTATCGGCGGCCGAGTGGCCGAGTCGGTTGGGCAGCGGCTGAAACGATTGGCCAGTGACACGCAAGTGCTGTGCGTAACTCACTTGTCTCAGATTGCCTGCTTCGCCGACCATCACTACTACGTGGAGAAGTTCGAGCGCGGCGGGCGGACGGTGACTGAGGTGAGATATCTGGCGAGCGAAAAGGAACGCGCCGCCGAATTGGCACGTATGCTTTCCGGCAGCAAAATCACTGACGCCGTGTTGAAACACGCCGCGGCAATGCTGAAGCAAGCGGGATCCAGTACCTCCGGCCATTTTCCCTGAATCTGACTTTTCGGGCCGAATCCGCTCGCGGTGTAGGCCGTTTGGCGGTCGAACAGCGCAACCACCGGCCGGCCGCTCAGTATTCGCGCGTGGTTACTATGCCCGGCTGCGGCACGGGATATCTTCCGTTGGCATCGGCAATGAGTGGAGCCGGGGAATCCATTGTGAACTTGTCTACGCCCGGCGCCATTTCGTGCTCGCATTGCAGCATTTGGTCAAACGTGATTTCCCGGCCGGTGTGGGCAGCCATGCGGCCCATGCTCGACACGAGGCTCGCTTCCACCCCGCGTTGAACCTCGTTGTAGGGCGTGTCGTCTCGAATGGCATCCAACAAGTCGTTCCATTCGTTTTGATAGGGATCCTGCTCCTCCGGGTTCACCGCAGATTCCCAAATCATGTTTGCGGTCGTCATCTGACCCTTAAATAGGCTGGAGGGTTGCCCGCAATCACCGTGCTTAGAAGCGATCCCCATTCCTTTGGTGCCGTGCAGGTAGCTGGCATAGATCTCCTCGCATCCCGCTATGGTCCGCCCGTCGAAAAAAAACTTCGTGCCATCGGCATACGTATATTCCACCGAGTACGTATCGAAATTCTGATCCACGTACGTGACTCCTTCGGGACTCTGGCGGTAGTGGCGGCCGCCCAGCGCCTGGGCCTTGACCGGCCACGCGTTTTTCATCCATCCGAGATGATCGACGATGTGGATATAAAAGTCGTTGAAGCAGCCGCCGCTGGCCCAGATGAAGCTGTGGAAGCGCTGCACCTGGTAGAGTAGATCGCTGATCCCGGCAGGTTTGGGAAGCGAGGAGAAATATCCGCCGGGCCCATGCATCCGGTAACCCCGTTGGAGGATGATCTGGCCGATCTCGCCGTCATGGACACGCTTGGCCAGTTCCTGGAGCGCCCGGCTGTGACGCGACATCAATCCCACCCCTACCTTGAGGTTCTTGGCGGAGGCGTCTTGCGCGAGGCTGAGCATGCGTTTGCTGGTTGGGCCGTCGACAGTGACCGGCTTCTCCATGAAAACATTGAGGCCCTTCTCGATGGCGTAGGTGAAATGCACCCAGCGAAACGCCGGTGGCGTGGCGAAAATGGCGATATCACCCGGCTTCAAACAATCCATCGCTTTCTCGTAGGCGTCGAAGCCGATGAACTGGCGATCCGGCGGAACGTCCACCTGGCTGGCGAACTTCTGCTGCAAATTGTTCAGGTCTTTACCGAGCCGCTCCGGGAACAGGTCCGCCATGGCGACCAGCTTGATAGGACCGCGCTTGACGGATAGCGCGTTCGCCGCTGCGCCGCCGCCGCGCCCGCCGCAGCCGATCAGGGCGACTTGGATCAGGTCGCTGCCGGCAGCATGGACAGGGGGAATGGCAACGTTGGCCAAAGCCGAAACCGCAGCCAATTTGCCGGTGTTTTTAATGAATTCACGGCGGGTAGTCGAGGCTTGAATGGAAGAGTTCATCGCTGTGCAATCCCTCCGAAACGTGTGGTCGCCTTTTCGCTGGCTGGCAGAAGGCATCCGTGGCGCGCGGTACGCAATTCTAGCGCTAGTGTAGTGCGTCCAACGCTTCTTTACATTTGGCGACCTTCGTCAGGATGCGTTCGACCGAGGCGCTCCAGACGAAGACTCGCGGGTTTTGGTTATGACTGCTGATGTAATCGCCAATGGCCTG
>JBEKEZ010000023.1:0-89198 GCA_050013575.1 Terriglobia bacterium | reverse complement strand
TTGGCCGCTACCACGGAGGAGGTGTGCGTCGGCACGAGATTCCTGGTCGAGTTTGTGGGCCATAGTTCAAACGATCTCGACACGAGTCGCGCCATCTTTGGCGCGGATGAGATTTTGGCGAGGGACAGGGTGTTTTTTCTCTCCGAGTCGAGCATAGTTTGCAGGCCCCCCCTGAACATCGCATCTTGCTGAATGCCGTCGCACGCAGGAGGTATCCTTCCTTGGGATCCTTCACACGGATTAGACCTCAGCGCATATGTCTAAAGAAGAGATGCCCTAACCTTTTTCATCATTCCGCTAAAGAGTTTTGACAAAGGCACAAATGTACGTTGACACTAATTTAGGATTGTGATACAAACCCGCCGTTGGCGGTGCGCAATCCCTGAAATTTAACGGCTCGTAGAACGGAATCAGTTCACTGAGATCTCGACCCGAGAACAACATCCTCGGCTGGCGGCCACCAGAATGTGTGCTCCCTCGGCGAAGGGGATTAAATGCCTGTTCCCACGACAACCCCTGGGCTGCAGAGGTCGATCTTCATGAACGGATCCTTACGTAGGCCAATTTCCCTGCTGGGAGGATTGCTCGGCATCTGGTCCTTGCTAGTCCTGCCGGTTCGGGGATCGGGCGAGCAACCCTCGGGTGCGGCAGCCTTCGGGGTCGTAGTCAATTCAAACCTTGGCGTGCCGGGCGCGGGCACTGCTCCCGGCATCTCGCTCTCGTCCTCGAGCCTTAGTTTCGGCAATCAAAATCTGAACACAACCAGGGCCCCGCAGACGGTGACATTGACCAATGCAGGCACGGCGACCCTGATCATACTCAGTATCGCGGCCTCAGGCGACTTTGCCCAGGCCAACAACTGCGGCGGCTCGGTGGCTCCGAGTGGCAGTTGCACCATCAGCGCGACTTTCACCCCGACCACGACTGGACCGAGGACCGGCGCGATAACGATCACGGACAACGCAGGAAGCGGGACGCAGGCAGTCGGCCTTTCGGGAACAGGAACAGCGAATCCTGTACCGTTCGTCAACGAACCGCTGCTTCCGGCGAGCGCCGTCCCAGGCGGGCCGTCATTCGCCTTGACCGTGAACGGCACGGGGTTTGTGTCGAACTCGGTCGTGAGCTGGAATGGGAGCCCGCGCTCGACCTACTTCATCAGCGACAAACAACTGACCGCAACTATCAATGCGGCCGACATCAGCACGGCGGGTACGGCGTCAGTGACGGTGGTGAATCCCACTCCGGGCGGCGGGACTTCCAACGTTGACTTCTTCCAGGTCACCATTCCCACGTCCTCCATTTCACTGAACAGAACGGATGTCGCCACCGGCATCGGCCCGGATTCTGTGGCCGTCGGGGATTTCAATGGAGACGGGCATCAGGATCTGGCGATCACCATTCAGAACTGCCCTGTGTTTCCTTCGTGTAGCCCCGGAACGGTTTCCATTATGTTGGGCAACGGAGACGGCACCTTCCAACCCCAGACCTCCTATGCGGTGGGAGGCCAACCGTACTCCGTGGCCCTCGGCGATTTCAACGGGGATGGCAACCTCGACCTGGCCGTGGCCAACGCTTTTGACAACTCGGTTTCCGTGCTGCTGGGCAATGGGGATGGCACGTTCCAAACCCCAACTGCTTATGCCACGGGTTCCGGCCCTTACGTAGTTATAAGCAACGATTTCAACGGGGATGGCAGGCTCGACCTGGCAGTCGTCAACTACACGGGCAATACCGTTTCGATTTTACTGGGCAATGGGGATGGAACCTTTCAGCCTCAGATGACCTTTGCCACAGGTCAAAACCCACGGTGGCTGGCCACGGGCGACTTCAACGGAGACGGCAAATTAGACCTGGCTATCGCTAACCTTACCGACAACACTGTATCGATTCTCCTGGGGAACGGGGACGGAACGTTTCAGACCCAGACGGCCTTGGCCTCAGGAGCCGCTCCATTCTCGCTGGTCGCCGCTGATTTCAACGGCGACGGGAATCTCGACCTCGCCGTCGCCAACTCTGGCGACAACACCCTTTCGATCCTGCTGGGCAATGGAGACGGGACATTCCTCTCCCCAGCAGTGTACACGGCCGGAGCGTCCCCGGAGTCGGTGATCGTGGGTGACTTCAACGGCGATGGCCAAATGGATTTGGCGATCGCCAACTTCAACGGGGCGTCGGTTTCTCTGCTGCTCGGCAATGGTGATGGCACGTTCCAGGCCCAGACAAGCTTTGCCACGGGGTCCACCCCGCAACTCGCAACGGCCGGCGATTTCAACGAGGATGGCCGCCTCGACCTCGTGACTGCAAATCTCACGGATAATACGGTGTCCGTTCTGCTGCAGGCTCCGGTGGTAATGGCATCTCCCTCGGGCCTCACTTTCGGCAACCAGGCTGTCGGCACAACCAGTCCCGCGCAGACCATAACCCTAAGCAACACGGGCAGTGCAGCTCTCTTTGTTTCGAGCATCGCAGGCTCAGGCGACTTTGCCCAGACCAACAACTGTCCTCTTGCTCCGAACACGGTGGCAGCCGGGGCGAGCTGCACCATCAGTGTGACGTTCACTCCCACCGCCATGGGGACGCGCACCGGGGCCATCACGGTCACGGACAACGCCAGCGATAGCCCGCAATCGTTAAGCCTGACCGGCACGGGCACTGCCCCGGTCGTCTCGCTCTCACCCACCAGCCTCGACTTCGGCAACCAACTTGTGGGCACGTCCAGCGCGCCCCAGGCCATCACGCTCACGAACACCGGAACGGGAACTCTGACAATTTCCGGCCTGGCTATCAGTGGGGACTTCTCTCAGACCAACAACTGCGGCAGCTCAGTGGCTCCGAGTGCCAGTTGCACGATCAGCGTGACCTTCACGCCCACGACGACGGGTGGCAGGAGCGGCTCGATTACGATTACCGACAACGCCAGCGATAGTCCGCAATCGTTAAGCCTGACCGGGACGGGCACTGCCCCGGTCGTCTCGCTCTCACCCACCAGCCTCGACTTCGGCAACCAACTTGTGGGTACGGCCAGCGCGCCGCAGGCCATCACCCTCACGAACACCGGAACAGGAACTCTGACAATTTCCGGCCTGGCTATCAGTGGAGACTTCTCTCAGGCCAGCAACTGCAGCAGCTCGGTGGCTCCGAGTGGCAGTTGCACCATCAGCGCGACTTTCACCCCGACCACGACTGGACCGAGGACCGGCGCGATAACGATCACGGACAACGCAGGAAGCGGGACGCAGGCAGTCGGCCTTTCGGGAACAGGAACAGCGAATCCTGTACCGTTCGTCAACGAACCGCTGCTTCCGGCGAGCGCCGTCCCAGGCGGGCCGTCATTCGCCTTGACCGTGAACGGCACGGGGTTTGTGTCGAACTCGGTCGTGAGCTGGAATGGGAGCCCGCGCTCGACCTACTTCATCAGCGACAAACAACTGACCGCAACTATCAATGCGGCCGACATCAGCACGGCGGGTACGGCGTCAGTGACGGTGGTGAATCCCACTCCGGGCGGCGGGACTTCCAACGTTGACTTCTTCCAGGTCACCATTCCCACGTCCTCCATTTCACTGAACAGAACGGATGTCGCCACCGGCATCGGCCCGGATTCTGTGGCCGTCGGGGATTTCAATGGAGACGGGCATCAGGATCTGGCGATCACCATTCAGAACTGCCCTGTGTTTCCTTCGTGTAGCCCCGGAACGGTTTCCATTATGTTGGGCAACGGAGACGGCACCTTCCAACCCCAGACCTCCTATGCGGTGGGAGGCCAACCGTACTCCGTGGCCCTCGGCGATTTCAACGGGGATGGCAACCTCGACCTGGCCGTGGCCAACGCTTTTGACAACTCGGTTTCCGTGCTGCTGGGCAATGGGGATGGCACGTTCCAAACCCCAACTGCTTATGCCACGGGTTCCGGCCCTTACGTAGTTATAAGCAACGATTTCAACGGGGATGGCAGGCTCGACCTGGCAGTCGTCAACTACACGGGCAATACCGTTTCGATTTTACTGGGCAATGGGGATGGAACCTTTCAGCCTCAGATGACCTTTGCCACAGGTCAAAACCCACGGTGGCTGGCCACGGGCGACTTCAACGGAGACGGCAAATTAGACCTGGCTATCGCTAACCTTACCGACAACACTGTATCGATTCTCCTGGGGAACGGGGACGGAACGTTTCAGACCCAGACGGCCTTGGCCTCAGGAGCCGCTCCATTCTCGCTGGTCGCCGCTGATTTCAACGGCGACGGGAATCTCGACCTCGCCGTCGCCAACTCTGGCGACAACACCCTTTCGATCCTGCTGGGCAATGGAGACGGGACATTCCTCTCCCCAGCAGTGTACACGGCCGGAGCGTCCCCGGAGTCGGTGATCGTGGGTGACTTCAACGGCGATGGCCAAATGGATTTGGCGATCGCCAACTTCAACGGGGCGTCGGTTTCTCTGCTGCTCGGCAATGGTGATGGCACGTTCCAGGCCCAGACAAGCTTTGCCACGGGGTCCACCCCGCAACTCGCAACGGCCGGCGATTTCAACGAGGATGGCCGCCTCGACCTCGTGACTGCAAATCTCACGGATAATACGGTGTCCGTTCTGCTGCAGGCTCCGGTGGTAATGGCATCTCCCTCGGGCCTCACTTTCGGCAACCAGGCTGTCGGCACAACCAGTCCCGCGCAGACCATAACCCTAAGCAACACGGGCAGTGCAGCTCTCTTTGTTTCGAGCATCGCAGGCTCAGGCGACTTTGCCCAGACCAACAACTGTCCTCTTGCTCCGAACACGGTGGCAGCCGGGGCGAGCTGCACCATCAGTGTGACGTTCACTCCCACCGCCATGGGGACGCGCACCGGGGCCATCACGGTCACGGACAACGCCAGCGATAGCCCGCAATCGTTAAGCCTGACCGGTACGGGCACTGCCCCGGTCGTCTCGCTCTCACCCACCAGCCTCAACTTCGGCAACCAACTTGTGGGTACGGTCAGCGCGCCGCAGGCCATCACCCTCACGAACACCGGAACGGGAACTCTGACAATTTCCGGCCTGGCTATCAGTGGAGACTTTTCTCAGGCCAACAACTGCGGCGGCTCCGTGGCGGCCGGGGCAAACTGCACCATCAGTGTGACGTTTTCGCCTTCCGCTCCCGGTGCACGCACCGGGGCCATCACGGTCACGGACAACGCCCCGGGGAGTCCTCAGAGCGTCAGCTTGAGTGGGACGGGTACTGCGCCTCTGGTATTACTCTCACCCACCACCCTCACCTTCAGCAATCAAGATGTGGGTACGACGAGCGCCCCTCAGCCGGTTGCGCTCTCGAACACGGGGACCGCCCCACTGACCATCTCCGGGATGGCCACCAGCGGCGACTTCTCGCAGACGAACAATTGCGGCAGCTTACTGGCCGCCGGCGCGAGCTGCGGAATCGCGGTGACGTTTACGCCTACCGCCATTGGGACACGGACTGGAGTCCTCACCATCACGGATAATAATAAGGGAGTGGGAGGAAGTCAGCAGACAGTCTCCCTCACGGGCACAGGCATCAATCCTGGAGGGAGCGTATCCCCAACTTCGCTGTCCTTCGGGAATCAGGCGCTTGGCACGACGAGCGCCGCCAAGAATGTGACTCTCACCAGCACCGGCACGACAAGCCTGAACATTTCGAGTATCACGATTACTGGAACGAACGCGAGCGACTTCGCTGAAACTAACAATTGCGCCGCCAGCATGGCGCCGGGAGCGAAGTGCACCATCAACGTAATGTTTGCGCCCACCCAGACCGGCACGCGAACCGCTGCACTCACCGTTAGCGACAACGCCGCGAACAGCCCTCAGACGGTCGCCGTGTCTGGCAGTGGAGTGCAACCGGTCGGCCTGAGTCCAACCTCGTTGAACTTCGGCAATCAGGCCGAAAACACGACGAGCACTCCGAAAACGGTCACTTTAACCAATAACCTGAATTCTATCCTCGCCATCTCCAGCATCACGACGAACGGTGATTTCGCTCAGACCAACACGTGCGGCACGAGCGTTCCGGCCAAAGGCAGTTGTACCATCAGTGTGACGTTTACGCCCACCAACACGGGAACGCGGAGCGGAACGCTCACCGTCACCGACAATGCTGTGACCAGTCCTCAGACTGTTTCTTTGACAGGAACGGGTCTGCTGCAGGTTACTGTCTCGCCCACTTCGTTGACGTTCGCCTCTCAAAAGGTGGGCACGACGAGCACGGCCAAGAATGTGACGCTGACCAACAATCTCAACGCGGCGCTGGCCATCACCAGCATCTCCGCGAGCGGCGATTTCGCGGAAACCAACACCTGTGGCAGTTCGGTCGCAGCGCGCGCCTCCTGCACCATCAGCGTGACGTTCACTCCCACGGCCATTGGGACGCGCACCGGTGTGGTCAGCATTGCCGACAACGCCGCGGGGTCTCCGCAAACAGTCAGCCTCACCGGCACCGGGCAGGCGCCCGCCGTGACCTTGTCGCCAACCAGCCTGAGTTTCGGATCTCAGACGGTGGGCACCACCAGCGCACCCCAGTCTTCGAAGCTCACCAACACGGGCAACGCGACGTTGAGCATCACCAGCATCTCCGCCAGCGGCGATTTCGCGGAGACCAACACCTGTCGCAGTTCGGTCTCGGCGGGCGCCTCCTGCACCATCAGCGTGACGTTCACTCCCAGGGCAACTGGGACGCGCACCGGGGCGGTCAGCATTGCTGACAACGCCGCCGGGTCTCCGCAGACCATCAGCCTGACCGGCACCGGCCAGGCACCCGCCGTCACCTTGTCGCCAACCAGCCTGACTTTCGGCTCTCAGACGATGTTCACCACCAGCGCACCCCAGTCTTCGACGCTCACCAACACGGGCACTGGGACGCTGAGCATCACCAGCATCTCCGCCAGCGGCGACTTCGCCGAGACCAACACTTGCGGCAGTTCGGTCGCGGCGGGCGCCTCCTGCACCATCGGCGTCACGTTCACGCCGACGGCAAGTGGGACGCGCACGGGGGCGGTCAGCATCGCCGACAACGCCGCCGGATCTCCGCAGACCATCAGCCAGAACGGCACAGGTGTGCAGTCCTCCACCCCGATCGTATACGTCAAGTACTGGATTATCATCTTCAAAGAGAACCGGACCTTCAACCAGTACTTGGGGTGGTATCCCAACGTGTCAGGCGGGACGACCACTGTGGTTCACAATAACGGCCAGACCTCGAAGGCTTACCACATGCCCGATGTGGGCCACTACGATCCCAACCACGACTACGTCACGGCGCATAACGCCGTTAATGGCGGGGCCATGAACAGTTTTGACTTGGCCGAGGGCGCGTTCGGGACGACCGGCGCCGGCTTTGAGAGCCTGTCTCAGTACACGCGGAACGATTTGCCGATTTACTCCCTTCTTGCGGACACATACCTGGTGTGGGACAACCTCTTCCCCAGTGTGAATAGCGAATCGTATCCCAATCACCTGTACACCATCGCGGCCTCGAGCGGCCCTCCGAACAATGCGATTATCGACAATACGCTCAACGGCCACAATGCTTCCTGGGGCTTTGACTCGAACAGTCCCAACGGAGGCCAATGTCTGAACTCCAGCCAAAAGATTGTGAGTTGCAGTCCGGGCTTGGATATTCCCGACATCGTAAGTGAGTTGAACGCCGCGGGCCGTATCGCCCAGATTTGGGGGGCCGCGTTCAACGTTACGGGCTACACCTGGGTCGCCGCCAACGGGATCAAGAATCTGTGCGGGCTCTCGACGGTGGGTAATACGCCGTGCCCGATGTCTGGGGCGGGAGGGAATTTCTGGCACCCGTTTGCGGGCAGTTCAAACGCCGCTACGCTGGTCAACGCGATTGCGGCTGAGAACGGAACGCACAACTCGATCGGCGAAGTGCTGATTGTCACTCCCAACGCTGCCGCCGAGCACCCTGCCAGTTCCCTCTGCTCGGGAGAGGACTGGACCCGGCAAATCATACAAGCTGTATACAAAAACCCCGCCGTTTACAACCAGTCCGCGATTGTCGTGACCTGGGACGATTACGGCGGGTTTTACGATCCAGTACCTCCGACTTCGCTCGACAACTTTGGCTTGGGAGTCCGAGTACCCGCTTTGATCATCAGCCCGTTCGCCGACACCAGGACATGGAGCAACCACGTCTATCATGGGGCCTCTCAGGCCGGATTCGAGGCCATTCTCAAGTTGATCGAAACCTGGGCGAGTGCAAAGGGCACTCCCATCGCCACTCTGAGCAGCCGAGATGCCAACACGATTGATATGTCCAACGCGTTTAATTTTACCCAGACACCGATTGCGGCGCCGACGATCACGCCTCGCACGTGTAGCATCGAAGCCACCCCGCTCGTGCAGAACCCGAGCTCGACGTACTACTTTTATTGGTCGAACCCGGTGAGTCCGGGGCAGACCAGCACGCCTCAGACGATGACCCTGACGAACCAATCGTCCCACAACATTGTGATGGGGACGCTGACCACCGAAATGTACGCCGCTATAGTGAACGACACTTGCTCCGGCCAGACTCTTGCGCCAAACAAGTCTTGTACGTTCGGCGCCGAGTTTGCTCCACCCCCCGGCGCCCCCCAAGGCAAGGCGTGGGGACTGATCCATGCTCCGTATGCGTGTCCCCAGTGCCTAGATCCCCCAGCCGCTTACGGCCTGGCACCCGGCCACTCGCCGGTGGATACCGGCCTCGAAGGTGTGGTGGGCAAATGAGGGCGTGACAAGGACAGTGCCGGAATCGGTGCAAGGCTTCGACGGCAAGCGGCTTTATGAAAAGCGTGGCGATATGAGAAAGGCAGCAGCCAGGGATATGGAGTCGGGTGTCGAAAGAAAAGCGCGGCGTCACGTCCTTTCGGCTTCCTGCTTCTGCCTCCTCGCCTTTTGCCTCTGGTTTCCGGCTCCAGCACGGGCGCAAGACGCCGACGATCCACTGCCCTCCACACCGCCGCCGTCTGTTGCCGTCTCGAAGATTGAAATATTGGTGCCGCTTTCTTCAAAGATGAAAACCGGGACGCCGTTCAAGGCCAAGGTCGTCCAAGCTGGAGTCGGCCTTAGTACAGCCTCGGTCGTCACCGGGCATATCGTCACGAACAAAGCGGGATGGTTTCATCGCGCGGGTTATCTTGGGCTGGTCTTCGACACGATCGAAAATCCGCCGCATTATTTTGTCACTGATTTCATTCACGACGAGCGAGCGGACTACGTGCCCGATCCGGCCAAGATCGACTTGTTGGATGTCCCGGGCCAGAGGATCGACAGCGAAGGCATGGTTCGCGCGCGGAAGTCCAAGAAGAGGGTCCTGCTTCAAATCGGCTCGGCCGTGTTGGCGGGTAAGGTGGCCGACGACGCGACGGACGGGCTGCTGCTTTTGCTGGGCGGCAGTGCCAATGGCTGGCCAAGCCGCATTGTGGCGCTGGCCGCCGCTGGAACCGTTTGGGCCGTCGAAAAAGGCTCGAATGTCAACTTGAAGCGCGGCACCGTGATCTCGGTGCTGGTCGAGCAAGTGAAGTTCAATGGGGTAGCGGACGCCGAGTAATCCTGAGCGTGACGCATCACAGTAGGACAGTTCATCCACCTTACCCGCCGCGCCCCTCGCGCACCCACACCGCTCTCCAAGGTGGGACGCACCGCCGCAATGTCTCGATGAGGGCGGGGATCAGATACTCTCTCGCCGCCGTGTGCCCGAACCCGTTTGCTGGATTCTATCTCCCGTCTCCGCTGTCTTCACTTGTCACACGCGGTGGCGAAGGGCGCTCCGATGTCGCCGACTTTGACGCCGGTCTCGCCGAGCCTCGTGGTCCAAGGCGCAGACACCGAGAACACGTGCGGAACAGAGAGATCTGTGTCGTTCACCATAATTCCGTCTGGCTTCGAAGTCAACAACTTTGGAGCGCGGACGAGAATCCGATCTGTGATGCTACCAGGTTCGAACTGTTCCGGCTCTGGTTCGGAGCCGCCCTTCGCTTTTTCGTTCGCACCAAAACTTGATGCTGGAAAATCCGGCTCTTCGCCAGGAACTCGTCGTCGTGAAACGCAGACATCCTAGCCCAAGACTTGGTCTACGCGACAAGATGTTTTGGGTGGCCCTTCGCCGACTCTGGTCAGACTGGAAGAAATGCTTCTATCTGGTCGCTCCTGAAACTTTGCCGCGCTGGCACAGCGCTGGATTCCGCTTGTATTGGACCATCCTCTGCAAAGCGCGAAAGCGAGTTCGTGGCGGAAAAAGAATTTCCAAAGAGATCCGCCAATTAATTCTCCAAATGGTTGCGGAGAACCCAACCTGGGGCGCGCCGCGCATTGACGGCGAACCACGCATGCTGGGTTTCAGTGTTTCTGAAAGAACCATCTCCCTTTGGATGCGACGAGCATCCAGAAATCCTGAACCCGCCAAGCGTCGGCTGCATTCCTTCGTAATCATCGCGAAGTTATCGCTGCCATGGATTTCATCACGGTTTCAATGCTCACCTTCAACCTACTGTACTGCCTCTTCATCATCAGCCACGATCGTCGGCGCATCCTCCGCTTCAATGTCATTCGGCATCCCACCACTAGTTGGATCGTTCAGGAGTTACGGGAAGCGTTCCCGCTCCGGTCCGCTCCCAGATTCCTCCTCCTTGATCACGACCAGAAGTACGGGCGGGAAATGCCTGCAGCCATTCGATCCATGAGCATGGCGTGCCTACAAACCTCGATCCAGAGCCCTTGGCAATACGGCGTTGCCGAGCTCTGGGTCGGAAGCGGCCGGCGGGATTCCCTCGACCATGTTATCGCCCTGAACGACCAACACCTGAAGCGATTTCTTTCTGGGTACGTCCGCTATTATCACAATCGCCGCGTACACCTTGGATTGAAAAAGGGAATGTCCTGCTTGCCATGAAAATCACCCAGAGCCGTTTAGGGGGAACCCATCATTTGCGCGTCCTCCTGGAGAGATATGAGCGTGTTTGGGAGTGTCTCGCAGGTGGCTTCCTGGGCCGGGGTGTTTCCGGGAAACTACGAATCGGCGGGCAAGCGGCAGAGTGGCGGAACCACCAAGGGCAATGTCTGCTTGAAGACAGCCCTGGTCGAGGCAGCTAATGCCGCCGCTCGAGCGAACGGTGCCTGCCTGAGGGAGAAGTTCGTCCGTCTCAAAGCCCGACGTGGCCATGAGCGCGCAGCGATGGCGGCGGCCCACAAGATTCTGGTGGCGGCCTATCACATGCTTGCTGACCAGGTGTCCTACAACGACTTGGGCGACGCTTATCTCGACCAACTCTCCAAAAGGAACTTGACTCGAAACCTTGTTCGCCGCCTCGAGCGTTTGAGCCACAGCGTCAAACTCCAGGAGGCCGAGTAAATGACGGGTTCCCCTCAAACGGCTCTGGGTGATTTTCATGGCAGGCAGGACATACCTGTCTTCTGCTTTTGTGGTGCAACCTAGATTCGTCAGGGCGTTGGCACAGCGGCGGGGTTTGATTCGTTCGAGTACACGCTCTCGTTCTGGGAGGAATCCACGGCCGTCGCCACGTAGAAATATGTGACGCCCGACAGGACGGTCCAATCCGTAAACGTTGTGGCAGGAACCAAAGCCGAATTGACTTTCGTCGGATACGGTCCTCCCGTCGTGGTACCGCGATAGATGTTGTAACCAATTACGTTTGACGACGTGCTCGCGGTCCATGCCAGGTCCACCGAGTGGGAGCTGCCGGTGAGGGTAGTCGACGTAGGAGAGTTAGTGGCGTCGCTCGTGATTGTAAGGCTTCCGGTCACGCCCGCCGGTGCAGTGGGGGTATAGGTTACCGAAAGGTTCGCGCTTTGACCGGCCGTCAGGGTGAGTGGCAATGAGACAGGAGCGAGGGTGAAATCGCTTGGAGCGGCCACCGCTTGAGAAATGGTTACCGTTGAGGACCCAGTGTTTGAGACCATCACCGGCAGTGTGCTGCTGCTGCCCAACATCACATTCCCAAAGCTGACCGTCGGCGAAGGCGTGATCGTAATGATTCCGCCTGACACTCCCGTTCCAGAAACCGGCACGATGGCTGGCGAATTTGTAGCGTTGCTGACCACCGTAAGGTTACCCGCGATATTGCCAGTGCTCGCAGGCGTGAAAACCGCATTAAATCCAGCGCTCTGACCCGCCGTCAGAGTGAGTGGCAGTTGCAGTCCGGTGATGCTGAACCCTGTCCCGGTCACGCTGGCTTGGGAGACAGTGACATTGAATGTCCCGGTGTTTGTGAGTGTGACCGTCTGCGAACTGCTCGTGCTCAAGGTTACGTTCCCAAAGTTGATTTGTGTTGGACTGGCCGAGAGCAAGGCCGTACCGCCGGTCCCAGAAAGTGGAAGGGTGAGGGGCGAGTTGGTGGCATTGCTCACTAGAGTAAGACTGCCGGAGACGCTTCCAGAAACCGTCGGCGCAAATGCCACGGTGAAGTTGAAAGTCGATCCGGGGTTAATGGTAAGCGGAAGAGTGAGCCCTTGAGTGCTAAAGCCAGCTCCGACTGCTGTGGCTTGCGACACGAGCGCGCTGACTGTGCCGGTATTCGTCAATCCGAGGATTTGGGTGCCAGTGGTGCCCAGAATGACGTTTCCGAAACTGATGGACGTTAGGGTCGCCGAAAGGACCGGAGCAGCTCCCGTGCCGGACAACGCCATAGTTGCCGGGGAGTTGCCGGCGTCGCTCAACACTGAAAGGTTGCCGGCGACCGTGGTGGCTGTTGTCGGGATGAAAGTCACGTTGAAGGAAACGCTTTGTCCGGCCGGCAAGTAGAGCGGCAGCGAAACCCCTGTGATGCCAAATCCGGCTCCGGTCAACGTGGCACTGGTAACCTCGATAGGAGCTGTGCCGGAATTCGTGAGCGTAACCGACTGCGAGCTAGTCGTACCGAGGCCTACGTTCCCGAAGCTGATGTTGGCCGGGCTGAGCGCGAGGATGTAAGTCAGCGCTTTTTGCTGTTGGGTTGTGGTTCCTGCGCCGCAGGATAAACACATGCAAGCGAGCGCAACACACGCCGCCCCTAATGCTGCTGTGCCTCCACACCGCCGTCCGACAATCGTGCAATTCATGGCAAATGACCCCCGCGGATAGGATTGGAACGTCACAATACGCCGGGAACCCTTGGTGGGCTGCAATTCTACCATGCCGCACACAGGAAGCAAGTCTTCTTCAAGTTTGTTTACCCGCGCCCCAAGCCGCTATGCCGGCCTGGAGAGTGCCAAACCGCTAGCGCATTCGGATCGGCTGGCCGTGCCAATTGATTCCGCCTCCCAGCATGTGGCGCTCGTTGTAGATGCGGCAGCCGCCGAGAAAGCACGTGGGGTTTGAGGCAATCTGGTATTGGAATTGATACTGCGCGTAAAGACTGGTGTGCTTGCCGTACTCGTGGCTCAACGTCACTCCGCCCTGCCAGGTTTCATACTGAGACTTGAGCGCTGCATTCGCCTGCGGCCGCACAGACTGATTGTAGGCGTGGCCGGCTTCCAGGGACCCGCGCAATCTGCCAATGATTGGCCGGCCCGCAGACAGACTGGCCCAATCGGTTTCTGCGCCGCTCAAGACGCCCGATCCGGGGGTCGTGTAGCGCGCGAAGCTGCCGGCAAAATCGGCGAATCGCGCGCGATACCGCAACGAGTTGTCGGTGGTCCAGAAAACCTGTTTCACATTGCCGCCCTGCGGCTGGGCCAATTCGTTCTGCACCGGTCCCGCGCTGAGCGACAGCGAAAGCCTTGGGCTGAACTGGTGCCCATAGGCAAGCAGGAACCCGCGTTCGAGGATGCCCTGATTGGCCGTATCGAATGTAAACCTGAAATGGATGTAGGTAACAGAAATCTCGTCGCGTCTGGTGAGCCTTAAGTTGTAGCCCGCCATCAAGGCGGCTGTGCGGCTGTTGACGAAGCCGGAATCCAGGAAGTGAGTGATCCCCGAACTGCCCGTCACGGTGAATGTCGAACGTGCGGTCGGAGTGAACTGCAACTCCGCGAGCCCGGTGTTCACATAATGCCGTGAGTTCCCGGTCAGAATCGACTCGCTGGGCGAAAGCAGTTGGTTGACTTGTGCCTGATTGCCGAGAAAAGCGCCGCCGCTTCCTGCGCCGAAACTCTGCAACCCGGAGAATCCAGAGTATCCATAAGGCGACTCGGGAAGATACATGCCCTGGTCTCCCACCGTGAATTGAAGCTGGCGGGAACGCAGCGTGCCGACGAACGACAGCCTCTGGATCGTTCCCCAGCCCGGCGGGATTGCACTGGAATTATTCAGGTACGAGCTGCCGTAGGATTGCGCTCCGCCCGCGTAGTCCAAATTCAACTGAGAGTGCTTGCGGATGTGTTGCAGCACGATGTCTCCAACGTAGATGCTTTGGGTGACCGTGCCCGAGACCGTAGGAGCCTGAGCGATGGTTTGGTTGAAGAAGCCCGTCCATTCGAGAGAAGGAAGGAAGTAGCTGGTACTCGATTCTTGCGATCCCGGTTGCAGCACGATCCCGCTGGAAAGCGCCGGCATCTCGAGCTCTCCGCGCTGGTTCACGTCCTGAGCCGTGCTGGGAGCATTCGCCACGGTTTGAGTCGGCGGCTGAGTGGCGGTGGATTGTGGCGGAAGAGTGGAAGAGCCCGCCGAAGGCTGCGACTGCTGGGCCCAAGCTGCGGACACCCAAAAATTCAAGACGACCGCGATCAGCGTAGCCAATCTGATCCGCATGTCCGTCACGATGCGCTCCTAGGGAACCACTATCGTATCGCCGGGCTGAAGGGCCATGTTTTGTTGCAGATTCTTGCCCTTGACCGCCTGCTTGTAGTTGAACGGATACCGAACCTGCTTCCCGCTTTCCATCCGCAGGACGTAAATCTTCTTGGGATTCGCGTATTGGGTAGGTCCTCCCGCCATGGCAAGGGCCTGTAAGACGGTCATGTTTCTGAGCAGAGGCAGCGCTCCCGGCTTATAGACTTCTCCCAAGAGGTAAACAATCTTGCTGTTGACTTGATCGACCTTGACGGTTACCTGTGGGTTGGTGACATATTTCAACAGCAATTTCTTGATGGAAGCTGCCAGCTCCGTTGGCGTCAGCCCGGCGGCTTGAATGTCGTTCACAAGCGGTAAAGTTATTTTTCCGTCGGGCCGCACCGAAGCGGGCCCGCTAAACTCTTTGGCCTGCCAAACCTCAATCGTCAAAACATCTTGAGGGCCGATCACATAACCAGCTTCCACGGAGGGAGCGGCAGTCTGCGGCGCCGCTCCGCCACCTCCGCGATTGGGTTCTTGAGCAGTCGTCGGAGTTTGTCCGAATAGCGCGGCCGCGGAGGACGATTTATTTATCGCCGGCGGCCGGCTTGGTTGTTGCTCCATCGCTGGGGCTGCCAGCCAGAGCAGCAATATGACACCAGGCAGAACGAAGTATTTTTTCATCCTATTTCTCCACACGGACGGTACGGTTAGGACGAAAAGTACAGCCGTGTTTTAGCGCGCTGATGAAAAAGGCTCGGGACCTGTCATTCTGATCCCGCAGAGCGCGAGAAGAATCCAGGCCCTTGATTACAATGCAAGCGAGACGCTTCGCCTCGCTCAGCATGACATGAAGAGCACTTTTCATCAGCCCGCTAAGGATTCCACGGACCCCATTAGTATATTCTTGTTCCTTTCAAACACCAACGTCTTCGTCCCCCAATCGCTACGGCGATGGTACGGTCGCTTGAGTTTGGTTCGAATACGAGGACTCCTCGTAGCTGGAGTTCACGGCCGTCGTCACGTAGTAGTACGTTTGTCCTGCCTGCACCACCGTGTCCGAGTAGGTAGTTTCAGTCACCAAGGACGAGTTCAACTTCGAGTACCCGCTCCCGGACGTGGAGCTGCGGTAAACATTGTAACCAATGACGTCGGGCGAAGTGCTGGCGGTCCACGCCAGGCTCACGCCGTGGACGCCGGTGCCCGACAGCGCCTCGTTGGTCGGCGAGTTCGTTGCGTTGCTCACGACGGACACGTTCCCCGCCACGCTGCCCACCGTGGTGGGCGAGAAGTTTACATTGAAACTCGTGTTTTGGCCCGCCGGAAGAGTGAGTGGAAGATTGAGTCCAGCGATGGCGAAACCAGTTCCTGCCACACTGGCCTGGGTAATGGTCACATTGCCTGTACCTTGGTTCATCAGAATGACGGGCAGCGAGCTTGTGTAGCTGAGGACGACGTTACCGAAAGCAGTGCTGGTGGGGCTGACGCCGAGCAAGAGAGTCACCCCGGTTCCAGAAAGCGACACAGTGGCTGGGGAATTGGTGGCATTGCTAGCTATCGAGATGCTGCCGGTGACGCTGCCGGATGAAGTCGGGGCAAAAATGGCGTTGAAGGTGGTGCTCCGCCCGGCGGTTAGGGTGAGAGGCAACGAAAGCCCGCTGATACTGAAACCCGCTCCGCTCACCGTGGCCTGCGAAACCGTTACGCTCCCCGTGCCCTTGCCCAGGTGGGGAATGCAGGTGAGGGTCACGGTCTGAGTGCTGCTGCTGCCCACCGTCACATTCCCAAAGCTGAGGCTGGTGGGACTGACGCCGAGCAAGAGAGTCACCCCGGTTCCAGAAAGCGACACAGTGGCTGGGGAATTGGTGGCATTGCTGGCTATCGAGATGTTGCCGGTGACGTTGCCGGATGAAGTCGGGGCAAAAATGGCGTTGAAGGCGGTGCTCTGCCCGGCGGTTAGGGTGAGAGGCAACGATAGCCCGCTGATACTGAAACCCGCTCCGCTCACTGTGGCCTGCGAAATCGTCACGCTCCCCGTGCCCGTATTGGTGAGGGTGACGGTCTGAGTGCTGCTGCTGCCCGCCGTCACATTCCCAAAGCTGAGGCTAGTGGGATTGACGCCGAGCAAGAGAGTCACCCCGGTTCCAGAAAGCGACACAGTGGCTGGGGAATTGGTGGCATTGCTGGCTATCGAGATGTTGCCGGTGACGTTGCCGGATGAAGTCGGGGCAAAAATGGCGTTGAAGGTGGTGCTCTGCCCGGCGGTTAGGGTGAGAGGCGACGATAGCCCGCTGATACTGAAACCCGCTCCGCTCACTGTGGCCTGCGAAATCGTCACGCTCCCCGTGCCGGTATTGGTGAGGGTGACGGTCTGAGTGCTGCTGCTGCCCACCGTCACATTCCCAAAGCTGAGGCTGGTGGGACTGACGCCGAGCAAGAGAGTCACGCCGGTTCCAGAAAGCGACACAGTGGCTGGGGAATTGGTGGCATTGCTGGCTATCGAGATGTTGCCGGTGACGTTGCCGGATGAAGTCGGGGCAAAAATGGCGTTGAAGGTGGTGCTCTGCCCGGCGGTTAGGGTGAGAGGCGACGATAGCCCGCTGATACTGAAACCCGCTCCGCTCACTGTGGCCTGCGAAACCGTCACGCTCCCCGTGCGCTGGCCCAGGCCGGGAGTGCAAGTGAGGGTCACGGTCTGAGTGCTGCTGCTGCCCACCGTCACATTCCCAAAGCTGAGGCTGGTAGGACTCGCGTAGAGCAGATTCGACGCAACTGCATTTTTGCCAAGGCAAGAAACGGCTGCGAAAAGAACGAGGATAGAAAAGCAGGGTCTGGCGGCGCGGGCGGCACAACTCCTACGGCCCGCGCCATGGTCGGGGCGATGCAGTTCAGTGGTCTTTGAACCCTGCAAGGTTGCCTCCGCTGGATTTGAGTGTTTCCTTGATAATTTGGGATTTCGCTCTTGGAGACCGCGTCTGTCCCTGCCAAGAGACTTCGAACCCTAGCATAAGTCGCCGTCACGTGCTAGCTCTAGCAAGCTAATGGTCAAGCGCTCCACGTTATCATGCTGAGCACTTCACTCGTCAGAGGGATGATAGAATGGCGGGCGCTCCGATTGCCGAACACATCGGGGAGCGCCGAGTTTGGTTGGACCCAAGCGCGGCGGCATTGCTCAGGGAAGAGGGGGCGGACTGATGACCGCAGACGAAGGCACGCGACGGGCGGAGGAAGCGGGGATTCACGTCAAGTTCAAGACGCCGGCGGTGAAAGTGGGGCTAGTGGGGCTGGGGTACGTGGGCTTGCCGCTGGCGCTGCTGTTTGGGCGGAAGGGACTGGCGACCACGGGCTTCGACATCGATGCGGCGAAAGTGGAAGCGCTGATGAGGGGCGAGACCTACATCCGGCACATTGCGGCGGACGAGATTCGCGCCCAGGTGGAGGCGAAGCACTTTCGCGCCAGCGCCGACTTCCGCGGTTTGGCGGCCATGGACGCCATCATCATCTGTGTGCCGACGCCGCTCGACGAGCATCGCGAGCCCGACCTTTCGTTCATCCGCGACACGGCGGAAACGATCAGCCCTCACTTGCGCGCCGGACAACTGGTGGTGCTGGAGAGCACGACGTATCCCGGGACGACGGAAGAGTTGGTGCTGCCGATTTTGGAGCGCTCCGGCTTGCGGTGCCCGGTGGCGCCTTACACGGTGGCGGACAACGCGGTGGCGGTGAACGAAGCGGCGGCGGGCGATTTTCTGCTGGCCTTTTCGCCCGAGCGCGAGGACCCGGGGAACAAAGATTTCAAGACCCACCAGATTCCCAAGGTGATCGGCGGGGTGAACGCGGCGAGCGCTTGGGCGGCGCAAGCGCTCTACGGGCAAGCGTTCGACCGCACGCTGGCGGTGAGCTCCTCGCGGGCGGCAGAGATGACCAAGCTGCTCGAGAACATCTATCGCTGCGTGAACATCGCGCTGGTGAACGAGCTGAAGCAAGTGTGCCTGCGGATGGGCATCGACATTTGGGAAGTGATCGAAGCGGCCAAGACCAAGCCCTTCGGGTTCACGGCGTTTTATCCCGGGCCGGGACTGGGCGGGCACTGCATTCCGATCGACCCGTTCTATCTCACGTGGAAGGCGCGCGAGTACGAGGTGCCGACGCGCTTCATCGAGCTGGCGGGGGAAGTGAACGCCGCCATGCCGGAACGCGTGGTGGAGGCGCTGGGCGAAGCCCTGAACCAGCGCAAGCAGTGCCTGCGCGAGGCGCGGGTGCTGGTGCTGGGCGTGGCGTACAAGAAGGACATCGACGACCTGCGCGAGTCGCCCTCGCTGCGCATCATGGAACTGCTCCAGGGGCGCGGCGCGCGCGTGGACTACAATGACCCTTACTTCCCGCGTCTCTACAAAATGCGCCGCTACGACTTCAAGCTCGCCTCCGTGGAACTCACGCCGGAGACCCTGGCCGGCTATGACGCGGTCCTGATCTCGACCGACCACTCGAGCTACGACTACGACGCCATCGTGCGCTCCAGCCGGCTGGTGATCGATACCCGCAACGCTACCCGTCTGGTGAAAGAACACCGCGAGCGCATCGTGCGGTGCTGAAGGGTGAAACCTGTCCGTGGTCGTTGGTCCGTGCGGTGCCAGCGAGAAGCGGCGTCAGTGGGACTCCCCGTAATGAAAAACAGAAACGGCCTGGGTGTGAGGCCCAGGCCGTTTCACAGCAGTCGGACGGCGAGGAGTTGCCATGGTGGGCTTGCTGGACGACGGTCGGTAATCGCTGTGTGTGCTCCTCGCCTCGGGCGCACACCCCGTCCGGAGAACAACCGACTACTGCACCGTCAGCGTGTAGGTAATGATGGCGGAATCCGCACCCGTCAGTCCAGCGGCGTTGGTGGGAGCGATGGACACGCCGATGTAGCGTGTAACAGCAGTTGCGCTCGCCAGGTTCGTGCCAACGGAAGTCTGGGCCGCGACGTTGGTGGACATGGCGGTCAGGGCGGCGCTGGTAGCCGGGGCGCTGTTGGACTGGACCACCGTCAAATTCGCCTTGCCGAAATTGGTGGAAACATAGGCATTCAACGTGTTGGTCGAGACCGGTTGGCTAGTGAAGATCGGGGTCAGCTTGTAGTCCGTATAGTAGAAGGCGTTGGTGACGCCGGGTGTGGTCGGTGCAAACTGGTTGCCGCAGGCTGGAACGTTGATGCCGAGAGCATCGACGTTGCCGAAGCTCATGTTGAAATCGGCGCCGCCGCCGCTGTTAACGGTGCAACCGCTTCCGGTGGAGAGGGTTAACTGGATGGCGGACTGAACGGTGACGCTCACCTTGAGGGTGGGCGATATGGTGTTGGTGTTGGTTGCCTGAGTGATGGCGAAGGCAGGCATCGCCGCCAAAAGCAGAATTGCGGCCAGAAGAATCGCTGAACGGTGTTTCATTGTATTAGTCTCCTTTTGATGTTCTCTAGTTCTCACGCCGGTAGATATGGCATTCGATATGCCAACCTTCAATATGTCAGTAACGTCCAAAGGTTCAGTCACTTAGGGGGAAGAGCGAATAAGGCGTTACACGGAAAAGCGTCCATAATAGTTACAGGTGTAACAGAATGGGACAGTGCGTGGACCTTGTTGGCGTATCGATTGTATCGAGACAGAATGGCCTACGGTTCTTTGCACCGGCGCCCGACTTGCTTTTGCTTGTCCTGCCTCTTTCCGGCTGGAAGAGTTGATGTTGCCGGGTGTTCCGGCTTTTGAAGCGTCCACGGCTGGTGGGCCCAAGCTAGTCAGAAGACCAGCCACTCAAGTTGGCTGGGAGGCACGGATTCGAACCGCGGTGCGCAGATCCAGGTTCTGTCTGAACTCACTGATTCCAAAGGAAATCAACACCTTGCATCGGAAACTCGCGGCAGAATCCGGAAAATCCCGCAACGCAAACGCAACCAGAAAACCATCCCTCAGCATCGGCTGCGGCAAAAGACCTGGGCGTTGGCGAGCCACTTGCCGGAGACCACATCAGCGCGCCCCTTGCTGCCGAGGCTTAACGGTGATACTGAGTCTGGTTCTGGTCGTGCTGTTGGCATATCAAACGGTGGTAGGCCAGACCTCTGGTACAGAACGGAAATCCCCAAGGCCTGGGGTGAAAGAGGTTCAGATTCCGTTTGCTTCCTTGAAGCCTGCGGCGACGTTTAGAGTCGGGAGGGCCGCAGATTGAGTTCTGGTGACGGATGATTCTGTCTGGGTCTCGAGCTCGAAACCGGATTCGGTCGAGCGCATCGACCCCGCTAACAATAAGATTGTTGCCGAAGTCAGCTTGCCCGGCGAGGCATGCTCGGGCCTAGCCTTCGGGTTCGCTAGCCTCTGGGTTCCGCTCTGCGGCAAGGAACCCTCGCTCGTTCGGGTTAGTGTTTTGACGAACGAAATGCGAGCCACACTGCCGTCCAGGCCGGCGGGTCCGGAAGGAGGAATCACCGCCAGCCCCGACAACATTTGGATTGTCAGGGACCAGAACGGCACGCTCAGTCGAGTCGATCCAGTAACCGGTAAGATTTGGCAAAAGATATCAATACCTTCAGCTTCCTACGTCATGCCGTCTGCTGGGTGAGTACCTCGTCAATCCTCCGCAATTCCTCCTCAGAAAACTTCAGGTTGGCGAGGGCGGAGACATTCTGCTCGATCTGCTCGGTGCGGCTGGCTCCGATCAGGGCGCTGGTCACGCGATTGTCCCTGAGGACCCAGGCCAGCGCCATTTGGGCTACTGTCTGCCCGCGTTCGTGGGCCAACTGGTCCAAGGCGCGAACCTGGTTGAGCCGGCCCTCATCAATGTCCTTCGGCTTCAGAAAACCATGTGGCTTGGAGGCGCGCGAATCGCCCGGAATGCCTTCAAGGTAGCGGTCGGTCAGCATCCCTTGCGCCAGCGGGCAGAAGGCAATGCATCCCACGCCTTCGGTCCCGAGCAGGTCGAGCAAGCCGTCTTCAATCCAACGCTCGAACATCGAGTACTTAGGCTGATGGATGAGGCAAGGTGTGCCCAACTCGCGCAGGATTTTCGTCGCCTCCGCCGTTTGCTGGACGTTGTAGCTGGAGATGCCCACATACAACGCCTTTCCTGACCGGGCTGCATGGTCGAGGGCTGACATGGTCTCTTCGATGGGCGTTTGAGGGTCGGGCCGATGGGAATAGAAAATATCGACATAGTCCAACCCCATGCGCTGGAGGCTTTGATCCAGGCTGGCGAGAAGGTACTTCCGAGATCCCCAGTCACCATACGGGCCCGGCCACATCTCCCAGCCAGCCTTCGTGCTGATCACCAATTCGTCGCGGTATGCCGCGAAGTCCATTCTCAGAATGCGCCCGAAGTTCTCCTCCGCTGAGCCCGGCGGAGGGCCGTAGTTGTTGGCGAGATCAAAATGCGTGATGCCCAGGTCAAATGCCTGGCGAAGCATCGCCCGGCTGTTCTCGAAGACGTCAACTCCGCCGAAGTTGTGCCAAAGGCCAAGGGATATGGCCGGCAAGAGCAAACCGCTCCTGCCGCATCGGCGGTACACCATGGAGTCATAGCGCTGGTCGCTGGCTGTGTACACTTCGTCCTCCGTCAATTATTGCCCAAGATCCGAAACTCGAAAACTTGTGCTGTGCGCAGCGAACGCATCGAAACTCGACGCTGAGCCGCCAAGACAAATTCCCAGTTTCGAGCTTCCGTCTCTTCACAGTCGACAGTCGTCAATCAGCAATCGGCAATGAGCTAACTCAGCGTCGCTTGTACCAACACTTCCCGCCGGCCGTCGCGTGGTTCGGGGACAGTATCACCCTGAATCCCAACGCCGTCCACTGTCAGCGCGATTCGGTTGCCGTCGCCCGCGCGCTCGACGGTGATGTGGTAAGTCACTCCGCGGAAGGTGCGAGTAGCTTTGAATCCACGCCAACTCTTCGGAATGACGGGCGCAATCTGAAGTCCGTCATAGGACGTGCGAATGCCGAGAATCCACTGAGTAATGGCGTAATAGTTCCAGGCCGCAGTCCCGGTTAGCCAGGAATTCTTGGCTTCGCCATGCGTGGGAGCGTCCCGCCCGGCGATCATTTGGGCGTAAACATAAGGCTCGCATCGATGCAAATCACTGATGGGTTCTCGCGCCGAAGGATTGATGCGGGAATAGTAATCGAAGGCTCGATCGCCGTTTCCGAGCCGCGTTTCCGCAATCATCACCCAGGGATTATTGTGGCAAAAGATGCCGGCGTTTTCCTTATAACCGGGCGGATAAGACGAAATCTCGCCCAGTTCGAGATAGTACTTTGAGTACGCGGGCTGCTGCAGAATGATGCCGTGTTCGGTGGCCAAGTATTTGCCAACCGAATCCATCGACTTCGCAGCCATGCCATCGTCCAATCCGATGCCGGCCAGCACCGAGAAGCCTTGAGTCTCGATGAAGATCTTCCCCTCCGCACATTCTTTTGAGCCGACCTTGCGGCCAAAGTCATCGTAAGCGCGCAAGAACCAATCGCCATCCCAGCCATGTTTGCGAATGGTCTCTTTCATCTTCATCACTTCAGCGAGATAACCCTCCGCCTCGTCGTTTTTGCCTCGCGCACGGGCAATCGCCGCGAGTTCTTCCCCTGCGAGCACGAAGAGCGCCGCAATAAAGACGGACTCGGCTACCTTCCCGTCTTTATTGGTCGTGGTTTGAAACGACTGCCCCGGCGTATCAGAAAAGCAGTTCAAGTTGAGGCAATCGTTCCAGTCAGCCCGGCCGATCAGTGGCAGACCGTGAGGTCCAAGCCGGTCGAGCGTGTACTTGAAGCTGCGCTGTAAGTGCTCGTAGAGGGGCTGCTCGGAACCAGGTTCATTATCGTAAGGGACTGGCTCGTCCAGAATGCTCCAGTCAGCCGTCTCCTTCAGATAAGCCGCCACGCCCAGGATGAGCCAGTGCGGGTCGTCGTTGAAGTTGCTGCCAACCTCATTGTTGCCGCGCTTCGTTAGTGGCTGATACTGGTGATAGGCGCCGCCGGTGGGCAACTGAGTGGCGGCGAGATCCAGAATGCGTTCGCGGGCGCGCGCCGGAACCATGTGCACGAAACCCAGCAAGTCCTGATTGGAATCGCGGAAACCCAGGCCACGACCGATGCCAGACTCATAGAACGAGGCGGAGCGCGACATGTTGAAGGTTGCCATGCACTGGTACGCGTTCCAGATGTTGACCATGCGGTTGGTGTGCGCGTCCGGCGTCTCGACCTGGAGGATGCCAAGCAAGCCATCCCAATACTGGCGCAGCTTCTGGAACGCGGCCTCGACGTTGGCAGCGTTCAGGTACTTGGCGATGATCGGCTTCACCGTCCTCTTGTTGAGGATTTGCGAATCGGGTGGATCGAACTTCTGGTCGCGCGGGTTCTCCTGGTAACCCAGCACAAACGTGATCTGGCGGGTTTCGCCAGGCGCGATTTCGGCCTTTACTTGGTGCGCGCCGATCGGAGCCCAGCCGTGAGCGACGGAGTTGCTCAACCGTCCGCGCTCGACGGCCACTGGCTTGTCCCAGCCGCGGTACGGGCCGACGAAGGCTTCGCGCTGCGTGTCAAAAGCTTCGACTTTGCCCGAGCAGGCAAAGTAGGCGAAGTGATCGCGGCGCTCGCGGTATTCCGTTTTGTGGTAAATGACGCCGTCCTCGATCTCCACCTGGCCGATGCTGAAGTTGCGCTGGAAGTTTGTGGCGTCATCCTGCGCATCCCACAAGCAGAACTCGATGCTGGAGAAGACCGAGAGCGAAGCGCGCTGAGTACGCTGGTTGGTGATGCTGAGCTGCCAGATCTCGAGATTCTCATCCAGCGGAACGAAGTAGTTAGTGTGAGCCTCAATGCCGCGACAGCGAGAACCTACGATGGTGTAACCCATGCCGTGACGGCACGTGTAATTTTCGAGATCGTGTCGCGTGGGCTGCCAAGACGGAGACCAGAATTCACCCGATTCGTCATCGCGCAAATAGATGTAACGCCCGCCGAGATCGTACGGGACATTGTTGTAGCGGTAGCGCGTGATGCGCCGCAGCCGGGCATCCCGGTAGAACGAATACCCACCGGCCGTGTTCGAGATAATCCCGAAGTAAGCCTGGCATCCAAGGTAATTGACCCACGGCAACGGTGTATCAGGCCTCGTGATTACGTATTCTCTCTTCTCATCATCGAAGTGACCGAATGTCATATGATTGCTCCCGGAGATGAA
Organism: Terriglobia bacterium; assembly: GCA_050013575.1. Taxonomy (GTDB): domain Bacteria; phylum Acidobacteriota; class Terriglobia; order UBA7540; family UBA7540; genus DASYXZ01. The sequence continues at coordinate 64,295 of JBEKEZ010000023.1, read as the reverse complement.
ATATTCTCGGCTATTGGGGCACCTGCGGCAGGTTCTTGGCCGTTGCCCTGTCAAACAGCCCAAGCCTTTTGGTGGATGTCCGCGTGATTATACCTTAAGGCGATGTGAAAACTGGCCGGATCGTTTTCCTGGAGATGATGCCACGGTTCGTCGCTGCTGCCCAGATTTGACAATTCAGACAGGGTTGCGTCAAAGCCCGATCGAGTTTGACTGGACCCCTCACCCGTCCTCCTTCGTCGGACACCCTCTCCCCAAGGGAGAGGGCCAAAAAATCAAAATCTCAGCCCTCCCCCTAGGGAGAGGGTGGGTGCTGCGGCGACCCGGGTGAGGGGCCATTTGCTCATCTGGGCGCGACTCTGACGGAGCCCTGACAATTCAGATTGCAAAGCGCGCAAGAAAGCGAGACACTCATCCGAAGAAATTTCCCAAATCACGACGAAGCGAGATGACCGCCATGCTGAGATCGTCCGGTGGGTCGAAGGTTCAAGTATACTTTCGTAAATTCCTGTTGAAGTTGGTCATTTCCTTTCATCTGATCTTCCTCTCCGCTGCATTTGCGAGCGGCGGGGAGACGCCCAGCGTGAACATCAAAGTGGATCAGGCGGGTTATCCGGCTGGCGCTCGGAAAATAGCGCTAGTCAGCGCTCCCGCGCAGACCTTTGAGGTAAGGCGCGCTAGCGATAACGCAACGGTTTTTCAGGGGAAATTGAGTGCCAGGGTGACGGACGCCGACTCCGGCGATACGGTCGAGGCTGCGGATTTTTCCAGCTTTCGCCAACCCGGCACGTATTATCTCGACGTCCCCAGCGTAGGCCGCAGTTGGGCTTTTTCCATCGGCCCGGAGGTCTTTTCCCGCACCTATTATTTGGCGATGCGGGCCTTCTACGGGCAACGCTGCGGGACTGCGGTGGACCTTGGCCCGGAGTTTCCTGGGTTCACCCACTCCGCGTGTCATCTCAAGGGCAGTTTGCATCCGTCTTCCGGCAAGGAGGGGCCGCGTGACAACGTTGGCGGCTGGCACGACGCCGGAGACTATGGACGTTACATCGTGAACTCCGCAATCTCGACGGGAACGCTGCTTTGGGCCTGGGAAATCTTCGGCCCAAAGCTTGCCAACATCAAGCTCAACATCCCCGAAACCGGGAACGGTACTCCGGATCTTCTCAATGAGGTGCGCTGGAATCTGGAGTGGATGCTCAAGATGCAGGATGACGATGGCGGCGTATGGCACAAGCAAACGAGCGATCATTTTCCCGGCTTCGTGATGCCTGAAGACGATCAGCTTGTGAGTCTGGTGATTGGCACGGGCAGCGCGCCCTACAAGAGTACGTGCGCCACCGCCGATCTGGCAGCGGTCGCGGCGATCGCTGCCCGCGTTTATGAACCATTCGACAAGAAGTTTGCTGCGGCCAACCTGCGAGCAGCCCGGGAGGCCTGGTCCTGGACCGAACGTTATCCGAACGTCGCGTTCAGGAATCCGCCAGGAATCTCCACCGGAGAATATGGGGATGCGAATTGCAGCGATGAACGGTTGTGGGCCGCGGCCGAGCTGTGGCGAACGACGGGCGACGCCGCCTACAACCGATATTTCCTCCAGAAGTACACCGACTATCTTCCGAGTCTCCGCGCTCCTGAGCCTGAGTCCTGGAGGGCCGTGGCGCCGATGGGTTTGTGGGCCTATGCGCTGGCCGCTCGCAAAGGAGCAGAAGCGCACGCGGTGGCCGAGATTCGACAGAGAGCGCTCGCCGCGGCGCGCGAGATTGTGGACCGCACGCGCAACAACCCCTACCGAATTAGCATGATTGCGAAGGACTACGTCTGGGGCTCGAACGGCCAGGTTGGCAACTACGGCGTGCAGTTGCTGGTCACCAACGCTCTTTCGCCCGCCCCGGCCTTTGTGGAGACCGCTCTGGACAATCTCCATTACCTGCTCGGACGCAATACCTTCTCGCTCTCCTGGGTAACGCAGGTGGGCGCCAATCCATATCGTCATCCGCACCATCGGCCCAGCGGCGCCGACAAGAATGCTGAACCCTGGCCAGGGCTGCTTTCCGGCGGCCCCAACGCTGCCAGGCAGGACGCCGTCCTGAAAGCCTTGCCGCCCAATGTGCCGCCCGCCAAGGTCTACAGTGACGATCAGGCCTCCTACGCGAGCAATGAGATTTGTATCAACTGGCAGGCAATGCTGGTCTTCCTTCTTGCCGGAGTGCTACGGTGAATCGCGCTGCGGCGATTCCGGCCGGAAGTAGAGAGGCCGAGTTCGTTTGGTGTGCGGAGGACTCGGCTTGAGACATCATCGCGCCATGGCTAAAGAACCTGAGGTGAAAAATGCATCTTCATTCCATTGATATCGCTATCATCGTGGCTTATCTGGCCACGTCGGTGTTGGTAGGCTATTGGGTCTCGCACCGCGCCTCGCGCGACATCAAGGCTTACTTCCTCGGCGGCAACGTCCTGCCCTGGTACCTGCTGGGCATTTCGAACGCTTCGGGAATGTTCGATATCAGTGGCACCATGCTGCTGGTCTACTGGATGTTCATTTACGGCCTGAAGAGCGTCTGGATCCCGTGGCTCTGGCCGACCTTCAACCAGGTTTTCCTGATGGTTTACTTGTCGGCGTGGTTGCGTCGCTCCAATGTGATGACCGGCGCGGAGTGGATCAAAACGCGGTTCGGGACGGGCCGGGGCGCTCAGCTCGCTCACCTGATCGTAGTGATTTACGCCTTTGTCAGCATCATTGGCTTCTTCAGTTATGCGTTCAAAGGGATCGGGAAGTTTGCGGCGATATTCCTGCCGTGGCACCTGTCTCCCAACGAGTACGCAACCATCTTGATCGCAATCACCGCCATTTACGTCATCAAGGGCGGCATGTTCAGCGTGGTGATCACCGAGGTTATTCAATTCTGCATTCTGTCGATTGCCTCGTTTGCCGTCGGTATCATCGCGATGGCCAAAGTCGCGCCCGGCACGCTTCAGCATTTTGTCCCCGAAGGCTGGGACAAGATCTTCTTCGGCTGGCATCTGAACCTCGATTGGAATCCGCTCATCGCCTCGGCGACCGCGAAGATCGCCGACGACGGCTACGGCATTTTCGGGTTTTTTGTCATGATGTTGCTCTTCAAGGGAGTGCTTATCAGCATGGCCGGTCCGGCGCCGAATTACGACATGCAGCGGGTGCTCTCGTCGAAAGATGCCCGTGAAGCCTCTCTGATGAGCAGTTGGGTGAACGTCGTACTGACCTTTCCGCGCTACTTCCTGATCACCGGGTTGACCGTTCTGGCCCTGGTTTTCTTCAGCGATCAGATTCGGGCGATGGGAACCAACATGGATTTCGAACTGGTGCTTCCTTACGCGCTGGGCAGGTTTGTTCCGATCGGCCTGCTCGGGTTCCTGATCGCCGGATTGCTCGCGGCCTTCATGTCCAACTTTGCGGCCACGGTGAACGCTGCTCCACCGTATTTTGTGAACGACATCTACAAGCGCTTCATCAATCCCAATGCCAGCCCCAGGACGTACGTTCGGTTGAGCTACGTAAGTTCACTCGTCGTGGTGGTGGTGGGCGTGGCCATCGGTTGGTACGTTGGGTCCGTAAACTCCGTGGTCCTTTGGATTGTTTCCGGGCTCTGGGGCGGATACACGGCATCCAACTCCCTGAAGTGGTACTGGTGGCGGTTTAACGGCTACGGGTATTTCTGGGGAATGGTCACCGGCATCGCCAGCGCGTTGATCCTGCCCAAGCTTCTTCCCCAGATTTCCCTCGTGCAGGGACTTTTGCAGGCGCATCCGGTGAACTCGGATGTGGCGCTGGTGTTCCCGCTCACCTTTGGGATCTCCCTGGTCGGGTGTCTCGCGGGAACATGGCTGACCAAGCCGGAAGATGAAGCAATTTTGAAAGACTTCTATCGCCGCGTGCGGCCCTGGGGCTTCTGGGGACCCATTCTCGCCAAGGTCCGTGCTGAGGATCCCGCGTTCGAGCGCAATAAAGACTTCTGGCGCGATATGTTCAACATCGTGGTCGGCATTACGTGGCAGGTCAGCCTGGTGGCTTTGCCCATCTACATCGTGATCCAGAAGTTCTCGAGCGCCGCGATCACGGCAGCAATCATCGCTGTGACCTCGCTAGTGCTGAAGTTCACCTGGTACAACCACCTGAGGACTCGCGAAGTTTTCGGTCAGGCGATTGCTCAGCGCGACGCCGCGGAGTCTATGCCGACAGCCTGATCCGGCCGCAAAAACAGTACCGCTTTTCTGCCGGACGAAGCAGGTTGATCTGGTTGTATAATGAAGAAGTTATGGCATTGATCGAGACTACTCAACAAGCGCCTCTAACGCTCTGGGAGGATGGCTCAATTCGCATTGGCAATTCGCGGGTCACCCTGGATTCGCTCGTGCATGAATTCAACCGCGGTTCGACCGCGGAGCAAATTCAGGACGACTTTCCAAGCCTCATGCTTCGCGAGATCTACGGTGCGATCGCCTATTACCTTGATCACAAGGAGCGCATTGAGGAGTACCTGCGGAATCGGGAGCGCGAAGCTGAGGAGGTGCGGCAGTCTGTTGAAGCTCGTCAAGACACCGACTCCCTCCGCCGAAGGGTTCTGGAACGATATTCTCAGATCAAGTCGAATCCGTAACCTCCCACCCCGATGCCGCCGGTGCTCATTGACGAAAACTTCAACCACCGCATCTTGCGTGGAGTTCGACTCAGGATTGCCCATCTCGACCTTGTGGTGGCCCAAAGGGCTGGGGCAGGTGGCGCGGCAGACGCATCGCTGCTGTCGTGGGCGGCAGAACAGGGGCGAGTTGTTCTGACCCACGATCGCCAAACCCTTCCAAAATTCGCTTATGACCGCGTTCGCTCAAACCAGCTCATGCCAGGTGTCATTGTTGTTTCCGATGAAATGCCGATCGGCCAAGCGATCGAAGAGTTGACCATGTACTTGGAATGTGGCTCCCCGCAGGATTTTGAGAACTTGTGATCTTTCTCCCATAGAGCGGAGTAATGCCTTGCAGGATCTGCGACAGCGCGTTGAGACTGAACTGCGAACGAACATCCTACCCTTCTGGCTCGAGCACGCGATCGACGAGCAATACGGCGGTTTCCGGGGGCAGATCGCCAACGACCTGACGATCGACCCCTTCGCGCACAAAGGGCTCATCTTGAATGCGCGTATCCTGTGGACCTTCTCCAAGGCGTTCAGCGTGTACGGTGAAGAGGTCTACCGCGAAACGGCGCGCCGCGCCTACGACTACATCACACAGCATTTCTGGGACTCAGAGTTCAAAGGTGTTTTCTGGCTGGTGGATTATCTTGGCCGCCCCGTGGAATCCAAGAAGCGCATCTACGGCCAGGCGTTTGCCGTTTACTCGCTGGCCGAATACCACTGCGCCACGGGCGATCGGGAAGCGCTATCTAGGGCGATCCGGCTCTATGAGGCGATTGAATCCGCGAGCCATGATGCGCATCATCAAGGCTACTTCGAAACCTACGAACGCGACTGGACACTGGCTGGCGAGCAGCGCCTGAGCAAGGTGGACATGGACGAGAAGAAGTCCATGAACACTCACCTTCACCTCCTCGAGGCTTACGCCAACCTCTTGCGCTGTTGGGACGACAGCGCCTTGCGCAGCCGCCTGAAGGAGCTCATCCAGATTTTCCTGGAGCACATCATCGACCGCGAGACCCATCACTTTCGAATGTTCTTCGACGAAGAGTGGCGCACCAAATCCGATCACATCTCCTTTGGTCATGACATCGAAGGAAGCTGGCTCCTCGGCGAGGCGGCCGAAATACTTGGCGACGAGCCGATCCTCAAAGTCGTCCAGCAAGAAGCCGTCGAGATGGCGCAGGCCGTGCTTGACCAGGCGGTCGATCCCGATGGCGGGCTGCTCTACGAAGCGGACCCAAGCGGGATCATCGACACAGGCAAGGAGTGGTGGCCCCAGGCGGAAGCGGTGGTCGGATTCCTGAACGCGTATCAGCTTTCGGGCCGAGAGCATTTTCGAAAGGCCGCCGAAAAGAGTTGGGGCTTTATCGAGAAATACATCGTCGATCGCCAGCATGGCGAGTGGTTTTGGAAGGTCTCGCGGGAGGGCATTGCCAATCAGGACAAATTCAAAGTGGATCAATGGAAATGCCCGTACCATAACAGCCGGACGTGCTTTGAAGTCATGGCTCGACTGGATAGCATCGGCGGCCTCAGCCACTCCAAGGTGGGCACCGACATTCGGCCAACCGGAGAACGAACATGAACCAAGCTGAATTCCGACGGCAAGTGCAAAAGCTTTTCAAGAACCACGAGAAGCTGGTGACGCGCAAGAATCGCAAAATCGAAGTTGGCAATGGTGTGTTCGAGCGTTACGCCTTTCCCGTGCTCACCGCTGAGCACACGCCGGTGTTCTGGCGCTATGACCTGGATCAGAAAACGAATCCGTACCTGATGGAGCGCATGGGCATCAATTCCACGTTCAATGCCGGAGCGATGGAATACAACGGCAAGATCGTCGTCCTGGCGCGCGTCGAAGGCGTCGACCGGAAATCGTTTCTCGCCGTGGCCGAGAGCCCGAACGGCATCGACAATTTTCGGTTTTGGGATTACCCCATCTTGATGCCGGAGACCGAGGATCGTGACGTTAACGTTTACGACATTCGCGTTGTGCGGCACGAAGACGGCTGGGTCTATGGGCTGTTTTGCACGGAGCGCAAAGACCCCAAGGCCCCGTCGTGGGACACTTCCTCGGCCGTCGCGCAATGCGGCATCGCCCGAACCAAGGACTTGAAGAATTGGGAGCGGTTGCCCGACTTGAAAACCAAGTCGTCGCAGCAACGGAACGTGGTGCTGCATCCTGAATTTGTCGATGGCAAATACGCGTTCTACACGCGGCCGCAGGACGAATTCATTCAGGCCGGCAAGGGTGGAGGGATCGGCTGGGGTCTCGCCACCAGCATGGAAGACGCGGTGATTGATGAGGAGACGATCATCGATAACCGTGAATATCACACCATCAAAGAGGTGAAAAACGGCCTCGGTCCCGCACCCATCAAAACAGAAAAAGGCTGGCTGCACTTGGCGCATGGCGTGCGAAATACGGCGGCCGGATTGCGCTACGTGCTCTATCTTATGCTCGCGGAACTCGATCGCCCTCAGGTGATCACCCACCGTCCGGCGGGCTACTTTCTCAGCCCGCAGGGTGAGGAACGGGTCGGCGATGTTTCAAACGTTGTCTTCAGCAACGGCTGGGTGGCGCGCCAGAATGGGCAGGTCTTCATCTACTATGGTTCCTCGGACACCCGCTTGCACGCCGCCACCAGCACCGTCGATAAGCTTCTCGATTACGTCTTGCACGCACCCGAGGATCCACTGCGCAGCCACGCGTGCGTCGAGCAGCGGTACGCTCTCATCAAGAAGAATCTCAGGATCATGGCTTCCCTCCAAAAGCGTGCAGCCAAGAGACCCGTCCGCCACCATACGGCGGCCCGTTAGTGAGAGCAGACAACGCCAATTGACTTCTTGCCGAAGCTACGCCCAGAATGAGTAACATGAAAAGTGTGACGGTTCGAGAGATTCGCCGGCAGTTCTCACGCAAGGTTGAGGTGCCGCTTCGGCGGGGCGAGACCTTGATTCTCCGCAAGCGGAAAGAAGTCCTTGGCCGCATCATTCCGGAGTTGGGCCAGAGGAAAGCGTACCCAGATTTTGAGGCCCGCAAGGAAAGAATCTTCGGGAATCGGCCCTTTAATCTCAACATTGGTGAGATCCTTCGAAAGGACCGAAGCCGGTCCGTCTGACATCTTCGCTACCGCGCCACCACGCGCGGATCATTGTAGAGTTTGCGCAAAGCGTCTGACTGATCGGGTGCGGGCGGCGGCTCGGGTGAGACGAGAAACCACGCCCACCTGGTCTGCTGCGCAAAGATTGCGGGATCAGGGAGTCGACCGCTGATCCCCAGGCCAATCAATTTGCCCGTGCCTATCAGGGCGAGCCCGGCATCACGAGGGAAGCCAAAACTCAGATTCTCGACGTCAACGGCGAGCGCATCGGCGTAGAGCAGTCCGGGGAAGAAATCGAAGTACGGCCCCGGCGCGTCGGGCCCAAATCCGGGTGCTGCCGCCTCCCATACCCAAACGAGGTTATGCAGCCCATCGTGATTCACTAACCGCTCGAAAAGCTGCCGATACAGCGCGGCAGAGCCCCCGATTCCTTTCCGGCCTGCCCACCAGAATTGCTTGCCATTGGCCTGCGGATAAGGCTGCCAGAGCACTGAAATGTGTGCGTCCTGCAATTGGCTCAGATAGGCGGCGACGCCGTCCACCTGGGCGCACCATCTTTGGTACAGCCGTGTACCGGGGGTGAGCAATTCATTCCATTCGAAGTCGGTCAACTGGCCGCGAACACTCTGGTCCCAACTGGCGGGTTCGTCGTCGGTGGGGCGCGCGGCGTGCCAAGCCAAGCTGACAATGGCGTGGTTGGCAGATTGCCGCTTGGCTTCTTCGACAATCGCTTGACGCGCCGCAGCCACATCGACGCCGGCCTCTTTCGAAATGCCGAGGTCTTCCCCGTAGACGGCGGGATATTTCGTGGTGATCTGGAAGACGTGATCGGTCGAGGCCGAGACGGATCGCGGGTCATTCGCCTGCCCACTCAGCGGATTGTGACCTGTCACGCTGTAGAGCCGGGCCAGCAGCGATTTTGTCGCCTCTGACGCTTGCGGAGTGACGAGCTCGGGACTCGGCGCCGCGGAAGCTTGGCGAATAGCTGCCATCGGCCCGGCGACGCGGGGATCGTCGCGATTCAAGACGGTGGGGGACTCGAAGACGGCGCGCAGGTTCTCGAGAGAGTTTGCGCCTTCGGCCAATTCGGACCACATCATGAACCACGTCCACTTGGGCTGTTGCTTCAGCACCGACGGGCTCGGGACCGCTCCCACTTCGCCGAGAGCAATCGGCTTGCCCGCGGCCAGCGCCAGCAGATCGTCGTAGTAACTCGCTTTGAACTCGCCATAGATATCAACGGAAAGCACGTCAGCGTATTGCAGGCCGGGGAAGAAGTCGGAGAAAGGGCCCGGACCGTTGGGCGGAGCGCCCGGCGAATTCACGTTCCACACCCAGATCAGGTTGTCGAGTTTGTGGAGATTGACGAACCGGTCGAAGATTTGACGATAGAGCGCCATCGACCCTGTCTCTCCTTTTCGCCCGCCCCACCAGAACCAGTTGCCGTTCATCTCGTGGTAGGGGCGGTAGAGGACGGGGATATGCGCATCGCGCAATTGCTTCAAAAAGCCGGCGACCACATCCACCTGCGCGCACCAGCGTTTGTTCAAATCGCTGCCCGGCGTGAGCAGTTCGCTCCACTCGAAATCGGAAAGATGGCTGAGGATGTTCTCCCTGAATATTACCGGCTCGTCGACGGTCGGACGCACTTCGTGCCACGTCAGAGTAATGATGGCGCCGTTCCGGTACTGCCGCTTGACTTCCTCGATCATCGCGGGTCGGCCCGCGGTCGAGTCCTTATCTTCGTCGGCGGAGAAACCGAAGTCCTGCCCGAAGACGGCCGGATACTTACCGGCGAGGTCGTAGGTGCGATCGGTCCAGCGGGAGACTGTGTTGGGATAGTTGTGCTGACCTGAGAGCGTATAGTGTCCCGAAATGGAATACAGATACTGCAGCAGGGCGCGAGCTTCCGGCGAAGCATTGGGGTTCACGGGCACTGGCGCCGAATCAACAGGGCGCGCCTGCGCAGCCCCGACGGGGACCATCAACACCAAGGATAAAGTCACGGCCGTCGCAGCCGCGTGTAATCTTTGAGTTCTTAGTCCAATGTTGCTCATCTTCCAGGCCTCCCAAACTCCGCTCGAGCACGCCCAGTCAATGCAGACCTGTCCTGACGAGCTTGCCGCATTGCAGGCTGGCTCAGACGGCGATGTTATATCTGGCGCACTGTCGGGCGATTTGTAAAACGCTACCACTGAATGAAGCGATTTGCACTCATCAGTCGCACCCGCACCAACCTATGGCGCGATTTTTGTCCCGAGGACTTTGAGGAAAGCCGCCAGCCAGGCAGGATGAGCAGGCCACGCAGGGGCTGTGACCAAGTTGCCGTCCACATGAGCCTGGTCCATGGGAATCTCCACGTATTTGCCGCCTGCCGTGCCGACGTCCGGCGAGACAGCCGGGTAGCAACTGCAACTCTTTCCAGCCAGGACATTCGCCGCAGCGAGGATCTGGGCGCCGTGGCAAATGGCGGCGATGGGTTTGTTGGCGTGGGAGAAATGGCGAACAATCTCGATAACCTGAGAGTTGAGGCGCAAATACTCTGGCGCGCGGCCGCCGGGAATCACCAGGGCGTCGTAGTTCTCGGGCTTGACGTCCGCGAAGCTGGCGTTAAGAGCAAAATTGTGCCCGCGCTTTTCGCTGTAGGTTTGGTCACCTTCGAAGTCATGAATGGCGGTTCGCACCGCCTCACCGGATTTCTTCCCGGGGCAGACAGCATGAACCGTGTGCCCGACCATAAGCAGCGCCTGAAAGGGCACCATGACCTCATAGTCCTCGACATAGTCTCCCACCAGCATCAGGATTCTCTTTGCACTCACGTCGGACCTCCTTTGCGGCTATTCGCGCCAAACCTGGTCTGAATTCCCGAACAGCGGAATCAATCATACACCGCCGCCCGGGCCACGATGAGCAATCTTCTGGTCCTCAGCCTTTCCATCCGAGGCAGGGCACACGGCACGAACAATATCTTTTCCGAGGGCAATTATGGTTGGCCGTGATTTTGTGTGGGACAGGCAGCAACGGTTACACGCACTAGAATGATCTGCCTTTCTTGGATGAAAATAATTGACATGCACGAAGGGGAGTCTTCTAATGTGGCTCGCGTGCGCAGCAGGGGACTGCAATCATTCTTTGAGGGTGGTCATGAGGAAGCAGAAAGCCAACATCGGAGTATTTGGGATCGGATTGGCAGCGTACTGGCCGCAGTTTCCCGGGCTCAAAGAACGCCTGGAGCGCTACCAAAGGGAAGTTGAACAGCGAATTGGCGAATGGGCCACGGTGACTAGCGGCGGGCTAGTGGACGATGCCGCCGCGGCCCAACGGGCCGGCGAGGCCTTGGCGCGAGCCGGAGTGGATCTTGTGTTTTGTTACGTGGGGACCTACGCGACGTCCTCCCAGGTCTTGCCTGTTGTTCAAGGTTCGAAGGCTCCCGCGATTGTGCTTAATCTGCAACCTCGAGCGGCCTTGGATTATCCCCGGACGGATACCGCTGAGTGGCTTGCGAATTGTTGCGCGTGTTGCGTGCCGGAGATTTCCTGTGCGTTCGCGCGGGCGGGAATCCCGTTCCGAGTGGTCACGGGCATGCTGGAACCTGAGCCGGATGTCCGCGAACCTTGGGAGTCGGCATGGGAAGAAATCCACGACTGGTGTGAAGCAGCGGCTCTTGTGCGCAACCTGCGAGGGGCTCGGATAGGGTTTCTCGGTCACACCTATCCTGGCATGCTCGACATGTACAGCGATTTCACGCAGCACCATTCCCAGATTGGCACGCACGTTGAAGTTCTGGAGATGTGTGACCTCGATGAGCGCGTAAACGCCGCGAGCGAGCCGGAAATCCAATGCAAGGAAGAGGAAGTGCGGGGAATCTTCGAAGTCAGCGAAGACAGCCCGGCCGATCCGCTTGCCAAGAAGCCGACGCCTGAGCAGATGGCTTGGGCCTGCCGGGTCGCTGTCGGGCTCGAACGACTGGTGGATGACTTTAGCCTTGACGGATTGACCTACTACTATCGCGGCCTCAGCGGCAATCGCTACGAGCAACTAGGGGCTGGCCTGATTCTGGGTTGTTCGCTTTTGACGGCGCGCGGAATTCCTTGCGCCGGAGAGGGCGACCTGAAAAATTGTCAAGCCATGAAGATGATGGATCTTCTGGGCGCAGGGGGAAGCTTCACCGAATTTTACGCTCTCGATTTCCGGCAAGGCTTCATCCTAATGGGACACGACGGGCCGTTCCATCTGGCCATCGCTGAAGGGCGGCCGATTCTCCGAGGTCTGGGCCTCTATCACGGAAAACGCGGCTACGGAGTGAGCGTGGAGGCGAGTGTCCGCACAGGTCCGATTACGATTCTGAGCATGACGCAAACCCGGGACGGTCGCCTCAAGCTCCTGGCGGCGGAAGGTGAGTCGGTGCCGGGAGAACGGCTCCAGATTGGGAACACAAATAGTCCCTTGCGCTTCCACCTTCCCCCGAAGGAGTTCTTCAACGCGTGGTGTCATGAGGGGCCAACGCATCACTGTGCCCTGGGCGTCGGCCATGTCGTCAGGAAAATCGAAAAGATTGCGTCGCTGCTCGGGTTTGATATGCGGACCGTTTAGTGCCGCTACGGAGAACGAATGCCCAATAACATCGACTTCAGCAAATTGCTTCCTGTCGCCGCTATGCAAGGGGACAGCGAAGATGACACCGCACTTCTTAGGGGAATGTTTGAGGATGCCCGTGCGTTCTTGACAGGGTTCGACTGGTGCCGCTCGGTGGTGGACTCCTTTTTCGGGATCGGGATTGGAGGAGTAGTGGCTGTCTTCCTTTTCAAGATCGTTCCGTCGAGAGAGGGCGTGGACGAGAACCTATGGGTTGTGGTGGGTGACCTGCCACCCGCCTACCTCGTCACGGACGACAGTCCAACACCGGTCGCAGCGCTTGAGGCCTACATAGACGAGATGAGCGCGTGGGTCGAAGCTGCGAGACGAGGGGATTCTGTGGAGGAACTGATTCCCGTTAACGCGCCGCCGACTCCGGCCAATGTGGATTCGCTGGAAGGCCGGCTCAGTTTCCTAAAGAACAGAATCATCCCAATGTACGCGACTGACTACTCGAAGCCGAACGCTGAGGTGACTGAATGAAGAGAATCGGGTTCGTGTTGAAAGTGAGGAAGGACAAGCTTGAGGAGTATAAGGCGCATCACCGAGCGGTTTGGCCAGAGATGCTCGAGGCCCTGCGCCGGACCGGATGGCGCAATTATTCTCTGTTCATCCGGCAAGACGGCTTGCTGTTCGGCTACTTCGAAACGCCCTCGGATTTCCAGACCGCCCTGGCAAGCATGGCCAGCGAGCCGGTGAATGCAAAATGGCAGGAATTTATGGCCCCCTACTTTGAATCGGTCGAGGGTGGGCGTCCCGATGAGATGATGCTCCCGCTGGAGGAGGTTTTCCACCTTGACTAGTGCCGTTCCAACTTGTGACGCGTATGTACTGCGCCTACGTCTTGCGCAAAGACTCTCTGAGTGGCTGAAAACTGTTTGCTCAAAAAAGTTGGAACGGCACTAGCTCGGCGGACGTGTGACAGTCCGCTTTGCCCGGTGACCCTCCGCCGGGGCGGTAGTATACTAGCGCGGGGCTGAAGAACAGAAGTCAGGAGCCGGAAATTAGACGTTAGAACAAAGCACGCTTGTAGCTTCCAACTTCCTTACACGAAGCAGAATTTGCAAGCTAGAAGCGTGCTGGGCTGGTGTTTCATTCTGACTTCCGGCTCCTAGCTCCCAACTTCTGAAGCAAGAGGATTCAAACCTTATGGCCTCGAATTCTTACCAGACCTCCGTCAGCGAGCCCGTTGCCTCGGCGTTGGATAGCCTGCAAATCGAATTGCCATCATGGGGATTTGCCGATACTGGCACTCGGTTTGGGAAGTTCCTTCAGCCTGCGGCAAAAACGATTGAGGAGAAATTTTCTGACGCCGGCCAAGTACACAAATTCACCGGCGCGTGTCCCACGGTGGCGCTGCATGTGCTTTGGGATGTGCCGGAAGGCACAGACCCGTCGGAGGTGAAGAAGCTCGCCCAGCGTTACGGCGTGCGGCCCGGCTCAATCAGCCCCAATGTGTTTCAAGATCAGATTTACAAGCACGGGTCGCTGTGCAACGAGCAAGAGGATGTGCGCCAGCGCGCGCTCCAGCACATCCTCTACTCGGTGGGAATCGCGCGCCAGCTCGGCTCGCGCGATGTGACGCCGTGGTTTGCCGATGGCTCCAACTTCCCCGGCACCACGAATATTCGTGCTCGCAAGGGCTGGATGGTGGAAGGGCTGAAGCGCGCCCACGATGCTCTCGGTCCCGAGCAGCGGCTGCTGGTTGAATACAAACCCTTCGAGCCGGCGTTCTATCACACCGACATCGCGGACTGGGGCATGGCGCTGCTCCTGGCGCGCCACGCCGGGCCGAAAGCGCGTGTGCTGGTCGATACTGGACACCACTACCAAGCGCAGAACATCGAGCAAATCGTCACCTGGCTGCTCGACGAGGACATGCTGGGTGGATTCCACTTCAACGATCGCCGCTACGCCGACGACGATCTCACCCTCGGTTCAATCGATCCTTACCAAGTCTTCCGCATCTTTGCGGAGATCCGGTTCTACGAATGGGAGACGGGGCGCCGCGCGGATATCGCCTACATGGTGGACCAGAGCCACAACCTGAAGGGCAAGATCGAGGAGATGATCCAGACGGTGATGACGGCGCAGGAGCTTTACGCCAAGGCCGCGCTCATCGACTTCGAGGCGTTGACTCAGGCGCAGCACGAACAGCGCTTGATCGACGCGGAGAACACCTATAAGGACGCTTTCAGCACCGATGTGCGCCCCGCCGTGCGAGAGTGGCGCCGCTCGAAAGGACTTGCGGAAGATCCCCTGGCCGCTTTCCGCGCCAGCGGCTACATGGAGCGCATCACGCGCGAGCGCGCCGGACGCGGTTCCGCTGCCAGCAGCTACGCATAGCTGCGCTGCCTCTTCGTAGCGCCGGGCTTTAGCCTGGCATCGACTTGTGCCGGCCTGAAGGCCGGCGCTACATCCGGGAATCCCGATGCCACATGCAAAATCAGCTCCAGGCTTAGATTACTTGCAGGACTTGTGGGACGAGAACGTCGCTCGCGGGTTGGATGAACCCGAGCTGCTTCGCTACCGCTCCAACTTGCTGGGCAGTGACCTGCGGATTACAAACTTCGGCGGAGGCAACACCAGCTCGAAAAGCGTCCAGACTGATCCGCTGGACGCCCGCGAAAAAACCGTCCTGTGGGTGAAGGGAAGTGGCGGCGATCTCGGAAGCATCCAGCGCCAGGGGTTTGCCGGGCTTTATCTGGACAAGCTGCGGAGCCTTGAGAGTCGCTATCGAGGCGTCGAGCACGAAGATGAGATGGTCGGTCTCTATCCGCTCTGCGCCTTCGGCACCAGTACGGTGGCAGCCTCCATTGACACCCCTCTGCACGCTTTCCTTCCCTTTGCGCATGTCGACCATCTCCATCCAGACTGGGGGATTTCGCTGGCAGCGGCGGCCAACGGCCGAGACAAGATGGAAGAATTCAATCGCCGCTTCGGCCACCGGCTGGTCTGGCTTCCGTGGCAACGGCCGGGATTCGAGCTGGCCATGATGCTGCGCCGCGCGGTCGAGGCCGAGCCGCAGGCCGACGGCCTCGTGCTCGGCGGACATGGGCTTTTCACCTGGGGAGAAACCCAGCGCCAGTGCTACCTCAACACTCTTGCCGTCATCGATCATCTCGGGCAGTTCGTCACGGAACGCATCGAGCAAGCCGGAGCGGATCTGTTCGGCGGTTCGATCTGTGCCACTCGTGGTGATAACCGCGATCTGGCCGTCGAGCTGTTTCCGTTCCTGCGGGGGCGCGTATCGGGCGCGCGCCGGCTGATTGGCAACTTTGTGGACCTGCCGGAGGTTGCGCGTTTCGTCAACTCGCACGATGCCGCGGCGCTCTCCCATCTGGGCACGAGCTGCCCAGACCACTTCCTTCGCACCAAGATTCGTCCTCTGTTTGTTCCGTGGCATCCGGCGACGGACGACACCAAGCAGCTTCAGCGTGCGATTGGCGAATCAATTCAGAATTACCGGCAGGAATACGAAGCTTACTACCGCGCGCACGCCAAGCCGGACTCGCCCGCGATGCGCGATCCCAACCCCACGGTGGTGCTGGTTCCCGGCGTGGGTATGTTCAGCTTCGGCAAGAGCAAAGCGGAAGCGCGCGTCACGGGCGAGTTCTACGTCAACGCCATCCACGTTATGGAAGGGGCCACGGCGCTGGGCGATGGTCCGGCGCCGCCTTTGCCGAGCCAGTTGCCGCAGGCAGGGGCCGCAGCGCCGACGGAGTCTTTCCAGGTCTATCGCAACTACGTGGCGTTGCCGCCCGCTCAAGCTTTCGGGATCGAGTACTGGCAATTAGAGGAAGCGAAGCTGCGCCGCCTGCCGCCCGAGAAAGAGTTCAGCCGCAAAGTGCTGGTGATTATCGGCGGCGGCTCCGGAATCGGGCGCGAAGTGGCGCTGCGGGCCGCGAGCCGAGGCGCCGTCGTGGTGGTGGGGGACCGCGATGCCGAGGCTGGAGCGGCGGTCGCTTCCGAAGTCAAGGCAAGCGCCGGAGCCGACGCCGCGATTTCCGTGGTGCTGGACATTCGGGACCGAAACTCGATTCGTGCCGCCCTGCGCCAGGCGATTGCCAGCTTTGGCGGCGTCGACGTGCTGATCAATACCGCCGCCGTGTTTCCCTCTTCACCCGACGGTCATATCTCGGACGAGCAGTGGCGGCTAACATTGGACGCCAATATCACGGGCAACTACCTGCTGGCCGATGAGGTCCGCCGCGTGTTCGCCGAGCAGGGAATGCCGGCCGCGATCGTGCTGACCAGTTCCGCCAATGCCGTGGTGCCCAAGGCAGGTAGTGAAGCCTATGACATCTCGAAAGCGGCGGTCAGCCACTTGGTGCGCGAACTGGCGATTGCCCTCGCGCCGATGGTGCGCGTCAACGGCATCAGCCCCGCCACGGTGGTGAAGGGCTCGACCATGTTCCCGCGCCACCGCGTTTTGGCGTCGCTCGCCAAGTACCAGATCGAGCACAGCCCGGAAGAATCAACCGAGGCGCTGAGGGACAAGCTGGCGCGGTTCTACGCTCAGCGAACCCTGACCCGCGCCGCCATCGATCCAGCGGACTGCGCCGAGGCTGTTTTGTTCCTTGCGAGCGACCGCGCGCGCTGCACCACGGGACATATCTTCCCGGTGGATGGCGGGCTGACTGAGGCGTTCCTGCGCTAAGCGATTTTAGATTGTGGATTTTAGATTTTGGACTATGCAGTTCGTCAGTCCGTCAGTAGTTCAGTTCGTCAGTTACCTAAACACTGAAACGCTGACATGCCGAAAACTCGCAGACAACTGACAGCGGACAAACGACTAATCCAAAATCTAAAATCCAAAATCATGGAAATCCTTCGGTGCATTGCCATTGATTTGGGTGCGGCGAGCTGTCGCGTCTCGCTGGGCGAGTGGGATGGCCAAGACGCGAAGGTGCGCCTGGCGCACCGCTTTCAAAACGCGCCGGTGGAGCGTGACGGCCATCTCTATTGGCCGCTCGAGCGACTTTGCCAAGGGGTGGAACAAGGTCTGCGCCTTTGCGCCGAACTTTTGTCTGAGAGCAAGGGCGCGATCCATTCGGTTGGCGTGGATGGCTGGGCGGTCGATTACGTCCGGCTTGATGCCGCGGGCCGGCCACTCGGCGATCCTTTTTGCTATCGCGACCCACGCACGGAGAACGCGATGCCCGAAGTCTGGGCGCGCATTGGGCAGGAGAGACTGTACGAGCTGACGGGCATTCAGTTCCTGCGCTTCAACACCCTCTACCAGCTTTATGCCGACCGGCGTGACGGCCTCGAGCCGGCGGCCCGCTGGCTGAACATTCCTGAATATCTGCTGCACCGGTTGGCGGGGCGCGAGCCCGAAACGGCGGTCGCCGAATACACCAACGCGACGCACACGCAACTGGTCGACGCACGCTCGCGCCAATGGTGTGATGAGATTTTCGAGAAGGCGGGCCTTGACCGCTCGGCTGCGCCGTCCATTGTGCCACCGGGCACTCGCCTCGGGTTTCTTCGGGGCGAGATCGGTTCTCTCCCCGCTTTCCGCGCCACGCAGGTTATCGCGCCCGCTTGTCACGACACAGGAGCCGCAGTGGCCGGCATCCCGGACGAAAACACCGACTGGGCCTTCATCAGCTCCGGCACGTGGTCGCTGGTGGGCACCGTCCTCGAAGAACCATGCACCTCAGCGTCGGCGCGCCAGGAGAACTTCACGAATGAAGGCGGTGTCGGCGGCAGGATTCGATTCCTGAAAAACGTCAACGGCCTGTGGCTGCTGGAAGAGTGCCTGCGCGAGTGGTCCCGCTTGGCGGGAGCAGGCGGCCGCGCCTGGACGTTGCCCGAGCTCATCGCGGAGTGCGAACGAAAGCCAGTTCCCAAAACCGTTTTCAACGTTGACGCACCTGAACTGATTCTTCCCGGACAAATGCCGGCCAAGATCAACCGCCAGCTTGAACAAGCGGGTCATGAGCCGATTGGCGAAGGAGCGGAGCATGCGCCGGAGATGGCACAAGTTATTTTCGCGAGCCTCGCGGCGCGATACGCAGAGGTGCTGCGAGCGCTTCAAGCAGTCACCGGCCGCAGGTTTCGTTGCCTCTACATCGTCGGCGGAGGCAGCCAGAATGAGCATCTCAATCGATTGATTGCCGAGCGCACAGGGCTGGAAGTGAAACGCGGGCCGACGGAGAGTTCCACGATCGGGAATCTCGCCATTCAGTTCGCGGCGCTCGAAGGTGGGCAGCGTGGGGTCACGTCGGCCGACGTCGCACGCTGGTCCGCTCGGTTGAATCGCGCCCTGACAGGCTGATTGGGCGCCCGAGAGGAACTGAGAAGAATCTCGAGTGCCAACAACACGGAGGGAGCGCTCGCCGCTCCTGCTCGTCATCCGGGAGAGGACGAATGATCACGGAGGCCAAGCCAGAGGCGCCTGGGCCCACGCCGGCGTACAACGCAACTTACACTTGGATGATATCGCTCGTTGCCGCCCTCGGTGGTTTGTTGTTTGGCTACGACTGGGTCGTCATCGGCGGTGCCAAACCGTTCTACGAGAAATTCTTCCATTTGATCGCAGCCTCGCAGCAGGGCTGGGCCATGAGCTGCGCGCTCGTCGGTTGTCTCGTGGGGGCGCTGATTTCCGGCGGCCTTAGCGACCGATTCGGGCGCAAGCGTATGCTCATGCTTGCCGCCTTCCTCTTCGCCGTATCGTCATTGGGCACCGCACTGGCCAATACTTTCAGCCATTTCGTAATGTGGCGAATCGCGGGTGGCATCGCCATCGGCCTCGCTTCGAATCTCTCGCCGATGTACATCGCCGAAGTTTCACCGCCCCAGGTCCGCGGCAGGCTAGTTTCCCTCAACCAGCTCACCATCGTGATTGGCATTTTGCTGGCCCAGTTCATCAACTGGACTATTGCCAAACCTGTGCCACCGGGTGCCACCGCCGTGGAAATCCTCAACTCGTGGAACGGCCAATTCGGCTGGCGCTGGATGTTTGGCGTGACGGCAGTTCCTGCGACCTTGTTCTTTGCCGGGATGTTTGTTGTTCCAGAGAGCCCGAGGTGGCTTGCCAAGAACTATCAGCAGCGCGCGGCGCGACGGGTGCTCGCAAGGATCGGTGGCGAGACCTACAGTGCGCAGGCACTGGCCGAGATCGAGGCCAGCCTGGGAAGCGGAAACACACCTGGCAACATGCGCAGCGCGGGTGGCCCCGCAAACCTCTTCAAACCCAAAGACTGGAACATTCTTTGGCTGGCGATTGTGCTGGCGGTGTTCCAGCAGTGGTGCGGCATCAACGTCATTTTCAACTATGCGGAAGAAGTGTTTTCGGCGGCAGGCTACAACGTATCTGACATCCTCTTCAACATCGTCGTGACCGGCGTGGTCAATCTCGTCTTCACGGTCGTGGCCATCAGCACCGTAGACAAGGCCGGACGCCGCTTGCTCATGCTGATTGGTTCGGCGGGTCTCGCCATTACCTACACGGTTCTCGGCGCAGGTTATCGCGCCGGAAGCCACGGGTTCCACATGCTGCTGCTGGTGGTGGCCGCGATCGCGTGTTACGCGATGTCGTTGGCACCAGTGACGTGGGTTGTGATTTCGGAGATCTTCCCCAACCGTATCCGCGGAATTGGCATGTCCCTCGCCGTCACTTCCTTATGGATTGCCTGCTTCATCCTGACCTACACGTTCCCGCTTCTCAACCATGGGCTGGGCCCGGCGGGGACGTTTTGGATTTACGCCGCCATCTGCGTCGCAGGGTTCGTCTTTATCAAATTCCGCCTGCCCGAAACAAAGGGCAAAACGCTGGAAGAAATTGAACAGGCGCTCACCTGAAAAACCACGCTGGCTAAGGCGCGTGCATTTACTACCTATGAGAATTTTGAGGGCCTATGAAAAATGGAATCGGTGGGGCAAAATGCCACACTTTTCCCAAAATCGCAAATTTCTGCAAATTTATTTTTCGCGCAAGTCCATTATTTCCAGCAGATATAAAAATTAGTTTCAATAGTTTCAAAAGTTCCAATAGTTACATTCGGGGGGCCCCTGGGCAGACTGTATTACTATAATACTAATATACTCAACATAATATCTGGATCTCGCTGAAGTCAAGCCTGCACCCCTAAAACTAGCCGGGACGCTCGATTCGGCTGGCAGGCCAACGGGCGGTCGCGGACCTGCGATCCGCCAATTGGGGAAGGGCAAGCTGCGCGAAGTGCCGTGGAGTGCGGCAGCAGGGGGACCCCAGGTTCTGCGATGGGGCTGCCGCTGTTCTTGCCGGAAGCTTGCTTCCGGCGTGTTCATAATCAGCCGGGTTACTTCCCCTTACAACACTCATCGCAAGCGGCTTGCGACCCACCACAGCGGCCGGCTAGTACTTCCTGATCTCCGCGCTTCTCAAATCCTCGACTCTCCCGCCCAGCAAATCGCGCCATGGCCTGAGAGGACACTCACACTGGCCCCGTGTTCGCGCCGTTGCCGACGTTCGCACCCGCCGATTTCCTGCTGCCGCATTCGCCCTGTTCTCGCGGCACGCCGGATGCGTGTCTTGGTTCTCGGAGAGCAAGCTGAAAGGCCCAGTGAACCGCTTAGGCCGACGCCCGCATGGCGGCCAGGCTGACCTTACAGATAACCGAGGTGATATCATCGGACGGAGGCCCGCCGCCAGTGAAGTCCAGCACCGTCTCGTGGATGCCTCGGACGAGTTCAGCCGCGCTGTTCTTCAGATGGCATTTTATGAACTCCAGAGCTCTGTCCGCGCCAAACGGAGCCTCGTCGTTGTTTTCTGCCTCCGTGACCCCGTCGGTCAAAAAGGCGAGGGTTTCACCGTAGTCCAACGGAATGGCCGGACTGGAGCAAAACTGAGTGCCAGCGAAGAGGCCCACCGGCAGACCCGTGCTCTCCATGACGTGCCCGATCTCTCCAGAAGGGCGCAGCAAGTAGCACGGTATATGCCCGGCACTGGCGTATTGGACCACGCGGCTCCGCGGGTCGAGGCGGGCCAACAGCAAAGTAACGAACTGTCCGGCAGGGAGGTCCGCGGCCAGGGCATTATTGACGCGGCTGAGGATAGCCCCCACGTCCGACTCCATCCTCGCATAGGACCGCACATACGCCCGGGTTTCAGCCATCACCAAAGCAGCGCCGAATCCGTGGCCGCTGACATCGCCAATGGCGACACACAGGCACCCGTCCGGCTGCACAATGAAGTCGAAGTAGTCTCCCCCTGTCAGCATGGCAGAGCAAACGGTTCCAGCAATATCAAAACCCGGCAACGATGCCACCGTGGTGTTGAGGCGCTCCTGAACTTCATGGGCGATTTGCAGGTGAAACTCCTGCTCCTGCTGTTTCCTCAGCTCGGTCACGTCTTTCAGCACGGAGACAAAGTGAGTAATCTCTCCCTTCTCATCTTTCATTGAGCTGATCGTCTGTGCAGACCAGTAGAGCTGGCCGGATTTCTTCCGGTTGATAATGATTCCACGGAATGGTTTGCCGGCCATGAGTAGCGCCCAAAGCGCTTTGTAGAACTGCTTGTCGTGTAGTCCGGACTTGAGGAGACTCGGCGTCCGGCCCAGGGCGTCATTTGCGGAATAACCTGTGGTCTCTTCAAAGGCTGGGTTGACATACTCGATCACTCCCTGCCTGTTCGTTATCACCACGCTGTCCGCAGTTTGCTCCACGGCCCTGATGAGCTGATCGTAGCGTCCGCGCAGCCGCTGGAGCTGTTCCTGAATCCCGGGGTGTTCCGGGTTAGCCATCGAGCTTCCTTCTACTCCCCGAGACGGGCTCTGGGGGTGATCTATAATGTCCAAGCTTTCTCCTCTTCGTGCGCCAGGCCCGATCACCACACCGGTCCTCCAAGGGAAAACGGATTCGCCCAACCGCATCGAATTCTCATAATAACACACCAGTGGACGTTTATCAAAATAAAATCCGCAGAGTTTGAACTACACAGACTTTGCGCTAGCCGCTTCGCTTGTCATTCCGAGCCTGTTCGCTTGTCATTCCGAGCGAAGCGAGGAATCTCGCCCTGTCCGCTCAGGGTAAACCGATTCGCCCTTTCGCGGATCGCCCTGAGCGTAGCCCCGCACCGTCTGGTGCAGGGCGCAGCGAAGGGTCTCACGGCAGGCTTCGCGAGGACTCTCGCCCTGTCCGCTCAGGGTAAACCGATTCGCCCTTTCGCGGATCGCCCTGAGCCCATTCGTTTCACTCAGGGTAAACTCCGCGAAGGGATGCCCGTGCTGCTGATGCTTTCGCAGTGAATGAGCCGCTAACGACGCCTTACGCTTGGTGATCGAGCTACGCAAAGTGGGAAGCTACAAGCAAGCGTAGCGTGCACCTGTTTTGCAGGTCCGCGGCCCTTGGGCGCGATCGGTGAGAAAAGCCGCAGAACTTGAAAAGCAGGTCTGCGCTCGTCGCTTGACCATAGTCCGGCAATGACGTATAATTCAAGAGTGAGCGCCGCGATTGCTTACACCAGCGTTTATGAGAAGCGGGTCGGGAAGATCCTCCGCGCGGAAGAGCGAAACGCCATGGAACTCCACGTCGCGGATAACCCGGAAATACACCCCGTCGTAGCAGGCACGGGTGGGGTCCGAAAAGCGCGGTGGGGCCGCCAAGGAAAGGGAAAACGGGGCGGTGTTCGAGTGATCTATTTTTACCGCTCAACGGCCGATGTGGTCTACTTCCTCGACATCTACGCAAAAGCGGCGAAGGAAGACTTGACCCCAGCCGACAAACAACAATTAAAGGGTCTTGTAAATCGCTTGAAGGGTGTCCAATGATAAAAGCAAAGCACTCCAAAATGGGTAAGCGTCTGATTGCCGCCATGAAGGAAGTTGTCGACCACGTTGAGGGGAGGACGGCCCTTCCCATGCGCTACGTCGAGGTCCCTGAGGATGTGGATGTGAGGGCGATCCGGTCCAAGCTGGGCTTGTCTCAGGGGGAATTCTCACGGCGCTATGGCGTCAGCCCGCGCTCGCTCCAGGAATGGGAGCAAGGGCGCAGGCGTCCGGAAAGCGCGGTGCGTGCCTACTTGACGGTCATTGATAGAAACCCGGAAGCAGTGGAAAAGGCGCTCGCGAACAAGTCGTGAAATGCGAAGGGTAAGCGAGGGCCGCGCGGCAAGTGCGCGAAACGCTACCACGCGGGTACCAATCTCGTTCTCTTGGACGCCGATGTCCGCAAGGCCTTTCGCAGTAGGGGGATCCCGCCACGCGGGACCGTCCCCTCCGTGTATATTGCCGCCGAACCAAGAAGGGTAGGGCAAGCCCTACCCCTACCTGGTGATCGAGTTGCGCAAAGTGGGAAGCTGCACGCGCAGAGCCAGACGTTCGAAGGAAAAACCCGCGGTCACGAGAGCACTGGCCGCGGCCACGCGCGGCCCGCACGTGACGCCGCCGCGCAACTGTGGTATAAAACTACGATGAGAGGGTAAGAATATGGCAGCACTCGATTGGTCGCAATGCCCCGCCGTGGAGAGCATCCCCGGCAAGCGTAGCGGCGCATGGGTATTCCGGGACACGCGGACGCCGGTTTCAGTTGTCTTTGACAATCTTGAAGTAGGCGCCTCGATCAGCGAGATCATGGAGTGGTTTCACCTGTCCCACGAACAGGTAGTTGCCGTGATCGAATTTGCGGCGCGAAGCCTTGACGCGCTACCGGTGCAGCTTCCCGCCCCAATGGTCGATGCTCATACTCTTTGATAACGGTACTCCGGCCCCGCTCCGGTATGCGCTCGAGGGCCATGTGGTGGTTGAAGCCATCGAACAAGGATGGGACCGGCTTACTAACGGCGAACTGATAGAGGCTGCTGAGGCCGCCGGCTTCGAGCTTTTGCTGACGACTGACAAAAACATGCGTTACCAACAAAACCTGAAAGGTCGGAAACTCGCGTTCGTGGTTATCGGCAATCAGCAATGGCCCACTTTGCGCCGCTACGTGGAAAGGGTTGTGGCCGCTGTGAATGCAGCGACTCCCGGCAGTTATGCCGAAGTGGATATACCGTTCAAGTAAACCCCCGCCCCTGACCTCCGCATCGCCCCGCCACCAGGAAATCAACGAGATTCTGGCTCGCAAAATCTGCCGCGACTTGGAAATCCCTGAGCCCCGCTGAATTCCACCATCCGAGAACGACCTTAACAGCCCTGCTTGGGCGATTGCAAGCAATGTGCGAGGGAATCCGCGCGCTGTTAAAGCGCTGCGCCGATCATTGAGCGGGGGCGGCGATGTTCTGCAGTGGACATCTCCGGCCGAATGTACTACGATGTAGTGCATGAAGACAGAAGTCTATAGCTGGCGTTTGTCGGCGGAGGTCAAGGCGCACCTTGAACGGGAGGCACGGGCTCGCAAGGCATCCGTTTCCACGATCCTCGACGATGCTGTCCGGGACTGGCTTAAGAAAAACCCTGTGGATGTCCGGGATGAGGAGGCTCAGAGCAGGCTTCACGCCTCTGTTGCCCGTTGCCTGGGCGTTCTTGCCGGCGGCAATCCTCGTCGTGCTGAGACCGCGCGCGAAATTGTCCGCAAGCGATTGAGGCAGCGCTATGCCCGCTGACGCCCTCATCGACACCGGAGCCATCTTGGCGCTGCTCGACCGGAGCGACCGTTGGCACGAATCGTGTATGCGGGTGTTCGGCGAATTGCGGCTTCCCTTGCTCACCTCCGAGGCCGTTCTGACCGAACTGTTTCACTTGGTTGGCGATGGCCGGCGGGAGATGGAGGCCGCTTGGCAGTTTGTTCGGTCGGGAGCGGTTGTGCTCGGTACGATTGAAGACGCAGAGCTGCCCTACATCCACGAGATGATGTCGCGCTACTGGGATCGGCCCATGGACTTTGCCGATGGCACACTGGTGCATCTCGCGAGGCGGGAATCCATCTCAACAATTCTCACGGTAGACTACGCCGACTTCGCGACTTACCGAATCGCGGGAAAACGGCAGTTCCGGGTCCTGCCTCAGGGCCCACCGTAGTCGCCCGCGTTGCGCAAGGCGGGAAGCTGCAAGCCGACGTAGCGCCGACTTTTAGAGCCTGCCCTGAGCACCGCGAACGGGTCGGCGCCGCAAGGCGCCTGAGGCCCTGTGACCGGGAGGGTAGCGGTCAATTCGCCTTTGGAATTGACCGTGGGTTCGTCATCGAAGGAAAGGCCCATGGTCACGAGGGCAGCGAGCGTGGCCCGCTCTTGCTACTGAGAATCCCAATAACTAAAATGGCAGGCATGGAGGGAATACGAAATGCGACGAAAGCCATTCAGCAGGAGAAGGTCGCCCGTTGCCCAGCCAAAGATCGGCCCCTGCCCTGATTGCAAAGGCAAGGGAGGAAACGACTCCTGCCCGAAATGTCACGGCAAGGGTATGATTCACTGCCGCGCAGCTTGAGGCAAAATCCTAGCAACCTTGTTGCCAGCGATGCCCTTCGAGCCTCAGGGAATTTTAGATGGTTGCCGCCCGGTTCCACAGAATCAGGCGGGTTCCCTCAGAATCTGTTTCTCAGAGAAATAGTAGTCGTGCGCCTTTCCGCACTCAGGACATTGAAGCCGTTGGGGATCGTCACCAAGGTTAATCGGAAAGTGGATGGTGCGCGGCGAATTTTCCGGCAGTTCTCCGACCTTTAACCAAGTCTGACACCCTGGCGTCTTACATTGAAAGCCAAAGACGTTCATGGTCTTTTCCTCCGCCTCCCAATTCTAAAACGTTCGAAACGCAGCCCTTTCAGTTCTCAGCTGGGGGGGAATGCCGCTTTTTGGCGACCCGGCAAGAACTCGCTAATTTGGCTTAGGGACGATGGCGCGCAATTGCAGCCCAGAACTGGTCCAACGTCTTAGGGGAGAAAACCGCAGCGTCATGTGTTAAGAGGCCAGCATTTCTCACAGAATTCTGCACTCGGCGAGCCCTTTCCGTCCAGCTCTTGTCGAGGAGGACTAGACTGCAGTAGGACACGGGGACCACCATATGCAAGAAGTCGGCGACCTCGGTCGGGTCGTGGGTGTTGAAATTACCCTTTGCGATGTCATAAACAGCCTGTTCGAAGATATATCGGGTGGGATGGCGTACCGCTTCTCCTCTGGGTGACGACCTGACCTCCGTCCTTGCGCTGTCATCGCGTTGGTACATGCATCTGATCTTCTCAACGGTCGCCTTGATGCTTTCGACTAGCAGAGAGTACGCTCTCTTGAATCCAACTGCCATCCCAGGGTTTCGGAGTTGCAGGAGAAACCCTTTAGGGTCCAATGAGTCCACGCCTGGACGGTAAAGCTCTACAAATTTATTCAGCATCCAGTCATCGAGGTGAGGTGCTTGATTTGTTGTACCGCGGAGGAGTTTATTCTCGTTCTCAACTACTTCTGTAGGGTCAGAATTTAGAAACGCCAAGCGTGGCCAGATTAGTTCGAACAAATTCTCGATGCGCCCAAGCTGGTCGAGGTCACTTAACTGAGAAAGCTCGTAGAAGTTCAACATTGAGAAAGCGAGAGTGCCTTCTGATTGGACAATTTCGTCAACGAACCGTTGAAGCTGTTTGTGATCTTTTGCGAAAGACATGTAAGCCCACTGATCGAGGTACACGAGCGGCATTGAAGCGCTCTGCTCAGCGCGCAGTTTATCTCCGGGAGCATAGTGAAGAGTAATCATAGGCTCAGAATTGCAAAAGCTAGTGCGGTTCGAAATCACACTGAAATCAAAGCAGGCAGGTGGCGCTTTCGTCACGTCCCCCGCGATTTGTGCGTTGCGAAAAGCGGGAACACCAGTCCTTGCACACCCTGTTCGTCAATGTTTCACCAGCTGCAACAGGCGCTCGTAATTCTGCTTGTACAGAGCGTTCTTGGGGTCAAGCAGGCAGGCCGTGCGGTATTCCTCCACAGCCCCTCGCCGGTCGCCTTTCTGCTCCAGCGCGACGCCGAGGTTGTTGTGCGCCTCTGCGTGATTCGGGTTCACGCGCAGCGCTACGCGAAACTCCGGGATGGCATCGTCCCAGTCGCCCTTATTTGCAAGCGCGGCGCCAAGGTTGTTTCTCGCCTCTGCAAGATTCGGGCCCAGGCGGAGCGCCTCGCGGTATTCCGCGATGGCCCCGTCCCAGTCGCCCTTGGTTCCGAGCGCAATACCGAGGTTGTGGTGCGCCCCTGCAAGGTCCGGGTTCAAGCGGAGTTCTTCGCGGTATTCCGCAATCTCCCCGACCGTGTCTCCCTTGCTTCCGAGAATGACGCCGAGGTTCAGGTGTGCACCTGCAAGATTCGGGTTCAAGCGAATCGCTTCACGATGTTCCACGATCGCTCCGTCCCAGTCGCCCTTGTGCGAAAGCGCGACACCGAGGTTGTCATGTGCCTCGGCAAGATTCGGATCCAGGCGGAGCGCCTCGCGGTATTCCGCGGTGGCCCCGTCCCAGTCGCCGCTCTTCCCGAGTCCGGCGCCAAGGTTGAGGTGTGCCCCTGCAAGGTCTGGGTTCAAGCGCAGTGCCTCGCGGGATTCCCCGATTGCCTCGTCCAAGTCGCCGTTGCGCAAAAGCACCACGCCGAGGTTATGGTGCGCCATGTCATTCTTGGGGTTCAAGCCGAGCGCTTCACGGTACTCGAGGGTCGCTCCGTCCCAGTCGCCCTTGCTTCCGAGCGCGGCACCAATGTTGTTGTGCGCCTCTGAAAGATTCGGATTCAAACGAAGTGCCTCACGGTATTCCGCGATTGCCCCGTTCAAGTCGCCCTTGTTTCCAAGCGCGGCACCAAGGTTAAGGTGCGCGTCCGCAAGATTCGGGTTGCAGCGGAGCGCTTGACGGTATTCCGCGATTGCCCCCTCCCAATCGCCCTTCTGTCCAAGCGCGTTGCCGAGGTTGTAGTGCGCCTCTCCAAGATTCGGGTTCAAGCGCAGCGCCTCCCGGTATTCCGCAAAACCTTGGTCCTCGTGAGGGCCGTGATCAGATCACCGTCACCCCGCCCAGACGCACTTCCTGGAGATAATCATCCTTCACATCGAAGTCAATGCCGCGTTTTCCCACCAGCATCGCCACGCAGTGGCTTGGCACCTGCCCGGCGAACAGGGCGAAAACCTGTACCTGGTTAGGCGGCTTCTTCGCCCTTGCGAGCTCGGGCGGCTTGGCTGCGCGCAGCGCCTGAAGAAAAGCCTCGCCCGCGCCTGCGGCCTTGAGGCTTCGGAGGAAATCCTCCGCCGGCGCAAAATCAATCCCCCGCTGCTCGATCAGTTTCGCGCCCGACTCGTCTCCCAGTCCGTCCCGCACCAGGCCTTGCACTTGGTCCCGCGTAGAAGGCCTCTGCTGCGCCCGCATGGGCACCGTCAGTATCAGTGCCAAAATGAGCATCAGGATGGTCACGACCGGTCGAGGCGACATCGGCACCTCCCGAAAGCGGGAATCACCTCAATGATGTGGGAGCATTCTACCACGGGAAGTCGGTGCCTTCTGATTCCTAGAACCAACTTCTTCGAGCGTCGCGAAGAAAAGACTCACCACAGAGGCACAGAGACCACTGAGAAAAGAACTCCGGTTGGTGCGGGTGGAGATCACGGCCCCCTGCTTATTGACTCACAGTTCTTCTCCGTTCCATCTCCGTGACCTCCGTGCCTCCGTGGTGAAATCCTTTTGGGTTGACAGGGAGAGGCGGCAAAATTAGAGTGAGAAGAGGAACCCAAGGAGAGCACCACCTATGACCGGAATCCAGTTCGTAACCGATGAGAAGGGCCGCAAGGTGGCCGTTCAAATCGACCTGAAAAAGTACGGCGCGATGTTAGAGGATTTTTGGGACGGGCTGATTTCGGAATCGCGTCGCAAGGAAAAGGGCATTCCCTATGAGGAATACCGGGCCAAGCGAGTGAAGGGCAGTCATCAGCGTGGCTAAATATACCCTTGAAATAATGCCCTCTGCCGGGAGGGAACTGGACGCGCTGGACGATGCGCTGTTTGCCCGGATAGACCGCAAGATTATGCTGCTTGCCGAGAACCCGCGCCCGCCACGATGCAAAAAGCTGAAAGGCTACAAAGATCAGTGGCGCGTCCGGGTGGGTGACTGGCGAGTGGTGTACATCATCGACGACGCGGCGAAGCTTATCAGTATCACGCGCATTGCGCACCGGCGTGAGGTATACGAACGCTGACTGCCGCGTGCTCTCATTCCCATTGACATTGATCCCGACGCCGCGGAGCGCGAAATCTGCGATGTGAACTTGGAGGACTACCACTAGTGCCGTTCCAACTTGTTCCGCCTAATCCTCGTAAGCCAAGTACGGTCTGACGCTGGGCGGGACAGGAGCGGAATTCACCGCCGCATTAAGTTGGAACGGCACTAGGACCGAGGGAGCAAACGCCATGCCCATGAAGAACCCGCCCCATCCGGGAGATTTCATTCGCACGGAGATTATCGGGCCCGCCGGCCTTTCCGTGACAGCGGCGGCGGCAGCGCTTCGGGTTTCCCGGCCGGCGCTCTCCAGCCTGCTCAACGGCAAGGCCGACCTTTCCGGGGACATGGCGCTGCGCATTGAAAAAGCCTTTGGAGTGAGGATGGACACGCTCCTGCGGATGCAAGCCTCCTACGACATCGCCCAAACCCGCAAGCGCCAGAACCAAATCCACGTCCGGCGGATTCATCAGCTCGCGGATGTTCACGCGTGAATAAATCTCAGTCGGTAGCCCCGAGTTTCGGCTTCTTGAGACTGTGCGGCTCTTCTGTTCGCATGGGGTGGGCGGGGTTATAATTCGCGATGGGCGCGGGCGGGCCAAATGAGGCAAGGAATTAAGGCTAAGGATAAGCCATGAGAATTTTGAAGAGCAAAGCAGCGATGACGTTTGCGGCGCTGGTGCTGGGTGTGGTGTGCCCGAGCCCGGGGCTGCGGGCGCAGACGGCCGCGGCGAAGGGGGGCAACAGCAAGTCGTACGAGATCGACGTGGCCGGGACGAAAGAATGGGTGGACACGAACATCGACCTGCGCGGAGGGGCGAAGCTGCGCTTCACGGCCACCGGGAAAATCACCTATCCGGCGGACGAATCGTACACCGGAAAATCGCGAACTTCGGGGACGTTTGGTCCGGACGGTCTCCCGCGTGGATGGGCTGACCTGATGCACCAATACGCGGTAAAGGATGGCGGCCACGGCGCGCTGATCGGGCGAATCGGTTCCGACGCCTACGCGCAGGCGTTTTTGGTGGGCGCAAGCAAGGAATACGACGTGCCCGTGGCAGGGAGACTGTTCCTGGGGATCAATCAGAGTATGAGCGAAGCCTCGACCGCGGACGGAAGTTTCCACGTGAAGGTCGAAGTTCTGAACGAGGGTTTAGCGGAGGCCACAAACGCCGGCGGTCCAGCGGAAACCCGCCTGCCGGGCATCACTCCCGATTTGCTAAGCAAAATCCCCCGCCGCGTCTCCGATCCCAACGGCAGACCCGGTGACATGGTGAACGTCCTGATCGTGGGAACACAGGACCAGATGGTTCAGGTATTCACGACTGCCGGGTGGGTCCAGGTGGACAAGACGATGGGGAATACGGTGCTGAATGCCTTGATGGACTCGCTCCAGAAGAAAGACTACCTGACGATGCCGATGAGCACGCTGTTTCTTTTTAATCGGGCGCAGGACTACGGATTCGCGCACGGCGAGCCGGTGAAGGTGGCCATGTCACGCAATCACCTGCGGGTCTGGAAATCGCCGTACGAGGTGGACGGGCGGCCGCTGTGGTGCGTGGCGGCTACGCACGACATCGGATTCGAGCGGGATCAGCGCAACAATGGCGTGACCCACAAGATCGATCCGGCGATCGACGGCGAACGAGAGTACGTGAATGGCACGCTTTCGGCAACGGGGCTCGTCGCCCAGCGGGACCACGTCACGCCAGCCGATCCGCTGACCACTGCCAAGACCGCGACGGGCGGAGAGTTTCACTCCGACGGACGCATCGTCGTGCTCGTGCTCAGAAACACGACGAGCCAAAGTAATTAGAAACAATTCCGGTTGCTGGTTTGTTGTGTACTGTCCCGTACCCTGCCTCGGTTTTGCCTACTCCACTCGCTGCAAATCAAGGCTGATCCGCACGCCGTTCACCAGCACGACGCTTTGATTAATCAAATCCTGGTTGGTGATTTCAGCCTCGACGAATTGCCCAAGCGGTTTCAGCGGGCAGATGAATTCGACCGCCTCGGAGGAGGGCTTCGGCTTGGAGGCGAGCTGATTGAGCACGGTGATGTCCAGGCCCTCGACTTCAGCGCCCGTTGGGATTTTTTCCAGGAGAGATTTCAGTTGCTGCGCCAGAAAAAGATCGAAGCTTTGGGCGGAGCGCTTATAAATCGAGGCCGACTCCTTCTCGAAGCCGAATGGATTTCGCATGGTGAGCTGGAGAAATATCTTCCCGTGAAAGACGACCAAGGACGGCGGCGCGTAGTCCACAAAGTGAAACTGAGCCGCGCCCTGCTTGGCGAGCGCATCGAGTTGGGTTTGAAACTGGGCCTGGAGGCGGTCGGCGTCCGCCTGGGTCCGAGCACCGCCTGCCGGCGGCTGGGACTCAGGCTTGACAGGACTGGTCGGCACCGCTGCGCTCTGCGGCGCGGGCTCCGGTGTTGCCGCGGTTGGCCGAGCGCCGCCCGACCGCACCAGCGGCGGTTCAGGAGTTGCCGGTGTTGGCTGAGCGCCGCCTGACCGCATCAGCGGCGGTTCAGAAGTTGCCGCGGTTGGCCGAGCGCCGCTCGGCCCTAAGAGTAATTCCGGATCAGCCCTCAGGGCGCGGACCTCCGAATTCGGTTTCGCGGACTCAGCCGGCGCAGCGGCAGCCGCCGCGGCCTTGTGCACTGTGGACCGTTCTAGTCCCTCAACGTCGTAGGCTTCGCGCTCGCCCAGCGCCAGGCCAAATGGTTTTCCGTTGAGATAAATGTCAGAACGATTCAAGACTTCCTGCTGCTGGGCCTCGCGCGCCAGCTTCGAATAAGCAAGGGCATCGTCCTTATCCAGCACCGCGACGAGAATCTCTTTCCCTTCGTAGTCGTAATTGCCCTGCCGGCTTCGGACGTGGTAGGAGATTTCAAATCCGATCGCATCGCAGGCCACGTCGGCCGGGATGTCTGCGGGCAAAATCTTCAGCACCGGAACAATGACGTCCTGGAATACCCGGCTGGCCCGCTCATTTTGAGTGACGCGCTCCGCGTTGAAGGCGGCGCTGTAAATGCCGGTGGTCTTCAGCACGATGCGGTCGTGGAATTTCACGAATTCCACGCCGCGCGTGTCCATAGCGATTTGTTCCTTCGGGTCGAGATTCACGTAGCGCGCCAGGTGGAAAGGGAAGGGGAACTTGATGGACTGAATATCCAGATTGAGAGCCTGGAGTTGGTGAAGATAGGCTTCCTCACTCGCCTTGAGCTGAAGATTCAGAATCTCAGCAGGGCTGACTTGCGCGACGGCTGCCGTCGAAAATATGAGCGCAGCACAGCACGCGAATGTCACAATGCGCCGCAGGCGCCTTGGGCGGGGCCCCGAGCACCGGGGGCGGTAGCGGCAGCTACCGCCTTCGCCTGCCATTGCAGCAATATCCTCTTTCATGCGCTTTCCATTTTCCATTTCACATTTCCCATTTTCCATCTTCCATTTTCTCGCTTCACTTTATGCCGTATTGCGGTCCCGGCCTTGCCGGAGGTTGATACCCCGGCTGCGCGATGGCTCGGGCATAGGCGATCACGGCTCGAATCTCATCTTGAGTCAGAGTCCGGCCCCAGGGCGGCATCATAGCGGATTTCCCCATCGCGCTGCCGCCCAGAGTAATGGTGTTCTGCATGAACTCGTCGCTCAGCCCGTTCATTGTTGACCCGTCATTGAGCAAGGGCGGCGTGGGCGTGACGTTGGATCGATTGGAGGGCCCCGCCGGTGTTGCGTCGGCGTGGCACCACACGCAGTTGTTGTAGAACACGCGCTTGCCCTCAGCCTGCTGGTAATTCAAAAGAATCGTGTGTTGCGGGTCGTTCCAGTCCTGTTCCGTGTCATACGATTGGAGCGCAGGATTCGCCGCCGCGGCGGGGGCGGTCTTGCGGCAGGCCGCGAGCGCCGTCAACGCCCCGATCAGGAGGAGACAAAGAAGCGCGCGCATTTTCATCGCCCTCCTCCTTCGGCCGGAGCCGCCGCTGCCGGCTGAGCGCCGCTCGGCCCTGCAAGGCGGGCCGTTGCTCCCGCGTTTTTCGGAGGGGCGCTCTGGCGCAGCGTCATCAAGTAGGCGGTGAGGGCTCTTACTTCATCATCCGAAAAAGTGCGCCGCGGTTCGATGGTTCCCGGCACGAGCGCTGGCGGGTCTTTCAGCCACGCTTCGATCCAAGAAGGTTTCATCCAGTTGCCCACGTTGCTCAAGTTGGGGCCGACGTAGCCGCCGCTCGCCCCGATGGTGTGGCACGCCTGGCATTGGTATTTCACTTCGTAGAGTTGCTTGCCGGTGGCAGCGAGTTGCGGCGTGAATTCTTTGCTGTCGACGCCGCCGCTCACAGCGGGGCTATCGAGCGCCATCTCGATGTAGTCGGCTAGAACGCTAGCCTCCGCGTCCGTCAGGTTGAACTGTGGCATGCGCAACGTGAGAGTGGGGCGCAGGGTCTGCGGGTTCTTCAGGAAGGCAATCAGCCACTGCCGCTGCGCCCGGCTGCCCTCGAAGGTCAGATCGGGCGCCAAGTCGCCGCCCAATCCATTGAAGCGATGGCAGACGTAACACTTGTATCGCTCGTAGACTTCTCCAAATGCGCCCGCCGGATGAAATTCCTTGTGCGCAGCGGGAACCACGAGGCGCGCCAGCGCCGGGCTTTGCGCCGGGCCCGTCATGCTCAGCAACGCCGTGGTTATCGCGTCGAGGTCCTCCGGCTTGAAATGGTATTGCGGCATGCGCGCCGCAGGATTCACGGAGTGCGGATCGGTGATCTTGGCCTGCATGTAAGCGATCAGATGGCGCGGGATTTTGGAATTGCCAAACTCCAGTTGAGAAACATTCTTGCCGCCGAGCGCGGTCAGGTCGGGACCGAAGTCCTTTTGCGGGGTCAGGCCTTGGATCAGGTGGCAGCTTCGGCATCCCTTTTCGACAAAGAGCCGGCGGCCCAACTGAATTTCATCCTGAGTGGGCGCGTCCAGCTTCGGGACATTGCTGAGCAGGTCAGAATCGGTGAGCTTGGCGGCGATGTAATGACTCACCTTATAAAGGTCTTCGTCTGACCACTCGTAGCGCGGCATCTTGCTGTTGGGCAGGTCAGCCTGCGGATTGCGAAGCCATGCCACCAGCCAGTCCCCGTTCACCTTACTTCCAACCTTGGTGAGCTCGGGGCCGATGTCTCCGCCGATGAGCTTGGTTTCGCCGGCGCGAGTGACCGCCAGCGAGTGACAGGTGGAGCAGAACATCTCGCGGAATCGAATTTCGCCCTGGTCCGCGAGGTCGGGTTTCTTCTCCCACGCGGCCACGACTTTCGGATTGAATGCATGTGGTTGAACAGGTTGTGAGCGAAGCGAGACGAGATATGCCGACAAGCCGCGCAACTCCTGCTCAGTGAGGCGGAAATAAGGCATCCTCGGCTCGTCTTCGGTCTCGTAGCCGTTGACGGTGGTATTCCCGGAATCATCGACGACGGTGCGCGGTTCTTTCAGCCACTTGTAGATCCACTCGCGGCCCACCTTGTTGCCGATGTTCGTGAGGTCGGGTCCGATCATCGCCGGCGTCTCGATGCCGGACAAGCGATGGCAACCCACGCAATTGAATTCCGCCAACAACTGACGGCCCTTGGTCAGCCTGGGCGTTTGGGGAAGGTCGGCCTGATGGCAGACGCCGCACGAGGCTTGGATATAACGAGTGGGCAAGAGTGGCTGCTCCCACGCCAGCGTGGTTTCGTGGGCCTCAGCGACCTCGGTGGCGGGACCCTGGCCGCGATGGCACACCACGCATCCCCATTCCTTCACGCGGTGCGGAATCGGCGGATGGGCGCGAAAGGGCTCAGGCACGGAAGCGTCGGCGAGGCTCGACTGGGTCATGCCCGTGTGGCAAGTGGTGCAACGGTCGACCACATTCATCTCGGGAATCCAAATCTGTTCGATTCCGGGCTGATAATCGGCCAGCAGACGCTTGGTGTCAGGCCGTGTTTGCGCGAAACGAGCGTATTGGCGCTTATAGCGTTTCCATGGCTGGAAGAAATCCCGGGTGGGCGAAATGGCCAGCACCGCGACAAAGATGAGCGTGGAAAGGGCAAACGCCGCGCGCATGCGCCGCGACACTATGCCCATGTTTTCGGCTTCAGGCGCCATACGGCCTCCACGGCCAGACCCATGACCAGCCCGGGCCTCGGAAGAAAGTCCCCACCACCGTCAAGGTGAGCGCGACGGCGATGAACCACGTCATCACCCACCACGAGATCGGCCGAGTCCGAAAGTACTCCATCCAAGCCGGGTGACCCGATCTCTCGGAGTAGGAGATCAGAAGCAATCCGCCAATCACAATCGTGGGCGCCAGGACTGTCCAGGCCTCGAAGACGGCAAGAAAGATGGCGAGCGCAATCAGTGTCACAAGAACTACGCGGAGTCGCCCCTCGCGATTCGCCGCCCAGAAGGGCTCGCCCTGGACGTTCACGTTGAAATACGGAATGACCACCAGCGCCAGGACCACCAGCGTGGGAATGACGATGCCGGCTGCAAAGGGCGGGAAATAATGCAGCAATTCCTGAAGGCCCAGAAAGTACCACGGCGCTTTGGCAGGATTGGGAGTCAGCAGCGGGTTCGCCAACTGCTCGAGCGGCGCGTCCCAGAGCAGCGCAAGAACGACCAACACAATTGCCAACACTTGGAAAGCGATGACCTCCCGCAGGAGAAGGTGCGGGTAGGTCATGAATTGCTTGCCCACATCACCGCGCACCTTCGCCGAGGTCTTCTTGGTGATGAAGACAATTCGCTGCGGATTTTTCAGCGCGTCGGAACCGAATCCGGCGTCATATTTCTTTTCCGCCATCTTGTCCTCTCGAGTCTTCTCCCACAGTCAGCCCGCCATCTTTCTGCACGCGCCAGAAGTGGACCGCGATCAGCGCCACTGCGGCCAGCGGCAGCACCACACAGTGCAAAACGTAGAAGCGAAGCAGGGCGTTTTCACCCACCATATTCCCGCCCAGCGCCAGAAAGCGAACCTTGGGACCCAGCACCGGCATGGCGGAAATGATGTTCGTGCCCACCGTGATGGCCCAGAAAGCCAGTTGATCCCACGGGAGCAGGTAGCCCGTGTAACTGAGAAAGAGCGTCACAAGCAGCAGGACGACTCCCACCACCCAGTTGAACTCACGCGGAGGCCGGTAGCCGCCCCGATAAAACACATGAAACATGTGCGCGAAAACCGCCGCCACCATGGCCTGCGCGGCCAGCCGGTGAAGGTTCCTTAGAAAAACTCCATTGGCCACGGCGAAGCGAAGGTCTTTCATATCGCGGTAGGCCTGCGGGATGGCGGGGTGGTAGTAAAACATCAGCATAATGCCGGTAATGAGGAGCACGACAAAAAGGAAGAAAGTGATTGACCCGAGATAGTAGGTGGCGCGCACGCGAAGGGATTTTTCGCGCACCTTCGCAGGCAAAGCATGCAGGAAAATATTGCCGAACACCGCCAGACTGCGTGTCCGGTTGGTACGCGCCGGGCCGCGGCGAAAGATCGATTTCCATACACGCGTGCCGCGCAATCTTGCCAGAAATTCTTCCATCGGAGTAGTAGCCACTGGAATCTCCAAACAGTCGATAGTCAATAGTTGAGAGTCGAGAGTAATCACCCTGGACGGCTAACTATCGACTATCAACTATCGACTTTCAACTATCGACTATCGACTGTCGCTCACACCTTCAACACCTGGTCAGACTTCACGGTCTGCAGTTTGTCCACCTGAAGTTCGCCGTCTGCTGTCAACGTGATTGCGAAATGCGGAAGCGGCCGCGGCGCCGGCCCTTCGATCTTGGTTCCGTCGGTCTTGAACTTGCTTCCGTGACACGGGCAGGCAATCATATTCGCTTCCGGCTTATACTGCGTGATGCATCCCAGGTGTGTGCAGATTGCCGAGACGGCATAGAACCCATTCAGCGTTCGGACCACATAAACGAGCTGCTCCTGAAGGTACGTCACCGAATTGACCGGATAGAGATCCGGATTGCCGGCGCGGAAAACCATGGACGGCTCGAAAAGCACGTTGGGCGAAAGATAGTTGTAAGTCACGACCGCCGCTCCGAGGCCGGCAACGCCTAGAGCTCCGAGGGTGATCTCGTTAAAGAAATCGCGACGGCTCACTTCGCGCGCTTCATGCGGTTCTTCTTTTTCTAGTTCGTTCGCCATCTTAGCAGTCCCCAAATCGGGAGTAGAGGCGAGCCGGAAGGCTTATCTGGCTGATTCTAAAAGACATTCCGGTTTCGTTCCTCATACCTCATACGCCCATCGCGCACCTAAGCTTTTGCCGTCACCGCGACCTCATCCGGGTCACGGTCAAAAACCTCGAACGCTTCCATGGTGATCGTCCCCGCAGGGCATCGCTCGGCGCAAAGCCCGCAGCGAATACAAATCGTCTCGTCCTTCACCATCACTGAGCCTTCGCTCGAGGGCAGGTCCTCGGGCGCGAGATGCTGCAAGGTGTTCCAGTGGAACTCGCTCTCCGTCTTCAGCTTGGCCTTGTCTTGTTCCGTGAAGTTGAACTGATCCAGCGGCACGAGCTTAAAACAATTTTCGGGGCACACGTCGACGCATCCGCCGCACAGAATGCACTCCGTACCCTCCGCCTCGTTGCCATCGAAAATGGTGTTGATCCAGCACTGCAGGCACCGCGTTGCCTCGGCTTGCGCCTGAACTTCGGTGAAACCGGTTTCGACCTCCGCCACGCCGGTGCGGCGGTCGAGTGGAATCACAGGCACCGACAGCCGCGAATACTCATCGTAGGACTCGGCCATCTCGTGGTGATCGAGCACCGTAATCTGCACATACTTCGGCCGCGGCTTCCAGGCTGGCCCGCGCAGGTAACGATCGATTTCTTCCGCGGCCTTCTTACCATCGGCCACGGCGCTGATGATGAGGCGCGGCCCGAAAGCAATATCGCCCGCGGC
Source organism: Terriglobia bacterium (assembly GCA_050013575.1). GTDB lineage: Bacteria > Acidobacteriota > Terriglobia > UBA7540 > UBA7540 > DASYXZ01. Next base: position 25,880 of record JBEKEZ010000023.1, on the reverse strand, counting down.
GAAAATTCCCGGTGCTGTGGACATCAGCGTTTGAGGATCAATCTTGATGGTCCCTTGCCGCGTCGTCTCCACTCCGTCGGCCGGAGTGAGAAACGACAGGTCGGAAGCCTGCCCAATGGCGAGGATGGCCGTGTCGCAAGGAATCACGGTTTCCGTGCCGGCCTCAAACGTTGGGCTGAAACGGTGGTTGGCGTCGAAGACTGACGTGCAGCGAATCGTATCGAGGCCTGCGAGCTTGCCATTCTTGCCCACAAATGCTTTCGGACCGAGCGACGGATGGATCTTCAGCCCTTCCTCCGTGCCTTCTTCGATCTCTTCCTCGAAGGCGGGCATTTCTTCGCGCGATTCCAGGCAGACCAGATGGACCTCACGAGCCCCCATGCGCAACGCCTGGCGCGAGACGTCCATTAATTCTTTCATGGCCACATCCAACTCGCTTTGGCTGAGGCTGTCCGGCAGCAGGGAACTGCTGAGCGCCTCGAGGGTCAACTGTTGCTGCTGGCGCAGAGCGGAACGCGCCACGTCAATGGCGACGTTGCCACCGCCGATCACTACCACGCGCTTACCGATCTGGAAGCGGTAACCGAGGTTGACGTTCAGAAGAAAATCGACACCCTTGACCACGCCGTCCAGATCATTGCCCGGAATCATCAGGTCGCGGCTGCGATGCAAGCCGAAAGCGAGAAGGATCGCCTTGAAGTCCAGAGCGCGCAGATCAGGGAGGGTGAAGTCCTTTCCCAAACGCGCGTTGACGCGCAGCTCCGGGCCGAGGTCCAGAATCTCGCGAATTTGCGCGGACAGCACGTCGCGCGGCAGGCGATATTCAGGAATGCCGAGGTGCATCATGCCGCCGGGTACCGGAGCAGCCTCGAATACCGTCACCGGATAGCCGAGCAGCGCCAAGTCGTGGGCGGCGGAAAGCCCCGCCGGACCCGAGCCAATGACCGCGACTTTCTCCGTCGGGTGAGTGACCGTCGGCTTCTCAGGAAAAACATCGATTGGGTTGCGAGATTCCGGCCCGTAACGCTCGGTCACGAATCGCTTCAAGGCCCGGATTGAAATCGGCGAGTCATATTCCCCCCGCCGGCAAGCGGTCTCGCACGGATGCCCGCAGACTCGGCCGCAAATCGAAGCGAAGGGATTGGGCAGGCGGGCGTAGCGGTAGGCTTCCTCGTAGCGGCCCTCCGCAATCAGGCTGACGTACCTGCCCGCCTGCGTGTGCACAGGACATGCCTGCATGCAGGGGAAGTTGGATTCGAGCCAGTCGAGATCGACGAGTTTGGAGCGAGGCTTCATGCGTTCAGATAGCCATCAGCTATCAGCACTCAGCCATCAGCTTACCAGAGTTTGGCTATTGCTGATTGCTGACGGCTGACCGCTGATAGCTCCTTGGGACCTACTTCTTCACCGTCAGCTCGACGTTCGCAGTTCCCGACACATCCACGGTCTGCGACGTTGGTTTGCCGTCTTCGCTCCAGGTTTTCAATGTGTAATGGCCGTCGGGAACGTCTTTGATGGCGAATTCGCCTTCGCCATTGGTCACCGCGAAGTAGGGCGTCGGCGTGACCACAACGTAGCCGGACATTTCCGGGTGAACGTTGCACAACAGCGACGCGACTCCAAGATCGTTAAACTGGAAAGATTTCTTCTGCCCTTGCGGCCACGTGCCCAGGTTGTGAGCCAGTTTCTTGTTGCCGCTGATGGATGGCCAGTAAACGTTGTGGCCAACCGGATCGCTGTTCAGGAAATCGACGGTGGTACCTTTTTCGACCGCCACGACGTGCGGGACGAATTTCATCTTGTGCTGATCGATCGTGACGTGTTGCGACGGTGCCTCAAAAGTCTTGCCGGCAATTGCGTCCACATAGACTGCGATATTCTCTGGGGACTTTAATCCCTGAACGCTGACCTTGCCCTTGATTTCTCCCGCCCAGCTCACGCTGGCCAGGAGCAGCACGGCCAGGAGCGCCGCCGGAATCATTGCTTCTCTGTGAGTCTTCATGTTATTTCCTCGAATATTTCAAAGATGCCGGCCCTCAAGAGGGCCGGGTCAGACTTTGTGTTGTGGCACAGGCACTCCTGCCTGTGTTGACTCGAACAAAAATCCAGAGCACAGGCAAGAGTGCCTGTGCCACCGCTAAATCAAAACGAGTAGTCGAAACCCGTCTCAACACCGTTCAGCCGGAAAAACTGGTTGCTGTTTGGGACCGGCACTTGCCAACGATAGTCGTATTCAAAGTTCCATTTGATATTGGCGCGAATCAGAAACTGTACACCCGGGCTGAACCGATTGCGAGTGTTGTACCGCGACGCGCCATTTAAGTAGTCGGTCGGCGAGTTCACCGCGTCGTACCTCACCAGAGCGATTAACCACGGATAGACCCAGTAGTTGGCCTGCACAAACCCGCCGCTGAAAGTGACGGGAGCGGCTGGCGCGAACCCTGTGGGTAGACAGAGCGGTTGGCCGGCGCAGGAAGAAGGATATATCAGCGTATGGTTCTCGTCGTGCCCATACATGCCCAGCCCGTAGAGTTCGAATTGGCGATACTTGAATCGAAAATCGCCGCCATATCGGTAGAACACCTCGTGGATGTCGGGGAAGGGAACTGGGCCAAAACTCCCGCCGAATGTGCCGGTGAGGTCAATCGTATTGCTCGGATTCAGAGCATTCCGGCCGTAGTAGTAGAACGCGCCCAAGCGAAGCGACGTGTGGTCGCGCGGGCCGGTGGGGCCGGAGGCTTGCACCTCACTGCGCTGTGCTGCATCGCGCTCCAGGTTGAAACGCTGGGAGACGCGCACGTAAATGTCCTTCGAGTTGCGGATGGCGGGATTGTTGTTATTGCCATCCACGACGGCCACAGACCAGTTGAAATTGCCATCGTTGGGATAACCGCCGATTTCGATTCCACGCTGCGGGATGCCAAACATGAAGGGGTTGTTGGCGGTCCCTTGCGGGCCGGCGATGCTGGCTTGGCTGTAGATATCGTAACCGGTCAAATCGATACCCCGGGCTTGGGTGAATGGCAGGTCAAGCTCGAACTGCCCCATGCGGACATTCAGCGCGTCCTTTGGCAAGTGGAGGAAGTGCCCAAGATCGTTCACCTTCAGGTAGCCATCGCCGAGCCCAGCCGCCGCATTGGCGCCGCCGGCGGAGATATCGTTGTCAATCCAGAACGACAGCCTATCGCCGAGACTGCCGGCGGCGATGATGGTGAACGTGTTGGGCACGAAGAGGTCGGTCTGCGGGAGATACCCAATGGCCAGCGGCTGTTTGCTGTTGTACTGCGCCACCCCCGAGTAACGGAACCCGAGAGGTAAGAAGCCAGGAATCTCGCCCGGGTACACCGCTTTGGGGAAGGCTTCCTTCTGCGCCTTCGCCCCAAGCATCACGGGCGCTTCCTTCACGAAGCTGTCGTCATCCTTGGGGAACTTGAAGCCGTTTTTCTTGAACGCCTCGCCGAAATCGTTCAGCTCGGGGTAATTGTTGTGGCACGTCGAGCACGAAGTCTGATATTTTCGCGCAAAGGCCGGTATCGCAGAAGTGCGCGGCATCTGCACGAGGAGCCCGTACGTGAAAAAGCTCGCAGCCAAGACCGCCAAAAGACAAAAATTCCTCTTGAGCAAAGCGGGCATGAAAAAATACCTCCTGAATCGTTAAGTTGACTGTCGTCTGCCAGTACTGCGTTTCTGTGATTCGATGGCGCGGCCGAGAGTTGTCTTCTTCCGAGCGCTGTTTGTGACCAGACCCCTGTGGCTTTCACGCACCAACTCGGCCAGGCTGAGCTTTTCGAATTCGGGATGAAGCGTTCCGCCTTTTCTCTCCCACACTCTCAAGATTGAATCTTGTGATCCCCCCGCGTCAGCCTCGTCCGGGGGATGAAAGAAAGCCATCACGTCCCGGACGTGAATCCGGGTGGCCGGCCGCCGCAGCCAAAAACCCCCATTGGGCCCGCGCTTGGAAGAGACAAAGCCGGCCCAGGTCAGTTGGTAAAGAATCTTCGCTGTTTCGGAGGGGGGGATTCCGGTGGCCTTAGCCAGCTCCCTCGCCCTGCGCGGAGCATCGGACTCGGCCAGGCAAACCAGGCATTTCAGCCCATAATAGACACGGGCTTCGAGGACAGGCGGCATCAAGCAATCCCCACTTTCGGACCCGATTATCCGAAATACGGCTACTCGCCGCTGTGACGCCGGTCACACATGATTGTGACGTCCCGCACCGAGCTTTAGCGTCGTTGCTGACCGTGCTTTTCGCCAGAACCTGGTCAGTCAAAGATTTCGGGCGTGGTGCCGCCAGGCCGCAAAAAGGTCAATTGTTTCCAGTCCGGAGTGGTTTTGGCGGGGCACACCAGACTGTTGTAGGGCGGGGAACTCCCCAGAATTTCGCTATCCGTTGCCCACACTGGTTGCTGGCGGCCGGCGAGTCTCGCCAACTCTGCGTCATCCAGCGACCAGACTAGGCCGGGAACATGCCAGGTGATGCGGCGTAATTCGGCCCGGCTTTGCTGGGCCCACTCCCGCCGCACCGTTTCCGTCAGCGCCTGCGCAACCCGACAGGAAGGAGGCATCTCACTCGTCAATTTCGGAATTCAAATTTAGAGCCCTTTGGTGTCAGTGAGAACCCAGTTTCGGGCGTTTCGGCGTTCAATTTTAGAATTGCCGCATCATTGTGACTACGGGATAGAGATTCGCGGCGAGCAAGAATAGCAGCAGGAGACAGTGGGGAGCGTAGGCGGCCCAGGGGGCGCAACGCGCTTGACGCGGCGCCAGCCGAAAACCCACGTATAACGAGACGGCAGCGCCCAAGGCCAAAACCGCGACCTCTATCCAGAAGACGGCGGGCCAGGGTAGCCATGCCGCACGATTGTTGCCGGGAAACCAGCCCACCATCGCCGCCAGGGCAAAGGGTACCGTTCGCGACCACGTCAACAGACGATCAAGACCGTGCGCCAAGTGGCCGGCCAACGCCAATGGAATGACAGCGTAGCCAGAGAGGGAAAAAGTCCGCTTGAGCTCCGCGAGGCTCACACTGCCGCCGAGCGCTTGTGAGCCCAAGCTTGCCAGCACTAATCCCACCAGCGGCGCGGCGATGAACATCGCCAGCAGTGCGGCATACACGAACGGATATGAAACATACGGATCGAGGTGTAGCATGGCGCCAGTCGCCACAATCAGGCGGTTCCACCCAGGCAGCATGGCAAACTGCTCGATCAGCACCACACCGGCGACGACCGCAGCCAGAACTGCGTCACAGAGGTGCGGTTGCCGGATGCTCCACAACTCCGCGGCCGGTTTCCGGATGGAGATGCGGATCGCATCGCGCGGGCAGTTCTTCACGCAATTTGCGCAGAGCTCGCACGTCCCGGAATCGGTCACGTTTGGCGCGAGCAGGAAGACCGGACAGCCCGGGACGCAAGCCGTGCCGCGGTAGCAGTCCTGGGTGGGACAATCGCGGCAACGGTCTGGGGCAACGCGAAGTTCCAAGGTGCCGGCGCGGCTGTAATTGGCCGCGAAAGCGCCGATGAAGCAGACGTAACGGCAGAACGTCCGCCGCTCGAAAAAGGCGCCAAAAAAAATGACCGTTGCGAGCACCGCGAGCAGCAGATACCCGGTCTTGCGCGTGTCGCTGTTGAACCCCCACGCCTCATCAAGATAACCGAGCAGAATAAAACTGCCGGCGATCATCCAGGGACCGTACCGGCGCAGCATGAGCGGGACTGAGAGTCGCACTCCGACTGCCTTCTGAACCCAGTCCGTCACCCAGGCGAACGGGCAGATGGCGCACCAGAATCGCCCCAATAAAACGAAGGAAAGCGGCAGCAGCGGCCACCAGACTGTCCAGGCGAGCGCCATTCCGAAGTTTTGACCGGCGTTGTTCGGCCCAAAGAGGGTAGAAACGAGCACCATTACAAAGACTGTGGCCGTGATCCACTGGAAAACGACGGGATAGAGCCGGCTTCGGAGCGCCGCCTTGATCCAAGGAATGGCCAAGAGATTCATGTCGAGCCACCTTGCCGCTCTTGCGTGCGGCGCATCCGGACAGCGACGCTCAAGATCGCGCCGACGAGAAGCACAAATGCAATGAGGATGGCGGGGTTGGGCGGCGCACTTCCGACGTTCACTGCCACGTTGAGCTGGCTATCGCCCACGCTGAATTGCAGGTTGACGCGGCCGGCCGTATCCGGTTCCCACGTGAATTGATAAACGCCCGGCGCGGTGCGGACGGCCGCGATAGCCATGACACAACCCGGCTCAGGGGCCGGCGCAGAGGCAGGCTCCGCGCCGGCCCCCAAGTCGATGCCGATGGCGGGCGTGGTATCCGCGGCATCTTCCTCACTCGCAAACGCTGGTACCGGAGCCAGGCATGCAATGACATCGTCGACCGGCCGGCCGCTTTTCTGGACATGCAGGATCAGCGAGGCAGGTTCGCCCTTCCGAATGCTGGCCGGAAGGTGCGCCGCTAACTGATATGCGCTGGCGCCTCGCCGGGCTTCACTCTCGATGCCCCGTACCGGAGCACTCGGAGCGGCAATAACTATCGCAGCCGGCGCCAGGATGCCGGCTAGCGATAAGCCGATTGCGACAATTCCGCGCAGCGCGCGCCCATCTCGGGCCAGCGGCAAAATCGGTGTCCCGTCACTGCTCCGTCTGGCCCCGCACGTGTTCTTGAACATTGGATACCACGACGCTGACTCGCGTCCAGTTGGGTGAGGTCGTGCTGCCGATCAGCTTATAAGCGCCGTGGTGACCAGCGGGCCAATCCTCCAGCTTGCCGGTGGCCGTACCGACGGCTGTGCCCTTGGCATCCCACAACGTCGCCGTGAAGTACACGTCGTGCTGGAATTTGTCATGATTGGTGGCCGTGCCGTCCACCTCGATCTGGTTCCGGCCGGTTACGTGGGCCATTGGCGCGCTATCCAAGCTGATCATGCTCTTGGCGTGCTCAAGCGTCTCCTGGTCCGCGTCCCTCGCGGAGTGGCAAGCAACCGAACTCAAGGCGACAGCGCACACAACTCCACCTGCGAGAGCGAATGCTAGAAAGCGCATGGTGCAGGTTCTCCTTTCCTTTCCGTTTTGAAGCACGCCCTCCTCATTCCCGGGTCAATTCGCACAACCCTTATCACGTATTGACCCTAAAGGCAACTCGTTTCGACTATCCGTCTAATCGTCACGCCCTACACAACAGCAAGGCGCTGAGATCGAGCGAGAAATCAGAGTGTTGCCATGGTTTCTGCCACGCCCAGCTCCCAACCCAGGAACACGGCCAGGATTGCACCATCGCGTTTCCCGAGTAGGACGGCCGAGCACGAAAGCTGGGAAAGTGGCTACTCCCATAGATCGTCAGGGCGAGTCTGCGTCGCAAGATTTGTCGCAGGCTTCACCTAGAAGGAGAGCCGCAACGCGAGTTGGAACTGCCGGGGCGTTCCGCTTCCCGTCGCGCCCTGATTCACGAGCGTTGTGATCACGCCAAAGCTGAGCGGCGACGAAAGATTCGCCTGCGGAATGCCGAACTGAGCACGATTGAACAGATTGAAGGCTTCCACACGGAGTTCCATGTCGAGCCTATCCTTCAGCGGAACCTTCTTGACCATCGCCAGATCCGCCTGCCATAAGCCCGGCGCGCGGACCAGATTGCGACCCGCGTCCCCATAGGTTCCTCGAGCGGGAGTGGTGAACGCTGCCGCATTGATCCAGTGGTTGGGCGTTTGTCCTCCCGGCGGGATCAGCGAAACGCCGGGAACCAGATTCGGGCGTTCGGCGCCTGACATGCTGTACTTATCCGGAAGCACGGAGTTCGAGCGGTTGATGACCACGTTCACCGGCAGCCCCGTGCGGGCTGTCCCGATTCCGCTCAACTGCCAACCGCCGAAGATCGCCCGCCCGATGCCCGGCTGCGCCGCGAACCGCTTACCGGCCCCGAACGGGAGTTCATAAACCGCCGAGGCGTTGAACACGTGGCGCACGTCATAATCGCCGCTCGCTTTCTCGCAGGAGCGACAAAAGACGTTTTGCGGCTTATCCGAATCGCCGCCGCCCGTGCTGTCGTCATTGATCGAATGCGACCACATATAGTTTGCCGCCAGCAGCCATCCATTCTGAAACGCCCGCCGCACGTTCATTTGAAGCGCGTGAAAAGTGCTGTTGCCCTGGTTGCCGCGCCACTGCACCACACCGAATTGAGGATATGGCTGCACGCCAGTCAGCGGGTTGACCGTGTTGGTGTACGTCGACGTTATGATGTCCGTCCCCTTGTTGCCGAAATAGGAAACCGTGCCGATGATACTCCCCGGAAGGCTTCGCTCCACGGATGTGGTCCAGGCGGCAACATACATGTCCTTATGGTTGCGGTCATAAGCACGCGGCGTGACGATGCCGGCCGTGTTCTGAAGAAACGGGTTAATCGGATAGCTCAACCCTGGCGCCGTGACCGAAGACAACGTGTACCGGTCAACATCGTTCGAGATCGGCCAGTTCTGATCGTCCTCTTCCCCGTCGCTATGATAAATGCCGGCGCCGGCGCGCAGCACGGTTTTCCCGGGAGCCCACGCGACGCCGAGGCGCGGATCGAAATCGGCGCGCCGCGGGTAACTGAAAAGACTCCCGGCCGGGCAGTATCCTCCGCAGGTCACGAAATCGAACGGGATCGCGCGGTTATCGGTTTCGTGAAACACGTTGAAGAACGAATAGCGCAGACCCAAGTTGACCGTCAGGTTCGGCGTGATCCGATATTGGTCCGTGACGTATCCATAAAATTGTGTTTTTCGGAGACGCTTGAGCGGCAACAGCGCTGTGTAGGTCGCGCTGTCCATGTTGTTGGCGAGAAAATTATTCAGCGACACATAGGTTAGCGTTCCGCTCGCCGAGCTGCCGCTGTTCATGTTGACGCGCCGGATCACGGCTCCGAATTTGAGAAAGTGCCGCCCCTTCATCCAGGACAGGTCGTCGATGTAAGAGAACGCCGTGCTCTGTGTATCCGAGGTGGAGCCCCCGGTCAAGGAGCTCAGATTCGAAACGCTCACACTATAGAAGGGAAGCCCGGAAATGTTCGCCGTGTGAGAGATGACCTGATTGACACCAAACTTCGCTTCGTCGACCAGCGAAGGCGAAAACACGTGCAGCAGTTCCACGACGCCATTCTTCAATTTCGTATCGGTGTCCGCGAGGACATTCAGCGCGCCGGTCGGGATGCTGTACACTGCTTCATCCGCACTGTAGCGCAAAAACGCCGTGGTGCGATCAGTAAAGTGCTGGTCGATGCGGATCATTCCCGAATCTTCGTTGTCGACCTGATTCGCTCCGGCAACGTAGTTCCACACCTGAGAATTCGAGGTGGGCGAGGTGCCCGGAGGATAAGCCGAAAGGATCGGCGTCAGCGCAGGCGATTGAGCTTCGGCTTGCGCGACAAACGTAGGGCTCGGCACCAGGCCGATCTGGACCTGCCCCAAGCGCTGTCGCAGTCCCTCATAATTGCCATAGAAGAACGTTCGATTGGAAACGATCGGGCCACCCAGAGAGGCGCCGAACTGGTTCAGCAGGAATGGACTCGGCGACGGCCCGTCAAACGGCGACCGGGAGTCAAGAACATCGCTGCGGAAATAGTCGAACAGGCGGCCATGGAGAGTATTTGTACCCGAAAGCGATGCCGCTGAGATCTGGGCGCTGGCCGTCATTCCGATGTCGGCACCGAAATTCTGAGACTGCACCTGGAACTCGGCGATCGAATCCAGCGGGATCGCCAGCCGCACATACTCCTTCTGCTCCGCGTTGTAGATGCCCCCAGCGTCCACGCCGTCGAAGAGGAATTGGTTGTCAGCCCTGCCGTGGCCGGCGAAGCGAACGGTGTGCTGATCGCTCGGGCCGGTGTCGACGGCGCCCGGCGTGAGCGTCGTCAGGCTGGCCCAGTTTCGCCCGTTCAGAGGGAGTCCCCGCAATGCCGCCTGCTCAACCGGCGCGCCAATCGCAGCGCCGGTTGCATCCACACGCACAAGCGGTGCGGTCACCGTTATCGTTTCCGCAACGGCGGCGATATGCAACTGCGCGTTGAGCACGCGCGCTTCGCCCACCCCCAGCTCCACTTGCTCGAAGCGGAGCTCGGAGAATCCAGGCTTGCTGAAAGTGACGTTGTACCGCCCGATCGGCAAATCATCGAGCATGTAGGTTCCTTGGGTAGATGTATCGGCTTTGCGTTCCAGACCCGTCGAGGGTTGGAGGGCTGCCACCATCGCTCCGGGGATTCGGCCGCCGGTGGGATCCGTCACAGTTCCTCCCAAGGAAGACCGATCCACCTGCGCGGCTGCGCGCGGAGACAGGACTGCCAGGATCCAGAGCGCAAAACAGCACTCTTTAACCCTGATTCCCATTTATTCCTCCTTACGCACGTGTTCCGTGACTTTCGAGATGGTGACACTCACGCGCACCCAGTTGGGGGATGTGACGGTACCGACGAGGCGGTAATCGCCGCGCTGGCCAGCAGGCAAATCCTCAAGCCTGCCCGTTGCCGTGCCCACGGATTTGCCGTTGGCATCCCAAAGCGTGGCCGTGAGGAACACATCGTGTTGGAACTTGTCGTGGTTGGTGGCGCTGCCGTCAACTGCGACATTGTTGCCCGTGGTGATGCGCGCTCTAGCCGCACCATCCAGGCTGATCATGCTCTTGGCGTATTCGAGCGTCTCCAGCTCCGGCGGTTGTGCCTGCACGACAGTCGCGATGTTCCGGTTGCCGTCAACCCGGTATTGCAGGGTCACGTCAGCCCCTTTTGTCAGCTCCCCCACCGTCTTTGTGTTGGCGTTCAAGAGAAAAGTGGTTGATTCACGCTTCCCGTTGACTTCGCTGGTTACGACCAGGGTTGTCGACCCGTCGAACGAGCGGATTCTGCCTGTTGCCAGCTTTGTTGCCGAAGATGAATTGCCGGATTGAGCGCAGACGATCCCCGGTATCATCAAACATATCCCGAGGGTGATAGTAGTGACTTTGTGCATATATCCCTTTCTTATGGAGGTCCCAAGCATCATGTCGCTTGCGACCCTGGTCCTAGTCGGGACGCCCAAGTTGGGGCAATCGGCGGCCCATCGAAGGGCTTGGCAATTCGAAGCCGGGAAAGAACGGGCCGTAGGGAGCTCCCTGTAACGGTTAACACGCCTACGAGTCAGGCGATTACGCGGATGCCTCCTCCAGAACCAACGGACAAATTCTGCGGAGGAGGCGAAAAAATGGGTTGTCAGACTAAGTGACGGGGCTCCCTCAGGACCCCCCACGGCTCCCCTATTTATTGTTAGACGAAAAAGCCAAAAGATTCTTCCATCCATTTTGCGCGGAAATAGCGAGGATCAACGGGTATTAACCACAGGGATCAGGTATCGGGGAGTGGTGGAATACATAAACCCGAATTTCCAATTTGAACTTCCTTTTTGAATCTTCGGATCGTCGCCGTAAGACTTCCAGTTGTTGGAACTCGGGGAGCCCCAAGAGACGTTGGAACCGCAGAGGGTAAGGGCCCCTGGCATGGCGGGATGCGCTACGCCGGGCGCTTCCGGAGTGGTTTTGGCGAGGCACACCGGACTGATGTAGGGCGGGGAATTGCCCGCAATTTTGTTATCCGTTGCCCCACACAGGTTGCAGGCGGCCAGCGAGGGAGCGATGCGAGCTTTCCTCGAGATCGAGAACAATAACCTGGTTCTTGCCTTGCTTGAGCCAGGGGCCCGGCAGAAATAGGCTCTGCTGCGGACCGACGCGCCAGTAGCGCCCCAGATTGTGTCCGTTCACCCAGACGTATCCTTTGCCCCAGCCGCGCATGTCGAGGAAGGTGTCGCCGACCTTTCTCAGGTCAAAGGCGCCGCGGTAGAAAGCCGGCGCGGGCCGGCGTGCGGGAGTGAAGGCCAAGGCGGAGAGATCCGTAAGCGGTAAGCGGTAGATTTCCCAGCCGGTGAGTTCCTTTCCGGCGAAGGCGACACGCTCCGTGATGCCTTTGCGATCGTCCACCAGGCGCGGGCCGAAGTTGATGCGGCCCATGTTCTCCACCAGGATATCCAGGGGCATGCCCGCTTCCAGGCTCACCTCCAGCGCCGCCTGCTGCAAGCGCCGGTCGAGCGCGCCGAGGCGCTTCCAACCTTGCAGGACGATTGCATAATCGCGCGCTTCCTTGATCTCCAGCCGGCCGAGCACCGCGGCCTCAATAGCCGTCCGGTAAAGAATGAACCCGTAGGACTGGCCGACAGCCTCCATGGTCAGCGGGCGCAGCGAGTGAACCGGGTCGAGCAGCAGTGCCTCCAAGCTGGCCGATTCCGCGAGCTGAAAAGTGGGAATCTCGATCATGGGGAGAGCTGCGGGCAAGGGAGGAAGCTTGGTGCCTGCGGGCAAATGCTTGCGAATGACTTTGCTGAGAACCTCGAACTTCTTGGTTGGCCGCCCCGCCTCGTCGATGGGTGCATCGTAATCGTAACTGGAAATGTCAGGCTGGTAGACCTTGTCGTAGTTTGCGCCGCTCATGAAGCCGAAGGAAGTCCCGCCGTGCACCATGTAGAGATTCACGGAGATTCCCTGGGAAAGCATCCAATCGAGTCCGTTGGCGGCGGCTTCGGAAGGCGTGACGTGGTGCTCCTCTCCCCAATGGTCGAACCAGCCGTCCCAGAACTCGCCATTCATGCGCGGAACCCCGTGGCGGAACTTCGCAAGGTTCGCGAACTCCTTGGCGGGATCGTCGCTGTCGCCGAAGTTGATCGCGGAGAGCGCGTCGGGCAGGGTGCCCCCCGCCAGCTCCGGCGGCCAGGAACCGTCGGAGGTGTACAAGGTGACGTCGAAGCCCGAGTCGCGAAGCATCTTCTCGATGGACTGCACGTAGACGTGGTCATGGCCGAACGACCCGTATTCATTTTCCACCTGCACCATGAGAATGGGTCCGTCGTGTGTGATCTGGAGCGGGGCAAGCCGCCGGCCGACCTCCAGGATGTACTTGCGCGCGGCCTCAAGAAAACGCGGATCGGTGGTGCGCACTTTCATATCTGGAGTCGCCAGCAGCCAGGCGGGAAAGCCACCGAAGTCCCACTCCGCACAGGCGTAGGGCCCGGGCCGCAGCAAGACCCACAGGCCTTCTTCCTGCGCCGTGCGAATAAAGTCGGCGGCGTCCAGGTTGCCTTCAAAGTTGAACGCGCCGGGCTCGGGTTCGTGCAGATTCCAGAACATATAGGTGCAGATGGTGTTCAAACCCAGCGCCCGGATCTTGCGCAGCCGGTCGCGCCAGTACTGGCGCGGAACTCGCGCGTAATGGATTTCGCCGGAGATGATCTGAAAGGGCTTGCCGTCCAGCAGGAAGTGTTCGCCATCGTGCCCAAAGGTGTGGGCAGCGGGCCTCGGGCCAGCCCCAGCCGCGGGCAACACGACGGCTGGCTTCAGCAGGCTCCAGGCGCCCGCCACAGCACCCATAAAGTCCCGGCGCCGAATCTTAGTTGTCATTGACTTTTGCATGTTCGGTATTCCTTTCCAATTCTTTCCTTCTCTCCTGCCTCACAACATTCCGTTCCTCGCGACCCCTCCTGTCGCTGTCAAAGTCTTCGTGAGACTCCTTCTCGTCATTTGACGCCTAGCCGTCTCTTCTGCCACACAGTCTCACACTGCGGCAAGTCGCAGGGTCTTTTTCAGAGGAGTAAACTCGGTCAGGTACAGGGTAACACCTTCCAATCGAGGTTCGGCGCTGCGGAGTTGTACCCACGAATGGCGCCGAAAGCCCGGACCTATGCGCATCCGATAGCCCGCGAGTTCGTAGCTCGCGAAGCCCTCTTCCAAGAAATATGCGTTGGGCGCGTCCGGCACGGAAGCCAGCCCATCGCCCGTGAGCTTTCCGCCCGCCCGCAAGGTGATTTCCAGTGCCAGCGGAACTCGACCAGTCCCGCCAACTTCCACCGACAATTCGAATCCGTCCTCGGTCTCGCGGATCTCCACGCCAGTCCGCAAACCGCAAACATTGCTATGGACTCGACGGGAGTTGGGCATCGCCTGCCAATTCCCATCCGCTCGGCGATCCTGCGCCTCCAGGGGTTGCAGGTAGAAACCTTCCAGTTCCTGCTCCAGCCGATACGCGTTTGCCGAGCGATTGAGCTGTCCAGAAAACTGCCCTTTGCCGAAAAAGGCGCTGGCCAGGCGCACGGCCTCCACCACCGCTCCGCCATGACGGAAAGAGAAGAAACGCGAGTCTCCCCCCAGCATTGTGGCGCTGCGATCGCCACGGCGGATGTGGGCGAACCCTGACGAAGGGAAGAACTTGTCGTAGTTATCAGGCAACATCTCGCCCCGTGGCAGGTCCTGCCGAAGTTCGGGGCTCTCCAGAAAGTAGATCAACTCACCGCCCAATTCAGGCAGATGCTTGCGCTCGATGTCGCGTGTGACCGTGGCAAAGAGCCCGTTCTGATCGTGGAGCGCCAGAAAACGGTAAGCCTGGTAATAAGGGCGCAGGGTAGCCGGATGGAAGCGATCCTGGCGGCGCGAGATATCGGTCGCCACCTCGTCGTTCGAGTGCAGAAAGTAGATCATGGTTTCAAGGTTCTTCCGCACCGGTTCGAACAGGGCGGGGCGATCGAGCAATCGGCCGGCAGTCAGCAGCGCGCGGTCGGTCACTGCGTTGTAGATCCCCGTGCTTCGCTCGGTGAACTGTCCTTCTTCGTCCAAGTCAATGCCCTCGGCCAGCCATTGGTCGAGGCGCGTGAGATAACGAGAATCAGGGAAAAGGTGATGGCAGCGCGCCAAGGCCGCGACGACCACCCAGCGATGGTTGGGGGTATGGACGCCACCGAAGGTCAAGGCGAAGGCGGCGCGCCGGATAAACGTTTCCAGCGTCGCCTCCAGGCGTTGGGTTTCCCCGTAATTCCGAGCCCGCAGGACCTCGGCCGCAAGGCACAGAGGCTCCAGCACGAAAGCCGTGTCGGGTGGCGACCCGAAGTTAGTAGTCGGCAGGTCGATCGTGCCATCAGGGTGTTGGACGCGAACCAGGTGCTCGCCCGCTCGTTCCATCCGTTCCAGCAGGTCGGCGCTGCGGTGATAGCGGGACTCCGGGGCCAGAAAGACGGCAGCCAGGCTCGAGAGAAAGCCGGCAGTGGCTCCGGGCTGTGAGATTTCGTGTTCGTCGCGCAGGCCCCCGTCCGGCTGTTGTCTCGGCAACGATTCTGCGGTGGCCCGCTCAGCGACCGCCAGCAAGTCTGTAAAAATATCTTCTCGGTTCGGCGAACTTTGTTCCTGTGTGCCAACCCACCCAATCGACGCCGACGTCCCCACTGCACTCAGAAATTCCCTTCTGTCCATGGAAAGTATAGCGCCCCGTGGCGCCGCCTCCTGCTGCGGGCGAAGGATATCGCTCCGGCGAGTCGAAGGCAATTCACTTTCAGCATCACCAGTATCGACTGGCGAAGGTAGCGGCGTGAAGGGTTGGCAAAGCCCCACAACGGTGACGTTCCTTGTGGAACACAAGAGCGAAGCCGTCAACACGGCGCGTGGCCGATGGTCGTGGGGCAGAGCATGACAGCGTATTGGTCGTGGAATAGTCCCCGCGGCCGGTGGGCGAACATTTAGCGCTTCACCGAGTGCGCCGTATCGAAATAGCCAGGCCAGCGTGGGTTCAGTGTCCGTGGGGCTACCACGGGATCCTAGCCTTTTGCATTGAAATTCGTCGCCTATCGCTGTATATCCACTGCCGGAAGCGCGCTGGCCGTCAGGCACGATTCCGTGGAGCCCTCATGTCAACTTCGCATCTCACCAAGTTTATCACTCCCTTTCTCATCGCTGCCGCCCTCGGCGTCGCCTCAACAGTCTCATTCTCCTCGACTTCGGAAAAGGCTGACGTGCGCGAGTGGACCGCCGCGAAATTCCTAGGCGAAGCTCCGGCGGAGTCACGCCAAGGCTACCTCTTGGTCCACAACGCTTCGGGCTCACTGCTAAAGAATGGCATCAAAGGTCATCCCTTTCGCATTGTGAACACCGAGTATCAACGCGGAATCAATCTTCCCTCGGTGGGAACCCTCCTCGTGCATTTGCCTCGTCCCGGCAGGACTATTGAGGCCGTGGTCGGCGTGGACAGCAACGACGTTGGCTACTACTCGAACGCAGGCAAAGGCAGCGTGGTGGCCTCAGTCGAGCTGGCAGGCAAGGAGGCGTTCCATACCGAAGTGATGCACGAGGGAATGGTAGGAGTTCCGCTGAAACTAGACCTGGGCGGTGCGACCGAACTCACCCTGCGGACGAAACGGGTGGGCGAAAGAAAGCCGTGGGACGAGCCTGACTGGGATCAGGCGGATTGGGCCGAGGCCAGGGTCACCTTGGAAGATGGCAGCAGCCTCTGGTTGTCAGATCTGCCCATTGGGCCGCTGCCGGAGGCCTACTCCGTGGAGCCTCCATTCTCGTTCCGCTACGACGGAAAACCGTCGCGCGAATTGCTGAGGACCTGGGAACTAAAGCGCAGCCAGCGGGAACTCGACCGCTATCGCGACGAGTATACGCTGGAATACCGCGACCCCAAGACTGGCCTGGTCGTGCGCTCGGTAGCGGTGGCGTATCGCGATTATCCCACCGTGGAGTGGACTCTTTATCTCAAGAATGAAGGCGTCCGGGACACGCCGATCCTCGAGCAAATCGAGGCGCTCGATACGAGTTTTGAACGAAACGGCGAGGGCGAGTTTCTCCTCCATCACAACAAAGGATCGCAAGCTTCGCCGACGGACTATCAGCCGTTCGAGACGCTGCTCGAGCCCAAGGCGGTCCAACATATCTCGGCGGCGGGAGGACGTCCGACCAACAGCGATTTGTGCTACTTCAACCTGGAGTGGTCCGGGCAGGGCGTGATCATCGCGCTGGGATGGCCAGGGCAGTGGGCAGCGCATTTCGTGCGAGACGACGCGAGAGGCTTGAACATACGCGCGGGGCAGGAGCTGACACATTTCAAGCTGTTGCCGGGCGAAGAGGTAAGGGGTCCCTTGGTCGCTCTTCAGTTCTGGCGTGGAGACTGGATCGGAGCCCAGAATGGCTGGAGAAGATGGATGGTCGCCCATAACCTGCCGCGTCCCGGTGGAAAGCTTCCCTTGCCTCAGTCAGCGGCAGGCAGCGGGCGCTTCACCATTGAAATGCAGGGGGCAAACGAGGCCAATCAGAAGCAATTCATCGATCAGTTTCTGAAAAAGGGCTTTCATCTCGACTACTGGTGGATGGACGCCGGCTGGTACATCTTCAAGTCACATTGGTGGGAGACCGGGACCTGGGAAGTGGATCCCGTCCGATTCCCGCGCGGCCTGCGCGCGGTCGACGATTACGCCCACGGCAAAGGTCTGAAGATCATCGTCTGGTTTGAGCCGGAGCGCGTTGCGCCCGGGAGCTGGCTCTATGAGAAACACCCGGAGTGGCTGCTGGGTGTGGAGGGCAAAGACAAGTTGCTCAACCTGGGGAATCCCGTCGCCTGGCACTGGCTGGTAGAGCACGTGGACGGCATTCTCAAGGACCAGGCCATCGACCTCTACCGGCAGGACTTCAATTTCGACCCGCTGCCCATGTGGCGAGCCGCCGACGCTTCCGACCGGCAGGGAATCACCGAAATCCGCCATGTCACGGGCTATCTCGCCTATTGGGATGAGTTGCGGCGGCGCCATCCCGACATGCTCATCGATTCCTGCGCCTCGGGCGGCCGGCGAAACGATCTCGAGACGCTGCGTCGCGCCGTGCCGCTCTGGCGCAGCGACTATCCCTATGAACCCACGGCCATGCAGGATCAGACCTACGGGCTTGCGCTGTGGATGCCTTACTTCGGGACGGCCATCAACGCCGACGACTCCTACGGCTTCCGCAGTCAGATGACGCCCGCTGTAGCCATCGGCATCCTGCCGGATAGCGCGGGCATCAATTACGAGCGCTACCTTCGGCTGACCGCTCAGTGGCTCGATGTCGCCCCGTATTACTATGGTGACTATTATCCACTGACAGATTACAGCGCCAAAAATAATGTGTGGCTGGCCTGGCAATTTGACCTGCCTGCAACCGGAGAAGGGATGATCCAAGCTTTCCGCCGGCCGGAGAGCCCCTTTGAATTCGCCCGCCTGAAACTTCGCGGCCTCGATCCTGACGCTCGGTATCAATTGACCGATCTAGACCAGTCGCAAGCGGTCGAGATGCCGGGCAAGGAGCTGATGCTGAATGGTCTGCCGGTTTGGATGAGATCGCGGCCAGGAGCCGTTCTGATCAAGTATAAGAAGATTGCAACGGGCCGCTAGGCGCAAAGCGAAGAACAGTTTTGGAATCATGAGTGGTGAATTTGGCATTCGAAGACGCGAGAACTGTAGCGCCGCTCTTCATGGCCAGCGGTTTCCTTATCCGCTGGCCCATGCTGAGCTGGATGTAACGGTAGGTGACGAGCAGCCCGTTTCTCAGGCTGAATCCGACAAGACTCCATATGGTCTATGACCGGCGTGCCGGATTTCGCTAGTGTTGGGGGTACCCAATCATGAGCGAAAAAGTGTTGATAGGCGTCGATGTTGGAGGCACTAAAACGGCCATTGTGCTTTCCTCGTGTGCTCCGGTTGTGGACGCGCGCACCGAGTTTCCCACTCTCCCTGCCGAAGGGCCCGACCAGGCTGTCGCAAACATCAAAAAGGGGATCCGTGACCTTCTTGCAGGGCAGGACCTGACGGATGCCGCCTTGCGCGCGATCGGCGTGAGCTGTGGTGGGCCATTGGACCGGGTTGCGGGCGTGATCCAATCGCCGCCCAATCTCTCCACTTGGGTGAATGTCCCCATCAAAGCGATCCTTGAAGCCGAGTTTCGCGTCGGCTGTCGCGTTGAGAACGATGCCAACGCAGGAGCAGTCGCCGAACACCGTTATGGGGCTGGGCAAGGCTGCCAGAACATTGTGTTCCTGACTATGGGCACGGGGCTGGGGGCGGGCATCATCGCCGACGGGAGGCTTTACCACGGCGCCTCGGATCTGGCGGGGGAGATTGGCCATGTGCGGCTCACGCGCACCGGGCCGATCGGACACAACAAGGCGGGTTCGGTCGAGGGTTGGGCCAGTGGAGGCGGTGTGGCCCAGGTGGCCCGGCGTACGGTGGAGGCGGCACGCAAAAGAGGACATAAGACGTTGCTAGCGGCATATTTGCGCAGCCGCAAGACAATTACCGCACGCGACGTCGCCCTCGCCGCCGAACAGGGAGACAGTGTGGCCCGGCGCATCATTCAAGTCACGGGACAAAGACTGGGCGAAGCTTTGGCGATTCTTGTGGACATCCTCAATCCCGAGCGCATCGTCATTGGGGGACTGGCGATGCGATTAGGGGAAACGCTGTTGGCTCCGGCGCGGAGCGTTATGCAGCGAGAGGCCCTGGTGCCGGCGGCATACGTGTGCCAAGTCGTGCCCGCAGCTTTGGGCGAACAGATCGGCGACATCGCGGCTCTCTGTGTTGCTATGGGGTTTTGAATGTTAGAACAGGATGCCTATCTCGTTGATTTTGCGGCGCGGTTGGCGACCAAAAACCACGCATAAGCACGTTCGGAACGCTCAAGTTGTACCGATCTTGTACTCGTTTGATCGGCTGAGAACGGAACATCAGGCCGTGCGCCAACCGAGATCTATCGCCCTAACCGGCGAAGGGTTTGGCGGGGGGTGTCCGTATCAAAATCCTGACGCGCCTTGAAGTCTGGGAAGTTGTCGAAGCCCTACAGAACTGGCATGAGTGCGTTTAATTTCACAGCATGTAACCTTTACTTCATGCCCGCGCACAATTATTGCGGGTCACAGGTTATCAATGTATGCGGTCTGGTTGCGTCGCGATAAAACTCGAGTGGGTTAAGATGAAGATTAAGAACAGAAGCCGCGCTCAGCCTTCTGGAGAAGCAGATTCTAATCTTTAAGTTTGACCGTTGAATTTTGAGCTACTCTTTCCCTTGCCAGGGCCATTTTCCGGTTTCCCACTTACCGTCTCCTAACTCCTAACAACGCGATCCCGCAAGACCCTAGCGAGAGCAGGATGAGCGTCGGCGTCCCCGGTTCCGGGGTGGGCGCTGCGCACGCATCGGTCGAGATGGTGTTCGTATCCAGCGTCACGGCAGCATTAAGCGCTACGGCCCTTCCGCAAGTGATGGTCGCGCCGGTGATCAGAGTTATGCTCTGGTCGGCAAGAATACTTCCTTGCAACGAAGTGGTTGCACCGAGAGTGGCGGAGCTGCCGACCTGCCAAAACACGCTGTCATCTTTACCCGGATTTATAAGAAGAACAGACGAGGCGCTCCCGGTCGTGAGCGTGTCCCCGATCTGGAAAACGAAGATTGCATCGGAAAGGCCCTCAGCGTTGAGAGTAAGCGGTCCTGTCAACATAGCCGCGGCGTTGAATTTATAGACTCCCGGCGTGAGCGTAAGTCCACCAAGATCCGTGCCAGTCAAGTTGGCATCGGGCGTCAGGCCCGCCAGAACATTGTAGGCAATCAGGGCATCAGCCTGTGCCCCCTGCGCGACTGCATCAGTGGTGTGTATCACGCCGTTCACCTGTCCAGGAGGAAAGCCAGTAATCGAAGTGCCGGGATAGAGACCCAAATCCCCGTTGAGGACGCTCGGTCCGGTGTTGGTCACCGTCGAGGCACCCAGGACCGCAAAGGCGGCCGCCGTCCCTAGATCAATCGTGTTGGCCTTAACGCTGACCGCACACAATGCACTCAGCAACAGACAAATGGTGAGCTTTCTCACATTTCCTCCCGCGTGGCTCAAAAACACGTCCGGCCCTGCGGTGCACGCACTGTGCCAAACCCGAGCTAAAGCTTATGTCATGTGTTTTCAAGGAAATACGAGAACAGGCTTGTGAGAGAGCGGCCAAAAATATGCAACATTCATGCACAATAATGTCAAAACATTTGCCTGTCGTTGCCAAGAGTTCGATCCGTCAGGCAGAACTAACCGGGAGCCCAAGGCGCTGCCGGCTTTTGGGGGGCACGGCGTGAGTCGCGCGGGATTCGAGTGATATAGCGATGCTTTCCCGGAGCGTCGTGAGGACCGACGCGAAGGGTGCTAGCTCACCCGCAAGGTGGGTCCGTTTGAAACTGCGGAGGAGAAGGATCGGACCCTCAGGCCGCGCGTCGTTCGTACCGATGGTGCAATCCGCCGACCTGTGCAGGCTCGATCACGGGACCCAGTTCTGGCGGCTGAACGGCGCGCTCTTCTGGAGCGTCCTTGGCCAGTGACAGATGCGTGCGAGAACCTTGGTAGTAATGTAGGCAGGATCTTAGAGTTCTTCGTAGAGACGCTCCGTTCAGCGCAATCACATGGTCCAGGCACTCCCGCCGAATCGACCCAATCAATCGCTCCACGTAGGGAGACTGCCAGGGTGATCTTGGCGCCGCGAGAACCTCGTGCGTCCCCATTTCTCGGATGGCTTCACGAAAGCAGTCCCCATAGATCGAGTCTCGGTCATGCAGCAGATAGCGCGGTGCGCTGTCCCACGGAAAAGCGTCGGCAGTTTGGCGTGCTGTCCATTCAGAGCTGGGATGGGCGGTGACGTTGAAATGAATCACCCGGCGCCGGTAGTTGGCGAGCACGACGAAGACAAACAAGACCCGAAAGGTCACCGTTGGCACCAAGAAGAAATCCGTCGAAACTAACTGGGTAACATGATTGTTGAGGAAGGCGCGCCAAGTTTGAGATCGTGGCCTCCGTGTGTGCACCATGTACCTCGCTGCGGTTGCCTGGGACACGTCGGTTCCCAGTTTGAGCAGTTCCCCATGGATTCGAGGTGCTCCACAAAGTGGGTTCGCCAGACTCGACTGGCGAATGAGCTCACGACTCTCTTTGGCCAACGCCGGCCTACAACGTTCTCCGTGGCGGCTCTTCCAAGTCCAATACAGCCGGAATCCCTTGCGATGCCAGGCGATCACCGACTCCGGCTTGGCGATGGCGAGGGCAGAGCGCCAACCCGACCAAACGTGCATAAGCCACGTTCAGATGAGCCGGTCCGCCGAGCTAAGGCGAACACGCCCCGGCTGTGACCTCCGCATCACATTGATCTGGTGACGGAGAGCGGGGTTCCTGAAGCGGACTTCGAACTTGTTGTCGAAGCACCCCTCAAGCAAACAATTGACCAAGCCGGAAACCTCCAGCCCGGCGGCCTGGATCACGCAGAGCTGGATTTCGTCCGGGCCAAAGATCCTGGTGAGGTACTGGCTCCGGGACTTAGCGCGAGAGGGGAGAAATTTGATGTGCGGCACCGCTCTTCTCCCATGGTGATCAGTGGAACCGTAGTCGGAGGCTCCGAGGAGTCGCTAAAGCAGGTCTTGGGAACAGGGGGCGGAAAGTAGGCAGGAGGGAAAGCTGGCGGTCTTAGTGGCAGCTCAGGCGCCGCGTCTCGGCAGGAATTCCATTTCAGGACCCGCGAGGACCCTTCCGATCGGTCGAAAATGGCTCTTTTTCGGACCGAGGTTGAATGTCCAGACTACGTAGGCCTTAGATAGAAGGGAGCGAATTGATACTAAGTGATCCCGCTCACACTTGTGGAGGTTCACATGGAAAGCCCTGAAGAGCAAGTTACGGAAGACGTGACTCGTCGCGTCAACTTGGGGCGGCATCAAATGGTAGCCACGAAAGCGAGGTTCGCCGCCATCTGTGCGAGGATCGAGGACCCGGAGTCCCAGCCGGCCGAGCTCTGCAGGCTCATCGCGTTCGAAATCGCCATGGTGGCGAAGAGCATGCGGTCGCGGGGGTTCACGACGGGGGACGGCTACTTCATCAGGGGCTACGCCAAGGAGGTGAAAGCCCTCCGCGAGCTCGGCAAGCAGCTCCTGCAGGCGGAAGCGTGGCGCCGGAAGGAGGATATCTTCGCCTTCGAAGGGGAGAAGTTCCAATTCGTGTTGGGGAGGATTGTCGAATTGTTTGTGAAGGCCATGAAGGAGGCTGGAGTGCCGGATGACCTGCGCGCCAGCGTCATGAGGCATTACAGGGACTTAATGGCTGAGAATGCGCCTCTGATTCGTCGCGAAACCAAGGAGTTGGGTGCCAATAAAACGTCATGAAGCGCTCGGCGCATCGCGCGGAACCACGAAGGCTACGTGCAGCGCTCGAGTGTGGGCCGTCATTCGAGGAGTTGCGAAAGAAGGTCATTGGAATAGGCGTGGGAATCAGGCAGGGGGGACGACGGGCGGTCTTAGTGGCAGCTCAGGCGCCGCGTCTCGGCAGGAATTCCATTTCAGGACCCGCGAGGATCCATACGATCGGTGAGAATGGCTCTCTCGCAAACCGAGGTCGAATTTTCAGACTACGGATTCGATATATCAGGGAGCGACTTGTTGATACCAGCTGATTCTGCTCCCACATTCGGAGGTGTACCGTGGAAACAAACGAGCAGCAACCTAGGGAAGCGGAGGCTCGCAGCGTCAACTTGGGGCGGCATCAGTGCCAATGCACAATCTGCTTGTCCCCCTATTGCCAACAGATTGAGGAGGAATGGATTAATTGGGGGAATACCACCCTGATTGCCGAACGATATGGCGTTACTCGTGATGCCATCTGTCGCCACGCACACGCTTTGGACCTGTTTAGCAAACGCCAAAGAAACATCAAAATGGCTCTCGAGCGGATCATCGAGAGATTTGGATATCGCTCCGATTAGTGGTTCAGTAGTTTTGTCGGCCATCAAACAATACGAGAAGCTCACTCAGCGGGAGCAGGGCGAGCAGGTGGAGGGACTGACCCCGAAGGAACTCTTCGACGGAATGTCGAAAGATGAACGCGAAGCCTTCGCTCGCGATGGCTCGTGACCCGGTTGGTTTTCCCGTGCGAAAGGCGCAACAGGGGTTGACGGTCAGGAGGGTGAACAGAAGACGCAAGCTACTGAAACCAAAAGGGTGCAGTAACAGGCAGGGTGCAACAGATTCGCTCCCTCAACCGTGACGTTCTCCTCTGGCTTCACTGGCGCCACGGGCTCTCGAGGTGGCCTCGCTGACAGCGGGCACGGAGCGCTTGCTGGGGTACTGTCCGGAACCGGTGTGCGCGGGTTTTCTGGCGCGAGAGGGGAGAAGAGTCTTCGCCTGACGGGATCTGGATGGTGATTGGCCGCCTTGTCTATCTGCTGCCGCGGCAGTATCAGGCGCGTCTTCCGCAACTGACTCGCGTTCATGGGCCTCGGCGCTTTGGGGGCGGCATGACCCAAGAAGTTTCTGAAAATTCAAATCTCCTAGGTAGTTGTGAATAGGGGACCGGAATGAGGTGCGGCGCAGGATCGTGGAATACAAGAGCTTTGAAGCTTCCGCGGAGGAGAAGTTCCCGGACTCTCGGAGGAGATTACCTCGTTTGGAGCGGAGATCTCAGTAAGGCGATCACAGCTTGATGCCTGGCTCGGAGGACACCGGGTAAGGCCATGGAGAACGCTCGATATTGATGGTGTCGAAAAGCACGCTCTAGAGGCGGTGGAGAATGGGTGTTAAGGTTCGAAAACCCGGGAGGCACAGCTCGTGGTGCATTGTCATTGACCATCAGGGCGAGCGGAAGACCATGGCTGTCGGCAGCCGCCAAGCCGCGGAGCGATTAAAGCGAGAGGTTGAAGTCAGGCTTGCGCTCGGTGGTATGGCGTCGGTTCAACCAGGGAAAACCCCTCGACCTCTTGTAGCCGAGTACGCCACCGAGTGGCTCAAGAACGTCGAGCACGAGCGAAAACCGAGCACGGCTGGGTTCTACGGCCAGTATCTGCGGCTCTATGTCCTGCCCAGTTTCGGCGAGTCCCGACTCGACGACATTGAGCGGGGGAGCGTGAAGCGGCTCATCTCGGATCTTCGGGCACGGAACTTTGCCAAGAATACCATTCGCCTGGCCGTGACAACGCTTCGCGCTGTGCTGAATGCTGCCGTGGAGGATGAATTGATTGAGCACAACCCCGCGCAGGGGCTCGGGCGGTTTGTGAAGTCCGAAAAGGCGACGCGCGAGGGGATATCACTCACGCCAAAGGAAGTCGAGCAGCTGCGATCGGCCGCGCGGGACGAGCTTACCTGGGCAGACTACGCGCTGATTTTCACAGCGGTTCGGACAGGCCTGCGCGAGGGTGAGATTGCTGCCCTCCAGTGGGGCGACATCCAATTCGGCGACGGCGAGCGCGACACGGACCGATACATTCTAGTGCAGCGCAACTACGACCGACGATGGTCCCGGAAAATGCTTACGCCGAAGAGCCGGAAACCGCGACGGGTCGACATGAGCCGAGAACTCCGGCGTGTTCTGCTGCAACTCCGCGACAGTCGGCGCGTCAGCGCCTTCGCCACAGGCAAGTCTGACATCTCCGACGAGCTGGTGTTCCCGTCGGAGGCAGGCACGCCGATCGAGATGAACAACTTCTCGGAGCGCGTTTTCAAGCCATTGCTCTCTCGCGCGGGACTGCGCAGGATTCGCTTTCACGACCTTCGCCACACCTTTGGCAGTTTGCTGATCCAGGTGGGCGCACCGCTCGCTTACGTGCGGGACCAGATGGGACACAGTTCGATCCAGGTGACGGTGGACATCTACGGCCACCTAATTCCGGGAGCGAACGTGTCGTTTGTGGATCAGCTCGATGCCGTGACCAGTCCGCAACACAGCCGCAACAAAGATCAAAGTTGGAATCAGACGGTTTTCCGGAAGTGCTTCCGGATGAGTGGCTGGGAGGCAGGGATTCGAACCCCGATACGCAGATCCAGAGTCTGCAGTCCTACCGTTAGACGACCTCCCAGAATGAAGGCTCTCCTTACAAGTAACTAGGTCTGAGTGTTTTTGTCAAGCTGATGTTTTGATTCTTGTCAAAGCTCTTTTAAAATGTCCCCTTTCTTACCTCGTTTAAAATGTCCCCTTTTTTGATTTTGTCTTTTGGTTTTGTTCTTGGTTTCTGTTTTTGTTTTTGCTCTTGGTTTTGCTTTTGGTTTTG
>JBEKEZ010000022.1:0-91728 GCA_050013575.1 Terriglobia bacterium | reverse complement strand
AATGCCCGGGAAGAATGGCCAAAAACGCATTCGGAATTCAAATCGAAAACGGTCGGTTGACGCATCAAGTTCATGGCTCAAAGCAACTTAGAGCGAAAGACAAATTCAATGACCGGACAGTAGTGGTTAGTGGCAAGTGGCAAGCGCCTTCGGCGATTTCGAACGGCAGATTCCGGATTCCGAATGCAGGTCAATCGGAAACTCGAAAATAGAAACTGGAAAATCGAAACTGGGCACGGAGGATAGCCACCAGCCTTCAGCTATCAGCGAGAAACGATGAACGGCGGGGAACTCGAAACTCGAAAATGGAAACTCGCAAAATCCGAAACTAGAAACTCGAAAACAGAAACTGGGCACACGGATTGGCGATCAGCATTCAGCTATCAGCCATCAGCGGCCAAACGGGCTTCGCGGCGATGGACGCTGCTGCCGATAGATTCCCGCTCTCGCAGCCCCGTGGGCCGACCCGCCGCGACGGTCGCGGGAATAACGGGGCGCATTCGGCTCCCAGCAAATTCCGTGATAGCTTGCGACAATTGTGAAGAAATCGCCCGAAAGCACCCCTATTCCTTCTAACTAACTCATTCGACGTAAATAAGCGTGACAAATGAGCCTGAAAGTCGAAAAAGCAGCAAACACCTGTGTCGCTGTAACAAGTAGATTTCTAAGGTTGTATACTATTCATGTACAAGTTGGAAGGTGCCCGATTTCGGGGACACGACCTATCACGGAATTGTCCACAGCCCATAGCCACCTGCGAGCCGATCACTCCCGTCAGGCTGGAGAAGGCGGGCGTCGGTCGCGGTCCTGCCACTCGAGCATCCAGCCGGGGTACTCAGGCGGCAAGGCGCTGGCGGCGTCGAGTTGGGTGACGTGTTCGGGCGAAAGGTTGACATCAACGCACGCCAGGTTGTCGTCGAGTTGCTGGCGCGACTTGGCGCCGATGATGACGCTGGTGACGAAGGGCCGCGCAAGCAGCCAAGCCAGCGCGATGCGAGCGACTGTGATTCCCGTCGCTTCTGAGACGGCGCGCAGAGCTTTGAGGACCGCCGCCAGGCGCGTGCGGTCCACGGGCGGAAAGTCGAACGCGGTGCGGCGCGCGCCCTCCGGGCCGGGCTTCTCCAAATCGAATTTGCCGGAGAGCAGGCCGCCCGAGAGCGGGCTCCAGGGAAGAAGGGCAATGCCCTGGTCCTGGGCGAGCGGCACGACCTCGCGCTCGATGTCGCGGCTGGCGAGCGAGTAATACATCTGCGCGCTGACGAATCGCGCCAGGCCGTGAGAGTCAGCAAAGGCCAGCGCTTTCATGGCCAGCCAGGCCGGCAGGTTTGAGAAGCCAAGGTAGCGCACCTTGCCGGCGCGCACCAGATCGTCCAGGGCGCGCACCGTTTCCTCGATGGGCGTCTCGCGATCGACGCCGTGGATTTGGTAGAGGTCGATGTAGTCGAGCTTCAAGCGGCGCAGACTGGCCTCGGCCGCGGCCAGGATGTGCCCGCGCGACAAGCCAACCTCGTTGGGCCCGGGGCCAGTGCGGCCTCTCACTTTCGTGGCGACGATCACCTGGTCGCGCGGCCGCTTCAACGACGCCAGCGCTTGGCCCACAAAGGTCTCGGATTGGCCCTGAGAATAGACATTCGCGGTGTCGATGAAATTCACGCCGGCGTCAAACGACGCGGCAATCATTGCTTCCGCCTCGGAGGAGGTGAGCTTGCCAATAGCCTCCCAGAATCCCGTGCCGCCAAAGGTCATGGTGCCGAGACATAGCTCGGAAACGTAAAGTCCAGTCCTGCCTAGCAGACAATAGCGCATAGGTTTTGTCCTTTGTCCGTTGTTAGGAGTACGTGCATCAGTCTGTCAGTATTTCAGTTCTTCAGTGACTGACAAACTGAAATACTGACGAACTGAAGAACTGGCAAGCAGCCGACCACTAATCACTAGCCACGGTTGTATTCGTTGTGGCTCGCAAGACCTTGCCGACCGCCGGCCGATTCTACAACACCCGGCGCGCCACCGCCACTTCCACTTCCCTCGGACTTGTAGCTGCTGCCTGTCGACTCCTGAATCCTGATTCCCCGCTCCCGCCATTCGCCCCAGTTCGTATGCGGTTGCACGAGTTGGTGCGATTCCGACTAACCGGCAGGCAGGTTCTGAAGCTCAAGTGCCAAGTTAAGACACTGAAAATAAGTATGTTATTGAGGTGACAGCGAGCGCTCAAGTTTGGCGAGCGGATTGCAGTCAATGCAAACGAAGTCTTATCTCAAGGAGGAGAACATTCTTATGAAGAAACTGATGCTGTTGCTGTTTAGCTCGGTGTTGGTATTCTCGCTGGCGATGCCGGTGGTTGCTCAGGATACCGGAAGCCAAGACACGACAAAGACCACGAAGGCCAAGAAGACGAAAGCCACGAAGGCCAAGAAGACGAAAGCCCCCAAGACCACAGAGGAGAAGAAGTAACCTTTTCAGTGAGCCTGGAACGTCCGCGTTTCAGGCTGCACTCATACCATTCCAAGCCCTCGGTCCCGCTGGTCGGGATCGAGGGTTTTGTTTTTCCGGACCCCGCCAAAAGCGTATAATACATCGTGCGCCGAGGCGGAAAAACCCTCACTACCAAACGCATCGCTAGTTTCGTTCCGTCCGTGTGCCTTCTGATTTGTTTGTTTCGCGGTCACTGGACGCTCGCCCAGGAAGCAAGTTCCGCCACGCCGTCGGCTCAATCCGAGCCAGCGGCGCCTGAATTCACCCAGTCGACCTCCGGAGGGACCCAAAGCCAGCCGGGGAAACCGCCACCGGACCAGTCGGGGACCGCCAGTCTGCCCAACGCTCCGAGCCAATCTGGTGCTCAGACTGCGCAGGCGGCAACTCCCGCCCCGCATCACCAACCCAAACGGATCCTCGGCGTCATGCCCAACTACCGTGCGGTCAGCGCGGGAGCGATCCCGCCACCCCCCACGCCGAAGGAGGCCTTTAAGATTGCCACCCAGAACAGCTTCGACTACTCGTCGTTTGTTTTCGTGGGCATGACCTCGGCCATGTCGGAGGGAAGGGATACGCATCCACAACTCGGGAAAGGCATGGCGGGCTTCGGGAGATATTACTGGCGTGGCTTTGTCGACAAGACCGACGGCAATTACCTGGTGATCTTCGCCTTGCCAACCCTCTTTCATCAGGACGAGCGTTACTATGCCATGGGCAAGGGCGGATTCTGGAAGCGCAGTCTCTACTCGGCCTCTCGCGTTTTGATCACGCCTGACTATCACGGACATAACACCTTGAATCTCTCGGAGGTGCTGGGCCGCGGCATCGCCCAGGGTATCTCGGCGACCTATTACCCGAGCCAGGACCGGACCTTCAGCAAACTCGCCGTCAAGTATGGATACGCCGTGGGGCGCGACGCCCTCACTAATGTCTTTCGCGAGTTCTGGCCGGAAATTGCCACGCACGTACTGCATCGCCAGCCATAATCGAGGAGGTTTCAAAGCTCGCCGGCACTGCAATGTCTGGGGACATCGCCAACGCTGATTACGCGGGGGCAGACCGGACCCTGCGCAAAAAGGCCGGCCGCCGGGGCTTTCTCCTGGCTGAGAACGCCATGTTGAACGCCCTCAAAGAATGTTGGCCCGACGTGCGCCAGCGGTTCGTAAATAAACGAAGTGACTCCCGCCTCACGCCCGACATCTAAGAAACATCGTTGGAATCATAGCTGCTGCGGTTGGAAGGAGGAATATGAAAGCAGTACGGGTGAATGAGTATGGCGGTCCGGCGGTCCTGCAATTGCGGGAGGTCGAGACGCCGCGGCCTGCGACCGGCCAAGCGCTGGTGCGGCTGATGAATGCCGGACTGAATTTTGTGGATATCTATCAGCGGCGCGGGACGTACGGGCGAATGCTTCCCTTCACTGCCGGCCTGGAGGGCGCGGGCGTGGTGGAAGCCGTTGGCGAGGGAGTGAGCAACGTCAAGCCCGGCGACCGAGTCGCCTACACGGGCCAGCCGGGCGCCTACGCCGAAGCCAGCGTGGTCCAAGCGGACAGCCTGATTCCCCTGCCGGAAGGGTTTTCTTTTGAGCAGGGCGCGGCGTTTCCGCTGCAAGGCATGACCGCGCACTACCTGATTCACGAGTTTCGCCTCCCCAAGGCTGGCGATGTGGTGCTCATCCACGCCGCGGCGGGCGGCATGGGGTTGCTCCTGGTGCAGTGGGCTCGGCACTTGGGAGCGCGCGTCATCGGAACGGTCTCGACCGAGGAGAAGGCAAAAGCCGCGCGGGACGCGGGCGCGAGCGACGTGATTCTCTACACCAAGCAGGACTTTGTGGCAGAAACCAAGCGGCTGACGAAGGGCCACGGCGCTGACCTTATCATCGACGGCGTTGGCAAAACCACCTTCGCGGGTAATCTTGAAGCTGCCGCCCTGCGCGGCCACGTTGTGATTTTCGGAGCGGCGAGCGGCCCCGCCGATCCTATCGTGCCCAACTCCCTGATGGCTCGGTCGCTCTCGATCTCCGGAGGAAGTCTTCCAAACTACCTCCTCACGCGCGACGAGTTGATGCGCCGCGCCAACGACGTGATCGAAGGGATTCAAGCCGGCTGGCTGCGTCTCCGTATCGACCGAGTCTTTCCGCTGGCGCAAGCGGCCGATGCGCACCGAGTGTTGGAGAATAGGCAGACCATCGGCAAGGTCTTGTTGGCTACAGCGAACTCAACCGGGTAGGGATGCACCGTGGTATGCCCCTACCGGCTTGCCGCCGGCCACTTTTATCTCAACCGCACCAGCAATTTCACCCTTGTGCCCCGGGGCTCCGATTGCCTCTACAACCGAATGGAGAGAAAGAAGCGTCGCAGCCGGATGCGACATGGAAAGCGTTGGAGTGGGTTGCGCCGCGAATGCTGGCCCGCTAATCGTCGGGCCTTCGTGAGCCACGAGCCTTTCCGCAGCCTTCAGCATATTGATTCCGAACAAGAAATCCATCAAGATGAAGGTCCGCGACGGTAGAGAAAGGTGTTGAGCAATAGGGGCACGCCAGGCCGTACTCCTAGTAGTCTGCAACTTTCGTGTCTCTCAGCGCGTCAATTACCTTGATTCCCTTGTGTTGAGCGAATTGGGGGAGCCCGAATATGTGGATTGTTCGACTCGCGTTACGGCGGCCATACACCTTCGTGGTCGTGGCGATCGTCATTACGATTCTGGGATTACTGGCGATCCTTCGCACCCCCACCGACATTTTCCCCAACATCAACATTCCGGTGGTGAGCGTGCTGTGGGGCTACGCCGGACTTCGGCCCCAGGAGATGTCTGATCGAGTCACCTCCATCTCCGAGCGGGCGCTGACGACCACGGTCAACGACATCGAGCACATTGAATCGCAGTCGCTCAACGGCGTTGCGGTGGTGAAGATTTTCTTTCAACCCCGCGCCAACATCTCCACCGCGATCGCCCAATTGACGTCGATTTCTCAGGCGCAGATTCGCTCCATGCCGCCCGGGATGACGCCGCCGCTCATCATTCAATACAATGCCTCCAGTGTGCCCATCCTCCAGCTTTCTCTTTCGGGCGGCCAGCTTTCCGAGCAGCAATTGTTTGACTACGGCGTGAACTTCATTCGACCCCAGCTTGTCACTATCCCCGGGACCGGCATCCCGTACCCCTACGGCGGCCGGCAGCGGCAGATTCAGGTGGACCTCGACAGCGCGGCTCTGCAAGCCAAAGGGTTGTCGGCGAATGACGTGGTGAATGCGATCAGCAACCAAAACCTGATTCTTCCTTCCGGCACCGCCAAGATCGGCGGAAGCGAATACTTTGTGAATCTCAACGGCAGTCCCCAGACCGTCGAGGAGCTTAATGATCTGCCGATCAAGCAGGTGGGGACATCCACCATTTACGTGAGCGACGTGGCGCACGTGCGCGACGGTTTTCCGCCTCAAACCAACATTGTGCGCGTCGATGGCCGCCGCTCGGCACTCCTCTCGATCATCAAGACCGGGACTTCTTCCACCCTGGACATAGTCGACGGCATCAAGCGCAAGCTCGCGCAGTTAAAGTCATCACTACCCCCGGAGCTCGAGGTCACACCGCTCGCCGACCAGTCGTTGTTCGTCCGGGCGGCCATTGGCGGCGTGGTGCGGGAAGCCTTGATTGCGGCTTGCTTGACCGCCACCATGATTCTGCTGTTTTTGGGAAGTTGGCGCAGCACGCTGATTATTGCCGTTTCCATCCCGCTGTCGATTCTCACCTCCATCATCGTTTTCAGCTCGCTGGGCGAGACCATCAACATCATGACGCTGGGCGGTCTGGCGCTCGCCGTGGGCATCCTGGTAGACGACGCCACGGTGGAAATCGAGAACATCAACCGCAATCTCGCCATGGGCAAGGAAACACAGCAGGCGATCCTCGACGGCGCGCAACAAATCGCCGTGCCCGCTTTCGTCTCCACGCTCACCATCTGCATCGTGTTTGTGCCCATGTTTTTCCTTACCGGCGTGGCGCGCTATTTGTTCGTGCCCCTGGCGGAGGCGGTGTCGTTCGCAATGCTCGCCTCTTATTTCCTCTCCCGGACACTGGTCCCGACTATGGCCAAGTACCTTTTGAAGAGTCACGAAGAGGAGAGATTGCGTCAGGGCTCCAGCCGCAATCCGCTGGTGCAGTGGCAAATGCGGTTTGAAGACGCCTTTGAAGGTGTGCGCGAGAGTTATAAGAAACGGCTGGAC
The DNA here is from genome assembly GCA_050013575.1 of Terriglobia bacterium. Lineage (GTDB taxonomy): Bacteria > Acidobacteriota > Terriglobia > UBA7540 > UBA7540 > DASYXZ01. The sequence continues at coordinate 85,033 of JBEKEZ010000022.1, read as the reverse complement.
CGGGCTCTGACGCGGCGGGGAATGGTTTTGGCCGGCTTTCTGCTTGCCGCGGCCTGTTCGATGTCGCTTCTCTACTTTATCGGGCAGGATTTCTTCCCCACCGTGGACACCGGCCACTTCAATCTGCACATGCGCGCGCCCACCGGCACGCGCATCGAAGAAACGGCGGCGCTCGCCGACCGTGTCGAAGAAGAAATTCGCAACGAGATTCCGGCCGACGAATTGAGAAGCGTTATCGATAACATCGGATTGCCTTACAGCAGCATTAATCTCTCCTATAGCAATTCGGCGCCGGTGGGACCGGCGGACGCGGACATTCTGGTCTCCCTGGACGAAAAGAACCATGGTCCGACCGCGCAATACGTGCATGATCTGCGCCTCAACTTGGCGAAGAAGTTCCCCGGCATCACGTTTTATTTCTTGCCCTCCGATATCGTCAGCCAGATCCTGAACTTCGGTTTGCCGGCGCCCATCGACATCCAAATCGTCGGGCAGAACAAACAGGGTAACCGGCGGTTTGCGGACAACCTGCTCGATCGGCTCCGTCACATCCCCGGCGTCACGGACTTGCGCGTTCAACAGCCCTTCAACTATCCGGATTTGAGCATTAATGTGGACCGCACCAAGGCGCAGGAGATTGGCTACACGCAACACGACGTGGCCAACGAGTTATTGATCTCGCTCAGCGGCAGTTTTCAGACCTCACCGAGTTTCTGGCTCGACCCCAAGAACGGCGTCTCCTATGCGATCACGGCCCAAACGCCGCAGTACCAAATGGAATCGCTTCAGGACTTGCGGAATATCCCGGTGGCCGGCGCCACCAGCCAGGCGCGGCCTGAAATCTTTGCCAACCTCGCGTCGTACAGCCGCGGTAGTGAAATGGCGGTGGTCTCGCACTACAACATCACGCCGGTGATTGATATATTCGGAGCGGTCAGCGGGCGCGACTTGGGCGGCGTGGCGCGGGAGATTACGCCCCTTGTGGACCAGAGCAAGAAGGACCTGCCGCGCGGCTCCCAGATCGTGGTTCGCGGCCAGATTGACACCATGCAGTCATCGTTCATTGGGCTGCTGGCGGGACTCTTCTTTTCTATCTTGCTCGCCTACTTCCTGATCGTGGTCAATTTCCAATCGTGGCTCGACCCGTTCATCATTATCGCGGCATTGCCCACCGCCTTGGCCGGGATTGTCTGGATGCTCTTTATCACCCGAACCACCGTGAGCGTGCCCGCGATGATTGGGTCGATTATGTGCGTGGGCGTGGCCACCTCGAACAGCATTTTGGTGGTCAGCTTCGCGAAAGATCGAATGCGCGAAGGGGCGGATCCCCGGGAGGCGGCGCTCGACGCCGGCTTCACCCGTTTCCGTCCGGTGCTGATGACCGCGCTGGCCATGATTATCGGCATGGTGCCGATGGCCTTGAGCCTTGGCGAAGGCGGCGAGCAGAACGCGCCCCTGGGACGCGCCGTGATCGGCGGCCTCGTTCTAGCTACCGTGGCCACGCTCTTCTTCGTGCCGTGTCTCTTCAGCTTGGTGCACGGCCACCGTCAACCACCGGCAGGCGAACCGCATGCGCCGCTGGCAGGCGCCGAGCTCGGTCCGAGTGGGTGGAGACCTTCATGAGCCTTGACGAAAGACAGGACTTTCAAAGCACGGTGAACTTGGAAGACGAGCAGGCCGAGTCCCGCCAGCCGCCCTCAGAGCCTGGACCCGCCCGCCGAGCCAAGCGTGCCTTGTGGCTGGCGCTGGCGGTGCTTTTGGTAGCTGCGATTGTGGCCTGGGGGATCACCGTGCGCAAGCGAGCCTCGGCGAATGTGGAGCGTGACACTAGGGAGTTGGCCGTGCTCACCGTCTCCGTGGTCCACGCCAAGCGCGCTTCACCGCAGGAGGAAATCGACCTGCCCGCCAACATTCAGCCGTGGATCGATGCCCCCATCTACGCCCGCACCAACGGGTATTTGAACCGCTGGTACGTGGACATTGGCGCGCGCGTGAAGAAGGACCAGTTGTTGGCGGAAATTGACACGCCCGAAATCGACCAGCAGCTCCAGCAGGCGCGAGCCGATCTCAACACCGCGGAGGCCAACCTCCATCTCGCCGAGATTACCGCGGCACGATACGAAAACCTGTTGAAGAGCGATGCGGTTTCCCAGCAGGATACGGACAACGCCGTGAGCGAGGGGAAGGCCCGGAAGGCAATGGTCGAATCCGCCCAATTCAACGTCAAAAGGCTGGAAGACCTGCAATCTTTCCAGAAGATTTATGCGCCCTTCGACGGCGTGATCACGGCCCGCAAAACGGATATCGGCGCGCTCATCAATTCTGGCGCTGGCGGGCCCGCGCAAGAGCTGTTCCACATTGCGTCCACCCACATCATGCGGGTTTACGTCAACGTGCCGCAAGTGAACTCGCTCGCGGCCAAGCCCGGCTTGACGGCCGACCTGACTCTGGCAGAACGTCCGAATCAGCGATTCACCGGGAGGCTCGTCAGGTCGGCGGAGGCGATCGACCAGGCGTCGCGCACCTTATTGACGGAATTTGATGTGGAGAATCCAACCGGCGCTCTCTTGCCCGGCGCCTATGGGGTAATCCATTTTAAGCTGCCGAACGAGAATCTGAATTACATGCTGCCGGTGAATACCTTGATTTTTCGTTCCGAGGGATTGCAGATCGCTATCGTGAGAGACGATCACGTCACATTGATCCCCGTTACGATTGGCCACGATTACGGAACCCAAGTGGAGATCACGAGCGGCTTGAAAGGCGATGAATCGGTCGTACTCAATCCCCCGGACTCCCTGACCTCCGGGCAGCAGGTTCGAATCGCTGACTCCTCGGCTGCCGAAGGAAAGGGACAGCCAGAAGGAAAGAGCGAGTGAAGAAAACAATGCGCTTGGGCTCCTTTTCTGAAACCCTGGGCGCGGCCCCCCTCGCGGCCGCGGGATGGGCACTCCTCTTTCTGAACGCATGCACCGTGGGACCGAAGTACGTGCGTCCCACGCCTCCAGCGCCCATCCCGCCGGACTTTAAAGAAGCGCAGGGCTGGAAGCCAGCGCAGCCCGGCGACCAGACGCTTCGCGGGAATTGGTGGGAGATTTTTGGCGACCCGCAGCTCAACGCGCTCGAAGAACAAGTCAACGTATCGAACCAGGACCTCAAGGCCGCGGAAGCGCGCCTGCGTGAGGCCCGCGCCTTAATTCGCGTCACTCGCGCCTCAGAATTCCCGGTCATCTCCACCGCCCCCAGCATCACCAGCCTGCACAGTTCGACCAATGGCCCCAACGTTCCGCCCGGAACAGCGTATTCGGCCACCGGTGACTTCGTCCTGCCCTTCGATCTCTCCTACGAACTCGATCTCTGGGGCCGGATTCGCCGCACTGTCGCCGCGGCGCGCGAAGAGGCACAGGCGACGGCTGCTGATCTCGAGACAGCCCGCCTCAGCCTGCATGCCGAGCTGGCGCTGGATTATTTCGAGCTGCGCAGTGCCGACGCCCAGCAACGGCTTCTGAATGACACGGTGAAGGCCTACACCGACGCGCTGAAACTCACGACCGATCGCTACGAGGGGGGTCTCGCGCCGAAATCCGACGTCGCGCAAGCCCAAACTCAGCTCCAGACCACGCGCGTGCAGGCCACCGACATCGCCGTCGCACGGTCCGCGTTCGAGCACGCCATCGCCATCTTGATCGGGAAGCCGCCGGCCGCTTTCAACTTGCCTCCCAGGCCGCTGGATATCCAGCCGCCCAACATTCCACCCGGGTTGCCTTCCCAGCTTTTGGAGCGGCGTCCCGACATTGCCGCAGTGGAGCGGCGAGTGGCGGAGGCCAACGAACAGGTCGGCATCGCGCGCGTCGCCTTCTTCCCTGCCGTGACGCTGGACGGGACAGCGGGATTCGAGGGTCACTCGATCACCACTTGGCTGACCTGGCCCAGCCGCTTCTGGGCGATCGGGCCCACGGCGTTGGAAACTCTTTTCGACGCGGGCCGCCGCCGCGCTTCCTCGGAAGCAGCGCTCGGCGCCTACGACGTGACCGTCGCCACCTACCGGGAGACGACGCTTACCGCGTTTCAACAGGTGGAAGATAACCTCGCGGCTTTGCGAATTCTCCAGCAGGAAGCGGGGCAGCAGGCTGAGGCCGTGGCTTCAGCCCAGGAATCCCTCCGGCTCTTCACCGTTCGTTATAAGGGAGGAGTTGATACCTATCTTCAAGTTATCACCGCTCAGACGATCGCGCTGGCGAATGAGCGCAACGACGTAGATGTCCAGCGCCGCCGCATGGACGCCAGCGTGCTCCTCATTAAAGCCTTGGGCGGAGGGTGGAACGTCGCGAAATTGCCCGTGTCCTGAAAGGGCTCTTCGCCACAACCAAATGCAATTCTCGCGCTTGAGCTCCGCGGTAGTGGGTCAATTTGATGTAGAGGCGGCTTTACGCCGCCATTTGGCGAGGTGAACTCGCCGCTACAACGTCAAATTGAGCCACTACCGAGCTGCGCGATTGACTTTCTATCAGAAGTTTTGTAGTATTTCCATCGGTAAGAACATGCAAAGCAGGCAACTATTATCGTCATCCCTTTCGCTGAGTTATCTCAGCCTGAAAATTGGGGGTGGCGTGTAAGTTTCATACAAAGCAGGAAGTGCTCGGAAGGCCACCCCTAAAAAGGTGGCCTTTTTTATTTGCGCCGATGGTGCAATTGGCAAACACAGACGTTTCAAGAACGTCTTCATGGGGGTTCGAATCCCTCTCGGCGCACGGGAGAGCGGCTCGCCGCGGCGAGCGCCGGTCCGTAAAACCGGTAGCCCTTGGGCAAACAGAGAAGGTTCGAATCCTTCCTCTCCCACCAAGATTTCCGGTCGTGGCGCAACTGGCAGACGCGGCGGTCTCAGAAGCCGCTCGCTGTGAGTTCGAATCTCACCGACCGGACCAGTGCCCATGTGGTGCAACTTGGCAGACACTCCGGTCTGAGAGGCCGGACATTGGAGGTTCGAATCCTCTCATGGGCACCAAGTTTCGGAGAGATGGCAGGGTGGTAATGCAACGGCTTGCTTAGCCGATGTCGAGGTCAAACTCGCCCGCGTTCAATTCGCGGTCTCTCCGCCAGTTTGGAGGGCGCTGCTAGATGGCTGGCAAACGGTCCCGAAAACCGTGGGTGTCCGATGCACTCGGATGCGTGGTTCGACTCCGCCGCCCTCCGCCAAATCCCGCTGTATGCAAATTGGCAAAGCAGAGCGCCTTAAAATCGCTTGTTTGGTGGTTCGAATCCACCCGGCGGGACCATGAATTTGTCGGAATTGTGCAGTTGACAGAGCAGGCCGATATTGCGCCAGCCGGTCGCGCCCAAAAAGAAAGTCGCAGGACCAGCGCGTCAAAGTGGCCGGCAACCCCGCGTTACTCAGGTTTTAAACGCTGGAACCACCGGCGCAAAGGCTAACGAGTGCTAGCACAATCGCTCCAATCCACCACCTTCGGCCTTTCCATGCGGCCACAAGCGCCAGCGCAAGGCCAGCAAACATGAAGTCCAGAAATCTTTGCATGGAGTGCCCCCACGGGCACACAAACGGCCAATAGGGCCTGGGAAGCAGGATGCAAGCCCAATACAGCGATGAAATCAGAAGGCTGGCAGTGCCGCAGATGTTCGCAGCTATCTTCGTTTTCGTCGTGCTCATGCCCAGAGTCTGGTTCCGCGCCTCCGCTTCGTCAAGTGCATAATTCCGGAATCTGTTCTTGCATTTTTTCTGCGCCTGTACAATAATGTGAAGGTGCTGACGTAGCCAAGCGTTCAAGGCGCCTGCCCTGTAAGCAGGACATCGCTGGTTAAAATCCAGTCGTCAACTCCAGAGTTGAGAATGTTGAGATTCCCCAAACCCGAAACACGATGCGAGCGGCAAGACAGGCCGCATCGCATATTTGTGTTTACCCCCTGGCAGGTCGGTTGCACCATCATGGCGACAAATCCAGGGCGCGGCGGGGGCGGGTAGAGTCCATAGCACAGTTCGGATTCTAAGAAGCCCGCCCAAAAAGCGGGCTTTTTTTATGCTCTTTGACGAAGGTTCCCATGCTGGCGTGGCCAAGTGTTTAAGGCGTCCGACTTGTAATCGGAAGATCGCTGGTTAAAATCCAGCCGTCAGCTCCAGAGTTGAGAATGTTGAGATTCCCCAAACCCGAAACGATGTGCGAACGGCAAGGTAGGCCGTGCCGCATATTTGTGTGCGCCCATTGGCAGGTCGTCGATAACACCATCATGGCGACGAATCCAGGGCGCGGAGGCGGGTAGAATCCAGAAGCATAATTTAGGATTCTTAAAAAGCCCGCCCTAAAAAGCGGGCTTTTTTATTGTTCTTTGACAACTGAAAGACAAAAGCAGCACGGGAGCATGGCGTAGTGGTAGCGCGGCGGTCTCCAGAACCGCAAGCGTGGGTTCGATTCCTACTGCTCCTGCCAAGGCGCGTTAGCCAAGTGGGAAGGCGGCTGTCTGCAAAACAGTCCAATCGTCGGTTCGATTCCGACCCGCGCCTCCATAGTGGTCAGCACTGGTGTGCGGGCGGGCCTTATAAGCCTGTAATTGCCCCGGATCAGGGTGCACGGCAGAGTTCGATTCTCTGGACCACTACCAAAGTTTTCGCCTCCGTCGTTCAAAGGATAGGACACCACGCTACGAACGTGGAGATCGGGATTCGAGTTCTCGCGGGGGTACCAGATTCGGGCGCGTGCGGCCAATCGGACCGGCCACCAGCCTCCTAAGCTGGCGATATGTGAGTTCGAATCTCACCGCGCCTTCCATCCCGCGATAGCTCAATGGCAGAGCACCCCGATCTGATCGGGGCGACGTGGATTCGATTTCCTCTCGCGGGACCACTCCGGTCTAGCACAACAGGTCGTGCGCTCGGCTGTTAACCGAGAAGATCTCCGTTCAAGTCGGAGGGCCGGAGCCAAGTTTCGGGGGCCAAGATGTTATTGGAGGCATACCCGCCTTTTAAGCGGAGAAGTCCGGGTTCAAGTCCCGGTGGCCCCACCATGCTGCGGTAGCTCTAACTGGAAGAGCGGCTCACTCGTAATGAGCAGGCTGTGAGTTCGAATCTCACCCGTAGCTCCACGGTGACTGAACCCAAACGGTGCGGGGCCTGACTGTGAATCAGGTTCTAGCGGGTTCGACTCCCGTCGGTCACCCCAGGATTCGGCCCTGTAGCGCAGCGGACGAGCGCGGCTCTCTCCGAAGGAGCAGGTCATCGGTTCAAATCCGATCAGGGTCTCCAGTCGGCGTAGCTCAGTGGCAGAGCGCGTCCCCGGTAAGGACGAAACCCGCGTTCGATTCGCGGCGTCGGCTCCAGGCGGGCGGAATTCGAGCGGCAGAATACCTGACTCTTAATCAGCGAAGTGCGAGTTCAAGTCTCGTCGCCCGCACCAGGATTGGCCCGGTTAGCTCAGATGGGTTATGGGCGCTCGCCCTACAAGCGAGAGGTCCCGGAATCCCAAGCCGGACTGGGCACCAGATTTGGGCGCGTAGTGATAACGGGAGCACTCCGGTCCTGCAAACCGGAAGTGGGGATTCGACTTCCCCCGCGTCCACCAGATTGAGCGGTCATAATTCAATGGTGGAATGCCTCGTTGCCAACGAGGATGCTGCGGGTTCGATTCCCGCTGACCGCTCCAAGATTGGCGGCTGTAGCTCAATGGCAGAGTAGGAGTCTTCCAAACTCTCGACGACCGGTTCGATTCCGGCCAGCCGCTCCAGGATTTCGGGATGTAGGGTAACGGCAGCCCACCTGCTTTGGGAGCAGGGCGGTGGAGGTTCAAATCCTCCCATCCCGACCAGGTTGACGGGAAGTGGCCTAGTGCTGAAGGCGCCGGTTTCGGGCACCGGAGATCGCGGGTTGAAATCCCGCCTTCCCGACCAGATTGATGCGGGGTTGAGGAGTGGTCCCTCGGTGGTCTCATAAGCCACACAGGCCGGTTCGATTCCGGTCCCCGCTACCATTTTTGCCCTCGTCGTTTCAGTGGCACCGCCACTCCTGGCGGTGCGGCATAGGCAGGAGTAGGTAGTGTCTGAAAGCTGCGTTGAGGACTTATTGAAGCTCCTCTGGATTAGGTGGCGGGGGGGAGGGGTTTTCCGGCTCGGGAATTGGACCAGGGCTTCCAAAGCTTTCCTCCCATCCTTCGTCCTTGTGGTCCCATTTCACATCGCGGCTGAAGGAGTACCAGGTGCCGCTTTTGGTTTGCTGCTTGTCGAAGTGCGCGGCTACGATACGGCTCGGAACCGCGAGAAACCTTGGACGTTGATTACCATTCAGGCCGACGAACACATAGACGTGGCTGTCACTCCTTAGTGTCTCGCAGTGAGCGTTCAGCAGCCAGAAATTGGCCGACGTGTTCTTGTTGGTCTTAACCTGCACGGACCATGATCGTTGACACTCGTTGTCTGTAACCAGAAGATCCGCGCCGAATGCATTCCGAGATGTCAGCGAGACGATGAAGCCGCGATGCGTCAGTTCAGCAGCGGTAAGAAAAACTCCCTGCATCCCGTTTTGGAACCTGGAAGCCATGGGCGCGATGATATCACGCCTCGCTGCCTTAGGAAGGATAGAACAGTTTCTCTAGCGCCCTTTGCCGGAACTGCCAGGTCCTCAGCTCTGTCTGGCAGTTTTTTCGCCCAACGCAGATTTCAGACACTACCCAGGAGTGCCTGTGACACGGGCGCGGTCTGTTAGAGGAGTCTGGCCGTCCTCGGTTCCCTGTCACGGAACAGATCACGGGTTCAAATCCCGTACAGGCCGCCAAAGTTCGCGGCCTCGTCGTCTAACGGTCAGGATGGGAGGCTTTCAATCTCTCGAAGTGGGTTCAACTCCCACCGAGGCTACCATGCATGGGCGCGTCGTCCAACGGACAAGGGCCGAGGTCTTCTAAACCTCAGACGGTGGTTCGACTCCACCCGCGCCTCCCATTTTAAGGAAAGGAATATGAGCGACACTCTTGTTCTCGACACCCAAGGTTTTCCGGTGGCCTTTGTCTCTTGGCAGAGGGCTGTCAATTTGCATTGGCAGGACCGCGCCGTGGTGGTCACGGAAGATGCGAAGCGCGTCCTCCGCTCGCCCTCCTTCGAGATGGGGATGCCGCGCGTCATCAAGCTGAGGAACCATATCAGCCGGAAGCTGCGGCTCAAGGTTCCGATGACTCGCCGTAACATCGCCATTCGCGATAACAGCTCTTGCCAGTACTGCGGCGTAGTGCTGGAGACGGCGGAGTACACAATTGACCACGTACTGCCCAGGACTCGCGGAGGAAGCTCGGTCTGGACTAATCTTGCGCTGGCGTGTGTCCAGTGTAACAAGCGCAAATCGGATCGAACTCCCCAAGAGGCCGGACTTACGCTCAGACAGAAGCCTATTGAGCCAAACCAGTTCGATCTGCGTTTCAATTTCAGGCTGCACATCCACGCGTTGCGGCCTGAATGGTCGGACTACAAGGCGTACATTTATTGGAACGTCGAGCTTGAAAAGTAGTTCCCCGGTGAGCAAGCGCGGTCGTTGCGATGGTCTGAAAAGCCATAGAGTCCCGTTCGACTCGGGAACCGGGGACCAACAAAAGGAAGTCCACAGTTGATAGTCGACAGTTAACAGTCGAACTGAAAAGAGTCTACAGTCGATAGTCGATAGTTGAGAGTCAAAATTCAGTTGATTCTTAAAGTGCATTTTGACTGTTAACTGTCGACTGTTAACTGTAGACTTCTTCTGGCAATGCTTGTTCGAATCAAGCTCTCGCAACCAGACGAAGCCAGTCCTCAGAAATCAAAACTGAGACACTGCCGACAATTTCGAACCCATCACCCTTGCATCGCATACGTGGCATAATGCGGCCATGGCTGCGCGAGCGGCGGCTGACACCCGGTTGTTAGCCAGCCAGATGCAAGTAGAAGCCATCTCATGCCAGGCCTGACGAGACCCGAGATTTACACTGTCGTGAACCGCTACATCGGTGTGAATGGCGGCTACCTAGGCGACTTCAGCTACCGGTCCCACGCGGAGTTCTATCTTGAGTTCTGCGATCTCGATATCGATCCTTCCCAGCTTAGTGGCACCACGAGAGAACGTTTCATACAGATCCTGAACAAGAGTTCGCCGGATGTGCAAGCTCAGATTCTGCGTGGCCTGCTTAAGAAGTACCCGGTTGGGTCTGCAGATCTCAGGACTCAGGATCGACACGCCGAGATTCAGAGGATGATCGCGCGATTGGAAGGCGGCTCTGCTGTGGAGAGCCCGGCGCCGCAGATTACGAGTTCCGTCGTCGAGCGCGCAATAAGTGATGCGGAGACATTGCTTCGGAGCAGCGGTGCGACCAGTGGCGTCGATCGGATTCACACTGCCTTGCATGGATACCTCCTGCTGGTCTGCGCCCAAGCCCGAATCACCCACGGCGCAGACCCAAGTATCACGGAACTCTACAAAGTGCTGCGGCAGCATCATCCGAAGCTTCAGGATGTGGGGCCTCATTCCGGTGAACTCGAAAGAATTCTGCGAGCGTTCGCAACAGCTCTCGATTCTCTGAATACTTTGAGGAATCGTGGCAGTGTAGCCCATCCAAATATTGCCCTTCTTGATCCCACCGAGGCGCTGCTCGCAATCAATGCCACGCGAACAATACTTCATTATCTCGATGCGAGACTTTCTTCATGATCCGGCAGCAGAGGCTTCGGGGTGTCCGTAGTCTGCGGCTTTTGTGGCTGGAGAGAAAAGCGGTGGGTTCGGAAAGCAGGAACTCCGCGTTGCCAACATTCGCCGGCCTGCCATTGGCAATCACGGCAGGCCCATGCCCCGCGTTCCGTGCCCCCGAGCCAGGCAGCATGGTCACAGAGCCTTAGCGCGTTAGCGACGGTTGACATTAGGTTGAGCGGGTGGTAGCTTTCGGCACAGTGGGCCCATCATCGGGGCTCTTGGGACGATCGAGAAGCCCCATCTCGGGCCGAAGGTAACCCAGCGCTTGATGGACACGTACCTCAGTGAGATTTACGAGTCCTTCTCCAAGGTCCAGGGATGGCTTCTCGCCGTTTTGGGCATAGTCATATCGATTGTAGCCTTCGTATTCGTCCCGAGCACCGCGGTTACCCTCAAAGTTATCGTTCCGATCGGAGCTGTCATCCTCATTGTGATCGCAATTCTGATCGATCTGTCGATTCGCCTCTATCGAAGAGCGAAAAAGCCGCTGCCCCGTGTCAGGTTCGGGCTGGCCCCTCCCTCTTCCTACCCGGAATCCGTCGCGATATTGCTGTTAGACAGCTCCGACCTTTTCGGGCAGGACTCAATTGTTTCGATTTACCGCCTCGAGGAGCAGTTCGAGCGATTCGCGGGGTTAGGGTTCGTCTCGACGATCCAGGAAAACGGGCTTGTGCAGGTCATCGTGACTGAGGCGTATGCCACCGACGATGAAGATTTCTGGAAGGGCGTGCGGGGGAATAACGGGACAATGCTTTCGACTCTCTCAGTTAAACCGTTCATCACGCGAACTATGATGGCTCGTGGAGACCAAAATGGCTGACCAAGCGGCTAACGTACCAGCAACCGAATCTGCCAAGATCGCAAAAATAATAGACCAGTACACGCTCGTGATAAACAAAGGTGCGAATCACGGCGTGCGCGTGGGACAACGCTTCTTGGTATATGCCTTCGGGGAGGAAGTAGTCGACCCGGATAACAGGCAGTCCCTCGGTCGGCTGGAACTCGTGAAAGGAACTGGAAAGGTGACGCACGTTCAGCCAACGATGTCGACGATAAGCAGCGACATGAAGAGTGCCCCCTCCCGGACCATCCGGCGAAAGCAGCCCTCTGCCAGGATCTATTGGGACTTCCTCCGGCAGGGCCCCGAAGAGGTTGAGGAGGTCCTGCCGGCAGCCGCGCTTGCCTTCGAGGAGGTCGAGATCGGAGACCTTGCGAAACCGGTCTAACGATGTCAACAGCAGGTGGCGCAGTCTTCGCGGTGTCCGAAGTTTGCGGCGCTTGCGGCGAGACCATTGGAGAGAAAGGCCCCGGAACTCGGAAGGCACGAATAGCGCGCCGCCCGCTTTAGGGTGCGGCGATGAGGTGGCCGGTTCTTGCCTTGGCGTCGTAGGGGCGCACGTGAATTTCGACGGTGCGGCCGAGCGCGGTAAGCCAGACAGTGAGCCGGTCGATGGTAACGCTCTCCATCCGGCCACGAAGAACTTTGGAAAGGGTCGGCTGGTCAGTCCCGCATCTCCGGGCGGCTTCCCTTTGGGTGAGCCTGCGCCGCCTGATGGTCTCGCCGATCGCCGTGATCAGCACGCTCTTCGCCGCGAGTTCCGCAGCCTCGGCGGGGGTAAAGCCGATATCTCGAAAAACGTTGCCGGTGCTCTTGTCGTCCATAAGCTATTATGGTAAATTTACCATCGGCCGTCAAGAGCCGGTAGCCCTTTTTTGCTCAGGAAACTCCGACCGCTTCCGAACCCCCCAACCCGAGTGCCGAGATCATCTTCACACATCAATTCTCTTGACAGACATTAACAAATGACTATACTGGTTTCAGATTGGATTCTCGCTCGTAGCACTGTTCTTCTTTGGCTCCCACCTGGGAGAAGGAAGGCAGTTGACAAAAAGCCGAAGCCAGGCATCTCTGAGAGGTTGTCGGCGAAGCCCACGGAACCTGTCATTCTGAGCGCCCGCCCGGGCGTGAAAATGGGGCGGGGCGGCGGAGAATCTGCATCTTTGAAGCCTCGGCCTAGGGATGTCTGGCTTGGCTGAGCAATCTGTCATCCGGGGGTAGTGGTGTCATTTAGAATCGGATCCTCGTCGAAACACCCGTCATTCACGCGAAAGCGGGAATCCAGTCCGTTGGCGGCGCATTTTCCAATCGCTTGCGAAGTAGATTCCCGCTTTCGCGGGAATGACAGCACCTGGGAGCGCCCGTATCTTGCGAATGAGGGGTGTTACGGTGTTAACAAATCGTGGTGGAGAGTCGGGTATGTGAGAGAATCCGCAAAATATGCAAAAAAATGAGGTTCGAAGCCACCATGTTGCTGAAAACAAAGGAAGTCGATCTGGAACGAACCCAAGAACGAACCCAAATAACCCACAAACGAACCCAAATATGGAGCCAAATTGCAGGTTCTTGTGGAGAATGGGGTTTGGAACGAAACTAGAATGTCTTTTAGAATGAATATGATACAATTGCGGGTTCCCTCACTACTCCCAATTCACGAAGGGTGTAAACTGGGAGTCCGAAATTCGAGACTCGACCCGTGAAGAGCCGGAATGTCAAATCGCGTGCCCTCGCAGTTCTGGTGACAGTCGCCACCGTGATGGTGGCGCCGACCGTTCGCGCGCAGACGGCGACGGCTACCATCGAAGGCACCGTCGCGGACCCCACTGGCGCGCCGATAGCCAGGGTCTCCGTCGTCGCCCGAAATCTGGCGACCGACCTCAAGCGAACCACCATCAGCAACGAGCAGGGGTTTTACAGCCTTCCTTCTTTGCCGGTGGGGGAGTACGCGCTCACGTTGGAAAAACCGGGGTTTCAGAGGAAAGTGCTCGAGGGGATCGTTCTGTCTGTCGATTTGATTTCCCGCTTCGATATGCGCCTGCAAATCGGCTCTCAGTCCACCGAAGTGACGGTGAGAGCGCAGGCGCCGCTGGTGAACACGGCCAACGCCGCGGTCGGTGACGTGATTGAAAATCGCCGCGTCAAGGACTTGCCGCTGAATGGCCGCTACTTTCTCCAGTTGTCGCTGCTCGCTGGCGGTTCCGCGCCTGCGCCGCAGGGCGGCGCTCATGCCCAGTGGGCGACCAACAGCGGCGGCTTCGGATTCTCCGTGGCTGGCCAACGAGAAACCCAGAATAACTTCAACCTGGACGGCGTCACGCTGGAAGAGCAATTCATCAACACTCTCAGTGTGAATCCCTCCGTCGATGCCATCCGCGAATTTCAAGTGCTCGAGAGTTCCTACTCCGCCGAGGGCGGAATCTATGCCGGCGCTCAAATCAACGTCACCACCAAGTCAGGCACGAATGAGGCGCACGCCACACTCTACGAATTCCTGCGGAACGACAAACTCGAGGCACGGAATTTCTTCGATGACCCCACGCGGCCCAAGCCCGAGTACCGCCAGAACCAATTCGGGGGGTCGATCGGCGGCCCGATCGTCAAGGACCGCACCTTCTTTTTTGCCAACTACGAAGGCTCGCGGATCCGGCAGGCCATCACCAACCGGACTCTGCTTCCTACTCCGGCATTGCACGATGGCAACCTCACAGGAATCGATCCTGCGACCGGACAGCCATTTCCAACTATCGTCGACCCTGCCACGGGCCAGCCATTTCCCGGAAATATGATTCCGCCCCAGCGCTTTGATCCGCTCAGCGCGGCGATTCTCAATCTGCTTCCATTGCCCACTCAGCCGTCAGCCATCGGCTTGAATTCAACCGACGTTGGACTGCGGAATGAAATCACGGATGAATTTGTCGTCAGGCTGGACCACCAACTCGACCAGCGCCAGCAAGCTTTCGCGCGCTTTGCGTTCGAGAACGACTTTCAAAATCTGCCGTTCGTTCCGAACGGTTTTGCTTCCAATCCGCCCGCGCCGCCCGGCTTCGGAGATCTCCAGAACAGTCTTGGCCGCAATCTGGCGGTGGGCCTGACCTCGACCCTGGCGCCGAATCGGGTCAACGAATTCCGGTTCGGGTTCAATAAATTTGGCGGGACGAAGGAAGGCGAAAACATCAACCGCCACTTCATTCAACAGTTGGGTTTGGCGCGTGGCGGCCCCACGATCAATTATGGCGTGCCGGCAATCTCAATCCCAGGCTTCGCGGACATCGGCGATTCCGACATTTTTCAGCCGATCAACCGAGCCAGCGAAGTTTTTCAGTTCGCCGACACCGTCTCCTGGATGGCCGGCCGCCATTCGCAGAAATTCGGCGTGGATTATCGTCGCATCCATCGCCGCGATAATGTGGAGGATTTTTCTCAGGGACTTTTCCTGTTCAATGACGGCTTCAGCAGTGTGACGGGATCGGCATTCTCGGACTTTCTCCTCGGCCGCCCGTTTCTCTCTTTCTCATTCACGGGCAGCTCGATCGGCTGGGACCGCTCGAATTACCTGGGAGTGTTCTACAACGATGAGGTTCATGTGGCCCCACGCTTGACCCTCAACTTCGGTCTCCGATACGAATTCAATCAGTCCCCGGCGGACCGCTTCGGCCGTCAATCGATTGTTAATCCTCTGAACTCGAACCAGTTTTTTGTAAGGACGCAGAATGGCGCGCTGCCCGCCGCGGTGAATGATCCGCTGAATCAATACTGGGCGAAAACCTTCGGCTTCCAGTTTCTTCCGGCGGCGTCGGCGGGCTTACCCGAGGCGCTCGTGCACACTGATTACTGGAACCTGGGCGGAAATTTCGCGCCCCGAGTCAGCCTCGCCTGGGATGCCACAGGCGACGGCAAAACCGTGATTCGCTCCGGCTACGGCATCTACAACGCGATCGGCCAGCAGGATTTCGCCATCGAGACCCGCCAGAGTCCTCCGTTCGTTTCGTTTCCCTTCGGCGTGGATCTCGCTCGCTTCTCCGTGCCCGTGCCGCCGTTGACTTATCGGGAG
Source organism: Terriglobia bacterium (assembly GCA_050013575.1). Taxonomy (GTDB): domain Bacteria; phylum Acidobacteriota; class Terriglobia; order UBA7540; family UBA7540; genus DASYXZ01. Next base: position 69,439 of record JBEKEZ010000022.1, on the reverse strand, counting down.
GCGTTCCTTACCGGGAACCAAGCACCGCAATTCTTGAGCACACTGCCCGATCTCCATAACGCTTACGTCGACGAATGGACCCTCGGCGTTCAGCGTGCCGTTACGTCGAATACAATTTTTGACGCTGAGTACGTCGGTTCGACCGGCGTGAAACTGGCGGGACGAATCATCGGCAATCAGCCATTGCCCAACCTTCCTGGCGAGAGGCGCGGCGTGTCTCCCTATCTCGGCCAGGAGTATTTCTCGCGAGCGTCGCGCAACACGTCGTCCTATAACGCTCTCGTCCTGCGCCTCGAGCGCCGGTTCAGTCAAGGCTTGTCTGTGGTCGGAGCGTACGCATGGTCAAAGTCGCTGGACACGTCTTCGACGTTGCAGGGAATGACCACGGTGCCGCAGGACAGTTACGACTTGAGGGCAGAGCGCGGCCGGTCAGACTTCGATACGCCACAGCGATTCGTCCTGAGCTCGATCTGGACACTGCCCTTCGCACGAAGCTATCGCTGGGCGGATTCCGGGTTCGCTAGCAAGCTTCTGGGTGGCTGGCAAGTCGGAAATATTCTCACCCTTGAATCCGGACAACCGACTACCGCGCACCTGAGCACCAGCTTGAACGGAACGGGCAACAACGCCGCCGGCTCGGCACGGCCCGACTTGATCGGCAATCCGAATCTTCCTTCTTCTCTGCGCCAACCTGCTCGCTGGTTCAACACCGCCGCATTCGCCTCACCGCCGACATTCATCGACGCTTCGGGACCTTTTCAGATTCCGGGCAACGAAGGCCGCAACGTCATTTCCGGTCCGCCGCTCAAAGATTGGGACATTTCAATTCAGAAGGCAGCTTCCATCACCGAGAAGCAACAGTTCATCGTTCGGGCCGACTTTTTCAACCTCCTCAATCACCCCAATTTCAACCTTCCGAATACGACGTTCGGCACCGCCAGCTTCGGAAGCATCACCTCGGCAAGAGACCCAAGGGTGATTCAAGTGGCGCTGCGATATTCGTTCTGAGCAGATGCTTCACGCCTGTACTTCTTCCTTTGGCTTGAAGATCTGAGTCAAGGTGATTCCGATGGAGACCAGCAGAACGCCAGCGAGCATGGGGAGGCTGAGGTATTCATGGAGGAACAAGTGGGCGAAAAGCGCGGCAACGATGGGATTAAGGGAAGAGAATGCAAAAACTCGAGCCACGGCCATCAGGCGCAAGGCCGTAAACAGGCAATAAATCGCGATGATGCCGGAAAGCACGCCGCTCGAGAGCAGCGCTGCCAGGTTTCGTCCCCCGGAGGCTACAATCAAGTGCACCTTGCCCATGACGGCCAGGCCCAGCAGTGCGACACTCTCGCTGGCGATGAACTGAAGCAGGATGGCTGTCGATTGATGAGCCCCGCGCAGTTGGCTGTCCCGCCACAAGACGCCGGAAATTCCATAGGTGAGTGCGGTGAAGAGAGTCAGTGGGACGGCCCAGTACCAGTGCGGAGAGATCGGCTGACCTCGCAACTGTCCCCAGGAGAGGGCCGCAAGTCCTATGCAGAGAAGCCCTACACCGGCGAGCGCCAGCGGATGGATCCGCTCGCCAAGGAAGAACCACGCGATCAGCGTTCCCCACATCGCGTACGTTTGCAAAACCGGGACGGTGATGACCACGCCTCCGATTTGCATGGCAAAATAGTAGGCAAAGAGGCCCAGCGTCGAAAGAACGCCCGCCAATAGCAGCGACAAGATGGCGCGGCGGCCAACGTACAATGACGAACTGCGCCGCAGTTGCGCGAGCGTATGGTTTTTCGCCACCAGCACAATGCCCAGCACGAGGCTCGGCAGCCCGCGCACGAAAGGCCCCACGAGTGGGTCGGCATGGGCAACCGCCACGCGATCGAGGATTTCCGCCGACACGTAGCCAAACACCGACCCCAGCGCCCAGGGCTCTCCCCGCTTGTTCTGCTTTTCCTCCCGCATCGTCTCCATCGATTCTGCTTTCGGCCGCGCACCAACAAGAATGACAGTGCACCGCGATTATAGAGACAGCGCGAATCTCGTCAAGCGAATATGCCTCGGGGCTGAGAGGCGGACACAGCCTGAGAAGTGCAACGCGTGCAGCCGCCATTGGTGATATAATGACTTGGAAGCCGCCGTTATTTCGTTACGCCGAGGTGGCCGATGAGGCGTGCCAGAGGAAACCAGTTCGTCTCGCTCCCCGTCACGGCGCTGTGCATTCTGGTTCAGTTTGGACTGGCGGGCTGTGCCGCGACGATTTCCACGAACAGTTCCGATCCTCCGTCAAACGGCCGAAACTCCTCACCGCCGCCGAGCGGGTCTGGCTCGATCATCGGCGCGTTCATTGACGACTCCACGCAGCGGCCAGTGCCCGGCGCCACTGTTCTACTGGAACAGGCTGACGCGGCCGGAATTGATCGGGTTGTGAAATCAACCACGACTGCGTCCGATGGCACATTTGCCTTCAACGATTTGGCTTCTGGAAACTACGACCTCGTCGCCACGGCATCAGTCACCTCGGGTGGTTCGACCACCACTTATGCGACCACCGTCACGTTTCGCGTGCCGGTCGACTCGGCGCTCAACGGAGTGCCCCTCGTCCCGCAATTCGGCGATTCGATGCCCTACGGTTTGCCCGTCGACCTCGGTGGTGGCGGCACGATCACGGCCTCAGGAAATGGACCGGCCCAAGTCGACGTGCAACTCTCAGCGTTCCAGGCTGCGATGACTCACAGCGGAACACTTGTTCAGGTGACGATTCCCACGTTTGCGGGCTCAACTCCGGAAATTACTACGACGCCGGGCTCCAATTGCCCTTCGGGCACCGACTGTGCCAGCTTCTCGCTGCTCGTGCCGTCGAGTTCGCCGGTCGTCGGAACCTACGACCCGATGCAGACCAGCTACATGAATCCTACCTTCGGCCCGCAGGAAGTAATCTACACTGTCGAAGGAAGGGCCTTCGTCCACGGCACGAATAACCCGAACTGCTCGCCCTCTTCTCTGACCGTTGGTCCGCTGGTTCCCCGGGGAACGATTGCGTCGAAGATCCCCAATCTGAGTTTTGCAGGCTGCCAGTAAACATTCGCACATTCATCTCCTAACCGTACAGACGCCGGTGCCTCCTACGCCCGAATGTCAACCGGCAATCACCCCACAACTCGCCGGCAACTTTCGGTGCTATCATGGCGCACTTCGTTTGGGGTCGATCTCTCGGAGTCGGCATTGATGTCTGAAAAGCGACAGTCATGGGCCACAGAACTGGAGGGCCTCGAAGATTACCGCCGTCTGTGGCCCCGCACGGTCCGCAACGTGATCCTCGGAATGTTCGTCTCCGTCCTGCCGGCGTTCGTCTTTTACTCCGTTGCCTTTTCGTATACACCCGACCAACTGCGCCTGCTAAGGAATTGACGAGCCAATTCAGATCTTCACCATCGGCAGGCAAGCGCTGCCGGCGGAAACAGCCTGAGAAATTGCTCGGCCGAAACGCGCTCTGATAAAGTAGCCGGTTAGTCCCTATTTCCGCGTGATTCGCTGAATAGAACTTGCACGCCCGGTTTCGGCGTCGGCCTCAATCAGCACGGCGGCGAGGCGCACGTCGCCCTTTGCCACCTCAAACCTCGCCGGAATCTGGTCCATGAATTTCTTAATGATGGCCGCTTTATCCACCCCAATCACCGAGTCATAAGGGCCCGTCATTCCGAGATCCGTGATGTAAGCTGTGCCTTGCGGCAGCACCGTTTCATCGGCGGTGGAAACGTGCGTATGAGTGCCCACGACCGCGGTCACACGGCCGTCCAAATACCATCCCAACGCCAACTTTTCCGAGGTCGCTTCGGCGTGGAAATCGAGAATTCGGATCTTGACCTCTGCGGGGATCGTGTTGAGCAGAGCGTCAGCGCCGCGAAATGGGCAGTCAATGGTCGGCATGAAGACCCTGCCTTGCAGGTTCATTACCGCGTAGCCGACGCCGGCGCGGGTTTTTCCCACATACAATCCGTGTCCCGGCGCGCCCGGGGGATAATTGGCCGGCCGCAGCAGGCGGCCGTCGGCATGCTCAGCCAGGTAATGCAAAATCTCTTTTTTATCCCAGATGTGATTACCTGAAGTCAGAACGGCGATGCCGAGGTCGAGAATCTCCTCCACCAGCGCCGGCGTGATGCCAAATCCGGCGGCAGCGTTTTCAACGTTGGCGAGCACCAAATCCGGAGCGTGCTCCTGGAGGAGCGACGGCAGCGCTTCTTTCAGAATGCGGCGGCCGGGTTGGCCGAAAATATCGCCGATAAAGAGGATTTTCATTGGCGCTTGCGCTGGGGTTGAGGCTATTTCCCGGACTCAGACGGCGTGTTTCAAAACCTGATCGAGCATCTCGCTGCACTCATTGACCCTTCGGTCCGCTTCCTTGTTGGTGGCTTCGTACTGGGCTTTCAACTGATGATATTCATCCGCAATATTCAGCCCCGCCAGGACGGCCACGCGCAGCGAATCCACGGTCCGCGTGCGGCCCGCGATGGACCGCATCTTCGCGTCCAGATAGGCCGCCAGCTTTTGAATGTATTCGGGGTCGAGTTCCCCCTTCATGTGGTACTCCTGATCGTAGATGACCACCCGAATACCGTCTTTTGTTTCCTTCACGCTGCTCCTTTGCAGGACTGGGAATTAGGGATTAGGAATAAGTCAAAAGAAAGAAACGCGACCCGAATCCCTGATCCGCACGAACTGTCCCAGTCCCTAATTCCTAACTCCTAATTCCTAATCCCTGGACTCGTTCTTTGTCAACGCTTCGATCTGCTCGAGCACCCGTTCGACGCGGGTTCTCACCTCCTCCCGCTCGCGGTGCAAAGCCTCCACTTCGCGCTCCAGTGCGTCTGCTTTTTTCAGCCGCTCCTTGAAATCCGCGCGCAGTTCCTCAATTTCTTTCTCCAAGGCGCGGCGCTCGGCCTGATTTTTCTTGAAGAGCTCAACCGCTCTAACCAGTCTGTCTTCGAGCTTCGCTAAAGGCTCCATCGCACCACTTCGCCATGCTCTAGCTTCGCAATCGGACACCCAGCGGTTCGAGACCCGCCAAGACTCGCTTGCTCAGTTGATCCGCTTCCTCACTCGTCAACGTGTGTGTTGGACTCTGAAAAGTAACGCGAAGCAATACACTCCAATACCCGGCGGCGATCTTCCCGACAGGCAAGCGATCGACCGGCCGAAAACCTTGAACGTCCTCCAGCGCCATATCGCGAAGGGCATTATCGATGCGCTCGTATGCGATCACCTCCGGCACCAGGAGCGAGAAATCGCGCTCCACCTCCGGAAACTTGGAGAACGGCTTGAATCCGAGGACCCTGAGCGGAAGAGCGTAAAGGCGCTCGAGGTCCACCTCCGCCACCCACACGTCCTGCCGCAACTTATAATCCTGAGCGACTTCTGCGCCAATCTTCCCCAAGAGCGCGACCTCGCCATTCTGATCGAGAAACCTGCCACACAAGCCAGCCGCATGGTACGAAGTCGAAGCAGGCTCGAACTTCAACCCGCCAACGTCAAATAGTTCGAGCAAGCTCTCGATATCGCCCTTGAGGTCGAAGAAATTCACGAAGCCCTCGTTGCCGTGCACGTCGGCCGGGCGGCGGTGCCCGGTCAGGCCGAGCGTGAGGACGCGGTCTTCCTTGGGCAGGCCGGTCGCTGCATCCCGCGTAGCAGTGTAGGTCTTCCCCACTTCGAAAAGCCGCAAATCAGTCTGGCTGCGGTCCAGGTTCCATCGCAGCGCGCGCAACATGCTCGGGACTGCGGTCGAGCGCATCACCGATGCCTCCTGGCTCAGCGGGTTTTGGAGGACGACCGGAGAGCGATCCGTGAAGCGCGCATTTTCGTGCGGATCGACCATGGAGTTGGCGATGATCTGGCGGTATCCGAGCGCAACGAGAGTCTGAGAGACGCTTAGCTCCTTGTCGCGTAAGGTATCGCGCTCGACGCTCGGCGGCGCGGGACGCACACGCTTCGGCAACCGATCATAGCCGTGTACGCGCGCAATCTCTTCGATCAGATCGACCTCGCGCGTGATGTCGAGCCGCCAAGAGGGCGGCTTCACGGCCCAGTGTTCATTCGGCCTTTCGACTATGCAGCCCAACGCGCGCAGAACCCATTCCACCGTTTCATCGGGCACGCTCGTGCCCAGAATCCGTTCGATTTCGCTCGCCCGCAACGCAACTTCCCGTTGCTGGAAAGGCCGCGGGAAGACGTCGATCACTCCGGGCAATACTTCTCCGTCGGCAAGCTCGGCAATCAGTTGGGCAGCGCGGTCGAGCGCCTTAGGAGCCATCTCGATGTCCGCGCCGCGTTCGAATCGATGCGAGGCTTCGGTGTGCATGCCGTGAGATTTCGAAGTGCGGCGAACCGAAGCCGGCTCAAACCAAGCGCTCTCGAGCAAGACGGCCCGCGTGGTGGAAGAGATTTCGCTCTCTTCTCCGCCCATCACGCCAGCCAGAGCGACGGCGCGCTGGCCGTCCGCGATCACCAGATTCTCGTTGTTCAAGGTGCGGCCAACGCCATCGAGGGTCTTCAAGTATTCGCCCGCGACCGCGCGCCGCACAAGAATCTTCTTGTCGCGAAGGCGCGCCAGGTCGAAGGCGTGGAGGGGGTGGCCGAACTCCATCAGGACGTAGTTCGTGATGTCGGCCACGTTGTTGATGGGCCGCGCGCCAATGGCCTCCAGCCGCTGGGCGAGCCACGACGGCGACGGCTTCACCTTGACGTTTCGAATCACCCGGCCGCAGTATCGCGCGCAAAGATCCAGCGCAGAGATTTCGATGGAAATTTCGCCGGCGGTCGGCGGGCCTGATTCCTTCACTGCCGCCTCAACCGGTTTGAGCGGCGTGCGATAGAGCGTGGCCACCTCTCGCGCCACGCCATAATGGCTGAGGCAGTCTGGCCGGTTGGGGGTGATTTCGAGCTCCAGAATCCAATCGTCGCCGAGCCGCGAGACGGTTTCCGCGCCCAAACCCAGGGCCTTCAAGTCGGTCTTGAGTTGCTTGGGATCGGCCGTAATCTCAACAAACTCTTTGAGCCAGTTAAGCGAGATTTTCATGGTCGGAATTACAAATTCTAAATTATGAATTATTAAAACCGAGCTGCAACAACTACTTATAATTCATAATTTATAATTCATAATTCTCCCGCCTGCTTTTCAGAACTGCTCTAGAAACCTGACGTCTCCCTGGAAAAAGAGCTGAATGTCGTTAATGCCATACCGCGCTGCGGCGAAGCGGTCGATACCCAATCCAAACGCCCAGCCGGAGTACCGCTCGGGGTCGAGGCCGCCGTACTTCAGCACTTGCGGGTGGACCATGCCGCAGCCCATCACCTCGATCCACCCACTGTCCTTGCAGGTCCGGCAGCCGACGCCGCCGCATACCCAGCAACTCACCGCCACCTCGCCGCTGGGCTCGGTGAAGGGGAAGAAACTGGGAGCAAAACTGGTGCGCGTCTTTTCGCCGAAGAATTTCTTGGCGAAATAATCGAGCGTGCCTTTCAGGTCCGCAAAAGTGATGTCCGTGTCGATGGCCAGCCCTTCCACCTGATGAAACATGGGCGTATGGGTCGCATCGGGATTGTCGTGGCGATAGCACTTGCCCGGAATGATGATATAGAGACCGCCTTGAGCTCCGTTCCTTACGAATTTCTCCATGGCACGAATTTGCACGGGCGAGGTGTGCGTGCGCAGCAAGGTGTTCGAGTCGATGTAGATGGTGTCGAAATCGTCGCGGGAAGGATGCGTCTCCGGAATGTTGAGCGCGTCGAAATTGTAATAGACCGATTCGATCTCCGGCCCGGTTTCAATCCTGAAGCCGAGGCCAAGAAAGATGTCTTCAATCTCGCGCTGCACCCGCGTGATGGGATGTATCGAGCCCAGCGGCCGGCGGAGGCCGGGAAGCGTGAGGTCCGGCCATCCTGCCACTGTCGTGTCTGCCGCTGGGTGTATTCGCTCGACCTTAAGGGGTACTTTGTGAATCAGAGCGTCAAATTCGACAGAGGTTGCTGTTTGTCGAATCGCGTTGAAGTGTTTCCCGACAGCGGGTTTCAGTTCGCGATTGGCACCCTTCAGCCAATGCTCGTCGATTCTTGCCAGCAAGCCGTGTTTTCGAGCCAGCCAGCGATCGCGCAGCGCCTTGACCAGTTTCTCGCGTTCGGCTTCACTCGACACCCGCTTTGAAATCAGTGCTGAGCGTTCGCATTCAATGGCCGCACACACTTCGGCGAACAGCGCCTCGACCCCAGCGGCATCGGCGACGCCGAGTTCCTGGAGCGTTTTGCCCACCTTTTCGTCAATATTCATCGAAGTAAAGACAGGCCTTGTGCCTGCCCACGCCGGAGGGCGACCACAAGGGTCGCCCCTACGAGAATTCGGCGGCGAGCTAGTCTTGGGCTTTTGGCTTTTGACTTTCAACTGTCGACTGTGAACTGTTAACTGCTTCCCTCACCTTGCCCGCCAATTCCGCGAAGCCCGCCGAATCGCGCGCTGCCATTTCGGACAACATCTTTCGGTCCAGCAAAATTCCGAGCTTCTTCAGCCCAAACATGAACTGGCTGTAGGTCAGTTCGTTGATCCGGGCGGCGGCACTGATGCGCGTGATCCAGAGGCGCCGAAAGTCCCGCTTGCGCCGCCTGCGGTCGCGATAAGCGAACCGGCCGGCGCGGTCGGCGGCCTCCTTCATGGACCGATAGAGTTTGCTTTTAGTGAGAAAAAAACCTTTGGTGAGACGAGCGAGCTTCTTCCTTTTGGCGCGGCGCACAGTGCCACGCTTTACTCGAGGCATGGGGTTTGCTCCTTTCGAAGAATTTCGGGGCAGTAAAGCCCTGCGCCTTGCGGCGAAGGGCGAAGGCACCCAGCCATTGGCCAGCCTGCGCCCGCCTAGAACAGGAATTAGGAATTAGGTATTAGGAGTTAGGGTCTGCGGCACGGCCTTTTTCTGCCGCTGAACTCTCACCTGCGCCGCCCTAATCCCTAATTCCTAACCCCTAATTCCTATCTTCCATACGGCAGCATCGCCCTAACGTGCCGGACGTCTGCTTTGTCGACCGTGGTGGACTGATCGAGCTTGCGCTTCCGCTTACTCTTCTTGGACGTCAGAATGTGGCGGGCGAACGCGTGTCCGCGCATGATCTTTCCGCCCGCCGTCAGCTTGAACCGCTTGGCGGCGCCCTTGTGCGTCTTCAACTTGAGTTTGGCTTTTGCCAACTTTATCCTCCCGAAGATTCTGTGACCACTGCCGGCGTTGGCTCCGCATCGGGCGCACTGGCCTGCGCAGGCTGTGCAGGCGCGGCGCTGCCCCGCTCCGCTCGCCCCGATGCATCGTGGGCGAGAGCGCTACGTGGCGGACGGCCCGGAGCGGCGCCCGGCTGTCCGTGGGCACCCGTGCTCGCAGCCTTCGGCTTATGGGAAGGCGCTTTTCCGCCGGTCTTTTTCGGCGCCAGCACCGCAGTCAAGTTCGGCCCTTCCTGTCTGGGCCGAGCCTCGACCATAGCCACCTCACCCAGTTCCTCGATCAGGCGCTGCATCATCTTCCAGCCGAGGTCGCGATGGGCCAATTGCCGGCCCTTGAACATGATGGTCGCCTTCACTTTGTCGCCATCTTTCAGAAACGCCAGAATGTGATCGCGTTTGACGGTGAAATCGTGCTCCCCCGTCTGCGGCCGGAACTTGACTTCCTTCAGCTCGATGGACTTCTGGTGTTTGCGAGCCTCGTGTTGCCGCTTGCTTTGCTGGTAGAGATATTTTCCATAGTTGATGATGCGGCAAACCGGAGGATTGGCGGTGGGTGAAACTTCCACCAAGTCCAAGCCCTGCCCGCGCGCTATCTTCAGGGCTTCGAATGGCGGCATGACGCCCAGTTGCTTGCCTTCTTCGTCGATAACTCTGATTTCTTTGGCTCGGATCCGCTCGTTGGTCCTTACAAATCGATCAGCGATAAATATTCCCTCCTGGCCCGCCGGGGCCGCAACAGCTCTCAGGTTCTAGGTGCTGCGTGCTCGGTGCAAGGTTCGTTCCTTCTACCGGAAACTAGAAATTGGAAACTGGACAAGGTTCGTTCCATCTACGGAAAACTGAAACCACCAAGGGATTCTGGTTTCCAATTTCTATTTTCCAGTTTCCACCTTCCAGAAACCTAGCGCCTAGCACCCAGAGCCTAGCACCTAGAGATAAGCCTACCACGTCACGGCCCGCGTGTCGATAAGCTGGCGCACCCAGGGGATGAATTCGCTCAAGGGCCGGGAACCCGCGTCACCGGTGTCTCGCCGCCGCACCGCCACGGTCTGAGCCTCCGCCTCGCGATCACCCACCACCAGCATGAACGGGACTTTTTGAAGCTGCGCGTCGCGAATGCGCGAATTGAGTTTTTCGTTGCGGTCGTCGAGCTGGACTCTCACCCCGGCCGAGCGCAACTCGCCATGCACCGTGCGGGCGTATTCCCCGTGCCTTTCGCTGATGGGCAGGACCATAGCCTGGACCGGCGCAAGCCAGACCGGAAACGCGCCCGAGTAATGCTCTATCAGCACGCCGAAGAACCGCTCGATCGAACCCAGCAGGGCGCGATGGACCATCACGGGCGTGTGCGGATGGCTGTCCGCGCCCACGTATTCGAGCTTGAACCGCCGCGGCAAATTGAAGTCGAATTGGACGGTGGTGAGCTGCCACGACCGGCCGATGGCGTCCACCAATTTGATATCGATCTTCGGGCCGTAGAACACCGCTTCCCCTGGCATGTATTTGTGGGGCACATTCATGCGCTTGAGAGTGTTCCTCAGCGCGCCTTCAGCCATATTCCACTCTTCTACCGTGCCCGCGTAATGCTCCATGTGTTCGGGATCGCGGGCGGAGAGATCCACCTCATAGCGGTCGAAGCCGAAAGTCTTCAGCACCGCGAACGCAAATTCCACGCACGCCTGCACTTCGCTTTCCAATTGCTCGGGCGTACAGAAGATGTGGGCATCGTCCTGCGTGAAACCACGCACCCGCAGCAGCCCGTGCAGTACCCCGGACCTCTCGTAGCGATATACGGTGCCCAGTTCCGCCATGCGCAGAGGCAATTCGCGATAACTGCGCAGCCGCGACTTATAGATCAGAATGTGTCCCGGGCAGTTCATCGGCTTGAGCTGGTAATTGTCCTTTTCCACTTCCATCGCGCCAAACATGTTTTCGCGGTAGAAATTGGTGTGCCCGCTCGTCTCCCACAGATGCAGGCGCATGGCGTGCGGCGTGAATACCAGGTCATAGCCGCGTGCCAAAAGCTCGGCGCGCAGCCAATCCTCAATCTCTTTGCGAATGATGCCGCCCTTGGGATGCCAGAAGATCAAGCCGGGGCCGGCGTCGTCCTGAATACTGAATAATTCAAGGTCCTTGCCCAACCGGCGATGATCGCGCTTCTTGGCTTCCTCAAGATAGTGGAGATAGCCGTCCAGTTCCTTCTGGGTGAAGAAGGCCGTACCGTAGATGCGTTGCAGCGGGTGCGAGTGCTCATCACCTTTCCAATACGCGCCCGCTACGCTCAGCAGCTTCACAGCCTTGATTCGCCCCGTGGAGGGAATGTGCGGCCCGCGGCAGAAATCCAAGAACTTCCCGGTCTTGTAAGCTGAAAACACCGGGTCGGCCTTCTCCTCAATGAGCTCGCACTTCAAGAACTCGCCCATTTCATTGAAGAGCTTGAGGCCTTCTTCCTTGGGATAATAAACGCGCTCGTAGGGCAGGTCGGCCTTGGCCAACTCGTGCATCTTCGCTTCGATCTTGGCCAAGTCTTCTTCGGCAAAAGGCTTCTCGCGATAGAAATCGTAATAGAAACCGGCCTCCGTGGGCGGGCCGACGCCGGGATGGGCATCCGGAAAGAGCTCTAGTACGGCCGCGGCCAGAAGATGCGCGGAAGAGTGGCGGTAAATCTCCAGACCCTGTGGAGACGATGGGGTGATGAATTGGAGCGGCCCGCTCTCTTCGATGGGAGAGGACAGGTCAACCAGACGGCCGTCAATCTGCGCGGCCAGCGCTTCCGCCGCGAGGCGCGGCCCGATCGACTTGGCCACCTCCAGCGCGGTTATGCCCTTGGGGAACTCCTTGATGGCCCCATCGGGGAAAGTAATCTGAACGTTCGACATTCCTAAGTTCCGTTTCTGCCCCTTGATATTGAGTTACCCAAAATAACAGATTGAAATGCCATCGGTCAAACGTCGCAATTCCGTGGCGCCGTTCCGAATGTTCGCCACAATTGACATCTGCGAGCCCTTGTGCTAACTATCGAAAGCACGCGGGAAAACGAAATGGGTGGCGAGAACCTTCAATCGGCTTGGGAGCTGTTGAAAGAGGCCTATCAGTACCAGGTGGGCGGCGATTACGACATGGCCGTCGAACTGTACAAGCGGTCTCTCGAAATTCACCCGACGGCCGAGGCTTACACGTACCTGGGTTGGACCTACCGGTTTCAGGGAAAAATCGAAGAAGCCATCGCGGAGTGCAAGAAGGCCATCCAGATCGACCCCGAGTTCGGCAACCCCTATAACGACATCGGCAACTACCTGATCGAGAAACGGGAGTACGATGAGGCCATCTCGTGGCTGGAGCGCGCCTTGCAGTCGCGCCGCTATGAGTCCTATCACTACCCACACTACAATCTCGGGCGGGCGTACATGGCCAAGGAGCTCTACACCAAGGCGCGTTATCACTTTGAGCAGGCCCTCAAGCTTTGCCCGGACTATGTGCTGGCTAAAGATGGTTTGGAAAAGGTCCGGCGGAAATTACAGTAAACACCACTCCTGAACTCCATCGGATTCCTCTCAAGTCTGAAAGCAATTCCGACGATATAAGGCGGGAGGGCGGGGTGCGCTCCCAGAATGAAACGAATCGCCATTTTACAAGGTGCGCCCGTTACTAGGGCTCCTCGAGGCTGGTTCAAAGCTGCACTTCGGAGACTGCGTTTCATCGACGCCGCGCCTGACAGTTTAAGCTCCGAAGGCTTGAGTTCGCAGCTTGGCCCACGTCAGCTCCAAGAGAGCTTGAGCAGAATGGTCGAGTTAGTCAACAAACGCGAGAAGCGCGTGGTCATTCGTGAGCACATTTACGAGCAGCCGGAGGGACTGCGCTGCGTTTATATCCATGAAAGAAACGGGGTCGCCTATGCGATGACGCTGAATCTCCTGAGCACCGATTCAAGTCTCGTCTTCTTACGCTGGTATCCGGAGGCAGAAACGAGCGTTCACTTCGGTGAGCCGGCCGAAGAATACAAAACGACGAGGGTAGAGTGTGAGCTTCCTATTGACTCGACTGCGATATCAGAAGCCGAGATGGAGAGATGGCTGAAATATCTTATTTCGGGATGCGAGCGCCGCTTCAAACCCTGTCCGTACAAGGACCCTTACAAGGGTGTGACCGAGCGCCGCAAAGCCGAAGAGCGAATCCGCGAGTTACAAAGAATGACGCCCACCTATACAAAGCAGGCTGCCCAGCTCAACACCCTAGAAGCGGGCGGAGCCAAAGACGATCCGCAAAAGAAAGCGGCGTAATTCAGGCGCGCGCCGAGGCGCGGGCTGAATTCTGTGATAGCCCCTTCTCTCAAAAATCCGAATCGCCGAAACGGAGTTCCACCATCCCCGTGACCGTCTGTGTCGAAAGGACTGCCGGAGGACGCAGCGCAATAACGCCGTGCGTCGGCTACTGAGATTGCAGGCTGGCGGCGAGGGCTTCCGGCGTTTCGATTGGCGCGCGGCAGGACGTGCCCTCGCACACCAGCGCCAGCGGCCTGCCATCGTAGGGTAGATACGGCAGCGTGGCGGCGAGACCGGCGGGAAGATCGCGCGCCTTGAGAGTGGCGGGCTCGAAGGCCAACACGCGCTTGCCTGCTCGCGCCGCCTGATAGGCAGCCTTCAGCAAATCGCGCGTTCGTTCGTCCTCCCGGGGTCCGAGCACGACGATCTCAACCGGAGATCTCAGGTGATTGGCCAACGCCAGAGCGTACGTGGCGGCGAACAACCCGAATTCGCCGGCCTTGGGCGCGAAGAGGTCGAGCGTGGCCTGGGCTTTTTCCCGCAAGTCCGCTCGATCAGCCAGGTGGGCCAGGCGGTCGAGCACCATCACTGCCACCGAATTCGCCGCGGGTGTGGGCGAATCCTGAAAAGACTTTCGGGACATGTTTAAGGCGCCCTGCCGTGCGTCGCGATCGGAAGCGGTGTCAAAAAAACCGCCGCGCTCTTCGTCCCAAAAGCGCCGAATGGTTGTGTCCATCAGCTCCAGAGCGCGGTCGAAGTAAGTCCGCTTGCCGGTCACTTCGTATGCATCCAAGAGGGCCGCGGCCATGAAGACTTGATCGTCCAGAAGATCGAAATTGGAAATTCGAAACTCGAAATTCGAAACTCGAAAAACGGTGTGGTGCCAACCCAGTTGCAGCCGGCGATTTTCCAATTTCCAATTTCCAATTTCCAGTTTCGAATTTCCAGTTTCCAATTTCGATTTTCGAACCACGCTATGGCCCATGCCCTTTGAGGGATCATAGGCGTGTTCCATCAGGAGGTCGAGCGTGGCGAGGGCGCGGTCGCGCGCCGCCTCGTGGCCAAGGATTTTGTAAGCCTCCAGCCATGCGGAAATCATCATGCCGTTCCAACTCGAGTAGAGAGTGGTGTCGACGTAGGGAGTGGGCCGCTTGGCGCGCGCCGCCAGCAGCTTGGGTTTGGCCCGCGCCAGAATCTCAGCCACTTCTTCCGGACGAATCTTCAAACGAGCGGCGATGGCCTCGAAGGGCTGATCGATGAACAGCACGTTTTTCGCGGGGTTGTGGTGCATCTCGCCTTGGGGTTCGACGTGATAGTACTGCGCAATCACTTCCGCCTCACGGGCGTCACCCTGCGCGCCGGGCAGCGCGGCCTTCAGTTCGTCCAGCGTCCAGGTGAAATAGTCGCCGTCGTCATCGAGGCTGTAGTCGGCGTCCTGGCTGGAGAAAAAGCCGCCTTCGGCACTGGACAGCACCGACTCAATGAATCCGACAATTCCGAACGCGATCTCGCGGAAGAACGCGCTGCCGGTCACCTGGTAGGCGCGCAAATAATTGGCCAGCAAACCTGCGTTGTCATAAGACATCTTCTCGAAATGAGGAACGCGCCAGCGTTCGTCCACGGAGTAGCGATGGAAACCGCCGCCGATCTGGTCATAAACTCCGCCGCGGCCCATGTGCTCGAGCGTGTTGGTGACCACCGAAAGCGACCAATTCTGGCGCGTTTCGAGATACTGGTCGAGCAGCAAATTGATCGCACTGGGATGGGGGAATTTGGGAGCGCTTCCAAAGCCGCCGAACTGCGAGTCCGACGCACGCTCAATGCCCGTGACGATGGAGTCCACCAGCTCGCGGCTTGCCACCGCCTGATCGGGACGGGCTTCGCCGCCCTGCTCGTGCATCTTGTCCGCGTGCTCGAGGGCTTGGGCAATTTGCTCGGCGCTCGAGAATATCTCCGCCCTATGAGATTTGTAATTCTGCGCGATGCTCTCGAGTACCCGCTTCATCCCTGGCCGGCCAGGTCGGTCGTCGGGAGGAAAATAAGTTCCTCCGTAAAAAGGCTTGCCTTCGGGCGTCAGGAAGGCAGTGAGCGGCCAGCCTCCTTGTCCGGTGAGAGCGCCGATGGCCATCTGGTAGCGCGCGTCGATGTCCGGCCGCTCGTCGCGGTCCACCTTTACCGGGACATAAGACTCGTTGATGAGGCTCGCGATTTCCTCGCTCTCGTAGCTTTCGCGGTCCATCACGTGACACCAGTGGCACCAAACCGCGCCGATGTCCAGAAGGATGGGCTTGTCTTGCTGCCGGGCCTGCTCAAAAGCCGCATCGCCCCATTCGTTCCAGCGAACCGGCTGATGAGCCGCGCTGCGCAGATAAGCGCTCCGTGAGGTTGCCAACGCGTTGGCCGGCGGCTTGTCGCTCATGTTTCTGAGAGCAGTGGCGAGGGGCAAGTTCAGTGATTCAGTTCGTCAGTATTTCAGTTCGTCAGTCAATGGCACTCTGACTGATCACGCGCCGAAAACTGAGGTACTGCCGCTCGCCAGTATTGCTTCGGAAAATGTACGATGTGCTCTACTGGATCTTCTCGCGGCGCGGCGGCGAATCGTCCGACGATGAATCGTCAAGCGGCTTGCGTCCTGCAAAACCCTCTTCGATTCCGTGCCAGTACCCAATCCGCTCTTCGCCGAGCTTCCAGCACAGATAGGCCTCTTCACCGTGCATCAGGCAGGGGAAGTCCACCAGGCCTTCATCAAGGTCTTTCACCAGGCACCCGGTGTCGAGGATCTTTGAAACAGCTTCCTGGACCTGAGACACGAACTCGTCGCGCTCGGTCTTCTTCTTGCCGAGCTCAGCGTGAGCGGGAATCGAGCCGCCCATCAGCATAATGCGCGCCGCGGCGTGGGCCAACTCCTCATTCAGGCCGTCCACTTTCAGCTTCTGCTCGCGCGCCTGCTCGAGATATGACCCGATGACGGGCAGAAGCTCTTGGGCCTCGTGCAGTTTGAAATATCGATCTGCCATAATCCTACACCTTAATTGTACGCCGAAATCGCGGGATTGTTAAGACGGGCAGGGAACCTGGGCATGAGTGTTTGCTGGCTGCTGAGAGCTGACACCTGACGGCCGAGCCTTCATCCTCCCAGCCGGATCATTTCGATTTTCTTGTGTTCGGCGGGCTGGTAACCCTGGGCGGAGTTGAGTGCTTCGAGCCTTTCGTCCGAATACCGGTCCGTTCGGATCTTCCAGATGGCGGCAATCGCTTCGGTGATCGCCGCGTCGCTCGCGCCGTTTCGGAGGAGTGCCTTCAGGTCGTGACCCTTTTCTGAAAACAGGCACGTCACGAGTTTGCCGTCGGCGGTCAGCCTGGCTCGC
Source organism: Terriglobia bacterium (assembly GCA_050013575.1). Lineage (GTDB taxonomy): Bacteria > Acidobacteriota > Terriglobia > UBA7540 > UBA7540 > DASYXZ01. Next base: position 52,571 of record JBEKEZ010000022.1, on the reverse strand, counting down.
GTGCAGCCGGCGCAGAAGGGTTCGGTCACGGAAGCGATCACACCGACTTCTCCCCCGCCGTCCACAAACTCGAAATCGACCGCCGGCGAGCTGGCCTCCTCCCTCCCAGCTTCTCGCAAGGGATAGCGGGCGCGAATGACATTGAGAATTTCCTTCTTGGACACTATCTTGTCGGACTTCCAACTGTTCGCGTTGCCCACGTCCATGTATTCGATAAAGCGAATCGGGAAGCCGTTCTTCCGAGAAAATTCTACGAGGTCGATAATCTCGTCGTCGTTCACGCCGCGCTCGATCACCGCATTGATTTTGATGGGTGAAAAGCCTTCATTCTTGGCGGCAAACAATCCGTCCAGGACCTTGGACAGATCGCCCCAGCGCGTCATCTTCTTGAACTTTTCGGCGCTAAGCGTGTCGAGGCTGACGTTAATCCGCTTCAGCCCGGCGGCGCGCAGCCCTGCCGCCTTTTCGGCGAGTAGCGATCCGTTCGTCGTGAGACAAAGCTCCTTGAGGCCCGGCAAACCCGAAAGCTGGCTCACCAGCCTTTCGAGGTCTTTCCGAAGGAGCGGTTCCCCTCCCGTGAGCCTGATCTTGTTCACACCCAGGCTGAGAAAAAGGCCGGCCAGGCGTGCGGTCTCCTCATAGGTAAGAATTTCCTGCCGCTCAATCCACTCATACTTCGCGAACGGCATGCAGTAGGTGCAACGTAAGTTGCACCGGTCCGTGACCGATATTCTCAAGTCTCGAACCGAACGGCGGTAAGCGTCGTGCAACATGGGAAGCGCGGTTTCCTGAGTCTCTCTCGTCCTCGCCAAATTACCACCTCACGCTTATCGTAGCCGAGTCGAGTCGAATGGAGCAAGCGCTCGGCGATCAGCGCGCTTCATTGCTTGATGATGGTGCCATCGTATCGCCGGATTTCTCCCCATCCGCCGTTGAGCGGGTCGGAGCGGAAGGGATACTTGGCGGCGAGTTCCTCATTCACTTCAATCCCCCAGCCGGGCCGGTCGCTGGCCCACAGATAGCCGTCTTTGTAAGCTGCGCAACCCGTGAAAATCTCGGCTTCCACGCCTCGGATGACGCCGCCCTCCTGCACGCCAAAGTTGGTGCTGGCCAGATCGAGGTGCAATTGCGCCGTGTGGCCGACGGGCGAGACGTCCCCCGGGCCGTGCCAGGCCGTTTTCACTCCAAACTGCTCGGCGAAGATGGCAATCTTGCGGCTCGGCGAGAGACCCCCGACTTGCGACAGGTGAACGCGAATATAGTCAATCAGGCGTTCGGCAATCAGCGGCTGCCACTGGCGCGTGTTATTGAATAGCTCCCCCATGGCCAATGATGTGGCGCATTGTTGCCGAATCTGGCGAAAGTAGTCGATGTCCTCGGGTGACAGTACGTCCTCCAAATAGAACAGCCGGATGGGCTCCAATTCCTTGGCGAATTGGACGGCTTGGTGCGGGCTGACGCGTTCGTGCACGTCATGAATCAGCTCGATCTCTTCTCCCAACTGTTTCCGGCACTCTTCGAGCATCGCCCGCGTCCGCCGCATGTAAGGACCCGGCTCAAACACCGCACCATCGTGCAAGCCTTTCGCCGCCGGGCCGCCGCGCGGGCCGTACGCCGCCATCCCAGGCACGCCAATCTGGACCTTGATATGCTTAAACCCCGTCTGCATCGCCTGGCGGGCGCGATCGATGACCTCGGGGATTTCCATCCCGCCCACGGTGGCGTAGGTTGCGGCGGCTTCGCGGACTTTGCCCCCGAGCAACTGGTACACTGGCATGTTGGCCTGCCTTCCCTTAATGTCCCACAGCGCCTCGTCAATCCCGCTGATCGCATTGTTCAACACACCGCCCTCGCGCCAGTACGAACTGTTGTAGCAGGCCTGCCAGGTATCCTCGATGCGGTCCGCCGGCTTCCCGATCAAGAACGGCTCCAGATATTTTTCCACTGCCGCCACAACCAGATCGGCGCGTTGGGTAAAGGTGGCGCAACCATAACCGTAGAGGCCGTCCTGATCGGTGAGTACTTTAACCACCACCAGGCGCACGCCGGCCGGTTGCGTTGTGATCACTTTGATGTCTCTGATCGTTGGTGAGGGCAATCCCCGCACCGCGCGCGCCGCTTGCTCGTCCGCTGCAAGGCGCCGCGTCGACAAAACCGCACTGGCCGCTCCAGCCACGGCAAGCTGAATACATTCCCTTCTGTCCATGTGAGGCTCCCTTCAGGGCGCGAGTTTAGCCCAGTATATAAATGCGCCCAGCGTGGATCGTTATACTACTGAAACACCCACAGCCATGAAAGCACCGATTCTCGCGCTGATCCAACACCCCAACTGTACGGTTAGCGGCCCACGGAGACTATCCGCTGGCTCCGGTTCGCTCGAGCCTTCAGGATTTTGCTTGGAAAACGCCCTTCCCTTCCAAAACATCTCCGGCGTCGCGCGCAGATGAATGGCGTAGAATACCTGCGCAATCCCCTGGCTCCGTGGGCGCACCCAGGTCTAACGTGCGCGGATGGGCTGCTCCGGACCCGCGAGCCCGAAAGGATCACCGCATGGTCCCGATTTCAAGGCGCGAACTGCTGGCTTCCTTGCTGGTTCTGCCTGCTGCGCAGCACGGGGAAGTCGACTGGATTCCACTTTTCGACGGCCGCACACTCGATGGCTGGAAGGCCAACGAGAGCAGAGGCTCTTTCCGAGTCGTGGACGGACAGATCGCGGCCGATGGTCCGCGCTCGCACCTGTTCTATACGGGCAGCGTGCGCAACGCTGACTTCAAGAACTTCGAGCTGGAAGCCGACGTGATGGCGCGCCCGGGCGCCGCTTCCGGCATCTTCTTCCACACCCAGTTCCAACCGGCAGGCTGGCCGGCCAGGGGCTTCCAGGTGCAGATCAACAACACCCAGAAGGGTGAGGCGAGTTACGTCGAGCGCAGGAAGACCGGCTCGCTTTACGGCGTCCGCAATGTCTACAAGGCGCTCGCGAGCGACAACGAGTGGTTCCAGCTACACGTTCTGGTCCGGGCGAAGCAGGTGCAGATTCGGTTGAACGGCACGCTGCTGGTAGATTACGTCGAGCCTGACCCGCCGTTGCTGATGGACGATGCGCCGGGACGCGTTCTCGGCCGGGGCACGTTCGCGCTCCAATGCCATGACCCAAACTCGAGAGTCTTCTTCCGGAACATCCTGGTGAAGCCGCTGTCGGACGATCTGCCGATGGCCACCGATGAACGGCCGGTGGTCGATGAGGTCTACCGCGAGCTCCTGCGAATGAATGCCGGGAACTACCCGGTGGTGGATTACCACGTTCACCTGAAGGGCGGGCTGACCCTGGAGGAGGCGCTCGGCGAGTCGCGCCGGCTCGGGATCATGTACGGAATCGCGGTCAACGGCGGCCTCGGCTTTCCCGTCACCAACGATGCTGCGGCTGAGGAGTTCCTCCGCAGCATGAAGGGTCAACCGGTCTTTGTGGCTCTGCAAGGTGAGGGACGCGAATGGGTGAAGCTGTTCTCCAAGGAAACTATCGCCAAGTTCGACTACGCTTTTACCGACGCCATGACCTTCACCGACGACAACGGCAAGCGCATGCGCCTCTGGATCGAGGATGAGGTGGGCGAGATCAAGGACAAGGAGCGGTTCACAGAGATGTGCGTCGACCGCATCCTCGGTGTCCTCAACCACGAGCCGATTGACATCTACGTCAATCCCACGTTCCTTCCCAAAGCGATCGCAGCCGACTACGACCGCCTCTGGACGCCCGAGCGAATGCAAAAAGTGATCGACGCCGCGAAACGAAACGACATCGCAATCGAAATCAACAACACTTACCGACTGCCCAGCCCGGCGTTTATCCAGGCCGCCAAGAAAGCCGGAGTCAAATTCACGTTCGGCACAAACAACGGCGGCAGAAAACTGGGCCGGCTCGAGTACGGCGTGGAAATGGTGAAGGAGTGCGGGCTCACCTGGCAGGACATCTTTGTGCCGAAGCCCGATGGAGAAAAACCCGTCCAGAAGCGGGCGCTTTCGTGAAGCGTCGCCTGTTGTTTATCGACGAATCCGTGGGCGCAATCCGAAGTTCTGGCCGAGCGACGGCGCACGCGGAAACAATCCACCTGGCTTGGTAACGCCCTTCTTTGAATTGAAGGTGGCCCACTACCTAAATCGACGGTAGTGGGTCAGTTTCCGCGCAGCCGATCTTCTAGCCAAGCTCTGACGACCAGATTGCGAGGTGAAGTCTTAGGTGCCGGATTGTTTCTGGGTGGGCGACGATCCAGGAGTTGAAGTGCGCTGCCCTACACTACGGCGATCAATCCCAGCGAGTGCTATCCCATTACTAACCTCCTCGAACGGGGCTTCGGAACAGGAATCGGATCGGAGACCGCGACCGAGCTTGCAGCAGCGGTTGGTGAAGACGGGTGGCCGTTTGGTGAAACACGCGCAGCATTACTGGCTGTTTTTGGCGAAGCATCATCTGACCAGAAGGCTGTTTGCCAGCATGATGGGGCGGATAGCGGCCCTGTCCTCTAGGGCGGGGTAGGTGAGCCGTCGCCCGGATCGGACTTCAGCGGTGAAAGAGCAAAGGAAGGACAAGTGTCCGGAGAATCGATCGAAAGAGAGGCAGTTTCGGGCTTTGGCATCCTCGGGAGCGGTAAAAGGGGCCCTTCTGTCCGCGCTGGAGGCTCCGAACGATGGAAACCCGGCTGGCCATTGCCTTCAGTGGTGGTCAAGTGTATGTTGTCGGTAAGGCCGGACTCCATGGTGGAAATTCCGGATAACCGGTGAGGGGAGATGATCATGTTCATTATCGCGCTCATCGCTACCGTTCTTGTCTTCATACAGAACCTGGTCATGTTCGGTTTTGGCATGAAAGAAATGGCGATTTATTCCTTCCCGCTATTCTTTATCGGGATTTTCCTATGCGAGATCGCGGCGATATGGACGGGGTATTTCTGCGCCCGCAGGTTTCTGCGTCGCAGGCGCGTGCTGGCGCTGGCGGCGTGGGTGATCGTAGTCCTGGGATCGGCGGAAGTGGCGCTACCGGGGAGCTTTTTCACAATCGGGGTCCAGTACGCGGGGCGGAAGCTCGCGCTGAAGCGGATCGAGCTGGCGGGCACTTCTTTCGAAGCGCTGGCCTCCGACCGGGGTGGCAGCCGGTTCGCGCTCACCTACACCCTGAAATTTACCAAAACCGGGCATTACCTGACCTACCCGGCCTCGATAGGGCCGTGGGAAAACCAGGTGTCCGGCAACTACTTCACCAAGGTGCATCCCGAATACCATGACGAAAACTATGTTTTCGAGCCCGGAAGGCCCTACAGCTTCACTGTGGTGTTCGACACAGAGGGCAAGAAGGTCGACTTCTCAACAGAAAAAGCGAACATCGATATCTGCACCAGCAAGGATTACTTCATGGCCTGCCGGGTCATCACCATCGGGCTGGTGGGTGTTCCTGCCGCGCCAGCCGCGAATCCCGCGCCCGTTCTGCGCGAGCCCGCCGTCGCGGCGGACAACGTGCGGGACATTACTGAGAAAAGCATCCGGCTGGACGAACTGCACATGAAATCAACGGCGAGCAGCGCGGGCGCGCCGGTGGAGTTTTCCTTCGTCATCACCAATGCCGGGAAAGTAACTGTCGCCATCCCCGGCGGAAATTTCGACAACGTCATCATGATTAACTATGGGTGGGAGGCGATTTCCGACACTGCGAAAACCACCAAGGTCCTGCCGGGCAGGATGCATTTCGGCAACGCGGTGGTCAACGGCGGCGCGATGTTCACGCGGGTGCGCGAGGGCAGCCTGGCGCCGGGCGAAAAGGTGCCCTATGACGACAAAATCATCCCGTTCGAGCCGCTTGCGCCCGGCGACTACAGGCTGCATGTGTATCTGTTCAGCCGCTATTCCACCGAGGCGAACCGGCCTGTACAGGAATTAGTACAGGATTTCTCGATCGTTCCTTAAAGGCCACGTTTTGCCCCGACCCAACCTTTGTCTTTAACCTCGCTGTAATCGCAGCGGGAGAGACCCGGCGTACCAAATGCGCGGGGCGAGCTGCTGACGGAGGAGAACGTGGCTGAGCCCGACATACTGGGCTATCAGGCCTATACGAGAGCAGTCCCTACGATGACGAATTCTCCTCCAGCGAGAGCGGCGTCCAGGATCGTGAGCATTGCGACGAGTGTGGCTCCCATATTTCTTCAATGACTCTTTGCAGGGTAAAGGAATCAGGCCCCTCTATTCTCCAGTGTGCAAAATGTCATGAACGGCTTTTCGGCAAGGAGTAATCCAACAACCATCGGCTTGAGGCGATGGGCGCGGAAAACCCAGCCAACACCCCAGCCTGAACGTTAGTTCCTGAACGATCGTCGCCGAAGCAAATATCTGAAACGTGCAGGATTGGCCTCGATTTGGACAGTTCGGTCCTGCCTGGTCGCCGAGGGTTTTCCGACGAATTCGCGGAGGCAATCCGAAGTTCTGGGCGAGCGACGGAGCACTCGGAAACAATCCACTTGGCCGGGTAACGACCTTCTTTGAATTGAGAGTGGCCACCAACGAAATCGACAATGCGCTTGTCACCCGTGAGTAGTCACTGCTAGAATGGCCGCCCCAAGTAATGTAAGGAGGACTAAGCGATGGCTTCTCTAGACGAGAAGGTGAAGCAGATTATAGTTGAGCAGCTTGGCGTTGACGAAGCCGAGGTCACCCCCACGGCTCATTTCATCGACGACCTGGGCGCCGATTCGTTGGACATCGTCGAGCTGGTGATGGCGATGGAGGAGGCGTTTGAAATCGAGATCCCGGACGAGGACGCCGAAAAGCTTCAAACGGTGAAGGACGCTATCGATTACATTCAAGCCCATGGCAAAGCCGCGAAGAACTGAGAGGCGCGGCGACACTCGGCAGGAGCAATAACCCTTGACGCGAAGAGTCGTGGCGACGGGGGTAGGCTTAGTCAGCGCCCTGGGCGTCGGCACTGAAGAAACCTGGAAAAACATCCTGGCGGGAAAGGGCGGCGTCGGGCCCATCACCCACTTCGATACGGCGGGCTTCTCCGCCACCATTGCCGCTGAGGTGAAAGGCTTTGACCCCTTTCTCTACGTGGAAAAGAAAGAGGTCAAGAAGATGGGCCTCTTCATCCAGTACGCCATGGCGGCGACGCAGTTTGCCATCGAGCTGTCTGGGTTGAAGATCTCGCCCGAGACGGCCGAGCGCGTGGGTGTTTACATCGGCTCCGGTATCGGAGGATTCGACGTCATCGAGCGGGAGCACAAAGCCCTGCTCAGCGGCGGGCCGCGACGGATCTCCCCGTTCTTCATCCCCGCTGCCATTGTCAATTTGGCGGCGGGATTCGTTTCCATTCGCTGGGGCGCCAAAGGCCCCAACTCCGCCACATGCACGGCGTGCTCTTCGAGCGCTCACGCGGTGGGCGATTCTTACAAAATCATTCAGCGCTGCGATGCCGACGTGATGATTTGCGGCGGAACGGAAGCCGCGATCACGCCTTTGTCGGTGGGCGGATTCGCCGCCATGCGCGCTCTCTCCACTCGCAACGCTGAGCCGGAAAGAGCCAGCCGCCCCTTTGACGCCGATCGCGACGGCTTTATCATCGGCGAAGGCTCGGGCATTCTGATTCTCGAGGAGCTGGGCCATGCCCTGAACCGCGGCGCACGGATTCTCGCGGAAGTGGTGGGTTACGGCATGTCGGGCGACGCCTTCCACATCACGCAACCGGCGGAGGGTGGCGTGGGCGCCGTGCGTGCCATGCGCAACGCGCTGGCCGACGCCAAGGTCTTGCCGGAGCAGGTCAGTTATATCAATGCCCACGGGACTTCGACACCGTTTAACGACCGCCTCGAGACCCAGGCGATCAAAGCCGTTTTCGGCGAGCATGCGGCCAAGATTCCGGTCAGCTCGACCAAGTCCATGACCGGCCATTTGCTGGGCGGCGCCGGCGGACTGGAAGCAGGGTTTTCCGCGCTGACCATTCGCGACCAGATGATGCCGCCCACCATTAACTACGAGAAGCCGGACCCCGATTGCGATCTGGATTACGTGCCCAACCAAGCCCGCCCGAAAAATATCGAGTACGTCCTGTCCAACTCGTTTGGTTTCGGGGGAACCAACGTCGCGCTGTTGTTTAAGCGCTACAATCCGTGATGAAAGAACAGAGTCATGGAGGTATTGAGCGGTTGATCCATTAATGAAGGGGCTGTCTCTTTCTGGCCGAAAACAGTTGACTTTCCCTCCCAATCAATCAATGATTCAACGAATCACCGAACCAATCTTATGAAGATCGTTGTTTGCCTGAAGCAAGTTCCATCGCGAGATTCCATTCTTAAGCTGAACGCGGCGGGAACGTGGATTAACACCGCGGACATCAGTTTTGAGATCAACGAGCCGGACATCTTCGCGCTCGAAGAAGGCCTGCGGCTGAAGGAAAAGCACGGCGGCGAGGTGGTGATCGCGTCGATGGGTCCGGCGCGGGCGCAGGCGTCCATCAAAGAAGCCCTGGCCAAGGGAGCTGACCGCGCCCTTCATCTCGACGACCCGGCGTTCGAAAATCTCGACGCCCAGGGCGTGGCGCGGGCCCTGGCTCGGGCCATTGAGAAAGAAAAGCCGGACCTCGTGTTGACCGGCCTGCAATCCGACGATCTCGGGTTCGCTCAAACCGGAGTGATTCTGGCCGAGATGTTGGGGCTGCCTCACGCGACCATCATCATGGAAATCCAAATTTCCGGGCAGTCGCTTCGCATCAAGCGAGAACTGGAAGGCGGCTGGTTTCAGTGGATCGAGCTGCCGCTTCCCGCGCTGCTCACGATTCAATCCGGCATCAACAAGCCCCGCTACGCCACGCTGAAGGGGATTATGGCGGCGAAAACCAAACCGATACAAAAACTGACGACGGCAGATTTGGGCCTCAAGCCTGAAGAGCTGGCGCCGCGACAGAAAATCGCGAAAGTGTATTTGCCCGTCAAGAAAGTGCAGACCGAGTTCTTACAGGGCAGCGCGAAAGAAATCGCTGCCAAGCTGGCTGATAAGTTGAAGAATGAAGCGAGGGTGATCTAATGTTTGTGCACATCTGGAGAATGAAAGGCCGCAAAAAGAAGGCTGAGGAGTACGAAAAGTTCGGCCGGCAGGTCACGCTGCCGACGCTGAAGAAAATCGACGGTTGCCTGGACGCTCATCTTATCAAGGTGTTCGAAGCCCGGAAACCCGAATACCTGTGGCTGGTTTTCTGGAAGGATAAGGACGCGCTCGAAGCCGCGCGCACGAATCCACTGTGGCGAGACCAGATCAAGAAATTTGAGGCGGGAAATTTTTATAAGACCATTCCGCTGGAATTGGTCTGCGAAGCGCTGGGATCGTTTGAAGGGTCGGCCGCAGAAAAACCGAGGAAGCCCGCGAAAGCTGAGAAGAGCGCGAAGGCCGCGAAGCCCGAAAAGGCTGAGATGCCTCACAAGGCTGAGAGCTCCGAAAACAGCGAACAGCCCGCGAGGGCTTTCACTCCCCCAACCGCAGAGGGCGAGTAGGCAGATCGTGACGAGTGCCCGCCCCGGCCCTTCCGTCCGGGAACGGACCGGGGACAAGTGACGAATGGCAGGAGCGGCCATCAGAAGTCAGCCGTCCGCTTTCAGCAAGATTCCCTGCGACAAAGCTTCCGGAAGGGCTAAAAGCACTTGACAGGGGTTTCCAGCCGTGCTATTGTATCGACCGTATCGGAGCAGGCGGCCATAAAGGGTCAAGTGGCAAGGGATTGTCGAACTTAGCTGGAACGTCTCGGGAATGATAGTAAGTGGCAAATGCTAGGGGTTTGGAGTGAAACTGGAATGTCCTTTATTTTGTGGATGATAGGCTCTGCGGTGCCTGCACTATTCCCGATTTGGGGATGGCGGGGCGAGTGGATAAAATGAAAAAACAAACCCAAACAAACCCACTGGCACTAAGTCTTTTTAATTGTGAATGATACAATGTTTCAAGGAAAAACAAACCCATTGAGCTTAACTAACGCGCTGTCAATGAGTTGCTGAGAAGAATGGGCCGATTTTGACGAAAAATAAATGGCGCACAGTCTTACTACTCCCGATTTGAAGCCAAACCTGGTGTGACCGCCATGTCCAAAGAGATTCTGGTCTTTGCAGAGCCGCAAAGCGGCAAGCTGACGCGTCCCACGTGGGAAGCGGTAGCCGCCGGCCAAAGCCTGGCGCAGGATCTGGGCCTGTCGGTTTCGGCGGTGATTCTTGGCGGCAACGTTGCGCCGCTCGCCTCGGAACTCGCCGCAGCGGATCTTCAGGAAGTCCTCGTGGTGGACTCGCCGCTCCTCCAGCGATACACCTCAGACGGAACCACGCGCGCGCTTCGACAAGTGGTTGTCACGCGGCAGCCGGAGTTTGTGGTCTTCAGCCACACCTATCAGGTGCGAGACTTTGCGCCGCGCTTGGCGGCGTCGCTTGATCGAAGCCTGCTGAGCGACTGCCTGGGGTACCGCAAAGAAAATGGCAGGCCGGTTTTTGTCCGCCAAGTGTTTCAAGGAAAGTTTTCCGCCGACCTGGAACTTGTCGGGGATGCTCCCTGGCTCGTCTCCTTTCAGGCCGGCTCATTTCGGGAAGACTCGGTTGGCCGTGGAGCTGCGCCCGCCAAGGTCACGCCCGTCGGCGTCTCCTTGACGGCGGAGCAGATCCGTGCCAAGCCCGAGGAGCCTTTTCGCGAAGCGAAGCAGGCGGTGGACCTTTCGCAAGCCGAGATCGTGGTCGCGGTGGGACGGGGCATCAAGGCGCCGGAGAATCTTGAACTGGCGAAAAAACTGGCCGAGGCACTGGGCGCGGAACTCGGCGCCTCGCGGCCCGTCTGCGACAACGGCTGGCTGCCCATGGACCGCCAAATTGGCAGCTCCGGCCAAACCATCGCCCCAAAGCTTTATGTCGGGCTGGGAATATCCGGCGCCATCCAGCACCAAGTAGGCATAAAGTCAAGCCGTAATATAGTTGCAATCAACAAAGATTCTGAGGCCCCGATCTTTGAAGTTGCCACCTACGGCATCGTCGGCGATCTGTTTGAAATTGTTCCGGCTCTTACCGAGGAAATCCGAAAGATCAAAGCTTAGGAACAGTGGCGAGTGGAAAGTTAATGGAGGAAATCCTGTCGCTTTCCACACGTCATTGGTCAACGCGTTTCTCGCCACTTGCCACTTTGATGCAGTCGGCTAAAATCAATCCTGGGAACATGTCGACATTTCACCTTCTCAATTTCGGTTGCCGGGCGAGCCAAGCGGATGGCGCCGCGCTGAAGAAGCAATTGCTCGATGCGGGCCTGCGGGAAGTCGAGAGCGCCGAGCACAGCCGCGTTGCCATCCTGAACACCTGCACCGTCACCGCCGACGCGGACGCCGAGGTCCGCCAGGTGATCCGCCGCATTCATCGAGCCAATCCGCAGTGCCGAATCCTGGTGACCGGCTGCTACGCGCAGCGCGCGCCGGAGGAAATCGCCCGCATCGAGGGCGTGGCGTGGGTGGTGGGCAATTCTCACAAGCACACCGTGGCGGAAGTCTTGTCGGCGGCGGTCGGCCGCGAGCGGGAAGGCGCCGGGCGAGAAGACTCGGGGCGCAGGTCTCAGCTCGTGGGCGTGCCGTCCTCAGTTTGTAGCCAGCCTCTGGTCGAAATCTCAAACGTGGATTCGGTGACGCCGGCGCGCGAATCAGCAGCGGAAGTCATGGTTGGCGAGATCTCCGAGGAGTTTCACTTCGCGCCCGTCTTCCCTGATGATCGCACTCGTCCCACGCTTAAGGTGCAGGACGGCTGCAATGCGCGCTGCTCGTTCTGCATCATCCCCGCCGTGCGCGGCGCGAGCCGCAGCCTCGCGCCGGACCTGGTGGTCGAACAAGTCCGCAAACTTGAACGCGCCGGCTTCAAGGAAATAGTTTTGTCGGGAATCAATCTGGGGAGCTACGGGCGCGACCTCGACCGGCGAATCACTTTTCTCGGCTTGCTGGAGCGCATACTGGGAGAGACTTCCATCCCCCGCATCCGCATCAGCTCAATCGAGCCCATGGACGTCAGCCCGGCGCTCATCCGCCTGCTTGCCCAGGAGCCGCGCATGGCGCAGCACTTCCACGTGCCTCTGCAAAGCGGATGCGACAGGATTCTGCGGCAAATGAGCCGCCGTTATTGGGCGCGCCAGTACGCCGAACGCCTGGCTCGAATCCGCGAGCAGATTCCGAACTGCGGCATCGGCGCCGACGTGATGGTGGGTTTCCCCGGCGAGACCGACCAGGACCACGCCTCCAGCGCGCGTTTCATCGAGTCGCTGCCGCTCACCTACGTTCACGTCTTCCCTTACTCGGCGCGGCCAATGACTCCGGCAGCTTCCAAGCCGAAGCAAGTGAACGGTCGAGTGGCCCGCGACCGTGGCTGGGAGATCCGGCATTTGGTTGCGGCCAAGCACCGCTCGTTTCTCGCAGCGCAAGTCGGCCGAGCACTTTCCGCCATCACGCTTGGGGAATTGAATGACGGTACGCGGATGGCGCTCACCACCAACTACCTCAAGGTGGCTTTGCCCGGGTCGACGACCGGTCAGAATGTCCTGCTCGATGTGGAAGTGGGCCGCGCCGACGACAACCTCCTTTACGGTTACGCCCGTGAGAGCTCGTTCCGATCCGGCGAGTTGCTTTCCATTCAGGCGCAGTGCTAGATCGAGCCGTCAGGCACGGCGGCGGGCGTCGAATCTCCTGGCATTAGTTGCCAGCGGCTGATGCAACGGCAAGAATCCAGCCCGAGCGGCTCCACTGCACTTAGATTTGCATCTCGCTTGGGCCTTGGTGCGCTTCTGCCTGACGGCTGATGGCGCGAAGAGCGGGCGGGACAGCCGCACCCCCGACTGGCGCTGGACACCGCGACCCTAATCGTACACAATGAAAGAGCAGTGGCAAGGGGGAAGCCGCTGTTTGCCATCAGCCACAAACTACGAGCCACTGTTTTCAATGGGTGCGTCATCGAATAATCACGCGGGCAATCCTGCTTCGAGGCCGGCAGCCGTGAGCGCTTCTGGGACTTCGGTGGGCGAAAGCATTAGCGTCGCGGAGTACATCAACCGCACGTTTGTGCCGTTGTCGCACTTCTCGAATGGTTGGGAGTTCCACGCCGCGGTCGCGCTCACCCCGGCCGAAGAGCGGAGCATATTCCGCGAGCCCGCGCAGGCGATTCCGCAAAGCATCGTCGAGCGGCTGGGCAAAGTCAGAGTGTTGGCCGTGCCATTCGTCGCCTGCACGGAGCAGGGCGATGCCATTTGCTCTTCGAAACCTCAAGGCGATACTCACTCCTCTGTCTGGGTGACGTCCAACGAGCGCACCGACCTGATTCTGCCCTGCCGCGAGCTCGACGCGCACGACACGGGATTTGAATTTCTGGCCAGCGTCGCCGAACTGCTGCGGCCTCGACTCACGAGCCAGGAATTGGAACGCTTTAGTCAGCTTCTCGAAGCCGAATTGCGGGCCGGCGTGCACGGCGAAATCGACGAGGAAGCCTTTGCCGCTAAGGGCCAGTTGACCGCCAATCGCTTTCGCCGCCACTTCGGGGGCGAGCACTTCGATCACTACCGTGATGTCTCGTTCGCCTCGACCGTCGCCGAATACATGCACGGGCTCTGGCACGACGTGCAGATTCGCACCGGCGGCGACCACCTGCCTGTCCCGGAGCTGCGCCGCCGCATGGTCCTGATGTCCGAAATGTTCCCGCCTAACGAGGGCTATCAGGTTTTTTCCGAAGAACTCAAGAGACAGGATCAGGAACCCAGTTAGCCGGTGGTCCGTTTGACGGCTCGACCGGTCCCGCTGATGATCTATGGCGGCGGCTTGAGGAAGAAATTCAGGATGATGCCCACGAACGATGCCGCCGGTTGAGCTTGACCCTTGGATCGGTAGAGGCGGTAGAGCGATTCGAAGAATAGGTAGATCGGGCCGGTGAAGAAGATGATGGAGCCGCCGAACAAAAATGTCGCCCAGGCTTGCAGCAGCGCCGTTGCCAGAAAAATCGAAGCTGTCACGGATGTCCACTGCACTGACGGGAAGTGATATTTGGCTTCAAGTCGCAATTGCGCTTCACGAGGGTAAGTTCCCCAAATCATGGCGAGAACGTGAACTCGGTCTCGTTTCTGCGTGAAGTCCTCCACTATCTTCTGGCGCTGTGGGCTGCGCGGCCGCGTGTACTCGCGATATTTCACTTGGGGATTCGCGTCGATTTCGTCGAATTCATAAACCCAGCGCCGCCTCAGGCCCTTGCCTTCTTCGTGCCAATGAAGCGGCTTATAAACCTGGCCCTCGAACAGGATGGGAGCGGGTCCGGCGAGGAGGTCGTCATACAGCATGGACCGCACCACCAGGTAATTGGCGCCAGGCCTGCGGATCACCTCGTCGCCTTCCAGTGAGAACTTCACCCATTCTTTCTTCTCGGCGCGTTTTTCCGGCCTCGCCACCGCCTCCCAGAGGAGGTAGGGCAGAGAGAGAATCAGCATGCCATGCGGCTGCCCCGAAACGACGGTCCAAAGCAGCCGAACGAAGCCGTCAAGACCGATGTACTCGATCAGGTAGGCCAGCTTGCCGCTTGCGGGAATGCCGCCGGAAATCTGGGCCAGCGTCATGAAGATGGCGAAGTTCGTGATCGACGAAGCCGCCGATATGATCGTCATGTTGAGTGCCGTCTCCGCCTCCCACTTGCGTTGTAACGAGTCGGGCGCGAGGCCGGCCAGAAAGAACAACCAGGTGATGCGCTGGCGAAGCTGTTGCCGGCGCGCTTCGCCAAGGTGGGCTTCAGCGGCGCGGGCGTGAGTTTCGGGCGTGTAGGGGATCGCGTGGCGCACGGCGTGGTGCGATTCCCATCTTTTCAATCCGTAGCGCACCGCGTAGCCGGGCTCGATGGTCTCTTCGGCCTTCACAACCTCGTACAGACCGTCGTCCATTTGGATCGCGGTTCCCGGATGCTCGGCGTGCATCATGTCGCCGCGAGTCCGGGCCACCCAATGATCTTTCTGGAAGGCAGAGTAGACCCACAGGTCTGCCGGCTCGCCCGGCGCGGCTTTCTTGACGCGGTCGTCGGCAAGCTTGGACGAAGACCTGGACGGCATTGTCCGTCACTCTCTTGTTCGAGGGAGCAAACCTTTTCTCACTGCAACTCTGCCATCACTGCGTCCAGCACTTCTTTCGGCGGGCGGACGCGCGACTCCGGCAAAGTGGCAAGCGGCTCATCCACTACATTCAAAAGTCCGAGGAAGTCCGGCCGCTGCGTGTCGATATAAAAGAGGCCGGTCACCACCTCGCCCTTGTCGTGAGCCTCGGTCAGCACGCGGAGAGCCTCGGCCTTATTCGACGGGTCGTAATCGTTGGCCAGCTTCTTGAGCAGCAAGTGTGAGCCATCGTACAGCACGATGTCCTTGGTGGTGCCGGGATCGTATTCGACGGCGATGTCTTCGAAGAAGGGGATGAAGCTCACGTCACTGATGGGCTCATCGTGGTCTTTCACATAGCTGTAGCTCTTGGTCGAACCTTCGTGGTCGTTGAAGGTCACGCAAGGAGAGATCACGTCGAGCATCACTGTGCCGCGATGGGCGATGGCGCCCTCCAGCAGTGCGAGCAACTGTTTCTTGTCGCCCGAAAACGAACGCCCTACGTAAGTTGCCCCCAGCATGATCGCGAGAGCGCAAGTGTCGATGGGCGGCAGGTCGTTCACGACGCCCGTCTTCAGTTTCGAGCCAATATCGGCGGTGGCGGAAAACTGGCCTTTGGTCAGGCCGTAGCAGCCATTGTCCTCGATGATGTAAATCATCGGCAGATTCCTGCGCATCAGGTGGACGAATTGTCCGATGCCGATGGAGGCGCTGTCGCCGTCACCGGAGACGCCGATCGCGATCAGGTTGCGATTCGCCAGCATTGTCCCGGTGGCCACCGAAGGCATGCGCCCGTGCACGGCATTAAAGCCGTGCGAGGCGTTCAGGAAGTAAGCCGGGCTTTTGGACGAGCAGCCAATGCCGGAGAGTTTGGCCACGCGGTGCGGCTCAACTCCCATCTCGTAAAAAGCCTCGATGATGCGTTCCGTAATCGCATTGTGTCCGCAGCCTGCGCAGAGCGTGCTCTTGTTGCCCCGGTACTCCGTCACTTCCAGGCCGATGCGGTTCACCTTCCTGGGTGGGGCGGGTGGAAGCGTTGTCGTAGCCATGCTAGTTCTCCTCCTGGGACACAATCGAGTCCGTGATGCTGCGGGCGTCGATGGGTATGCCGTTGTAGTGGCGAACGCTGCGCAGCTTCTTAACGTCGTCCGCGTCGATTTCCATTCGCAGCAGGCTGTGCATCTGCCCGTCGCGGTTCTGCTCGACCACGTAAATCCGTTCATGCTGCCGGATGAAATCCTTCACCTCGTTGTTGAATGGAAACGCGCGAAGCCGGCAGTAGCCGGCTTCGATCCCGGCTTCCTGTTTCAATTGGTCCAGGCTCTCGACCACTGCCCAATGGCTGGTGCCGTAAGCCAGAATGCCGACCTCGTGCCCTCGGCCGTTTTGGATCAAGGGGCCGGGCACACGCTGGCGCGCCGTCTCGAATTTGTGAGCGAGCCGGTCCATATTGTTCGCGTAATCGTTCGGCCGCTCGCTGTAAATCGCCTTTTCATTGTGCCCGCTGCCTCGCGCGAAGTAGCCGGCGGCGGGATGACGCGTTCCCGGCAAGGTTCGGTATCCAACGCCGTCGCCGTCCACGTCTCGATAGCGGTCGAAGTGCCCCAGGCGATTCAGGTCTTCCACGCTCAGGACCTTGCCGCGAGAGATGGGTTTCTCCGGATATGGAAACGGATCAGACATCCAGTTGTTCATTCCCAGGTCGAGGTCCATCATCACGAAGACGGGCGTCTGGAACTCTTCCGCCAGGTCAAAAGCCTCGATGCCCATGGTGAAGCATTCTTCGACCGAGCAGGGGAACAGCAGCAAGTGTTTCGTGTCGCCGTGGGAAAGAACGGCAGTTTTCAGAATGTCGCCCTGCGAGGTGCGCGTCGGCAGCCCGGTGGACGGCCCGACTCGTTGCACATCGAAAATGACCGCGGGTATTTCCACGTAGTAGCCCAAGCCCACGAATTCCGCCATCAAGGAAATGCCGGGCCCGGAAGTGGTGGTCATGGCGCGCGCGCCCGCCCAGCCCGCGCCCATCACCATGCCGATAGCCGCCAGCTCGTCTTCGGCTTGCACAATGGCGAAGGTCGCTTTGCCCGTGGCGGGGTCAATGCGGTATCGCTTCATGTACTCGATCACCGCCTCCGCCAAGGACGAGGACGGCGTGATCGGATACCAGGTCAGCACGGTGCAGCCCGCGAAGACCGATCCCAGCGCGGCGGCCGAGTTGCCGTCAATGATGATCTTGCCGCGGGTTTCGTCCATCCTCTCGAGATAATGTCGGTCGGCCTTGACCAGGTTCTTCTCCGCGAATTCGTAGCCCGCCTTTGCGGCATTGAAATTCAGCTCCGCCGCCTTCACCTTTTTCTTGAATTGCTTTCTCAGCGCCGTATGGATTTCCTCCATCGGAATGCCCAACAGCTTCGCCACCACTCCGTCGTAGATCATGTTTCGGACCAGTTTGCGAAGCCGCGCATCCGGGCAACACGGCGCCACGAGCGGATCGAACGGGACCGGATAAAAGACCAGATCGTTTCGCAAGCGTTTCAAGTTGAGCCGCTCGTCGTAAACCACCGCCGCGCCCGCGTCCAAACCGCGCACATCCTCCTCCGCCGTTTCCGGATTCATCGCCACCAGAAAATCGATTTCCTTCCGCCGCGCGATGTAGCCGTGCTTCGAAGCTCGAATGGTGAACCAGGTCGGAAGGCCGGCAATGTTCGACGGAAACAGGTTCTTGCCCGAAACGGGAATCCCCATCTGGAAAATGGCGCGCAGCAGCACCGTGTTCGCCGTTTGACTGCCGGAACCATTCACCGTGGCAACCTCAATGCTGAGGTCGTTCAAGACGCGTTGCGGCTCTGTCGATTGCGCCGCCTCGCTGATATCAATCTGTGTCGTTGCCATTTCGCTCCTTCGGAATTCGGTGGCACGGGACGGGAACCCCAGGCCTTGCTTTGGGCCCAGCCCGTGCGCATAGGCGCACCGCCAAGATCGCCATGCCACGGACCTAGAACTGAAGCCTTGCCGCCTGCCTATCTTCGGGATTAATCAAATCGGAGATCCACGGCCACGATGGCGGAGTTCTGCCGATGACGAACCGCAGGACCGGAGGGCCCGTAGGTCCGGAAGGAAGACCGCAGACAGCAAACTGCATCCAGTATTCAGCGCCGCGGGGTTTCACGAAAATTGCCCGATGCCACCCCTCCAGATATTATACCAAAGAACTGCGGGCCGGAGCGCACGGCGCATTGAAATCTGAAATCTGAAGCCTGTCCCCGTGTCCCTTCGGGACCACTGGCGCTTGCATTTAACTGTACAGTAACTACCCTTTTTTGGGTTCGACCGTGGGTTCGAACCCAATCGGCCGCCGCCCGTGAACCCCAATCCTGACCATAAACCATTCAGGGTCAAGGCAATCGCAGCAGTGGCAAGATTTGGCCCAGTTTGGCTTTGAACCAAAAATTTGGCTTCGTACCAGATCGATTTTCTTTCTTTTCAATCATATAATGGCTTCGAACCTCGTTTTTGCATAAAATTCTTCCGCCGTTCCCTCATTGTTTCGCTTTTTCTTTGCTGTTGATGCGGCTACAAATATGGACTGGAAGGCTTGCGAGCTCCAGTCGATTTCAAAGCCTCGCGCCCGGCGACATGGTTGGCAACGCTCAAAGTTTGCTTCTTCCGAAGTGGCATGAGATCGAAAACTCCAAGGAATTGCTCTAGCAGTTCTCCGAGCCACGGTCGCCCGCTCCGACGGACCGCGACGGACAACTGACGACTCGCAACGGACGTGCTTCTTCTGACTCCAGACTCCAGACTCCTGACTTCTGTTGTTAGACTTTCTTCTTCCGCAGGCAAGTGAGCGGAGAAGAACAGCACTACGATCAGGACCTACGCCTGATTGTAGTATACATAATCGTTTGTACTTGTCAAGAGAATCACCAATAAATGTCTGACTACCCCCGCCGGACGCGTACCGTGAGAGGAAAGGCTTTGTGTTTGAGGCGTAGTCACGTAGAGAACGCGAAGTGGTTTCCGCAAGTTTTGTCGCCAACAGGGAAGTAACTTCCCAGTGCGCTAGAAGGCGACTGACAGGGATTGCAAGTGGGGGCATCCCGCCAGGATAATCCTTGCGGGATGCCTTTACCGAGGGCACATCGTGCCGACTCAGATTTCCTGAGTTCCGCCTAGAACGCGACGTATCCGTTCGGAGCGCTCGCGCCGTTCGGGGGCGTCGTACCCATTACTCCAATGGAGACGTTGCGGCCGAAGAAGAACGGCAGCCCGAAGTCAAAGGCATCAGTCGTCGGGCCCGTGCCGCTATCGCCCCCCAAGTCGTTGAAGGCGGCAAACGTAGATCCGCCGCCGGAAAACAGCGAGAGGGCATTGGCGATGGACAGCGGGACCGGCCCTGAGCTAACGCCATTGAGATCCGTGAGGGTGAGCGAGAGATTCAGGGTCGAGCCTGGACAGTAGTAGCCGATATCCGTGCCGCTCACCGTACAGTCGCTTATGCCGAGCGTGGCGGCATCGGAAACGAATAACGCGTTCGAGCCGCTGTCGAGAAAGCCCGGGTTATTGGGAGAGCTATAGGTGACGCCATTGAACAAAACTGTCGAGAAGTTGCCGTATTGATCGAGGGCGTAGACTTGCGTGCTTCCCGGGCCATTAGGGATGCATGTTGCCGGGGCCCCCAGAGGACAGGTTTCAGTTCCGATCCCGAAAACCAGCGATCCTGCCACCGTGCCTTGCCCGGCCGCAGGTATGGACGGTAGCTGGAGCACCACGCCATTAGTGTCTGCCGACGCAAACGCCGGAACGGGATTCCATATCTGATACTGCAAGGGAACGGGGTATAGTTCGCAGGCGGTACCGCCGCTGTTACAGAGAATGTACGGGTAGGGCGAGACATCGGTGGTTGAAGACACGCAGGCCTCGCCACAATCCTCTGCGTAGTTGCCAATACCCAGTATCCCGTTGGCCCCAAGAGCGGCGACGGTACTGTCACTGGGTCCCCCGTCAGCCGTGCATGGGGCTCCTGTGGGGGCAATTCCATTAAGAGTGATGACCTGAATGGGAATCCCCGAATTCGCGGTGCCGCCCACTGACGCTGGGACTTGCGATGCCATTTCCCCGCCAATCTGAACGGTTGCCATCTGCATCGGCCCCCAACTGTAAGACGTATCGCCATACTCGGCGCACTCATAGAGAATGTCGCCACTATTGTCCGTGATGTTTTGGAGCGAGACGCTGCCAAGCTGGTTCGAAAGCACACGCAGCCCTGTGGAACCGGTATCTACCAGGACGTTATCGATGCTCTGGCAGGTTGTGGTGCCCGGCTCACAAACGGTGACCGTGGTATAGATCCCGTTGTAGTAGTTCGTGCCGGGGTTCCCGGTGTTTCCATTGGGCCCAAAATTGACATTGACGGCCGCCGTGTTGCTCGAGAAGCCCGAGCCTGTCAAGTTGACCGTCTGCGTGCTGCCCGCCACCCCGTTGCTGTTATCGGTGATGGTCAGGGTGCCGGTGAGTGTGCCGGCCGCCGTGGGTGTGAAGGTCACGTTGATGGTGCAGCTCCCGCCCGCGCTCACGCTGGCGTCACAGTTATCCGTCTCGGAAAAGCCGCTACTCGGCACGATGCTGGCGATCGTAAGCGTTACCGTCCCCGTGTTGTTGAGCGTGACGGATTGAGAAGTGCTCGGGGTGCCCACCATAATTTGGATCGGAAAAGTAAGACTCGAGGTGGAGAGGGAGACCGTTGAGGCCGCGCCCGTTCCGGTCAAGCTCACGGTCTGCGGACTGGTGCTGGCGTTGTCTGTGAGGGTCAGCGTGCCGGTGCGCGTGCCGGATGCCGAGGGGGTAAAGGTCACGTTGATCGTGCAACTCCCGCTGGGGCTCACACTGGTACCACAGTTATTCGTCTGGGTATAATCTCCGCTCACCACGATGCTAGCAAAGACCAGTGTTCCATTTCCCGAGTCAGTCACCGTGACGGATTCAGGGCTGCTGGGACTGCCGACCGTTTGGCTCGCGAAGGTAAGGCCTGTCGCCGACAGCGAGACGGCCGGGGCAGTCGGGGGGGTGGTGGTGGTGCTGCTGCCGCCACCACAACTAGCCAGAAGCATAAGGCCCGCAACGACCAACAGAATACGGCCTAGCGTGGCTGTCGAACCATTTCTGAGAGTCATTGCACCACCTCCGCGGAGACATTGCTGGGAACAAGACTGGGCACATAGGCGCTTCCCTTCCAAAACCGCAGGTGACCGCTGTTGACGAACACGAAATCGTTCGTCTTCACGATCAGCCCTCTCAGGTGATGGACTTGGGTCTGAGCCGGCGAGGCTGTCTGGAGGTTCGTCACGTAAGTGCCCAACAACTGATGCATGTCGGGCATGGAGCGCCCCTGCCAGGTGACCCCAAAGACCAGACCTTGCGGCGAAACATATTCTCGAATTGTTGCGCCGTTCGCAGCCGTGAGCTCGTGGACTTTATAGGCCTGGAAGACCTGGACACGATCCTCACTCCGCAGATACTGTTGGTCCGTGCTTACCGACGCTTCATACTGTCCCAAGGTCGCCCATGCTGGAATGCTTCCCAGAACCAGGATGAGCAGGACCCCAAAAGTAGTTTTCATACGCGTTCATCCCTACCTTTCTTCTTCTTGAATTCTCTTGCGCCGTTGTTTGGACGGCCTTCCTACCTTATACAATTCCGAATAGCGTGCTAAATGGTTCCAAAAACTCTACCTATTTGAGCCGGGGGTTGGGGTCTTTGTGTCCCGTGTCAACAAAGAGAATTACTTAAGCCCCTTGGCGATGGAGTGATCGAAACACTGGCCGACTGGATCGGGCCCCAAATCCGAGCGAGAGTCCCGGACAGGGTTCTCTTCGCAATGTTTCTCGCCATTGTAGCCGTGTTCTATTAACTCGCGGGGAACGACGGGGCCGGCAAGCGACTCAGCGACTGGAAGGGACGGCTGCTTGAGAGGCTGTTAGGCAGATAGGGTACCCTTACTGCCGTTAGAACAGGACCCACCACAGACGTTACGGAGACCATAGAGGACGAAAACTCTGTGGCCTCCTTGACTTTTGTGGTGAAAGCTTCTCCTTCGGTTGCGGCTATCCGGGCTATAATCTGCCACGCGGAGTTCGGAGCACACCAGCAACGCAGCGGACTCTCGCTTTCGCGGGAGTGACCTGCGCTGTCATTCCCGCGCCGCGGGACGAGTCCAGGCTTTTTATGCCAGTGAGAGTCTGCGACATTTTCGCCGCTCGCCAAAGACCAATGCGAACTCTTTCATTTCGAATCATCGTCTTCGCCTCAACGCTGGTTCTTCTGTTCTCTCCCGCCTTCGGCGCCGCTTTCGTTACGGCGTTTACGGACAACATCGCCTACAACGTCGGGTCCACGGTTCAACTGAAGGTCGTGTTCTCTTCTCCCGGCGAATCGCTGCCCGCTTCTGTGGACATCAAGGCGACGCTTCGCTACGCGGGGGAGAGCAAGGCACTCCTCGACCAGTATCCAGTCGCCTCCGCCATCGCAATCAGCAAAGACAACCCCTCGACCGGCTATCGCCGCCTGTGGACCATCCCGATGAAATCGCAGACAGGCCGCTACGAGATCGACCTGACCGGCGAAGACACCAAGACGCACCAAACTGTTTTCAGCCTGCCGGATGCGGCATCGTTCGTGGTGTATAAGAAGCTGGTTCAAATCGACGCCATCAAACTAGACAAGACTTTTTACACTTCTGGCGATCCTGTTTCGGCCGGGTTCACCGTCACCAACCTGACGCACGGCCCACTCACCGGGCTCAGGGTGGAATTCTCAAATCGCTATTGGCCCTGGATTGCCGGCCCGGCGGACGCCGCGCGCGCCAGCGTGGTGACCATCGATAAGAATCTGTCGCTCGCGCCGGGCGAAACGAAAAAGCTCCGCGCGCCGAATGTCGAAACCGCCGACGCGGTTAAAGAACCTGCGACGCATCAGTATGGCGTGGTGGTGTGGGATCACGCGCGAAAGGAAGTGCTGGCCATCGCGTTCAGCCCGCTGGCGTTTTTCCATCCGCCCGGCGCCGCCGAGCCCCGGCCGTATCCCGGCAATTATATTCACTCGACCCTAAGCGCCATTGAGCAGATCCTGAGCAACGTAAACCCCGCGTCTTATCGTCACTTCTACCGGGTTGAAAAAGAATCGCCAGCCATCCAATTCGATGGCAGCCACACAATGTTTGCGACGGGACAAGACTTGACCGCCGCGTTCGTGGTGACGAATCCCACTCGCGAAACCTGGAAGGGAATGTCGAGACGCTATCGCTTTCTGAAACCGGACGGCACGGAACTGTCGCATGACAGCGTCGGGCCAATCGACTTGCCGCCGGGAGCCTGGGGCAGGATGGAGGTCGAGAGTTCGGCGCCGGCGCAAACCGCGGGCCTCTATCGCGCGGAAGTAGAAGTCACAGACGAAGCTGGGAATATTCTTGCCTCGCAAGCGCTGGAGCTGGCTGTGAACCCCCTGCCCAAATCAATCCTGATCTTCTGCGCCCACGAGGACGACGAGGGCGGTTACTCCGGCCTGGCGCGGGCCGCGGTCGAGAATCATATTCCCATTCACTATGTTTATTTCACCAGCGGCGACGCCGGCTCCTGCGACCTGTATTACCAGCATTCATGCGGCCCCGCCGACGCTTTGAATTTCGGCCGGCTGCGCATGGACGAGGTTCGCGGCTCTCTCGGCCATATCGGCATATCACGAGACGATATATTGTTTGTCGGCCTGCCGGATGGCGGCTCCGGCCAAATCTGGTACGACCACGAAAAGCCAACGAATCCTTTTCCCGACCCCCTCCTGGCCACCGACCACGCGCCTTATGAAGGCTTGGTGGCGCCCAACGTCCCGTACGCGCGCGAAAGCGTGGTGGAGACGGTCGAGGCGCTGATCCGCAAATACCAGCCAGACGTGATCGCCACGCCCCACCCCGGGAGCGTTGGGCACATCGACCATATCGTGGACAATTATTTTGTGGTGAAAGCGCTTCAGGCGCTGGCCCGCCAGGGCGCGGTTCTGCCGACGCTGCCCGTGCTGGTCGATCAGGTTCGCGATCCCAAGACTCAGCCTGGAACGCCGTATCATTACAACGACGTCACGTTTTACGTTTCCGGCGACGCCGCGGCACTGGCGCAGGAGGCCGGCTGGTTTTATCAATCCCAGGGCGGCAACCGGGCCGAAGGTCACATTAGACCGTTTGACCAGCTTCCGCGCAATGAAGAATTCCGGCAAATCATCGACTGGAACGAGCACGAGGGGTGGAACGAAAAAGGGGCGGCAGCGGTACACTGACATGTGAAGAATTTCAAATGGCAAATGGGAAATGGAAAATGGAAAACGGCAAGAGGAGCAAGCCGGCCGCGTTCTGGTTGGCGCCACTCTGAGCCATTTGCCATTTCACATTTCCCATTTGCCATTTGAAATTCTTCTTCCCCGCGAATCGCGATGAGCGATCAAACCAACCATCCCGAATCTTTCCCTGGCGGACGGGCTGACGCCGCGTCCGCCCCCGACTCCGGTTTTCCCAAAGAGCCTTTTGAGTGCCCTTATTGCGGGCAGATGCTTGCGGCCGCGTGTCGCGTGTGCGTCGCCTGCAAGCGTGCCATCAACTCGGGCGATATCCGGTTTTCGCAGCCGGCCAAAGGAGCAGATCAACCTCAAGAGGCAGCGGGGGCAATCGCCCCGGCGCGGTTTTCATGGCCAATTTTCTTCACGGTGTTCGCGGCTGCGTTCCTGGTGGCAGCCATTATATTTCTGGCTTCGGGCCAAGACAGAGAGAAGACTCAGCTCTTACTCAGTCCCATCCCTCTCATTTCGGCCCTTTGGGTCATCTTTGACGGAAACCGAAATCACGTGTCTAAACCGCTCCGGTGGGGGCTGGGAGCGTTGTTCTTGTGGATTGTTTTCTTCCCCTGGTATTTGGCGCGGCGGCGGACACCAGCGGCGCCGTGTCCGTTCGTGGAGGGCAGAGGCATGCTCCTTGTCCTGCTCTTGGTGCTCGCCGTCAACTTGGTGTATATGCTGATCGTCGGTCCGGGCAAGCCGTAACCGGGGCCCCGGCCTGAGTCTTGTGGGCCTTCGATGTTAAATATTCGTCCTGCAAATGTAAGCGATGTTGGCTTGATCCTCGAGTTCATCCGTGAGCTTGCCGAATACGAGCGCGAGCCGCAGGCAGTAACCGCGACAGAGGAGGATTTGGTTCGGGACGGCTTTGGTCCCGCGCCGAAGTTTCGCGTGGTGATTGCCGAGTGGGAGGCTCAGCCGGCCGGCTTCGCCCTCTTCTTCTACAACTATTCCACGTGGCAGGGCCGGCCCGGCCTGTATCTGGAAGACGTGTTCGTGCGGCCGGAGTTCCGCGGTAGGGGAATCGGGAAGGCGTTGCTGTTGCACTTGGCCCGGCTCGCCGTCGAAGAGAATTGCGGCCGCTTTCAGTGGCAAGTGCTGGACTGGAACACCCCTGCCATCGAGTTCTATCAATCCCTGGGCGCCAAAGTGATGAAGGAATGGCTCACGATGCGAGTGGAGGGCGAGGCACTGAAGAGGTTGGCCGAGAACTCAAGGTAGGTGGCATGTCGTAGGTAGCATGTGGGGAAAAGATCTTCCCCACCTGCTATATTCGACCTACTACCTACCGTCCTGACAGCGCGCCATTTGACGTCTCGCAGATATAAATCTCGGCTTTCAGGCCCAGCGCCTTCTGGTAGCCTTCGCTGACGGCCACCGCGAAGGCGTCCGCGGCCTCGCGCTCGACGAGGTTCACGGTACACCCGCCAAACCCGGCGCCCGTCATGCGCGCGCCGAGCACGCCGCGCTGCTGCCGCGCCAGGTCCACAAGGACATCGAGCTCCGGCGAGCTCACCTCATAGTCCTCGCGCAAGCTTTTGTGGGAGTCGTACATCAGTTTGCCGAAGTATTTCAGGTCGCCCTGCTCCAACATCTTCACCGCCTCGCGGACACGGTCGTTTTCCGTGACCACGTGGGTGGCGCGCTTCAGGACAATCTTGTCGAGGCTCTTGCCGAGTGTGATCAGGTCGCCGAACTTCACGTCGCGCAGCGACTCGACCTGCATCCCCATTTTGCGGAACTGGTCCACGGCCTCCTGGCACTGCTTCACGCGCACCTCATATTCCGAGTGCGCCAGCGCGCGCTTGACGCCGGAATTGCAGATGACGATCTTCACGTCCCCTTTCAGCGGCACGTGGCGGTACTTCAAGTCGCGGCAATCGAGGAACAGCGCGTGGCGCTCGCGGCCGAGGGCGGAGATGAACTGGTCCATGATGCCGCAGGGCACGCCCACGAACTCATTCTCGGCGCGGCGGGCGAGTTTGATGGCGTCGACCGGATCCAGCTCGAAGCCGATCATTTTTTGCCAGAACGCCACCGCTCCCACTTCGATCGCGGCCGATGAGCTCAGGCCCGCTTCGCGTGGGACGTTGCCGCCCAGAACAATGTCGGCGCCCTGAAGGCGATGCCCGCTTTCTACGAGAAACTTCGAGACACCGCGAAGATAGTTGCTCCAAGGGTGTTGTTCGTCATGCTGGATGGCGTCGAGAGAAAACTCGACGGAATCCGCAAAGTCCAGAGCGTGGGCACGCACCCTGCGGTCAGCCCGCTTGCGTCCGGCGAATCCGATGAAGCGGTCGATGGCGGCGGGAAGGACAAATCCGTTGTTGTAGTCCGTGTGTTCGCCGATCAGGTTAACGCGCCCCGGGGCGCGAATCTCCACCTCGGGCACGGCACCGAAGATCTTATGGAAGGCGTCCTTGAGCAAGACTAATTGACCCCGTCAACCGACCGAATGCCAGCGCAAACGAATACTAGTTCAGGAAGTATGTTCGATACAAGCTGTCTCGTTTGAACGGGCGAAAACCCGCATCCGCGATCATGCGCCGGAGCTCTGCTTCGGAAGAGGAATTATGGCATCCAGCGGCGCTGACCACGTTCTCCTCAATCAGGATGCTGCCCACATCGTTTCCGCCAAAGCGCAGCGCAATCTGGCAGATCTTGTGGCCAGGCGTCAGCCAGGACGCCTGAACGTTCAGAATGTTGTCCAAAAAACACCGCGATACGGCGAGCGTCTTCAAGTAATCGACGGCCGTGGCTTCTTCCTTCACAAAGTTCCCGAGCGACGTGTTCTCGAGCTGCATCACCCACGGAATAAACGACGTGAAGCCGCCGGTCTCTTCCTGAAGTTGACGGATGCGTTCCAGGTGATTGACGCGGTGCTGAAGCGTCTCGCCGCAGCCGATCACCATGGTGGCGGTGGTGCGCAGGCCGAGCTGATGCGCAATGTGATGCACGGAAATCCACTCATCGGAGTTGCATTTGAGCCTCGCGATGCGATGGCGCACTTCATCGTCCAGAATTTCTGCGCCCCCGCCCGGGATCGAATCGAGCCCTGCTTCCCTGAGCCGTACGATGGTGTCGCGCACGCTGAGCCCGCAAAGTTCCGCCACGTTCAGGATTTCCGGCGCGGAAAAACAGTGGAGGTGCAGCTTGGGATAGCGCTGCTTGATGCTCCGCAACAGGCTCTCGTAATAGTCCAGCTTAAGGTCAGGGTGAAGGCCACCTTGCATCAGAATGCCGGTTCCGCCCAGGGCAATCGTTTCGTCGATCTTCTGGAAAATGGATTCGAGCGGTTGCACGTAGCCTTCCGGCGATCCGACGGGGCGGTAGAAAGCGCAGAATGAACAGTACTCGGTGCAGATGTTCGTGTAGTTGATGTTCCGGTCGATCTGATAAGTGACGACGTCGCCGGGATGCAGGCGTTTGCGGACGGCGTCCGCTTCCATGCCGACGCCGATCAGGTCGTCGGAGCGGAGCATGTCAAGTGCTTGGTTGGACGTAAGTGCCATTGTGTCGACGAACAGTCTCTCAGTTCGTCAGTATTTCAGTTCTTCAGCGCCTGAAATACTGAACTACTGACTCACTGACGAACTCAGTTACGCAAAATACAAATCTTTCTCGACCGGGATGATGCCCGCTTCCCGCGCCATTTTGTAAAAAAGGCGCAGCCCCTTTCGGTTGTCCTCATCCAAAGAATAATCGATGTTCTCGGTCAAGTAAACTTTTACCGCGTGCGGCTCTAGGTTGAGGACGGGCGCGTTTTCGGCTGCGATGTCATCCACGTGGGCGAGACCAAAATCGCGGGATGCCTCAAAATCCTTGCGAAACCGTCCCAGCCGCGCCTCTTCGTAGCCAACCCAAAGCGCGAAGACAAAGGGCAGGCCGGTGAATTTCTTCCACTCCGCGCCCAAGTCGTAGACCTCAGCCACCTGGCCCTTATAGGTCATCGCCGGGTCGCCGATCACGAGGGCTGCGTCCGCCTGTTTCAACATGTCCTCGGGTTTCGGAGAAAAGGGTATGGCGGTGATAAACCGCGAATAAAACTTCCGCATCATCAGCCGCAGCAGCGCGGCGGAAGTGCGCGAGGAGTTGTCCACTGCGACCGTCTGAATTTTGGCGATGGGAACTTTGCTCAGAAGCAGGACGCTCTTCACTGCGCCCTTCGCCGCAATCGAAATGCCCGCGATGATTTGTGCCTTGTCCAATCGTTGATACTCGATGGAAGGAACGATGCCGACATCGGCTTTTCTCTGCCGCACCGCATCCGCACAAAGAGCTGGCGTCATAAACGAAATCTCATAATGGCCCTGTTGCTCACCCCTCAGCATTCCCCAGACGAGCGGCACCGAGTTGAGATATTGGACGACGGAAACTTTAGGCAGGCTCATAGAATTCAAGAGTCAGGAGACACGAGTCAGAAGGAAACCCACGCACAACTGCTCCTCTGTCATCCCCAGTAGGAGGGACGATTCAGTTTAGCTTGTAATTCTATCTCAAAATGCAGCGCCTACACGCACAACTTTGCGAGACCGCTTCTGACTCCCGACTCCTGTCTCCTGAATCCTTCCTTAAGCCTTCGGATGCGCCTTGTCATACACCTCCATCAAATGCTTGATGGATACTTGCGTATATTTCTGAGTAGTGCTCAGGCTGGTGTGGCCGAGCATTTCCTGGATAGCGCGCAGGTCCGCGCCCTCGGTCAGCAAGTGCGAAGCGAAGGCGTGCCGCAGCGAGTGGGGGCTGACGCGGACGTTGGGTCCCCATTGCCTCACGTAGGCCTTCACCACGCGGCCCACGGAGCGAGCCGTGAGCCGCTGGCCGCGCGCGTTCAGAAACAACGCCGGACTCGAGGTCTTCCACTCGTGCAAGATCTTCTCGCGTGACGGAAGATACCCGGTGATGGCCTGCTTCGCCTTCGAGCCGAAGGGGACGATCCGCTCCTTGTTGCCCTTGCCGCGCACCAGCACCATGCCGTCACCAAAATTCACGGCTCGAAGGTCCAAGCCCACGAGTTCGCTCACGCGCAGCCCTGAGGCATAAAGCAGTTCCAAAATAGCGCGGTCGCGCAAGATCGGAGGCGTGGGGCTCTCCGCCGCTTTTGCCACTTGATCGAGAAATGTGTTGATTTCCTCCTCCGTCATGATGCGCGGCAGCGTCTTGTCGAGCTTGGGCGTCGACACGGTGGAGGCGGGGTTCTGACCCAAGAGACGCTCGCGGCTCAGAAATTTGAAAAAGGCTCGTATCGACGCGAGTTTCCTGGCGATGGAAGTTTTTTTCTTTTCTTTCGTAAACAAAAATGCAAGATAGCCGCGAATGCGGAGCGCGTTCACGGAATGGACATCGACCGTCGCACTGGGGTCGCCGTCTTTGAGAAAGTCGCGGAACTGTTCCAAATCGCTGCGGTAGTTGCGCAGGGTATGCGGCGAGGCATTGCGCTCGTACTGCAAATACTGGACGAAACGGTCGATCAGATCATCCATAATTGAACCATTGAATCATTGATCCATTGAATCATTGGGCCGCAACATCGCTGGCCGAATCACGCTCTTCGTCTTTCAATGGCTCAATGATTGAATGGGGCAATGAATCAATTCGATCAACGGACAGATGAGTCCCAGGCCGTTCCAGCCAACTCTCAAAATCCTTCAGGGCGCGTTCGCATTGCTTTTCGCGCCGCGCTCGGCGGTCGCGTGCAATCTGACGGGGCAGACCCTCGATGGGCGGAAGGAGATCGAAGGAAATATTCGCCGGCTGGAAGTTGTGTCCGTCAGCGTGAGTCAGGTAATGGACCAACGATCCGAGGGCCGCCGTGCGCGGAGGCGGCACAAACGCTTCGCCCGCCACTCGGCTCGCCATGGCGAGCGCCGCGAGGTACCCCGTGGCGATGCACTCCACGTAACCTTCAACGCCGCACAGTTGGCCGGCGATGAAAACGTTGGGCGCGGCGCGCAAACTCAAATCGGGCGAGAGCAGCCGCGGCGCGTTGATGTAAGTGTTGCGATGGATTTGCCCGAATCGAAGAAACTCCGCCTGCTCCAGTCCCGGAATTATACGCAAGATGCGTTTCTGCTCGGAAAATCTCAAATGGTTCTGGAATCCCACCAGGTTGTAGCTTGAAAACCGCAAGTTCTCGGCGCGAAGCTGCACCACTGCGTACGGCTGCTTGCCCGTCTTTGGATCGACCAGGCCGACAGGCTTCATCGGGCCAAAGCGCAACGTATCACGCCCGCGCCGGGCCAATTCTTCGATGGGCAGGCACGCTTCGAAGTAATTCAAGTCTTCGAACGCCCGGGTCTCTACTGCCTCGGCGCCGCGCAGCGCATCGTAAAACGCAGCATATTCGTGTTCCGACAGAGGAGCATTGAGATAGTCTTCGCCGCCCTTGCCATAACGCGACGCGCGAAACAAGCGATCCATGTCCAGCGTTTCCGCGTCGACGATGGGGCTGATGGAGTCATAAAAGGCCAGGTTCTCGGAACCCGTGAGTACCTGGAGTTGCGTCGCCAATGAATCCGAGGTGAGTGGGCCGGTCGCAATCAAGAGTAGGCAGTCGGCAGTAGGCAGTAGGCAGCCGCCCTCACCGCCCGTCCCGCTGGGAGCCGCTCGGAATTCCTCGCGCCTCAACTCGATGAGCGGGTGCCTTTCAATCGCTTGCGTCACCGATTCAGCAAAACGCTCGCGGTCCACCGCCAGCGCCGAGCCGCCCGGCACTGAGGCTGCATCGGCGAGCCGAATCAGCAAAGAGCCGCCTCGACGAAGTTCCTCTTTAACCAGCCACGGCGCGGCGCCGCGCTGATTTGATTTCAGCGAATTACTGCAAACCAGCTCCGCCAGGCGATCGGTCTTGTGGGCGGGCGTCGTACGCGCCGGGCGCATCTCGTAAAGCACCACGCGGATGCCGCGCTCAGCAAGCTGCCACGCCGCCTCACTGCCCGCCAGTCCTCCACCCGCGATGATGGCCGAATCCATGTCTGCCCAAATTATAGCAGGCCGTTAGTTGCGCTTCATTCTTGAGCCGTGCCGCCTCAGCTTATATACTTCATTTGGCGGCGGCGAAAATACGCTGAACACAAATTCCAAGATTGCGGTGCCATTATGCCTAAAGCACAATTGCAGTATCTGACTGACGAATTGAACAAACTTCGCGAGCAGAAGCTCTACCAGCGGCTGCGCATTCTGGAGAGCGAGCAGCGGCCTGTCTCGCGATTTGACGGGCAAGAGGTGATCAATCTTTCCTCGAACAATTATCTCGGACTGACCACCCATCCCAAACTGCGCCAGCGCGCCATCGAGGCCACGGAAAAATACGGAGTGGGCTCGGGCGCGGTGCGCACGATTTGCGGCACCATGTCGATCCATATGGAGCTGGAAGATAAAATCGCCAAGTTCAAGCACGTGGAAGCGTCCGTGGTATTTCAGTCCGGTTTTGCGGCCAACGCGGGAACGGTGGCGGCGATTCTCACTAAAGAGGACGTGATTATTTCCGACGAGCTGAACCACGCTTCCATCGTCGATGGCTGCCGGCTTTCGCGCGCCGAAATCAAAGTGTTCCCTCACAAGGACGTCGACGCGTGCGAGAAGATTCTGAAAGAGCTCGCGCCCCGCTCCTGCCGCAAGCTGTTGATCACCGACGGCGTATTCTCGATGGACGGCGATATCGCGCCGCTGACGGCGCTCGTGGAGCTGGCGGAAAAATACGGCTGCATCATGATGATTGACGATGCGCACGCTTCGGGCGTCCTGGGCCGCAACGGCCGCGGCACCGTCGACCATTTCAAGTTGCACGGCCGCGTCGACATTCAAGTGGGAACGCTCTCAAAAGCTATCGGCGCGCTGGGCGGATATGTGTGCACCACTCGCGACACTGTCGATTATCTCTATCATCGCGCCCGGCCATTTCTTTTCTCGACTTCGCATCCGCCTTCCGTGGCGGCTACCTGCATCGCCGCATTTGAAGTGCTGGAAGAGGAACCGCAGCTCATCGAAAAGCTTTGGGCCAACACGAAGTTCTTCAAGGAAGGGCTGAAAAAGTTGGGATTCAACACCGGGCTGAGCGAGACGCCCATCACGCCCGTCATGGTCGGGGATGCGGCGCTGGCCCACCAGTTCTCGCGCGAATTGTTTCAAGCCGGCCTGCTCGCCCTGGGCATCGGCTATCCCACCGTGCCCGTCGGCAAAGCGCGCCTGCGCACCATCGTCACCGCCACCCACACTCAGGATGAGTTGTCACGAGCGCTTGAAATATTCGGGACCGTGGGCAAGAAACTGAGAATCATTTAGCCGAATCTGCCGCAGTTTTTAGTGGGTTTGCCCTGTATTGTGTTAGAGTGTCCGCCTCGAAATATCAGCATCCTTAAAAGGAGAATCCGCGATGCCCCGATTTGTGTTGAGCCTGATTGCAGCAGTCCTGCTGACGATCCCAGCAGCGGCCCAAGTAACGACGTGGAAGGTTGATCCGGCGCACTCCGCAGCCCAATTTTCGGTGCGCCACCTGAGTGTCTCGACGGTTCGCGGCGCGTTCACAAAATTGAGCGGCACAGTTCAGTACGACGCTGCCGACCCCGCCAAATCGTCCGTCGACGTGACGATTGAGACCGCCTCGGTTGACACCCGGGTTGAGATGCGCGACAACGATCTGCGCAGTCCGAAGTTTCTCGACGTGCAAAAATATCCCACGATTACCTTCAAGTCCAAACGCGTCGAATCGGCCGGACCGGGCAAGCTGAAGGTCACCGGCGATCTGACAATCCACGGTGTGACGAAAGAAGTCGTGCTCGACATCGATGGTCCATCGGAGGCCATTCACGATCCGTGGGGAAACATGCGCCGGGGCGCATCGGCGACCACCAAAATCAACCGGCGGGACTTTGGCATCACCGAGTACCCATCGGCTGTGATTAGCGACGGGGTCGCGATCACCATCGACGCGGAAATGATCCAGCCTGCCGCGGCAGGTCACTAAGCCCGACCTGCGCGGCCAGAATCCGTGATAGCTCGTTCTCGCAGATTGTCTCGCCTAAAGGGTTTCATATTGTACATTGAATATGTACAAGTGACGCCAAGTCCTTTGTTTGTAGCAGTTACGTCCATTCCTGGGCCCGCTGCCCAATCGGTTCAAGGTTAATCGTAGGTCGGGCCTGCCGGGGGGCTAAGTCATAGTCCCGGCCGTATTTGTTCTTATGTTTGCTGAGGAGGTTGCCCGATTCCAGCAACCGCAGCTCGCCCAGGGAGGAGGCAGCGGGCGACACAGCCACTTGGCGTGACAGCGCCCTGAGGTTTTCCGCCAGGCAGCGTTCGTGCCACACATTCAGCGCATAGCGGCCGCTGGGCACGTTGGCGATGGCGAACTCACCCACCGCGTTCGAATTGTCGGTGGCCCTGCCTTGGCCAGCGGCCGGCACCAGGGTCACACGCCCGGTGGCGGTGACGCCCTGGGCAAGCAGTGTGCCGTGGGCCGCCATCCACCCGATGACGAGAAGTACTCCGCCGCGTCGCGATAGCACGATTCTCATAATACCCTCGGCACCGAGCCCGCGCC
This sequence comes from Terriglobia bacterium, assembly GCA_050013575.1. Lineage (GTDB taxonomy): Bacteria > Acidobacteriota > Terriglobia > UBA7540 > UBA7540 > DASYXZ01. The sequence goes on along the minus strand of JBEKEZ010000022.1, from coordinate 18,514 downwards.
ACCGTTCACAAGCCTTGTCGCGGCGGTCGGGGACCTCCGTCCCGTTCTCTCCATCCGCCACCGTCCCGTCTCGCCGTCTCTGACCGACGATACCTCTCTGATTCGGCGGTCAGAGATCGCCGCTGCACCATCAAACGTAATTCACACATGGTGGCGGCAGTCTCTCGCTGCCGTCCCGTTCCGCCCGCTGTTATAATACTCGCTGATGAGCCGCCGCATTCCTGAAGCCGAGATTGACGGTCCGCGTCCCGAAGTGATTGTGGACTTCATCGCGGAGGAAGGTCTGCTCTATGTTGTCTTGCAGAACATCGGCGCCAGCAGCGCGCTAGGTGCTTCGGCGGTGTTTGACAAACCATTCCACGGGCTTGAGGGGCGCAAATGTATTTCCGCCATGCAACTTTTCAAGCGGGTGGAGTTCATGCCGCCGGGAAAGAAATTTGTACAATTGGTTGATTCGCTGGCCGCATATTTCAAGCGGCGCGAACCCACGCGAATCACGGTCACAGTCAGCTACACCAGCCGTGAGGGCCGCAAATTCCAAGAGGTCATCAAGCATGACTTGCGCATCTATCGAGATCTCGGCTACACCAAAACTCGAACTTGAGGAGGACGTACCATGGCGAACACGGCTACTGGAACGCGGATCGATCCCTACGCGGGATTTAATTTTCGCGTGATGATTGACGGCATCACGGCGGCGGGATTCTCGGAGTGCTACGGACTGACTTCCGAGACCGATGTCATTGAGTATCGCGAAGGGACTGATAAATCCAATACAGTGCGAAAACTGCCCGGCCTCAACCGGTTCTCTCCCATCATCCTGAAGCGGGGCGTGACGGCGGACAAGGCACTTTGGCAATGGCGAAAGCTGGTGATGGAAGGCACGATCCAGCGGAGCAACGGCTCCATCGTCCTCTTGGGGGCTGACGGAAATCCGGTGAACCAGTGGAATTTCACCAATGGATGGCCGGCAAAGTGGGACGGCCCCAGCTTTAATGCCAAAGGCAACGCGGTGGCGATCGAAACCCTTGAAATCGTTCACGAGGGGCTCGATTGGGCGTGAACTGCGCCTTCCCGACTCCCTGAAAGCCGCATGTCAGTTACTTAGGCGGGTGTGAGTTTTGAAATAATAGCCTCGGTGACTAGCCTATGCCCTAACCACTAATCCCTAACCCCTCTTTCCCTGGCCGCCCTCGCCCAAGCCAGGAAGGCGATCTTGGTCACCAGTCACAAGGACTTTGAGCGCGTGGGAACTGCCCTCAAAATCCTTTTGGTCTGAGGATGCAGGACGTAGCGCAGCGGTCCCCTCTCTGACCCTGCGGCAGGCGAATTTCCAGGAACACGGGCTGATGTCAATCCGGCACAGGCTGGCGACCGGCGAGGCCGTGTGGGAGGTGAAATTCCAATAGATCCGCACGGATAGTCAAGAAGCCATTGCCCCGCGGGTCGTGATGTGGTAAATAACTTGAGTCCTCTCGCCCGCGCTCACAGGAGCCACCCATGACTGCTCGCAGTTACTGGCTCGACCTCTTCACGTGGACAACTTGGAAGGAATTCCTTGATGCAGGTGGAAAGGTTTCGGGCTACCGAGAAAGCCGATGGAAGACAGTCCAGAAAATGAGGCCGGCTGATTATCTGCTCTGTTACCTGACTGGAATATCCAGGTTCATTGGTGTTCTTGAGGTCACCTCACAACCCTTCAAGGATTCCAGCCCGATCTGGAAAGATGAGCAGTTTCCAAGCCGCGTGAAGGTGAAGACTGCAGTTGCCCTCACTCCTGAAACCGCAGTGCCTGTCTTTGAGCTCCGTGACCGATTGAGCATGTTCCGAGACCTGAAGAGCCCGCTGGCGTGGACGGGGCATTTCCGGGGCTCGCCGACAAGGTGGACCGTAACAGATGGTGAGGCCGTGGTAGCGGCTTTGGCAGAAGCAAAGAAAAACCCAGTAACGCGCCCTGTCGATCAAGCGAAGCTTGCCAGGAGGCCCAAGGCGTTGAGGGCAAAAATTGGGTCGGTAACGGTCCCCGACACCGAGGAACCGCCGGCATCCACGGCTGAGGCTGAGCAAGAGCCGACGGACCACGCTGAAATCCAATGGCTTTTGCTGAAGCTTGGAAGCGACATGGGGTTTGACGTTTGGGTAGCCCGAAACGACCGAAGCCGCAAAGTGAGAGGAAACCGAATCGCCGACCTACCCAAGCTGAAATCCGAGCTACCCCTCCAGTTCGATGACGCAACGAACCGGACAATCGAGCTGATCGATGTTCTTTGGCTCCAGGGAAATTCAATTGTTGCGGCCTTTGAAGTAGAGAGCACCACCTCCATCTACTCTGGCCTCCTACGAATGGCCGACCTGATTGCGATGCAGCCAAACCTCAATATTCCTCTTTACCTCGTAGCCCCAGCCGAACGACGAGACAAAGTGATGTCAGAGGTGAACCGACCGACGTTTTCTCGGTTGTCTCCGCCTATGTCTGAAGTCTGCCGCTTCATTTCGTTCACTACCCTGCGGGACCGCCTCAGACAAGCAGAGCCATTCATTCGATATATGAAGGCAGATTTCCTCGAAGAGCTATCGGAATCTTGCGAAATTGAGGAAGCATGAAAGGCCGGTCCGCTCAGGCGGCCCCGCCGCCCCTTTTATAGACCCGCCAGCCCCAGATGCCTGGGCTCCATGCCCGCGACTCGGCTCATTCAACTCGCGTCTTTAAACCTTTTGATTATGTCCTTGTCGTCTGCGGCCGCATTGACGTTTCGGGGTTCAGTTGACCCCCGAAGACTGGACGGATCCCGGTCCCCGACCTCCGCGCCTTCAACCCTTTCGATAAACAATTGAGCAATCGTAAGACCGGGCCAAAGGGATATTGGAATCTCGCCAATGTTGGAAATTTCCAAAGTCAAGATTCCCGAATAACCTGGATGTACGCCTGTCGCCGTCGCAATGATTAAACCATCCCTTCCCCAAGAAGACCTTCCGATAACATAAGCTGCCAGATCATGGGGGAGATGTACCCACTCCAGAGTCTCACCGAGCACAAATTGCTTGGGATGTAAAACAAATTTATCCCCTATGGGCACGAAGGTTTCTTCTTTATACTTATCTAGTTTCATCTGATGATCCGGCTCCGAGTGATCAAGATGAGTGATCTTCGTTCGTTTGGGGATACGAAATTTCTGACCTAATCGCACATCAATTGAAGCGCTCCCGAGGGCCATTTGGCGTTCTGCGTTCAAGATGGGTGTGATGATCAGTCTCTCTCTGATCGGTTTCTTGGTATCAGGCCGCAGAATTAGTTCCCTTAGGAATCTACTGCTAAGAAGCATGGTCCGATTCACCTACCTTTAAGCTGTGTTCGTCCCACCCAAGCTTTATTTCCACAAGTTCAAGGCTCTTTAGAAGCAGCATGTGGAGTTGCCTCCTGCTCGCAAGCTCGTCGTTGCCGATGTTTTCCGGTAGGTTCCTCTGAAAGTCGTTAAACCGAGCGAGTAGGATATACCAGCCAGAGTTTAATATACTTGCAAAGCTGGGGTGGGGAAGGCTGCCAGGCGATTGTCGGATTAATTCCACCGCTGGTACGTTTTCAACAAGCACCGGAGAAACCTCTTCTACATCCTCTACAAAGTCTTTGTCGGTGTAATGAAGCTCTGCTGGAATCGCCGCGTCAGCCGCTTCGAAGATCGCACTGATAACTTTCTCCGAAATCGCGTTTAAGGCGAGCTGGGACACCAAGATCCCGCCTGGGCTAATTTCCGTCTCCACGATGCTTCCCCACTCGGACATGAAATCGTTGATCGGTTGTAATTTCGCGAAGTTGAAAGCTTTCTGAAGGTATCGGAACATTAGCCGGAGCCGAAGTCTCGGTGGCGGATGCGAACTTGACGCACCGTCGAGCATCGCAACCGTGGAAAAGAATCGAACGAATGCAAAAAAATACGCAGGCCCTAAGATTCTCATCGCGAGGGCGTCACAGGATAACTCGGCCACCCAACTGGTGACGGTGCCGGTTACGTCTTTCGTCATAAGCTCCCTAAGCTCGAACTCTTGGAAAGGAATCTTCAGTGTTTTTGTCTTTTCGTCTTTTTCCGCCTCCTGTTGCGAAGTAATCTTCGCGGCCCAATCCTTGATAAGCTCGTGAGGTATCTCCACGCTCGAGAGAATTTTGTCTGCAAGATTTCCCTGCTCGTAGATTCCGTGTCCGGCTTCGTGAGTGAGCATGGCGTTTAACAAAACCTCGTTGGCTTCTACGGGGGGAACGGTTATGACGTAAAAGGCTTCAGGCAGGACGTTGGCCAGGTCGGGAAAGGGCGTTTGTGAAAACAATTCCTTTATATCTTTCGCGACCTCAGTGATCGAGTAGTTGAGATGTGTCGCAGCGCGCAGGAGCACCTCTGAATTCGGCAAGACTTGCCTCACAAACCTACGGAGAGCCAAGGCCACTTCTGCGTTGGTTTCATTGATTTCGGCCCGTTCAAGTAATCCGAGGTACTCAAAGAGGAATGGTACTAGACTGCAGCGGCGATGGATACGAAGCTCTAGCGCACGTGGTTCCAGCAACTCAAGGTCAGGATTGCCTGACTCCTCGTCGAAGAACCGAAGAAGAGACTCGGTGGCAGCTCCAATGAATTTTCGAAGGATATCCGCCGCTCTCGGCGAGGCGTACTGTTTATTCTCCAGCTTTCTGAGCTCACTCTTTAGAGCGAGACACCGTTCTTTGGCTGCACCTATCTTATTTTGTGCAACACGGCCTATGCTGCCCACGCCCACCCACTCCTTTGTTTAGGTGTGGCGAAGAGCCGATCTGTGTGTTGCATCTCCGCCGTCGAGTGGTTCAGGAAGAATTCCTTTAGCTCGTGAATCTCAGCTTCACTCACGCGCTCACCCGCCTCAAGGTGCTGGCAAATGTCTTTGAGTTCCTCAAGATACTTCATGAAATTAACGGGAACAGAAGAGATTGAAAGCGCCCGTACGGCCTGTCCAAAGAGATTCGCATGATTCGTAGACGAACTGCTAAAGGACGGTTGGTCCATCCATTGATACCCCGTAATGGCATCATTAAGAAAATCAGCGGCCCTTTTGAAAAGCTGCCTGTCTTCCCCGGGAATGGCGCAGCCGTTTCGCTTCCCCTTAGCAAGAGCCAGAATAACCCTGTCTGCGAACATTCCATCACCGAGCGACTTGGCTACCTCACCGAACCAATTTTCTTTTCTCATTTTTCACCTCCTGTCTTGGAGTCACCCCTTCCGAGCGTGCACCTACTCCCTCTGGTGTACGTTATGGCGCGCGGTTCCCCCCGCCGATGATTATGGTAACCCAAACTCTGGGCAGTACGTTAATCGAGCTTCTCGTCGTTTGTCAATCCAATACAATCTTTGAAGGTCAACATCTCCGCTCACTGCTAACTTGAATCAAGACTTCTTTGTTTGAGCGTCCAGGTTACCCACTAACTGCCCGAGCTCATCGGGACTTGAAATGCGATTGCGCCCCAAGCCGCACAACACAGCGTCATCCGTCGATTGTCTCCAGCGCCCACTCGCGTTGCTTCCGCAGAATTTGCGTCCCCTTCACGAACCACTCATTTTTTGGTCCGACCCGCTTGCCACGGAAGTCGCCGTTCTTACAGTACTTCTTGACAGTCTCTGGATTGACTCGAAGAAAAGGAGCGGCTTCCTTAGCAGAATACCATTTTTCCGGTTTCGGTTTCTTCACGTCTGTAGGATCACACTCCCTTGACCAGGTCCAACCACATTTTGAAAGTGCACAGCCCCAGTACGCCCATGCTAAACTATAGACGAAGATAGATCAATATCTTTTTTCATGGTGCACCATAAAAGGCCCTGTTCGACCTTCTTTTATGGGCCATAACCATATTAATTGACCAATGAACGTCCGCTTTAGGGCCCTCCAGCGGGGCAGCGCAGAGTTGCTCTCGAACTCCGCGGCTCCTTCATGTTTCGAAAAGCCGCAGACTCGAACTCCCAGTGTGCGCTACACGTCGTGGCGCGACACGGGCAAGACGGAATGACAGCGCGAAGTGGCACAGGCACTCTTGCCTGTGTGCTTTTGTTTTTCTTGTGCACAGCCAGGAGAGGGGGCCCCACTTGGTGGGGCTGTGCTACCGGCCAGAAGCGGGTAGAGCGCCGACTTGGTCTTGAACTCCGCGGCTTACTTGACAACGCACCTGCGTCTCTCCGTCCTGTCCCCAGAACACCACCGCCTACCGGTCGAAGACATAACTTTCTCCGCCATCCACAAAGCTCAGGGCCCTCCGGGCGACAGCGCCGGCCTTTCGGGAAACAGCCCCGGCATCCATCGGGAGGCCAGCGCAGCCGGAAAGACGAGGCGCAGCGGAGCCCGCGAGCTCTCAGAGACCAACACACCATGCTTCACCAACGCCGAAACAATCCGTCGCGCATGACGCTCCCCCGTGCCCACAATTCCGGCTACCTCGCCACGAGGCAGTTCTCCCCGGTACAGAACAGCTTCCAGCACGCTCCCTGATCTTGGCGGCAGGTGGTTGAGTCTGATTTCTTCTTCCGCCCACACCAGGATGCGCGTACGCAGACGGTCCGGTTGCATCAAGCCTTCCATGAAGTTCACCTGATCGATGCACACTCTCAGAAAGAAGTCCGCGAACGCCCCAAGCGCTTCCTCGCTGAGGTGCCCACGGCCATCAAGATCGTTGCGACGGGTCTGGTCACAGGCCGCAAGATGTCCCTTATACGCATCCACGTTGCGTGCCAGGCCGCGCGCCACTGACCACACAGCCCCGGTATCCAGCGTCTCCAGCAGCATCGCGTGCGATATCAGACGCGCCACACGCCCGTTGCCATCTAGAAACGGGTGAATCCACACGAGCCGGTGATGTGCCGGCGCAGCAGACAGTATCGATTCTGTCTTGCTGAAATGCCCGTAAACCTCCTCGAACCGCTTCAGAAACCGCGGCAGGGCGCCGGGGCTAACCGGGACATGACCACCGACCTTGACCTCCCGCCCGCGCAACTCGCCGGGAATGACCCGTACGCGCTCCTTCGTCTCCGGGTCTTCCACCCACAGCAAGTCCTCCGGCAACAGCTTGCAGAACCGCGCATGGATTTCAAGGATTCCATCACCGCTTGCCGCACGTCCTCGCAAGCCGCCCTCATCGATCCATTTCTGCACGGTGATATGCGCCCTCGCTTCCAATTGCAGATCTCGCGCCCCGGCATCTTTGCTGTAGTCGTCGTTCAGCGCTCGTTCGATATCGACGGGATGCGTGTCGTGCCCTTCGATCAGATTGCTGTAGTAGCAGTTCATTGCCCGCACCAGGCTGGCGAGCGAGTTCAGCATGCTTTCGGGCAGACTCCTCCGAAACCCGGCCGACTTCTGCGCCAGTTCTAACGCGAGATCGACCAGGACAGGCCGATGGCGCGAGGTTTCCCCGATGAGCATAGGCTCCATCATGGAAACCGTTTCCCCTTGATCCACGACCGCTTTAATGTCCTCTATCATATCCGCTTCTTGGGTTCGTACAATACGTTTTATACCATAGACTTAGTTAATTCGCAAGAACATTTCTGTTACAAATTAAGTCCGCTTGTGGGTCCCCTTCAAAAACTCGAATCCTTCCGCCAGTTCTGCACGTACAGTCCCCTTCTTGTAGCACAGGCACTCTTGCCTGTGCGTTGTATTTTCCAGGCGACACAGCCAGGAGAGGGGGCCCCACTTGGTGGGGCTGTGCCACCGGCCAAGAACGAAAAGTCGCAGACTTGAACTACAAGTGTGCACTACACGTCGTGGCGCGACGCGGGCAAGGGGGAATAACAGCGGGCTGTTGGGGGAGAAGTTGAGTCTACCTAAATTTCCGCGTTCACTATCAGGCGCTGTTCATTATAAATGAACAATGAAGAAAAACGAACAAACTCCCTAGCTTTTGGTTGCCCGAAGAACGCATGGTCAATCACAAACCGATTGACCGTGGTTACGCGCTCCTACCACCTGAACATTCGTCGCGGGAAGAAGCGCGACGATTTTTGTGATAGATTCTAGAAGAGACTTTCGCGAAGAAACCAAGGAGGAAGCGACGTGGGCGCAGTAAAAGAAGAAGCTCTGAAGTTGATCGACGGCCTGCCCGAGGAGACTTCCTGGGACGATATCATTTATCAGATGTACGTGCGGAAAAAAATTGAGAAGGGAATCCAGGCGGCGGAGCAGGGCCGCGTCGTGGCTCACGACGAAGTAAAGAAGCAGTTCCTTTCCCAATGAAGCTGATCTGGACTGATCCCTCCATCGAGGATCTTCGCTCGATTCGCGACTATATCGCGCGAGACTCCGAGCATTACGCCGCCGATCTCGTTGAACAGGTGATTCTTTCCGTCGAAAGACTGCTGCAATTCCCTAGACTGGGAAGAGTAGTTCCTGAAGCTCAGGATGAGAACATCCGAGAGTTGCTGTATCGAAACTACCGGATCATGTACCGAATACTGGGCGAACGCATCGAAATCCTCACCGTCGTCCACGGCAGCAGAGATCTGACAAGCCGCCGCACTCCGCCCTGGGAGATAGGTTAGCCACAGTTCGGTGGGCGGGCGGGAAAGCCGTGTAGCCACGCTCAATTTGCTTTTCAATTGGCCGTGGGCTTTTGGTTGCCGGAAGAACGCACGGTCAATCACAAACTGATTGACCGTGGCCACCACCTAGCCTAGTAAATCTGTTTCACTCCCCAATAGTCGCGGATGCTCGGCCACGAGCGGATTTGCGGTCTCACGAACTTCCGCCGTACTTGATCCGGCTTTTCCCCGCGCACTTCAATTTCGTCCAGCCGGGCCGGCTTCATGCCCGCCCGGTTGGCCCACATGAACGTCGGGATTTCTTGCGGCTCGAAGCCCATCAGGCTGGCGCTGACCATATCCGTCGCCAGCGGGTTCGTGCCCGCAATGATCAGTCCCATATTCACCGGCGTGCCGGAGGAGGGCCCCTCGCCCTCCATTGCGGTGGAGGCGTCGACCACCACGAGGCCCAACTTGTTGGCCCGCACCATGTCCACAACGGGCGCGGCGGTGCCCGAAGGCTCGACCTTCGACGCGAAGTCATGCATGCAGCCGCGCACCGAGCAGTACACCGTGCCGGGGAACACGCCCACCAGATTCTTCATCCCGAGCGTCACCTGCGCGAGCGTGTGAGTCTTCATAATGGGCACGGAGCAAAGCAGATCGATTTCGGTCAGCGAGCGGTGGATCGTCACCTCGTCGAAGACGAAGCCGTTGGGCACCCTGACCCTGGCCATCTCGCCGGAATGGAGGTTCACCAGCGGAATCCGCAGCGCCTTGCCCAGTTCGGAGTAACCGAGCTGATCGAAGACGTAACTTTGCATGCGACTCAGGATGTCGCGGTTCCGGGTGCGAAACACTTCCGCCCCTTTGACATTGAATCCCTCCGCCGCCGCCGAACCTTCGCCGATGCTGACCTCTTTGTGAGCGGCTTGCATCAGCTTCGCCAGGGTTGCGATGACCTCACGCTTTGTGGTTGCTTGCGGAAGCGGAGACACCAGGTTCGGCTTGAGCATGATCCGCTCTTTGCCCTTGGTCACGCTCTCGATGCCGCCGAGCAGATCCATGGCCTGCTCCACGGCGGCCTGAATATTGTCGTTTTTGATTTTCACCACACTGACGACGGGCGCTATCTCCGGCGCTGCCGCGCCCAGACATGCGGCCCCCGCGAGTGCGGTGCCAAGGAAATCACGACGCGATAATTGTAAAGGTGCCACCGGGCCCACCTCCGCCCCACGATGCGGCGGCAACCTTATCCGGGATCCCCACTTTGGAAATCGTTCGTTGGCTACAAATATACACCCTGAAAAGCTGAACGCAAACGGCGTCCACCCTACCGTGGCGTGGCACAGGCACTCTTGCCTGTGCCGAACTCTAATGAATTCTGTCGAACCCGCACAGGCAAGAGTGCCTGTGCCACAGCTAAAATATATGTCGCGCGCGCGCAGTAAAACACCGTCGCCGCGCGCTGCCTCGAGCTGGCGCAAAGCCCTTTTTCGGGCGCAAATCTGGAGGCGAAATCCTATCATTTCTGCCTCACGCGTACATTAAGCTATCCAACAACGAGAAGCGGGCGGGTCACGCCTCGGGCGGGCGCTTTCCTTCCGCGGTACGGATGGAGTAAAGTAGTAGGTGAAGGGCGTGCTTAATACCTTCGCGGACGCTTTGATTCGAGGTGAGGCGGACGGTGTCTTTTCGATTTCCAGCCAGAATATCCGTGGGGCGTTGCCGCGGCCGCCGTTGTCGGCGGCTTGCGCCGAGGGCGGCGAAGCAGATCCGCGCACTCGGCCGGACACTTTCCCTCGCCGCCCTTCTTGCCGGCGCGCTCTTCTGGAATTTTGCGTACGCGGCGCAGCAGCCGGACCAGAAGCCCGCAGCGCCAGCTCAGGCTTCGGCGCCCGCGCCAACTTCCGGGCAGACGCCGGCGCAGCCGGACGGGAATCCGCCGCCTCCTTCCAACAACAACATTAAGGTGCGGGTGAACGTGGTGAACGTGCCGGTCTCGGTGATCGGCAAGAACGGCGTGCCGGTCATCGACATGACCAAGGACGAGTTCCAAGTTTTTGAGGACGGCCGGCAGCAAGCAATCAAGTATTTCTTCTACGGCTCGCGCCCGCCGCTGCGCATCGGGTTGATTCTCGACACCAGCAACAGCGCACGCCGCCACCTGCAATTCGAGAAAGATGCGGCCCAGGAATTCATTTTCCAGATGCTTCAGGGGCGCAGCAGCAAGAACCAGATCTTTCTTCAGACCTTTGACGCCACCAGTTCCATCCTCCAGGATTTCACCAATGATCCCGAGGCGCTCAACGATAAAATCATGGACATGAAGGCGGGAGGCGGAAAAGCTCTTTACGACGCCATCTATACGGCGTGCAAAGAGAAGATGCTCAACTTGGGCCCGCCTTCGGAGTCGCGCCGCGTGCTGGTGGTGGTGAGCAACGGCCTGGACGCTCAAAGCCAGCACACGCTGGAAGAAGCGCTCTCCATGGCCCACAAGGCGGAGACGGTCGTCTACACCCTGGACAACACGGGGTTCGGGTACGAGAATCCGGGCGACGTGATCTTAAAAGAAATGGCCGACGCCACGGGCGGGGCCGCACTCTTTCCGCGCGAGAATGGCCCGGGCACCGATCTCGGAACCGGATATTTGTCGCACGGCCAGATCGGTGAGACGTCGCAAAACAAGGGTCTGGGCGCCTCGACGGGCATCTACACGGCGGAGCGCCTGGAGAAACTGGCCGATTCGATGGAAGCCATCGGGCGGGAACTCGCCGAACAGTACAACATCGGATATACGCCCATGAACGACAAAATGGACGGCACTTACCGCAGCATCCGCGTGATCGCGCTGCGCAAGGGCGTGGAGGTGCGTGCCAAGGCCGGCTATTTCGCGATCGAGCAACAAGGCCCACCTGCCTCGGGAAATACGATTGCCCCCTGAAGACCTGTAATTTGACGCAGGACGTAATTACTGTACAATCTGTCCTATCAGGCTCTAGGGGCTACCAGATGCATCGCCTTCGCATCTGACTTCAGCGTGCCCCACTTGGGCTTCAGCGTGGCGGGGTTTCTTAAGATGGCTAAGAAACGTGTGGGCAAAGCTAGAAGCGTGGGGATCGCGCGTGTTAGTGGAACCCCCGAGAAAGGCAGTGAACGGCGGCGAGCAGAACGTCTGCCCCTGGGCATCCCTGTTTTCATACGCGGACTCGATGAACGGGAAGAATCGTTCGTGGAGTTCACGACAGCTTGGAACGTCAGTTCCCACGGGGCGTTGGTGGCGACGAAACGACAGTTGTCTCGTTCCCATCCCATCTCACTGTATCTACCTTTCGGGCCTTTTCCACCTAGGAAGGAGGCTCCCCCGCACGTGCAAAGCGTCCATGCGACTGCCCGGTGGGCGACGCAGATGGACCAGTTCTATTTGACCGGCTTGAAGTTTTCGAAGCCCTTGAAGAAACTAGCAAGAACCCAGCAGGACGAGAAAGTGCCCTCTATCTTCTAATTTCCAAGCCTCTGGCCTGGCGCTTTCTTCAGTTGTACAGGGGCCGGCGGGGTGAAAGAAAATCCATAAAAAGATGAGATAACGTAAGGAACGGCTTTCTCAAGATGCAGCCCCCTGCATCAGCAGGGAATCACCGCAGACAACCATGAGGCCGTCAGAGGTTCCGATAAAGTGGAGCTTATCGATCTTGATCGGACAATGCGGCCCCGCGGCGCCGGTGGCCAGGGCTGCCACCTCATCCGGGGTGACGGAAGATACAAGCTTGCCACACGATGGACACCAGACCTGAGGGGACCTGGGCTTCTCCAGAACCCAGACGCGCTGGGTTTCTATGGTGATCCGCGTTTTCCGTTGCTTTGCTGCTTTCATAAAGCCTCCCCTTTGAAAAAACCGAGCACCGACACTGGGCAGCGCCGCCCAAAGAAATTGATAAGCCCATTGCATTGGAGCGATGCCCAGCATTACAATCATCTTTGCCCTGCCAGTCATAGTGCTCTTGCCCGATGTTATCGTCCGCCATTTAATCTCTGGCTGGGCAGGAAATAATTAGAGACGGGTGAATTATTTCTGAAATGACAGTGAAGCCCGCTAAGTCGAAGTCGGTCAAGCACCTGTATGAGTTCGGTCCCTTTCGCCTGGACAGCTCCGAACACGTGCTATTCAGGGAGGGTGCGCCATTGCCCCTCACCCCCAAAGCGCTGGAGACCCTCCAAGTGCTGGTTGAAAACAGTGGCCACCTCGTGGGCAAGGACGAACTGATGAGCGCCGTGTGGCCCGATACGGTGGTGGAGGAGAACAACCTTACCCAGAGCGTTTCAGCATTGAGGAAAGCCCTCGGGCCTGAGCATCCTTACATCGAAACCGTCCCCCGGCAAGGCTATCGCTTTGTGGAGATGGTCAAAGAGCGGCAGGAGGAGATCCCCTCGCTGATCGTCCGGGAGCTCACGCGCTCAACGGTCACCATCGAGGAGGAAGCCGACACGCCGACCCTCGAAGCGACGGTCGTGCCGCGAGAATCCAGCCAGATTACTACTGTTCCGCGGCCCGCTCGATCAGTTCGACTGGGTGCGTGGGCGGCGCTGCTGGCAGGGATTCTGGTGGTGGGCGCCTATTCCGCAGGACTCTTCAGAATCCCGCGCTTTTCGGAAAAGCGAGCGGAGGCGCTCGGCATCCCAGCTCTGGCGCAAGGAAAGTATTTGACCGTCCTCCCCTTCCGCGCGCTGGGCGACCAGGCATCGCTTCACTACATGACCGAAGGGCTCACCGAGGCGCTCACCGCACGGCTCTTTCAAGTCAAGGACGTCCACGTGGTAAGTGCTGAAACGGGGGGTAAACAGAGCCCCGAGAAACCGTTGGAAAGAGTGGGCCGCGATCTGGGAGTCAATTTAGTCGTGGCCGGAATGACGCAACAATTCGGGGACAAGATTCAAGTTGTGGTGAGCATCCAAGACCTCTCCAACAATCGAAAGCTGTGGACCCAGGAGTACTCATCCCACCGCCAGGACCTGCTCGCGCTGCAAGATCGCGTTTTCGCCGGACTGGTTGCGGGCCTAGGTTTGCAGTCCAGTCCCGAACAACTGACGCGTAACATCGTGCATCCGACGGAAAACACCGAGGCCTACGACCTCTATTTGAAAGGCCGGGACGCCCTCCGCAGCTATAAAGATGCCAAGGACATTGCCTCGGCAATCAACTCCTACCAGGCCGCACTGAACATTGACCCGAATTTCGCCCTTGCCTATGCCGGATTGGCTGATGCGAGTTTGGAAATGTATGGGCAGAAGAAGGAAAACTTCTGGAATGAGAAAGCTCTGCATTCCGCCCAGGAAGCAGTCCGCCTAAACCGCAATCTCGCCGAAGCCCATCTCGCCTTGGGTAGTGTCCAATATTCGATGGGCGAAATCGAGAAGGCGATTGATGAGTTGAGGCAAGGGCTCAAGCTGGAGCCAAACTCCGATGAAGGATATCGCCGCTTGGGCAGCGCTTATCTGGCCGACGGCCAAAAACCAGAGGCGATACAGGCGTATCAGCGAGCCATTCAACTCAGCCCGTACTATTTGGGCAACTACCAGATGCTGGGTGACGCTTACCTCGACCTGGGCGATAACGCCAAGGCGCTGGAGACATATCTCCGCATCACGGAAATTGAACCCGACAACGCGTTAGGCTATCAGGATCTCGGGGCCGTATACCTTAAGGAAGCGCGATGGCAGGACTCCCTCCCTGTCCTACAAAAGGCGCTGGCGCTTCAGCCGGATGACGAAACGTACTCCAACCTGGGAACCGCCTACTTCTTTCTGAAGCGATACGATGAAGCCGTGCCGATGTTTGAACACGCGGTAGAGCTAAGCCCCAACGAACAAGTCGATGTGGGCAACTTGGCGGACGCCTATCGCTGGTCAGGGCGCAAGGAAAAAGCTCTCTCGGCTTATGCCCAGGCGATCGAACTTTGTTACAAAGAGCTCCAGGTGAACCCAAGAAACTCCCGGGTGATGGGCAGCTTGGCGCTTTATTACGCTAAGCAAGGGGATGCGCAAAAGGGACTGCAATACATCCGCCGCGCACGCTACTACGACCGCTCGACAGTGGACTTGGTTTATATTGAGGCGGTAGTGCAGACGCTCGCCGGCGACTCAAACGCAGCACTGAAAGCCCTGCGGGAAGCATTCCAGAGGGGCTATGCCCCTGCGGAAGCAAGAAACGATCCTGAACTCGCGAGTCTTCGAGTGAATCCGGAGTTTGAAAAGCTGATCCAGCAGTTTGGCTCCGAGTCCCGTTAACTTCATCTCTACTAAGGTTTTCGGGGGGTTAACCGAACGTCTCGCGGGACGAGTCACGCTCTCGCCTGAAACCAGTTTCCCGCCACCAGCCGCGCGCCGATTCTGCCCGTGCGCTTTTATCTTCTTCGCCACGCGATGAGAGCAGCCAGTCCGGGAAAACACAGCAGGAGCGTTCCAGGTTCGGGAATCGGCAGAAATGTCGACTCGACTGAGACCTCAGTGTGGGGCGCGAATCCGGTCAGGTAAACAGTGAAGAAACTCATCGACGGCAGACCTTCCCCGCCCTGGAACCGAACGACCGTAGGGGTATCAAGACTTCCGAACTGGCTGAAATGGCAATTCGAGAATGGCAATGCTTTAAGGTCTGAGGTCGCCTTGCATGTGAACAGTAGGTCGCCAGAAGGGCCTGGGCCACCAGGGAAAATCGTAAAGGTCAGGGATCGAAATGCCTGATCGTTTTCGTTGAAGAAGGCAAAAATCCCGGTCCCGGTTGGCACGAGGAACGTGAAATCGGATCCCTCAAATGGTACTGCAGCACCAGGCACTCCCCGGCCATTTCGACGGACTAGCACCTGCGGATCGACCGGCACGCTGGGTTGACGCAGCTTCAGAGCACCGCTGCTCGGATCAAAGGCGTCGATTGGAAGGGAATCAGGAAGCGCCGGCAGCGGCAACGCGACAACTATCGAGCACAGGATCAGCCCGCGCAGGATTCTCATCAAAGCCACTCCTCCGGTCGGATCGTATTATTTATATCCCAAACCTCAAGGCAAAGTCAACCGTGTTTCGCACGAGGGCACTTTAGGGGCGGCCTTGTGCCTGCCCATCGCAGGGCACCCACAAAGGGTGCCCCTACGTCAATTGGCGCGCCCGACGTGGCCACGAGTAACCGCAAGCTGAAATTGGTTTCAAGGCTCATCTGAGACATTTTACGGCTAACAACTTAAGCCGGTTAAAGGGAGGCTTTGAAATGCCTTGCAGGCATCGGCGTGCTCTATGCGACGTGCAAGAAAAGCTTTCTGGCCAAGGCGGCAAAATGATCGACCCACAGTTTAGCTTCCGTGTCTCCCTGCTGCGCCTTTTGATGGAAGTCCTGGTGCGGGCCCTGTAGAATCTGGTAGCAGGTGTTTTGGATCCTCCAAAAGTTCAACTGGAAAGGTAGTGAGCAGGCGAGATCCACCGTGGTGGCGAGGCGCTTGAGAAGCTCGAGGTTTGAATAATTGGCCTGAAAGTGCTCGGCCATTCGTTCGAGCCGCAGGCGGAACACATATTCGAGAGTCGTCGCGTCCAGTGACGCCTTGATGGACGCAGCATCGGCGAGGAGACTTCGGATTCCCTCGATGTCGAACTCCTCGGCCTCCAGCGCCCGCCGGAGCCGGGCGTTCAGAGTGTACTCCGCGACAGCCGAGTAAGCGCGCGGAATCTTCACCGGGGTCCCGATCTTGGCCAGGATCCTCAGCATGGACATCAATTGAGGGTGGAGTCTTTCGAATGCCGCCTCGGCATCCTGCCACTCCGTTTCAAGGATGCGGTTGACGATCCTTTGTTGCTCATCCTTGAAGAGCACGGTCAACGAATACGTATCGCCTTCAAAGTTTTGGCCCAGAAGGTTGGCCACGTCCTCCAAGCGGCCTTGGGAAAAGGCTTCGTTCAGTGCCGGAGCGAGCGCCTCATACGCATCGCTGGATTTTAGAACGCCAGCGACCGGGTTATAGTCGCCACGATCGAAGGCGGCCACACCCAGAACTTGTGACTCCTCCGTAATCCTTGAAGTGATTCTCGCACGGCCGATGGCCAGCTTCTGTTCTTGCTTGTCTCCTCGCTTCTCGACCGAACCCGCTTGGCGCTCCACCCGGTACTGATAGATTTGCGTATCGGTATCGTACCGCTCGAACAGGGATCGGATGCCGTAATGGACGCTCACCTTGCGGAGGTCCACGAAAGCAGGCTTCACGAATTTCCGGTAGATCTCGCCGCCGTCCCGATATTCAGGCACATTGCTTTTCGCGGCGCCCAACT
This sequence comes from Terriglobia bacterium, assembly GCA_050013575.1. Lineage (GTDB taxonomy): Bacteria > Acidobacteriota > Terriglobia > UBA7540 > UBA7540 > DASYXZ01. Next base: position 1,685 of record JBEKEZ010000022.1, on the reverse strand, counting down.
TTTCGAGGAAGAGATTTTCCCGGTGGTCCCCAAAAAGCTCGTCGGCCAACTGCACGGCGCGGCCGGCGTATTGAATCACCTGGACGGTTTCAATCCCGGAGATGTCATCGAAGAACCACCCGCAACTGGTGTACATCAGCATCGCGTGCCGCTGGAGCTCCATCAGCTTCCAGACCGTCACTCGCTCCGGCTCATTCAGCTCATGGTGGGCATGCTTGGCGAGAAACTTGGCACGGCTCTCTTCTGAGCGATCCAGAACGACATCGATATAGTCGTCCCGGGCCGTCCAAGGATCCTTCAGCACGGTCTTGCCTCTCTCTTCGAAAAGCGGCGCCAGGGTGTCGCGAAGCCAGTCGAGCGCCGAGCGCAGGGGGGCGCGCCATTCCTGGTTCCAGCCCGCATGGCGGCCGGTCGAGCAGCCGCAGTTGCTTCGCCAACGTCCGACGCCGTGGGCGCAGCTCCACGAGGTGTTTTCAAATATCTCGACCACATGGGTCGGGGGATGACGCTCGAGATACAGGCCGTAATTGATAAGCTCGGCAAGCTGCTGCGACTCGATATAATTCAGGGCGTAGGTGAGGGCCATCTCGCCGTACCGGTGATGATGGCCGTAGGTTTCGCCGTCCGTAGCAATGTTCACCAGCTCCGGCCAAGGTCGCGTCTCCTCGGAGAACGCGCCGACCAGCCTCTTGGCGAACCGTTCGCCGTCGTCCAGCAGGCCCTCGAAAGCGACAGCCTTGGCGATGGGGCCGTCATAGAAGAACAGGTGAATACTTCGGCCCGAATGCAGCCGCAATCGGTAGACCATGGTGGGGTCGATGCGCCCGTTGCTGACGTCTTTCCAACTGCGCCCTCCGATTTTGCGGATGCGGCTCGCCTGACTCGGTGCGAGTACTGTGAATTTGATCCCGAACTGGGCGAGGGCTTCCAACGTCGGAAGGTCTACGGCCGTTTCCGGAAGCCACATCCCTTCAGGCTGACGCCCGAAACGGTGCTCGAAGTCACGAAGGCCCCAGAACGCCTGCGTATGTTTGTCGCGCTCGTTCGCCAGAGGCATAATCATGTGGTTATAAGGCTGCGCGAGCGCCGAACCATGGCCGGAAAAAGTCTTGCGGCTTTCTTGATCGGCGTCGAGAATGGCGCGATAAACACTCGGATCGTTCTCTTCCAGCCACGAGAGCAATGTGGGGCCAAAATTGAAGCTGATCTTGGTGTAGTTGTTCACAATCCTGAGAATTCGCTTCTGGTCGTCGAGGATCCGCGAGGCGGCGTTGGGCGCGTAACATTCGGCGTTGATGCGCTGGTTCCAGTCGTGATAAGGATGCGCCGATTCCTGAAGCTCCACCGCCTCGAGCCACGGGTTTTCGCGAGGCGGCTGGTAAAAATGTCCGTGAATGCAGATAAATCCCATAGGCTGAAAGCGTACTACAAGCGCTCAAACAGCGAAAATGATTTCGCGGATAATTTCAGCTCTGCGTCTGCACCTGTCATTTTGGGCACTGAACTGCCGGGGCCCCCGGCGCGCTTTTCCCCGTGCAACAGTTTTTTTGTGAGCCGAGAAACCACAGGTTTCTATCGGGAGTGCTCGGGCGGCGAGAAAGCCGAGGTGCAAACGGATTCTGATCGCCCGAGCATTCCCGATAGAAGCGTTTGTACTAAGCCGCTGCGCTGAGGCTATGGTGATT